>NZ_KE383967.1:0-1902 GCF_000422985.1 Erythrobacter cryptus DSM 12079
CGAAGGACAGGCGAGCGATTGCCAACAGGCCGATCCGCTGCTCGAGGCCGTGCCGGAAGGCAGCATCTTCCTCGCCGACAAGGCCTATGACAGCGACGCCATCCGCGACAAGGTCGAGGCGCGCGGCAGCTTCGCCAACATCCCGCCAAAGGCCAACCGCAAGAAGGGCTTCGCCTTCAGCTCCTTCCTCTACCGCTATCGCAACCTGATCGAGCGCTTCTTCGGAAAACTCAAGCACGCCAGAGGCTTGGCCACGCGATACGACAAACGCGCCGACAACTTCCTCGCCGCTGCCAAACTCTTCTCAACTCGCCTATGGATCGCAGCTAATGAGTCCACGGCTTAGGATGCAAAAGGCTTGCAAATGTGGCGCCTCATGGGCATACCTCCGTGACACAGAGAGGTAGAGAGGTGTGCTCTCGCCTCGTGGCATTGCGCCATGCGCAATGCGAGTGACAGGGAGGGCAAGCCGGGCACAACAACCTTCAAGATGGCACCTTTCGGCAGCATGATGCCGCAAGCAAGGTGCTTCCAGATCGCCAGATCTGCCATAGTAAAAACAGCTTGAGGCGTAACAAATGCGCCTTAAACCCCGGGTATCGCAAGTTTCTTCAATCCTTTTGTCCAAGGGAGAATAACGTTGACCAAATACCAATTCATGGCCTCGGTGGCAGCATCGGCGATTGCCCTTTCTGCCAGCCAAGCGCACGCGCAAGTGATCGGCACGATCACTCCGGGCGGGACGGTTTCTGCACCCAATGGTGGCAACATCTGCGCTGACGGCACCACCGTTGGCGGCTACACCACGGTGTTCCCCAACACGCACCCCAACCCGTCGGTGAACATCAGCGATTCGCCCTATGATACGGCGAGCACGATCTGCACCAACCAGGACGTGACGCAGAGCTACAACACCAGCGTGGGCCCTGCGCCGACCACTTTCGCTGGTGATGCGGCGACCACTTCCGAAAACGGTTCTGCCACTTCGACTTACGTGCAGGTGACCGAAACCACGAATGTGTTCGACACCAACACCAATCCGGCCACTGCTGATCCGAGCAACCCGTACACGCAAGTCGTCGCGCTGACCTCGCCGACGCCGGGCAACTACTCCTACACCGAATCGCTCGAAACCGATCAGCAGAACCTGTATCAGAACACCACCTCGGTTTCGGGCACCGGGTCGACCGGCACGGGCAACCAAAGCGGAGGTTGGGTCAATCCGGATTTCACCTCGCGTTCGCTCACGACCGGCGATTCCACCTTCGACGCCTCCACGGGCAATGTTACCTACACCCCTACGGCGGGGAACAGCTCGTTCGAGGACGTCTTCGGATCGACCTTCACCGAGTTCGATACAGCTGCGGGCACTATATCGAGCACGTCGCAGACGGCCAACGGCTTCACTGCCACGCAGACCGACAGCAGCGGGACGCAGCAGGCCGCCTACACGGCTTCCGGCTCCACCTTCAGCGACAGTACTGGCACCACCACCTATGGGGTTGACGGCATCTCGAGCACTGCGCCGAGTGTGACCATCCAGGCGGGCGGTCCGAGCTATGTTGAAGTGGCGGCCAACAGCGTGACTCTTCATGGTGGCACCAGCTCGACCACTGTGGTCGTCAACAACGCGGGCATCACCGTCACTGACAGCAGCAACGGCACCACCTTCACGCTCGATGATACCGGCAACGGCACCTTCGCGGGCAATGTGAACGCAGTTGACGGCAACTTCTCCGGCAATGTCAACGCGGTTGATGGCAACTTCTCCGGCAATGTTGGCGTGGGCGGCAATCTGGCCGTCACCGGTGCCACCACCACCAACGGCATCACCAACACCGGCAACATCACCAACACCGGCAACATCTCCACCGCGACGCTGACCACCTCCGGCAATGCTTC
>NZ_KE383967.1:2492-161620 GCF_000422985.1 Erythrobacter cryptus DSM 12079
ACCACCACCAACGGCATCACCAACACCGGCAACATCACCAACACCGGCAACATCAGCACCGCGACGCTGACCACCACCGGCAATGCGTCGGTCGGCGGGACGCTGGCGGTGGCCGGCCTCACCACCACCAACGGCATTGCCAACACCGGCACGATCACCAGCTCGGGCAACATCACCAGCGGTGGCACCGTCACCGGCGCAAGCTTGGTCTCGACCGGTTCGACCTCGGTGGGCACCAACCTCACCGTTGGCGGCACGGCCTCGATCGCTGGTGCGACCTCGATCGGCGGCACCCTTGCCGTGACCGGTCTGACTTCGACCAATGGCATCGCCAACACCGGCGCGATCACCAGCACCGGCAACATCACCAGCGGTGCCACCATCACCGGTGCGGCGCTGGTTTCGACCGGTGACACCTCGGTGGGCGCCAACCTTACCGTTGGCGGCGCTGCCTCGATCGCGGGCGCGACCTCGATCGGCGGGGCTCTGAGCGTGGTGGGCAACTACACCACCGCGGCCGGCAACATCAGCACCACCACCGGTCAGATCCGCGCCGGCAACGTGCTGATCAACCCGTCGAACAACGGGAAGATCACCGGCCTGACCGATGCCACGCTGTCGGCGACCTCGACCGATGCGGTGACCGGGCGTCAGCTCAACGCGACCAACCTCGCACTGGCTGCTCTCGATGCCCGCGTCACGCAGGACATCGACCGCCTGTTCAACCGCACCGACAAGGCCTACCAGGGCGTTGCCATGGCCTTCGCGATGAATGCTGCGCCGCTCAACCTTTCCAACGGCGAAGGCGGCATCAGCGGCGGCGTTGGTGTGTTCGAGGGCGAATGGGGCGGTGCGATCCGCGCCCAGTATGTCACCGACACCGGTGTGACCCTCGGGGCCAACTTCGGCTTCTCCGACAACTCGGTCGGCGGCGCTGTCGGGGCCGGCTTCAAGTTCTGAGCCTCACCGCAAGCCTGAATGGGGAGCGGGCCGCAGCGATGCGGCCCGCTTCTTTTTTCCTGATGCGCTGCAGCCCCTCTTGCCCAAAGCTGCGCCCCGGCTGATCCTGGACGCAGCCCGGTTGATTTCAGTGACGGTTCAGCCGATCCGATCCACCAGCCACCCGTGGCAATCCATGAAACAAAGAGGACCCCGTGCGACTTTGTGTTCTGATCGCCAGCATGTTCTTCGCTGTCAGCGCCGTGCCGGCGGCTGCCAATGGCTTCGTCAACAACCGCGCCCAATGGCTGCAACTCAGCCCAGAGGCTCAAGCCGCCTACGCCCAGGGCCTCAATGACAGCCTCAATCTCGTCTTTGCCGATGATGATCTCAACGCTGCACTGGTGAAGGTGGGCCGCACCCAATGCATGATCGAAAACAAGATCACCGCGGCCATGCTCGCCGACAAGATCAGCGCCGCTTATCGGGACGAGCGCTTTGCCCAGCTCAAGCCCGCCGCAGTCTATCTCATCCGCATCACTGACGAGTGCAAGCGCACAATCAACCAGACGCGGCTCAGCTTTGGCCTTGGCCCCATGTAACCGGGACGTAACCGGGACGTAACCGGGACGTAACCGGGCGCCGTGAGTGCGAGGCCAGGTCAACCGAGCCTCAACGCCCGGCCTTTGCACCATGCGCCGTTACAAGTCTGGGCTGATGGCGGCGGGGAGCGCAAGTCTGGCCGCATGAGGCAAGCGCCTGGGCAAGATACGCGCCGCGGCCGACCGGCCTGGCACAGCTTGCGCCCGGGCGACGTCCCCCCCTTCTCCAGGCCTATTGCAGGCGGATCATCCCGCGCTTGCCGGCCACAACGAAGCTCGCCAGCAGCACCAGCACATAGAAGGCCGAGAGCAGGTCGATCGGCTGTGGGCCGGCGACATAGCCAAGGTGCGCCAACAGCGCCCAGCCGCCCACCAGCAGCAGCACCAGGTGATAGCTCAAAGCCCCGGTCTCGAGATTGACCGCACGCATCAGCTCGTCGAGCAGCGGGTTGAGGCGGATCGCCACCACCACCCCGCCGGCAAGGCCGACGATCCCGATCACGAGCGCCACCTGCTGCGGCACCGGGCCATCGGGCGCGGCCAGCGCCAGCGCGATCAGTGCCACGCCCCACAGCGCCATCGCCACCCCGGAAAGGATCAGCGCGCGGCGCTGCTCGCGCAGTTCATCGGCGTCCTCGACATTGAGAAAGCGCGCGCCCATCTTCGGGCTGAGCGCGCCGAACAGCACCGCAAGGGCGATGAGACCATAGAGCATCCCCACCACCGCGGCGATGGTCTGCGAGGTGCCAAGGCCGCCCACCAGCGGCCCGTCGATCGTGCTGAACAGCACGTAGCTGGCGGCAAAGCCCGCCACGGCGCCGGCCAGCCCCGGGATCACCAGCTTGCGCAGCCAGGGGATGGAACGGGGGGTATCGGTCTTGCTCGTCATGCTTCGGGCTCCCAGTGATCGATGAAAAGTTCGGGCACGCTCACGCCGAACAGCCGCGCCATGCGCAGCGCCAGCGGCAGCGAGGGATCATACTTGTCGGTTTCCACCGCATTGACCGTCTGGCGCGACACGCCGAGCCGGCGGGCAAGTTCGCCCTGGCTCCAGCCGCGTGCCTCGCGGTGCTGCTTCACACGGTTTTCCACCTCGGTCCTTTCCCGGGACAAGGGCCCGGCGATGGCTGGTCTCATTGCTGCTGGCCTGGCCAGGGCTGCCCCCGCGGGAGCGAGTCGGCCAGGCTGACAAGAACTCTTTACTGCCAAACATTCTTGTCAGTCAAGAACTCTTGTCATGCCCCGGCGAATCGCCTAGATTTGTGCAGTTCGTGCAAGCGGTTGTCGCTCACCAATGGGGGTGGCCGGGCGCGCGAGCCTGTTTTTCCATGCCACAGGTGCCATCATGACCCGCTTGAGCCTTGCCGCATTCCTGAGCGCGCTTGCCTGCCTCTTTGCCCTTGCCGCGCCCGCACAGGCTGGCTGGCGCGTCGCCGAGACCGAGAACTTCATCTATTACAGCGAAGCCCCGCCGCAGGAATTGCGCCAGACCGTGGGCCGGCTCCAGACCTTCGACAAACTGGTGCGCGCGCTCACTGGCAACCAGCGCGCGTCCAGCCCGCTCAAGGTGGTGATCTTCGAGGTCGCCGACATGGACGAGGTGAACAACACCTTCCCTTACGAATCCTATGGCGTGGGCGGCTATTACAGCAGCACCCGGCAGGGCCCCTTCCTTGTCACCTTCCGCAACGTGTTGCGCACCGGGCAGGGTTCGGCCTTCAAGGCCAGCCGCCAGAGCCTGACCTGGGGCCCGGAAGTGCGCCAGCACGAATATCTCCACCACTACATGTATCAGTATTTCAATGCCAATTACCCCAGCTGGTATTCGGAGGGCTTTGCCGAATATTACGGCACCATGGCCTTCCCGGAGCCCAATGTGGTGGAGATCGGCCATGCCCCCTATTTCCGCATGGACGCGATCCGCAGCGGCGACTGGATCCATGTCGAGAAGTTGCTGACCGCCAAGTCCTATGCCGATGTCCGCGACCAGATCGGGGCGCTCTATGCCGAGGGTTGGCTGCTCACCCACTTGGCGGCCACCCGGCCCGAGCGCGGCGCGCAGCTCAAGGCCTATCTCAACGCCGTGGCCAATGGCACGCCTTATGACCAGGCGGCGCGCGAGGCCTTCGGCGATCTTGATGCCTTGAACCGCGAACTGCGCAAGTATCGGAGCGAATTCAAGGCCGTGCGCCTCTCGCTCAAGCCGATTGACGAGGCCGCGATCCCGGTGCGCGAACTCACGCCGGTCGAAAGCGAGCTGATGCGCTACCAAATCCGGCTCTATTCGGGCTTCGACTATGCGGCGCTCTCGCAGATCGTCTCGGCAACGCGCAAGATCCGCGCGGCCGAGCCCGACAACCGCATGGGTCTGCAGATCCAGGTTCAGCTGGAAAACCTCGCCCACAAGCACCAGGATGCGCTCGAGACCGCCACGCGCCTGCTGGCGCTCTATCCCGGTGACACCATCGGCCTCACCCATCTCGGCATTGCCCGTGCCGGGCTGCTCACCCCCCAGAGCAGCGAGGAGGAATGGGAGACGGCGCGCGAACCGCTGCGCGAGGCGATCGCCACTTCGGCCATCGCGGTCGAGCCGCGGGTGGCGCTGTTCCAGACCTTCCTCGATCAGAAGGTCATGCCCAGCCTCGAGGCGCAGAACCGCATGGTCGAAGCCTTCACCCTCGTGCCTTCAAATGATGACATCCGCTATCTGCTGGCGCGCGATTTCGAACAGCGCGGGATGATCGAGGATGCGATCGGAGTGATCAAGCCGGCGGCCTTCGGCGCCTTCGATGGCGATGAGCGCGAAAAGGCACGCCGGGAGAAGCAGCTTGCCCAGGCGGCCAAGCGCTATTCCAACATCTCGGCCTATGAAAGCCCGGTCGACATGCTGAAGCGCCTCGAGGCCAAGCGCGATGGCCGCTGGGACGAGGCGCGCGGGGTGATCATCGCTGCCGCCAGCAACTGACGGGCCCCCGGCCCACGCGCGCCTCCGCCCTGCGGCGATGATCGCCGCGGCGGGGGCGCGCTCGCTTTTGCGCGAAGGGCGCCGATCCGGGCCTCCTGCAAGGGGCGCGCGGCTCCGGCGGCGCGCCCCGGCCCTGCCAAAGCGATGCGGGGCATTTCCTACTTGGCGACTTTCTGGCTTGCTGGGCCTGCCGCTCCCTCCTACCCGTGATCGTGAGGTCGTCCATGCCCGGCTCTCCCCCCCGCTCTGCCCTTGGCGTGCTCTGGCGCATTCTTGGCCTTGCCGGCGATGAAGAACACCGCCGCCCCGCTGAACCCGCACCCCCTTCCGAACCTGCACCGCCCCCGCCCGCCCCTGTCCCACCGGCACCGCCGCCCGCGCCATCCCGGCCCACCCGCATCGGCCCTGAAGGCCTTGCTCTCATCAAGCGCTTCGAGGGGCTGGCGCGGCTGCGCGCCGACGGCCTTGTGGAAGCCTATCCCGATCCCGGTACCGGGGGCGAACCCTGGACGATCGGCTGGGGCGCAACCGGGCCTGACCGCTTCAACGGCGGGCGCATCACCAGGGGCACGGTGTGGACCCGGGCGCAATACGACCAGCGGCTCGATGAGGATCTTGTCCGCTATGCCGCCGAGGTTGCCGCCGCGCTCGGCGATGCGCCGACCAGCCAGAACCAGTTCGATGCCCTGGTGAGCTTCCACTACAACACCGGCGCCATCGCCCGGGCGACGCTGACGCGACGGCACAAGGCCGGCGATCATCAGGGCGCGGCGGCCGAATTTGCCCGCTGGAACCGCGCCGGGGGCAAGGTGCTGCCCGGCCTCGTGCGCCGCCGCGCCGCCGAGGCCGCGCTCTACCGCGGCGCGGTTCAATAGTCGCGCGAGGCCTGCACCAGCACCGAATCGCGCCCGATGGTCGAAACCGTGCCCAGCAGCGAAAGCCAGCTGGTGATGCGGTATTCGACCTCGGTGGCGCTGTAGCCGCGCCCATCGGTGACGAGTTCGACATAGATGTTGCGGGTGATGTTCTTGCCGATGGCGATCCCGGTCTGCCGCCCGGTGAGCGGGTCGGCGTTGACGATGCGCAGCTGATCGAGCCCGATCGAACGGCGCAGTTGACCGATCGGATCGAGCCCGGCGCCCCCGCTTTGAAGCGCCGCCAGCGCCGCGGCGAGCTGCACCGCATCGGTGGCCGAAAGCGAGGTGACCGAGCCACCGAACAGCAGCCGGGCGAGGATCTCCTCCTCGGGCAGGGCCGGCTCGCTCGAAAAGGCGATTGCCGGAGAGAGCGCGTTGCCGGTGATGGCGATGGCGACGTTGGTGCCGCTGCGCGTCGCCTCGGCGGCGATGTCGAGCCGCGGGTTGATCGGCTCGCCGGTATCGAACAGGATCCGCCCGCGGGTGAGTTCAAAGCGGGTGCCGGCAAAGGTATAGTCGCCGCGCACCAGCCGCGCGGTGCCACCGATGCGCGGATCGTCCACCGTGCCGCGCAGGGCAATGTCGATCCCCCATTCGCTCTCCAGCCCCATGCCATCGACCTCGATCCGGCCCGGCCCGGACGCATTGACGAGATAGCGCCAGGCCGCGCCCCGCGCCGAGGCCTGGCTGCGCGCCGGGGCTAGGCCATCGGCGCGGTTGATCTCGCGCGTGGCGATCACCGGCAGGGCCATGTCCTCGCCCGCCACCCCCAGCGCCCAGCGCGCGCGCTCCACCCTGACGCGCCCGGCGATGGTGCCGCCAAGCCCATCCGAGACGATCCGCAAGGGGCCGGTGAGCGTGGCATCGAGCCCATTGGCGTTGAGCAGGCGCGCGCCCTTGGCCGCGGCGCGCAGATCGAGCTGCGGCCCGCGGCCCTGGCCCATGCGCGCCAGATCGATCGTGCCGCTGCCGCTGATCGCCCCGCCCCCCGCGGTCGTCCCGGCAAAGCGCACAAGCTCGAGCCGTGAGCCGGAAAAGCGCCCGGCGAGCGCGATCTTCTCGATCCGGGTGCCGGTGAGCGCGCTGGCCAGCACCAGATTGCTGCTGCGCGCGGTGCCGATGATGCGCGGGTCAGCAAGCGTGCCGGTGGCGCGCGCGGCGAGGCTTACCGGGCCGGACAGGTCGAAGGCCTCGATCGCAGCAAGGCGCCAGAGCGCCTCGGCCGCGCCCTCATAGGCGAGCCGGGCATCGAGCCGCCCGCGCATCAGCCGCTCGCCGAGCGCCCCCTCGCGCCCGAGACCGGCGATCCGCAAGGCCACATCGCCAAGTCGCGCCTCGCCCTCGAGCAGGCGCCCGGCGGCGGTGAGGCGATCGGCCCCAAGCTCAATTACGCCGAGCACATTGACCGGCCTTGAGGAGAGCACCAGCCCGGCGCGGCTGAAACGTTCGATCTGGATGCGCGCCCGGCCTTCAGGCGGCGCGCGGAGCGCCTGGCGATAATCGATCACCCCCGACAGGCGCCCGCCAAGGCCAAGATCGGCTCCAGCAAGGTCGAATAGCCGCAGCGGCATCTGTGCCAGCTTGAGCGTGAGCCGGGTCTCCTCGCCCCCCAGCGCACCTTCGATGAGGGCAAAGCCCCCGCCAAAGCCGATCTGGCTTGGCGCGAGCTGCCAGCCGCCGCCTTCCGCCGCGGTGAGCACCGCGCGGCGCGGCATGGTGATCGCCATGCCGGCATAATCCCCCCGCAGCGCCGCAGCGATCCGCCCCGGGGCGAGTGCGGCATCGAAATTGAGCGCAAAGCGATCGGTGCGCCGCCCGGAGATGGTGCCGCGCACCGCGCCGCGGCCATCCTCGATTTGGGCCTTGGCCGAGACATTCGCGAGCCGCACGGCACCATAGGCCAGCCCGCTGCCGGAAAGCTCGGCGGCGATCCTGCTCGTCCCCTCGCCCAGCCGCCCGCTGGCCTTGAGCTCGGCGCGGGCAAGGCTGATCGGGACGGCCCCGCCGAAGGCGGCGTTGCGCGCGGCCAGATCGAGCACGAAGCCGGTCGCCCCGGCGCCCTCGGGCCGCAGCCTGGCGGTGCCGGTGATGCCCCCGCCCGAAAGGCTGAGATCGCCCGAAGGCCCGCCCGGGCCCAGCACCACCGCGCCGGCAAGGCGGGTCCGCTCGACATCGAGCCGATCGATCACGATCCATGTGGGCGCATCGGCTTCGAGCACCAGAGCCAGCGCGCCATCGAACGGCCCGAGCAGCGATTGGCCCGCGACATCGAGGCCGAAGCCCTCTGCCCGCGGCGCGAGCGCGATGCGCACGTCCTTGAGCCTCGCGGCGGGATAGGGATCGGCGAGCACCAGCACCCCGCGTGGGCCATCGGCGGCGATCTCGGCATCGAGGCTGAAGGGGCCATAGCGCGCCTGGCGCCCGCTTCCGGTGAGCACGGTGCGCGCCCCTCCCCCGGCACTCACCACCCGGCTGGTAATGCGGGCATTGAGCCGGGGCGCGCTGATCACGGCATTATCGAGCACGATAGGCGCGCCCGCGCCCAGTTGCAGCGCGCCCGCAAGGCGGATGCGTTCGCCCGCAAGCTCGACAAGGGTGGCATTGGTGATGCGGCTGAGGCTGCCATCGAGCTTCGCGGCAAGGCGCCAAGGCGCTGCCGACCCGAAGCTGGCAAGGATATTGGCCGTGGCATTGACCTCGCCAAGCCCATCGAACCTAAGGCCGCGCGCGCTGACCGGCCCGGCAAGGGCATAGGCCCCGGCGCCGACATCGCCGCGCAGCGCGAAGCGGGCATCGAGTCCGGGGAAGGTCAGCCGCGCGCCATCAATGGCGAGCCGCTGGCGGGCAAGATCATAGGTCAGCCGCCCGCCGAGCCTGCCCTTGACCAGCCGCGGATCGGCCAGCGCAAGGCCGGTGGTCACCTGCTCGACGCGCATCACCAGCGGCAGGCTGAGCACCCCTTGGGTAAGCCGGGCGCTGCCTTCCTGGCTCAGCCCCGCGGCGCGAAAGCCCGCCGTCTCGAGCCGGGCAAGCGCGATCTCGTGCTTGATCGCAAGATCGGCAAAGGGCCCGGCAAGGTTGGCCGCGAGCCGCGCGCGATCAAGCAGGAGGTCGGGGCCAAGCAGCGCCGGATCGCGCAGCGCCAGCTGCACCCGCGCGCCCCTCACCCGCTTGTCGGCAAGGTCAACCACCCCTGCGGCGCGCCCATCGAGCCCGCGCGAGACCAGCGCCGCGCGTCCCTCGATCACGCTCTTCGCAAGGGTGAAGCTGGCGGCGAGCGCGGTGGCCTTGCCCAGCGCGCGCCCGGCCAGCGTCTCGGGCCCAAGCGGCGCATTGATCTGGCCGAGCACGCCATAAACGCCGGCATCATTGCTGATGGTGAAGGCCGCCACCCGCTCCCCGCGCGTGCCTGCGCGTACCGCCCTCATGCGCTGCTCCCGCGCCTGCTCGGCGAGGACCCGCTCCCCGCGCGTGCCTGCGCGTACCGCCCCACCCGCTGGAGCCATGCGCCGCGCCAGCGCCGCCCCGCGCCAGCGCTGCCACGTGCCATCGCCGACGATCCGCGCCTCATAGCCATTGCTGAGGCCGGCAAGGCCCGCCAGCACCCCGCCCGCCGGGGCGCGATAATCGCCCTCGATATCGAAGCGGTCGCCATCGGGCTCGGCATCGATCAGAAGCCGCACCCGGTCCGCAGCGCCCAGCCGCG
Organism: Erythrobacter cryptus DSM 12079; assembly: GCF_000422985.1. GTDB lineage: Bacteria > Pseudomonadota > Alphaproteobacteria > Sphingomonadales > Sphingomonadaceae > Erythrobacter > Erythrobacter cryptus. The sequence goes on from NZ_KE383967.1 coordinate 11,622, forward strand.
CCGAGGCATCGATCAGCGCGCGGCCCTGGCGGATATCGACCTTGGCAGACAGATTGGCGCGCTCCTCCCGCTGCGTGGCAAGGCCGCGGGCGATCACCATGTCCTCGATCGTCAGGCGATCGAGCCTGATATCGAAATCGGGCAGCAGCGGCGCATCGGGATCGCCGGGCAGAAGCTCGGGCAGGCGGGTGAGCCGGGCGCGGCGCGCGGTGAGTTCGCGGACATCAAGCCCGCTCCACAACCAGGCGAGCGGGCGCCAGTCGAGCTGCACCTCGGGGATGGTGAGGAACACGCCCTTGGGATCGCGCACCGTCACCCGGCGCAGCACCGCCTTGCCGAAGACATCCCCCTCGATCCGCCCGACGGTGAACCTGAGGCCCGAGGCCGGGGCGGCCGCGGCGATCTGATCGGCGATTACCCGCTTGCCGATCGGCGTCGAAAGGAAGGCGCCGAGGAGCAGCAGCGGCGCCAGCACCAGCGCCAGCGCCCAGCCGAGGCGCCTTGCCCACACCCGCGCTTGCCCCTGCCGGGCGGCGGGTGACTGCGGGGCACTGCTGTGCGCCTCACCCGCCATCAGAACGCCTGCCCGAGGCTGACATAGACCACCACCGGGCTGTCAAAGCGGGTGGGGTTGAGCGGGGTGGCAACGTCAACCCGCACCGGGCCGAAGCTGGTCTTGTAGCGGATGCCGATCCCCGCCCCGGCGCGGATCTCGCCGAAATCGGGGGTCGCCCCGCGCGCCACCGTGCCCGCATCGATGAAGGGCACGACCTCGAGCGCGCCGCCGAACAGCGGAGTGTCGATCCGCGCCTCGGCGGCGGCCTCGACGAGCGAGGCCCCGCCGATCGGATTGCCGAGGCTGTCGCGCGGGCCCACGCCCTGGAAGCCATAGCCACGCACCGAGCCGCCGCCCCCGGCATAGAGCCGCCGCGAGGGGGCAATATCGGCCGCCGCCGCGCCCTCGATGGTCGCCGCCCGCACCCTTGCGGCCAGCACCGTGCCGCCGAACGAATGGTAATAGGCCGCATCGGCCTGGGCGCGCAGATAGGCCCGGTCTTGCCCTTGCGAGCGCGAGACTTCGGGCGCGAGGAACAGCGTGGCGCGATAGCCGGTGGTGGGATCGAGCAGATTGTCGCTGGCATCGAGCGTGAGGCTACCGAACAGCCCGCCGATGAGGAAGGTGCGGCGCGGCTCGGGCGCGCCCGGGGCGATGCGCACCCGCCGATTGCGCTCGTCGGTAGAGATCAGTTCGCCGCCGAGCTGGAAGCTCACCGGCTTCTGGAACAAGAGGTTGGAGACCTTCTCGAAGGCGCCGCGCAGGCCGAACCCGCGCGAATCGACCGCGAGCGTGGTGATGTCGCTGGCATAGAGATCGGCGCTCAGCACCTGATCGCGGCCGCGAAAATTGTTGCGCCGCACCCCGATGCTGGCGAGCGCCTCGCGCGTGCCCAAGATGCCGCGCAGCCGCAGCGCGCCCTCGGGCGGAAAGAGGTTGCGATGCTCCCAGCGCCCCTCAAGCTTGAAACCATCCTCGGTGCCATAGCCGATCGCCCCGGCGATGGTGCGCAGCGGCGCGCGCTCGAGCGCGACATCGAGCGCCACCTCGCCCGGCTGGTCGCCTTGGGGCGGGCAGCTCTCGCGCGGGGTGACGGTGACGCTCGAGACCAGCCCGGTGGCGATGATCGCGCGGCGCAGATCGGTGGCCATGCTCTGGCGGAAGACCTCGCCGGGGCGGAAGCGGGCAATGCGCTCAAGGTGGCGACTTGGAAGGAAGCCCGGATCGCCGCTTTCCACCGGGCCAAAGACATATTTGCCCCCCGGGCTGACGGGCAGCACAAGATCGCCCTCGGCCCGGGCGTGATCGATCGTGAGTTCAGGCTCGGCCAGCGCCGCGAAGGGATAGCCGCTTTCGCCCAGCGCCACCCGCAGCTCGAGCTCGCGCTCGAGGATCCGGTCGGCATGAAGCGGATCGCCCGGCTGGATCGCAAAGGCCGCGCGCAAGCGGCTGGCATCGGGCTCGGCGAGCGTGCCAAGCCCGCCCAGATCGATCCGGCCAAAGCGGTAGCGCGTGCCCGGAATAACATCGAACCGCACCTGCGGCTCCTCGGCCGCGGCGCTATCCACGCCGCCCGCATCCCCGTCGCGCCGCCCGCCCGAAAGCTGGCGGATCACCGCGCCATCATAATAGCCATAGGTGCGCAGGAGATCGCCCAGCAGTTCCTCATCGGCCCGCGCTCGGGCGGCGATCTGCGGGGCGGCATCGGCCTTGTCATCGAGCGCCTCGAGCCGCGAGAGCGCGCGGAAGCGGGTGATGAACTCGGCGCGCTCGGGGAAGCTTTCGGCCGCCGGCAGGCCAAGCACCAGTGCTGGGCCGATCTGCGCCTCGGCAAGTTCGGGCAGGGCCTCGAGCACCGGGGCGGCGAGCACCGCCCGGGCTTGCTGGTCGGCCTCGGGATCGGGCGGCAGCGGCTCGGGCAGATCGAGAGCGAAATCGGCAAAGGCGGCATCGACCGCGCCTTCAAGCCCCGCAGGCGGCGGGGGCACAACTCCGGCGAGCGGATCGGCACCGTCCGGCGCCGCCTCGGGCACGGCATCCGCCCCGGCCACGCCGGAAACGGCGCGCGCGGCCCAGCCTTCCGGATCGGCGAGCGCCTCGGGCGGGATCAGCGCCTCGAGCGTGTCGGGCACGGGCGCGGGTTCGGGCGCGGCATCATCCGCGCCCTCGCCGGGCGCCTCGGGGGGCACGGACGCGGGCGCATCGGCGCTCTGGGCCGCCAGAGCGCCCGCCTGGGCCGCCTCAGCCGGGGTGGGGGCCAGTCCTGCAGCAATGGCGAGAGCGAGAAAGACCGGGCAGCGGATATCAGCTGGTCGGAAACTTGACAGGCTGGCCATCCTTGCCCCGCGCACCTGCGAAAGCCGTCTCCTCGCTCTGCCGCGGCCGGGTGGCAGCGGCGATCAGGCGGTGCTGTTCATCGGGGTCCATCAGGAGCCAGCCGTCACGGGTGAGCCGTTCGAGCGGGCGGTAACGCACCTTGTACTGCATCCGCGGGCTGCCATCGACCCAATAGCCGAGATAGACATAGGGCAGACCCTCGGCTGCGGCGCGGCGGATGTGATCGAGGATGATGTAACTGCCAAGCCCGCTGCGGGTGGGATGATCGGGCTCATAGAAGGAATAGATCATCGACAGCCCGTCGCTCTGGCGGTCGGTGAGGCAGGCGCCCACCAGCCGCCCGGGCCGCCCATCGGCGCGCGGTTCGCGATATTCGGTGACCACGGTGGTGACCGGGGTATGCTCGATCATGTCGGCATAATCGAGCTCGTCCATCGCCGCCATGCCGCCATCGGGGTGGCGCTGGCCGAGATAGCGGGCGAGCAGGGTGAACTGCTCGTCGGTCGCCCAGGGGCGGCATTCGCTCACCACCAGATCGGCGTTGCGCCGGATCTCGCGCCGTTGCGAGGCGGAAGGGCGGAACTTGTCGGCCACCACCCGCACCGACACGCAGGCCTGACAATCGAGGCAGGACGGACGGTAGGCGACCGTCTGGCTGCGGCGAAAGCCGATGCGCCCCAGCGCCTCGTTGAGCTGGTCGGCGTGGGGGCCCTTGAGTTCGGTGAACACCTTGCGTTCGCTGCGCCCCGGCAGATAGGGGCACGGCGCCGGGCTGGTCACGAAGAACCGGGGGAAGCGGATCGGTGCCGTCACGGGTGGGGCCTGTCCTTTTCTGCCGATGAATCGCGCGCTCGTGGCGTTAAGAAATTCTTATGCCTGCACCGGCCCCGCGGTAAAAGTCCCTTAACCATGAATTGCGCCGAATTTTGCCCAGACCCGCAAGGCGGCGCAGGGACGTATCATCGGAGTTGGTGCAAATCGGGGCGCAAATCGCCCCGCTACCTGCAAGCGTGCGCCCGCCCCTAGCCCAGTTCGACCAGCTGGACCGAATAGCCCTTGGCCCTGAGGCCGGCCACCAGCCGCTCGACCTGCTCGGCATCGCGCGCCTCGCATTCGATGTCGGTGATCAGCCCCTTGGCCGGCAGGGTGGTGAAGATGCGCTGGTGATAGATCTCGATGATGTTGACATTGTGCTCGTCAAACAGGCGCATGACCTTGAACAGCGCGCCGGGGCGATCCTGCAGCGTGATCCTGAGGCGAGCGAGCCGCCCCTGCCGGGCCAGATCGCGCAGCAGCACATTGGCCAAGAGGCGGGTGTCGATATTGCCGCCGCACAGGGCAAGGCCGATCGACTTGCCGGCAAAGCGTTCGGGATTGGAGAGCACCGCGGCCAGCCCGGCCGCGCCCGCGCCTTCGACCACGGTCTTCTCGATCTGCAACAGCAGCGCCACGGCCTGTTCGAGCGCGGGTTCATCGACGAGCAGGATGTCATCGACCCTTTCGGCCACCACCTGCGCGGTGAAGGCGCCGGGCTGCTTGACCGCGATACCCTCGGCCAGGGTGTCGCCGCCGCAGGGCAGCTGCGCGCCCTTGATGCGATCGAACATGCTGGGAAACAGCCCCGCCTGCACGCCCACCACCTCGATCGCGGGATTGATCGCCTTGGCCACGGTGGCCATGCCCGAGATCAGCCCGCCCCCGCCGATGGGGGTGACGATGCAATCAAGATCGGGCTTCACCTCAAGCATCTCGAGCGCCACCGTGCCGGCGCCGGCAGCAACATCGGGATCGTCAAAAGGGTGGACGAAGGTGAGGCCCAGCTCGGCCTCGAGCCGGCGGGCATGGGCATAGGCCTCATCGAAGGTCTCGCCCTCGAGCACCACCTTGCCCCCGACGCTTTCGGTCTGCATCACCTTCACCGTCGGCGTGGTGCGCGGCATGACGATCGTCACCGGCACCCCCAGCCGGGTGCCGTGGTAGGACAGACCCTGCGAATGGTTGCCCGCCGAGGCCGCGATCACCCCGCGCGCGCGCTGCTCCTCGCTCAGCAGCAAGAGGGCGTTGAGCGCGCCGCGCTCCTTGTAGGCGGCGGTGAACTGCAGGTTCTCGAACTTCAGCCAGATGTCCGCGCCGGTGATCTCCGACAGGGTGATCGAATGCATCATCGGGGTGTTGACCACCGCCCCCTTGATCCGCGCCGCGGCGGCCCGGACATGCGCGAGCGTGAGGTCAGCCGGCGAAGCGGCGGCACCCTTGGGGCTGGAAGAAGCGAAGCGCGTTGCCATGATGCTGGCGCGCTTAGAGGCTTGGCGGGCCAAGGGCAATCATCCGCGTACGCCAATCGTGCTGCAGGAACGCGCTGTGCGTGACCGCGATGATTGGCAAGCGCGCAGCAAGGCTCTAGGCAGCAGCGCAAAAGCCGCAGCGCACCTGCTGCCCTGCCCCGAGGATCGCCATGCTGCCCATCTTGTTCCGCCCGCTTGTTGCCCTTGCCGCCGCTGCCGGCGCCCTCGCGCTCGCCAGCCCCGCCGCCGCCGATACCCTGGTGGACAATGTCGATGGCATCACCATCGATGCCGAAGGCAAGGTGCGGCGCTTTACCGGCCTTGTCTATGATGACGAGGGGCGCATCCTTGCGGTGCTCGCGCGCGGGGACAAGCGCCCGCGCACCGATTACCGCATCGACGGGCAGGGCCGGGTGCTGCTGCCGGGCATGATCGATGCGCATGTCCACGTGATGGACATCGGCTTTGCCGCGCTCACGCTCGACCTTTCGGACACCTCCTCGCTTGAGGAAGCGCTGGCGCGGATCAAGGCCTTTGCCGAGGCCAACCCCGCGCGTCCGTGGATCCTCGGGCGCGGCTGGAACCAGGAGAAATGGGGGCTGGGGCGCTTTCCCACCGCGGTCGAACTCGACGCCGTGGTGCCCGATCGCCCGGTCTGGCTCGAACGGGCTGACAACCACGCCAACTGGGCCAACAGCATGGCGATCGCCGCCGCCGGGATCACCGCCAAGACCCCCGATCCGGCAGGCGGGCGGATCGTGCGCGATGCGAGCGGCGCGCCAGCAGGCGTGTTCATCGACAATGCCATCCAGCTTGTGAGCAAGGTGGTGCCCCAGCCCCGCCCGCAGGAGCGCGACCTTGCCTTTGCCGCCGCGCAGGACGCATTGCTCGCGCGCGGGGTCACCGCGGTGGCCGACATGGGCACGACGCTGGCTGACTGGAGCACCTATCGCCGCGCCGGGGATGCCGGGCGGCTGCGCTTGCGCATCATGGCCTATGCCCGCGATTTCGACACGCTCGAGCTGGCCGCCGGGGCCGAGCCGACCGGCTGGCTCTATGATGATCGGCTGCGCATGGGCGGGATCAAGCTGTTCGTCGATGGCGCGCTTGGCTCGCGCGGGGCGCTGCTCAAGACCCCCTATGCCGACGAGCCTGCCGCGCGCGGCCTTGCCCTGCTCACCCCGGCACAGCTGCGCAACCTGATGAGCCGGGCGGCGATGGCGGGTTTCCAGACCGCTGTCCACGCGATCGGCGATGCCGCCAATGGCGAGGTGCTGGGAGCGATCGAGGAGCTTTCCGAGACCTATGCGGGCGATCGGCGCTGGCGGATCGAACATGCCCAGGTGATTGATGTCGCTGACCTTCCGCGCCTCGGGGCACACGGGGTGATCGCCTCGATGCAGCCGCTCCACCAGACTTCTGACCGCACCATGGCCGAGGCGCGGCTGGGGCCGGGGCGGCTGGGGGGCGCCTATGCCTGGCGCAGCGTGCTGGCCGCCAGGGGCAGGCTTGCCTTTGGCTCGGACGCGCCGGTCGAGCCGGCTGACCCCTGGGCCGGGATCGCCGCTGCGATCAGCCGCACCGATGCGGAAGGCGAGCCCTTCGGCGGGTGGTTCCCGCAGCAGGCGGTAAGCCGCGAACAGGCGCTTGCCGCCTTCACCGCCGATGCCGCCTTTGCCGGTTTTGCCGAGGGGCGCTTTGGCCGCCTGATCCCGGGCGAGCGGGCCGATTTCATCCTTGTCGATCGCGATCCCCTGCTCGCCGCGGTGGACGAGATCCGCGCCACCCGCGTGCTCGGCGTGTGGATCGGCGGGGTCAAGGTGCGCGGCGAGTAACTACTCGGCCGCCGCGCCCTCGCCGGCGCCCTCGCCTGCCGGCGCGGTCTCGGCGGCGCGGGCGGCCCGATCCGCCTCGACCGCCTTTTCCTGAAGGCGCATCAGCAGCAGCGAGGCCTCGAACAGCAGCAGAAGCGGCACCGCAAGGATGATCTGCGAGCCGGGATCGGGCGGGGTCACCACCGCGGCAAGGGCGAAGATCGCCACGATCACATAGCGCCGCGCGCCTGCCATCTGCGCGCGGGTGATGATCCCGGCACGGTGGAGCAGCAGCAGCAGCACCGGCAGGAGGAAGGTAAGCCCGAAGGCGAGGATGAACTGCATGACGAGGCCGAGATAGTCCCCGGCACTCGGCAGGGCCTCGACCGTCAGCCCCCCGGCCTCACCCCCGAAGCCGAGGAAAAAGCGGAAGGCGGTGGGCATCACCACGAAATAGGCCAGCGCGGCCCCGGCGGTGAACAGTACCGGGGTGGCGATGAGAAAGGGCAGGAAGGCGCGCTTCTCGCGGGCATAGAGCCCCGGGGCGACAAAGGCCCAGAGCTGGTTGGCAATCACCGGGAAGCTGACCATGAAGCCCGCGAACAGCGCCACCTTGAGCTCGACAAAGAACACCTCGGGCAGGCGGGTGAAGATTAACTGGCCCTGCCCTTCCGGAAAGGCCTGCTTGAGCGGCCAGACCAGAAAGCCGAGGATCTCATCGGCGAAATAGAGGCACACGCCAAAGCCCACCGCCAGCGCCAGGAGCGAGCGGATGATGCGGGTGCGCAGCTCGATCAGGTGATCAATCAAGGGCGCGCGGGTCTCGTCGAGATCCTTGATCTCAAACATCGCCGCTGTCCCTCGGCGTTGGCGCGGGCGATGGGGGCGTCGGCGCAGGCGGAGCCGCCGGCGCCGGAGCCGCGCTGGCAGACGCATCACCGGGCGCAGGCGCCGCGGGCGCCTTGTCGATCGGGGGTGGCCCGGTCATCACCGGGGCGCCCGCCTCGGCCTCGGTCAGCGCGGCGGAGCGGCGCATGATCTCCTCGTTCTGCGCCTTCCAGCGCTTTTCCATCTCCTCAAGCTCGGCCTCGCGCACCATGGCATCGACCCCGGCGCGGAAATGGGCCGAGATGCGCCGCATCCGGCCGATCCAGCGCCCGGCGGTGCGCATCGCCAGCGGCAGGTCTTTCGGCCCGATCACGATCACCGCAACGATGATGATGACCAGCAGTTCAGCAGCGCCGATATCGAACATGGCTTGGGTGCGGCAGGGCCGCCTCCTTCAGACGCTCAGGCGCCGGTCGAATCGCGTTTGTCCGCCATCTCGGGCTCAGCCGCGGTGGGGGCGGCAGCGGGCGGCTCGATCCGGGGCTTGGGCGCCACCTCCTCGCCTTCGTTCATGCCCTTCTTGAAGCTGGCGATACCCTTGCCGAAATCGCCCATCATTTCCGAAATGCGCCCGCGCCCGAACAGCACGAGCACGACCAGCGCGATGATGAGGATTTGCCAGATGCCGATATTCATGGGGCGCAACTTTCACTCTTGGGGGGGCCTTGCATATAGGCGCCTTGGCGGCGCGATGCCACCCGCGATCGACGATCGGCGCAGGCGGCGCGGCGCTAATCCTCCTCGCCCTCGCCCGCAGCCGCGTCCGCCTCTGGCTCGTCGGGGCCGAAGCGGCCTTCCCCGCCCAGCGCGGCCTCCATCGCCGCATCGACCGGATCGAGCAACCCGGCGGTGCGCAGCTCGTCGATCCCGGGCAGATCGCGGCGGCTGGCAAGGCCGAAATGGTCGAGGAATTCAGGGGTCGTGGCATAGATCACCGGACGGCCCGGCACCTCGCGCCGGCCCACCGGGCGCACCCAGCCGGCTTCCATCAGCACGTCGAGCGTGCCGGCGCTGGTCTGCACCCCGCGGATCGATTCGATCTCGGCCCGGCTCACCGGCTCGTGATAGGCAATGATCGCCAGCACCTCGGTGGCCGCGCGCGACAGGCGCCGCACCTGCTCCTGCTCGCGCCGCAACAGGTGGGCAAGATCGGGCGCGGTCTCGAAATGCCAGCGCCCGCCGCGCTCGACGAGGTGCACCCCGCGCACGCGGTAATGCGCCGCCAGCGCCGCGAGCGCTTCGCGCACCGCGCCTTCGCCGACATCGCCCAGATGGGCGGCCAGCGCGGCCGGGCTGAGCGGCTCCTCGGCGGCAAAGAGCGTCGCCTCGAGCGCGCGTTCGAGCGCGGAGGGCTCTGCGCTCATGCCGCGCTGTCCCGCAGCCGGCGGATGCGCAAGGGGGCGAAGGCCTCCTCCTGCGCGATCTCGGCGCGCCCGCGCTTGGCCAGTTCGAGCGCGGCGACAAAGCTCGAGGCCAGCGCCGAGCGCCTCAGTTCCGGCGAGGCATGAGGCGGGAGGAAATCGCGGATCTCCATCCATTCGAGCGTCACCCCGAGCATGGCCGAGACCCGCTCGAGCGCGCTTTCGAGCGTCATCACCGGGCGCGCGGCGACGTAATAGACCCGCGGCGCGGTGCGCGCCTTGACCTGGCCATAGGCCTGGATCAGGCTGAACAGGTCCGAGCGCCAGACGATCCGGCGATCGGTGCGCAGGCCCTCGGGCGCGCCGCGAAGGAACACATCGCGTCCGATGCGGTCGCGCGCCATCAGCCGCGCGGCCGCCTCGCGCATCGCCCCGAGGCGCTGGAGCCGCAATTGCAGCCGCAGCGCCAGTTCTTCGGGGCTCGGGTCTTCCTGCTCGGCCTTGGGCAGCAGCAGCGCGGATTTGAGATAGGCGAGCCAGGCCGCCATCACCAGGTAATCGGCGGCCAGTTCCAGCTTCAGCGCCCCGGCACGCTCGATATAGCCGAGATATTGATCGACCAGCGCGAGGATCGAGATCTGCCTGAGGTCAACCTTCTGCCGCCGGGCAAGGTCGAGCAGCAGATCGAGCGGGCCTTCCCAGGCGCCGAGCTCGAGATAGAGCGCATCATCCTTCTCGCGCGGCGCGGCGCCGGCGAGCATGAAGGGAGCCTCGGCCTCGCTCACGCGGCGCTCTCCACCAACGCCAGCAGGCGATCGCGAATGGCGATGAGCTCGCGCGCCTCGGCCGCCAGCCCCGGGGCGATGCGGGTGGGGGCAAGCGCACGCGCAAGCCTCTCGGCGGTGGCCGCGGACATGGTGGGCAGCGCCGCGCAGATCGCCTCCATGTCATCAAGCCGCGCCCAGCAATTGAGGATGATGTCGCAGCCCGCATCGTGGGCGCGCCGGGCGCGCTCGGCAATCGTGCCGCCCAGCGCCTTCATGTCGATATCATCGCTGAGGAGGAGGCCGTCAAAGCCGATCCGCTCGCGGATGATGTGCTTGATGACGAAGGGCGAGAGCGTGGCCGGGTTCTCCCCGTCCCAGGCGGTGAAGACGAGGTGCCCGGTCATGCCGATGAGCGCGTGGCTGAGGCGCGCGAAAGGAGCAAGGTCATCTTCCAGCACCTCGGGCGCGGCGCTCACCACGGGCAGGGCCTCGTGGCTGTCCACCGTGCTGCGGCCATGGCCGGGCAGGTGCTTGATGCAGCCCGTCACCCCGCCCGCGGCCAGCCCTTCGAGAATCGCTCGGCCCAGCGCTGCCACCTGCATCGGGCTGCTGCCGAGCGCGCGATCGCCGATCACCTCGTGGGCCCCGGGCACGCGCAGATCGAGCGGGGGGTGGAAATCGACCGTGATCCCCATCGCTGAAAGCTCAAGCGCCATCGCCGTGGCGTTGGCGCGCGCCGCTTCGATCGCGCTGGCCGGCGCCAGGGCATAGAGCCGATCGAACGCCGCGCCTGGTGGATAGGCCGCCCAATGCGGCGGGCGCAGGCGCGCCACCCTGCCGCCTTCCTGATCGATCGCGATCAGCAGCTGCTCGCGCCCGTGAAGGCTGCGCAGATCGTCGGTCAGCGCCCGCAGTTGCTCGGGCGCGATGCAATTGCGCGCGAACAGGATGTAGCCTGCCGGATCGGCAGCGCGGAAGAAGGCGCGTTCCTCATCCGTCAGAACGGGGCCGGACAGGCCGAAGATCGCCGGAATCATGCCATGAGGTTCGCAGGCTTGCCCGCCGCCGGCAAGCCCGGCAGGCGATCACGAGCGGGGATAAGGTGACAGCTGGCGCCGATGGGCTGGGCTACTTGATCTGACAGGCAAGGCCATCGGCCTTGAGCGCGCTGCACAGCTTTTCGGCCTCGGCGCGATTGGGGGCGAGCGCCTGGAGGCGATAGACCGTGCCGCTATCGACCTTGGCCTCGACCACCCGGTGGCGCACCCCGGCAAGGGCATCGGTGCGGCGCGCCAGATCGCCCCAGCCCTGCTCGGCGCGGGCGCGGTTGCTGTAGGCGGCAAGCTGTACCGCCACCCCGCCGGCATCGCCCGCCGCTGTGGTGGCGGGCGCCGCAGCCCCGGCCGCGGCAGAGGCGGCAGGTGCCGGCGCGGCAGCAGGCGCTGAGGTCGCAGAAGCAGCGGCAGGCGGCGCTGCCACCACCGCCGGGCGCGAGCCACCCTCGCTCACCACCGGGGCGACATTGCCGGTGCCGGCGAACTGCTTGCCGCCCGGATCTTCGGGCCGTTCCTTGACCGGGCCTTCGGGCGCCGCGATCACGCCGCCCTCGGGCACGCCCTGCCCGCCCTCGGCCCTGCTGGTAAAATACCACACCGCGCCCACCGCCGCGCCCAAGAGCAGCACCAGCGCAGCAAGGAACAGCATCACCTGCCCCGGATCGAGCCCGCCCGGCTCCTCATCCTCGGCGCCGGATTCGAGCCAGGGCAGGCTGTCGGTATCGGCAAGGCCAAGCGCACCCTCGTCTGGCTCCAGTTCCTCGTATTCTGCCTCGATCATGCCTGTCCCCCGTGCCGCGCCAAGGCGCAGGCCGCTACATGCTCTCCACCGCCGTAACGCCCAGAACGCCAAGGCCGTTGCGGATCACTTGCCCGATTGCCGCGGCGAGATAAAGCCTTGCCGCGGTGAGCGCAGCGTCCTGTTCCAGGATGAAGCGCTTTTCCGGCCGGTCATTGCCGAGGTTCCAATAGGCGTGGAAATCGGCTGCCAGATCATAGAGGTAGAAGGCGATCCGGTGCGGCTCGCGGGCGCGGGCGGCCATTTCGATCTCGCGCGGGAACTGCGCCGCGCGGGCGATGAGCGCCAGCTCCTCGGCCCCCAGCCGTTCGAGCGCATGAGCCGCAGGGGCATGGCCCGCCTCGGCCGCCTTGCGCAGGGTCGATGAAATCCGGGCATGGGCATATTGCACATAGAACACCGGATTGTCCTTCGAGGCCTCGACCACCTTGTCGAAATCGAAATCCATCTGCGCATCGGGCTTGCGGGTGAGCATGGTGAAGCGCACCACATCCTTGCCGACCATCTCGACCACATCGGCAAGGGTGACGAAATTGCCCGCCCGCTTCGACATCTTGAACGGCTGCCCGCCCTTCAGCAGCTGCACCATCTGCACGAGCTTGATCTCGAAGGGCTTGGGGCTTGCCCCGTCGGCACTGGTGAGCGCGGCGACCGCGGCCTTGATCCGCTTGACCGTGCCGGCATGGTCAGCCCCCCAGATATCGACCAGCGCGTCGGCGCGCTGGGCCTTCTCGAAATGATAGGCCAGATCGGCGCCGAAATAGGTCCAGGCGCCGTTCGATTTCTTGATCGGGCGATCCTGATCATCGCCGAAGCGGGTGGAGCGGAACAGCGGCAGCACCGTCGGCTCCCAGTCCTCGGGCGGAGCCTTGCCCTTGGGCGCCTCGAGCATCCCGTCATAGACAAGGTCATGCGCGCGCAGCCAGGCCTCGGCCGCATCGACCTTGCCCGATGCCTGAAGCTCGGCCTCGGAGGAAAAGACATCATGGACGATGCCAAGCGTGGCCAGGTCGGCGCGGATCATCTCCATCATCGCCGCCACGGCGCGGCTGCGAAACAGGCCGAGCCATTCGCTCTCGGGCGCGGCGGCATAGCGCGTCCCGAACTCGGCGGCGAGCGCCGCGCCCACCGGCTTCAAATAATCGCCGGGATAGAGGCCTGAGGGGATCTCGCCGATCGCCTCGCCCAGCGCTTCGCGGTAGCGCAGGTGCACCGAGCGGGCGAGGACATCGACCTGCGCCCCGGCATCATTGATGTAATATTCGCGGATCACCTTGTGCCCGGCAAATTCGAGCAGGCCCGCAAGGGCATCGCCCACCACCGCGCCGCGGCAATGGCCCATGTGCATCGGCCCGGTGGGATTGGCCGAGACATATTCGACATTGACCGTGGTACCCGCGCCGAGGCCCGAGCGCCCGTAATCGGCCCCGAGCGTGTGGATGGCCTTGAGTTCATCACGCCACACCTCGGGGGAAAGGCGCAAGTTGATGAAGCCCGGCCCGGCGATTTCGGCGCTGGTGATCGAGGGCTGCGCGGCCAGCCGGGTGACGATCGTTTCGGCCAGCGCGCGCGGGGCCAGCCCCGCACCCTTGGCCAGCACCATCGCGGCATTGGTGGCAAGATCGCCATGGGCAGGATCGCGCGGCGGCTCGATCGTCACGGGGGCAAGGCTGGTGCCCGCAGGCAGAGTGCCCTCGGCGATCAGCTCGCCAAGCACGGTTTCGATAAGCGCCGCGTGGGCGGCATAGAGGGTCTTGGTCATGTGGGTCTCGTGCGATGGGCGCAAGCGTGCGCGCGTGCAAGAAAGCAAGCACTGCCCGCGGTCAAGCCCGACCGGGCAGCACATAGGGCGGCGGTGGCGGGGCCAGCCTGCCGTGAGCGATGAGGCGGATCGGGCTTTGGGAGAGCCTTCAGCGCGTCACGTTGTAGGCTAGCTGTTCCTCGGTCAGCTGGAAGCCCACCAGCACCTCAAAGCGGCTGCGGGCGATCGCCGCCTTGACTTCGGGGTCAGCCAGCGGATCGAGCGCCGCGTCGGGATCACCAGGTCGTCGCTTCTTGGTGATCTTCTCGCGGATGTCGGGCGGCAGGGTGGCATCGGCGCGGTTGACGAAGGCACCGGCCTTGGCGGTGGCGCTGGCGCGCTCCTGCCCGTCGGCAAAGGTGAGGGTCACGGTGCCGATGCGCTTGGAGACCACCGCGCTGCCGCCGCGCAGCACGGTGACGAAATAAGGGAGGCTCACCGTGCGCGCACCGCGCGTGTCGGTGCGGCGGGCATTCACGGTGAAGCTCGCCTCGGAATAGATGCGATCACCGGTCTCGTTGCATTGCGCCCTGAGGTTGGTCATCGCCGCGCTGACATCAAGGCTGGCGACCGAACGGTCAGCCGGATCGCGAAAGGTGGTGATATCGCCGGTGTAGTCGGGAATGCCAATCGCCGGGCACAGCGAGAGCACGCTGGTGACGCCCAGCCCTTCATTGATCACCAACTCGCCCTCGCTCGCGCAGGCGCTGAGCGCCGCTGTGGCGCAGGCCGCAGCCGACAGGGCCATTATGGGGCGCGCGCGAAGCATCATCGAAAACCCGTCCTTAGCTGATCACGATCTTACGGCCCGCTGCGGCCAGGTGGCCGCGGCGATCCCATACACGCCCTAGCGAGGCGCGCCGGAAAGCGCTAGGGGGTGAGCGATGAACGCGCCCTTTCCCGCTACGCCTGCCGCGCCCGCAGCACCCGCCGAGGGCGACCCGATCGCCGCGCGGCCACCGCTCAACCTGCTGATCGCCGCCCCGCGCGGCTTTTGCGCCGGGGTGGACCGGGCGATCGAGATCGTCGAGAAAGCGCTCGAGCGCTATGGTTCGCCGGTCTATGTGCGCCACGAGATCGTCCACAACAAATATGTGGTCGAGGGGCTGAAGGCCAAGGGAGCGATCTTCGTCGAGGAGCTCGACGAGGTGCCCGATGATGCCCCGGTGGTGTTCAGCGCCCACGGCGTGCCCAAATCGGTTCCGGCCGAGGCACGGCGGCGCAACCTGCTCTATGTCGATGCCACCTGCCCGCTGGTCTCCAAGGTCCATCGCCAGGCCGAACGCCAGATCGAGAAGGGCCGGCACATCATCTTCATCGGCCATGCCGGCCACCCCGAAGTGATCGGCACCATGGGCCAGGTCGCGCCGGGTCAGATGACTCTGGTCGAGACCATCGAGGACGTTGAAAAGCTGCCCTTCGATGCCGACGAGGACCTTGCCTATCTCACCCAGACCACGCTGTCGGTGGACGACACGCGCGAGGTGATCCAGGCGCTCGAATGGCGCTATCCCAACATCGTCGGCCCGCGCGCCGAGGATATCTGCTATGCCACCTCCAACCGCCAGGCGGCGGTCAAGGAACTGGCGCAGGATTGCGATCTGGTGCTGGTGATCGGCGCGCCCAATTCCTCCAATTCGCTGCGCCTGGTTGAGGTTTCCGAAAGGCTCGGCACCCCGGCCAAACTGATCCAGCGGGCCGAGGAGATCGACTTTGCTTGGCTCGAAGGGGTTGAAACCCTTGGGCTTACCGCCGGGGCCTCGGCGCCAGAGATCCTGGTGCGCGAGGTGGTTACAACGCTCGGCCGCTACCGCCCGATCCGCGAGAAGACCATCACCGCGGCAGAAGAAAAGATGGTGTTCAAGCTGCCGCGCCAGCTGACCGAATAGGCCAAACAGGCGGGGGCGCATGGCGGTCTATACCCATCTGGGCGCGGAAGACCTCGCCCGACTGATCGGCGAATATGAGGTGGGGGCGCTGGTTTCGGCCAAGGGCATTGCCGAGGGCGTATCCAATTCCAATTGGCTGATCGAGACCACCGGCGCACCCGGCACCGGCACGCGCTTCATCCTCACGCTATATGAACGGCGGATCGATTATGCCGATCTGCCCTATTTCCTCGGCCTACTCGATCATCTTGCGGCGAGGGGCTGCCCGGTGCCGCGCACCATTCATGATCGCAGCGGCGCCGCCTTCCGCATGGAACGGGGCAAGGCTGCGGCGTTGATCGAGTTCCTGCCCGGGGTCTCGCCAACCCGGCCCACTCCGGCTCAGGCCGCCGCGGTGGGGGAAGTGCTGGCGCGGATGCACCTTGCCGCGCGCGATTTCCCGATGCGCCGCGCCAATGCGCTCGGCTTTGCCGCCAATGCCGCCACGCTCGAGGCCTGCGGGGCGGCGGCGCTGGCGCGGATCGATCCCGATCTGCCCGCCATGCTGGCCCCGGCGCGCGCCGCCGCGGCCCTCGATCTGTCCCACCTGCCCCAGTCGCAGACCCACACCGATCTGTTTCCCGACAATGTGCTGATGCTGGGCGACAAGGTAACGGGCCTCATTGATTTCTATTTCGCCTGCACCGGGCCGATGGCGCTTGACCTCGCCGTCACCCACGCGGCCTGGTGCTTCGATGCCGAGGATCGCTTCCTTCCCGCCTGCAGCACGGCGCTGATCGCGGGCTATGAAAGCGTGCGCCCCCTTGCCCCCGATGAGCGCGCGCTGCTGCCACAGATTGCCAAGGGCGCCTGTCTGCGCTTTGTCGCCAGCCGTGCCGAGGACTGGCTCGACACCCCCGATGATGCGCTGGTCGCGCGCAAGGATCCGATGCAGTTCGTGCGCCGCTGGCGCTTTTACGAGGCTCATGGCGCCGCCGCGCTTGCCTAGGCGGCGCGGCTGGGCCTAGGCGCGCAAGCGATGAAACGGGTCGAGATCTTCACCGACGGGGCGTGCAAGGGCAATCCCGGCCCGGGCGGCTGGGGGGTGCTGCTGCGCATGGGCCGGCACGAGAAGGAGCTTTCGGGCGGCGAGGCCGAGACCACCAACAACCGCATGGAGCTGACGGCGGCAATCCGCGGGCTCGAGGCCCTGCGCGAGCCCTGCGCGGTCGATCTTTATTCCGACAGCCGTTACCTGCTCGACGGTATCGAAAAATGGGTTCACGCCTGGCAGCGCAATGGCTGGGTGAATGCCGCGAAGAAGCCGGTGAAGAATGCCGATTTGTGGCGCGCGCTGATCGACGCGGCGCGCCCGCACCGCATCACCTGGCACTGGGTCAAGGGGCATGATGGCCATGCCGAGAACGAGCGCGTCGATGCGCTTGCCAGCGCAGCTGCAGCGCGCGCGGCAGTCGCGCGGTGAGGCGCGATTGCGGAGGCCGGCAGGTGCCCTGCCCCCGCCTTCCCGGCGCTGGCCGCTTCAGGTGTTGTCTTCGACCGGGGCCTCAGGCCCGTTCTTCTTGATCGATTCGATCGCGTTCATGGCGCTCGCCTTGCTGGCATAGCCTTCGGTGGCGAACATCACTTCAGAATTGTACTTGAACCGCACCCGATATTCACCGGCCTTGTCCTTGTAGATTTCGAACTTGTGCGCCATCGCGCGTCCCCCTTCCTGTTTGTTGGCTGTGCCCGCTGACCTGCCAGAAGCAAAGCCGCTTGGCTAGAGTGCAAGGCCTTGTTTCCCCGGCTGAAGGAGCAGCCGTGCCGGGGCATAGGCTTCGCGGTCGAGCGCAGCGGTCATCGCATCAGGCCCAAGGCCAAGCAGCCCCTGGGCAGTGAGGCGCGCCGCGGCGGGTGCGGTCTGGATGCCAAAGCCGCCTTGCCCGGCAAACCAGATGAAGCCCGGCACCTCGGGATCGGGGCCATAGGCCGGCAGCCGATCGGGCGCAAAACTGCGCAGGCCCGCCCAGCGCCGCTCAACCGCGGCGATGCGCCATTGCGTGACCTTCTCGAAGCGGTCGATCGCCACTGCCACGTCGAGCTCCTCGGGCGCGGCATCGCAGGGTGCGGAAGGAATCTCGTCATGCGGCGAAAGCCACAGCCGGCCGGCATCGGGCTTGAAATAGAAGCCACCATTGATGTCGAGCACCAGCGGCAGATCGGCGGGCGCGGGCGGATCGACCCGCAGCACGACCACGGTGCGACGCAGCGGGGCAAGGCCGATCGGGGATGCTCCGGCGCGCACCGCCACCTCATCGGCCCAGGCCCCGGCGGCATTGACGATGGCAGCGGCGGCAAAGTTCTCGCCCCGCGCTGTGGCAATCTGCCACACCCCGCCGGACCGGCGCAGACCCGTCACCTCGGCGCGGCAGGCAAGCTGCGCACCGTGCTGGCGGGCGCGGGCGAGATAGTGCTGGTGCAGACCCGCCACGTCGATATCGGCGCAGGCCGGCTGGTGCAGCCCCAGGCACCATTCGGGGCGCAGCAGCGGCACCATGGCGCTGAGCGCTTTGCCTTCGCAGGGGACAATCTCCACCCCCGCTGCGGTGAAGGTCTGCCGATGCGCGGCAAGCGCAGCGCGATCCTCGGCCCGGCCGAGATAGAGCGCCCCGCGGATGGTGAGAAAGCCGTGTTCGGCCAAGTAAGGCCCCGAAGCGCGGGTGAGCGGCACCACCCCTGGCCCGCCATAGGTCTCTTCCCAGAAGGCGGCCGAGCGCCCGGTGGCATGGTAACCCGGCGCCGCCTCGGCCTCGAGCAGCAGCACCCGGGCATGGGGGGCAAGTTCGGCCGCGAGGCTCGCCCCGGCCATGCCGGCGCCGATGATGGCAAAATCGTGGATCATGCCGATCCCTGCCGCTTGGGGGCGACCCGGTCGAGAAAGTCTGCGATGCGCGCCATCACCGCGCTGCGCACCGGATCGGCCTCGCGCAGCACCTCGTGCGCCGCCTCCGGCCCAAGCGCCATGATCTCGCCGCGCGGCAGGCGTGCAGCCGCGGCCAGATTGGCGCGGTGGCTCACCAGACGATCGGCCGCGGTCGAGATGATCAGCACCGGGGTGGAAACTTGCTCGAGCGCGCCGGGCGCCTCAAGCCTGCGCCATGAGGCATAGGCGCGTTCAACCCAGCGCCAGCTGGCCGGGCCCATCACCAGCTCGCTGCGCGCCGCGCGCCACCATTCCTCGTCGGCATAGCGCTCGGGATCGTGGGTGAGGAGCTGCTGGCGTCCGGCGGGCAGCTCGCCCGGCTTCTCGCTCCACTTCCACGCCGGCCGCAGCGGATCGCCCAACGCGCACATCACCCGGGCCGCGGCGTGGAGCACGCCGAGCGGCAGCGGCGGGCCGTTGACTCCGATCATCGGGGCGCTCAGCACCACCGCATCGGGCGCAAGGCGGCGCTCGACCAGCGCCCGCAGCACCAGGTGCCCGCCCATCGAATGGGCGGCAAGCACGTGCGGCGGTGGGGTTTCGGCCACCCACTGCGCCCACAGCGCGGCAAGATCATCGATCCAGATGGCAAAGTCGGCGATATGCCCGGTCACCGCGTCGCGTCCGAAGCGCCCCGATCCGGCCTGCCCGCGCCAATCGGATGCGGTGACGCGCCAGCCCGCCCGGTGCCATTCCTCGAGCGTCTCCAGATATTTTTCGTAGAAATCGCCGCGCCCGGGCAAGAACAGGATCGATCCGCGCGGCGTGCCATCAGCGGCCCCCGGCCAGTCGATCCGGCGGATGGGATGGCCATCTTCCGCCCGCCAGCGACTCTCGCGCGCCGCTGGGGGAATGGCGCGCCGATCAATCGCCGGGCCCGGGCTCTGTGCAGAAACAGGGCCGGTCATGGGGCAAGGCATCTCGGGCAGGGGGGCAACGTGGTTACTATTTGGTAAGCCATGATCTGTAGCACGTGTCCCAATCATGGACAGCCCGGCACGGCGCGGGGCTGGCTTTCGAGGGGCACGATGGCGATGACTACCCTTTCCTACGTTCTGCTGGCGGCCTTGGCAATCGCGCTGGTCGTGGCGGCCTTCACCGACCTTACCCGGCGGCAGATCGACAATTGGCTCAATGGCGCGATCGCGCTCGGCGCACCGCTGTTCTGGTGGGCAAGCGGGCTGGCGCTGTGGCCCGATGTGGCGCTGCAGCTGGGGGTGGCGCTGGCGGCCTTTGCCGTCTTTGCCGGGCTGTTTGCCCTGCGGATGATGGGCGGCGGGGATGTCAAGCTGCTCACCGCGCTCGCCTTGTGGGTGCCGCCCTACCAGTTCGTCCAGCTCCTCCTGGTGATGGCGATTGCCGGGGGGGTGCTCACCATCGTCATGGGCGCCTGGCACGTGGCGCGGCGGCAGAAGCATCGCCTCGCCATCCCCTATGGCGTGGCGATTTCCTTCGGCGCGCTGTGGGTGCTGGCGGCCAATTACCTACCCGAGGCCGCGCTTCAGGGCCTCTATGCCTGAGCCTGCCGCCTGAAAACCCGATCTTAACCAGTCCGGACTTAACCAACGCAACCATACCTGCCCGCTAACCAACCGCAGGGCTTTGACAAGGGGGCTATTCGGCCATGGATAGGAAGAAACTGGTTCTGCTGCTCGGCGCGCTGATCGTCGCGATCGGGACGGCCTTTGCCGCGCGCACCATGCTGAGCGGCCAGGCCGCCCCCGCCGCCGAGGCGGCTGCGGTGCCGACCGGCCCCAAGGTGCTGGTGGCCAAGCGGGCGCTGCCGGTGGGCACGATCATCACCGCCGATGCGCTGGGCTTCCAGCCCTGGCCCAAGGAGCTGGTGCAGGATGCCTATTTCCTCGAAGGCGAATCCGATCTCAACAAGCTGCTCGGCACGGTGGTGCGCTATCCGATCACCGCGGGCGAGCCGGTGACGCAGGGCTCGCTGGTGGCACCGGGCGACCGCGGCTTTCTTGCCGCCGCGCTCGGGCCGGGGATGCGGGCGGTGACCATTCCGGTGTCCGAGGATACCGGGGTTGCCGGCTTCATCTTCCCGGGCGACCATGTTGACCTGGTGCTCACCCAGGAAGTCCAGGGTGAGGGCGATGGCCCCTCGCTCAAGACCGCCGAGACGGTGCTGCGCAACCTGCGCGTGCTCGCCACCGATCAGCGCACCGAGACCACCACCGATGAAAACGGCAAGACCGTGGTCGCCACCTCGAGCAACGTCACGCTCGAAGTGACGCCCAAGATCGCCGAAAAGATCGCGGTGGCCCGCACCATCGGCACGATCAGCCTGGTGCTGCGCTCGATCGCCGACAGCGAGGCCGAGCTCGAGCGCGCGATTGCCTCGGGCGACGTCAAGATCCCCGACAACGCCACGCCCGAGCAGGAGGAAAAGCTGCTCAAGGCCGCGATGGGCCGACCGATGGACAAGGGCACCAGCTACAGCACCGGCGGCGATGTCTCGCGCTTCCAGCGCTCGACCGTGCCGAGCAAGCCCGCAGCTCCGGCCCCGGCGAGTGCGGCGCCGGCGGCAGCCCCGGCCGGGGGCGCTCCGAGCACCCCGGTCTATACCGGGCCGAGCGTGCGCGTCACCCGCGGCAAGGAGACCACCGAGGTTCCGGTGAGCGGCAAGACCGCCGGCGGGGCGATCCTCAGCGGCCAGTCGCAGGGCCTCAAGCGCGCCGGGGCGACCATGCCCGCCGCCCACGCCACCGTGATCAATTAAGGGCCAAGGCGATGATGCCGATCAACTCCATCCTTCGTCCGCTTTCGACCAAGGCGGCTCATGGCACGCCAAAGGGGGGCCATTCGATGACACGCACGTACAAGTCCCGGCTGCTGCTGGCCGCGCTCGCCGCGGTGCCGATGGCGGCCATGCCCGCAGCCACCGCCACCGCCCAGGCGATCGTCAGCCCGTCGCAGGAGATCGTGCTGTCGATCGGCAAGGGCGAGCTGGTGACCGTGCCGGGCAGCATGGCCGATGTCTTCGTCGCCAATGACGAGATCGCCGATGTCCAGGTGAAATCGCAGCGCCAGCTCTATGTCTTCGGCAAGGCCGGTGGCGAGACCACGATCTATGCAAGCAATGATCGCGGCGACGTGATCTTCTCGGCCAATATCCGGGTCGGCTCGAACATCGGCAGCCTCGATCAGATGCTGGCGCTGGCCATGCCTGATGCCAAGGTCAACGTTGCCACCATGGGCACCAATACCGTGCTGCTGACCGGCACGGTGGCCGCGCCCGAGGATGCCGCCGAGGCCGAGCGACTGGTGCAGGCCTTCCTCGGCAAGGAAACCAATGTCATCAGCCGCCTCAAGACGGCAACGCCGCTGCAGGTCAACCTCCAGGTCAAGTTTGCCGAGGTGAGCCGCTCGCTGGTGCGCGAGATCGGCGCCAACCTGACCACGGCCGATTCCACCAACGGGTTCCAGATCGGGATCGGCACCGGGCGCGGGGCGCTGCCGCAATACACCCCCGGCGGGCCGGTGGGCACCAATGTCACGATCGGTGGCCAGGGCACCTCGGTGGTTACCACGGCCGGAGGCACCACCCTTGCCGGGCTCGGGCGCCTGTTCGGGATCGACCTTGCCGGCACGCTTGACCTGTCCGAGCGGCTGGGGCTTGTCACCACCATTTCCGAGCCCAACCTCACCGCGCTTTCGGGCGAGACCGCGACGTTCCTCGCCGGCGGCGAGTTTCCGATCCCGGTCTCGCAGGGGCTCGGCCAGGTGACGGTGGAATACCGCCAGTTCGGCGTCAGCCTCGCCTATACCCCCACGGTGCTCTCCAACGGGCGCATCTCGATGCGGGTGCGGCCCGAGGTCTCCGAGCTTTCGACCCAGGGGGCAATCACGCTCAACGGCTTCCAGGTGCCCGCGCTCACCACCCGGCGCACCGAGACCACGGTCGAGCTGGGTTCGGGCCAGAGCTTCATGATCGCCGGGCTGATGAGCGCCAATTCGCAGAACCTGCTCGACAAGGCTCCGGGCCTTGGTGACGTGCCAATCCTCGGCAACCTGTTCCGCAGCCGCGAGTTCCGCCGCGGCGAAACCGAGCTGGTGATCATCGTCACCCCCTATCTGGTCAAGCCGGTCGATGCCAAGGACATCAAGCTGCCGACCGATGGCTATCGTTCGGCCAACGAGTTCGAACAGCTGCTCGGCTTCCAGGAGAATGCCGGCACTGTCGGCGAACAGCGGCCAGGCCCCACCGCCTCGCCCGCCGAGGCACCCGCGCCGCGCGTGAGCGAGATCGATCCCGCCGGGATCGTTCCCACCCAACCGGAACAGCCGCGCCGCGCCGAGCGCAAGCCGCGCAAGGACAAGCGCGAGGCCAAGGCCCCGGCCGCGGCCCCGGGCTTCAGCCTCTAACGAGAGAAAGGTGAGTATCATGCCTGTTGCACGAAACACGTCGCTGGCCCGGCCTCCGGCCACCGCCACAAGGCTGGCGCTCGCGCTCTCTCTGGGGCTTGCCCTGGCAGGCTGCGGCGGGATGCCGACCAACACCTCGCTCTACAGCGTCAAGCAGCCGGTGGTGGAGCGCACCAACTTCACCCTCGATGTCAACACCAGCCCGAGCGGCCTGCCGATCTCCGAACAGCAGCGCCTCAACGGCTGGTTCGAGACCTTGAACCTGCAGTATGGCGACCGCATCGCGGTGGAGAACCCGTCGCAGAACCCGGCGGTCACCAATGCGGTGCGCGAGCTGGCGGGACGCTATGGGCTCATGGTCGCCGAGACCGCGCCGGTCACCAGCGGCTATCTCCAGCCGGGCCAGGCGCGCGTCGTCATCACCCGTGCCAGCGCCAGCGTGCCCGGCTGCCCCGACTGGTCGGCACGTTCGGACATGAAATACACCAACGGCATCAGCCCCAATTATGGCTGTGCGATCAACAGCAACCTTGCCGCGATGGTGGCCGATCCGCAGGATCTGCTCGAAGGCAAGAAGGGCTCGAGCGAGACCCTGATCACCACCTCAAACAAGGCGATCTCGACCTATCGTGAAATGGAGCCGACCGGCAAGGGCGGCTTGATGGACAGCGGCGCCGGCGGCGGTGGTGGCGCCGGCGGCGGCGGAGGAGGTAACTGAGCCATGAATGCACCCTGGAAATCGGGCCTGCCCGGCAACCGCGATCCCTTTGCGGCCTTCATCTGCGACGACAACGCGCTCGACGTCATCCGTCCGGTGGTGATCGAACTCGGCTGGCAGCCGGAGAAGTGCTACAAGGGCGGCTTGCGCAACGCCGTGCAGTCGCTCTCGGTCACTGCCTCGCCGGCGATCCTGGTGGTCGACCTGTCGGAAAGCGGCGATCCGCTCAACGACATCAACGCGCTCGCCGAGGTGTGCGAGCCAGGCACGGTGGTGATCGCGATCGGCCAGGTCAACGACGTGCGGCTCTACCGCGACCTTCTGGCCAGCGGCATCCATGACTACCTGCTCAAGCCGCTTTCGGCCCAGCAGGTGCACGATGCGCTGAGCCAGGCGCTGGCGGTGTTCATGAACCCCAAGGCGGGCGATCCCGATGCGGCCAAGCGCCACATTTCCACCGCGGTGGTGGGCACCCGCGGCGGGGTGGGCGCCTCGATGCTCGCCACCTCGCTCGCCTGGCTGTTCGCCGAGCAGCACAAGGCCCCGACCGCGCTGTTCGATCTCGACGTCCATTTCGGCACCGGGGCGCTGGCGCTCGATCTCGAGCCGGGCCGCGGGCTCACCGATGCGATCGAGAACCCGAGCCGCATCGACCCGCTGTTCATCGAACGCGCCATGGTGCGCGCCGGGGACAACCTCTCGATCCTCTCGGCCGAGGCCCCGATCAACCAGCCGCTGATGACCGACGGATCGGCCTTCGTGCAGCTCGAGGACGAGTTCCGTCAGGCCTTCGAGATGACGGTGATCGATCTGCCGCGCAACATGCTGATCAACTTCCCGCAGCTGCTGGCCGATGTGAACCTGGTGATCCTCACCTGCGAGCTGACGCTGGCCTCGGCGCGGGACACCATTCGCCTCCTGTCCTGGCTCAAGACCAACGCCGGCCATGCCCACCCGATGGTGGTGGCCAACAAGGTGCAGCCGTCGCTCGCCGAGATCAGCCGGGCGGATTTCGAGGCCTCGATCGAGCGCAAGCTCGATTTCCTCATCCCCTATGATCTCAAGGCCGCCACCAATGCGGCCAAACTGGGGCAGGTCTTCGTTGATGCCAACCGCTCGAGCAAGGCCAGCGCGGTGATCCGCCAGATCGCCGAAAGGGTGATGGGGGTGAGCGAGGACAAGCCGGTTGCAGGCGCAGGAAGCGAGAAGAAATCGCTGCTCGGCGGCTTCGACTTCAAGGCGCTGCTGGCCAAGAAGCCCAAGAGCGAGCCCGAGGCAGCCGAATGAGGCAGCGCCGCGCGGGGGGCAAGCCATCGAGGCGCCCCGCCCCGCCGGCGCCAGACCAGTACGTGACGCGCCGCATGACGGCACAGCAAGGCAGGACGTAACGGCATGGACTTCTTCCAGACCCTGCTCACCACCTTGGTGATCTTCTCCGTGCTGGTCATCGCCTATCTGCTGGTGACCGGCTCGGGCGCGGCCAAGGCGCAAAAGCGGCGGCTGCAGGCGCTGCGCTACCGCCACTCGGAAAGCGTCGATGCCAAGGTTGATGCCCAGTTCAAGCGCGCCGTCGCCGCGCGCCGGCCCAAGGCCTACAAGATCGCCGGCTCGGGCTCGCGGCTCGAGGCGCTCCAGCTGCGCCTTACCCGCACCGGCAAGGACTGGACGGTGACGCAATATATCTACGCCTCGATCGGCCTTGCGCTGGCGGTGGCGGTGCTGATGTTCATCGCCACCAAGGCGCTGCTGCTCTCGCTCGGCATCGGCCTGATGGTCGGCGCGGGCCTGCCGCACCTAGTGGTGGGCTATCTCATCGGCAAGCGCACCAACGAATTCGTCTCCAAGTTCCCGGACGGGATCGAGCTGTTGGTGCGCGGCCTGCGGTCGGGCCTGCCGGTGACCGAGACGTTGGCGGTGGTGGCCCAGGAAGTGCCGGGCCCGGTGGGCTATGAGTTCAAGACCGTGATCGACCGGATCAAGGTCGGCAAGACCATGGAGGATGCGCTCCAGGACACCGCCGACAAGCTCGGCATTGCCGAGTTCAACTTCTTCACCATCACCCTCGCAATCCAGCGCGAGACCGGAGGCAACCTTGCCGAGACGCTCTCCAACCTTGCCGACGTGCTGCGCAAGCGCGCGCAGATGAAGCTCAAGATCCGGGCGATGAGCTCGGAATCCAAGGCCTCGGCCTATATCGTCGGCTCGCTGCCATTCCTGGTGTTCGGGGCGATCATGTACATCAACCCCGAATACATGGGGGGCTTCTTCTCCGATGATCGGCTGATCGTGGCGGGCCTCGGCGCGGGGGTGTGGATGGCGATCGGCGCCTTCATCATGGCCAAGATGGTCAGTTTCGAGATCTAGACCCGGGGGAGACCAGACCATGATCGATCAACCCGCCGGCCCGAAGCTCCTCGGCTTTGACGTCATCCTTGTCGGCACCTTCCTTGCCGGCCTTGCCGCCTTTGCGGTGATGCTGGCGATCTATGCCGCAATCACCATCCGCGATCCCATGGCCAAACGCGTCAAGGCGCTCGAGGCGCGGCGCGAGCAATTGAAGGCCGGGATCGTTACCGCCGCGAGCAAGAAGCGCACCAGCCTCGTGCGCCGCACCGAGACCACCGACAAGGTCAAGGACAGCCTCGGCAAGCTCAACGTGCTGCAGGAAAGCCAGATCAAGGCGATCCAGCAGAAGCTCGCTCATGCCGGCTATCGCAACAAGGAACTGGCGGTGCTTATCATCGGCGCCCGTGCCATCCTGCCGCTGGTGATCGGCGGGATCATGGGCCTGTTGATCTATGTCGTCGAGTTCTGGCCCGATTGGGGCCCGTTCATGCGGCTCGGCGTCTTCGCCGGATCGGTGTTCCTCGCCTACAAGGGACCGGAGATCTATCTTTCGAACAAGGCGACCAAGCGCACCAAGGAGATCCAGAAGGGCCTGCCAGATGCGCTCGACCTCCTGGTGATCTGCGCCGAGGCGGGCCTCACCGTGGATGCTGCCTTCAACCGCGTCGCCAAGGAACTGGGCCGCGCCTATCCCGAGCTGGGCGATGAATTTGCGCTCACCGCGATCGAGCTGTCCTTCCTGAACGAGCGGCGCATGGCCTTCAACAATCTGGCCTACCGGGTCAATCTCGAGGCGGTGAAGGGCGTGGTGACCACCATGATCCAGACCGAGCGCTACGGCACCCCGCTGGCCAGCGCGCTGAGAGTGCTGTCGGCCGAGTTCCGCAACGAGCGCATGATGCGCGCCGAGGAAAAGGCCGCGCGCCTGCCCGCGATCATGACCATCCCGTTGATCCTGTTCATCCTGCCCACGCTGTTTGTGGTGATCCTGGGGCCGGCGGCCTGTTCGATCTCGGACAACCTCATCAACAAGCCGGGCTGAGGGCGCGCGGCGAGGCTCCTTCCCGCCCTGCTCCGTCGCGCGCTCAGGCCTCCGGCGGCAGAGCGGCGGCCCCGGCAAGCATGCCGGCGCGCGCGCGGAGCTGCGCCAGCAGGCGGCGCAGCGCGGCCTCCTCCTCGACCGAGAGGCCGGCCAGAAGCTCGCGCTCGGTGGCACGGGCGAGCGGCATCACCTCGGCATGGATCGCCCGGCCCTCCTCGGTGAGCGCGAGCAGGTGCGAACGCCCATCCTCGGGATTGGGCAGGCGCGCCACCAGCCCGCGCTCCTCGAGCACCTTGACCGCGCGGTTGACCGCGACCTTGTCCATCACCGTCGCCGCGGTCAGCGCGCGCTGGGTCATCCGCCCGCCATCGCCCAGCACCGCCATCACCCGCCATTCCGGGATCTTCAGCCCGAAGCGGCGGCGATAGCGGGTGGCGATCAGGCTGCTCACCGCATTCGAGGTGACCGAGAGCTGATAGGGCAGGAAGCTTTCCAGCTCTCCGCCGCGCTCAGGCATAGGGCCGCTCGTCCCACCAGGGGTAGAAATCGGGCATGTCGGTGCTGACCTTGCCGGGATAAACGGGCCTGCGCTTCTCGAGGAAGCTGGCGATCCCTTCGCGGGCATCGGCGCTGCGGCTGAGGCGGTAGATCGCGCGCGAATCGATCTTGTGCGCCTCCATCGGGTGATCGGCGCTCGCAAGCCGCCACATCATCGCCCGGGTCAGCGCGACCGAAATCGCCGAGGTGTTGTCGGCAATCTCGCGCGCGAGCGTGTGCGCGGCATGGAGCAGATCCTCGGGCGCGTGGACCGAGCGCACCAGGCCCCCGGCGCGGGCTTCCTCGGCATCGAAGATGCGCCCGGTGTAGCACCACTCGAGGGCCTGGCTGATGCCGACGATGCGCGGCAGGAACCAGCTCGAGGCGGCCTCGGGCACGATTCCGCGCCGGGCAAAGACAAAGCCGTAGCGCGCGTGCGAGGCGGCAAGGCGAATGTCCATCGCCAGCTGCATCGTCGCCCCCACCCCCACGGCAACGCCATTGCAGGCGGCGATCAGCGGCTTTGTGCTTTCAAACAGCCGCAGGGTGAGGAGCCCGCCGCCATCGCGCACCCGGGGGTCGGAGAGGCTTTCGACCTCCTCGCCGCTGGCAAACACTTGGCCCCCGCCCTCGGGGGTGAGATCGGCACCGGCACAAAAGGCCCGCTCGCCGCTGCCGGTAAAGATCACCGCGCGCACGGCATCATCGGCGTCGATATCGTCCATCGCCGCGATGATCTCCTCGCCCATGGTGCGGGTAAAGGCGTTCATCTTGTCGGGCCGATTGAGCGTGATGGTGGCAATGCCATCGGCCTTGGTGAGAATGATCTGGGTGTAGTCCTTCATGCGCTTGCTCTCCCTGCCCGGCGATTGTCCAGGGCCTGTCTGGGCTGCATCAGACACGCGAAGCCACGGGAAGACAAGCGCCCGCGCAATGGCAATTCTGACAGTCAGGCGCAGACGGCGTGCGCCATGCCCCGAACACAAAAGGCCTTCCCGCCGCGTCGGGGCGGGAAGGCCTTTCTGCTCGCCTTGCAGAGGCTTTGCTGCCCCTTGCGGCTGCGCTCAGCGCGGGGCCATGCGGATCGCGCCGTCGAGGCGCACGTCCTCGCCGTTGAAATAGCCGGTCTCGATCATGCACAGGGCAAGCTTCGCATATTCTTCGGGCATACCGAGCCGCTTGGGGAAAGGCACCGAGGCAGCCAGCGCATCGCGCACATTCTGCGGCGCAGCGGCGAGCAGCGGGGTATCGAAGATGCCCGGCAGAATGGTGTTCACCCGGATCCCTTCGGAGGCAAGATCGCGCGCGATCGGCAAGGTCATGCCGACCACCCCGGCCTTGGAGGCCGAATAGGCCGCCTGCCCCATCTGCCCGTCCTCGGCCGCGACGCTGGCGGTGTTGATGATCACCCCGCGATCACCCTCGCCGCTCAGCGGATCGAGGGTCAGCATCCCCGCGGCCGACTTGGCGATGCAGCGGAAGGTGCCAATAAGGTTGACCTGGATCACGAAGTCGAAGGCCGAGATCGGGAAGTGCTTGATCGAACCGTCCTCCTTGGAGCGGCTGGCGGTCTTGATCGCGTTGCCGATGCCGGCGCAGTTGACAAGGATGCGCTCCTGCCCGTGGGCCTCGCGCGCCTTGGCAAAGCCGGCGTCCACATCGGCATCGCTGGTGACGTTGACCTTGCAAAACACCCCGCCGATCTCGGCGGCCACCGCGTTGCCCTTGTCTTCGTTCATGTCGAAGATCGCTACCTTCGCGCCTTTGGCCGCGAGCGCGCGGGCGGTGGCCGCACCGAGACCCGAGGCCCCGCCAGTGACAACCGCGGGGGTATTGGCAGAAATTTCCATGGTTCTTCCTCTCAGATGGTCAGGAGCCTAGAGCGCCTCGACGATGGTGACATTGGCGACCCCGCCGCCTTCGCACATCGTCTGCAGGCCGTATTTCTTCCCGTGCCGCTTGAGCGCATGGACGAGCGTGGCCATGAGCTTGGTGCCCGAGGCGCCGAGCGGGTGGCCGAGCGCGATCGCGCCGCCGTGGACATTGAGCCGGGCCGGATCGGCGCCGGTGTGCTTGAGCCAGGCAAGCGGCACGCTGGCGAAGGCCTCGTTGACCTCGAACAGGTCAATATCGTCGATCTTCATGCCCGCCCGCGCGAGCGCGCGGTCGGTGGCGAACAGCGGTTCTTCGAGCATGATCACCGGATCGCCGGCGGTGACGGTGAGATTGTGGATGCGCGCCAGCGGGGTGAGGCCGTGGGTCTTGAGCGCGGCCTCGCTCACCACCAGCACCGCCGAGGAGCCATCACAGATCTGGCTCGAGGTCGCCGCGGTCAGCGCCCCATCGGGCGAAAGCAGCTTGACCCCGGCAATCCCCTCGAGGCTGGCATCGAAGCGGATGCCTTCATCGACGGTGTGGAGCGCCGGGCCATCGGGGGTTTCGATCTCGACCGGAACGATCTCGCGCTCGAAGGCCCCGGCCTCGGTGGCGGCGATCGCCTTCCTGTGGCTCTCATAGGCGAAGGCATCGAGCTCGTCCTTGGTGAAGCCGTGCTTCTTGACGATCATCTCGGCGCCCATGAACTGGCTGAAGTTGATGCCGGGAAACTTCGCCTCGATGCCGGCCGCCTTGCTGTAGAGGCCTTCCTTCATGTGGAGCGTGACGTTTGAGCCCATCGGCACGCGGGTCATGCTCTCAACCCCGCTGGCGATCACCACGTCCTGGGTGCCGCTCATCACCGCCTGGGCCGCGAAATGGATCGCCTGCTGGCTCGAGCCGCACTGGCGGTCGATGGTCACGGCCGGGGTCGATTGCGGCAGCAGCTTAGAGGCGAGCACCCCCATGCGGCCCACCTGCATCGCCTGCTCGCCCGCCTGGCTGACACAGCCGGTGACAACATCATCGATCGCCGCCGGATCGATCCCCGAACGCGCGACGATGGCATCGAGCGACTTCGCCAAGAGATCGACCGGATGCACCCCGGCCAGCCGCCCGCCGCGCCGCCCGCCGGCGGTGCGCACGGCTTCGACAATATAGGCTGTGGTCATGAATCGCTCTCCCGCACGTGGTTGACGTTTGCGTAAGCGTTAGCAGTGCCCGCAATGAGGTCAAGCGCGCATCGCAACCCCGCGGCGATGCGCGGCGGCTACGCGATGTTGCAACATTGACACAGAATTTCCGCAAACGGGGCTCTTGGCGTGGTTTTTGTTTGCGGCACTCGCGGCAAATGGCGCATTTCGTGCCCAGCGTCGAGGTCCGGGTGTTCCCGGGCTGACTCACGAGCGCTCCAAAGCCAAAATTGGACCGGCTCACGCCGGACAACTAGGGGACCAAACAAGCATGAGAAAGATTTCGATCCTGAAGGCCGGCGCGGCACCCGTTGCCCTTGGCCTCGTGCTGGCGGCGACGCCGGCCTTCGCGCAAGATCAGGACATGAGCGAGGAAGCGGCATCCGCCGAGGAAGCCCGCGCCATCGTCGTGACCGGTTCGCGCATCGCCCGCCCGAATCTCGAGAGCGCCAGCCCCGTCACCGTGGTGAGCGCCGAGCAGATCGAACTGACCGGCACCACCACGCTTGAAACCCTGCTCAACCAGCTGCCGCAGGTGATCCCGGGCAACACCCGCGTGTCGAACAACGCGGGCGGCGAAAACTTCGCCACCCTCGACCTGCGCGGCCTTGGCCCGGCGCGGACCCTGATCCTTGTCGATGGCGAGCGTCTGCCCGCTTCGACCACCACCGGCGTGATCGACATCAACCAGATCCCGGTTGGTCTGATCCAGCGCGTCGAAGTGGTGACCGGCGGCGCCTCGGCGGTCTATGGTTCGGACGCCATCGGCGGCGTCATCAACTTCATCCTCAAGGAAGACTATGAAGGCGTCGAGTTCGTCGGCCTGCAGAACTTCTCCGAGGATGGGGCCTTCCAGACCTACACCATCAACGGCACCATGGGCGGCAACTTCGCCGATGGTCGCGGCAACTTCACCTTCTTCGGTTCGTGGACCGATCGTGATGGCGTGTTCCAGGGCCGTTATCCCTATTCGCGGGTTTCGGGCGCGCTCTATTTCGATCCCAATGTCGATGTCGGCGTCGGCGGCCCGATCCGCGTGATCGACGATCCGGCGAAAATCCCGGCCGGCTATATCCCGGCTGCCGGCGGTGGCTCGGCGACGCCGCCCTGGGGCTGGATCGCCAACAACTCGGCCAATCCGTTCCAGAACCTCGGAACGCTGCTGCCCAGCCAGTTCGGTGCCGGCACCTATGACACCAATTGCGACGGTGTGGCCAACACCACCCCGTACAACACCGGCAACCTTGCCTTTGACGACCAGGGCCGGCTGATTCCGCGCGCCGCGTCGGGCAACTGCAACATCCCGCTGCGCTCGATTGGTTCGAACCGCTACAATTTCGGCCCGGTCAACTACCTGATCACGCCGTTCGACCGCCTCACCCTGACCGCGGTCGGTCGCTACGAGTTCAGCGACAAGACCCGGCTGAAGCTGTTCAGCTCCTACACCAACGCCAACCAGCAGGTGGCGCTGGCGCCGACCCCGGCGACCAACATCGTCGTGCCGGCCAACAGCCCGCTGATCCCGGCGGATCTGCGCATTGCGCTCAACAGCCGCCCGAACCCGAACGCGTCCTTCATCATCAACCGCCGGTTCAGCGAAACCGGCGCGCGCATCGGTGATTTCAGCACGGATTCGAAGAACATCCGCCTGATTCTCGAGCATGATTTCGATGACAAGTGGTCGGCCAACCTGGTCGGCAGCTTCGGTCGCGTGGACAACCGCATCCAGAACCAGGGCAACATCCGCCGCTCGGCGGTGACCCAGGGTCTCAATGGCTGCCCGACCGGCTCGGGCCCGGGCTGCGTGCCGATCAACATCTTCGGTCCGAACACGCTGACCCCGGCGATGCTGAGCTTCGTCGCGCTGACCACCACCGATACCGAAAGCTTTGAACAGCTTCGCCTTGCCACCAACCTCACCGGCAGCCTGTTCGAACTTCCGGGCGGCCCGCTTGGGATCGCGGTGGGTGCCGAATACCGCAAGGACACCGGCAAGACCCAGGTGGATGATGCCAAGCGCACCGGCGACATCATCGGCTTCAACGCGCAAGGTTCGATCTCGGGCCAGATCGAGGTCAAGGAAGTCTACGGCGAAATCCGTGCACCGATCCTCGACTTCTTCTCGGTCGGTGCGGGTGCCCGCTATTCGGACTACTCGACCATTGGCGGGTTGTTCAACTGGAAGGCCGAAGCCGAACTCAACCCGGTCTCGTGGGCCCGCATCCGCGCGTCCTACAACAAGGCGGCGCGCGCGCCCAACGTGTTCGAACTGTTCCAGAACGGCGACCAGGGCTTCCCGTCCTATGTCGACCCCTGCAACGACACCGCGGCGCGCACCCCGGCGATCCTGGCCGTGTGCCAGGCCACCGCTCCGGGCTTCAACTTCACCGGCTTCCAGCAGGAAAACTCGCAGGTTCAGGCCTTCGCCTTCGGCGACCCGACCCTGCGCGAGGAAAAGGCTGAAACCTGGACCGCCGGTATCGTGCTCACCCCGCCGCCGATCGCCGGTGTGCGGCTGGCCTTCACCGCCGACTACTACGACATCGAGCTGACCAACCGCGTCGCGGGCCTGGGCGCCGGCTTCTACATCAGCCAGTGCTATCAGGCGAACGATCCGACCGCGTGCCAGCGCATTGTGCGCAGCTCGGTCACCGGTCAGATCGAATCGGTGGCGACCGGGCGAACCAACTCGCCCACCCCGCTCGTCACCCGCGGTGTGGACGTTGGTCTCGACGCCAGCTTCGATGCCTTCGGCGGCATGGTTTTCATCAACGACGTGCTGACCTATGTCGACACCTTCCGGATCGGCACCACCGAGTTCGTGGACACCGTGTTCTCGGGCATCGGCGGGGTGACCCCGGAATGGTCGAACACCCTGACCGTGGGCTGGCGCAACGAGAAGTTCACCGGCCAGGTCCGCTATGTCTGGGACAAGGGCGGCCGCCAGAACTTCCCGGGCGCCGAGCTTGAAGGGTTCTTCCCGGACAGCGGCCGGATCCCCGATCTCAACCTCGTCAACCTCTCGCTGCGTTGGCAGGCGTCCGACAACATCGAGATCACCGGGATCGTCAACAACCTGCTCGACAAGTATCCGCCGCAGACCGCGACCGGCTACTTCGAGCAGGCCAACACCAACATCAACTTCTACGACGACTACGCCGTCGGTCGGAACTTCACCCTCCAGGCGCGCGTGAAGTTCTAAGAAGTCTGACCTTGGTCAAAGGGAAACGGCGGGCCTCGGCCCGCCGTTTTTCTTTTGTGCGAGGCGATTACAGCGCCCGGCAAAGGCCGCTGCGGCGCAGACCGGCCTAGCCCACGGGCACCGCGTCGAAGGCCACCGTCAGACGCTCATGCCCACCGGCAAAGGCCACGGTGCCGTGCCACATTGAGGAGGGAAACAGCACCAGCGCGCCTGCGACCGGCGCGACGATCCGGCGCGGTGGCAGATCGAGGCCCAGTTCGGCAGGCGGCTCACCCAGCACCAGCGCCCCGGCGTGGGGCGGATCGGCCGGATCGGGCGGGGGCACGACCAGGTGCAGCGCCGAGCTGATCCAGCCGGCCTGATGGATATGGGCGATGTGAAAGCCCGCCCCTGTCAGCCGCACCGACCACGATCCGGCAAGGCGCACACCTGCGGCGCGGCGGCGGTAATGGGGATGATCGGGATCGGCGGGCATCCGCGCGACGTGCGCCGCCACTTCCTCGAGGATCGCCGCCCGCAGCCGCCGCAGCACCGGGTGCGAGCGGCGGAACAGCGCGCCCTCGGTCTGGGTGCCGCCGCGCAGGCTCTGATCGGGCGGATGGCTGGCAGCGCGGTGCAGGCCGCGCAGCACGCAGCACAATTCCTCGAGCGCGCCCGGCTCGGCCAGCCACGGAATGGGGCGCTGCTGCACCTGCGTTTCGTAATCGTGCAGCCAGGCCTCGCGCGGATCGCCCAGCACCCGCCAGGCAAGGCTGAGATAGGCGAGCGCGAACTGATCGGCCGGATCGCGCGCTCCGGCCTCCTGCGCCAGCGCCTCGGCCTGCCGCGGCTCACCGCGGCGCAGCGCGTTGCGCGCCCGCGCCCCGAGGAACGGGCCGTGGCCGGAAAATTGCGGCGCCGCGCGCGCAAACAGCGCCTCGGCCGCATCCCCCTCACCCAGCTCGCCGCGGGCCACGGCCTCGTAGAAATCGATCTCGGCCGCATCCCCAAGCTGCCCTCGCGCCTCCCCGGCCGCGGCGACCACGCCCGCATGATCGCGGTGATCGAGCATCAGCGCCAGCCAGTTCTGCCAGATCGCCCGCTCGGCGGGCCACTGTGCGAGCAGCGCGCGGTAGCTGCGATAGGGATCCTTGCCGGTGCCATATTCGCGCGCCAGCCGCGCCAGCGCGCGGTGGGCGGGGAAATAGGCGGGGGCCTCGCTCACCAGCCGCTCGAGCCGCGCCTCGGCCTCGGCCACCGCGCCGCATTCGATCAGCGCACCAGCGAGCGCATCGACGAATTCGGGCGACCGGCCAAAGCGGCTCTCGCAGGCGCGCAGATGGGCAAGCGCGGCCTCGGCCTTGCCATCCTCGCGCAGGGTCAGCGCAAGACGAATGGTGGCGGCCAGATTGTCAGGCGCGATCGCCAGACTTGCGCGGTATTGTGCGGCCGCCGCCGCGGCATCGCCCTCCTCGGCGAGCAGTGCGGCGAGCTGGTTGCTGGCACCGAGCGCACGGGGGTTCCGGGCGAGCACCTGGCGCAGGCGCGCCTCGGCCTCGCCAACGCGACCCCGCGCCTGGGCCAAACGCGCAGCGTTGAGCTGTGCCGGCAGATAGGCCGGATCAGCGGCGATGGCCTCGGCCAACACCGCCTCGGCCGCATCGAGCGCGCCCAAGTCCTCGTGGCACAGCGCGAGGCTGTTGAGCAGCTCGGCGCTTGCTACCCCCAGCGCGCGGGCGCGAGTGAAGGCCGTAACCGCCCCGGCATGATCGCCCGCGCGGCGCCGGATCACCCCGGCAAGATGCCAGGCCGGGCCATGGCCGGGCTCGGCCATGACAACCGCCGCGATCGCGGCCTGCGCGCCCGCCACATCGCCGCGCTCCATGCGCGCGTGGATCGCCGCAAGCTCGGCAAGGGACGTGCCCATGGCGACGCGGCAGCCTAGCTGCGGCGCTTGATCCGGAAGCCCACCCCGCCGTCGATCTTGGCCATGTAGCTGCCGAGCGCGGCGCGGCGGATCACGATAGTCTTGCCTGCAGCCGGGCGGTTGAGGAAGGTGTTGTCGTTTTGCGCCCAGACCGATCCATCATCGAGGCGGAAGACATAGCCCCCGGTGCCGCCCGAAACACCGACGATGGTGGCGGTGATCTCCTTGATCTCCTCCTGCTCGATCTCATCCTCGCCGTCATCCCCGAACAGCCCGAAGCCCGAGGCGACAAAGCCGAACAGGCTGCGCCGGGTGCGCTTGACATCCTCACGGCTGACGATCCGCACGTCCTTGGCCGCCTCGGCCTCGGCCAGCGCGCTCACGCTGCGATCAAAGCAGGCGAGGCGCTGGCCATCATCGGTGATGCTGCGGCATTCGAGCAGCTTGGCATAGACCTCGGGCGCGGCGCGTTCGTCCTTCTGGGCGGCGAGCGGACTGGCAAGAGCCGCCGCTGCCGCTGCCATCCCCACCAGCGCTGCGCGCGCCGCCCTGCCTTGTGCTCTCACCTGCCCTCTCCCTGCTGTGGCGTGCATCGGCCCACCTATAGCCGATTTGCCGGCAGGGCAAACAGCGCTCAGCGCACCGTCATGGTAAGCTGCCCGTCGCCCTCGTCGATCACCACGGTGCTGCCATCGGGCAGCTTGCCGGCGAGCAGCATCTCGGCAAGCGGGTCTTGCAGATAGCGCTGCACCGCGCGCTTCAGCGGCCTTGCACCATAGACCGGATCATAGCCCACCCGGCCGAGCCAGCGCTTGGCCGCATCGGTGAGTTCGAGCGTGATCTTGCGCTCGGAGAGCAGCTTCTGCACCCGGCCCACCTGGATATCGACGATCGGGGCCATGTGCTCCTGGCCAAGGCGGTGAAACAGGATGATCTCGTCGAGCCGGTTGAGGAACTCGGGCCGGAAATGGGCGCGCACCACGTCCATCACGTCCTTCTCGACGCTCGCCACATCCGCTCCATCGGGCAGATTGGCCAGATACTGGCTGCCGAGGTTGGAGGTGAGGATGATGAGGGTGTTTGCAAAGTCCACCACCCGGCCCTGCCCATCGGTCAGCCGACCATCATCGAGCACCTGGAGCAGCACGTTGAAGACATCCGAATGGGCCTTCTCGACCTCGTCGAACAGCACCACCTGATAGGGCCGGCGCCGCACCGCCTCGGTCAGCACCCCGCCTTCCTCATAACCGACATAGCCCGGAGGCGCGCCGATCAGGCGGGCGACCGCGTGCTTTTCCATGAACTCGCTCATGTCGATGCGCACCATCGCGCTTTCATCATCGAACAGGAATTCGGCGAGCGCCTTGGTCAGCTCGGTCTTGCCCACGCCGGTGGGGCCGAGGAACAGGAAGGAGCCGAGTGGCCGGCCGGGATCCTTGAGGCCCGCGCGCGCGCGGCGCACCGCCTTGGAAACCGCCTCGATCGCCTGGGATTGGCCGATCACGCGTCGTCCCAGATATTCCTCCATCTTGAGCAGTTTCTCGCGCTCGCCCGCCATCATCTTGTCAACCGGAATGCCGGTCCAGCGGCTGACGACGCTGGCGATGTCCTCCTCGGTGACTTCCTCGCGCAGCATGGCATTGGCCGACTGGCTTTGCGCCTCGGCGAGCTGACGCTCCAGCTCGGGGATGCGGGCATAGGTCAGCTCCCCGGCGCGGGCGAGGTCGCCATCGCGCTGGGCCTGTTCGAGCTCGAGCCGCGCGGCATCGAGCGCTTCCTTGATCCGCCCTTCGGCGGCGATCTTCTCGCGCTCGTTCTGCCAGCGGGTGGTGAGTTCGGCCGATTGCTGCTCGAGATTGGCCAGCTCCTCGCGCAGCGCGGCGAGGCGATCCTTGGAGGCGGCATCGCTTTCCTTCTGCAGCGCCTGCTCCTCGATCTTGAGCTGGATGATCCGCCGGTCGAGCGCCTCGATTTCCTCGGGCTTGCTTTCCACCTCCATGCGGATGCGGCTCGCCGCCTCGTCCATCAGGTCGATCGCCTTGTCGGGCAGGAAGCGGTTCTGGATATAGCGGTCCGATAGCTTGGCCGCCGCGACAATCGCCCCGTCGGTGATCCGCACCCCGTGGTGCAGTTCATACTTGTCCTTGATCCCGCGCAGGATGCTGATCGTATCCTCGACGCTCGGCTCATCGACATAGACCGGCTGGAAACGCCGCTGGAGCGCCGCGTCCTTCTCGACATATTTCTGGTATTCATCGAGCGTGGTTGCGCCGATCACGTGCAATTCGCCGCGCGAAAGCGCGGGCTTCAGGAGGTTCGAGGCATCCATCGAACCTTCCGAGGCGCCTGCCCCGATCAGGGTGTGCATCTCGTCGATGAACAGGATTATCTGGCCATCGGAGTTCTTGACCTCGTCGATCACCGCCTTGAGCCGTTCCTCGAACTCGCCGCGATATTTCGCCCCGGCAATCAGCGCTCCCATGTCGAGGCTCATCAGGGTGCGGCCCTTGAGGCTGTCGGGCACATCGCCATTGGCGATGCGCAGCGCCAGGCCCTCGACGATCGCGGTCTTGCCGGTGCCCGGCTCGCCGATCAGCACCGGATTGTTCTTGGTGCGCCGGGCGAGGATCTGGATGGTGCGGCGAATCTCATCGTCGCGGCCGATCACGGGGTCAAGCTTGCCCTCGCGCGCCGCCTTGGTCAGATCGCGGGCATATTTGGCCAGGGCATCGTAATTGGCCTCGGCATTGGCGCTATCGGCGCGCTTGCCCTTGCGCAGTGCTTCGATCGCGGCATTGAGCGCCTGCGCATTGACCCCGGCAGCCTTGATCGCCTCACCCGCCGCCCCGGGCGCCAACGCCAGCGCGGTAAGGATGCGCTCGACCGTGACAAAGGCATCACCTGCCTTGGTGGCAAGCTGTTCGGCCTGATCGAGCACGCGCACCGCATCATTGTCGAGCCCGGGGGTCGCCTGGGCGCCGCTGCCGGTGACCGCGGGGATCTTGGCCAGGGCCGCATCCAGCGCCGTCATCGCGAGAGCAGGATTGCCCCCGGCGCGCTGGATCAGCCCGGCGGCCATGCCCTCGCCGTCTTCGAGCAGGGCCTTGGCGATGTGCAAGGGGGTAATGCGCTGATGGTTGAGCCGAATGGCGAGCGTCTGCGCCGCTTGCAAAAAGCCCTTGGCCCGGTCGGTAAACTTTTCGAGATTCATGGGATCGCCCCTCCAAAGAAATGTTGTGCGTCAGATAGTGTTGCGCATCAGCAACACAAGGGTTTGCCATCCACAAATTTGCATGGCCCATGCCTGTCGCAGCGGACATGGGCAGCCTGTCGCATCACGGCAAGGGGATGGCGAGGGCTAACCGGGGCTGGGACCCTTGACCGCGGCAAGCGCGCGGGCGATGCAGGGCCTCGCAATTTGCGGGAGAGACATCAACCATGGCGATGGTGAAACGCGGCGCGATCGCGCTGGTGGGGTTGCTGTTGCTTGTGCTGGCAGGGCTGGCAAGCTGGGAACCGTTCTTCGCCCACCCCGCCGCCGTGCCCGCCCAGGGCCAATATCGGGCCGAGATCATTCGCGATGAATGGGGCGTGCCGCATATCTATGGCAAGCGGGATGTCGATGCCGCCTTTGGCGTGGCCATCGCCCATGCCGAGGATGATTTCTTCACCCTGCAGGACGTGGTGGCGATGGCGCGCGGGCGCTACGGCGCGATCGCGGGCGAAGAGGGTGCGCGGATCGACTATGTCTATCACCTGATCGATGCGCGCGGCACGGCCGAACGCGAATATCCCCGGCTCCCCGCCGATACCCGCGCGCTGTTCGAAGCCTATGCTTCCGGCCTCAACCACTATGCCGAAACGCACCCGCAGGAAATCAAGCTTGCCAACCTGTTCCCGGTGGCGGGGGTTGACGTGGCCGCGGGCTTTGCCCTGCGCCAACCCTTCTTCTTCGGGCTTGAAGGGGTGATCGGGCCGCTGGTGGCGGGCGAAGACCTGCGCCGCGAGCACGGGCCGGACATTCCCGGCTTTCCCCGCCCGCCGCTTCCCGATGCCAAGCCCGCCACGCCCGCCCCGCAAGGCGCGGCCAGGGCCGCGGCGCTGCCGCTGGGCGACGAGGCTGCGCTGCTCGGCTCCAACGCCTTTGCCGTGGCGCCGCAAAAGGGCGGCGGGGTCACCACGCTTATCTCCAATTCGCACCAGCCGCTGCGCGGCGGGGTGGCTTGGTATGAACTCGTCGTCGAAAGCGGCGAGGGCTGGCATTTTGCGGGCGCCAATTTCCCCGGATCGCCCTTCCCCTTCCTCGGCCACAACGAGCATCTGGGCTGGACCAACACGGTCAACACCCCCGACATGATCGACATCTACCGGCTCGAACTCGACGCGAGCGGCACGCGCTACCGGCTCGATGGGAAGTGGCGCGCGCTCGAAAGCCGGTGGGTGACGCTGCCGGTGCGGCTCGGCCCGCTGGTGCTACCGATCCGGCGCGAGGTGCTGCGCTCGGTCCATGGGCCGGTGATCCGCAACGCCAAGGGCGCCTTTGCCATCCGCTATGGCGGGATCGGGCGGCTCGAACAGCTCGATGCCTATTACCGGCTCAACAAGGCGAAGAGCTTTGCCGAATGGGAAGCGCAGCTTGCCCGCCTTGCCATCCCCTCGACCAACTTCATCTATGCCGACCGCACCGGCACCATCGCCTATGTCTATAACGCCGCGATCCCCGCCCGGCCCGCGGGGGTGAAGGCCGATTGGCGCAGCGTGCTGCCGGGCAATCGCTCGGATCTCATCTGGCAGGCCGCGGTTCCCTATGCCGCCCTGCCGCGGATCGTGAACCCGGCGAGCGGCTGGCTCTACAATGCCAACAACACCCCCTTCACCGCCGCCGGGCCGGGCAGCGATCTTGACCCCGGGGCCTTCTCGCCGCTGCTCGGCATCGAGCTCAAGCAGACCAACCGCTCGCGCCGCGCCTACCAGCTGCTCTCCGCCGCAAGCGTGCTCGACCGGCCTGCGCTCGAGGCGATCAAGTATGACACCGGCTATGCGCGCGAAGGCTATGTCGCGCGGCTGTGGGATGGGCTTGCCCAGCTCAAGGTGAGCGGGCGGCTTGCCGAGGCGCGCCAGCTGCTGCTCGATTGGGATTTCAGCGCCGATGGCAAGGGCCGCGGCGATGCCCTGGCGCTGCTCCTGATCCGCGACTTCATGTCGGCCGATTACAACCAGAAGCCCTTTCCCGATGTGCGCGCAAAGCTGGAGGCGGCAAGCGACCATCTCCTTGCCCATTTCGGCCGGCTCGATCCGCCTATGGGCGAGGTGCTGCGCCTGCGGCTAGGCGGGCGCGACCTGCCGCTTGACGGGGGATCGGACACGCTGCGCGCCGCCACCACCTGGGATGTCGATGCGGATGGGCGCCTGCGCCTCAAGCATGGAGACAGCTTCATCATGTGGGTGGAATGGGCGCCGGGCGCGCGCGTGGCCTCGCGCTCGGTCCAGCCCTTTGGCGCGGCCAGCACCCGGCCAGCAAGCCCGCATTACACCGACCAGATGCAGCTGTTTGTCGATCACCGGCTGAAGCCGGTGCATTTCTGGCGCGATGATATTTTGCAACATGCGCGGGACCGCCGCACGGTCTTGCGCGTTCCCGATTCCACGCCTTCCCGCTCACGCTGATCGGAGCCCTGCCTGATGACCTCTCGCTTCCTGTCCGCCGGCATCTCGGCGCTTGCCCTTGCCCTTTGCACTGCCTCTGCGCCGGCGCTGGCCCAGGCCCGCGCCGCCGCCGAGAGCCCGCCCCAGGCGAGCGCCGATCTGCCCTCGCTGGTGGCGCAGGTAAAGATCCCCTTCGCGCGCTTCCAGCTCGACAACGGCCTGACCGTGATCGTGCACGAGGATCATAAGGCCCCGGTGGTGGGCGTGGCGGTGTGGTACAATGTCGGCTCGAAGGACGAGCCTGAGGGCAAGACCGGCTTTGCCCACCTGTTTGAACACCTGATGTTCAACGGCTCGGAAAACGCGCCCGAGGACTATTTCGAATATCTCGCGCAGATGGGGGCGACCGATTACAACGGCACCACCAATTTCGATCGCACCAATTACTTCCAGACCGTGCCCAAGCCCGCGCTCGAACGGGCGCTGTGGCTGGAGAGCGACCGGATGGGCTACCTGCTCGGCGCGGTCACGCAGGAGAAGCTCGATAACCAGCGCGGCGTGGTGCAGAACGAGAAGCGTCAGGGCGATAACCAGCCCGGCGGCCTAGTGTTTTACGAAATCCTCGAGACCCTGTTTCCCGAAGGCCACCCCTATCGGCACTCGACCATCGGCTCGATGGCCGATCTCGATGCCGCCACCATGGCGGATGTGCGCCAGTGGTTCATCGACAAATATGGCCCCAACAACGCCACCCTGGTGCTCGCCGGCGATGTCACGGTGGAGGAAGCACGGGTGCTGGCGGAAAAATATTTCGGCCCGATCAGGCGCGGCCCGGTGAATGTCCCGGCCGCGGCCGATGTGCCGGTGCTCGATACCCCGGTGCGCAAGGTGATGAAGGATCAGGTCGCCGCCACCAGCATCAGCCTCTATTGGCCGGTGCCGGGGATCACCAGCCCCGATCTCGTCGCGCTCGGCGCGGGCGGTGACATTCTCGGCGGGCTCGCCTCGAGCCGGCTCGACAAGGTGCTGGTGCGCGACGAGCAGCTGGCCGTGAGGGTCTCGGCGGGCAATTACGAGTTCCAGCGCGTCGGCGTGTTCACCGTGTCAGCGACCCTCAAGCCTGGCGTGCCGCTGGAACAGCTCGAGGCCCGGCTGAACGAGCTCGTCGCCCAATTCATCGCCGAGGGGCCGAGCGAAGATGAGGTGCGCCGCGCGGCGACCAGCGAGTTGGCCCGCACCATCCGCGGGCTGGAACAGGTCGGCGGCTTTTCCGGCAAGGCGGTGACGCTTGCCACCGGCGAAGTGCTGACTGGCGATGCCGCCTTCTATGCCACGCAATTCGATCGGCTCGCCCGGCTGACCCCCGAGGAGATCAAGCAGGCGATGGCGCGCTGGCTGTCGCGCCCGGCCTTCACCCTGGTGCTCGAGCCGGGTGCCCGCGAAGGCAACTACGAGGAAGCTGCCTCGGTCGCAGCGGGCAGCGCCGCGGCCAGCGCGCGCGATCGGGCGGCCGAGACGATCACCGTCTCGCTTGAGCGGCCCCAGCCGCCGATCGCCGGCACCGCATCGCTCGACTTTCCCGAAATCGAGCGCGCCACGCTCACAAACGGGATGAAGATCACCTATGCCCGCCGCAGCGCGGTGCCGGCGACCTATGTGGCACTGAGCTTTAACGTTGGCAGCGCCGCCGATCCGGCGGGCAAGGCTGGGCTCGAAGGCGTGGCGCTCGACCTTTTCGACGAGGGCACCGCGCGCCTCACCGCCCAGGAGATCGCCGAGGCGAGCGAGCGGCTGGGCGCAAACATCAGCGTGGGCGGCGGGGATGACCGTTCGACCTT
Source organism: Erythrobacter cryptus DSM 12079 (assembly GCF_000422985.1). Classification (GTDB taxonomy): domain Bacteria; phylum Pseudomonadota; class Alphaproteobacteria; order Sphingomonadales; family Sphingomonadaceae; genus Erythrobacter; species Erythrobacter cryptus. The sequence goes on from NZ_KE383967.1 coordinate 54,819, forward strand.
CACCCTCTCCGCGCTCAGCGCCAATCTCGGCCCCAGCCTCGATCTGTTGCGCCAGATCGTCCGCGAGCCGGCCTTCAACCCCGCCGACATCGAACGCGTGCGCGCCCAGACCCTCACCTCGATCCGCGCGGCGATGAGATCGCCCGAAGGGATCGCCCGGCGCACCGCCAGCCCGGCGATCTTCGGCGCCTCGCCCTATGGCGGCGTGCCCAGCGTCGCGAGCGTGAGCAGCATCACCCGCGATGACCTCATCGCCTTCAAGGACAGCTGGATCCGCCCCGACAATGCCGAGATCTTCGTCGTCTCCGACCGGCCGCTCGCCGAGATCCGCGCCGCGCTGGAGGGTGCTTTCGGCGACTGGAAGGCCCCCAAGACGCCCAAGGGCACCAAGCGCTTCGATGCGCTTCCCGCCGCGCAAGGCAGCCGCATCATCCTCGTCAACCGACCGAATTCGCCGCAGAGCTTCATCCTCGGCACCCAGATCATGCCGCTCGATGCGGGCGATCCGCAATTCGTCGCCTTCAACAGCGCCAACAATTCGCTCGGCGGCAATTTCCTCGCGCGGCTCAACATGAACCTGCGCGAGACCAAGGGCTGGAGCTATGGGGTGCGCGGCACCGCTCAGGCGCGCGAGCAGGCGGTGGTCTATGGCATTGCCGGCGGGGTGCAGGCCGACCGCACCGGCGAATCCCTGGCCGAGATGCTACGCGAGACCCGCGAGTTCCTGACCGTGAAGGGCGTGACCGCGGAGGAACTGGCGCGCAGCATCGCCTCGGAGGTGGGTGCGCTGCCGGGCCGCTTCGAGACCTCGGCCGCAGTGCTCGGCGCGCTGCAGAGCAATGCGCTGTTCGGCCGGCCCGACAATTACCAGGAGATGCTCGCCGATCTCTACCGCGCCCAGACCGCCGCGAGCCTCGATGCCGCCGCGCGCGCCAATCTCGATGCCGATCGCTTCGTCTGGGTGGTGGTGGGCGATGCTGCCAAGGTGCGCCCGCAGCTTGAAGGCCTGGGCCTGCCGATCGAGCAGCGCGAGATGGAGCAGGAATAGGTCCCGGCAAAATCGCTGCGCGCCCAGCCAAATCCGGTTGAAGCGCGCTGACATGAGTGTAAACAGCAGCCGACAAGGTGCCGGGTCGCCAATGGCCTGCACCCAGCCCAAGGAGATGGATCATGTCTGTTGCAGGTACCTACAAGACCACCGTCAAGAGCCCGATGGGCGACCAGAACGGCACGCTTACCGTGGTGCCCGATGGTGACACCTTCACCGGATCGATGGTGGGCAGCCTTGGCTCGATGGACATCACCGATGGCACGATTGCGGGCAACACCATCAAGTGGACGATGAACATGACCGTGCCGATGCCGATGAAGCTCGAATGCGAAGCCACAATTGAGGGCGACACGCTGACCGGTTCGGTCAATGCCGGGGCCTTCGGCGCCATGCCGCTGACCGGCACGCGCGAAGCCTGATCGCACTTGCGCAGATCGGGAAAGGCCGCCGGGGTTTGCGCTCCGGCGGCTTTTTCGCAAGCGGCAGGACGGACAGTCGGCTGCCATTCAGGCCCGGCGGCCTATGGCAGGAAGAGGCCACAGGGCCGGAGAACCGCGCGCTGAAGCCAGCCGCCATCCTTCTTGCCCTCACCGCGCTCCTCGCAGGATGCATGAGCCTGCCCGAGGCGAGCCCGCTTGCCGGCACGCGCTGGCAGCTTGCAATGATAGAGGCCGAGGGCCGCACCACCCGGCTCGATCCGGCGCAGGCCCGGCGCCACAGCCTTGCCTTTCGCGAGGGCGGGGCGCTTATCCTGCAGCTTGACTGCAACCGCGGCCAGGCGCGCTGGAGCCTCGATGCAGGCGCGCCCGGCGCCGCGATCCTCACGAGTGGCCCGGTGGCGAGCACCCGCATGGCCTGCCCGGGGCCGAACTTCGCCGATCTTGCCGCGCTCGGCGGATCGCAGGCCCGCATCACCACGCAAGGGGCGGGCCGGCTGGTGCTCGAGGCTCCAGGCCGGCGATTCACGTTCCTGCCCGCCGACTAGCCCAACGCCTTGCGCATTGCGCTTCCGTTGCAGCATGTTAGCGCTATAGCCAAGCCATCATGCCGGGCACCAGCGGGAGAGCGAGAGACCATGACACGAGAGGCGCTCGGGACCGGGAGCGCAGAACAGCCGGTGCGCGCCACCGAGAGGCGGGTGATCATCGCCTCCTCGCTCGGCACGGTGTTCGAATGGTATGATTTCTATCTCTACGGCCTGCTTGCCACGATCATTTCGGCCCAGTTCTTCTCCGGGGTGAACGAGACCACCGGCTTCATCTTCGCGCTTGCCGCCTTTGCCGCGGGCTTTGCGGTGCGACCCTTTGGCGCGCTGGTGTTCGGGCGGCTGGGCGACCTCGTCGGGCGCAAATACACCTTCCTCGTCACCATGGGGCTGATGGGCCTTGCCACCTTTGCCGTGGGCCTGCTGCCCTCCTATGCCAGCATCGGTATTGCCGCACCGGTGGTGCTGGTGGCCCTGCGGCTGGTGCAGGGGCTGGCGCTGGGGGGCGAATATGGCGGCGCGGCCACCTATGTCGCCGAACACGCGCCCGATGGCAGGCGCGGGCTTTACACCAGTTTCATCCAGACCACGGCCACGCTTGGCCTGTTCGCCGCCCTGCTGGTGGTGATCGCGGTGCGCACGGCGATCGGGGAAGAGGCCTTTCGCGATTGGGGCTGGCGCCTGCCCTTCCTGCTTTCGGCGGTGCTGCTCGGGGTGTCGCTATGGATCCGCCTCCAGCTTGAGGAAAGCCCGGTGTTCCGGCGGATGAAGGCCGAAGGCAGCGCCTCCAGGGCGCCGATCACGGAGGCCTTCGGCCGTTGGGCCAATGCCCGCTGGGCCGTGGTGGCGCTGATGGGCGCGGTCGCCGGTCAGGCAGTGGTGTGGTACACGGGCCAGTTCTACGCGCTGTTCTTCCTCGAAAAAATGCTGATGGTCGATAGCGCCAGCGCCAATATCCTCGTTGCGATCGCGCTTGCCATCGGCACCCCCTTCTTCGTGCTGTTCGGCTGGCTTTCCGACCGGACCGGGCGCAAACCGATCATTCTTGCCGGTTGCGCGCTTGCCGCGGCGAGCTATTTTCCCGCCTTCAACCTGCTGACCGAGGCGGCCAACCCGGCGCTTGCCCGCGCGCAGGCCAGCGCCCCGGTGCGGGTGATCGCCGATGCGGGCGCATGTTCGGTGCAGTTCGATCCGCTCGGCCGCAACCGCTTTGATGCCACCAGCTGCGACATCGCCCGGGCCTTCCTCGCCCGCAGCGGGATCAGCTACGAGGTGGTAACCGCGCCGCCCGGCACGCGCGCGACGATCACGATCGGCAAGACCCGCCTTGACGCGCCCGATCCCGCCGGGCTTGCGGCCGAGGCGCGCCGCCAGGCGATCAGCGCCTATGAGGCCGAGGTCAAGGCGGCGCTCACCGCGGCAGGCTATCCCCAGCGCGCCGATCCCGCCGCGATCAGGACCGGGCAGGTGATCGCCGTTCTCACCTTCCTCGTGCTGCTGGTGACGATGGTCTATGGCCCGATCGCGGCGCTGCTGGTGGAGCTGTTCCCCGCCCGCATCCGCTACACCGCGATGAGCCTGCCCTATCACCTTGGCAATGGCTGGTTCGGCGGGTTCCTGCCCACCACCGCCTTTGCCATCGTGGCGGCCACCGGCAACATCTATGCCGGGCTGTGGTATCCGGTGGCGATCTGCCTTATCACCGTGACCGTGGGCCTCGTGTTCCTGCCCGAAACCTTCCGCCGCAGGATCGACGCCTGATGCGCTGGTGGCGCCGGGCGCCTCGGCCCGGCGCGCCAGCAGCCTAGCGGTTCAATCGCCCTTCGATCAGCCGATCGACGAGGCCCGGATCGGCCAGCGTCGAGGTATCACCAAGCGCGCCGAAATCATTCTCGGCGATCTTGCGCAGGATGCGGCGCATGATCTTGCCCGATCGGGTCTTGGGCAGGCCATCGGTGAAGTGGATGAGATCGGGCGTGGCGATCGGGCCGATCTCCTTGCGCACGTGTGCCTTGAGCTCGGCTTGCAGCGCCTCGCTCCCCTCCTCGCCCGCGTTGAGGGTGACATAGCAATAGATGCCCTGCCCCTTGATCTCGTGGGGATAGCCCACCACCGCGGCCTCGGCCACCTTGGGGTGTAGCACCAGCGCGCTTTCCACCTCGGCGGTGCCCATGCGGTGGCCCGAGACATTGATCACGTCATCCACCCGCCCGGTGATCCAGTAATAGCCATCCTCGTCGCGGCGGCAGCCATCCCCGGTGAAATATTTGCCGCGGTAGGTGCTGAAATAGGTCTGCTCGAAGCGCGCGTGATCGCCATAGACGGTGCGCGCCTGGCCCGGCCATGAGTGGGTGATGCACAGGTTGCCCGAGGCCGCACCCTCAAGCACCCCGCCTTCATTATCGACCAACTGCGGGCGCACGCCAAAGAAGGGCAGGCCGGCGCTCCCCGGCTTCATGTCGTGCGCGCCGGGCAGCGTGGTGATCATGCAGCCGCCGGTTTCGGTCTGCCACCAGGTGTCGATCACCGGGCAACGGCCCTCGCCCACCACGTCGAAATACCAGCGCCAGGCTTCGGGGTTGATCGGCTCGCCCACGCTCCCCAGCAGGCGCAGCGAGGCGCGGCTGCGGCTGGTGACGTGATGATCGCCCTCGCGCATCAGCGCGCGGATCGCGGTGGGGGCGGTGTAGAGGATATTGACCTGGTGCCGGTCAACCACATCCCAGAAGCGCCCGTGATCGGGATAATTGGGCACGCCTTCGAACACCACCACCGTGGCGCCATTCATCAGCGGGCCATAGACGACATAGGAATGGCCCGTCACCCAACCGATATCGGCGGTGCACCAGAACACTTCGCCCGGCTGGTAATCGAAGATGTAGTGGAAGGTCGTCGCCGTCCACACGCCATAGCCGCCGGTGGTGTGAAGCACGCCCTTGGGCTTGCCGGTGGAGCCGCTGGTGTAGAGGATGAACAGCGGGTCTTCCGCATCCATCACTTCGCAGGGGCAATCCGCATCGCTGATAAGGGCCTCGAGCCAGTGATCGCGCCCTTCGACCATGGTGATCGCGCCCCCGGTGTGGCGCACCACCAAAACCCCATCGACCGCGATCCCCTCATGCGCGAGCGCGGCATCGACATTGGCCTTGAGCGGCACCCGCTTGCCCCCGCGCAGGCCCTCATCGGCGGTGATGACGAAGCGGCTGGCGCAATCGCCGATCCGCCCGGCCAGCGCCTCGGGCGAAAAGCCGCCGAACACCACCGAGTGGATCGCGCCAAGCCGGGCGCAGGCGAGCATCGCCACCACGCCTTCAAGGATCATCGGCAGGTAGATCGTCACCCGATCACCGCGCTTGACGCCCAGGGCCTTGAGCGCATTGGCCATCCGCACCACCTCGCGGTGCAATTCGCCATAAGTGAGGCGGCGGGTGGGCGCGGCCGGATCGTCCGGCTCGAAGATCAGCGCGGTGCGGCCCGCATCATGCGGCAGGTGGCGATCAACCGCATTGTGGCACAGGTTCAATTGCCCATCGGCAAACCATTGGATTGCCACCGGATCGTAGGACCATTCGCCCCCGCGGCTGGGCTGACGCACCCAGTCGAGCCGCCGTGCCTGGTCGAGCCAGAAGGCATCCGGGTTGTCCAGCGAGGCGCGATACATCGCCGCATATTGCTCGGCGGTGCAATGGGTGGGGACGCTGGCCCGGGGCCGCTCGACGGCATGGATCATCTCGACTCTCCCTTGTTCCTGCCCTGCCTCAGCCCGTGCTACACGCAAGGCGCAGTCAGACAAAGGTCTTACAAAGCGCAGGCAAAACCCCGCCAGCCATGGGGCCAGCGGGGTTGCAAGAAGCGCCGAGCAGTGCGTCAGAAGCGCCAGGCGAGGCCAGCGCTGATCACCCAGGGATCAAGCTTGTGCTCTGTCTCGATCGCAAGCGTGTTGCCGACCCGCCAGCGTGCGGTGGTGTCGATGAAATAGCGCTTCACATCAAGGCTGAGGCCAAGCCCCTTGTCCCCCACCGGCATGTCGATACCGGCCTGGAGCACCGCGCCCAGTTCGTCCGAAAGATCGGTGTCGGTGACGCCAAGCGGCAAGGTCGCCGCGCCGGGCTTGTCCTTGAGCCAGATGAACCAGGCTGCCCCGGCGCCGAGATAGGGCTTCGCCGCGCCAAGGTCGAAGTGAACCTTGGCCGTCACCGTTGCCGGCAGCAGCAGCGCGTCAGAGACCAGCTCGCTCCCGCGCGGCAGGCCCGCGGTGGCGGTGACATCGTGCTGGGTCACCCCGGCGATGGTTTCGAGCGAGACATTGTCGGTGAAGAAATATTCCACCGCGAGCGTCGGCACGACATTGTCATCGGCCTTGGTCTGGGTGGTGGCAGGCAGGCCGGGCAGGTTGACATTGATGTCGGTGATCTTGCCATCGGGCAGCACCGCGGTGCCAAGCAGCTTGATCTGGATATCGCCGGCGCGCCCCTCATCCGGGTTCTGGGCGAGCGCCGGGGTGGCGGCGAGCGCCAGGGCCGCGCCGCCGAGCATCAGCAGGGTCTTCATTCGTCCATCCTCTTTGGGCAGCAGTGGCCGCCCGTCGCGGCCCAGGGTGTTTGCTGCCTGTGGGCGGGCCGATAGCCTCTGGGCAATGCCGCGCTCATTGATCCGGGTCAAAGACCGACACTCACCCATGGGCCATTGGCGCCCATCATGGCGAGCATCAGCCCCCTTGCGACGCAGGCCGGATTCGGCGCCTTCTGCGAAGCCTTGCCGCCCGAAGCGCAGGCCAGCGCGGTGGCGGCGCGGCTCTGCGCAATCGGCACGCGGGTGGAGCTTGCCCGCGGCGAGCGGCTCGGCTGTGATCGGGAGGCCGATCGGCTGGTGTTCCTTGCCAGCGGCGCGGCCAAGCTGGTGGCACCGGTGGCAGAGCGCGCCACCACAGCCATGCCCGGTGGCCAGGTGCTCTCCTTCCACTTTGCCGGCGATCTGGTCGCGCTGCTGCGCTGCGAAGTCGGTGCTTGCGGGGGAAATCTTGGCCTCGTCGCTCTCAGTGCGAGCGCGCTGATCGTCTTTCCGGCCGAGCGCTTCCTCGATATCGCCCAGCAAGACCCGGCGGTGCTGCGCGCGGTGCTCACCCGTGCGCTGCAGGCGCTGCACCGCAGCCGCACGCGGGTGATGCAGATGGGACACAAGTCGGCCACAGCGCGGGTCGCCGATTTCCTCGTCACGATGGCCGATCGCCTCGCCGGCTGCACCGCCGGGCCGTGCTGCTTCACCCTGCCGATGAGCCGCCGCGACATCGGCGATGCGCTGGGCCTCACCATCGAGACGGTGAGCCGCCAGTTCACCGAGCTGCGCGAGGCAGGACTGGTGACGACCGAGGGGCGCGCCAAGGTGTGCCTTGCCGATGTCGCCGCGCTCACCCGGCTGGCGGGGCGTCCGGAGCCAGGTGCAAGACCGGGCCCACACAAACCGCCGATTTTTGATCTAGATCAACAACAGGGATGACGGGAGCTTGCTAAGGCAGGCCGACGGAAGGGACACACATCATGGAAACAGTCGTCAAGCGGCTGGGGGTCTGGGCGCTCGTCCTGCTCGCAGCCATTTGTGCCATCGCGCTGACCCCGGATCGGGGCTTTGCCATCCACGCAGGCATCGTGGCGCTGGTCGCCGTGATCCTGATCATCGCCACGCTGGGCACCTATGACCCGCTGGCCAAAGCCCAGAGCATCTTCCGCATGCCTCCGGGGCCGAGCCGCTATGATGATGATGTGGTGCGCTGGGGCGTGATCGCCACCATGTTCTGGGGCCTTGCCGGCCTTTTGGTCGGGGTGGTGATCGCGGCGCAGCTGTCCTTTCCCTGGCTCAACCTTGAGCCCTATCTCAATTTCGGGCGGCTGCGCCCCCTGCACACCAGCGCAGTGATCTTTGCCTTTGGTGGCAATGCCCTGCTGGCGACTAGCTTCTATGTGGTGCAGCGCACCTGCCGCACCACGCTGGCGCTTCCCGGCCTCGCGCGCTTCGTGTTCTGGGGTTACCAGCTGTTCATCGTGCTGGCGGCCACTGGCTATCTGCTCGGCATCACCCAGTCCAGGGAATATGCCGAGCCGGAATGGTATGTCGATCTGTGGCTCACGATCGTGTGGGTCGCCTACCTTGCGGTCTATGTCGCCACGATCCTCAGGCGTCATGAACCGCATATCTACGTCGCCAACTGGTTCTATCTCGCCTTCATCATCACCATCGCCATGCTGCACGTGGTCAACAACCTCGCGCTGCCGGTGAGCCTGCTGGGGGCCAAGAGCTATTCCGCCTTCGCGGGCGTGCAGGATGCGCTGACCCAGTGGTGGTATGGCCACAATGCGGTGGGTTTCTTCCTCACCGCCGGCTTCCTGGCGATGATGTATTACTTCGTGCCCAAGCAGGCGGGGCGCCCGGTCTATTCCTATCGCCTCTCGATCATCCACTTCTGGAGCCTGATCTTCCTCTACATCTGGGCCGGGCCGCATCACCTCCACTACACCGCCCTGCCCGATTGGGCGCAGACGCTCGGCATGGTGTTCTCGATCATGCTGTGGATGCCGAGCTGGGGGGGTATGATCAACGGGCTGATGACGCTGAACGGCGCCTGGGACAAGGTGCGCACCGATCCGATCATCCGCATGATGGTGCTCGCCCTCGCCTTTTACGGGATGAGCACCTTTGAAGGGCCGATGCTCTCGATCAAGGCGGTCAATTCCCTGTCGCACTACACCGACTGGACGATCGGCCACGTCCATTCCGGCGCGCTCGGCTGGAACGGGATGATCACCTTTGCCTGCCTCTATTACCTCACCCCGCGACTGTGGGGGCAGGCGCGGCTCTACAGCCTGCAGATGATCAACTGGCACTTCTGGCTCGCGACGCTGGGGATCGTGTTCTACGCCGCCAGCATGTGGGTGGCGGGGATCACCCAGGGCCTGATGTGGCGCGAATATGGCGCCGATGGCTACCTCGTGAACAGCTTCGTCGATACCGTCGCCGCGCTCCACCCCATGTATGTGCTGCGCATGGTGGGCGGGCTGCTCTACCTCGCCGGCGCTGCGATCATGGCCTTCAACCTCGCCATGACCATCGCCGGGCGCCAGCGCGACGAGGCGCCGCTGGGCGAGACGGCGCATGATGCCGCCGCCGACCGCCCGCTCCTGCCCCAACCTGCCGCCGAGCCCGCCGAATAGGCCCGGGCGCAAAGGAACGAGACAATGTCCAAGAATGCCCCTCACTCCCAGGTGTTCGAGAGCCACAAGAAGCTTGAAAAGAACATCACCCTACTCTCCGTCGTCACGCTTCTGGTGGTGGCGGTGGGCGGGATCGTGGAGATCGCGCCGCTGTTCTGGATCGACAACACCATCGAGAAGGTCGAAGGGATGCGCCCCTACAGCCCGCTCGAACTGGCCGGACGCGACATCTACATCCGCGAAGGCTGCTATGTCTGCCACAGCCAGATGATCCGCCCGTTCCGCGACGAGGTCGAGCGCTACGGCCATTACAGCCTCGCCGCGGAATCGATGTATGATCACCCCTTCCAGTGGGGATCAAAGCGCACCGGGCCCGATCTTGCCCGGGTGGGCGGGCGCTATTCGGATGCCTGGCATGTCCAGCATTTGAAGGACCCGCGCTCGGTGGTGCCCGAGAGCATCATGCCCTCCTACCGCTTCCTTGCCGAAACCCCGCTCAAGGTGCCCGATGTGGCCGCCAATCTCACAACCCTGCGGCGGCTCGGCGTGCCTTACAGCGATGCCGACATCGCCAAGGCCGAGGCCGATCTCATCGCCCAGGCCGATCCCGAGGCCGATGCCGGAGACCTCGCCGCCCGCTATCCCAAGGCACAGATCCGCGATTTCGATGGCGATCCGGCCCGCGTGACCGAGATGGATGCGCTGATCGCCTATCTCCAGATGCTCGGCACACTCGTCGATGTGAACAGCGCCGCCGCGCAGGAAGTCCTCAGCAAGGAGCAGGGCCGGTGAGCCTCTACGAAACCTTGCGCCACTTTGCCGACAGCTACGGCCTTGCCGCGATGGTGGCGCTCTATCTGGCCTTGTGCCTGTGGCCCTTCCGCCCCGGCGCAAAGACCCATGTGGACGCAGCGAAGAATCTGATTTTCAAGGATGAAAACCATGGCCAACAAGCGGATTGACGCGCCCACCGGGACCGAATTCGTCGGGCATGAATGGGACGGGATCGAGGAGCTCAACACCCCGCTGCCGCGTTGGTGGCTGTGGACCTTTTATGCCACGATCATCTTCAGCCTCATCTATGTGGTGCTCTATCCGGCCTGGCCGCTGATCGACCGCGCCACCGCGGGCACGCTCGGCTGGTCGAGCCGCGGTGCGCTCGCCAAGGAACTTGCCGCAGCCGAAGCCGCACGTCAGGGCACCTTTCAGCAGATTGCCGCCACCCCGATCGAGGCGCTGCCAGCGCGCCCCGAACTGATGCAGGCCGCGATTGCCGGCGGGGCGGCGGCCTTCAAGGTCAATTGCGTCCAGTGCCACGGTGCGGGCGCGGCGGGATACCAGGAACACGGCTATCCCAACCTCAATGATGATGACTGGATCTGGGGCGGCACCCTGCCCGAGATCGAATATACCATCACCCATGGCATCCGCTGGGAGGCCGATGAGGCCACAAGGGTCAACTTCATGCCCGCCTTTGCCGGGGTGCTCGATGCCGGGCAGGTGGGCGCGGTGGCGCGCCACGTGCTTTCGCTCTCGGGCAAGGCGAGGCCCAGCCCGGCGGGCGCGCAGGTCTTTGCCGACAACTGCGCCGCCTGCCACGGCGCGGGCGGCGAGGGCAACCCGGCGATGGGCGCGCCTGCGCTCAATGATGCGATCTGGCTCTATGGCAGCAGCGAGGCCGCGGTGCGCCAGCAGATCCTCGGCCCGCGCCACGGGGTGATGCCGGCCTGGCAGGGGCGGCTCGATCCGGTGACGATCAAGATGCTCGCCGCCTATGTCTTCTCGCGCGGCGGTGGCCAGCAGGCCCCGGCTGCCAGCCCTGCTACGGCCACCAGCGCTGCGGCCGACACCCCTGCCAGAAAGGCCAACCCTGATGGCTGAAGCCGACGAGATCGCCCGCCCCGCCCCGCCCGCTCAGCCTTCCGGGCAGGCCGAACCCGGCCCTTCGCAAAGGGACTGGGCGGGCGCGCTCGGCCCGTCCGCCGCGCCCGGCGCTGATGGGCAGGCCGAGGTCGGCTTCATGGGCAGCGCGCTCTATGAAAAGGGTAAGACCGTCCACAACAAGCGCATCGACGGGCCGTTTCGCCGCTTCAAATGGCTGGTGATGCTGGTGACGCTGACGATCTACTACGTCACCCCCTGGATCCGCTGGGATCGCGGCCCCTATGCCCCCGATCAGGCGGTGCTGGTCGATCTTGCCCACCGGCGCTTTTACATGTTCGATATCGAGATCTGGCCGCACGAGTTCTATTTCGTCGCCGGGCTGCTGATCATGGCTGGGATCGGCCTGTTCCTCGTCACCTCGGCGGTGGGGCGGGCCTGGTGCGGCTATGCCTGCCCGCAGACGGTGTGGACCGATCTGTTCCAGCACATCGACCGCCTCTTCGATGGCGATCGCAACGCCAGGATCAGGCTCGACAAAGCGCCGTGGACGGCAGCCAAGATTGCCCGGCGCGGCGCCAAGTGGAGCGTCTATCTCGTCATTAGCCTGCTCACCGGCGGGGCGTGGATCCTCTATTTTGCCGATGCCCCCACGCTGGCGCGCGCCTTCATCAATGGCGAGGCGCCGCCTGTGGCCTATGCCACGGTGGCGATCCTCACCGGCACCACCTTCTGGCTGGGCGGCTTCATGCGCGAGCAGGTGTGCATCTACATGTGCCCCTGGCCGCGCATCCAGGCCGCGATGCTCGATGAAAAATCGCTGATCGTCACCTACAAGCACTGGCGCGGCGAACCGCGCGGCAGCCTCAAGAAGGCGGCGAAGAACCCCGGCCAATATGGCGACTGCATCGATTGCAACCTGTGCGTTGCCGTCTGCCCCACCGGGGTGGACATCCGCCAGGGTCAGCAGATCGGCTGCATCACCTGCGCACTGTGCATCGATGCCTGCGACAAGGTGATGAAGGAGATCGGACGCCCGCGCGGGCTGATCGACTATGCCACGCTCGAACAGTGCAAGGCCGAAGCCGCCGGCGCTGCGCCCATGCCCGCGTGGAAGGCGCTGCTGCGCCCGCGCACGCTCATCTATTTCACCATCTGGGCCGGGATCGGGGCTGGCCTGCTGTTCGCGCTCGGCACCCGCAGCCACACCGATCTCACCGTCTCGCCCGATCGCAATCCGCCCTACATGCTGATGAAGGATGGCTCGGTGCGCAACGCCTACACCCTGCGCCTGCGCAACATGGAAGCGCGCCCGCGACAGATGGAGGTCGCGCTTGTCGGCCTTGCGGATGGCGCGGTGATGTGGACCGATGGCATCTCCCGCGATCAGGCCGCGCCGAGGCAGATCCTCGCCGTGCCTGCCAATGCCACCCGGCTGGTGCGCGCCTATGTCACCGTGCCGCCCGGCACCAGTGCCGGGGCCTTTGCCTTCCGCCTCACCAGCCTTGATGAACAGCGCGAGCGCGACGAGGCGGCGACCACCTTCACCATGCCGGGGAGTGAATGATGGCAAACCACAGGGCCTTCACCGGCAGGCACATGGCCTGGGTGCTGATCGGCGGCTTTGCCGTGGTGATCGCGGTCAATGTGCTGATGGCCAGCCTGGCGGTCAGCAGCTTTCACGGCACCGTGGTCGACAATTCCTATGCCGCCAGCCAGAACTACAATGCCTGGCTCACCCGGGCCAAGGCCACCGCGGCGCTGGGCTGGCAGGTGGAGGTGCGCCGCGCCGCGGGCGGGTGGGTGGAAATCACGGCGCCCCGTGTGCCCGAAAGCGCCGCGATCACCGCCGCGGCCGAGCGCCCGCTCGGCCCGCGCGAGGCCACCCAGCTTGCCTTTGTGCCGCTGGGCGAGGGGCGCTGGCGCTCGACCCAGGCGCTGGCCCCGGGGCGCTGGCGGGTGCGCCTCGCGATCCGTGCGCAAGGCCAGCAATGGGCCGGGCAGAGCGACCTCTCATGAACGCCCCGGCCGCCACCTTCAGCGCCGCTGCGGACGCGACCGCCTGCTGCACCACCCGCCTTGCCGTGCCCGGGATCAAGTGCGCCGGGTGCATCGGCAAGATCGAGCGCGAATTGCCGCGCACCCCCGGCATCCACGCGGCCCGCGCCAATCTCTCGACCCGCCAGGTCGCGATCCGCCACGATCCTGCACTGGGGCAAGATGCGCTCGCGGCGGCCCTCCTTAGCCTTGGCTTTGAGGCCCAGCCGATCAGCGACAACCCGCACTCGCGCGACGAGGCCGAACAGCGCCGGTTGCTGCGCGCGCTTGGGGTGGCGGGCTTCGGCATGATGAATGTGATGCTGCTTTCGGTGAGCATCTGGGCCGGGGCCGATGGCGCCACGCGGGCGCTGTTCCACTGGCTCTCCGCGCTCATCGCCCTGCCGGTGATCGCCTATGCCGGGCAGCCCTTCTTTGCCAGCGCTTGGGCAGCGCTGTCGCACCGGCGCACCAACATGGATGTGCCGATTGCGATCGGGGTGATCCTCGCAAGCGCCCTCAGCCTCTACGAGACCATCAGCGGCGGCGGCCACGCCTATTTTGAAAGCGCGGTGATGCTGCTGTTCTTCCTGCTCGCCGGGCGCGCGCTCGATGCAATGATGCGCGCGCGCACCCGCGCCGGGATCGGCGCCCTGCTCTCGCGCATGGGCAAAAGCGCCAGCGTGATCGGCCCGGATGGCAGCACCCGCCGCCTCGATGCCAGCGAGCTTGAGCCGGGGATGCTGGTGCTGCTCGCCGCGGGCGAGGCGCTTGCCGCCGATGGCGAGGTGATCGCGGGCACCAGCACGCTCGACAATGCCATGCTCACCGGCGAAAGCAGGCCCGAGCCGGTCGGGCCGGGCAGCGCCGTGCACGCCGGGGCGATCAACCTTGGCGCGCCCTTGCGCATTCGTCTCACCCGCGTGGCCGAGGACACCGCCCTTGCCGAAATCGCCCGGCTGATGGACGAGGCCGGGCAGGCGCGCAGCCGCTATGTCCGCATCGCCGATCGGGCGAGCCGCCTCTATGCCCCGGCGGTGCACAGCCTTGCCGCGCTGGCCTTTGTCGGGTGGATGCTCGCCGGGGCGGGCTGGCACCAGGCGCTCACCATCGCCATTGCGGTGCTGATCATCACCTGCCCCTGCGCCATGGGGCTTGCGGTTCCGGCAGCCCAGGTGGTGGCGGCCGGGGCGCTGATGCGGCGCGGGGTGCTGATCAAGGATGGCAGCGCGCTCGAACGCCTGGCCGAATGCGACGTGGCGGTGCTCGACAAGACCGGCACGCTCACGCTTGGCAGCCCGCGGGCCGAGATCGGCGCGCTCGATCCCGAAGCGCGGGCGGTGGCGCTGGGCCTTGCCCAGGCGAGCCGCCATCCGCTGAGCCGCGGCCTTGCCGAAAGCCTGCGGCGCGCAGGCGTGACCCCGGCGGCGGTTGAAGACATCGTCGAGACCGGCGGGACCGGGCTCGCCGGGATTTGGCAGGGGGTGCCGGTCGCGCTCGAACGCGCACAAAATGAGAGCGCCGAGCTTGCCGCGAGCCTTTGCATCGGCGCCCGGCATTACACCATCACCTTCACCGATCCGCTGCGCCCCGATGCCGCCGAGGCGCTCGCCGCGCTGCGGCGCATGGGGCTCGCGCCGCGCCTCATTTCGGGCGACCGTGCCGGCCCGGTCGCCGCGCTCGCTGCCGCGCTCGGGCTCGAGGCCGAGGCCGAGGCAAGCCCCAAGGCCAAGCTCGCCGCGCTCGAGGCGCTCAAGGCCAGCGGCCAGCGCCCGCTGATGGTGGGCGATGGCCTCAATGATGGCCCGGCGCTTGCCGCCGCCCATGCCGCGATCGCGCCCGGCACCGCCTCGGACGCCAGCCGCCAGGCGGCAGACGCGGTGTTCCTCGGCGAGACGCTGATGCCGGTGGTGCACGCGGTCAAGGTCGCGCGCCGGACGATGCGGATCGTGCGGCAGAACTTTGCCTTTGCCATCGCCTACAACCTCCTCGCCGTGCCGCTCGCGCTCGCCGGGCTCGTCACCCCGCTCATTGCCGCGATCGCCATGTCGGCCAGCTCGCTGGTGGTGATCGCCAATTCCCTGCGCCTTGCCCGGAGCGCGCAGGCATGACCGGGCTTGCCTTCCTCATCCCGATCGCGCTCGGCATGGGGCTGGCCGGGCTGGCCGCCTTCCTGTGGTCGCTGCGCGATGGGCAATATGAGGATCTCGACGGGGCCGCCGCGCGCATCCTCATCGAGGACGAGGAGACCGGCTCATGATCCCCCCGGCGCTGGGCCTGGCGCTGGCGGCGCTGGTGCCGGTGATGCTCGGCCCCCTGCCCGCCCCGCGCGCCGCGATCACCGCACGCCTGTGCAACGGTGGAACCATCACCCTGCCGTTGGGCAATGAGGCCCCGGCGCAGGATCAGCGCCCCTGCCATCCCAAGGGCTGCCATGCCGGCACCTGCCGCGCGGGCGAACGCGCCGCCAAATTGATCCAGCGCAAGGACAGCTGAGCGACGCCCTGCTTGATCGGTGCCATGTGGCCCTATCACCCCGAACTCCTCGCCCGCGCGGTGCCGCGCTATACCAGCTATCCCACCGCCGCCGATTTCGGCCCGCTGGCGCCGGGCAGCATCGAGCGCGCGATTGCCAGGGCTGACGGCGACATCTCACTCTATCTTCACATCCCCTTTTGCGAGGCGATCTGTCACTATTGTGGCTGCAACACCGGCGCGGCCGGGCGCCGCGCGCGCGTCGAAAGCTATCTTGCCGCGCTGCACCAGGAACTTGCGACCCTCGCCAGCCTGCTGCCTGCAGGCGCAAGGGTGCGGCGCATCGCCTTTGGCGGGGGCAGCCCCAATGCCATCCTTCCGGTCGAGCTCATCGCCCTGGTCGATGCGCTTCATGCCCATTTCCCGCTCCATGCCCCCGACTGGTCGATCGAGATCGACCCGCGTAGCCTCACCCCCGATTGGGGCCGGGCGATCGGGGCGGTCGGCTTTACCCGCGCAAGCCTTGGGGTGCAGACGCTTGCGCCCCATTGCCAGCAGGCGATCGGGCGGGTGCAACCCCTGGAGATGATCGCGCGCGCCACCGAGATGCTGCGCCGCGCCGGGGTGAAATCGCTCAATTTCGATCTGATGTATGGCCTGCCGCACCAGTCGCTCGGCGATCTTGCCGATACGCTCACCCAGGCGGTGAGGCTGGGGGCCGATCGGCTGGCCGTGTTCGGCTATGCCCATGTGCCGCACCTCGTGCCGCGCCAGCGGCTGATCCCGACCGAGGCTCTGCCAGGGGCCGAGACGCGCTTTGCCATGGCCGCTGAGGCCCATGGCTTTCTGGTCTCCGAAGGCTATGAGCCGATCGGCTTTGATCACTTTGCCCTGCCCCACGATCCGCTCGCCCGCGCCGGGCGCGCCGGGCGGCTAAGGCGCAATTTCCAGGGCTTTACCGACGATCCGGCGGAGGTCTTGCTTGGCCTCGGAGCCAGCGCGATCAGCTGCTTTCCGGCGCTGATCGCGCAGAACGAGAAGCACACCGGGCGCTATCGCCAGCTGAGCGCCGAGGGGCGCCTGTCGGCGAGCCAAGGCATCGTCCGCTCGGCCGAGGATCGCCTGAGGGGAGAGGTGATCGAGGCGCTGCTGTGCCACGGCGAGGCCGCGCTTGCCCCCTGCCTCATGACCGAGGCGCAGCCGCGCCTTGCCCCCTTCATTGCCGCCGGCCTTGCCCGGCTGTCGGGCACCCGCCTTGCCATCCTGCCCGCGGGCGTGCCCTATGCCCGCGTCATCGCCGCGCTTTTCGACGCCTATCGCCAGGATGCGCCCAAAGGCTTCAGCGCCGCAATCTGACGCTCCCCCGCCCCGCCCCGATCATCCTTGCCAGCGGGCGGCTTTGCGCCGATAAAATGCCGCAAACAGACAAGCGGAGTCTCTATCGGGCGCATACACCGGCCAGGCTTTATTTGTGGGGGGGAAATCATGGCAGTCACCGATCACGTCGACCTCAATGGCTTCATGGAGGGCGTGAAGAAGCGCAATCCGCACCAGCCCGAATTCGTGCAGGCGGTGCAGGAGGTGGCCGAGGACATCTTCGACTTCATCCAGGACAAGGAAGAATACCACGCCCAGCAGATCCTCCGCCGCATCGCCGAGCCGGACCGGGTGGTCTCCTTCCGGGTGTGCTGGGAGGATGACAACGGCAATATCCGCGTCCAGCGCGGCTGGCGGGTGCAGAACAACAATGCCATCGGCCCCTACAAGGGCGGCATCCGCTTTCACCCATCGGTCAATGAAAGCGTGCTCAAGTTCCTCGCCTTCGAGCAGACCTTCAAGAACGCCTTGACCGGCCTGCCCATGGGCGGGGGCAAGGGCGGCGCCAACTTCAACCCCAAGGGCAAGAGCGTGCGCGAGATCATGCGTTTCTGCCAGTCCTTCATGACCGAGCTTTACCGCCATATCGGTCCTGATGTGGACGTGCCGGCGGGCGATATCGGCGTGGGCGGGCGCGAGATCGGCTTCATGTTCGGCCAGTACAAGCGCATCACCAACCACTGGAACGGCGTGCTCACCGGCAAGGGGCTGGAATGGGGCGGCTCGCTGATCCGCACCGAGGCGACCGGCTATGGCGCGGTCTATTTCCTTGAGAACATGCTGGCGACCAAGGGCGAGAGCGTCGCGGGCAAGACCGCGGTGATCTCAGGCTCGGGCAATGTCGCCACCCACGCCGCGGAAAAGATCGTGCAGCTGGGCGGCAAGGTGCTCACCTTGTCGGATTCGGGCGGCTTCATCCACGATCCCGATGGCATCACCCAGGAAAAGATCGATTGGGTCAAGGCCCACAAGACCCACCGCCGCGGGCGGATCGAGGAATATGTCGAGGCCTTCCCCGGCGCCACCTTCCACCCCGGCAAGACCCCCTGGGGCGTGCCGTGTGATGTCGCCCTGCCCTGCGCCACGCAGAACGAGCTCTTGGGCGAGGATGCCAAGACGCTCATCGCCAATGGCTGCAAGGCGGTGTCCGAAGGCGCCAACATGCCGACCGATCTCGACGGGGTGCATGCCTTCAAGGCGGCGAAGATCCTTTACGCGCCGGGGAAGGCCTCGAACGCGGGCGGGGTGGCGGTCTCGGGCCTCGAGATGAGCCAGAACTCCGAGCGCCGCTCGTGGAAGGAGGAGGAGCTCCAGCAGATGCTCAAGGACATCATGAAGGGCATCCATGATGCCTGCATCCGCTATGGCGATCAGGGCGGCGGCTATATCGACTATGTGAAGGGCGCGAACATCGCCGGCTTCAAGAAGGTTGCCGATGCGATGCTGGCCTTCGGGGTGGTCTGACTCTAGGGCGGGGGCGTGGCCCGCCCGGGCCGCGCCTGCCCACCGCGCTAGGTCACGCCGAGCGCGGCGGCCTGCTCCCTGAGCTGTGCCGCTGCGCCGGGGTTGGCCTTGATCGCCGCCTCGAGCGCAGCCCGCGCCTTGGCCGGTTCACCCAGCGTCATGCGGCTCCTCATCAGCATCACCCAGCCATCGAGGTTTTTCGGTTGGCTTTTCAGGCGCTCCTCAAGCTGGGCGACCATGCCCTCGGCCATCTGGCGCTGTTCGGAAGGCTTCAGCCGGCTCGCCGCTGCCACCTCGGCCGCGCTCGGCCCGCGCACATTGGGCGAGGCGGCCTCGCCCGCGACGCTGCCCGATCCGGGGGCCAGCAGCGCCGGCTTGCGCGCCCCTTGCGCCTTGGCGATGCGTGCGGCAACATCGATCTTGTTGATCTGGCCGACCTGCTCGATGGTGCGCACCAGATCGGCCTCCCACGGCGCGCCGGGGGGCGTATCAGCGAGCAGCGCCAGCCAATCGGCGATCGCGCCCTCATGATCCTTGTCGAGATCCTTCTTGGCGGCGAGGAAATAGCGCGCGCGCGGATCCTGCGGATCGAGCGCCAGCGCCTTCTCGAAGGCCTGGAGCGCCTCGGCCGGAAGCGGATCGCGCTTCGATCCCATCACCAGCGCCTCGCCCAGCGCCGACCACAGCACCGCGGCCTCGGGATCGATAGCCACCGCGCGGCGATAGGCCGCGGCCGCCTCGTCGAAGCGGCTTTCCTGGAAATAGGCAAAGGCCAGCTCGGTCCAGGGCCGGGCGTCATCCTTGGCCGCTTCGGCCGCGGCGCGCAGCTGGTCGATGCTCGGTGCGCCCGTGCCCTCGGCGGCCACCGGCGCGGCGCTGTCCCGCCCCATGAGGTTGAACCCGATCGAGCCGGCCGCCAGCACCAGCGCCCCGCCCAAGAGCAGCCAGCCTGCCCGTGTATTGCCGCCCCCGCCTGCAGGCCGCTTGCCTGTGTTGTCCATCATCGCCCCTGCCATGGCCATCCCGCTAGCATCCTTGCTGAGCGGCGGCAATTCGCGCTGGCATCGGGGACGGTTTTGATTATGGTGAAGGCCGGTGAGCGACCTATCCGCAGGGGGGAAGGATAGTTGGCCGGCATGTACAAGGTTGCCATCATCGGTTCGGGCCCCGCCGGCATCAGCGCGGCGGCGCATGCAGCCGCGCTCGGCATGAGCCACGTGCTCCTCGAAAAGACCGATCACCTCTCCGATACCATCTTCAAGTACCAGAAGGGCAAGCACGTGATGGCCACGCCCGCCAATCTGGTGCTGCGGTCGGATATCGCATTCGAGGCGGGCAAGCGCGAAACCATCCTGGGCATCTGGAACCGTCAGCTGCGGGTGGAAAATCCGCTGGTTCCGCGCCACGAAGGGCCAGTCAGCGACTTTCCCGTCAACGTCAAGTTCCACGCCGAGGTCAAGGCGATCCGCGGCACCGGCGATCCGATCCCCGGCAGCGTGCAACAGATCGTCACCCGCGCGCGCGATGGCAGCAGGAGCGTGAAGGAAATCCAGCGCCACGCCCCGCCCTATGCGATTGAGCTGACCAATGGCGAAGTGGTGATGGCCGAAAACGTCATCCTCGCCATTGGCACCCAGGGCAATCCCAACCGCCTGCGCTGCCCCGGCGCCGATCTGCCACATGTCCAGTATCAGCTCGACGATCCGACCGAATATGTCGATGAGCACATCATCGTGATCGGCACGGGAGATGCGGGCATCGAGAACGCGCGCGGCCTTGCCGAAGATCCGGCACAGCGCAACACCGTGTCGATCCTCAACCGCGGCACCGAGTTTCCCACCGCCAAAGACGCCAATGTCAAAGCGCTGCTGGCCGATCACGAGGCGGGCAAGCTCACCATCCGCTTCGAGTCCGAGACCAAGGCGATCGAGCCGGGCTGGATCACGCTTGCCACCCGCGACGGTGAAGTGCGCATCCGCTGCGACCGGGTGATCGCGCGCATCGGCTCGGCCCCGCCGCGTGCCTTTGTCGAGGAATGCGGGATCGAATTCACCAGCGAGGATCGCGGCGCCTTTCCCAAACTCTCGCCGGTGTTCGAATCGACCGCGCCCGGCATCTTCGTGATCGGGGCGCTGGCCGGCTATCCGCTGATCAAGCACTGCATGAACCAGGGCTATGACGTCATCGAGTTCATCAACGGCAATACCGCGCTGAAGCCCGCGGACGAGCCGATCATTGCGGCCAAGTTCGCCGGCCTGCCGGGCAAGCGCAGCACCGAAGAATGGCTCGAGTTCCTGCGCGCCAATGTCTCGATCCTCAATGGCATGAACCCGCTGCAGATGCGCGAGTTCATGCTCGATTCCGAAGTCCGCTTCTTCCGCGCGGGCGAGGTGATCTTCGAACGCAACGCGCCCGGATCCTCGCTGTTCGGCATCGCCAGCGGCTCGGTCGCGGTCGAGGTCAACCCGGCCGATCCCTCGATCACCGTGCCGATCGGGACCGGCTCGATCTTCGGCGAGGTCGGCCTCATTTCGGGCCGGCGCCGCGGCGCCACGATCCGCGCGGCCGAAGACACGATCGTGGTCGAAATCTCGCGCCTCGCCGCGCTCAAGCTGCAATCGCAGGTGCCGGCGGCCAAGAAGACGATCGAGCAGATCTCGATCGAGCGGCAATTGCTGCAAATGTTTGGATCGGGGCTGACCCCCGAGGATGTCGCCCCCCTGGTCGCAGCGGCCCGGGTGGAGGAGAAGCGCGCCGGCGAGGTGGTGATTGCCGAGGGCGCCGAGGACAAGGACGTGTTCATCATCCGCCGCGGCTCGATGATCGTCGAAAAACAGATTGGCGGGCGGCCGGTGTTCCTCTCCTATCTGCCCGCCGGCAGCTATTTCGGCGAGATGGCGGCGATCGACGGGTCGGCGCGCACCGCCACGGTCAAGGCGGCGATCAAGTCGGAGGTGATCCGCCTGCCGGGAGAGGGCTTCCTTGCCCTGCTCGACAAGCGCCCGGCGCTGCGCGAGCGCGCGCTCAAGGACATGGCCGCGCGCCGCGCCACCAACGCTTTCATCGAAAGCCGCAAGGACAGCTTTTCCAGCGCGGTCGATCTCTATTCCGAGACCGCGCAATTCCTCGTCGACAATGGCATTGGCGAAGCCACCGACGTGCTGCTGATCAACGAGACGCTGTGCATCGGCTGCGACAATTGCGAAAGGGCCTGTGCCGACAGCCATGACGGCCTCTCGCGCCTCGACCGCGAGGCCGGGCGCACCTATGCCCATCTCCACGTGCCGACCAGCTGCCGCCACTGCGAGCACCCGCATTGCATGGCTGACTGCCCGCCCAACGCGATCAAGCGCGGGCCCGATGGCGAGGTGTTCATCGATGAAACCTGCATCGGCTGCGGCAATTGCCAACGCAACTGCCCCTATGGCGTGATCCGCATGGACGCCAAGCCGCCGAAAAAGCCGAGCCTCTTGCAATGGATGCTGTTCGGCAAGGGGCCCGGCCCGGGCGAGGCACCCTATGCCTGGCGCAAGAAGGCCGCCGAGAAGGAGGGCGCGCAAAAGGCCAAGCAGGCGATCAAGTGCGACATGTGTTCCGGGATCGATGGCGGCCCGGCCTGTGTGCGCGCCTGCCCCACGGGTGCCGCCATCCGCGTCAGCCCGGACAAGTTCCTGACCTTCACCAAGCTCACCGAGGATGTCGAATAATGGCGAGCGCGGCGAAGCAGCGCAGGGCGCAGGCCGGTCCCGGCCGCTTCTCGCAGGACGAGCGGCGGCGCGACTCCGATCATGTCAGCTTCCTCAAGCACCGCCGCTTTCGCTGGCTGTGGATCGCGCTTGGCCTCAGCGCCGCGGCGATCATCGGCTATGCGCTCATCGATCAGGAGCCGCGGCCCAATGGCGGCTCGTGGTATGGCTACACGCTCGGCACGATCGGTCTTGCCCTGATCGTCTGGCTCTCGCTCCTCGGGGTGAGAAAGCGGCGGATCACCCCCGGCGCCTGGAGCCTCAAGGCGTGGACCTCCGCGCATGTCTATCTCGGCCTTGCGCTGATCGTGATCGGCACGCTCCACACCGGCTTTCAGATCGGCTGGAACGTCCACACGCTCGCCTATGTGCTGATGCTGCTGGTGATCGCCAGCGGCATTTATGGGGTGATCGCCTATGCCACCTTGCCCCCGGCGCTTTCGGCCAACCGCCGCGAGATGACCCGGGCGCAGATGCTTGAGGCCCTGGGCGCGATCGACCGCCAGCTCGAGGCCGCTGCCCAGCCGCTGGGCCGGGCCGAGGCCGACCTCGTGATCGCCGCGCTGGGGCAGGATCCCTTTGCCGGCGGACCGCTGGCACGGCTCACCGGCCGCTATCCCTTCTGCGCCACGGCGCGCGCCCTCAAGGGGCTCGACCAGGTGGGGAGCGCCGATCCCGGCGCGGCGGAAAGGGTGCGCGCGCTGCTTGAGAAGCGGCGCGAACAGCTGGCGCAGATCCGCGGGGCGCTGCGCATCCGGGCGCTGCTCGAGATCTGGCTGTTCGTGCACGTGCCGCTCACCATTGCGCTGCTCGCCGCGCTCACCGCCCATGTCATCAGCGTGTTCTATTACTGGTGAGGGGGCGCGCGCGTGGCTTTCCTGATCCGCACCATCGACTTCACCGCCGCGGGACGCGAGCTGATCCGCGAGCGGACGCTCGATCAGGACAGCCTCACCATCGGCCGCGCGGCCGAGTGCGACATTCACTTGCCCGATCTTGCGGTCGAGCAGCGCCACGTTGCCCTTACCCGGCAGGCTGACGGCACGCTTGCCGCCCGCGCCCTGGGCACGCTCGAATTCGGGCTTGACGGGCGGATGCTGACCGAGGCTCGCATCGATCCGCGCACCGGGGGCGAGATCGCGCTTGGCGCGGCCCGGCTCGCGATCAGCCGCGAGAGCGATGGGCGGGTGCTCATCACCATCCGCCAGGTCGCCGCCGAGGAGGGCAAGGGCGATGTGCTGCGCAGCTTCGCGCTCGCCAGCGTGCTGCCGTCCAAGCGGGCGATGAGCTGGATCTTCGCAGGCGCGATCCTGCTTTTGCTGCTGGCCGTACCGGTGACCAGCCACCTTGTGCGCAGCCCGGCCAAGCCCGATCCCGAGGGGATGACGCCGGGCCAGGTGCTGTTTGACCGGGCCTGGATCAGCGGCGATCTGTCAGTGAGGCACCAGAGCCTCGCCAACAATTGCGAAAGCTGCCACGTCAAGGCGTTTGAAAGCGTGCAGGATGAAACCTGCATCGCCTGCCACGAGGAAACCGGCGATCACGCCAAGATGCCGCGCCTTGCCCAGGGGATGCCGCCGCTTTCGGCCGGCGATGCGCTGCAGTGGCGGATCGCCACGAGCCTCGGCAAGGAAGGGCCGCTCGGCTGCGTTGCCTGCCACAGCGAGCACGAGGGCGCAGTGCGCCAGCAGCCCGCGAGCGAGGCCTTCTGCGCCGATTGTCACCGCGATCTCAAGACCCGGCTGACCGACACCGCGCTCGCCAATGCGCATGATTTCGGCAAGGCCCACCCGCAGTTCCGCCCGCTCTATTTCGCCAGCTTTGGCGCCGCCCGGCCGGTGCGCGCCAGCCTCGATACCCGCCCGCTCGAGCGCAGCGGGCTCAAGTTCCCGCATGATGTGCACATGAACCCGCGCGGCGGGGCGGCGCGCATGGCGGTGAGCCTGGCGCAATATGGCAAGCCGCTCGAATGCAGCGATTGCCACAGCCTCACTGCCGATCGCATCGGCTTTGGCGAAGTCGAGATGGAAGAAGACTGCGAGGCCTGCCACAGCCTCGTTTCAGGCCGCACCGCGGCCGGCGGCTTTGCCAAGCTGCGCCACGGCGACATCAAGCACCTTGCCGAAGACTTGGCGCGGATCGGCACCGGGCGGCGCCCGGCGCTCGCCCCGGGGCGCAGCCGTCCGGGCCAACTTGGCAGCGGGGGCGGCTATGCCGCCGATTTCGGGCGTCCGGTGCGCGCCTATATCGGGCTTTCGAACGCGCTGTCCGAAGGCGGCATCTGCACCGAGTGCCACCTGCCCACACGCGGGCGCACCGGGCAGGCCGATCTCATCCCCGTAAACCTGCCCGACCGTTTCCTCACCCGCGGCTATTTCAACCACGAGGCGCACAAGCAGGAAAAGTGCACCTCGTGCCATGCGGCCACCACCTCGAAGCTTGCCAGCGACCTCCTGATCCCCGATCTTGCCAGCTGCCGCGAGTGCCATCGCGGGGCAAGCGCGGCCAAGACGAAGAAGATCGTGCCTTCCGAATGCGCCATGTGCCACGCCTATCACCTGCCCGCGGGCCAGTGGCAGCCCAAGGGCAAGGCGCCGCATTACCGGCCGCTGCCGCCGCCTCCCGAGAGCGGCAAGGCAAGCAGCGTGGTTGCAGCCTTGGCAAGGCCCGCTAGGAAATAGCCATGGGAGCCAAAGCCGCATCCGCCCGCCCTGTGCTGATTGCGCAGATGACCGATATCCATGTCGGCTTTGCCCCCGAGGAAAAGCCCGAGGAGCTCAACCTCGTGCGCTTCCGCGCCACCTATCGCCGCCTGATCGAAGGGCCCAATCGGCCCGACATGCTGGTGCTGACCGGCGACATCACCGATCATGGCGATGATGAGAGTTTTGCCAAGGCCGCCGAGTTGCTCAAGGACTGCCCCTTTCCGGTGGTGCCGATGGTGGGCAATCACGACAGCCGCCGCGGCCTTCTGAGCGCCTTTCCCCAGGTCACCCCGGCAGAGGGCGGTTTTTTGCACTATGTGGTCGAGGCACCATTGGGCCTCAGGATCATCTGCCTCGACACGCTCGAGGACGGGCGCCACGGCGGGGCCTTCTGCGAGGCGCGTGCAGACTGGCTGGCGGCGCGGCTGGCCGAGGCACCCGATCAGCCGACGCTCATTTTTATGCACCATCCCCCGGTGGTGGCGGGCATCGACTGGATGGACCCGGCGCCTGACGAGCCGTGGATCATGCGCCTGCACAAGGTGCTGGCCGGGCAGAGCCAGGTGGTGGCGATCCATTGCGGCCACCTCCACCGCCAGATCACCACGCGCTTTGCCGGAATCCCGCTCGGGGTGACGCCCTCGGTCGCGCCACTGGTGGCGATGGATTTGTCCCCGATCGACCAGCACACCCCCGATGACCGTGAACTGATCACCACCGAGCCGCCGACCTATGCCATCCACCGCTGGGACGGGGCGAGCCTCGTCTCGCACTACGAGCGGGTGGGCGACTGGCAGATCCTCGCGCGCTTCCATGCGGGGCTGCAACCGATGATCGAAGGCATGTTTGCCGAGCGCGAATAGCGCTGGGCCCTGTGCCAAGCACCCAAGGCCCTGCCGCGGGCCACTTGCCTGCCGCCAAGCCTCTAGAACCGCACGGGGCCCGCGCCCCTGCCCCGCTCGCGCCTGCCTTGCGCCCTATTTCATCCGCGCGGCGGCGCGCTGCGGGGCTGAGGGGGCAAGGCCGACCCAGCGGTTCATGTCGACCTTGTCGTTCACCTTCCACGGCACCCCGGCGCGGGTCATGAACAGGCGCTCCATCTCGGTCCGGGTGAAGGGGCGCGAACCCAGGCGCCCGAACACCGCGATCTGCCCGCCGGTCTCATCCACCGCACGGTCGCGGTCGAGGCCCTTGGACAGGGCGATGGCAGGCGTCGGCGTCTTCGCCCAGGCGATCAGTTCGGGCTTGGGCGCAGGGGAAAAGCCGTAGAAATTGGGCTGGCTTTCCGGGCTGGTCAGCTGCAGCACCTTCATCCCGTTGCGCCCATCGGCGACATAGGCAAAGAGCGAGGCATTTGTGCTGGCGACGATCACGTCCTCGGCATCATTGAGCGCCCCGTCAAGCGTCACCCGCTGGTAGATCCGCGGACGGCGCGGGTTCTTGACATCGAGGATGACGAGCCCCTCGGCCTTGGCCGCGACATAGGCATAGGTGCGCGCGACATAGAGCCGCCGCGCATCGGCGAGCGGCACGCTCGCCTCGGGCACGGGAACCGGATCGCGCAAGGACGTGATGTCGAACAGCTTCACCCCTTCGGCGTCCGTCACCCAGAGAT
This sequence comes from Erythrobacter cryptus DSM 12079, assembly GCF_000422985.1. Lineage (GTDB taxonomy): Bacteria > Pseudomonadota > Alphaproteobacteria > Sphingomonadales > Sphingomonadaceae > Erythrobacter > Erythrobacter cryptus. The sequence goes on from NZ_KE383967.1 coordinate 81,360, forward strand.
AGCGGAACTGCACCGCGCTCGCCCGCGCGTCATTAAGCTCGCGCACCGCCGCGAGCCTGGGCGTGTCGGGGTTGCTGAGATCGACCACCACCAGGCCCTTGTCTGCGGTGATATAGGCCACCTCGCCCCCCAGCACGATGTGCCGCGCACCGGTCAGCACCCCGCCCGGGTTCCACGCACTCGAACCGTCGGCATAGACCTTGCGGCGCAGCTTGTTGTTGCGGAATTCGCCATCGGCAAGGGTGTTGACGTTGACAAGGATCAGCCCCTCGACCGCATCGGTGATGGCCGCATAGTTGTAGATCGGCAGGAACGGCTGTTCCTGGTTCATCTCGCGCATCTCGGGCGTGTTGCGGTGCGGGGCGATCGGCTGGTTGGTGGCCAGCGCCATGCAGGTGGCGTTGGTGGTCTTGACATTGGTGTCATGCCCCAGCGCCGAGAACGGCCCCTTGAGGATGCGCTCGGACACGCCCTTGTTGGCGATGCTGGCGACATCATAGGCGGTAAAGCCGCCCCGCCCTTCGGCCACGAACAGATATTCACCGCGCAGTTGCAGGCAGCCGACCCGATCGCGCGTGCCCTCGTGCACGTTGACAAATTCCTCGAAGGGGTGGGTTTCGCCCGAAAGGTTCTCATCGAAGGTCTTGCCCCGCACCCAGTTCTTGAGCTCGCGCCCGTTGGCCTCGACATGCAGCTTCCAGTAATCGGGATAGGCATAGCGGTGCAGATAGGAGCCGATCACTGCCTGCGGCTCGTCATATTCGGTCACCCGGGTGGCCTGGATACCGCCTTCCAGCCCCGCCCAGGCGTTGAGCCCGACGAAGTTCACATAATTGGTGCCGAGCAGCAGCAGCTGCGCCATGATGGCATTGTTGTCGTCCTGATCGGACAGGTGGCAATCGGTGCAGGTCTTGGTCTCGGTCAGGCGCACGGTGTGGGGGAAGTGCGGGGCGAAGGCCTGGCTCGAAAAGCCGATCGCGCTGATCGGCGGCTGCTGCACATAGATGCGTTCGCGGTTGATGTTGGTCGATGACAGCACCAGCGCCGAGGAAGAGCGCACCGGGGCGATCTGGTTGCCCTTGGTGGTCTGGTGCTTGCCCAGCTGGAACATCTCGTCGCGCGCCACCTGGGGGTTGTAGGTGGCGAAATTGCGGGTCTCGATCCCCTCGTAGCGGTGGCTCTTGGTCTTCCAGTTGGCCTCGATCGGCAGGTGGCAGCCGCCGCAGCTGGTGGTCCACGACAGGTGGCAGGTAAAGCAGGCCATCTCGCCCTCGCGGTGGGCGCGATCCTCCTCGGCGATGCCGAGGCCGAACTCGAAATTGCCGGTCTCCGCGCCATAGCGGCTCATCAGCTTGGCGCGCGCGGCCTTGGCATTGAACGTGGGGGTGGCCGGATCGACCGAGTCCTTGACGAGGCTCATCTCCCATTCGAGGTTTGGATCGACGATCGAGCGCTGGATCAGCTTGCGCCGCCCATCCTCGCCCTCGATCCATTCAAAGCGGCGCTTGCCATCGGGGTTGCGCAGCAGCGCAAGATCGTGCCCTTCAGGCGGAGCCGCCGGGCCGCTGGTGCGCAGCGTGGGATAGGCATCGGCGGTGCCGTGGCAATCCTTGCAGCCGATCTCGATCGCATTGGCCACTTCGCCATAGATGAGGCCGTTGCCGTGGCTGTCCTGCTCGAAATGGCAATCGGCGCATTGCAGGCCCTTTTCGGCGTGAATGTCCATGAGGTGCACGGTCTTGCCGGGGTTGACCCCGGGGGGCACGAACTTGCCCTCGCCCGCCTTGCGCCACTTTTCCGGATCATCGGGATCGACGATGCGCCCCTCGGCATCGAGCAGGTTGCCCTCGCGGTCGCGCTTGAAGATCGCGCGGAAGTTCCAGCCATGGCCGTGGTAATCGGCAAACTGGGTGTCCTTGAGCTTGGGGTTGAGGTCATAGACATTGCGCAGGAAATCTATGTCACCCCACTTGCCTCGGGGGGCAGCACCTTCTGGGTTGCGATCATTGATCGCGCGCACCTCGGCCGCGGTGGGATATTTCTGCTTTTCCGGCCACATGAAGGGCGCATCGCTCTCGTAATCCCACATGGTGTAGCCAAGGTAGGAATTGAGGAAGATGTTGGGCTGGTGCATGTGGCAGTTCATGCACTGGGCCGTGGGGATCGCCCGGGTGAAGACGTGCTGAAGCGGGTGGCCCTTTTCCTTGGGCTGGCCGTTCACCGTCAGGCTATCATCCGCGCGTTTGCCCGCACCTGCGCCTGCCGCGCCGCCTTCTTCCGCCTCGCCCGGCTGCTTCAGAGCGCCGTGCTTGCCCTTACCTTTCCCGCCATAGCCTGGCGCGTGCGCGATCTTGTCGGCGATGGTGGGATCGACGGTGATGGTCTGCCCGTCGCGCCCATACTGGGCATAGATCAGCGAATGGCGCGGCTCGCGATCATTGGCATAGACGACATGGCAGCTCGCGCAGCCCGAATGGCGGTAATCGCCGGGCTGGTCATTGGTGCCCATGAACCAGGTGAAGGGATCGTTGAGGCGGGTCTTGTGGATGTTGAGCGCCGGGATCGCCACCCTGAGACCCGTGCCGGGCCCGCGGTTGGATTGCTTGAGATCGGGCCGCCCCGGCTCCTCGAGCCGCTGGATCTGCCCGGTGGGATTGGGCAGGCCGATCTCGGGAAACTGCGAGTTGATGGTGCGCCCGCCGCGCTCGAACACGCGGAAGATGTCTCCCGGCGGGATCACGTGCCAGGTGGGCAGCGGATACATCTCGGCGAGCACCCCGCGCGCGGCCTGCTCGGACGAGAGCTTGCCACCCTCGCCCATGCCCGGGGAGTTGATCCGCGCCGGCTTGCCATCGCGGGTATAGGCCTCGCCCAGGACATAGTTCTTGAATGGCAGAATCCCGTTGTTGTAGGCCGCCCCGCCCCACAGCATCGCGCCCGTTGCCATGATCGAGCGTTCCGCCGCCTCGATCGCCTGGATGTGGCAGGCCCCGCAGGCCTCGCGCGCGACGCGGTAGTCCGAGGGGTTCACGAACTTGATGAACTCGGGCGCTTCCTTGTTGAGCAGCGCGTAGGAGCGCTGGGGATTGGCCGAGGAGGGGAAATGCCAGCTGCCCGGATACTTGGGCAGCACGTGGGCCTTGTCACGCGCGGCGACGTAATCGGGGTGGTCATGCGGCAGCTCGGCATTGCCGCGCACCCGGGGATTGCCGCCGTGGCAATCGGTGCAGCCCAGCCGCACCGCAGGGCTGACATGCATGGTCGGCGCGTCGGTCTTGACGTGGCAGGTGAGGCACCCTTCGGACTTGGCCTCCATCTCCGCCACCGATTGCCGTGCCGGGGCCGGCGGGGCAAAGACCGCGCTGTAATCGCGCTTGACCGGCTTTTCCTTGTCGGCGGCCTGGGGCGCGCCGACAAACAGGCCGAGCGCCAGCACCAGCGCAACGGCCAGAAGCGCAAGATGACGGGCGAAGGAGTGGCCGAGCGTCAGCATCAGTAGGTCAGCACCACATTGGCAAGCACCGAGACGAATTCCTTGCCGCCGCCCCGGACGGTGAACAGATCCTTGAAGCCATCCCCGGCAAGCAGCGCCGCGGCCGAAAGGCGAAAGACGATGTTCTGCGTCGCCTTGGGACGCCAGATCGCCGAGGCCGACAAATCAAAGCCGATCTCCCTCGGGATCGAGCCTTCATTGCGGAGCACCTCGAGGCTCGAGGTGTTCTCGAACCACAGGTGATTGGCATTGGCCGACAGGCGCAGCTCGGGGGTAAGGTCGAAATCGGCCCCCGCGCCGATCAGGATCAGCCCCGGATTGTTGAAGTTGCTCTGCCCCTGTTCCTTGGACGAGCGCAGCGAATTGAGGATGCCGTTGCGGCCGTTGACGGCAACCGCCCGCCCGCCGCCGGCAAAGGGGATGGTCTGGCGGATCCAGTAGGAGGTGTCGGCCCCGGCAAAGACCGGGTTCTCGAAGATCGCATCGAACCCGCCCTCGCTGTCGTCATAGGGATCGGAATCGCCGCTGGCATAGGCGGCCGACAAGCGAAAGCGCATCCAGTCCCGATCATAGCTCGCCTCGAGCGCGGCGAACTGGGCGTTGATATCGGCCGGACGGTCTGTGAAGAAGGAATTGCGATCCTCGCCCAGCGCCCAGTAGAAACTGCCGGTGAGGTTCACCCGGCCGATCCGGCCATCCATGTTGTAGCCAAGATAGACCACGTCATAGTCGCGCCCGCGCAGGGTGCCGAGCAAGGCCGGGCGTACCGGAAAGCCATTGTCGTCGATCTCGATCTCGTCGGCCTCGCGGTTGCGGTTGTAGGCGACGGTGAACTGGCTGGTGAGCGCCGGGATGAGGAAATCCTGGCGATAGGCATTGGCGATGAAGACGAAATCATCGCGCGGGCGCTGGACGATCGAATTGAGCCCCGAATTGGTGTCCTTCTCCAGCCGCCAGAAGGCGCCGAGGTTGAACTGGAAGCGGTTGTTGTCACGCGAGCCGAACAGGCGCACGCCCAATTGCTGATCGTTGAACAGGAAGCCGCGGAAATCGGACTGGAACGGCTGGATCCCGGCGCGGATCGAGATGAAGTCGAAGCGGTCGTTGTCGAACTGGCTGAAGTGGTAATCGATGAAGGCTTCCTGCACCCCGAGGAAATGGTCGAGCCGGGTGGTGCCGCGGGACGGCTCGACAAACAGCACCCGCCGCTCGGGCACGGTGACGTAGTTGACATTGTAGGCAAGGGTCAGGCGGTATTCGATCGTCGGCGGCTTGAAGGTGGTCGAGCCCTTGAGCAGGGCAAAGCCGGCGATGAAGGTCTGGCTGAAGACCTGGCTGAAATCATTGCCGAACACATCGTTGCGATCGGGATCGTCGGTGGTCTGCACCCCCACGGGAATGGGGAAGGTGCGCGGCTCATAGACGCTGTCGGAGACGAGATTGGCGACGAAGAACCAGTCATCACCCTTGATCGGCAGCCAGGGCACCTTGGCGCGGTTGATCGGGCGATCGCCCTTGTAGGTGTTCTGATTGTAGGGATCGAGGATGTTTTCCTTGACCAGCCCGAGGCTCTGGATCAGCCGCCAGCGATCAGGGATCGGGAACTGCTCGGTGGGGAAGGCCTCGGGCGGCGGGGCGCGCACCGCGCCTTCGTTCATCTGCTCGATCCGCTCGGGCAGCGGGGCGTTATAGCCCGGACGCTGGCGCCCCTCGATGATCTCGGGATCGACGGGGGGAATGTCCACCTCCCAATCGCGCGGGGGCGCCGCCTCGCCCGGCGGCGCCAGCGGCGGCAGCACCTCCTCGGGCGGGCTTGCCTGCAACAGCAGCAACGCGGGGAGGAGCACGGCCACGCTAGAGCCCCTCGCACACGTTCTGCGCCGTGCTGTCGATAAACGGCGCGAAGGGGCAGTTGACATAGCGCAACCGCACCTGGCGGCTGCCGACCTGAACGACGATGCGATCGGCACGGATCTCGCGCGGGGCATTGCCAAGGCCGCCCCCGGCGCGCGCGGCGCCGTTGTGGAGGCCGAGGAAGCTGATCATGTCATCCTGGTCGATCCCGTCACCCGACACCCCGATCCCGCCGACGAGCTGCCCGCCGCGATAGACCGGCACCGATCCGGGGAAGATCTGGATGCCATTGGCAAGCCGGGGATTGCCTCCCCCAACCCCCGGCAGGCTGGTGCAGGCGCGCGGCGTATCCTGCGCGCTTGCTCCGGTAACGAAGCCGAGGTGCTGGGCGAGATTGCCGAGCACCAGCGCGCTTTGCAGGCCGGTGGAAAAGGGGCTGAACTTGTCGATCGGGCGCGACAGCGGCCCATTGGCCTGGGCGACCTCGCCATCGGGGAAATGGGGCCGCGACAGATTGCCGCCGGCCCGATCAGAGAAGGCAAAGCCGCCGGTCAGCGCGTTGGGATCGCCGAGAAAGCTGCGCAAGCGCGCGACGAATTGCGGCACCTCGCCGCTCGCCGCCAGGAGCTCGGCAGCGGCAAAGCGCCCGGAGAAGAAATTGGCGGTGCGCGCCTTCTGCAAGGACACGTCGATCCCGAAGATCGGCGCATCGGGCGAGCGCACGATGCCGAGCACCACCCCGCGGGTATCAACCAGGCTGATCGTCACCTGCGCGCGGCTGTCAAGCGGCTGGCGGATCTGCGCCCGCGCCCGGCTCATCACCGCAAAGGCCTCCTCAAGGATGAGGAGGGCCTCGGCCGCGGTGAGAGGCTGGGGCACATCGCCTACATCGCTGCCGCCGCGCACCGGATAGCGATTGACCCCGGCGCCGTTGCTGAGCACGAAGGCATCGCGATTGGCAAATTCGGCCGCGGTGGAAGCCCGCACGCCCGAAGCTTCGGTGCCATAAACCGCGCCCGCCAGCAGGCCCGCGCCGCTGTAATAGCCCGCCACCGGCACCAGCGCGCCCGGGGTGCTGGCAAAGCTGGCACCGGCGACATTGCTGAGTTGGGGATATTCGATATCGGTGTAGCGCAGGCTGGTGCCATCGGCGGTGATCCGGTCAGCCCGGATGTTGACCGGCGCCTCGAAGCCCACGGTGCCAGCGAGCGCCACCGCCTCATCGACGTCATTGTCGCGGTCGAGCACGTTGGGATCAAAGCCATAGGTGCCATCGGCGATCACGCCGATGCCGCCCACCACCACGCCGTTCTGATAGAGCGGAAAGCCCCCCGGATCGGCCGCAAGGCCAAGCGGCGAGCGTTTGGGCCCGATCAACCCGTCGCTCAAACGGGCGGCAAGGTCGCTGCATGGCAGCTGGCTGAACTGCACCCCAAACAGCGGCCCGCTTTCCAGCCCCAGAGTGCTGGGCGCCGGGGGGAAATGCTCCTGCACGATGAAGCTTGCCGTGCGGGTGGAAAAGGCATTGCCCCCGCTGGAAAGATAGGCGCCGGTAATCGCCTTGGCGATCGCCGCGGCGGCGCTGGGGATGGTGAGCCCTTGCGCATCATTGTTGCTGCCATCGCGCGCCGAGGGGATGCGCGCGGTGGGCGCCGCACCGGGCATGGCAAAGACCCCAAGGACATTGCCGACCCGGTCGGTCACGGCGATGGTGGCCGCCACCCCGCGGGCGCGTGCCTCGGCGGCGGCCTGGGCGATGATGGTGCCAACCTCAGCGGTGCTCAGGCTCTCGGCGGCAGGAACGGCAAAGACCTGGCCAGCCGGCGGCGGTGTGGGCGTGGGCGCGGGCGCGCCGCCGGTGGCGCCGCCATTGCTGGGCGGGCCGCCCCCGCCCCCGCACGCGGCCAGCAGCAGCGTGGCTGCGGCAAGTCCGATGCTTCCCCCCCAGCGCCGCATCGCTATTGCAGCCTTCCGATGGCGCCGGCCGCCGCCTTCAATGCGGTGCGGAAATCGGCCGGGCGGTAGGCATTGGGCTCTTCCACCGCCTTGTAGGCGCGGGCGATGTCGCCGCGGATGCCGGTTGCCGCGCCTTGCGTGATCCGGCCCTCGCGCACCAGCGCATTGAGCAGCGTGTCGACCGCCATCACCGCCTGCACCGATCCGGCATAGTCGGTAAAGCGCGGGCTGGTCGCCTCGCCGGCGATGATCGCGATCACCCGGAAAGCTTCGCCGCTGCCATAGCCGCGCGCCGCAAGCGCCTCGGAAAGCGCCCCGGCCCGGGCCGCAAGCGCCTGCGCGGCAGTGCGCGCCTCGGCGCTGCCCACCCCCATGGCCTTGTGAAATTCGCGTGCCGCTGCCTCGAAGGCGCGCGCTTCGCCCGGCACCAGCGCGCCCGCCACCGCCTGGAGCATGATGATGTTCTCATCATTGAAGGGCGGATTACCGAAGGGGATCGGGCGACCGGGATTGGTCTCGAAGGTGAGCTTGCGGTGCGGCCCGTCGGTGATGGTGCGGTGGCACGAATGGCAATCGTAGAAATAGAACTGCGGGAAGGCTCCTTCCATGGCAAAGCGGGGCTGGGCAAAAAGCTGGCCTGCGCGGCGCACCGCCTCGGCCTGGCCCACCGCCCACAGCCGCACCGAGCTCAAGGTCCCTTTGCGCGCGGCGTAATCGGCATCGGCATTGTGGTGCTGCTGCAGCGCGCTGAACAGATCGAGCTCGAAGGAAACCCGCGGATGGCCCGCCGCCATCATCGCGTGGGTGACGAATTGCCCGGGCTTGGCCGAGCCGTAGTGGCAATCGAGGCACACGTTCGCGCGGGTGCGCGGATCATCGAGCGGGGTGAGGCCCGCCGCCACGTTCGAGGCGTGGGTGGCGGGCAGGGCATAATGTTCGGCCAACCACGCGCCGCCCGATGCGCCGTGGCAGCTTTCGCACCCGACCCCGTCGGTGAGCGTGAACCTGGCGCCGCGCTGGCCCGTGGGCGCATAGGTCGAATGGCAGCCGAGGCAGGCCGGAGCGGCGGTCGCCTTGCCGAGGCCGAGGCTGGCGGCGATCTGCTGTCCGCGCCGCCCAGCCAGCACGGCATAGGCGCGGCTGTGGGCGCCGGCGGGGGAGGAGGGCTCCTGCCAGGTGGCGATCTCGTCCTGCCGCACCACCGCGCCATTGCCTTCGGCCCGGCCATGACAGGTCGATCCGGCGCAGCTTGCCACGCCCTCGAAGGTGGGATTGCCGATCGCGCCGGCGACCGGATAGAGCAGCGCAAGGCCGATCACTGCCAGCCCCCGCACGGCCAGCGGCCTTGCGGCAAGCCGTGCCCAGCAGTCTGCCCAAACTCCCGTCATCCCATCCCCCCCGAGATGCGCTTTCGTCCGACCGGTGCCAGCGGCAGGCTATCAGCGGGACTGACCCGTTGCTTGTAGCACCGCGTCAGGATCTCCTTGCACCCTGCCGATTCCTCTGCCTTTCGGCAAGCCCCTTGTCGCGCCGAGGCTTCATCACCCTGGTGGTGCGAGATGCCGCGGAGCGGCGCCGTTTCGCGCGGGGCGCGAGGGTGTAGGCGGCCAGCGACACGGCGGGCTGCGAACGACAGGCGGCCGGCGCGCGCGGCGCCGCGATCACCCTCCCGCCGCCGCCTCGAGGCTGTTGGCAAGGGTTTCGAGCTGGACGGTGCAGCCCTTGGCGATCAGCGCCTCGGCCAAGGCATCGGGCGCGGCATAATCATCGGGCAGGGCGACAAAGGTGACATGCGCCGCGCTCGCCCCACCCGGTGCGGTGATGACATAGTGCCCGGCCTCGCTGATCGGCAGGCGCGCAGGATCGAGCGCGGCGACGGTCACGGTGTCATCGAAGGTCACCTGCGCCTGCGCGGAGCCATCGGCATTGGCGATCGTGTAGGTCGAGGTGCCCTGGTTGCCGGGCCGCCACAGGCGCACCGTGGCAAGGTCGTAAAGGCAGATCGTGCCCGAGCGGGTGACATCGACATACCACAGATTGGGGTTGGTGATAACCTCCTCGGCATCGCCGCGCACCGCCCCGGTGCGCACCCTGGTGGCGGCGCGCTTGCGGGTGAGCAAGGCAAAGCGATCCGCGGCCACCTGCGGCCGATCCCCGACCCGGAAGGTGCCCGCCCCCTTGATGACCCGGGTCCCTTGCGCGGTGAGCACGGTCACGACATCGCCCTCCTTGAGGGTGATGGTGGCATTGTCGTCGAGCTTGGTGCCCACCGCATAGCGGCTTGCCGAAGGGCCGGTGGACTTGACCACCACGCCCGCGAGCGCCGCTGCCGGCAGCGCCAGCGCCGCTGCCCCCAGGGCAAGCGCGGCAAGCCGGGCCTTCACGCTATCCGAGAACATAAACTCCTCCCTCGTTCACTTCAGCCATGCGCCGGGCAAGATTGCCCAGCGCTGAATCGTTGGGGTGGCGCGCGGCCACGGCCGAAACCATCGCGGCAGCAGCCTCGCGATCGCTTGCCGCGAGCGCGCTCGCCCGGGCGAGGATCTCGCGATCCTCGATCGGGAAATCGGGCGCCGGTTCAAACAGATCGACCGGGCGGGCACGGCCGCGCAGCTGCACCCGGCCCATCGCCCGCCACCAGTTGAGGCCTGAGGCCTCGGCGAATTCGCGGCTCGCCATCACCGCGGAATCGAGCGCCTTGTTGGCGGCCTCGAGCCGCGCGGCGGTGTTCATCGAATCGCCGAGCGCGGTGTACTGGATGCGGGTGGCACCGCCGAAATTGCCGATCACCGCCTCGCCGTAATGAAGGCCCACCCGGGTCTTGCCAATCGGCGGCAGATCGGGATCCATCGCCGCCACCTCGGCGCGGAAGGCCTCGCCCGCCTGCCACAGCGCATAGCCCGCGCGCGCGGCGCGCTCGCCATCATCGGGCCGGGCAATCGGCGCCCCCCAGAAGGCGACCACGGCATCGCCCACGAACTTGTCGATCACCCCGCCATGATCGAGCACCACCTGGCTCAGAAGGTCGAGATAGCGATTGAGCAGCTTGGCCACCATTTCCGGCGGGATCGCGTGGCTCATCTTGGTGAAGCCCTCAAGATCGCTGAACAGCACGAAGATGGCGCGCTTCTCCCCGCCAAGGCTGAGCAGTTCGGGCCGATCGATGATCGCCTGGGCAATGTCGCGCGGGATATATTTGCCGAGCGCGCTGGTGGCAAAGTTGCGCTGCACCGCGCCCGCTGCGCGCGCCGCGGCATTGACCGCGGTGTAGGCGATGATCCAGCCCAGGAGCCAGCCCGCCGCGGGCAGGCCATAGGTATCCACATTGGCAAGCTGCAGGGCGACCGGGATGCCGATGAAGGCGACGAGCAGCAGCACCACGAAGGGCGCGATCCGCCGCGCCGGCCATTCGAGCAGCGCGGTGAGCGCCGCGCTCACCACCACCAGCACCGCCATGGCCCACAGCATCCACACCGGGATGGGGGTGAGATAGCGGTCATCGAGCATCTGCGCGATGATCTCGGCATGGACCGCAAGCCCCGGCGGTGTTTCCCCGTTGATCGAGGTGAAGGTGGTTTCGACCCGGTCATAATCGACGATGTCGCCGCCGATCAGCACATATTTGCCGCGGATCTGCTCGCCGAGAAAGGCGAGCACCTCGGGATCGGGCTCGGCAGCGGCGAACAGATCGATCTGGAGCGAGGCGAACAGCGGCTCATCGAGAAACTTGGCGCGGCGGTAATCGATCGCGCCCTCATAGGTGGCAAAGCGCGGATTGGCCTGGCCCGCATCCTCCATCATCGCCCGCCCGAGCAGCGGCGGCAGGCCGGGCACGATGCTGGGCCACACCCGGGTGGCGCCGAAGGTGTTGTCGAGCCGGATGCTCGCCGGACGCGCCCGGCTGCCGACCAGCTGCGCCTGGAAGTCCTCAAGATAGCGCTGCTGCTCATAGACCACATCGTCCTTGTTGGTGGCGACATTGGCATAGGCGACGCCAACCGGGGTGCGCATCGCCCTGAGCGCCGCGATAAGTTCTGGGTCTTCGTCCTGGGGCTGATCAAACAGGATATCGATCCCGATCGCCTTGGCCCCCATGCCATCGAGATTGCGCAGCGCACGCGCGAGCATCCCGCGATCAAGCGGCGAGCGCTTGCGCGCGGCGATCAACGTCTGATCGGTATAGACCACCAGGACGATGCGATCGTCCTGGCCGACGAGATCGGCGGCGTAATAGGCCCTGAGGTCATAGAGCGCGCGCTCGGCCTCGCCGGTGAGCGGGGTGGGAACCTTGCCGTAGGGCAGTACCCAGCTGAAGCGGGCGATGAACAGCGCGGCCAGCACCAGCAGCACGGTCGCTGCGAGTTGCAGCGCGCCGGCCTCGCGCACGTTGCGCCAGCCGCGCGCCAGCCAGCCCAGCGACAGCGCTGAAGGAGCCGCCGGCGGGTTCATCGCCTGTCCGCCCGGCCCCAGTCCGCCCGGACCATGCATGCGCTCAGCGACTCAGCCGGGTGGCCCCGTCGCCCACCACAGCGAAGGCCGACCAGTAGAAGGGGTGCGAGGTTTCAGCCGTATCCATCAGCGCCAGCTGCGATTGCCTGAGCGCTGCGGCGGTCTCCTGCCCGTCCCCGGCAAACAGGCCCGAGATCAGCTTGCCGGTGGCGCCGAACTCGTCGGGCACCGGCCAGTGGCTCGCCAGCACCGTGCGCCCGCCGGCGCCGACAAAGGCGCGCACCAGCCCGTCGAGCGCGAACTCGCCCCCGCTCGTCACCCCGGCCTCGCGGGTCGCCCCCACGGTAGCGCTGCCGGCGGTGTCGCAAGCCGAAAGGATGACGAGATCGGCATCGATCCTGAGGCCGAAAATCTCGGCAAAGCTGAGCAGCCCGTCCGATCCCTCGGCGGTATCGAAGCTGGTAAGCAGCGCCGGGCGCGGCGGACATTCGGGCTGCGGCGCGGTGACAAGACCGTGGGTGGCAAAGTGCAGGATGCGGTATTCGGCCAGATCGCCAAGGCCGATAATCGCGCTGTCGGTGAAGGCATCCCTGGTGATCACCTGCGCACCCTCGCCAAAGCGGTTGGCGGCCACGCGCAATTCATCGGCCTTGACCGGGCTCGCCCAGATATTGGGCGACCACTGGCACTTCTCCCCGCTTTCGAGCGCGGCCCGGGTGCGCGCCGCCCCGGGCGAGGCGGCGCCGATCGGGGTGTTCTCGCCAAGGCCGAGATAGGCGCGCTTGCCATCCGAGGGCCGCGCCGCGCGCACATCGCGGAAGGCGGCGGCGGCAACCGAGGTGCTGATCTGGGCCGTGCGCCCAAGCCAGGCGGTGCCGCGAAAATCATACTCGTCCGCCCCGGGCCGGGCGATGCGCGCCTGATAGGCGGCGACGCTGGCATCATCGGTGACCAGCAGGTTGAGCGGCAGCTTGAGCAGCGCGCCATCGGGCTCGAAGATGATGTGGCGCGCCTTGGGCAGGGCCTCGGCCACCGGGGCGAACAGGCGCACATAGAGCTTGCGCGAGGCGGCCAGGTCGAAGGGATAGGTGAGCACCTGCCCACCCTCGACCACGGCGATGCTCTCGCGGATCTGGGTAACCAGGCTCTCAAGCTCGGCCGGGGTCGCATCGGCGCGCCAGGCCATGGCGCTCTCGCGGGTGATATAGACGAGATAGGCATCGCGCTCGAGCGTGACCAGCTTCACATAGGCCTCACCCGGGGTGAGGATCGCCTGGAGTTCGCCCAAGGGGATCGCCGCATCGCTCACCGCGCGGTAGCGCGGATAGCTGGCGAGCTTGTCGAGCACCTCGGCCTGCTGCTGCTGCAACTGTTCGAGCCGCGCCTGCCCCTCTGTCATCTGTGTGGCCTGCTGGGGGCTGATCTGCGGCGCGCTCGACAATTCGAGCAGCATCAGGCGCTGCTGCTCGATCGCCCGGGAAAGATTGGTGGCAGAGCGGAACAGCTGCGCCGCCTCGTCGCTCCCACCCGAAAGCTCGCGCGCCAGCGCGGCCTGGGTCTGGGCGAGGCCGGGGCGTTGGAGCAGCTGGCTGGCGGCGAACAGATCGGCCACTGTGGCGCCATCCGCCGTGGCTCCTTTGTTTCCCACCAGCAGCGCGAAATAGGGTGCCATCACGGCGCGCAGCGAGGGCAGCGCCCGGCCCTTCGCATCGACGATGATGGTGCGATAGAGGGCGAGCGCCTCCTCGCGCCGCCCGCTGCGGGCGTAGAAGCCCGCGAGCTGCGCGCGGGCACTGCCGAGCGCGGGCGAGCCGGGATAGACCGTGCCGATGAGCGCGATCGCCTGGCCGTGCAGCCGCTCGGCCTCGGCCGGGGCGCCGCTCCGCTCGGCCAGTTCGGCAAGTTCGCCCAGCACCTGCGCGCGCAGCCAGGCGACCGAGATCACCCGCCCCCCACGCACCGCGACAAAGGCTTCCTCGGCAGCGCGCAGCAGATCTTTGGCTTCGCCCGTCCGCCCGAGCTGGCGCAGCGCGGTGGCCTTGAGATAGGCGTGCTGGCCATCGAGCAATCGGGCGCGCTCGATCGGGGTGAGGCTGTCCGAATAGATCCCGCCGACCCGATCGGTCTCGCTGGCAAGCTGGCTGGCCAGCGACATGTCGATCCGCAGCGCCCTTAGGGTTTCAAGATTGGTCTGTTCGACCTGGGGCGGGGTCTCGAGGATGGCGAGGGCCACCTGCGGGCGCTTCTGGTTGAGCGCGTCCATCGCCTCGAAATTGCGTTGCAACCGGGCGAGCAGCGGGCTCGCGGCGCTCGCCTCGCGGGTGGCGGCAAACAGGCGCCGCGCCTCGGCATAATTGCCGAGGTTGGATTGCTGCAGCGCGGCGTTGAGCCTGGCCTCGATCTCGCCCTGTCCGGCCAGCGCTGCTGCCGATGCGGCAAAGAACTCCGCCGCCTCGGCAAAATTGCCGGCATTGCTACGGCGATAGGCTTCCACCAGCGCCTGATCAGCGGCGATCGCCTGGGCCTGCTGGCGGGCAAAGGCGATTGCATCGGTGGTGCTGGTGAGCGGAATCTCCACCGTGCCGGGCACCGGCTTGTCGCTCACGAGCGAGGCCAGCCCCAGCTCGAGCGCCTTGGCATAGGCAGCAAGCCCGGCGGCGGCATAGGTACGCCCACCGCGCGTACCGACCAGCAGATCGGTGCGCAGCACACTGCCGGGGCGCATGCAGGACAGGCGCCGGGTATCGCCCAGCCCGGGCACCGCGCCCGGCCCGGCGCCATCCTCGCCGGAACAGCTGGCCCCCGCGCCGAGGAAGCGGGCGGCAGGATCGGTGTCAGGCCGCGCGCGCACCACCCACAGGGTGCCGACCGGCGCGGCGGCATCGCGGCAAATGATGGTGTAGCGACGGTCGAACAGCCCGGCCCCTGGCTCGGGCGCGACGATCTGCGCCTCGCACAGCCCGTTCGAGCCGATCGGGAAGGTGTCGCGCAAGGCAAGGCTGGTGCTCTCGGCGCTGCGCGCCGCCAGCGGTGCCGGGGCAGGCGCTAGGCCTGAAGCCATGCCCAGCGCCGCAATCAGCGGCAGGATCTTGCGGCGATTGCGGGGGTGCTGCTCCATCTCACTGGCCTCCTGCAGGCGCGGCCTCGCCGCCGCCATAGAGCGAAGGATCGCCGCCGCTCGTCACCGGCTCGTCGAGCAGCGGGTCCTCGCTGATCAGCTGGGCATCGGGCTGTTCGGGGAAGTCCATGCCGAACTGCTCCTCGGCCCCGATCGCCGGACCGAGCGCGTCTTCGCTGCCCATCGCCGGGACGAGCGAGATCGGGCTGTTGACATCGCCCGGGGTCGGCAGGGGTTCGATGGTGAAGGTGCCGGGAACGAAGGTGGTGGAATAGTTCGGCCCGGCCGAAAGCGTGCCCTGGCGGATGGTGTAGGTGCCTTGGAACTCGCCCGGATCGCGGGTGAGGCTGCCGGTGAGCGTGTCGCCGTTGACAAGGCCCAGCCCGCCCACGGTGAAAGTGAGCAGCGGATCGGGAAGACCGAGCAGCTTGGAGAGGCTCGCGGCGGTGATGGTGATCGTCCGCGGAGTCACCGTCAGCGTGCCGTTGACGAAGCTCAGCGCATAATTGCTGCTCGCCGCCAGCGTGCCCTGCGTGATCGCATAGGGCCCCACCGGCGAGGTCGCATCGGCCACGGTCGCGAGCGCCCCGGTGAGCGTGTCGCCATTGACCAGACCCAGCCCACCCACGGTGAAGGTCAGCGCCGGGTTGGAATTGCCATAGAAGCGCGAGAGGTTGTCCGCGCTCACCGTGATCGGCCGCGGGGTCACCGTCAGCGTGCCGTTGACGAAGGTCAGCGCATAATTGCTGCTCGCCGCCAGCGTGCCCTGCGTGATCGCATAGGGCCCCACCGGCGAGGTCGCATCGGCCACGGTCGCGAGCGCCCCGGTGAGCGTGTCGCCATTGACGAGGCCCAGCCCACCCACGGTGAAGGTCAGCGCCGGGTTGGCATTGCCATAGAAGCGCGAGAGGTTGTCCGCGCTTACCGTGATCGGCCGCGGGGTCACCGTCAGCGTGCCGTTGACGAAGGTGAACTGGTAGCCCTGCGGGCTTACCAGGGTGCCCTGCGCGGCATTGATGGTGTAGGCCCCGACCGGCGACGTGCCATCCGCAGATGTCGTGAGCGCGGGCGCGCCGAGCAGGTCGGCAATGCTGTCACCAGGCTGGAACCCGGCATAGCTGGCGGTGAAGGCCGGGTTGGCATTGCCGTAGAAACGGCTGGCATCATTGGCCGTTACCGTGAGCACCGGGGCGATGCGGAAGGCGGCGAAATTGCCGCCAAGGTCAATCGCATCATAGGCCGCGGCATCGGCAACATTGTAGCGCCGGGCATAATTGGCAAAGGAGCCGATCTGCGAACCGGCAGGAGTGGCGGCAAAAACGCCGAAATGCCCGCCGCCGGTAAGGACAAGGCCCGCATCGCCCGCAAGATTGATGACCTCGCCAGTGAGCGAAGCCAGATCGATCGCGCGGCCCGTGCCCGAGGCGGTGAGGACTCCGGTTGCCAGCACGTTGATATTGCTGCCGGGATCGGCGCCGAAATTGCGCACGTCGATGGTGCCGGCGCTGATCTCGGAAAGGGTGATCGCCCCGCTCAGCCGACCGGGCACACCGCCGCCATCGCCCATGTGGACGGTCACCACACCGCTGCCGGCCGCGATCGCGGCATCACTGCTCATTGTGATCTCGGCGGCGACTGCCGGGCTGGCGGGCAGCGCCGTGCCGTTGTTGGCAAAGAGGCTGACCGGCCCATTGTTGGCGCCGATCCGCCCACCGAGAAGGATCGAGCCGCCCGCAGCAAGATTGACCGCCTGACCGGAAAGGCCCCCCGTCGCGCTACCATCGCCGATGGTCTCGATTGTTCCACGCGCCGAAAGTGCAATCGCAGTGGTGGTTCCTCCGGAAGCCGGCGAGCCGACTATGGCGCCGTCAGTGGTGACGATCCGAAGATCCCCGACAGTGGTGCCAGTCAGCGCATCGCTCACATTGATATTGCCCCCACTGGCCACCAGTTCGGAAGGCGTAGCGCCTACGACATCGCCGAGCGCGCTGGCGGAAAGCGTGCCGATATTCGCATTGCCACTGCTGGCCCGCACGGCAAAGCGACCGGCACGGTTGGCCGCAGCACCCGGTGCAGCGCCGCTGGCATCGGCAAGCAGGCGCAAGCTTTGAGCAGCAAGGCTGGTGGCCGCGCCATCTTGCAGCTCAACCACCGACGTGCCGGCTGCCGCCAATCCCCCGGCTGCAGTGCTGGCGCTGGCTGCAATCTCGATCACATCGGCCGCAAGCGTGCTGTCGGTGGCAAGGGTGATCGCGCCAAGCCCGGCGCTTGCCGCTCCGCCGATCTGGCCGGCAGGGCCGCTGGCCAGCGCCCTGGTGTCGAGCAGAACTTCGCCCGCGGCAAGCTGCGCATTGTTGAGTAGAAGCTCAGCCCCACCGCTGGTGGCATCGCCGACCTCGCCGCCCTGCCCGCCTATCGCTTGCGAGCGCAGCCGCATCACCCCCGGCGTGCCCAGCGGATCGCCCACGGCAGAAACGATCGCATTGGCAATCGACACCGCGACAGCACCGCTGGTGGCCGTCCCACCGCTGCCATTTATGCCGCCATTGCCGCCGCGCGCATCCGAGGCGATCAGGATATCCCCCGGGACAATTATTTGCGAGCCACTGCCCGGATCAATGGGATAGGTGGTGTTGCCCTGAAGGCTGAACTGCGAATTGCTGATCACCACATTGATCGGCGAGCCTTCGGCATTGCCGCCGATCCCACCCGGATCGCTGGCATTGCCCCCGACAAGGATCGGGTTGATCAGAAGCTGGAGCCGATCGCTCGCCACGCTGGTCTGGTTAATGGTGGCATCGATGATCGGCCCCTGCGCATCACCGCCGCGCAGCACCCCCGCGCCGCCGCGGGTGACAAAGTCAAGGCTGATCTGCGCAGCACCAACGGTGGCCGCGCTGCCGGCCAGCGTGGCATCATTGAGCCTGAGATTGATCGATCCGGCAAGATTGGTGAACGGGTTGACCCTGAAGACGCTGCCGCCCTGCTGCCCGCTGCCCCCGGCCGACTGATCGAACAGCGCCAGTTGGCGCAGGATGGTGGCACTGGCCTGATCGACCTCGAACAGGTTCTGACCAACATAGGCATTGCCGCCATTGCCGCTGCCCGATCCATCCCCGCCCTCGGCACCGGCGGCACCGCCAGCCGGGTTGATGGTGAGCGTGGCATTGTTGATCGCGCGGATCGAGCGGCTACCGCCAAAGGCATTGCCGCCAGTGATGTCGAGGCTTATGTCCCCCGAAGACCCACCCTCGGCAAAGGCGGATATGGTGCCGCTGATATCGAGGCTGGCGTTGTCGGCCAAGACCTCGATTGTCCCACCAAAGGCAGCCCCGCCTGCCCCGCCCTGCACCACGCTGCTGCCGCCGATGCTGCGGGCGAAATAGCCGTTGGTAAGCGATGCCGGCAGGCTGAGCACGCCCCCGTCGCTGGCGCTGATGGTGAGCAGGCCGCCACGTCCCTCACCCCCGATGCCATCGCCGCCCACGGTTTCCTGTCCGATCCCATTGGCATTGACAACCGCTGCCCCTCCGGCTGTCTCGACAAAGGCGGAGGGGACGTTGTTCTGGATTGTCAACCGGCTGCCAGCGCCGCGCGCACTCAACCGGGCCGTCCCGCCGCTGCCATTCCCGCCCTCGTGGACTTCGGCTGTCCCGCCAATCCCGACCGCGTGTACCTGGGCCGAGGACAGCGTGACGCTGCCCCCGCCCAGCGCATCGACATAGGCCAGCCCGCCGGTGCCATTGCCGGCGGCGAAACTGCCGCTGGACGTGCCGCCGATCGCATTGGCAAATATGCGGGCATGACCGCCAATGGTCACGCCGCCACCATTGTCGGGCGAAAGGGTGGCGATATAGGCCTCACCGCCAAGGGCATTGCCCGCCGGGCCATTGCTGGCATCGCCACCTCTGGCGCTGGCAATAAGCCCTGCGATACCGACAATGCCGATTTCAAGGCCATCGCCCTCAATCGCCGCCACACCGCCGCGACCCTCTCCGCCGAGGCCAGCCTCGGCCGCGCCGCCCTCGCCGCGGGCTTCAAGCAAGGCTTCGGTGATGCTTGCTTCCCCCCCAAACCCACCGAACATGGCCGCCGTTCCGCCCTGGCCCCGCCCCCCTGAAGCGCCCGAGCCGCCAATCCCATTGGCGCTGAAGGCGACGGAATTGGCACCCACCTGCCCGGCGCTGAGCGTGAACGCCGCAAAGCCGCCTTCACCATGACCACCAGCACCGGCGGGGGCAGCGGGGCCTGCGCCGATGCCGCCAGTCCCGCCAACCCCATCGGCCTGCGCCAGCACGTTGCCAAGATTGGCCGAGCCATTGCCGATCGCGCCGGTGCCGCCAAGCCGCGCGAGGCCCACCTGGGCCAGCCCGCCAAAGCCATCACCGCCAGGTCCACCGGTGTTGGCGCCCGCTCCGCTCCCGCCGGTGCCCCCAAAGCCCCGGGCCGTGGCCTCAGCCGCCCCGCCGATGCTGATCGTGCCATTATCGCCACCCGCGAGCAGGAACACCCCGCTGTTGAATGCTGGATCGGCCTGGTTCGGCACAGTGAATTGCCCGCCATAGCCATCGCCGCCGCGCCCTGCACCGATCGCCACTCCATTGCTTGGCCCGCCGATACCCCCAATTCCGCTGGCATTGACGAGGGCATTGCCGGCGATGGTGACAAGCGCGGTCTCGCTCGCGGTGCCGTCAGCCTGGAAAAAGGCATTGCCGCCGCGCCCCTGCCCGCCATCACCGCCAAAGCCGAAGCTGGCATCGCCACCCACACCCTGCGAGAAGGCCGAGGCATCAGTGCCGATGGCGATGCTGCCGATGATGGCATTGGCTCCGGCCATGCCGCCAAACCCGTCCCCGCCGGTCTGGCCCGCGCCGCCAAGGCCATTGGCCCTGGCGTCGAAGCCTCCTTCGAAAGCGATGCTTCCCCCTATTAAGGTCGCGGCCGAGGCGCGCCCGCCAAGGCCAAGGCCGCCGGTGCCGCCGGCATTCGCGCCGCCGATACCCTCGGCCAGGATCGTGGTGTCAGCGCCCAGGTTGATCGCGCCCGTGCCTTCGATGGTGATGACCGCCTCCCCGGCATCGCCGAGCGAACCAGCCCCGGCGGCATTGGCACTGCCGCCGCGGGCACTGGCATTGAGGCTGGCAAGGCCCAGCACCGTGATCGCACTGTCATTGCCGAGAAGGTTGATGGCAGCCCTGCCGCCAAAGCCATCCGAGACGCTCGACGGGCTGGCCAGGCGGCCATTGGCGGCCAAGGCATCGGCACGCACATCCAGTCCCTGTCCGATGCTCACCGAACCGCCCGCATCGGCAAAAAGCTGCGCAATGCCGCCGCGCGCCTCGGCGCCCTGGGTCACGGCGAAGTTCTGGACGCCAACGCCGCGCGCGGAGACGGTCGCATCGCCGTTGATGTTGACCAGCCCGGTGTCATTCGCCCCGATCACGGCGCTGCCCCCGCGCGCCAGGCCGGCGATGAGGTTGAGATCATCGGCACCGCCAAGCCCATCGGCGGTCACCAGGGCGTCGCCGGCGATGTCAACCGTGCCTGCAGCATCGGCAAGGATGCGCGCGCTGCCGCCTTGGCCGATGATCTCGTCGAGCGATTGCAGCGTCGAGCTGATCACGCCGTAATCGCGCGCATCGACCAGCACATCGCCCGAGATCGTGAAGTCGCGCCCGAACACCGCCGTAAGCTCGGCGCTCTCGCGTCCCACCAAAAGAAGGTTGCCCGCCACCGATGCATCGGTTTGCGCGGCGCGGGCCAGCACCTGATTGGTACCGATCGCCAGCAGGCTGCTCGAAGCGGTGAAATCCTCCAGCAAGACATCGGCCCGCACCGCGTTGGGATCGGCCTTCTGGCGGAACACCGCGTTGATCCCGTCGCTGATCGTGCCGCCTGCCACCGCGCGCTGCGCCACATCGTAATTTGCCGAAAGGATGATCTCGCCATTGATCACCCCCGCGCTTACCGCCGGATCAAAGCCGAGATTGCCGCTGAAGAGCATGCTGATGGGATCGTTCTGGGCACGGGCAACACTATAGATCATGTGGTTGTCGCCCGCCGCCCCGGTGCTCGCCGGTCCGCCAACCGTGCCGTTGACCGTCATCACCGTGCCGCTCGAGGCCGTGCCGAGCGGCACGGTGATATCGAACAGGCCATTTGTGTAGCGCAGGTTGACCTGCTCGCCCACGACATAGGCATGGCTGCCGTTGACAAGCGCGGTGCCGCTCATGGCAATCTCGGCGGCGACCACGGCGAAGTAGGAATTATCGGGCGATGCGGTGATCTGCGCGCCGGGGTTGATCTGGATCCGTGCGGTCGATCCGGAAGCGCCGGTCAGCACCAGGGTGCCGCCGAGGCGAAAATTGTCGAACGAAGTGGGCGTGGTGTCGAGCGTGGTCAGCAACAGCCGGGCAACATCGAAGGTGGCACTGCTGCCGATCAGCAACCCGGTGGGCGAATAGAAGGCCACAGTACCTGCCGTGATCGACGGGCCCACATCGAAGACAATGCGCGAGATCACACTACCATTGATCACCGCAACATTATTGTTGGGCGAAGGAAGGATGCGGTTGAGCACCGCGAAGTCAGGCCCGTCGAAAATCTGGAAGATGCCGGTTGAACCGGTTGGGATGAAGTCCAGCGCATTGCCCGATCCATCAAGGCTCGGCGTCCAGTCGATCACCACTGTCGGGCTGAAAACTTCGACTGTGGTCTCGGTCGGCCCCGTTGTGCTGATGTTGGCCGAACCGAAAACCACATTGCCCGAAGCCTGGATGCCCTGCGCCGCAGCACGCTCAGGCGCCATCGCCAGCGCCAGCGCCAGCGCCGCCGCGGCACAGCTGCCGAGCAGGCGCGATCGTTTGCGGATCGGGTGGTTCATCTCAAAATCTCCAGGGCAAGAGACGGGCGGTCAGCGTGAACAGCAGGCGCACATCGCCCTTGTCGGCCGCCAAGTCGGGCCGGGCCAGCGGCACGGCGATAAACAGATCGCTGCGGATCCCTTGCGCCCAGGACATCCGCAACCCCCCGCCGGCGGACCACAGCCGGTCGGGATTGCCGGGCCGGCGGCTCGGATCCTCGTTCCAGACATACGCAAGATCGGTGAAGACATAGGGCTGGAAGGCAAAGGGCGCGGTGGTCGAGGGCAGGAGCGAGCCGTAGCGCAGCTCGAGACCGCCCATCACCCCGCTGTCGCCCAGCACCGCACCCGGGTCGTAGCCGCGCCCGATCGAGAAGTTGCCCGCCGCGATTTCCTCGAAGGCAGGAAGCGGATCGCCGGTCAGCTGGGCCTGGCCGGTCAAGGCAATGGCAAGGAGCGGCACCGGCCGGAATTCAAGGCCCGCATCCATGCGCAAAAGGAAGGGCGTGGGATCGGCCTCGATCCGGCTTGGCGGCACCCGCCCGCCGGCGATGCAGCCCAAGAGGTTGGGCCGGCAATCGGGGCTGGCGCCGAAGACATCGAGCCCGCGGCGCGCCTCGATCCCGTAGCTCAGGCGCAGGCGCGGCTCATAGGGGCTGTAGCCACCGACCCGCTGGACCGAGGGCGCATCGATCCATTCGCCCTCGAGCCGAGCATAGGCCATGCGCACCCGATCACGGGTGAGGCCGATGGCATTCACCGTCACGTCCTGATCGACATAGTCGAACCCCGCATCAAGGCTGAGCGAGTGGCGACGGGTGCGCAGCAGCGGATAGCTGGCAAACAGGCTGAAGAAGATCGTGTCGGAATCAAGGTCGAGACCGGGCAGGGCAATCGAAGGCTCGGCCCAGCTGGCGGTGAACTGCCCGCCGAGCCGCAGCCCCTCGCTGCCGAGCGAAAAATCATGCGCGATCCGAAAGGTCTGCTGCTCGGTGAAATCATGGGTGCTGAACAGCGTGATCGAGGTGCGATCGCCAAGGCCGGTGAGATCGTAAAGCTCGCCCCGCAGCGTGCCGCCAAAGCGGCCGAGCGCGCGCGAGCCGAGGTTCTGGATGCTGACATCGGCCATGGCGCGCTGGCGCACCACCGCGATCTCGCCGACAAGATCGCCCGGCGCCCCGCCCGCGGCCGGGCGCAGCGAAAGGCGCACATCGAGCCCGGGCAGATCGTCGGCCAGCAGCAGATAGCGCTCGGCAGTGTTGATGTTGAACACCTCCTCGCCGGTGAGCTTTTCGAGATATCTTGCCACCAGCCGCTCCGAAGGGCCGGCCTCGCCGCGCAGGCGCACGCTCGCCAGCCGTCCGAACACCACGTTGAAATCAGGCTCGCCATCGGCAAGGCTTTGCTCGGGGATCTCGACCGTGACGAGATAGCCTTGGCGGCGCAGGATGGCATTGGCCTCGGCGCGGATGTCGCACAGCACCGAAACTGGCAGCTCACGCCCGACATAGGTTTCAAAAGCCGCCCCGAGCGAAAGGCCCGGCACCTTCTCAAGCCCGTTGAAGCGCGCGCCCTTCACGGTGAAGCGGATCTCGGCAAATTCGCTGCGGTCGAGCGCGCAGGGCGGTCGCTCGAAATCGCCATCGACGGTGAGCGTCATGGCGCGTTCCTCGCGGCGCTGATCGGGCGGGACCAGCTCGTTGCGGTTGAGCGGGGCGACCTGCTGGGCTGCCGCCGGGGCGCCCCCGGCAATCAGCGCGAGGCCGAGCGCCAGCGCCGAGACCGGCGCGCGCCAGGCGCCGCGCAGGGTGCCGGAGCGACTCGCAGGACCCTTGTCCGCCGATACCAGCGGACGGGAACAGAACAGACGCGCGAAACTGTGATGTTGCGGCAAGGCTTCCCCCCAAAAGCTGACGCGCAGCCAGCCCCAAAGGGCGACGACCGCCGCGCTATGCCCGTCTTTTCATGGCCCCGCGCGAGCGCCTGTGCGCTTTTCTCACCCGATGCCAGCGACCCAACCGTGGGCGAAGACTACTCCGCCCAAGCGCAAACACAAGAATTCTCGCGCCCCGCGCGGGACCGGGAATGCAGAATGTCGCGTTTCGACAAATGCTCCGGCCAGCCAGGTTGGGCGCGCCAGAGCCGGAGCGGCGGGGCGCGCTCAGCCGGCGGCCAGCAGCACCCTGGCCGAGAGCGCCGAAAGCGCCCCGGGCTCGACCGCGAGGCGGGCCGGGCGGGTCGCGGCGGGATAGGCCTTGGCCAGCATGTCGAGCGCGGCGGCGATGCGCGCATGGGCCTCGGGGTTTTCGGCCTTGATCGCGGCGCCCTCTGCGGCAAAGCGGCTCGCCGCGACCCGGGCAAAGCCATAGCCATCGAGATAGGGCTCGTAGCGATCATCGCGGGCGATGGCGCGATACATGGCGCTGGCGCGCTCGATCTGGTCGGCCACCACCCCGATGGCAACCTGCGCCTGCGACTTGTCGGCCTTGGGCGCCTTGGCCGCTGCGCCGCGCAGCGCGGCGATGATCGCGCCATAGGCCTTGTCGACCTCGGCAAGACTGCGCCCCTCGGAAGCGGCGAGCGAGGCCTCGGCCAGCAGCGGCTTGAAATCGGCAACGCCGAGCTTGGCAAAGACCGGCTCCATCTCGACCAGAACTTCGGCGGCAGGATGGGCGAACATCTCGGCCGCGGCCTCCTTGCGGCCCGCGGCATAGGCATCGCGGGCGGCGAGGACATGGGCTTCGGTCACTGCCAGGGCAATGCCATAGGCGACCGGGTCGCTCGCCGCCTCGCTCACCGCCACCCCGCCCTCGCCCTCGCCGCCCGCGCCGGGTGCCTCGGTCACGGTATCGGCCCCGGCGGTCGCGCCCGTGCCAGCACTCTTGCCCGCCTCATCGGCACAGCCTGCGATGAGGCCCCCGGCGAGCGCGGTGCCGAGGCCGAGCGTGGTCCAGAGCTTGAGCGTGGTCTTCATCAGCGCAGGGTCCTTCCTTTGCGGGCGGGGGTTCTGCCCGCCCCATGGAGGAAATGATAATCATTCGCAAGAGCCTTTCGCATGACGTCTCACATTGCGCACCGCCCGGCGCCGCCAGCCGCTTGCCAACGCGATGCAATTGAAATAGGAGACGTTATAACATTTGTTTCACTCGCCGCCCTGCCCCTCGATGACCACAAGCCGCGCGCGCATGACCCGAACGATGGACAGGCCCGATGTCCTCGCCGCGATCCACGATCCCGATTGCCACCTTGCGGTCTGGCGCCGGGCGCCTTTTGCCGACCTCGCCCCGCTCGTCGCGGGCACACCGCAGGATCTGCGCTTTGACACTACCCCTGCCGCCCTGCCCGCAAGGCTCGCCGCGCAGCTGGCGCGCAAGGGCTTTGGCGGACCAGCCGCGCTGCATGCCGCGCTCACCCGCGATGTGGCCGACCTTGCCGCGCACTTCTGCGCGGTGATGGGCCTTGCGCGCCTCGCGCTGCGGCTCGAGGTGGTGCGCAGCGATTCGTGCCGCAGGTTCCACGCCGATTACGTCACCGCCCGGCTCATCACCACCTATCTCGGCGAGGGCACCCAATGGCTCGATGCGGCCGATGCCGCGCGGGTCAAGGCCGGGGTAGAGCCGCAGCGCATCCACCAGCTTGCCCCCTTCGATGTCGGCCTGTTCAAGGGCAGGCTTGCCTCCGAGCGCCCGGCGATCCACCGTTCCCCGCCGATCGCGGGAAGCCCAGGCGGGGTGCGGCTGCTGCTGGTGCTCAATCCTGTGAGCGCCGACATGGAAGCGGCGCGGCAATCAACCCTTTCGCCCGGCGCCGCCTTGGCCTAACGGCACAGGCATTGCTCACGACAACGGGCGGGTGACGAGGTTCTTGCGGCCTGATCTCCCGACCGACCGCCCAGCCCAGGGCCCGCACGAGGAACGCGATGACCAAGACCCTTCTTTATGCCGGGGCTTCGGCCCTGATGCTGCTTTCGCCCGCCGCCGCTCTGGCCGATGAAGGCATGTGGCTGCCCAGCCAGACCGGTGCGATTGCTGACGCGATGAAGCAGGCCGGGCTCGAACTTGATGCCAGCACGCTTGGCGACCTCAAGCGCCCGCCGCTCACCGCGATCGCCTCGCTCGGCGGCTGTTCGGCGGCCTTCCTCTCGCCCCAGGGGCTGGTGGCGACCAACCACCACTGCGTGGCCGGATCGCTGCAGTACAATTCCTCGCCCGAGAATGATTATCTCACCAACGGCTTTCTCGCCCAGACCATGGCGGACGAACTGCCCGCCGCGCCCGGCAGCCGCATCTATGTGATCGAGGATCTGCGCGATGTCACCGCCGCCATGCTCAAGGGCACCGATAAGCTTGATGGGCGCGCGCGCTATGATCGTCTCCAGGCCAACCGCACCGCGCTGATCGCCGCCTGCGAGCGCCAGCCCAATCGCCGCTGTGATGTGCGCGCCTATTTCGGCGGGGCGCAATACTGGCTCCAGCAGCAGCTCGAGATCAAGGACGTGCGCCTCGTCTATGCTCCGGCGGCGGGCGTGGGCAATTTCGGCGGCGAGAAGGACAATTGGATGTGGCCGCGCCACACCGGCGACTTTGCCTTCTACCGCGCCTATGTCGCCCCGGATGGCTCCTCGGCCCCCTATGCCAAGGAGAATGTGCCCTTCCGGCCCAAGGCCTTCCTGCCGATCGCCCGCGAAGGCGTGAAGGACGGCGACTTCGTCATGGTCGCCGGCTTTCCGGGCGTGACCGAGCGGCTGCGCACGGCTGAGGAAGCGCGCTTCTATTTCGAGGAACTCTATCCCTATCAGCAGCGGATGCTGGCCGAATATGGCGACCTGATCGACGCGCTCACCGAAGGCAAGCCGGCCGCCAAGATCGCCTATGCCGCAACGCTCCAGGGGGTGGAGAATTACGAGAAGAAGATCGCCGGGCAGCTTGCCGGGGCCGAGGCGATCTCGCTGGTCGAGAAGAAGAAGGCTGAGGAGGCGCGCTTCCGCGCCTGGATCGCCGCCGATCCTGGCCGCGCGGCACAATATGGCCCGGCGCTTGCCGCGCTCGACGCGCTCGTCGCCGAGGCCAATGCCGCCGAACTTGCCGACGCGCGGCGCGGCCTGTTGACCCGCGGCCAGCTCTATGCCGCGGCGCGCCTGCTCTACCGCTGGGCCAATGAACAGGCCAAGCCCGACAAGGAGCGCGAACCGGGCTATCAGGCGCGCGACCGTGCCTTCATCACCCAGGCGATGCAGCGCATCGAGCGCCGCTTCGTGCCCGAGATTGATCAGGCGCTGTGGGCCGCGGCGCTTGCCGAATATCGCAAGCTGCCCGCCGAGGAGCGGATCAAGAGCTTCGATGCCTTCATGGAAGGGCGCGATCTTGCCGCGCTTTATGACGCGACCACACTGGGCGACACCGCCACGCGCCTTGCCTGGCTTGACAAGAGCCCGGAGGAGTTCCGCGCCTCGAGCGATCCCTTCATCCAGCTTGCGGTTGCCACCCATGACGAGGCGATGGCCGCCGAAGCGGCAGAAAAGGCGCGCGCCGGGCGGCTGCAGAAGGCCCGCGCCAAGGTGATGGAGGCGCGCATCGCCTATGCCGCCAGCCAGGGCAAGGTGCTCTATCCCGATGCCAATGGCTCGCTGCGCTTCACCTATGGCAAGGTCACCGGCAAGGCGGTGGACGGGCAGATCTGGACGCCCTTCACCACTGCCGAGGGGATCATCGCCAAGCACACCGGCCGGGGCGAGTTCGATGCGCCCGATGCCATGCTCGAACGGATCAAGGCGAAGGACTATGGCCGCTACGCCGCGCCTGAACTGGGCACGCTGCCGGTCGATTTCCTCTCCACCGTCGATATCACCAACGGCAATTCGGGCTCATCGACGCTCAATGCCCGCGGCGAATTCGTCGGCCTTGCCTTCGACGGCACGATCGAGGGCGTGGTGAGCGACTGGATGTATGATCCGGCGATCAACCGCACCATCCATGTCGACAGCCGCTTCATGCTCTGGACCATGGAAAAGGTCGATGGCGCCTCGCGGCTGCTCGAGGAAATGGGTGTGCGCGCGCCGTGAGAGGCTGAATACATATGCCGCGTGGGCTTTGCCTGCGGCCCCTGCTATGGCTCCTTTTCGCAGCATCGGTGAGACGAGGGACGCGCAGCGGGGGGAGCCATGGACGAGCTGGTGGTGGTCGATATCGGCGGCACCCATGCCCGCTTTGCCCTCGCCAGCCTCGCGGCCGATGGCACGATCACGCTCGACGCGCCCGAAACGCTCCACACCGCCGATCATGCCAGCTTCCAGACCGCCTGGGAGGCGTTCCGCGCGCGCAAGGGCGGGCGCCTGCCGCGTGCGGTGAGCATGGCGATCGCCGGGCCGGTGGGCACGCCGGGCAATCCCAATCCGGTGATCCGCTTCACCAACAATCCCTGGATCATCCGCCCGGCGCTGATCCCCGAGAAGCTGGGGGTGGAGCGCTTTACCCTGGTCAATGATTTTGCCGCGGTGGCCCATGCCGTGGCCCGCGCCGATGACAGCCAGTTCCTCCACCTGTGCGGGCCAGACCAGCCGCTGGGAAGCGAAGGCACGATCAGCGTGATCGGCCCGGGGACGGGCCTCGGGGTCGCTCATCTCTACCGCTCTGGTTCCTATTACCGCGTGCAGGCGACCGAGGGCGGGCATATCGACTTTGCCCCGCTCGATGCGATCGAAGATGCGATCCTTGCCCGGCTGCGCCAGCGGCACCTGCGCGTCTCGGTCGAGCGGGTGGTGGCTGGCCCCGGCATCGTCGATATCTACCAGGCGCTCGCCGCGCTCGAACACCGCACCGTGCCCGAACGCGATGCGGTGGAAATCTGGAACCTCGGCACCAGCGGGGCTGACAGCCTTGCCGCGGCGGCGGTGGATCGCTTCTGCCTCTCATTGGGCTCGGTCGCGGGCGATCTGGCGCTGGCGCAGGGCGGCTTTGCCGGGGTGGTGATCGCCGGCGGGCTGGGCTACCGCATCCGCGAGACCTTGCTCGCCTCGGGCTTTGCCGCGCGCTTCCGCGCCAAGGGGCGGTTTGAAAGCCTGATGGCGCAGATCCCGGTCAAGCTGATCGTCCACCCCCAGCCGGGCCTGTTCGGCGCGGCCGCGGCGTTCTTCTGCGAACACGGACAGGCGGCATGAGGACGATTGCCGAGCTCGAGGCGCGACTGGGCGAGCTGCACCAGCGCACGCGTGAGACCCCGCTGTTCAACCCGGTGTTCCAGCTCTCGCTCGATCTTTCCCGCGCGCTCGAGGGGGGCACGCTCAGCCTCGATGATCTCGCCGAACTCGTCGCCGCGCTCGAGCGCGACGGGCTGGCGGCGCGAGCGCGGCGGCTGCGCGCGCTGCTCACCCCGCCCGCCGATCCGCCACCGCTCGCCGCCACGGACGAGGATTTCGCTGCCTTCGCCGCCCGCTGGCAGCGCCCGCAGCTTCACGCCGTCTTCACCGCCCATCCCACCTTCCTGCTCACCGAGGCAGAGGCCGAGGCCGTGGCCGCTGCAGCCTCGAACCCGCATGACGCCCCGCCCCCCGCCAGCCCGGCGCCGGGCGAGCGCCCGGCGGTGACGCTCGCGGCCGAGCACCGCGCGGCGATGGCCGCGCTCGCGCGGGCGCAGGATGCGCGCGACGTGATCGTCGAGAGCCTGCTCGCCGAGGCCGAGGCGCGCTGGCCCGATCAATGGCGCGCGCTGCGGCCCATGCCCTTCCGTTTTGCCACCTGGGTCGGCTATGACATGGACGGGCGCACCGACATCGGCTGGCACACTTCGATCGCCTTCCGCATTGCCGAGAAGGCCGAGCGCCTCGCGCGCTACACCGCCAGCCTTGAGAGCATCGATCCCGCCCACCCCCTCGGCGCGCGGCTGGCCGCTGCCTCCGCCTATGCCCGGGCGCGGGCGGCGGATTTTGCCGGTGACCTTTCCAGCGCCGAGGCGCTGGCCGCCGCCGCCAACCGGCTCACCGCGCCCGATCCCGACAAGCTGCTCAGCCTTGCGCCGCTCATCGCCGCGCTCGAGGCCGAGGCCGAAACCGCCGCGCCTGAGCGTGCGCGGCGCCTCCTCACGCTAGCCGCGGCGATGCGCGCCGATGGCCTGGGCATGGGCTGGATCCATTTCCGGGTGAACGCCAAGCAGCTCCACAACGCCATCCGCCGCCGCTTGGGCGAGGGCGAGGCGATCGACCTTGCCAGCAAGAGCGCGCTTGCCACGCTACGCCGCATGGTCGATGAGGCGCAGCCCCTGCGCAGCAATTTCGCCGCGCTCGCCACCGAAAGCTCCACCGCGATCCGCCAGTTCCTGGCAATGGCGCAGATCCTCAAGCACATCGATGCCGATGCCCCGATCCGGATGCTGGTGGCCGAGTGCGAACAGCCCGCCACGGTGCTTGCCGCGCTCTATTTTGCCCGGCTGTTCGGGGTGGAGGACAAGGTCGATGTCTCGCCGCTGTTCGAGACCGAGGCGGCGCTCGAACATGGCGGGCGCTTTCTCGATGCCCTGCTCGCCGAACCGGCCTACCGCGCCTATGCCCGGCGGCGCGGACGGGTGGCGGTGCAGACCGGCTTTTCCGATGCCGGGCGCTTTGTCGGCCAGGTGCCGGCGGCGCTCGCGATCGAGCGGCTTCAGGGCCGGCTGGCCGAGGCCATGGCCGCCAACGGGCTTGGCGATGTGGCCGCGCTGGTGTTCAACACCCATGGCGAAAGCATGGGCCGCGGCGCCCATCCGGCAAGCCTTGCCGACCGGCTCGAATGGCCGCTCTCTCCCTGGGCGCGGCGGCGCTTTGCCCGTGCTGGCATCAGGCTCGAACCCGAGGTGAGCTTTCAGGGCGGGGATGGCTATCTGTTCTTCGCCACGCCGCAGCTCGCACTCGCCACGCTCTTGCGCATTGCCGAGGCGCGCCCGGCCGAGGCCGATCTTTCGGCCCCGGCCGATCCCTTCTATCACCGCACCGATCTCAGCCTCGATTTCTACCGCGCGATCAAGGAGCACCAGAAGGCGCACCTTGCCAGCCGCACCTATGCGCGGGCAGTGACCGCCTTTGGCCTTGGCCTGCTCAATCCCACCGGCAGCCGGGTCTCGCGCCGCCAGAGCGACATCGCCGCCGAACGCGAGATGAGCCTGCGCCAGATCCGCGCGATCCCGCACAACGCCATCCTCCAGCAGCTTGGCTATCCGGTCAACGTGATCGCCGGGATCGGCACCGCCGCCGATACCAACCGCGAGGAGATCGCCGCGCTGCTCGCCGAATCGCCACGCGGGCGGCAGATCATGCGGCTGGTGCTGGCTGCCAATGCACTCGCCAGCATCAAGACCGTGGCGGCCTATGGCGAGCTGTTCAATTCGGCCTATTGGGCCAGCCGGACCTATCGCGGCACCGAGAGCCATATTGCCGCTGCCTGTTCGGCGCTGGCCGAATACCTGGTGGGGGATGATCGCACCGGGGTGTTCCGCCGCCTCGCCTCGCGCCTCAGGATCGATGCGCTCAAGCTCCACCGCCTCACCGATCTGATGCCTGGTGAGGCCGCGGGCGAGGGACGCGAGGCGGTGCGCCGCCGCATCGGCGTGCTTCAGGCGCTGCGCCTCGCGCTGCTCCAGCACATGTTCCTCAAGGTGGTGGCGGTGCCCGCCTTCAGCCGTGCCAACGACATCAGCCGCCGCGATGTCATCGACATGGTGCTCAGCCTCAGGATCGACGAGGCCCTGGCGCAGCTGCGCCGCGCCTTCCCGGTGCGCCTGCCCGGCCCGCGCGACTTTCCCCTCGATGAGCCGAGCGACTATCCCGATGGCGGCGAGGAAGGCTATGGCGCGATTGCGCGCGATTATATCGAGCCGATCGCCCGCGCGCAGGGCCTGATGCTGCGGATCGGCACCGCGATCGCCAACGAGTTCGGCGCCCACGGTTGATTGCCCTGCCCGCTTGAGGGGGGACGGATCAGCGCGCGGTGCTGCCCCGGGCGATCAGCCGCACCGGCACCCGGCGGCGCGCCTTGGTGCCGGCCTGGTCGAGCACCGCCTCGACCAGCGCCGCGCCGGCCTCGGCCGGATCGGGGGCGATGCTGGTGAGGCTCGGGCGGCTGAAGCGCCCGGCGAGAAGATCGTCAAACCCCATCACCCCGATCTGATGCGGCACCGCAATATCAGCATCGGCAAAGGCCTCCATCGCCCCCAGCGCCATGGCATCGCAGGCGGCAAAGACGGCATCGACCTCCTCGCCGCGCTCGATCAGTCGGCGCGCGGCGCGGCGGCCTTCCTCCTCGCGGCTCGCCGCCTTGACCGTGGGCGCAAGGCACGGCTCGAGCCCGGCCTCGCGCATCGCCGCGGCATAGCCTTCATAGCGCTCGGTGAACTGCACCTGAGGGGTATTGAGAGCGCCGAGAAAGCAGGGGCGGCGGTAGCCCTGGGCGAGCAGGTGCTCGACCGCGAGGTGCCCGGCGGCGTGGTTGTCCGAACGTACCCAATCGAGATCGTCGAAGGGCGAGCCCCAATAGGCCACCCGCCGGTCCGGCCCCTCGATCGCGCGGAAATATTCCCAGGCGGCCTCGTTGGTGGTGGTGCCGATCACGATCAGCCCATCGGCGCGGCCCTGTTCCTGGTAGTGGCCGAAGAAGGCCTCGCCGCGGGCCTGGAAGCTCACCAGCGTCTCCAGCCCGCGTTGCGAGGCGGCAACGCACACGCTGCCGAGCAGGGCATAGGCAAAGGGATTGATGGTGGCGGCGCTGTCATCCTCGCGGCAGATCACCACCACCGCGAGTGTGCCGGTGGAGCCGCGCCTGAGGCGCGCGGCGCGTTCATCGACGAAATAGCCCAGCGCCTCTGCCGCGGCGATCACCTTGCGCCTGGTTGCCTCGGCGATCGCGGGCGAGCCCGACAGGGCGCGGCTGACGGTCGGCTGGCTGACGCCTGCCAGTTCCGCCACATCGAAGGATGTCGGTCGCCGCTTTTGACCCCCGCTCATGCCCGCTTCTCTAGGGCGCAAGTCACTCCGCGCGCAAGCGCGAGGCTTGCATTCCTATTCCCTCTGGAAATCACCGCGCGGCTCTTGCAGGTTGACAGGCGCGCGCAACGTTGTGAACGTTCGCAACACAAATCGCGACACAGGGCGCGACAAGGGGAGAGAGAGCAGCAATGGCATTGGCACCGGGTGCAGGCGCGGCTTCGGCCGCAGGGACAAGCGCATACGAGGCGCAAGCGGGGCAGGTCGATGCCCCGGGTCTCAACTATTTCGTCTTTGCGCTGTTCTTCATCTTCGGCGGGATCACCAGCCTCAACGATGTGATCATCCCCAAGCTGAAAGAGCTCTTCACGCTCAGCTTCTTCGAGGCGAGCCTGGTGCAGTTCTGGTTCTTCATCGCCTATGCCGTCGTCGGCATCCCGGGTGCGCGGCTGGTGAAGCGGCTGGGCTACATGCGCGGCGCGGTGGCCGGGCTGCTGACGATGATGGCGGGCTGCCTGCTGTTCATCCCGGCAAGCCAAACCGCGGCCTTCCCGATGTTCCTGTTTGCCTATTTCATCCTCGCCACCGGGGTGGTGCTGGTGCAGATCGTCGCCAACCCACTGATCAGCCTCCTGGGGCCGGAACGCACCACCCACAGCCGGCTGACCTTTGCGCAAGCCTTCAATTCGCTCGGCACCACGGTCTTTCCATATTTCGGGGCGATCCTCATCCTCGGCAGCCTTGCCACGGTGAGCGCGGCGGAGCTTTCGGGGGCGGAGCTTGCCGCCTATCGCACCGCCGAGAGCCAGGCGATCGTCAAGGGCTATCTCGGCCTCGCCGCGGCGCTGGCGGTGGTGGCGGGCGTGGTGTGGCTGTTCCGCAACCGACTCAAGGGCGAGCGGCACGAGCACACCAGCCTCGCCGAGGGCCTCGCGCTGCTCAAGCGCCCGCGCTTCGGCTATGGCGCGGCCTCGATCTTCCTCTATGTCGGGGCCGAGGTCGCGATCGGCAGCTTCATCGTCAATTACCTGATGCAGCCGCAGGTGCTGGGCCTGCCTGAACAGGAAGCGGGCAAGCTCATCTCGCTCTACTGGGGCGGGGCGCTCATCGGGCGCTTCATCGGCTCGGCGGTGCTGCGCCTGGTCAGCCCCGGCCTCGCGCTTGCCAGCGTGGCCACGGGGGCGATCTGCCTCCTTGCGATCTCGGCCAATGCCACCGGGGCGCTTGCGGGCTACAGCCTGCTCGCCGTGGGGCTGATGAACGCGATCATGTTCCCGACGATCTTCAGCCTTGCCTGCGAGAAGCTGGGACCGCGGGCGGCGGATGGATCGGGGATCATCAACGTTGCCATTTGCGGCGGGGCGATCATCCCGCCCATGTTCGGCGCGCTCGCGGACGCAACCAGCCTTGCCTTTGCGCTGGTGCTGCCCGCGGCCTGCTATGCGATCATCGCCGGCTTCGGCATCTTCGCCCGCCGGCCTGCCGCAGAGGCGTGACAGGCAAGCGCCCTATCTGAATAAGTATGCGCCCTCTGGCGGATGATCCCGTGCGCGCCTAGGTAGGGCGCACGAGGGAAAGGCCGCTGTCATGAGCTTCACCGCTGATCGCCTGCTGCTGTTCGGCGCCACCGGCGACCTTGCCCAGCGCATGCTGCTGCCGAGCCTGTTTGCGCTCGATGCCGACAGGCTGCTGGCAAGCGACCTCAAGATCATCGGCACCGCGCGCAGCAGCCTGTCTGACAGCGAATTCCGGAACTTCGCACGTGCGGCGCTGGAGAAGTTCCTGCCCGCCGAGCGCCGCGGGCAGATGGCGGGGTTCCTCAACCGCCTCTCCTACCAGACGCTCGATGCCACCAAGCGCGAAGGCTATGACGAGCTTGCCCGCAAGGTCGGCAAGCCGGGCCGCGGCCTTGCCATCTTCCTTTCCACCGCGCCCAGCCTGTTCGGCCCCACCATCGCCGGCCTCGCCGCCGCCGGGCTCACCGGCGAGAGCGTGCGCATGTGCCTGGAAAAGCCGCTCGGCAGCGATCTGGCCTCGAGCCGGGCGATCAATGATGCCGTGGCCGGGGCCTTCCCCGAGAGCCGCATCTTCCGCATCGATCACTATCTCGGCAAGGAGACGGTGCAGAACCTCCTCGCCTTGCGCTTTGCCAACCTGATGTTCGAGCCGCTGTGGAACGCGGCGCATATCGACCACGTCCAGATCACCGTGGCCGAGACCGTGGGGCTCGAGGGGCGCGTCGCCTTCTACGATGATGCCGGGGCCTTGCGCGACATGGTGCAGAACCACATGCTCCAGCTGCTTGCCCTCGTGGCGATGGAGCCGCCCGCGCATTTCGATGCCACCGCGGTGCGCGACGAGAAGGTCAAGGTGCTGCGCGCCCTGCGGCGCGTGGGCGCGGGCGAGACCGTGACCGGGCAATACCGCGCCGGCGCCATCAACGGCTCCCCGGTGCCGGGCTATGACGAGGAGCTGGGCAAGCCTTCCGAAACCGAGACCTTCGTCGCGATCAAGGCCCATGTCGACAACTGGCGCTGGAAGGGCGTGCCCTTTTACCTCAGAACCGGGAAACGCCTGCCCAAGCGCGTGACCGAGATCATCATCCAGTTCGCCTGCGTGCCCCATTCGATCTTCGCCGGGAAGGGCGCCACCATGCAGCCCAACCGCCTCGTCATCGGCATCCAGCCCGAGGAGAACATCACCCTCTCGCTGATGGCCAAGGTGCCGGGGCTTGACCGCGAGGGCATCCGCCTGCGCCAGGTGCCGCTCAACATCGCCATGCCCGATGCCTTCACCGGCGCGGTCAGGCGCATCGCCTATGAACGCCTGCTGCTCGATCTCATCGAGGGCGACCAGACCCTGTTCGTGCGCCGCGACGAGGTCGAAGCCCAGTGGGAATGGATCGATGCGATCCGCCAGCAATGGGCCGAGGAAGGATTGAAGCCCAAGCCCTACCCCGCGGGCACCTGGGGCCCGAGCGCGGCGATCGCGCTTGCCGAGCGCGACGGCGTGACGTGGCATGAGTAACTGGGCATGAGTAACTGGGCATGAGTAACTGGGCATGAGTGACTGGGCATCAATGACTGGCCATGAGTAACTGGGCATGAGCACTCTCAACGACACCCTGCACCGCGTCACCCGGCGGGTGATCGAAAGATCGCGCCCCACGCGCACGGCCTATCTCGATCTCATCGCCCGCGAGGCCGATCGCATGGGGGATCGCAGCGCGGTCTCCTGCTCCAACCTTGCCCATGCCTTTGCCGGAACGCCCGAGGATCAGGCCGCGCTGGTGGCGGCGCGCGGCCCCAATATCGGCATCGTCACCGCCTATAACGACATGCTCTCGGCCCACGCCCCCTATTACCGCTATCCCGAGCGGCTCAAGCTCTATGCCCGCGAGGTCGGCGCCACCGCGCAGGTGGCGGGCGGCACCCCGGCGATGTGCGACGGGGTGACCCAGGGCGAAGCCGGCATGGAGCTGTCGCTGTTCAGCCGCGACGTGATCGCGCTTTCCACCGCCGTCGCGCTCTCGCACGCCATGTATGACGGCGCGCTGATGCTCGGCATCTGCGACAAGATCGTGCCCGGCCTCCTGATGGGCAGCTTGCGCTTCGGCCACCTGCCGGTGATCTTCGTGCCATCCGGCCCCATGCCCTCAGGTCTCCCCAACAAGGAAAAGCAGCGCGTGCGCCAGCTCTATGCCGAGGGCAAGGCGACGCGGGCCGAACTGCTGGCGAGCGAGATGGCAAGCTACCATTCGCCCGGCACCTGCACCTTCTTCGGCACCGCCAATTCCAACCAGATGATGATGGAGATGATGGGCCTGCACCTGCCCGGCGCGGCCTTCATCCAGCCCGGCACCCGGCTGCGCCAGGCGCTTGACCGCGCGGCGGTGCACCGCTGCGCCGCGATCGGGCGCAAGGGCGCAGATTATCGCCCCTTGGGCCGGGTGGTGGACGAAAAGGCGATCATCAATGCCGCGGTCGGCCTGCTCGCCACCGGGGGATCGACCAACCATGCCATCCACCTGCCCGCCATGGCCCGCGCCGCGGGGGTGATCATCGACTGGGACGATCTTTCCGAGCTTTCGAGCGCGGTGCCGCTGATCGCGCAGGTCTATCCCAATGGTGCGGGCGATGTGAACCAGTTCCACGCCGCGGGCGGCATGGGCTATGTCATCGGCGAACTGCTCGAGGCGGGCCTTGCCCATCCCGACATCCTCACCGTCAGCGCGCACGGCTTTGCCGCCTATGCGCGCGAGCCGGGGCTGGATGAGGAGGCGCTGGTGTGGCGCGAGGTCGGGCCAAGCGGGGATGAGACCATGCTGCGCCCGGTCGAGCGCCCGTTCAAGCCCGATGGGGGGATGCGCCTGCTCACCGGTAACCTCGGCCGGGCCTGCTTCAAGACCTCGGCGGTGGAGCGCGAGCGCTGGACGATCGAGGCCCCGTGCCGCGTGTTCGCCGATCAGGCCAGCGTCAATGCCGCCTTCAAGGCCGGCGAGCTTGACCGCGATGTGGTGGTGGTGGTGCGCTTCCAGGGGCCGCGCGCCAACGGGATGCCCGAACTCCACAAGCTCACCCCGGCGCTGGGCGTGCTCCAGGACCGGGGCTTCAAGGTGGCGCTGGTGACCGACGGGCGCATGTCGGGGGCAAGCGGCAAGGTGCCCGCGGCGATCCACTGCACGCCCGAAGCCTTTGCCGGAGCAGGTGGGGTTGGCGGGCCGCTCGCGCGGCTGCGCGATGGCGATGTGGTCAAGGTCTGCGCGCTCACCGGCACGCTGGCGACCACGGCAGACCTTGCTTCGCGCGATCCCGCCCCCGATCCGGCGGAAGAATGGGGCACGGGGCGCGAGCTCTTTGGCATGCTGCGCCGGTTTGCCGACGGGGCCGAGGCCGGGGCGAGCGCGATGCTCGCCATGGGGGGGCTGTGAGCCATGGATATTGACGCGATCATGCGCGCATCGCCGGTGATCCCGGTGATCGTGATCGAGGACGAGGCCCACGCCGTCCCGCTCGCCGAGGCGCTGGTGGCAGGCGGGCTGCGGGTGCTCGAGGTGACGCTGCGCACCCCGGCGGCCCTGCCTGCGATCCGGTTGATGCGCGAGGTTGCGGGCGCGATCGTCGGCGCAGGCACGGTGACGGGCCCGCGCGATCTTGACGCCGCGCTTGCGGCGGGGGCGCAGTTCATCGTCTCGCCCGGCCTTACCGAGACGCTCGGGCGGGCGGCGCTGGCGAGCGGCGTGCCCTTTCTTCCCGGGGTTGCCACCGCGGGCGATATCATGCGCGGGCTCGACATGGGGCTTGATCGCTTCAAGTTCTTCCCTGCCATGGCCGCAGGAGGCCTTCCGGCGCTCAAGGCGCTGGCCGCGCCCTTCGGCAACGTGCGCTTCTGCCCCACCGGTGGGATCGGGCCGGACAATGCCGCCGAATGGCTCGCCTGCGATCCGGTGTTGTGCGTCGGCGGCTCGTGGGTGGCGCCCAAGGGCGCGCCTGACCGGGCAGAAGTGGAGCGGCTGGCGCGCGCGGCCTGCGCGCTGCGCTGAGCGGCGCGGGTGGGGCTGAAGGCGCTGTCAGTCCTTCGCCAGCAGCCAGGCGAAGATTTCGGGCAGGCGCGCCGCCCAGGCGTTTTCCTCGTGCTCGGCCCCTTGATAGACGCGGCTTTCCCAGTCGCGCCCCCTGTGCCAGCCGGCTGCGGCAAGGCGCGCGTCCACCACCTCCTGATAGGGCGCGTAATACTGGTCGAGCGTGGCGGTGCCGTGGTCCATCCACAGCCGCCGCCCCGCGGGCGGGCCGAGCCGGGCGGCAAACCATGCGTCCCACAGCGCCTTGAGCGCCGCGTCCTCGCCCGCCACGGCGCGGGGGTCGACCGCGGGCCAGTGCGACGAGACGCACCCTGCCCGCCCGAACACGTGCGGCGCCTCGAGAAAGGCATAGCAGCTCATCAGCCCGCCCATCGAGGAGCCGATGATCGCGGTGTCCGCGCGCCCCGGGCGGGTGCGGAAATTGTCATCGACCCAGCTCTTGAGCGGCCCGGCGATCCAGGCGAGATAGCGATCGGAGACGATCTCGCCCCCGGCGGCGGCGTCCATCTGCGCGCGCAGCGGCGCCGGGGCGGCCTCATAGGCGCTGCGGGGGAGATATTGGCGATAGCGGTCGGCCCCCGGCGCCCAGATGCCGATGATGATATGCGGCTCCACCCGCCCGGTGGCGACCGCCGCCAGCATCGCCTTGTCCGCCGCCCAGACCTTGTTGAAGTTGGACGTGGCCGGATCGAAAAGGTTGTGGCCATCGTGCATGTAGAGCACCGGGTAGCGGCGCGCGGAAGCATCATAGCCCGGCGGCAGCCAGATGGTGAGGCGCTGGTCGGGCAGGCCCGCAGCGGCGATGCGCGGATATTGAAGGAAGCGGCCCTGCCCTGCGCCGGCGCCCGCAAGCGCGGGGCTTGCGCCAGCGCCGAGCAGCATCAACCCCAGCACCAGCGCGGCGATCAGACGCAGCATCGGCAGCCCTCCCTCTTTGGCCTTGCCCTTATTGCGGGGGGCGCGCGCCGGCTCAAGCCCCGCGCGCGGCCGCGGCGGCGAGCATCAGCGCGCCGGCGATCCCGGCATTGGCCCCAAGCCGGGGCGCGATGATACGCTGGCGCGCGGCGCCGGGCAGGTAGCCCGCATCGCGCGCCGCGGCGCGTGCCGCAACCCGATCGATGAGCCCGGGGGTCTGCGCCACCCCGCCGCCGATCACCACGGTCTCGAGCGCGAGGCTGGCAAAGAGCACGTGGCAGGCCTCGGCAAGATAGTGGGCGATGATCTCGTGGCCCGGGTGCTCGGCGGGCAGCTGCGACAGTGGCGCGCCCCAGCGCGCGCTCACCGCCGGTCCGCTCGCCAGCCCTTCGAGGCAATCGCCGTGATGGGGGCAGACCCCGGCAAAGGCGCCGTCATCGGGGTGGCGGCGGGGGAAGATGTGGCCGAACTCGGGATGGGCGGTGCCGTGCACGGCGCGGCCATCGAGCACCAGCCCGCCGCCGATCCCGGTGCCGATGGTGAGATAGGCAAGCCCCGCCGGCGCCCTGGGCGCGGCGGCATATTCGGCCAGCGCCGCGGCATTGACATCGGTATCAAGCCCGATCGGCACGCCAAGGCGCGCGGCAAAGAAGCCGGCGATTTCGCACCCGGCCCAGCCGGGCTTGGGGGTGTTGCCGAGCCGGCCCCAATCGGCTGCGGTGCGGTCGAGCACCAGCGGGCC
Organism: Erythrobacter cryptus DSM 12079; assembly: GCF_000422985.1. Lineage (GTDB taxonomy): Bacteria > Pseudomonadota > Alphaproteobacteria > Sphingomonadales > Sphingomonadaceae > Erythrobacter > Erythrobacter cryptus. The sequence continues at coordinate 121,275 of NZ_KE383967.1, forward strand.
GAAGCTCGCGATCCCGAGCGCGGTGAGCGGCCCTTGCGCCGCAAGCCATTCTGCCGCTTCGGCCAGCGTGCTCGCCGGATCGCGGGTGGGGATGGTGCGGCGCGCAAGGATATCGTCAGGCGCACGGCCCACGGCGAGCACGAACTTGGTGCCCCCGGCCTCAATCGCCCCCAGCATCACGCGCGCTCCTCTGCCACCGGCGCGCGCAGGAAGGCGCGGTCGCCCTCAAGCACGAGGTGCAGGAGCGGCGCGGGCGCCCCGCCGAAGCGCCCGTCGGGCAGCACATCGACAAAGCTCGAGACGGCAAGGCTGGCATCGACGTGCCAGCTATAGGTCTGCTGCGGGCGATCGGGCGGATTGGCGAGCACCAGAGCGCTGCCATTGACCGGGCGCCAGGGCCCGGCCAGGCTCTCGGCCACCATGGCATAAAGCCCGGTTGGCGCGTGGCGCAGTCCCGGCGCGAAGGTCGCGCTCTGGGTTGACCAGAAGGCATAGTAACGCCCGGCGTGAAAGACGAGATGGGCGCGTTCGAGCTCGTTGTTGACCCCATCGGCATGAAAGCAGGGGGCCAGCGCCTCCCAGCCCGAGGCCGTGCGCCGGGCCAGCCCGAAGGCGCCGTTGAAGGCGCTCCTTGATCCGGCGAGCGAGGCGGTGAAGGCGAGATATTCGCTGCCATCGGCCGGATCGCAAAACCACGCCGGATCGCGCAGCGCCTTGATCCGCCCGGGCGCGCCCTCGTGCGCATCGGCGGCCATGTAGTGCGGGGCGGGATCAGCCAGGATTGGCTCGGGCGGCGTCCAGTCACACGGCCAGCCATCCGCGCCGATCCGCGCCCGCGCGCTCCACAATTGCTGCTGATAGCCCCCGGCCCGCGCGGCGCTGCCGGCGGCGGTGAAGAACAGCGTCACCCCATCATCATCGAGCAGCGCCGAGCCAGCCCATTCGCGCTCATAGGGCACATCGAAGCGCGGGAGCACCGGGCCATGATCGCGCCAGGCGCCCTCCTCGCGCACGAGCCAGTGGATGCGCGCCTCGAAATGGCGCAGCGCCGGATCGCCCCTATCGGGCGCGCTCAGCGCCATCCACAGCTCGCGCCCGGCAAGCCGGGTGCGCTGGCCCCACACGTCCTGGAGCGGCCACATGTCCCAATAGACCCGCCCCGGATCGAGGCCCGCGGACGCCGGCGCTGCCACCGGGGGGATCAGCCGGGTATCATCGGGCGCAAGGTCGCGCAGGTGCTCAGCTTTCCAGGCGCTCGTCATCGCCGCAATCTATCCCAATTCCTGCTGAGGCAAAGCGACTGGCCGCCGCCAAGGGGAGCGTGCGGCGGCCAGCCTTGGTGCATCGCTGCGGCGCGCCCTAGAAGTCGAACCGCAAGGATGCCATCACCGTGCGCCCGGCGATCGAGCGCGCGCGCACGATGCCATTGGCCGGGATCGCGCCTTCCTCGGCCTCGGTAAAGCCGGTGGCGTTGAACAGGTTGGTGGCATTGAGGCCGATCTCGATCCGCTCGACCGGCCGCACCGCCACGAAGGCGTTGACCTGCGCATAGGCCGGCAGCTTCAACTGGTTGCTGTCCTGGGTGAAGCTGTCGGTGGTGCCAACGATGTTGGCCCCCAGAGTGAACAGGTCGCTGTCATACTGGGCGGTGGCCTGATAGATGAGATCGGCCTGGCGCCGCGGGGTGTTGCCGATCACGCTGGCATCGAGCGCGTCCTTGATCTCGGCATCGGTGAAGGTCGCGCCCGCCGAGAGGGTGAAGCCGCCGAGGCGATAGGCGCCCTCAAGCTCGAGCCCATAGGCCTCGTAGGTGGTGTCGAACAGCACCAGCGGGGCGATATCGACATTGGTCTCGCTGGTCTTGGCATAAAAGCCCGTGGCAAAGAGCGAGAGCGGGCCGGAGCGGTATTTGAGCCCGGCCTCGAGCTGATCGACCCGCGCGATCACCCCGGCATCACCGCCCGGAAGGCTGCCATCGAGCGTGCTTACCGCCGGGCTGAACAGCGACCGGTCGGCGGTGTGGCGCCCGCCCTGCGAATAGCGCAGGAACACGCCCAGATCATCGCTGACAAGGTAATTGGCGCCGAGCGAGAAGCTGACGTAGTCATATTCGTAATTGACCGGGCGCGCGTTCGTCAGCGGCAGCACGCTGGTTTGTGCCTCGGCCGGGCTGATGGTGCCGTTGTTGTCGAAGTCGAAGCTTGTCACCCCCACGCCAAAGCCGCTGTCCGATCCGGTAATGGTGCCGCTGGCATCGCCGAAGTCATAGCGGATCGAGGCATCGAGCGTGAGCCGGCCAAGTTCGAGCGAGAGCGAAGCAAAGGGCGCATAGGTCGAATAATCGACTTCATAGCTGCGCCGGCAGCAATTGCCGAAGAAGGTGGCACCATAGCCCACCACGCCGTTCTGCGTCACCAGCGCTCCGCCGGCATTGCGGATATCCACCAGCACCGCGCGCCCGCCGCCCTCGACCGTCTGGACATGGCTGGTCCACAGCCAATCGGTGTCGATGGTCTGGCGCGAGAGGTAAAAGCCGGCGGTGAAATTGGCGGTGCCGCCGCCAATGTCGAAGCTTGTGCCCACCCGGAAATCATTGGTGATGTTGTCGAGGCTGTTGAGCCTGGTGTTGAACACCACCACGTTGGTGAGCAACCCGTTGCCGCCGATGGTGGCCGGATTGGCCACCTGCCCGGCATTGGGGCCGCTGGCAAAGACGATGCTGGCGCCCGGCCCGCCGATGGCATTGGCAATATCCTGCGCCGCGCCCGCCCCGGCGGGGAAGGGCGAGAGGAAGCTGCCCGAATTGTCGGCAAAGCGGAAGCGGTTGGTAAGCTGCCAACCATCGCCGACATCGATCTCGCTCTCGATCCCGAAGGCGAGGCTCCTCACCGAAAGGCCATCACGGAAATCATAGCGCGCCGGGTTGTTGTTGCCATCGAGCGTCACCACCGGCCCCAAGAAGGGGCTGTAAAGGCTGTCGCGGCGCGGATCGAAGCCGGCAATCGCCTGGTAATCGGGGTTGCCATTGGTGCCCGTCACCCGCACCGGCTGGGGCAGGATGGTGGGGGTGCGATCATCGAGATACTTGGCCGAGAGGCGGACATAGCCGCCATCGAACGCCTTGGTGATATTGGCCTTGATCTGCCCCCCGTCATAGCCGTTGTAGCCAATGTCGCGCGGGCCTTCGCCGGTGCGGTAGAAGCCGCCGATGTGGAAAGTAAGGTCATCGGCAAGCGGGGCGCCGTAATCGAAATCGAGCCGGTAGGTCTCGAAATCGAGCCCGATCGTGCCCTGGATCGCCCCGCCTTCCTGCTGGCCGGTCTTGGAGATGAAGTTGATCACCGCGCCCGGCGCGTTCGAGGCGAAGGTCGAGGCCGAACCGCCGCGCACCGCCTCCACCCGGGCGACCGACCGGTCGGCGCGCAGGAAATTGTCGGCATTGCCGAAGATGATGTCACCGAACTCGAGGATCGGCAGGCCGTCTTCCTGAAGCTGGATATAGCGCGCGCCCCCGGTGGAGACCGGAATCCCGCGCACCGCGATATTGGCATTGCCCTCGCCGCCCGAGGCTTCCGAGCGGATGCCAGGAACCTGACGGATGAGGTCTGCCGATGAGGGGGCAGCAAGATTGGTGATCACCTCGGCGCCGATGGTGCTGACCGAAACCGAGCTTTCGAGCCGGTTTTGCCCGCGCGCGACCGCGGTGACGATGATCTCGCTCCCCTCACCCTCCGATGCGGTCTTGGCCTCATCCTGGGCGGCGAGCGGGCTTGCAAGGGTGCACAGCGCCACCCCCGCGCCGAGCGCGTGACGAATTTTCATGGCCTTTCTCCTCTCACCTGCGTGCTTCTGCGGCACTGACGGGCCCGTGCTAGCGCGATTGCAAACGATTGCAACGAAAATCTGCAATCGTTTGCAATTTGCCCTGAAACATGTCACGTCAAAGGCAGGAGACCGCCGCAAAGGCGGCACAGCCACGCGTGGGACAGGATCGAGAAAAGGCACCGGATGATGCACAGGCCCCGGCTTTCGCTGCTGCGAATCATCGAGATGAACATCGGCTTTTTCGGCCTGCAGTTCTCCTTCGGGCTGCAGCAGGCCAATATGGGGCCGATCTATGGCTTTCTCGGCGCGGACGAGGCGACCATGCCGCTCCTGTGGCTCGCCGGGCCGATGACCGGCCTCATCATCCAGCCGATCGTGGGGGCGATGAGCGACCGCACCAGCACCCGCCTCGGCCGGCGCACGCCCTATTTCCTCGTGGGCGCGGTGATCTGCTCGCTGGCGCTCTTTGCCATGCCCCATTCGGCCAACCTGTGGATGGCTGCCGGGCTGCTGTGGATCCTCGATGCGGGCAACAACATCACCATGGAGCCCTATCGCGCCTATGTCGCCGATCGGCTCGCGCCTGATCAGCGCGCCGCCGGGTTCCTCACGCAAAGCGCCTTTACCGGCCTGGCCCAGACGCTCTCCTACCTTGCACCATCGCTGCTCACCGCCTTCATCGCGCGCGACGTGCTCGATGCCAATGGCATTCCGGCGATCGTGCGCATCGCCTTCGTGATCGGGGCGATCCTGTCGATCTCGACCATCCTGTGGTCGGTCTGGCGCGTGCCCGAACTGCCGCTGGCGCCCGCCGAGAGGGCCGCGCTCGCGCAAAAGCCGCTGACCTTGCGCGCCACCCTTGCGGAGATCGGCGCGGCGCTTAGCGCCATGCCGCGGCCGATGAAGCAGCTCGCCCTCGCCATGCTGTGCCAGTGGTATGCGATGTTTGCCTATTGGCAATATATCACCTTTGCCGTGGCCCGCGCCCTTTATGGCACCAGCGATCCGGCCAGCGCCGCCTTCCGCGCCGCCACGCTCACCACCCAGCAGGCCGGGGCCTTCTACAACTTCATCGCCTTTGTCGGCGCGCTGGCGCTGATCCCGCTGGTGCGGCGCTTTGGCGCCCGGAGCGTCCATGCCGCCTGCCTTGCCGCCTCGGGCGCGGCGATGCTGCTGATCCCGGGGGTGACGACGATCCCTGCGCTCTTTGCCCTGATGCTCGGCATCGGGCTGGGCTGGGCCGGGATGATGGGCAATACCTATGTGATGCTGGCCGATTGCATCCCGCCCGAACGCAACGGCATCTACATGGGGATCTTCAACCTCTTCATCGTCGTGCCGATGCTGATCCAGACGCTCACCATGCCGCTCATCTACGCGCCGCTTCTGGGCGGCGATCCGCGCCACGTGCTGATGCTGGGCGGCGGCTTGATGCTGGTCGGCGCGCTGGCTACCCTGGCGGTGGATGCGGGGCATCGCCACCCGCGCAGCGAGGGGCTGGCCACGGGCTGAGCATGGGCGAGGAGAGGCACGGGCGCACGGTGGTGCGCACCATCACCGATCTGGCGCGGCTCGCCGGGGTCTCGCCCGGCACGGTCAGCCGCGCGCTCGCCGGCAAGAGCCTCGTCAACGCCAAGACCCGCGCGCGCATCGAGGCGCTGGCGCGCGAGCACGGCTTTCGTCCCAACCAGATGGCGAGCGGCCTGCGCCGCCAGCGCACCGGGGTGATCGGGGTGGCGATCCCGCTCGGCCATGACACCCGCCAGCAGATTTCCGACACCTTCTTCATGACCTTGCTCGGCCATCTTGCCGACGAGCTGACCCATGAGGGCTATGACCTGATGCTGCGCCGGGTGGTGCCCGATGCCGATGGCGACTGGCTCGATCGCTTCATCGGTTCGGGCATGATCGACGGGGTGATCGTGATCGGCCAGTCCGATCAGTTCGCGCGCATCGAGGAGGTGGCCGAGGGCTACCGGCCGATGGTGGTCTGGGGCAATCACCAGGAAGGCCAGCGCCACTGCGTGGTGGGCAGCGACAACCGCCTCGGCGGGCGGCTGGCGGCCGAACGGCTGATCGCCGCCGGGGCGCGGCAGATCGCCTTTCTCGGCGATGCCACCGCGATCGAGTTTGCCGCGCGGCGCGCCGGGGCCGCCGATGTCGCCGCGCGCTTCGGCCTGCCCCCGCTTGTCACCCTGCCCACCCACCTGTCGCCCGAGCGCGCGAGCGAGGAGATCGCCGCGCACCTTGCCGCCCATGCCGGGCGGATCGACGGGATCTTTGCCGCCACCGACACGCTCGCAGCCCTTTGCCTCACCGCGCTGCGCGCGCGCGGCGTGGCGGTGCCCGGGGCGGTGCGGCTGGTGGGATTTGATGACCTTCCGATCGCGCGCCAGACGGTGCCGCCGCTCACCACCATCCGCCAGGACATTGCCGCAGGCGCGCGCGGCCTCGTTGACCTGTTGCTGCGACGCATCGCCGGCGAGGCGACCGAAAGCCTGATCCTGCCGCCCGAACTGGTGGTGCGCGAAACCGCCTGAGCCGCGCGGCTTGCGCTGCCCCATCACCGGGCTATGAGCCGTCCCCATGCAGATGGACGATCTTCTCCAGCGCTATTTCGGCACACGCGATCTTGCCGCCATTGCCCCTGCCGCCCTGCCCGACGGAATTGCACGGATGCGCGTCGATTTCGGTCTTGCCACCGATCGTGCCGCGCGCTTTGCCCTGTGGAGCATGCTGCTGGTGCTGGGCGAGGCGCCCGAGATCGAGATCGCCTTTGCCGAAGCCGAGGATCGCGCGGCCGCGCGGCGGCTGATGGAGATGCTCGCCGCTGCCGATCCGCACGAGCCCTGAGGGCACGCCCGGGCGCGTCTGCCGCGCGTGCCCCCCCTTGCCGCCGTCAGCCCTGCGCAGACAGCGCCACGTGGCGCTTCAGGTGGTGATCGACATTGCCGAACTCGGCATCGAAGATGGTCAGGCGCTTGAAATAGTGGCCGATGGCATATTCATCGGTCACCCCGTTGCCGCCGTGGATCTGCACCGCTTCCTGCCCGATGAGGCGTGCCGCCTGGCCCACTCCCACCTTGGCGGCCGAGACCGCCTTCTTGCGCTCGACCTCCTCGGCGCCGAGCCGCAGCGTCGCTAGATAGGTGAGCGAGACCGCGCTTTCATAGGCCGTGTACATATCGACCATGCGGTGCTGGAGCACCTGGAAGCTGCCGATCGGCACGCCGAACTGCTTGCGCTGGCGGCTGTAATCCACCGTCATCGCATGGGCGACCTTCATCGCCCCGCAGGCCTCGGCGCACAGCGCGGCGATGGCTTCATCGGTGACCAGCTCGATGAGCGCCAGGCCCTCGCCCTCGGCCCCGATCAGCGCCTCGGCCGGCAGGCTCACATTCTCGAAATAGACTTCCGAAGCGCGCCGGCCATCGACGGTGACATAATCACGGGTGGTAACGCCCGGCGTGTCCTTGGCCAGCACGAAGACCGAAACCCCGCCGCGATCGCGCCGCTCGCCGCCGGTGCGCGCCGTGACGACAAGGTGGCTCGCCCAGGGCGCGCCGATCACCACCGCCTTGTGGCCGTTGAGCACCCAGCCCGCGCCATCCTTCCTCGCGGTGGTTTCAAGATCGGCATAGTCGAACCGGCCTTTGGGCTCGGCATAGGCAAAGGCAAAGACCCGCGTGCCAGCGACGATCGCGCCGATATGCTCCTCCTTCTGCGCCGCAGTGCCGGCGTGCTTCAGGAAGCCCCCGGCGCACACCACGGTGGGCACGAAAGGCTCGATGACGAGGCCCTTGCCGAATTCCTCCATGATCACCATGGCATCGACCGGCCCGCCGCCAAAGCCGCCGTCGGCCTCGGCAAAAGGCATGCCGAGGATGCCCAGTTCGGCCAGCTGCGCCCAGATTTCGGGCCGCCAGCCTGAAGCCGAAGCGATCGCCTTGCGCCGCGTCTCCCAGTCATATTGCTCGCGCACCAGCCGCGAAAGGCCGTCGCGCACCATCTGCTGTTCTTCGGTGAAGTTGAAATCCACGAATATCTCTCCCGTCCTCAGGCGTTTGCGTCCCGCCGTATCGAGGTTGAACTGAAAGTTGCTCTTCCCCTTGGGGGAAGCCTAGCTGGCCCGCTTGCGGGCCGACGGTTGGGATGAGGGCCTGCCCTAGTGGCGGCAGAGCCTCCACCCCTCCCCCCTCCCCCGAGGGGAGGGGAGATAAAAGGTCACAGCCCCAGGATCATCTTGGCGATGATGTTGCGCTGGATCTCGTTCGATCCGCCATAGATGCTGGTCTTGCGCATGTTGAAATAGGTGCCCGCGGCATGTTGGGCATAGTCGGGGCCGACCGGGTGCTCGTTGGTGTTGTCATTGGCGATCCCGCCGTTGAACGGCGCGCCATAGACCCCGACCGCCTCGAGCGTCAGCTCGGTCAGGCGCTGCTGGATTTCGGTGCCCTTGATCTTGAGGATCGAGCTTTCCGGCCCCGGCCCCTTGCCCGCCTGCTCGCCCGCGAGCGTGCGCAGCTCGGTGATCTCGAGGGCAGCGAGGTCAATCTCGAGCTGGCTCACCTTGCGGGCAAAATCGAAGTCCTTGATGAGCGGCTGGCCATAGGCGGTCTCTTTCGCGGCGATCTCGCGCAGGCGGGCGATCCCGCGCTTGGAGCGCGCCACCCCGGCAATGCCGCTGCGTTCGTGCGCAAGCAGGAACTTGGCATAGGTCCAGCCCTTGTTCTCCTGCCCGACGAGGTTCTCCACCGGCACGCGCACATCGGTGAGCCAGGTCTCGTTCACCTCGTAGCTGCCATCGAGCAGCTTGATCGGCTTCACCTCCACGCCGGGCGACTTCATGTCGATGAGCAGGAAGCTGATCCCTTCCTGCGGCTTGGCATCGGGATCGGTGCGCACCAGGAAGAAGCCCCAATCGGCGTGCTGGGCGAGCGTCGTCCAGGTCTTCTGCCCGTTGACGATGTAATGATCGCCGTCGCGCACCGCGCTGGTCTTGAGATTGGCAAGGTCAGAGCCGGCCCCCGGTTCGGAATAGCCCTGGCACCACCACACATCCCCGCTGCGGATGCCGGGCAGGTGGCGGGCCTTCTGTTCTTCCGACCCGAAGGTGTAGATCACCGGCCCCACCATCGACACGCCAAAGGGCAGCGGCATGATGGTGTTGGCGCGGGCGTTCTCCTCCGACCAGATATAGCGCTGAGTCGCGCTCCACCCGGTGCCGCCATATTCGACCGGCCAGGCCGGCACCGACCAGCCCTTCTTGCCGAGAATCTTGTGCCAGGCGAGCATGTCCTCGCGGCTCATGTCCTCGCGCATGCCGAAATCGGCAAGGTGCTTGGGATAGTTCTCGGCGATGAAGGCGCGCACCTCCTCACGGAAGGCCTGTTCTTCGGGGGTGAATTCGAGGTTCATCGCATCGCTCTCCTGATGGCTTGGCTTTGGCCTCTCATGTCACGAGCGCGCGCGCATCGGAAGGGGGAAGCGGGTTGAAAATTCTGCACCGCCCGGCGCGAGGGGCAGCAGCGCGGCGCCGGCTCAGGGAGCGGGCGGCTGGAACAGCGCCGGATCGATCGGCTCGCCCACCCGGGTGCTGGTCCACAGCACGCTGTTGGCGATGATCCCGTCATAAAGCAGCGTCACCCGGCGGGCCTGCACCCAGCCGCTGTCGAGCCGCACGAAATCGCCATAGAGCCGCTCGTGAAAGCCGCGGGGCGTGGTGAAGGCCATGTAGGTGACAAACCCGCTTTCGGCATCGAAGCCGAACAGCGTCTGCGCGCCCTTGGGATCGACGATGCGCACCAGGTTGGTCTTGCGCCCGCCGATCTCGCGCGGCGGGGCAAGCGCAAGGGCAAAGCCCTCATCCAGCGCCGAGCGCAGGATGCCGAAGCCGAAATTGCTCGCCCAATAGGCATCGGCCTCGGCGCGCGGCATGATCCCGCGCTCGGTCCAGGTGGTGTTGCCGTCATAGCCCACCTCGAACAGCAGCCTGCCGCCCGAGCGGGCGATGATACGCACCTTGCCCGAAGCCTCGTGCGCGGCGGTGCGCCCCGGCTCGAAGGTGCGCCACATGCGATAGTCATCGGCCTCGGCGCGCACCTTGCCCGTGGCCGGATCGTAGAAGGTGGCGCTGCCGGAAAGTTCGAGCGTGCCGGGATCGAGCCACAAGGCCCCGCCATGCGCGGCCACCGCGCGTTCGACCAGCGCGCGGGCCTCGCTCGGCGCGGCGCGCGCTGCTGCCGGCGCAAACGCGGTGAGGACGCCAAAAGCGATGAGGGCAGCAAGCGCCCCGATGATCCTTGGCATGACCGCTCCCTTTCCCACGCGATTTGTCCGGACAGCTTTTCAACCACGCCGCTCTGGTCTAGGCAAGCGCCATGACGCCGCGCCGCCTCATCCTCGCTGCCACAGCGCTCGCCGCCGCCGCGCTCGCCGCCCCTCTGCCCGCCGCCGGGGCAGAGGCGCTGGCGCCGGGCATCTGGAGCAATGTCGAGGATGCCTATTTCGCCGAGGAGGAAGGCCGCCCCCGGCCCGAGGAGGTGTTCATCGAAGTCGGAAGCGACGGGCGCTGGCGGGCGATCGATGCCTTCGGGACTGAGGCAGGCCCGTGGCGCTCGGGTGCGATCCCCGGCCTTGCCCCACGCGCGGGCGGATCGGGCTGGCAGATCGCCGGAAGCGAGATCCGCCGCGCCCGGCGCTTTTCCTGCTGGGTTTCGGTGCGCAAGTTTGCCGCCAAACCCGATGGCACGCCCGACTGGACCTTTGCCGGCGGGCTTGCCAGCTTCGATCAGGGCGGGCGGATCGCCGTGCCGGGCGGGGGCGTGGCGCCTGATGTCACCATCCGCCTGCGCAACGTGACCTGGGCCAAGGGCAGCCGCAACAAGCCCGCGCTGGTGCTCTATGTCCACAAGGACGATCCCGCGCGCGCCGAAAGCTATGCCTGGGCCTCGCCCGATGCGGCGCTGGTGGGGATCAACCTGCGCTGGGTGCAGGCGAGCTGTGCGCGGGTGGAGGAAGGGGCGGGCTAGGCGCCGCGCAGCCAGGCCGCCCCGCCCACCCAATCGCCAGCCACGGCGGCAAATTCATAGAGGCTAAGCCTCGGCCACACCCCGGCCCTGGCATAGGGATCGGCCTCGAGCCGCGCCCGGGCCGCGGCCTCATCTTCTGCCTTGATCACCAGCAGCGAGCCAGCCGGCGTGCCCGCGCGCTTGAGCGGCCCGGCCACGGCATAGTCACCAAGGTGCGCGGCGACATAGTCAAGATGGGCGGCAAGGTGCTGCTGGCGCAGGCGGGCGCTGTCCGGCCCGTCCTCGCCGATCGCGGCATAGAGCTTCATCGCCCGACCTCGACACATTCGACGATCTCGCCCGCCACCCCGATCGCGCTCGCCGCGCGGCGGCCCTGATAGAGCGCGCCGGCGCGCACCGCCGGCGGGGCGATCCAGTCGAGCGCGCAGGCATCAAGATCGCTGACCGCCAGGGTGACGAGCGCATTGCCCGGCGGCAGCATCCCGGCATGGCGCGGCCGGGGCGTGGCGGCGGCGGGATAATCATCGACCTCGATGATCGGCATGCGCTGGTGCCTCACCATGGTGATGGTGGTCTGCGTTTCCGGGGCAAGGCCAAAGGCCTTGTTGATCATCGAATAGGGCAAGGTGTAATCCGCCCCGCGCTCAAGCCCCAGCCCGCGGCAATACCACTCGATGCTCGCCTCGCGGTCGGGCGTGGCCAGCACGGTGATGAAGATTCGGTCAACCGGCGCGGCGGCGCGGGGCAGATCGGTGTCGGGCATGTCGCCCAGCACCTGATTGAGATAGATCATCTCCGCCCCCGGCCCGAGCGCCTGCATCGGGATGAAGGCGGGCTTGATGTTTTCAAGCAGCTTGGGCGGGCCGACGATGGTGAACAGCTCGGGGGGGAGCGCTTCGGGCCAGTGCCAGACATCGGCAACGCTCGCCTCGAAGGCGGCCCAGCCATAGGTGGTGGTGGGGCGGAAATCGGGATGGGCGGGCTGCTCCACCAGCCGGAACCAGCAGGGCGCTCCGCTTTGGGGCTGGAGCACGGCATAGGGCGCCGCGGCATTGCCCGGGCAGGCCCAGCTTGCCGCAAGCTCAGCGTCAAGCCGCCCCTGTTCGACGAGCGTCAAACCCAGCACATCGCGATAGGCGGCCAGCGCCCGGGCGAGATCGGGCACACTCGATAGCCCGCCCAGAATGGTGCCGTGGGCCACGCTCATCGCTTGAACTCCGGCCTGCGCTTGGCCACGAAGGCGCGCGTGCCCTCGAGAAAATCGGGCCCCTCGAAGGCGGCGGCAAAGATCGCCAGGGTTTCGGCATCATCGCCCGTCTGGCCATCGAGCACCCGGCGGATGAAGCGCTTGGTCTCGCGGAGCGAATGGGGGCTGGCGGCAAGGATGTCATCGATCAGGCCCTGCGGGCTTTCGGTCACCTGCTCAATGAGCCCGATCCTCAGCGCCTCCCCGGCATCGAGCAGCCGGCCGGTGTAGAGGATGCGCTTGGCCTGCCCCGGGCCGACGAGATCGACGAGCAGCTTCACGTCATGGAGCGGATAGACAAGGCCGAGCTTGGCCGGCGTGATGCCGAAACGCGCGGCGCTGGTGGCGATCCGGATGTCGCAGGCCAGCGCGAGGCCGCAGCCCCCGCCGATGCAATCGCCCTCGATGAAGGCGAGCGTGGGCAGTGCGAGGCGCGCCAGATCGTGTTGCACGCGGTTGATCGCTGCCTGGTTGGCCGCACGCCAGGCGGCATCATCCTTGTGGGCAAGCAGCTCGGCAATATCGGCCCCGGCCGAAAAGGCTCCGCCCGCCGCGGCCGAACGCAGCACCAGCAGCCGCACCGCGGGGTTGGCCGCAGCCTCGGCCAGCAGCGCCGGGGCGGCCTGCCACATCGCCAGGCTAAAGGCATTGCGCTTGTCCGCCCGGTCGATCAGCAGGTGCGCAACCGCGCCGTCGATTTCCAGCCGCAGGCTCATGCCGGATGGCTCGCGATGAAATGGTCGGCAATCGCCTTGCGGGTCGTCACCCACACCCCATCGTGCTTGCGCACGTGGCGGAAGAACTCCTCGAGCGCCCAGATGCGCCCGGGCCGCCCGATGATCCGCAAATGCAGCCCGAGGCTCATCATCTTGGGATTGCCCTCCGCACCCTCGCGATAGATCTGATCGAAATTGGCCTTGGCATAATCGAGCCACTGGTGCGGGGTCAGCGCCGGATCGGTCCACATCTTCATGTCGTTGTTGTCGAGCTGATAGGGCACGATACACATCGGCCGGCCCGGCACTGTGGTGCGATCCCAGAAGGGCACATCGCCCGAATAATCATCCATGTGATAGGTGAAGCCCTCCTCGATGAGCAGGCGGCGGGTGTTGTCGGTGAGCAGGTAGCGCGACAGCCAGCCATGGGGGCGCACCCCGCAGGTGGCGGTGATGCTCTCCACCGCCCGGCGGATGAAGGCGCGCTCCTCCTCCTCGCTCATCTTGAACTGGTGCACCCAGCGCCAGCCGTGGCTCACCGGCTCGTGCCCTAGGCTGACGATCGCTTCGGCGATCTCGGGGTGGTTTTCCAGGCTCATCGCCGCCACCGTCCAGCTCGCCATGATCTCGTAGCGCTCAAGCAGCTTGACGATCCGCGGCGCGCCCGCCTTGATGCCATAGAGATAATTGGATTCGTTGGAATAGTTGCGCATCTTCGATTTGACGAAGACGCCCAGCTCATCCACCGGCTCCATGCCCCTGTCGCCGCGGGCGATGGTCATCTCGCTGCCTTCCTCGACATTGACCACCACCGACAGGGCCATCTTGGCCCCGCCCGGCCAGTCGATCCGCTCCTCGCTCAGTGCCATCAGTGCATTTCCTCCCCGCCCGAGACATTGAGCGCCTCGCCGGTGACATAGAAGGCCGCATCGCTAGCGAGCCACAGGCAGGCCGCCGCGGTGTCGGAAGGAAGGCCGGGCCGGCCCATCGGGTTCCTGGCTGCCATGTTGGCGAGATAATCCTCGACACTGGCAAAGCCCAAAAGCTTCGAGAAATATTCGTTCTGCCGCGCTCCCAGGGCGGTGGTGACATGATTGGGGCACACGGCATTGACGGTGATGCCATGCTTGCCCAGCTCGAGCGCGCTCGCCCGGGTCAGCCCGATCATGCCGTGCTTGGAGGAGACATAGGCCGGCAGGTGGGGAAAGCCGGACTTGGCGGCCTGGCTGGCAATGTTGATGATCCGCCCGCCCTTGCCGCGCTCGACCATCGCCCGCGCGGCGGCCTGGGTGCAATAAAAGGCGCCCGAGAGGTTGACCGCGATCACCTCGTCCCATTCGCTCGCCGGATCGACCTCGAGCAGCGGCTTCATTCTAAAGCCGATCCCGGCATTGTTGACGAAGATATCGACCCCGCCAAAGCGCGCCACGGTCTCGGCCACCAGCGCGCGGCACGCCTCGGCATCGGCGACATTGCAGGCGATCGCGGCAACCTCGGCGCCGCGCGCGCGCAATTCGCCGGCCACTTCCTCGGCCTCGGCATCAATGGTGATATCGGAGACGACGCAATTGGCCCCCTGATCGGCAAAGGCCTGGAGGATCCCCTGCCCCAGCCCCTTGTGCTTGCCCGATCCGGTGACGACGATGGTCTTGCCCGCAAACGCGCCCACGATCACAGGTCCTCGGTCAGGATGAATTGCGGCGCATCGGCAAAGCCCTGGAACGGGGCGGCAGCCGCCTGGAAGGCCTCGGTCGAGATATCGGCAACGAAGGCGTCCATGCCGGTGATGTCGATCACCTCAATATACTGGAAGGGCGGCGTACCTTCAGGATCGCCGAACAGGCCGGTGGCCTTGTGCACGGTGAAGGAAGTGACCGATCCCAGCGCATTGACCGTGGGAATGTCGCGCGTGCGCGCCCATTCCTCGTATTCGGCTTGCGAGACTCCGGGCTTCAGATTGAACAGGCAGATTATTCGCATCATGCGTCTCCCGATTGCGGCGGGCGATAGGCCCGCAGGTGAGCATCAAGCCGCCGGGCAAGTGCGAACAGCCCGGCCTCGTGGCCCTCGCCGCCCACGATCTGCACCCCGATCGGCAGGCCATCGGCGCTCCAGCCGGCAGGAAGGCTGATGGCCGGCAGGCCGGCGATATTGGCAAGGCAGGTGAAATCGGCCTGCCCGGGCGGCTCGGCCTCGCTGTGCGGAAAGGGCAGGTTGGGAACCGTGGGCAGGATCAAGAAGCCGTGGCTTGCCACCAGCGCGCGCACCGCCGCGGCGGTGGCGGCAAGGATGGCCTGATCCTCGGCCCAGTCCTCCGCCTTGCGCCGCGGGCCATAGGCGATGAGGCGGGAAAGCCGGGGCGAGATCGCAACGCCGGCAAGGTGCTGCGCCATCGCCTTGGCAACGCTGATGAACCCGGCAAAGCGGATGCGGCCTTGGCTATGGGCAAGGCGCGCTTCGGCAGGCGCTGCGCCCAGCGCGGCGCAGGCATCGGCAAACACGCCCGCCACCTCGGGATCGACCTCGACCCCGTGGCCTGCAAGCGTTGCCCCCGTGCCGCTGATCGCGCCTTCGCCGAAGCGGGAGATCACCCGCGCGCTGCGCTCGAGCAGGTCAAGATCGCGCGCCAGCACGCCGATCGCATCGAGGCTGAGATCAGCCGGCTCCAGCCCGTCCTGGCTGACGCAGGACGTGGCGGGCTTGAAGCCATAGACCGCGCAATGGCTCGCCGGGATCCGCACCGATCCCATGGTGTCGGTGCCGAGCGCGGCATCGACGATCCCCGCCGCCACCGCCGCGGCGCTGCCGCCCGAGGAGCCGCCGGGCGAATGGCCGATGCGGTGCGGATTTTGCACCGGACCGAAATGCGGATTGTCGCTCTTGGCGCCGAGCGCACCTTCTTCCATGTGGAGCGTTGCGATCACCGCTGCGCCCGCGCGGCGCAGCGCGGCAACCGTGGCGGCGTCCCTTGCGGCAATCCGCGTAGCGAGCGCCCCGATCCCGGCGTGGAAGGGCATGCCCTTGACCGCGATATTGGCCTTGACCCCGAAGGTCGTGCCCGCCAGCACCCCGGGGCCAAAGGCCGCGTCTTCATCCCAGTCGCTCACCGCGTTGAGCGCGCGGTTGACGGCGCGCAGCGCGGCAAAATCGATGCGGGCGGGCCCCTTGCTCACAGCTTGCGCTCGTCGATCAGCCGCAGCGGTTTTTGGCGGGTGTCGATCTCGGTAAGGCGCGCGGTCTCGCCCGGGCCGACGAGCGCCACCTCGACCTCGACCCCAAGCCCGCGGCGCAGCAGCTCGGCCAGCCCCGCCGCATCGCTGCCCCCCCGGCTTTCGAGCGTCACCGTCATGTGATCGCGCCCGGCCGCATCGCGGCGCATGTGGCAGACATATTCGCCGGTAAGATCGGCACGGTTCTCGATGATCGCCCCGATCGCGTGGGGAAAGACATTGATGCCGCGCAGCTTGACCATGTTGTCGCTGCGCCCCTTGAACCCGGCGATGCGCTTGAAGGCGATCTCGCCGCGCCCGCCAAGCTCGTGGGTGATGTCGTGGGTGTTGAAGCGGATGCAGGGGGCGATGTCGTCCTTGTAGAGACAGGTGACCACCATGTCGCCGGTCTCACCCGGGGCGACCGGCTGGCCGCTGTCGACATCAAGCAGTTCGAGATATTGCGCGTCTTCCCACACATACATGCCATCGCGCTCGGGCCCCTCGCCCGCGATCGCGCCGGTATCGCCCACGCCATACCAGTCATAGGCCCTGGCCCCGTGCCAGGCGGCCTCGGTCGAGGCGCGGTCCTCGGTGCCGAGGTGGCCGATGATCATGCGGATCTTGATCTTGTCGAACAGGCCCAGCTCCTCGGCGGTGCCGGCGAGCTTGCGGATATAATCGACAAAGCCGACCAGCACGCTGACGCCGAAATCGGCCATCAGCTCGACCTGCTTGGCGCTGCGGGTCTCGATCCCCGTCCCGGCGGAAAGGAAGATGGCATTGGTGAAGTGGGTCACCGCCTCGCGGATATAGTGCCCGCCATTGATCATCCCGTGGCCATAGACCGATTGCACCACATCATCCGAACCCAGCCCCATCCAGCGATACATCCGCCCCACAAGCAGGTTGCCGACCTCGCGCCCCTTGGGGCCGAACAGCAGGGTCTGGGGCTTGCCGGTGGTGCCGCTGGTGGTGTGGAGGATGGTGGGCGCGCGTGTGGCACTGGCGCCCATGCCGTGAAAATCGCCGAAGGGCGGGTGCTCGGCGATCGACTGCATGAGATCGGACTTGTCATAGACCGGCAGCTTGGTGATGTCTTCAAGCCCGCGGATATCCCCCGGCTCGATCCCGCGTGCGCCCCACAGCCGCTGGTAGAAGGGAATTTGCCAGCCGCGCTGCATCAGGCGGCGGAACTGCGCGTCCTGGATGGCGAAAAGCTCATCGCGGCTCATCCTGGCATAGCGCGCCACAAAGGCATCGCCGATCGGATAGTCGGCCAGCAACTGCCTGATATCGAGGGCTTCAAAATAGGTGGGATAGGTCATGGCGTTCCGGTGAAGTAGGCAAGCGGGTCGTCGAAGATCTGGGGCGAGGCCCCGGCCGGGGCGATGGCGCGGCACAGCGCAAGCTTGGCTGCGGCCTGATTGGGGCTGAGCGGATTGTCGGGGCTGCCGAGCGTCGCGGCGATCGGACGGATGATGCGCTCGCCCCCTTCAAGCACCACGGTGAGGCATTGGGGAAAGAGCGCGTTCAAATCCTCATTGCCATCGGGCACGAGGCTGACCTTGGCGGCGAGCGCCGCGAGCGCGGGATCGGCAAAGCCTTCGGGGGTGAAGCGGCGCGGATCGATCGTCCCGTCGATCAGCATCAGCGCGGCAAGGAAGGGCAGGCACAGCCGGGCATAGGCGGGCGTCATTGTGGCCGCATAGGGGCGCCCCACCAGCCGGTGGATGAGCGGCGGACAGGCAAGCTCGATCCGCTCCAGGCGCGCCGGATCGGGGGCGAGCGCCTGCAGCGCGCTCAGCGCCGCATGGCTCGCCCGGCCCGAAGGATAGGGCTTCACGCTGATTTCGCTGATGCGCCAGCACTCACCCAGCGCGCTGGTGTAGCGCGGCAGATCGCCCTCATCGAACAGCGGGAAATAGCCGAACGGCCCTTCGAGCGGGTCGCTCGGCCCGGGAAAGCCGGCCTTGGCGAGATCAGCCGCCACCAACGCGGCGCGCGCGGCATTGGCGATCTGGAAAGGCAAGGTCACCAGCCCCTCGACATGGGCCTGCATCGTCCCCGCCGCCGAGGCCACCGCAAGGCCAAGCGCATGATCGAGCGGGGCGCCGATGAGGCGCGCGGCGGCGAGCGCACCGCCCACCACGCCGGCGGTGGCCGGGCGGAAGAAGCGCAAGGGGCTGCGCGCGGCAAGGCCAAGCCCGCTTGCCACATCCACCCCCACGGCAAGCGCGGTCAATGCCTCATCGCCATCGCAGCCGCCGCGCCGGTCGATCACCGCGCCGAGCGCCGCGGTGACGACGCTCATGGCGTGCACCACCGCCGGCTCGTGCACCGCGTCCCATTCGAGGCAATGGATGCGATAGGCGTTGACAAAGGCCGCCGCCGCCGCGGGCAGGCGTTCATCGCTGCCGATCAGCCGCGCCTCGCTGCCGCTGCCCATGGCGCGGGCCGCGGCAAGGATCGCCGCCTCGCCCGGGGCGCCCACCCCGGCCGCCCCCACCGCCAGCGTATCGCCGAGCAGCCGCAGCGCATCACCGCGCACCGATGCGGGCAGGCGGTGGGGCGCTGCGGCAAAGGCGAGAATGTGGGCGGTGGCGCTCACCTTGTCCACTCCGCGATCAGGGCATCGAGCGCTTGCGGATCATCGCCCTCGAGCGCGAGGCGCGCGGCGCGCTCGGCCTCGCTCGCGGCCAGCCCGCCCCAGCGCACCAGGCTGGCAAGCTTGGCAAGGAGGTGCTCCTCGCCGATCGGCCTTTCAGGATCGCCAAGGCAATCGACCAGTTCAAACCCGTTGACCCTGGCGCCGAAATGCGCCGGGTAGCGCGCGGTGATGCGCGGGTCCTCGCGCACCGTCACCGCGGCGCGCAAGGGGGCAAGCGCGGCGATCGCCTCGGAGGTGAAGTCCTCGGGCGCGGCGCTGCGCCCCGAGGCCACCACCGCCACCGCGTGCTGCAGCGAGAATTTCGCCTCAAGCTCGGTCTGCGGATCGGGCCGGTCGCAGAAGGCCAGGGCATCGGCATAGGTTTCGACCATGAAGGGCGGGCGAAGGCGCCCCTCGCCGCGCAGGCAGAGCGCGGCATCGATCGCCGGGTGGGCATGGCGGCAGGCGGCAAAGGGCTTGAAGCTCACTTCGCCGATCAGCCAGCCCCCATCCTGCGCGTGAGCGAGCGCGCGGGGCGCATCGGTGAAGGCGGCAAACAGCCCTTGGGGCCCTTCGAGCAGCGCCTTGGGGCCGCTGGCGCCAAGCGCGGTGTGCCGCGCCGCCTCGCGGCCCGTGCGCACGGCGTGAAAGACATGCCATTGCTTGGTGAGGACATCATCATGGCGCATGTGCCACAGCCCACCCGCCACCGATCCGGCATTGGCCATGGCCTCGGCGGTCTTGCCCGGGCCAATATCAAGTAGCGAGGCCATGCAGGCCGCCGCGCCCATCCCGCCCATGGTGGCGGTGGGGTGCCAGTGGCGATAATGGCGCGCGTCCATCGCCGCGCCCAGCGCGATCATCGCCTCATAGCCGCGCACCGCAGCATCGAGCCGCGAGTCCATATCAGCCTCGGCAAGGCTCATCGCCGCGGGCCAGATCACCGGGCCGGGGTGGAGCAGCGCGGCGCGGTGGACATCGTCCATTTCGAGCACATTGCCAAGATAGCTCGCGCGCTCCCAGCCATCGGGGCTGATCGCCCGGGCCACGGCAAAGGCCGCCGAGCGGCGCCCCCCGGCGATGCAGGCGAGCCAATCGAGAAGGTGCCAGCGCGCACGCTGGCGCTCGCTTTTGCCGCAAGGGCGCGCTAAGCCTTCTGCCAGGCGGGCAAGAAGCGGCTGGCTCATGCCGCATGTCTCCCGGCCAGCATGGGACGAGACTCACATTGGCGACGAAACCGAAGGCAGACAGGCCCCAGCGGCGCAAGGAGGTGCGCGAGGCCGCTCCGCGCACGCCGCGTTACCTCGAGCTTGCCGCGACCCTGCGCGAGGCGATCCTGGGCGGCGCGTTCACCGGCGGCAGGCCCTTCCCCACCGAAACCGCGCTGTGCGAGCGCTTCGGGGTGAGCCGCTTCACCGTGCGCGAGGCGCTGCGCCGGCTCGAGGCCGAAGGGCTGATCGCCCGCCGCCGCGGCTCGGGCACCACGGTGCAGCCGCCCTCGGCCTATGGCGGGGCGCTGCACCAGCCGCTCTCCAACGTCGGCGAGCTGCTGCAATATGCCAAGGGCAGCCAAGTGAGCTATGTGCCCCAGGGCAGCGGGCCGCTGCCGCAGGCGGTGGCCGATCTGGTCGCCCAGCCCACCCCGGGCCAGTGGAGCGCCTTTCGCGGGGTGCGCCGCCACGCCGATGATCGCCTGCCGATCGCGGTAACCGATGCCTATTTCCACGAGATGCTGGGCGATTACATCGGCGCGATCGACCTTGCGGCGGGCACGCTCTTCAGCCAGATCGAACAGCTTGCCGGCATCCGCATCGGCAAGGTGACGCAGGATATCCAGGCTATTGCCGCGGACAGCCGCACCGCGGCCGATCTCGAGATCGACGAGGGCGCGCCGGTGCTGCGCATCCTGCGCAGCTATTTCGATCCCAAGGGCACGATCTTCGAGATTTCGGTGAGCTATCACCCCGGCGATCGCTTCGCCTACGCCATGCATATCGACGTCGAGGGCTGAGCGCGGCATCATTGCTGCGCGCCCAGCCCCGGCACCGCGGCAGGCTGCCAATCATCGCCGGCAAAGCGGATCGGCGGGGCGATGTGCGGCCCGCCCGCCGGGCCTTCGACCACCAGCCCGCGCGCGGCGATATGGGGCGCGGCCAGGGCCTCGCGGAAATCGAGCACCGGGGCAAAGGCCACATCCTTGTCGGCAAACCAGGCCACCCATTCATCGCGGGTGCGCTGACGGAAGGTCTCGCGCAGGAAGGCGATCAGCACCCCCTGCTCTCCCGCCGGGGCCTCGGCATGGGCGAGAAGATCAGGCCGGCCGAGCGCCTCGAGCAGGTTGCGCGCGAACTTCAATTCGCGCCCGCCCAGCACGATGTGGCGCCCATCGGCGGTTTCATAGACCTGGTAGAGCGCCGCCCCGCCAAGCGAGCGCTGGCTGGCCGAGCGCGGCGGCGCGCCCCCGGCAAGGGCGCTGCCGGCGATATGCGCGCACCACGGCAGCAGGCTGTCGAACATGGCGCAGTCGATATGGGTGCCCTCGCCGCTGCGTTCGCGCCCGATCAGCGCCATCAGCACCGCCGCGAGCGCGGTGAGCCCGGCGGCCATGTCAGCACTCGGGGCGCCGGGCACCACCGGGGTGCCATCGGGCCCATCATTGACGCTGAGAAAGCCGGCCAGCGCCTGCACCGCCAGATCATGGGCGGGGTGATGGGCGAGCGCACCCTCCTGCCCGAAGGCCGAAATCGAGCAATAGATGATCCGCGGATTGATGGCGCGCGCCGCGGCGTAATCAAAGCCGAGGCGCGCCATCACCCCGGGGCGGAAGCCCTCCACCAGCACATCGGCCCGGGCGATGAGATCGGTGAGGGCGGCCTTGCCCGCCGCGCTCTTGAGATCGAGCACCAGGCTGCGCTTGCCGCGGTTGAGATTGGCAAACCACACCGAGAAGGGCGCGCCCCCGTAATCGGCAAAGGGCGCCTGATCGCGCGCCGGATCGCCCGCCGGCGGCTCGATCTTGATCACCTCGGCGCCCTGATCGGCCATCATCACCGTCATCATCGGACCGGGGAGGAACTGGGTGAGGTCGATCACCGTGATTCCGGAGAGCTTGCCCATCATCTCACCCCCGGTTCAGATCACGCCGGCGCGGCGCAGCTCGGCGATCTCGCCTGCGCCATAGCCCAGCTCGGCCAGGATCGCCTCGCTGTCGGCCCCGAGCAGCGGCGCGGCGCGGTTGGGCGGGCGGCGGCCATTGAACTTGAGCGGGCTGGCCAGCACCTTGAGATGGGGATTGTCGGGGTGGGCGACCTCGTCCTTCATCCCGATCACATCGAGCCAGGGATTGTCGAGCGCGCCGGCAAGGGTGTGCACCGGCGCCACCGGGACATGGCCGGCCAGAAGCTCCTGCCAATGGGCCATGGGCTGCTTCTCGAACACCTCATCGAGCAGACGGGTAAGCTCGGCCCGGTGGGCCAGGCGATCGGCATTGGTGGCAAAGCGCGGATCGTGCTTGAGATTATCGAGGCCCAGGCGATCGATGAGGATGTCCCAGAACTTGGGCAATTGGCACATCACGAACATCCAGCCATCGGCGGCCTTGAACATCTGGCTGGGGGTAGCGGTGGGATGGGCGCTGCGCGGCGTGCGCCGGGTTTCATCGCCGTGGTTCATGTACCACAGCGCCGGATAGCTGGTCTGGTGCAGCGCAGCCGAGAGCAGATCGGTATCGACATCGCCGCCCTCGCCCGAGCGCTGGGCCCTGATCAGCGCGCCGAGCAGACCGATGCAGAAGATCGTGCCGGTGATGAAATCGACCATCGAGAGGCCCATGCGCTGCGGCTCGCCCTCGGGATCGCCGGTAAGCTGGCAATAGCCGGCCTCGGCCTGCATCAGATAGTCATAGCCCGGCCAGCGCGCGCGGGCATTGTCGCGCCCATAGGCCGAAAGATGCGCGCACACGATCGCGGGGTTGAAGGGCTTGAGCGCGGCATAATCCAGCCCGAGCCGCGCGGGCAGATCGCCGCGCAGGTTGTTGGCCACCGCGTGGCAGGTGGGCACCAGCCGGTGGAGCACCTCGCGGCCCGCTTCGCTGCCAAGATCGAGCGTGAGCGAGCGCTTGTTGAGGTTGAAGGCCTGGAAATAGGTGCTCTCGCCCGGGCGCAGGAAATGCGGGCCTACCGCGCGCGCCGTGTCCCCGCCGCCGCGCCGCTGCCCATCGGGGCCGGGGGCGCCGGGCGGCTCGATCTTGATCACCTCGGCCCCCATCTGCGCGAGGAACATGGTGCCATAGGGCCCGGCGCCATATTGCTCGGCGCTGATGATGCGAAAGCCGGAGAGCGGAAGGTTCATGCGCGGCCTGCCTCAATGCCCGTGGCGGGTTCAGATACGGTTTTCGGCAAGATGCTGCTTGGCGATGATGATGCGCTGCATCTCGTTGGTGCCCTCGCCGATGCACATCAGCAGGCTGTCGCGGTAATAGCGCTCGATGTCATATTCCTTGGAATAGGAATAGCCGCCGAAGATGCGCATCGCCTCCTGGCTGTTCTCGACCGCGGCTTCGGAAGCGAAATACTTGGCCATGCCCGCTTCCTTGTCGCAGCGCTCGCCGCGGTCATAGGCCTCCGAGGCATCGAGGGTGAGCAGCCGCGCCGCGCGCGCGCGGGTGACCATTTCGCCAAGCTTCAACTGGATCGCCTGGTGCTGGGCGATGGGCTTGCCCATGGTCTCGCGCATCTGGGCATATTCGGTGGCCAGCCGCAAGGCGCCCTCGGCCAGGCCCACCCCGCGCGCGGCGACATTGATGCGCCCGAGTTCCAGCCCGCCGGTGGCCTGGAAGAAGCCCTGGCCTTCAACCCCGCCGATCAACTGGTCAGCCGGAACACGATAATCCTCCATGATGAGTTCGGCCGAATCGATCGCCTTGTAGCCGAGCTTGTCGAACTTCTTGCCGGTGGTCAGCCCCTCGCGCTTGTCGGCGATGAACAGGCTCATGCCCTTGTAGCGCGGCTCGGCCGCCGGATCGGTCTTGGCCAGAAGCGCAAAGCACTGGCCGTGAAGCGCGTTGGAAATCCAGGTCTTGGTGCCATTGAGGATATAATCGCCATTGGCGTCCTTGCGCGCCACGGTGCGGATCGCCTGGAGATCGGTGCCGGCATTGGGCTCGGTAAGCGCAAGCCCGCCGCGAATCTCGCCGGTGGCAAACTTGGGCAGCCACTTGGCCTTCTGCTGCGGCGTGCCGAAACGTTCGACCGCGGCGGCCATGATGAGGTGCGAGTTGAAGATCCCGGTGATCGCCATCCAATAGCTGGAAATGCGCATCACGATCTTGGCATAGGTGGTCGCCGGCAGGCCCAGCCCGCCATATTCCTGCCCGATGGTGGCCCCGAACAGGCCCATCTCGGCCATCTGTTCGACCAGCTTTTCCGGCCAGATGTCGTTGTGATCATGGTATTTGATCACCGGGATGACATCGCGCTCGAGCCAGCGGTCGATCGTCTCCATGAAGGCGCGTTCCTCATCGGGATCGATCGTGCGCAGCGGGGCTTCAAGGGTGGCGGCGGTGGCCATGGCGGGGCTCCTCGGATCGGTTGGCGGGGGATGGCTCGGGGCGGTGCAGCTCAATCGTCAAGATTGCCATAGCCGCGCTTCCACACCAGCACCGAGCGCTTGTAATGGCTGACGATCTCGCCGTGCTGGTTCTTGGCGATGGTCTTGAAGGTGACGATGCCCTGGCCCTCGCGGCTCTTGCTCTCGCGCTTTTCCAGCACCTCGCTTTCGCAATAGAGCGTGTCGCCGACGAACAGCGGCTTGACCATGCGCACCTCGTCCCAGCCGAGATTGGCGATCGCCTTGGCGCTGGTGTCCGAAACGCTCATCCCGGTCATCAGCGCGATGGTGAGCGGGGAGACCACCAGCGGCTTGCCGAACTCGGTCTTCTTGGCGAGCTCGTAGTCGAAATGCGCCGGATGGGTGTTCATGGTGAGCAGCGTGAACCAGACATTGTCGGCATCGGTGATGGTGCGCCCGGGGCGGTGCTCATAGACATGGCCGACGACGAAATCGTCGAAATAGCGCCCTTGCGTCTCGCGGAAACGGCCGGGGGCAACCTCGATGCAACCATCACGCATTGGCAAGCTCCTGATGACGCGCGATCAGCGCGCGGTAATGTTTGATGAGCGGGGCCTCAAGCATCCGGCCCCGGAAGCGGATCGCCTGCTCGCCGCCCTCGGCATAGGCGGCGAGCGCGGCGCGGGCCTCCTCCAGCTCCGCTGCCGAAGGGGCAAAGGCGGCGCGGATCGCCGGCACCTGGGCCGGATGGATCGCCGCCTTGGCCGCAAAGCCGAGCGCACGGGCGCGCGCCGCCTCCTCGGCAAGGCCGGCTTCGTCCTCGAGCCGGATGAAGGGCACGTCGATCGCGGGCTTGCCCGCCTCGGCGCAGGCCAGCACCAGTTGCTGGCGCGCCGCCAGCAGCGGCTCCCAGGCGAGCGCGACCTTCAGCGCGCCGGCAAAATCCCCGCCGCCGAACATCACCGCCGCGGTGCGCGGATGGCGCGCGATCGCGAGCGCCCGGCGCAGGCCCCTGGGGGTCTCGATCAGCGGCACCAGCGCCGGGCAGCGCGGCCCCAGCGCCCCGGCGATCACGTCAAGCTCGGCCGCGCTCTCGACCATCGGCACCAGCAGCACCTCAGGCATGGCAGAACTCTCGATCAGGGCGGCAAGGTCGGCGATCCCGGCGGCGGTCGCGACCCCGTTGATCCGCACCGCCCAGCCCGGCTCGCCCTTGGCGATCTCGGCAAGCGCGGCGGTGCGGGCCGGCCCCTTGTCTTGCGCGGCAACCGCATCCTCAAGGTCGATCACGGTCAGGTCAGCCCCGCCTGCCTTGGCCTTGGCAAAGCGATCGGGCCGCGATCCCGGCACGAACAGCAGGCTGCAAGCAGTAAGCATGGCGATCCTCGAATGGCCCCCTTGGCGCTGCCGTGCTGCAGCACCCAAATCAGGACTTCACAATTTGTCCGGACAAATCTAAAGTCAAGGGACAAATTTGCAATTTGTCCGGACATCTGGGCGGCAAGCTTGCCCGAGCAGATCCATCAAGGAGGGAGAATGACCATGAAATTCCTGCACTCGCTGCTGCTCGGCGCCAGCCTTGCCGCGGGCGCGCTGGCCGCTCCGGCGGCGGCGCAGATGCTCGATCCGGCCAAGCCCGAAGATGCGCTGCAGATCATGAAGCGCGTGCAATGCGGCATCTCCGAAGACAAGCCCGCGGTGTTCCACTGGTCGGGCAATATCTATGGCCGCAGCCCGGGCCAGCCCGACAAGCTGCTGTTCAAGGGCGAGGGCATGAACATCCGCCGCTGCGTCGAGGTCAATGATCCCGAGCGCGGCAAGGGCTGGCGTCTGGTCAGCCGCGAGGTGATGCTGATGCTCGATCCGGTCACCGGCGAGGTGCTGCGGCAATGGACCAACCCCTATACCGGCCAGACGGTGGAGGTGATGCACATCCACAATGACCCGGTCAACGGGCGACCCAACTTCGCCCGCAATGCCGATGGCTCGCCCTATCGCATCGCCGCGCTGCGCGAGGCCGGCCCCTGGGTGTTCATGCCCTTCGAGGCGCCGCTGTTCTATCCCAACCCGCTCCAGGGCGCCTATCAGAACTATGTCGGGGGCACCTATCACGCGATGGAGATCTTTGATTTCGCCGCGCTCAAGAGCGAGCTTTACAATCCTAAGACGCCCACGGCCTATCCGATGGTGAGCTGGGTGCGGGTGTCGCAATGGGCGCCGTGGATGGAGATGGGCGACCGGCCCGGGCAGATGGTGTTCAACGCCATGGGCCGCAAGCTGCCCGGCGGGTTCGAGGAGCTGCCCGAGGTGCTCAAGCGCGAGATCCGCGCCAATTACCCGATCTACGAGGATGCGCCGCCCAAGGACGACATGCGCCCCAACGAGACCACCTGGAGCAAGTTCAAGACCCTGATGGAAGCGCGCAAGGCGCAGCAATAGCAATGCCTGTGCTTTCGCGGCGCGGGGTGATTGCCGGGGGCGCGGCGGCGCTCGCTGCCGCCCTGGCCCCGCGCCGGGCCTGGGGGCGCACCCAGTATGACGTGGTGGTGATCGGCGCCGGGCTGGCCGGCCTGCACGCCGCCCATCTGCTTGAACAGGCGGGCCTTGCGGTGCGGGTGATCGAGGCCGCACAGCGGATCGGCGGGCGGCTCCACACGCTCGATCACCTGCCCGGCCGGCCTGAGGCGGGCGGCATCCAGATCGGACAGAACTATCGCCTGCTGCGCGCCATCGCCGCGCGGCTGGGCGTGGCGCTCGATGAAAGCCCCGGCGCCGGGGTGGGCGCGGCCGGCTCGCCCACGGCGCTGCTCCACATCAACGGCACCAGCCTTGCGCCCGAGGACTGGGCCAGCGCGCCTGCCAACCGCCTGAGCGGGGCGGAACGTGCCGTGCCGCCCTTTGCCCTTGCCGGCTTCTATGGCCGCGCCCTGCCCGCGCTCGCCAGCCCGGCAGACTGGCAGACCGCCCCGGCGGAAGCCGACATCAGCTATGACGAGGCGCTGCGCCGGGCCGGGGCCAGCGCCGAGGCGCGGCGGCTGATCGATGCCAATTTCAACGGCAACAGCCTTGCCGGCATGTCCGCGCTCTCCCCCGCGCGCGCGGTGGCGCTGCGCCAGGCCGGGCCAGGCCCGACGCTGATCGTGCGCGGCGGCTCGCAGCGCCTGCCCGAGGCGATGGCGCGCGCGCTCAGGGGCGAGGTGCGGCTCGGCCAGAAGGTGCGGGCGATCCGCGCGGACGAGGCCGGGGCCGAGGTGATCACCGATCGCGGCTCCATCGCGGCGCGCCACGTGCTGTGCACCATCCCCTTTGCCGCGCTGCGCGAGGTGCCAATCGCGGCCGAGCTGCCGCCCGAACTTGCCGGGATGATCGCCGCACTGCCCTATACCCGCGCCAGCTTTGCCTATATCGCCGCGCGCCGCCCCTTCTGGCGCGAGGACGGCGCGCCCGAGACGATCTGGAGCGATCACCCGCTGATCGGGCGGATCTTCGTGCTGGGCGATGATCCGCCGATGCTCAAACTGTGGACCTTCGGCGCCGGGGCCGATGCGCTCGAGCGCATGGGCGAGGCCCGCGTGCGCGCGGTGCTGGTGCCGCTGATCGAGGCGATCCGCCCCGCGGCGCGCGGCCAGATCACCAGCATCAGGCTGTTTTCCTGGCAGAGCAATCCGCTCGCCCGCGGCATCTATCACCACATCGGCACCGGCCAGGCGGCAGAGCTTTCCGCGGCCATCGCCTGGAAGGGAACGCGCCTCCACTTTGCCGGCGAGCACCTGGGGCCGGTGTCCCAGGGCATGGAAGGCGCGCTCGAGAGCGCCGAGGCGGCGGCCCTTTCGATTCTCGCGCGCGCCTGAGCAAGACGCAACAAGGGGCGGGAAAGCGCCTGCCTTCCCGCCCCTTCCCCTGGGGAGCGCTGTGCGTGATCAGAACCGCAGTTCGGCAATCACCCCGAAGCGCCGCGGCGGGCGCAGGCCGGCGATGAAGTTGCGGCGCAGATCGCGGTTGGCATCGGCATAGCGGATCAGCTGGTTGACCGTGTCCTCATCGAAGAGGTTGCGGACATAAAGCTGGATACGCAGGTTGTCGTTCTGCGCCCCGAGGCGGATGTCGGAGACCACCGAATCGCCGGTCTTGGCGAGATTGTGCACCTGGGCAAAGCTGCTCGAGAGCAGATAGGCGTTGATCCCGGCAAATGCCTGCCAGCCCGAGCTGCCGATGTCGCGGCGATAATCGAGATCGACGAACACCGTGTGGTTGGGCGCGCGCGGCAGCGACTTGCCGGTGATGTCGCCAAAGCGCGACTGGCAGCCGGAAATGTCGGGGAACTGGTCTCCGGTCGAGCAATTGACAAGGCCATCGTCGGCCACGTCGTTGAGCACGCCCTGGTTCTCGTCCAGCCCGTTGCGGAAGCGGCTGTCGGCATAGGCATAATTGGCCGTCAACGTCAGCTCCGGGCTGGGGCGCGCGAGGATCTCGAGCTCGAAGCCGTTGATCCTGACATCGCCGGCGTTGTTGATCGCCGAGACCTGCTGCGGCGCTGCCGGCGGGTTGATCACCTGCACCGGCTGGGTGAGCTGATAGCCCTCGATGCGGTTGTGGAACAGCGCGAGGTTGACCAGCAGCTTGCCATCGAGGAAGGTGTTTTTCGAGCCGATTTCATAGGACTTCACGTCCTCGGCGCCGAAGGTCGCCCGCCCCACCGAGATCGCCGCCGGGCCATTGAACCCGCCGGGCTTCTGCCCCTCGGCATAGACCGCATAGAGCAGGTTGTCGGGCGAAAGCTGATAATCGACCGTGATGCGCGGCAGGAATTCCTTGAAGGTCGCCTCGGCCACCACCGGCGCGCCAATATTGCCGGACGCCACGGTCGCGGTCTGCGCCCGGGTGCGGATGCGCTCCTCCTGATAGCGGCCCTCGGCGCTGATCGAGAGTTCATCGGTGAGGTTGAACGAGATCGAGCCGAACACCGCGATGTTGCGGATGTCATCGCGCGCATTGTTGCGGCTTTCCTGGAGGCTGCCGAGCGGGAAGGGCGGGCCGAGGATGGGCGAGAGGCAGCGCGGCAGCTGCGCGCACAGCGCCTGGCGCGCGGCGATCATGTTGGCGTTGGCCTCGGCCTGGGCGCCGGGCGGCAGCACGCGGTTGTCGGCCGAGCGGCTGTCCTGATCCCAGTAGAACCCGCCGAGCAGCAAGCGCCCCCAATCGGTGGTGTATTGCAGGCGCAATTCCTGCTGCCAGTCGGTGCGCTTGGATTCGTTCGAGAAGGAAAAATCGGTCTGCGAGCTGGCAAAGCCGTGCGGGACCCTGGGAACGCTGGGCGGGCCGAGCGGGATGGCGGCGAAGATCACCCCCTGGAAGCGGTTGGGCGAATAGTCGCCATCGGTGCGCTGCACCGCCTCGCGGCTGTTGTAGCCGGTGAGCGAGGTGAGCGTGAGATTGTCGGCCAGATCGATCTCGATCGACAGGCCGGTGTTCCAGGTGTCGATGGCATTGCCGACGAACTCATCGCCGAACTGGAGCGCATAGTCGCTCGAGACCGGGCGCGGGCGGATCACCCCGCAGAAGTAACGGCCCTGCCCGCGATAGAGGCCGCCATTGTCGAACAGGCAGTTGTTCTCGTTGGCATCGGTGGCGAAGATCGCCGGCTGGCCATCGCGGGTGCGGGTGTAATTGCCGCGCAGACCCACGCGCAGCGCGCCGCCATTGTCATACTTGAGCATGGCAAAGGCCGATTGGGTTTCCTGCACCCCGATCGGCGTGCCGTCGAACTGGTTGGTGAACAGCCCCTCGTTCTTGAAATAGCGCCCGCCGAGGATCAGCCCGAGGCCCGGCGCCAGCGGGCCGGAGACATTGCCGCTGATGTCATAGGTCGCCCCTTCGGCGACATCGGCCTGGAGCCGCCCGCGCCAGCGGCTCGAGGGCATCTTGGAGACGATGTTGATCGCCCCCGAATAGGTGTTGCGACCATAGAGCGCGCTCTGCGGGCCCTTGACCACCTCGATGCGCTCGATCGAGTCGATATCGTAATCGGCGAGCGAGCCGTTGAAATAGATCCCGTCGATGAAGAAGGCGACGCCGGAATCGCCGAGGATATTGGCCTGGCCGCGCACCACCGGGCGGTTGGCATCGCGCCCGAAGCTGTCGTCAAAGACCAGGCCCGCGGTGGCGCGGGTGAGATCGGTGAGGCTGTTGAAGCCGAGCCGGTCGATCGTGGCGGAGGTGACCACGGCAACCGCGAGCGGCGCTTCCTGCAGGCGCTCCTCGGTCTTGCGCGCGGTGACCACGATATCGGTGGGCGAGATCGCCGCGGCATCAGCCTCGCGCGCGACATCCGCCGCGTCATCCTGCATCATATCCTGTGCCATCACCACGCCGGGAGTGAGCGCGGTGGCGGCGAGAAAAGAACTACGAATCAAAGACTTCATGACTTCCCCCTCGTGACGCGTTGGCCGCAGCCGCGGCCTTTTCCCTCACCATCATACTTTGCTGTCCGGACAAATTTGTCCAGACAAATCTTGTCATGCATCCGCAACTATCTGCGCCGGGTGTGGCATGAGGGCCACGCCGCGCAGGGCTAGAGCGGCTTCACATTGCCGAGGAAGGCGGTGACGAGGAGCAGCAGATAGACCGTCCACACCCACACCCGGGTGCAGTCCATGGTGCGGCGCAGCGGGATTTCGGTGGCATCGCTCGAGCCCTGTTCGATCACCGCGGCCAGCTGCGCGCCGACCGGCTTGAAGGTCACATCAATCATGATCGCGGCCACGAAGATAAGGCCGAACAGCAGCGCCTTGAGCGCGAGCCACGTGGGCGCCAGCGGCGTTCCCAGCCACAGGCTGTGCGCGCCAAGGCCGAGATAGAAGGCCCCGATCAGCCAGCGCAGCCAGCCCTCGATGCGGCGGTTGCGCGCGGCGCGCGGGGTCATGTCGTGGCGGTGCGAATCCCACATCAGCCACAGCCAGCCCAGCCCCACCGCCCAGGCGCCCCACAACAGGCCCGGCGGCACCGCCCACCAGCCCCCGGCGCTTGCCACGCTGAGCGAGAGCGGCACCATCAGCGCCCAGGCGCTGCGCGGCACCATGTCGACCTCGACCAGGAGCTTGAGCAGCGCAAGACGCTGTTCGAGCGTGTAATCCTGCCGCCGGCGGAAATGCTGGCCGAGCAGGAACACCCCGACATCGGCCCCCAGCCACAGCACGAACAGCAGCAGGTGCGCATAGACCAGCGCACCATAGGCGTAATCCTGCATGGCAAGCCCCTGTTGAAAGCAGCGCAATGTTGCCCGCCGGACGCAGCGGGCGAAAGAATCGTTCGATCTGTCCGGACAAATTGCATTTCCCCGCTTGACAAGCAAGCATTTGTCCGGACAACTCTGCAACCAGAGCAGGGGAACACCCCCCGCCACGGCAATTGTCGGGCGGGCCTCACACAGGGTGAAATCGAGCGAAGGGGCTTGTCCAGACATGAAGAATGCGCACTCTCTCCACCGGCGGCCGACCTCTCGTGGCGCGCGCCGGCTCCGCCTCCTGGCCTCGGCGGCCGCGGTGATGGCGCTTGCCGGCCTTCCTGCGGTGGCCGCGGCCCAGGATGCCGACAGCGCGGCCGAAGCCGAAGCCGAGGCCGCCAGCACCGACATCATCGTCACCGCCCAGCGCCGGTCCGAGCGGCTGCAGGACGTGCCCGCCGCGGTCACCGCGCTCAATGCCGAGGATCTCCAGCAGCGCCAGATTTTCAACTCCACCGATATCGCGGCGCAGGTGCCGGGCGTGGTGATCACCGCCGGGACCGGCACGGCCAACTCGGCGCGCATCTTCTTCCGCGGGGTGGGCGAGGACGAATCGCGCGGCGCGGTCGATCCGGCGATCGGCATCTATATCGACAACGTCTATCTCGGCCGCACCGTCGGCTCGCTGTTCGATCTCGTCGATATCGCCCAGGTCGAGGTGCTGCGCGGGCCGCAGGGCACGCTCTATGGGCGCAACACCAATGGCGGGGCGATCAAGTTCACCTCGGTGACGCCCAAGCTGGGCGAGAACTCCTTCAGCGGCGAAGTCGGCTACGGCAATTACAACCGCGTGCGCGCCACCGGCATCGTCAATGCCGCGCTCGCCGATAGCCTCGCGGTGCGCGTCGCGGGCCTCTATGCCCGGCGCGACGGGTTCTGGAAGCTCAACCCCAACGGCGCCTTTGCCGCCCAGGCCGGCACCGAAGTGGGCGAGCAGGAGCTGTTCTCGGTGCGCGCCAGCCTCTATGGCGAGATGAGCCCGCGCTGGAGCGTCAAGGCGGTGTTCGACTACACCAAGGACAACAGCGATCCTTCGCCCTCCTCGCTGGTGGATCGCAGCTCCAACCCTGCGGTGGTCAAGGACCGCGATGGCGACATCTTCACCATCGAACCGGCGCCCAATGTCACCTGTTCGGCCGCCACCCCGGCCAATTTCCTGCCGATCGGCTGCTTCACCAACTATGGCAGCGAGGTCGAGACCTGGGGCGCCTCGATCCAGCTCGAAGGCGACTATGACAGCTTTGCGATCACCTCGATCTCGGCCCTGCGCTCGATGAAGGATGATCTCAAAAGCTTCATCTCCTTCCCCTTCTTCCAGCAGACCGAACAATATCAGGTGAGCCAGGAGCTGCTGGTCAACACCGCCTTTGATGGGCCGGTCAACTTCACCGCCGGGGCCTATTACTACTACGAGGATGTCAACCTCGATTACCAGTTCATCTTCCCCTTCCAGAACGACGTGGTGACCGAGAGCTTCTCGCTCTTCGGCCAGGCGCGCCTTGCGCTCACCGATGCGCTGACGCTCACCGGGGGCCTGCGCTGGATCGATGAAAGCCGCGATTTCGTCGGCAATGCCGGCGGGCCGCTCGCCGGCTTCGGCACCAATATCGTGCGCCGTTCGGATATCTCGGACATCGTGTGGACGGCCAAGGCCGACTACAAGATCACCGAGGACGTGATGGTCTATGCCTCCTATGCCACCGGCATCAAGACCCCGGGGGTCTCCTCGGACTGCTTCAGCCCGCTCGCCTGTTTCCGCGCGGTCGATCAGGAGGAGCTTGACAGCATCGAGGTGGGCCTGCGCACCCAGTTCTGGGATCGGCGGGGCACCTTCAACATCACCTATTTCAACAACGACTATCAGGATCTCCAGATCAGCGGCACCCTGCCCAACGGCGCCTTCACCCGCATCAATGCCGGCAAGGCGCGCATCCAGGGGATCGAGGTCGAAGCCCAGCTGCGCCCGGTCGATGGCCTGACCATCTACGCCAATGGCAGCTGGCTCGATGCCGAATATCGCCGGCTCAACTTCGATCAGGCGGGCCTGCTCAGCAACAGCACCAACACCGTGCCGGGGCTGGCCTGCACCAATGTCACCGCCACGCCCAATACCGAGCAATATCGCCAGCAGGTGATAGAATGCGCGCTGGGCCTCGAGATGAAGAACGCGCCGGAGTGGAAGCTGCTTGGCGGCTTCATCTATGATTTTGCGCTGGGCGACGGCGATTTCTTCATCGGCAGCGATATTGCCTATGAAAGCGACAGCTTTGGCCTCGTTGCCAATGTGCCCGGGACCAAGCAGCAGCCCGGGGTGCGGATCGATGCGCGCATGGGCTACACCACCGGGCCGTGGCGCTTCACGGTCTGGGGCAAGAACCTCACCGATCGGGAATATTTCCGCGCCAACACCTTCAACGTGCCCACCCGCCAGAACCAGGTCTTTGCCGCCCCGCCGCTGACCGTGGGCTTCGATATCGGGTTCCAGTTCTAGGGCGCGCGGTCGCGGTGCGCGCGCGGGCGCTCCTCGCTGGCCGCATCGGCGCGGCGCGCTGGTTTGCCGCCCTCGGCGCCGCCCTGGCGCTGGGGGCGGCGACGAGCGCCCCAGCGACCAACGCCCGATCGCCGGACCCGCAAGGCGTCACCGCCGCCTCCGCCTTCGGGGTTGGCCCGTGGCGCGAGGCGGTGGTGAGCGTCGCCGATCTTGATAAGAGCGCCGCCTGGCTGATCGAGGATGGCGGCTGGCAAGAGGTCGCCGCAGGGCCGCTCTCGCGCGCGGAACTTGCCTATTGGAAGCTGCCCGATACCGCCGCGGGCGCCTTTCGGCTGATCTGCGCCGCCGGGGTCGAGACCGGCTGTATCCGCTTCGTGCGCTTCGACAATGCCGGGCCGCAGCGCCCGATCCGCCTTGCCGCGCGGCCCTGGGATACGGGCGGCATCTTCTCGATCATGCTGCGCAGCGAGGATGTGCAGGCCCTGTTCGATGCCGCGATCGCCCGCGGCTGGTGGGCCGAGAGCGAGCCCTATCGCTTTGCCTTCGGCGGATCGCAGCTCGTCAATGTCGTGGTGCAGGGACCGCACGGGGTCAATTACGCGCTCTACCAGCGCAGCGCCCCGCCCTTCACCGACTTTCCCGTCGGCAGGCTGAGCCAGGCCTTCAATTCGATGCGGATGGTGAAGGATCAGCCGAGGAGCCTTGCCTGGTATCGCGAGGTGCTGGGCTTTGCCACGCTGTTCGATGCGCCCTACACCGATCCCGAGCCGCGGCCCAACAATTTCTCAGTTCCCGCCAACCTTGCCACCGGCATCGTGCGCCAGGCCGCGGTGGTGCAGCCCATGCTGCCGGGCGAGACCGGGCGGATCGAGGTGATGCAGTTCGTCGGGCTTGCCGGGCGCGATCTCAGCGCCCAGGCCTCGCCCCCCAATTTCGGGATCATCTCGGTGCGCTATCCGGTGCGGGCCTTCGCCGCCTATATGGCCCACCTGCGCGCCAGGGGCGCCGCGCCCGCATATCAGGCGCAAGAGGTTGCCATCACCGCCCTGGGGGTGGTGGATATCGCCGCGCTGCGCGATCCCGATGGCAACCTGACCGAATTCTACGCCGCCCCGTGATGCGCGCGAAGTTGCCAGCGACATTTGCCGCCCACCGCGCCAAGCTGGCGGCGCCGGAGAGGCCACACCAGAGGCCACACGAGCGGCCAGAGGAGCGGCCAGAGGAGCGGCCCAAAGCGAGGGGAGCACGCGCGTGAACCAGTCTGAAGCCTCAGCGGCCCCGCCCGCGCTTGCCGAGCGCGGCGAATTTGCCAAGGGTTGGCCGGTGCTTGTTGCCGGATTGTTCGGCGTGATGTGCGGCGCCTCGCCCATCCCCTACAATGTCATCGGCTTTACCACCGCGCCGCTCAAGGCCGAATTCGGCTGGTCGCAGACCGAGGCGGTGATCCCGATCACCATCTTCGGCGTCATCGCCGCGCTGCTTGCCCCGCTGTTCGGCTGGATGGCCGATCGCTTCGGGGTGCGGCGGGTGGCGCTGTGGTCGCTGTTTGCCTTTGGCCTGTCCTTCGCCGCGATCGGCCTTACCCCGCGCGGGGCGGGGGCGGATGTCCTGCCGGTCTATTACGCCTTGTGGGTGGTGGTCGGGCTGGTCGGCATCGGCTCGACCCCGGTGACCTGGAGCCGGGCGATCAACTTGTGGTTCTTCCGCCACCGGGGCCTTGCGCTCGGCATCCTGCTGATGGGCACCAGCCTTGCCGCGATGGTGGTGCCCAAGGTGGCGGTGTGGGCGATCTCCGCCTTCGGCTGGCGCGGCATGTTCCCGATCGTGGCGCTGTTCCCGGCCGCGGCGCTGGTGCTTGCTTTCTTCCTGTTCCGCGAACCGCGCGAGGACGAACGGCCGCGCGCGATCGCCAGCGCCTCGGGGCGGCTCACCGGGGTCAAGCTAGGGACTGCGCTTGGCGATTATCGCTTCTGGCTCATCTGGGTGTCGATCGCGCTCATCGCCACCGCCTTTGGCGGGGCCTTCATCAACATGCCGACCATCCTTGGCCTCAGCGGCGTTGCGGCCGAGACCGCGGCGAGCGTGATGGGGGTGCTGGGCATCGGCATCCTCATCGGGCGGATCTTCACCGGCGCGCTGCTCGATCGCTTCTGGCAGGGCGTTGTCGCCTTTCCGCTCTTGTGCCTGCCGGCGATCTCGGCGGCGATCCTGCTGGGCGACAGCCTCACCTTCCCGCTCGCTGCCGCTGCCGGGTTCCTGCTCGGCTTTGCCGCCGGGGCCGAAAGCGATCTCATCGCCTATCTTGCCGGGCGCTATTTCGGCATGGCCCATTACGGCAAGATCTATGGCATGCTCTACATGCCCTTCGGCCTGTTCTCGGCCGCTTCGCCGATCATCTATGCCCAGGTCTATGACCGCACCGGCAGCTATGACCCGATCCTCAAGGTGGCGATCGGAATGTTCGTGCTCGGCGGGGCGGTGCTGCTGCTGCTCGGCCGCTATCCCGAAACCCTGCCCGAGGCCGAGGGAGAGGCCGCGGGCGATGCCGCGATGGAGCCTGCCTGATGGCCAGCCTTGCCGCCGACAATCCGCTTGCCCCCTTGCGCGCCGCCGTGCCCGAGCAGGCGCTGCTCACCGATGCGGCAAGCCTCGCCCTGTACAGCCACGATGTCTATGGCAAGGGTGCAACGCCGCTGGCAGTGCTGCGCCCGCAGAGCGTCGATGAGCTTGCCGCCGGGATCGGCGCTGCCACGCGCGCCGGGATCGCCATCGTCCCGCGCGGCGGGGGGATGAGCTACACCGGCGGCTATCTCTATGCTGCCGGGCCGCACATCCTCGTCGATACCGGGGCGCTCAACCGGATCGTCGAGATCAACGAGACCGATCTTACCGCCCTCGTCGAGGTCGGCTGCACCTGGGAGGCGCTCAACGCCGCGCTCGCCCCGCGCGGGCTGCGCGCGCTCGCCTGGGGCACGCTTTCGGGCATCCGCGCCACCATCGGCGGGGGGATGAGCCAGAACGGGGTGTTCTGGGGCGCGCGCGGCGGCACCGTGGTCGATGGCGCGATCAGCTTTGACGTGGTGCTGGCCGATGGCCGGGTGGTTTCGACCGGATCGGATTTCTTCCGCCCCTATGGCCCCGATCTCACCGGCCTGTTTGCTGCCGATTGCGGCGCCTTCGGGGTCAAGGCGCGGGTGCGGCTCAAGCTGGTCGAGGCCGCCCGGGCCGAGGCCCATGGCTCCTTTGCCTTTGCCAGCCACGAAGGCCTGTTCGCGGCGATGAGCGCGATTGCCCGGGCCGAACTTGCCTCGGAAAGCTTTGCCTTCGATCCTTTCCTCCAAAGCCAGCGGATGAAGCGCGATTCGCTCGCCAGCGATGCGCGCCAGTTCACCCGGATGATCAAGGCCGAGGCCAAGGCCGGCGGCGTGCTCAAGGCGCTCACCAGCGGCGCGCGGGTGGCGCTCGCCGGGCGCTCCTTCCTCAAGGACGCGGCCTTCAGCCTCCATTGCATCGCCGAGGGCCGGCATGGCGCCGCGGTGGAGGCCGACATGGCCGAGATCACCGCGATCGTGCGCGCGCATGGGGGGAGCGTGGTCGAGAACACCGTGCCCAAGATCCTGCGCGCCAACCCCTTCCCCCCGCCCAATTCGATGCTGGGGCCGGGGGGCGAGCGCTGGGTGCCGGTGCACGGCTTCCTGCCCCATTCGCGCCTCGTCGAAGCCTGGGAGGGGCTGCAGGCGCTGTGGGCGCGCCATGGCGAGGAGATGGCGCAGCGCAAGGTGGAAACCGGGGCGCTGATGGCCGCCACCGGGCGCCATGCCTGCCTGATCGAGCCGGTGTTCTACTGGCCGGGGGCGCACAACCCGCTGCACGCCCACGCGGTCGAGCCCGATCACCTTGCCCGCCTGCCCAGGCTCGCTCCCGATCCGGCCGCCGATGCGCTGGTCGAGACGCTCAGGGGCGAGGTGATCGCGCTGTTCCAGCGCCTTGGCGCGATCCACCTCCAGATCGCCCGCACCTATCCGTTGGCATCCAGCCATGATCCGGCCGCCTGGGAGATGCTGCGCGCGCTCAAGACCAAGGTCGATCCTCGGGGGCTGATGAACCCCGGGGTGCTGGGGCTGTAAGGGGCCGGTGCGATGGCAGCCCTGCCGGCGCCAGGTGCTTGCCGCCGGGCTGATCGCGGCCCTTGGCCCGCAGCTCGAGCCTGCTGCCCTCTTCGCAAAGGATGAGAACGTGACCGATCCTGCCCCTTTTTCCGCCATGGCATTGCAGCTCACTGCCCGCTCGCTCGAGCGCCTGAGCGATGCCGCGGCGGCGCGCGCGGCGATCCTTGCCCATATCGCCGAGCTCGAAGCGACGATCCGCAGCAGCGCGATCTTCGTGGCGCAATATTCGGGCGTGCCGGTGAAGCTGGTGGTGCTGCCTGAATATCTCTTCACCTCCTATCCCGGGCGCATCTCGATCCCCGAATTTGCCGCAAGGGTGGGCTTTGCCGCTGACGGGCCGGAATATGCCGCGCTCGGCGCGCTTGCCGAAAAGCTCGGCATCCACCTTGCCGGCAATGCCTATGAGACCGATCCGGCCTTCCCCGATTTCTATTTCCAGACCTGCTTCATCATCGCCCCCTCGGGCGCGGTGGTGCTGCGTTATCGCCGGTTGCTTTCGATGTTCGCGCCCTCGCCGCATGATGTGTGGGACGCCTATCTCGACAAATACGGGATCGAGGGCGTCTTTCCGGTGGCGCGCACCGAGATTGGCAATCTTGCGGCGATCGCCAGCGAGGAAATCCTCTATCCCGAAATCGCCCGCGCCCTGGCGCTGCGCGGCGCGGAGATCTTCTGCCATTCCTCCTCCGAGATCGGCTCGCCCATTGCCACCAACAAGGACATCGCCAAGCAGGCCCGCGCCTTTGAAAACCTTGCCTATGTGGTCTCGGCCAACACCGCGGGCATTTCCGGCACGGCGATGCCGCTGGCAAGCGCCGATGGCAATTCGCAGGTGGTCGACTGGAAGGGCCGCGTGGTGGCGCAATCGGGCGATGGCGAAACCTTCACCGCCTTTGCCGCGATCGATCTTGCCGCGCTGCGCCGCGCGCGCCGCACGCCCGGCATGACCAATTATCTGGCGCGCCAGCGGCCCCAGC
The DNA here is from genome assembly GCF_000422985.1 of Erythrobacter cryptus DSM 12079. Taxonomy (GTDB): domain Bacteria; phylum Pseudomonadota; class Alphaproteobacteria; order Sphingomonadales; family Sphingomonadaceae; genus Erythrobacter; species Erythrobacter cryptus. The sequence continues at coordinate 160,439 of NZ_KE383967.1, forward strand.
TCTTTGCCGCGGCCTATGCCGCCGCGGCCGAGCCCTTTGCCGGGCCCAATGGCCTCATCGTGGATGGCCAGCCGCGCATCCCCGATCGTGACCATTTCACCCGCGCCCAGGCCGAGGTGATCGCGCGGCTCGACCAGGCAGGGATCATCTGATGATGCAGCACCGCACCGTTTCCGGCACGATCCGCTATCTTTCGATGAAGCCCGGGCGCGAGGGCAGCGAGCGCGGGCGCGAGCATTTCACCTTCACCCACCATGCCGATGGCTCGGTGATCATGAGCGCCCATTGCGAGATCGAGGAGCCGCAGCCCACGGTGCTGCGCAACCTCATCTATCACATCGGCCCCGATCGCAAGCCGCACAACCTTTTGGTGCATCTCACGCTCGGCGATCAATTCCTCGGCTCGGGCTGGATGCGCTTTGACCGCGCGGCGGGCGAGATCACCTGCGAAAGCTATGGCCCGGCGATTGGCCGCAATTCCGAGCGGCGCGCGGCGGGCACCTTCGATGCCTTCGGCACCCATCCGGTGGTGGGCGATGGCTTTACCACCCGGCTGCTCGATATCGCCCGCGGCCCGCACCGGCGCGCCTTGCGCTTCTTCCTGCCCTCGGCCGATCACCGCGGCGCCACCGCCCCGCAGATCGCCGAGGTGACGATGACGATGGAATATGTGGGCGAGGAGGAGATCACGGTCGCCGCCGGCACCTTTGCCTGCCGGCGCTTTCGCTATGTCGATGAAAGCCCCGAGGGCATGGGGGGCGAGCGCCACCCCGATTTCGACATGTGGGTGACGGCGGATGATGACAGCATCCTCGTCTATGGCGCGATCGATGGCTACATGATGAACCGTTACGAGCTCGTCGAACTCACGCGCTAAGCCGTGGACTCATTAGCTGCGATCCATAGGCGAGTTGAGAAGAGTTTGGCAGCGGCGAGGAAGTTGTCGGCGCGTTTGTCGTATCGCGTGGCCAAGCCTCTGGCGTGCTTGAGTTTTCCGAAGAAGCGCTCGATCAGGTTGCGATAGCGGTAGAGGAAGGAGCTGAAGGCGAAGCCCTTCTTGCGGTTGGCCTTTGGCGGGATGTTGGCGAAGCTGCCGCGCGCCTCGACCTTGTCGCGGATGGCGTCGCTGTCATAGGCCTTGTCGGCGAGGAAGATGCTGCCTTCCGGCACGGCCTCGAGCAG
>NZ_AUHC01000008.1 GCF_000422985.1 Erythrobacter cryptus DSM 12079
CGATCCGCTGCTCGAGGCCGTGCCGGAAGGCAGCATCTTCCTCGCCGACAAGGCCTATGACAGCGACGCCATCCGCGACAAGGTCGAGGCGCGCGGCAGCTTCGCCAACATCCCGCCAAAGGCCAACCGCAAGAAGGGCTTCGCCTTCAGCTCCTTCCTCTACCGCTATCGCAACCTGATCGAGCGCTTCTTCGGAAAACTCAAGCACGCCAGAGGCTTGGCCACGCGATACGACAAACGCGCCGACAACTTCCTCGCCGCTGCCAAACTCTTCTCAACTCGCCTATGGATCGCAGCTAATGAGTCCACGGCTTAGAGCGGCGCGGCGCTGCCGGCGCTGACCTGCCACACCGCCGCTTCGTCGCGGATTGCCGCGAAGGGGGCCAGTTCGGTGCCGGTCATCCACACCTGCGCGCTGCCGGCGGCAAGGCGGCTCAGCAGCGCGGCGCGGCGGCGCGGATCGAGATGGGCGGCCACCTCGTCGAGCAGCAGCACGCTTGGCCGCCCGGCCGCGGCGAGCGCGCTGTGGGCAAGGGTGATGGCGATCAGCATCGCCTTCTGTTCGCCGGTCGAACAGGCCGCTGCCAGCTGGCCGCTCCCCGCCATGCGCACCTCGAGCTCGTCGCGCTGCGGCCCGGTGAGCGCGCGGCCCGCCGCCCGATCCCGCGCCCGGCCGCGCGCGAGCGCCTCGGCGAGCGCGCCCTCCTCCATCGGGCCGCCGGGGCGGTAGGTGAGGAGCGGGCGGGCGAAGGGTTCGCTCGGCAGGGCGGAAAGCTCATCGGCGAGGCGCTGGACGAGTTCGGCGCGGGTGCGCGCCAGCGCCGCGCCATGGGCGGCGGCCCTGTGCTCGAGCGCCTCGAGCCAGCGCGGATCGCCCCCGCTTTCGAGCAAGCGGGCGCGCTCGCGCAGCGCGGTTTCAAAGGCGCTCACCTCGCGGGCATGATCGGGCGCGATGGCGAGGGCCATGCGGTCGATGAAGCGCCGCCGCGCCCCGGCGCTGTCGGTGAACAGGCCATCCATCGCCGGGGTGAGCCAGGTGAGCGCCAGCCACTCGGCCAGCCGCGCCGCGCTGGCGGGCGCGCCGTTGATGCGCACCAGCCGCCGCCCGCTCTGCCCCGGCTCGGAATAGGTGCCAAGCCGGGCCGTGACCGCGCCCGCTTCGGTAAGGCTCGCACCGATGGCAAAGGCAAGGGGCGCCGCATCGGGCGCGGTGCGGCGGCCGAGTTCGCCCAGATTGGCGCGCCGCAGGCCCCGGCCTGGCCCGAGCAGCGAAAGCGCCTCGATGAGGTTGGTCTTGCCCGCGCCGTTCTCGCCCACCAGCAGGTTGAAATGGGCCGTCTCGCCGAGCGTGGTGGCGGCGTGGTTGCGGAAGTTTTCAAGCGTGATGCGGCTGAGGCCCATGGCGTGGGCGCGGGGTTAGCACAGGCTGGCGATTTGGCCAGAGCGCGCGGGGCAAAAAGGTGCTCGCCAATCCTTGGCAAAAAATCCCAAGCTTTCGGATGGCTGAATGGGGCGTTGGCCGCCTGAAAGCATGGGAATGGCGCAAATCCGGCGTTTTTCGGGTTTGGCACGGCTCGTGCAGAAGGTTGGGCATCCCCGGGATGGTCCCGGATCGGATCGAAAAGACCAAGGAGATGGCCACCATGTTCGCCACCGAAACCACCGCCCGCCTGTCCGCCGCCGCCTTCGCCATCGTGCTCTCGGCGCTGTCCTTCGCCTACGCGATCATCCCCGCCACCCCCGCGCTGGTTGCCTGATGGCCCCGCGCACACAGCAACAGAAAGGAATGTCCATGTTCGGCTCCGACAACACCGCCCGCCTCGCTTCGGCTGCTTTTGCCGTGGTCCTCACCATCGCCAGCCTTGCCTATGCCATCATCCCGGCCAGCCCCGGCATGATCGCCTGACCACAACGCTCGCACAGGAGACTGAAGGACCATGAACGACATCGTCGGCAACACCCCCGGCAAGCCGCCCCGCGGCAGCTTCCGCCTCGACAAGGGCAAGGCCAAGGTGTTCGGGGTGTGCGCCGGGATCGGCAATTATTTCGGCATCGACCCGATGCTGGTGCGGATCGGCTTTGTCGCCGCCACGCTGCTCGGCTTCGGCAGCCCGGTGCTGATCTACCTTGCGATCGCCTTGATCGCCGATTGACTGCAGCCTGCCTGAGGCCCGACCCGGTTGCCGGGCGGCTGCACACCGATCCCAATCAACCGGGAGGGGCCGCAAGGCCCCTCTTGTGTGTCAGGGGCCCTCTTGCCTTTCACATCGCCGAAATGCCGCCGTCGATCTTGAGTTCGGCCCCGGTGACGAAGCGGCTTTCATCGCTGGCGAGATAGACCACCGCCTGGGCGATGTCATTGGGCTCACCCACAAAGCCAAGCGGGATCTGCCGCGCCAGCTTGTCCATCAGCACATCCTTGTCGAGCGCATGGGCGCGCGCCGTGCCATCGAGGATCGGGGTATCGACAAAGGTGGGGTGGATCGAATTGCAGCGGATGTTCATGCGCTTCTTGGCGCAGTGCAGCGCGATCGACTTCGAGAGCATCCACATCGCCGCCTTGCTGGCATTGTAGGCAGGCATGGTGTCGCTGGCGATCAGCCCGGCGATCGAGGAGATGTTGATGATCGATCCCGGCGCGTGTTCGCGCATCAGCGGCAGGGCCTTCTGGCAGCCGTGGAAGATCGAATTGACGTTGATGTCAAAGCAGCGCTGCCAATCGGCAAAGGTGCAGGTCTCGATATTGCCGGGAACCCCGATCCCGGCATTGTTGACGAGCACGTTAAGACCGCCGAGCTTGTCGCGCGCGGCATCGATGGCGGCTTCCCATTGCTCGGGGCTGGTCACATCATGGGCGAGGGCAAAGGCGGTGCCATCGCCGAGTTCGGCATTGATCATGGCCGCGGTTTCCTCGGCCCCGGCGGCGTTGATGTCAGTGGCCAGCACCCGCGCGCCCTCGCGCGCGAGCGCCAGGCAATGCGCCCGTCCCAAACCCTGCGCCGCGCCCGTCACCAGCGCCAGCTTGCCCGATACCCTTCCCGTCATGTCTCATCCCCTTGCAAGAATAGTGGTGTGAGCAGCATTGCGATGCGCACGTCCACCCCGTGCCCGGCGCGGCGCCAGTCCGCAACGAAATCGGCAAGGCCGGCAAGCGCCACGCGGTGGACGGTGATGTTCTCGCCCGCGGTGCCTCCGCCGGCGCTCACCCGGGTGAGCCCGGTGGCCTTCAGAAGCGTGAAGCATTCGGACACCATCCCGGGCGAGGAATAGAAATCGCCCAGCACCTCGAGCCGCGCGGCGCGGTAGCCGGTTTCCTCCTCGAGCTCGCGCGCCGCGGCGCTCAGCGCATCCTCGCCCTCGCCCCCGGCCTCGTCGCCCACCAGCCCGGCCGGGATCTCGAGGCAGAAGCGCGCGAGCGGCACGCGATACTGGCTCACCAGGATCACGTGGCGCGTGCCATCGGGATCGGTGTCGAGCGCGATGATCGCCGCGGCGCGGATGCCCCGCGCGCGCCCGACATATTCCCAGCGCCCGCGGCGCTTGGCGGTGATGAAGCGGCCTTCCCACATCACTTCCTCGGGAAGGTCGGCATCTGTGTCTGTGATCACGCGCGGCTCCGTTGCGGGCAGGTGTGGCGCCCTTCGACAGGCTGGCGCGCGGCTGGTCAAGCCCCTGATTGCGTCAGACCTCGATCAGCCGGTCGGGCAGTTCGTTGACGTCCTCGGCCCCGCGCGGGAAATGCTCGGCCAGCACGTGGCCGACATCGCGCACGCCCGCGGCCAGCCCCTCGGCCACGCGGCCCTTGCGGATATGGGCGAGCATGTCGGCCATGGCCTCGCCCCACACCTCTGCCGAAACCTTGGCCGCGATGGCCTCATCGGCGACGATCTCGGCGCGGTGTTCGGCCATCGAGAGATAGATCAGCACCCCGGTGCGCCCGGTGGTGCGGCGATCGGCACCCACCTTGAACTGGCGCACCGCCTGGGCGTGGACGCGCATGGTCTTGACCGGGCCGGGCACCAGCAGCCACTTGAGCGGCTGCCATTGCTGGATCAGCCACACGCCAAGAAACTTCACGAGCCCCAAGGCGATCACCATGCTGGCAAGCTCGCCGGTGGTCCACTGGTGGTCCCACCCACCAAAGGCCGCGTCCCAGGCCTCGAGAAAGGGCAGGGGAAAGGCCGCAAAGAGGCTCATCGCGGTGAAGGCCGCCCCCGCCGCCCACAGCAGCGCGACATCGGTATAGCCATCCGAACTGTCGGCCAGCACGGTGACGATCTCGCCCGCGGTCTGCGCCTCGGCCGCGGCCACGGCCTCGCTCACCAACTGGCGTCCGGCATCATCAAGATAGGCCATGGCTCACCACCCCCCGGAGGCGCCGCCGCCCCCGAACGATCCGCCTCCGCCGGAAAAGCCGCCGCCGCCCCAGCCGCCCCCGCCGCTGCGGCCGCCGCCCGACATCATCCCCCGGGCAATGGCGCTGCCCACTTCCCACAGGATGATGTCGCGCGCGGTATCGCCAAGGTCGCGGCTGCCCCAGGGGCCGGCGCCGCGGGCACGATAGCGCCGCCGCCGCCCGCGCCCGGCGAGCGCAGGCAGGATGAAGAAGAAGAATAGGAAGGCAAGCCAGATCAGCACGCCCACCGGAAAGCCGCCATCGCTCTTGCGCTTCTTGCCGGCCTCGGCCGCGACCTTGGCAGCCTCCTCGGGCGGAAGCTGCAATTGCGCGATGATCGCGTCGGTCCCGGCCTCGATCCCCCCGGCAAAGTCGCCATTGCGGAAGGCGGGCAGGATGGTGTTCTGGATGATCAGCGCCGCAAGCGCATCGGTGAGGTAGCCTTCCAGCCCATAGCCGACCTCGATGCGCACCTTGCGCTCGTTGGGCGCAACCAGGAGCAGCGCGCCATCGTCACGCTCCTTGTCGCCAAGGCCCCAGTGCCGGCCGAGCTGGTAGCCATAATCGGCAATGTCATAGCCGTTGAGATCGGGCACGGTCGCCACCACCAGCTGGCGCTGCGACTGGGCCTCGAGCGCCTCGAGCTTGGCGGTAAGGCGCGCCTCGACCTCGGGCGGGAGGAGATCGGCGGCATCCACCACCCGCCCGGTGAGCGGGGGAAATTGCGGCTCGGCGGCAAGGGGCGCGGCGAGCCACGCCCCCACCAGTGCCAGCGCCAGGGCAAGGAGCCGGATCACGGCTGATCAATTCGTCGTCATGTCGATCTTGGGCGCGGCCTCGGCGCCTTCGGTCACCGCCTTGTAGGGCACCATCGGCTCGGCCCCGTGGATCACCTTGGCGCCGATGATATCGGGGAAGGTGCGGATCGTGGTGTTATACTTGCGCACCGCCTCGTTGTAGTCGCGGATGGCCACCGCAATGCGGTTCTCGGTGCCTTCAAGCTGGCTTTGCAGCGCGAGGAAGTTCTGGTTCGACTGGATCTGCGGATAGGCCTCGAAGCTGGCGAGCAGCCGCCCGATCCCGGCGCCAAGCTGGCTCTGCGCCGCGGCGAAGGCCTCCATCTTGGCCGGATCGGTAAGATCATCGGGGGTGATGTTGATCGCGGTGGCCTTGGCGCGCGCCTCGGTCACTTGGGTGAGGATGGTGCGCTCGTTCTCGGCCGCGCCCTTGGCCACCTCGACGAGATTGGGGATGAGATTGGCGCGGCGCTGGAACTGCGCCTCGACATCGGCCCACTTGGCCTTGGCCTCTTCTTCCGCCGCCGGCACCGAGTTGATCCCGCAGGCGGCAAGGCTGAAGGCGAGCGCCGCGGCAAGGGCGCCGCGCAGCATGGTGGCAAATGGCATGAAGCAATCCCTCCTGTTTGCGCGCGGGGGGAGAAGGCCCCGGCACTGTGTATTGCGGATATAGCACACCCCGGCCCCCATTCAAGCGGGGCAAGGGGGTAAAGTTATGGCTTGGCAGGGCCTTGCGCGGGTGCCACAAGCGCGGCTGCAACCAAGTCTTGCAAGCCAATCAGGGGGATCGCCATGCTTTCGGAATTTCGGGCCTTCATCGCCAGAGGCAATGTCATCGATCTGGCTGTCGGGGTGATCATCGGCGGCGCCTTCGGCACGATCGTCACCTCGCTCACCGAGGAGATCATCATGCCGATCGTCGGGGCGATCTCCGGCAATATCGACTTTTCGGATCGCTATATCGTGCTTTCGGGCGAGGTGGCGCCGGGCACGCCGCTCGCCGCCGCGCGCGAGGCGGGGGCCAATGTGATCGGCCTTGGCGCCTTTGTCTCGAGCGTGATCAATTTCCTCATCCTTGCCTTCATCATCTTCCTGATGGTGCGCTATGTGAACCGGCTCACCGCGCAATTTGCCAAGCCCGAGGAGCCGGCCGCGCCTGCGGGGCCGAGCGAGATCGACCTGCTCACCGAGATCAGGGACGCGCTCAAGAAATAAGGCGCCTTTGTTTTGCGCGCCCCCATCCGGGGGCGCGTCCTCGGTGCAGTTCCCTTCGCTTTGCTGTGGGGCACCTGCGGGCGGGCGGTCGCCCTTGCGGTCGCTGCGCGACCGAGGCGTGCCATTGGATACCGCGGTCCGCATCCACTTCACATTCAGGAATGGATCGCTATATCAGCTCTCGCCGGTTTCGGTCGGCTATGGCGATAAATGGCTGCGTGCAATAGGCACAACGGACCCGGGGGCAGTACCCGGCGGCTCCACCATCTGCGCCGCACCCGGCATGCCGCAAGCGTGCCGGGCCGGCGGCTCAGCTGATGGGGCCGAACCAGGATCGACGTGTGTTGAAAAGCGTGGTTTTCGCCCGGGCTGAGTAACCCGTCAAAGGCTCACATCCACAAGTGCCAACGACAACGAAGCACTTGCTCTGGCTGCGTAATCTGACGGCCTAGCGGCCTGAACTTACAAAGCCTTGAGCGCGGTTGGACCGACCGGTCAACAGAACGGATTCCGGGGGCCCGGGGGAGCCTAGCAACAGAATCCCCCACCTTCGCGCCGCTGCCGCTTGCCCTTGCGATCAGCCCTGCTGCTTGCCGGCCTGCGCGCGCAAGGCTGCCACTTCCTTTTCAAGCTTGAGGCAATCGAGGATCTTCGCGCCCCCGAGGAACACCGCGCCGGTGGTGGCAAGGAACAACAGCTTGCCGCCGAAGCCGGGATATTGGTGGAGATAGGCGGTGCCGCGCGCGGTGGCGCCCAGCGCCAGGGCATAGATGATCAGGAACGCTTCAAAGCGCGTCTTGATCACGAACAGCCTTGAGAGCTTGCGCAGCATGGCATCTCCCGCTCAGGCGCGACTCGGTTGCCTTTCCGCGCCGCCTTAGGATTTCGGAAAGGTTACGCCCGAAAGCCGCCGCCGCGCAAATGCGTTAACCAAGTGCGGCAAGATCGAGCGCCTCGAGCAGCGCCTGCCGGGCGGCGATCACGCTCCTTGCCAATGGCTCTGTCCCGATATCGGACGGATCGATCTGTTCGGGCCAATGGGCCTCGATTACCGCGGCGATGCGATCGGCCTTGGCCTCATCGAGCAGGAAGCGCGGATCGACCGTGGCCGGATCGCAAACCACCCGCAGGCGCAGACAGGCCGGGCCCCCGCCATTGGCCATCGACTGGCGCACATCGACCGGGATCACCTGACGGATCGGGCCGTTGCCGGCCAGCATCGCGGTGCACCAGCCCCATACCGCCGGGCTTTCGCGGCATTCCTCGGGCACCACCAGCGCCATCTCGCCGCTCGGCAGGGTGAGAAGCTGGGCGTTGAACAGATAGGTGCGGATCGCCTCGTCAAGGCTGACCGCGCTCGCGGGCACCTCGACCACCTCGAGCGCGGGGAAGGCGCGCCGGATTGCCTCATAGGCCGCCTCTTGATCGGCAAAGGCCTCGGCATGGGTAAAGAGCACCCGCTCGTTCGCCACCGCCACCACGTCATTGTGGAAGGCCCCGGCGGCTATCGCGGCGGGGTTCTGCTCGATGAAGAGGGTGCGTTCGGGCGCGAGCCGGTGCGCGCGGGCGATGAGGCGGCTGGCCTGTTCGTGCTGGCGCGCGGGGAAGGGCCCGCCGCTCTTGCCATAGACGAACACCTCGACCCCGACGTCTGCATGGCTTTGGCACAGGCGCATGTGATTGGCCGCGCCCTCATCGCCCAGGCTCGGCGGCACGGGATCGTGGATGACGAAATGGTCGCGGCTGGCAAAGGCCAGCTCGAGCTGGCGCCTGGTATCGGGCCATTCCTGCGCGCGGTGGAGCATGGTGACAAGATTGGCCGGAGTGAGGTGGCACTTGCCATCGGCCGTATCGGGCGCAGGGGAAACGGTGGCGGCATTGGCGGTCCACATCGCCGAGGCCGACCAGGGCGCCGCGCGCAGTTGCGGCGGCTCGCTCCCATCAAGCGCCAGCGCCGCTTGAAGCGCGCGGTTGGGGCGGGGCAGGGGAACGAAGAAGCCCTGCACCCCGAGCCGGGCGAGATTGCCGCGCATCTTGGCCAGCCCCTGCAGCGCCGCGGCGCGCGGATAGGAAGGATCGCCGGCGTGCGCCGCGCTGGCGATATTGCCGAGGCTGAGCCCGGCATAATTGTGGCTGGGGCCGACGATCCCGTCGAAATTGATCTCAACAAGGCTCATCGCGCCACGCTCCACACCTCATCGCCCTCGCGCACGTCGAGCAGGTCGGCGCTCGCCGCATCGATCGCGATCCCGCCTTCCTCATCGAGCACCCTCACGCCGAAACAGGCGCGAAAGGCGCCGAGGCGCCCGGTGGCAAGGATCGCCTTTTCCCCTTCGCTCACGTCAAGACGCCGCACCTTGGCCTTGCGGCTGGCCTTGATGCTGGCGACCTCGTCGGTGCGCGCGGTCATCGTCGGGCCGCCATCGAAGATGTCGAGGTAGCCCTCGAAGCGGAAGCCCTCGTGCTCGAGCATCCGCATCGCCGCGCGCCCGCTGGGATGGGGCACGCCGATGGCGCTGCGCGCTTCCTCGCCCAGCATCGCCACATAGACCGGGTGCTTGGGCATCAGATCGGCGATGAACTGGTTGCCGTTGATGGCGTTGAAATAATCGGCCTCCTGAAAGCTCATCCCGAAGAAGCGCCCGGCCACCCCGTCCCAAAAGGGCGAGCCGCCGCGCTCATCGATGATCCCGCGCAGCTCGGCCAGGATGCGCTCGGCAAAGCGGGGGCGGTGCATGGCGATGAACAGATAGCGTGAGCGCGCCAGCAGCAGCCCCAGCCCCCCGGCGCGCTCATTGGGGTGGAGGAACAGCCCGCCGACCTCGCTCGAGCCTTCCAGATCGGTGACGAGGCTGAGCATCTCGGCCCGGACGGTGCGGTCAAGCTCCTTGGAATATTGGGTAAGGGTGTTGAGGCGGTAGGAATAGAACGGCCAGCGCTGGCCCACCTGGCTCATCAGCTGGCAGGTGCCGCGCACCGCACCGGTGCGCACGTTCTCGAGCACCAGCACGAACAATTCGTCGGCAAGGCTCTCCTCGGTGCGGGCAAAGGCGGCCTCGGCGCGCTCGAGCTTGGCGCGCAGCGCCGCACGGTCGGGCGGCAGGTTGGTAAAGCCCCCGCCGGTGAGCTTGGCCATCTCGTAGAGCGCTTCAAGATCGCTCGGGCGCGCGGCGCGCAGTCGAAAACTCATGCCAGGGCTCCTTCGGCCAGCCGTTCGATCACCCGGGCCGAAAGCGCGGCGCGTTGGGCAAGGCTGGGGACGATCAGATATTCATCGGCGGAATGGATCGCCCCGCCGCACACCCCCATGGTATCGACCACCGGCACCCCGCAGGCGGCGATATTGTTGCCATCGCACACCCCGCCGCTCGGCCGCCAGGCGATCGCCTGGCCAAGCTCGGCCCCGCAGGCGCGCACGAGATCAAACAGGCGCTGCGCGCGCGCATCGACCGGCTTGGGCGGGCGGGTGACGCCGCCGTGGGTGTCGATCACCACCTCATGCGCGGCGGCGATCCGGGCGGTGAGCGCGGCAAGATCGCGGGCAAAGCCCTCCATCGCCGCCTCACTCCTGGGGCGGATGTTGAAGCGCAGCACCGCCAGATCGGGCACCACGTTGTTCGCCGATCCGCCATCGACGCGCGCCGGGTTGATGGTGAGATCGTCGCGTTCGAGCGCCTTCAGCCCCAGGATCAGATCGGCCGCGGCAACGATGGCGTTGCGCCCCTCGTGTGGGTTGCGCCCGGCATGGGCGCTGCGGCCGCGGATGGTGAGGGCGTAATTGCCCGTGCCGCCGCGCGCATGGGCGAGCGTGCCATCGGGCAGGGCCGCCGGCTCATAGGTGAGCGCGGCGAGCTTGCCCGCGGCAAGCTCGGCGATCAGCGCGGCGCTGGCGAGCGAGCCGGTTTCCTCATCGGAATTGATGAGCACGTCATAGCCCATGAGCGCCGCGGCGGGCCGGCTTTCGAAGGCGAGCAGCGCGTGGAGCATCACCACGATCCCGCCCTTCATGTCGGCAACCCCGGGGCCGTTCAATGTCTCGCCATCGATCCAGCGCTGCGCCTGGAAGGGGTGATCGGGCGCGAACACCGTGTCCATGTGGCCGGTTAGGAGAATGCGCCGCGCGGCCTCTGGCCGCACCTTGACCACCAGGTGCTGGCCGTGGGGCTGGTCAAACGCGCGGCCATCGGCGCCGATCGCGCTGACCGGGGCGGGATCGACCAGTTCCACCGTGCCGGGCAGGGCGGCGAAGGCCTCGGCGAGCTGGGCGGCCTGGCGCGCCAGCCCGGCGAGATTGCCGGTGCCGGTGTTGATCGCGCTCCAGCTTTCCACCGCGGCGAGCATCGCGGGCGCATCGAAGGCGACAGGGGGCAGGGGGGCTTGCATCCGTCCCCCTCTAGCCGCCCGCGGCGCTGCGGCCAAGGCGTTGCAATCCCAGCGCGGCTCGGCCATAGGGCCTGCCGTCCTCTCCTCCCCGGGGCGCTTGAGAACCCACGAGGACAAATGATGACCGAGATGACCACCCGCGCCGGCCTTGCGATCGATTCGCGGCTCGCCGCCTTCCTCGAGACCGAGGTGCTTGGCCCCCTCGGGCGCGATGTGGGCGCCTTCTGGCAGGGCTTTGCCGCGCTCCTCGCCGAGCTTGCGCCGCAAAACCGCGCGCTCCTCGCCAGGCGCGAGGAATTGCAGGCCAAGATCGATGCCTGGCACATGGCGCGCGCGGGCCAGCCGCATGACGCCGCCGCCTACCGCGCGTTTCTCGAAGAAATCGGCTATCTCGTGCCCGAGCCGGGCGCTTTCACCATTGGCACCCAGAACGTCGATCCCGAAATCGCCACCATGGCCGGGCCGCAGCTGGTGGTGCCGATCCTCAACGCCCGCTTCCTCCTCAACGCCGCCAATGCCCGTTGGGGGAGCCTTTATGACGCGCTCTATGGCACCGATGCGCTCGATGCGCCGCCGCCGCGCCCGGGCGGCTATGACGCGGCGCGCGGGGCCGCGGTGATCGCGCGGGCGCGCCGCTTCCTCGATGAAACCTTCCCGCTTGCCGATGGGGCAAGCTGGGCTGACCTTGCCGGGCGCGAAGAGGTGCAGCTTGCCGATCCGGGGCAATTCGTCGGCACCACCGACAAGGGCCTCTTGCTCAAGAACCACGGCCTTCATGTCGAGGTGGTGTTCGATCGCACCGCCCCAGTGGGGGCGAGCGACAAGGCCGGGATTGCCGACATCATCATCGAGGCCGCGCTCACCACTATCGCCGATTGCGAGGATTCGGTTGCCGCGGTCGATGCCGAGGACAAGCTTGCCGCCTATCGCAACTGGCTTGGCATCATCCGCGGCGATCTTGAAGAAACCTTTGCAAAGGACGGGCGCACCATCACCCGGCGCCTCAATGAGGACAAGCGCTACACCGCGCCCGATGGCAGCGTGCACCACCTTCCCGGGCGCAGCCTGATGTTCGTGCGCAATGTCGGCCACCTCATGACCAATCCGGCGATCCGCCTGCCCGATGGCAGCGAGGTGCCCGAAGGGATCATGGACGCGGTCTTCACCGCCGCGATCGCCACGCTGGGGCTTGAGGGCCATGGCCGCTTTTCCAATTCGCGCACCGGCAGCATCTATATCGTCAAGCCCAAGATGCACGGGCCGGAAGAATGCGCCTTTGCCAACACCCTGTTTGACCGGGTGGAGGATCTCCTCGGCCTTGCCCGCCACACGCTCAAGGTCGGGGTGATGGACGAGGAGCGCCGCACCAGCGCCAATCTTGCCGCCTGCATCCACGCGGTGAAGGACCGCATCGTGTTCATCAACACCGGCTTTCTCGATCGCACCGGGGATGAAATCCACACCTCGATGCGCGCCGGGCCGATGCTGAGGAAGGGCGCGATGAAGGAGAGCGCGTGGCTCAAGGCCTATGAGGCGAGAAATGTCGCCATCGGCCTTGCCCACGGCCTTTCGGGCAAGGCGCAGATCGGCAAGGGCATGTGGGCCGCGCCTGATCTGATGGGGCAGATGATGGTGGAGAAGATCGCGCACCTCAAGGCCGGCGCCAACACCGCCTGGGTGCCCTCGCCCACCGCCGCGACGCTCCATGCGCTGCACTATCACCAGGTTGACGTGTTCGAGGTGCAAAAGCACCTGCCCGCGCCGCCGGGGCTCGAGGCGCTGCTTACCATTCCGCTGGCCGAGGGCGCGAACTGGTCGGAGGAGGAGATCAGGGAGGAGCTGGACAATAATTGCCAGGGCCTGCTCGGCTATGTGGTGCGCTGGATCGACCAGGGGGTGGGCTGCTCCAAGGTGCCCGACATCAATGATGTGGGCCTGATGGAAGACCGCGCGACTTTGCGCATCTCCTCGCAGCACATCGCCAACTGGCTGCTGCACGGGGTCATCACCGAGGAACAGGTGATGGATTCGCTGCGCCGCATGGCCGCCAAGGTCGACGCGCAGAATGCTTCCGATCCGCTCTATGTGCCGCTCACCGGCAACGAGAACGGCCCCGCCTTCAGCGCCGCGAAGGACCTGATCTTCAAGGGCGTGGAACAGCCCAGCGGCTACACCGAGCCGCTGCTCCACCACTGGCGACAGGTGAAGAAGGCGCAAGCCTAGCCGCGCCACCGGAACGCGGGGCGGCAATGCCTTACCGGCCGAGCGCGCGGGCCAGCGCCACGAACTCGGCGACGCTGACCGTCTCGGCGCGGCGGGTCTTGTCGATGCCGAGGGCCGCGAGGGCTTCCAAGGCGCCCGGCACGCCCTTCAAGCTCTGGCGCAGCATCTTGCGGCGCTGGCCGAAGGCGGCTTCGGTGAGCCGTTCGAGGGTGGCCGCGCTGACCCCTTCGGGCATGGCCCCAGGGACGAGATGCACCACCGCGCTCATCACCTTGGGCGGGGGGGTGAAGGCGCTGCGGTGCACCTTCATGGCGATGCGCGCCGCGCTGCGCCACTGCGCCAACACGGCGAGGCGGCCATAGGCAGGGCTGCCGGGAGCGGCAACGATCCGCTCGGCCACCTCGCGCTGGAACATCAGGGTGAGCGAGCGCCACGGCGGTGGCCAGGCCTCCCCCGAAAGCCAGCCGACGAGCAGCGCGGTGCCGACGTTGTAGGGCAGGTTGGAGAGGACATGGAAGGGCTGGCCCTGCATCAGCGCGGCGTGATCGAGCTTGAGCGCGTCACCTTCGATGACGGTGAGCTGGCCGGGGAAGCGTTCCCCAAGTTCGGCGAGCGCGGGCAGACAGCGCCGGTCCATCTCGATCGCCGTCACCTGCGCCCCGGCGCGCAGCAGCGCGCGGGTCAGCCCCCCGGGGCCGGGGCCGATCTCGAGCACCCGGGCGCCCGCCAGATCGCCCGGGATCGCGGCGATGCGGGCCAGCAATTGTTCATCGAGCAGGAAGTTTTGCCCCAGCGCCTTGGACGCCGAGAGGCCGTGGCGCGCGATCACCTCGCGCAGCGGGGGAAGCTCAGCCACCGCCCGCCGCCCGGCGTTCCGCCATCTCGGCGGCAAGGGTGATCGCCGCGGCCATCGCCCCCGGATCAGCCAGGCCCTTGCCGGCGATGTCGAAGGCGGTGCCGTGATCGGGCGAGGTGCGCACCAGCGGCAGGCCGAGCGTGACATTGACCCCTTCATCAAAGGCCAGCGCCTTGACCGGGATCAGCGCCTGATCGTGATACATGGCCAGCGCCGCATCATAGGTGGCGCGCGCGCGCGGGGTGAACAGGGCATCGCCCGGCACCGGGCCGAAGGCGGCGATCCCTTCGGCCCGAAGCGCGGCGATGGCAGGGGCGATGATCCGCGCCTCCTCATCGCCGAACTGGCCGCCTTCGCCCGCGTGAGGGTTCAGGGCGGCGATCGCCAGGCGCGGGGCGGCGATGCCGAAATCGCGGCGCAGCGCCGCGGCGGTGATGCGTGCCTTGTGGCAGATGAGATCGACCGAAATCAGCCGCGGCACCTCGGCAAGCGCGACATGCACCGTCAGCGGCACGGTGCGCAGGCCCGGCGCGGCCAGCATCATCACCGCATCGCGATAGGGCCGGGCGCAGGCATCGGCGAGAAACTCGGTCTGGCCGGGATAATCCCAGCCGATCGCGGCGAGCGCGGCCTTGGCGATCGGGGCGGTGACAAGCCCCCCTGCCACCCCGGACAGCGCGAATTTCGCCCCCCATTGCAGCGAGGCCAGCGCGAGCCGCGCACCCTCGGGCGAGGGCTGGCCAGGCATGAGCGGCGCATCGAGCCCGGCCAGCACCGGCAGGCCCGCCGCGCTGGCAAGGTGTGCCTCGGCAGGCTCGGCAATCGGCACGATCGGGCAATCGATCCGCAATGCCTCGGCCACTCCGGCCAGCAGCTGCGCCCCCCCGACCACGAAGGCCGCCGGCGCATGGCCCTCGGCCACGAGGCGCGCCCAGGCGCCGAGGATCACCTCGGGCCCGATCCCGGCCGGATCGCCGATGGTGATGGCCAGCGGCGCGCGCGCCACGATCAGTTGTATTCGATATAGGCGTCGTTGCGCAGGTCGCGCAGATAGCGCTGGGCGCGCTTGTTGACGCGTTCGTCCTCGAGATCCTTCATCACCGCGGCAAAGCTCGGCGCCCCGGCATCAGGCGGATCGTCGCGCCCGCACAGCATCAGCACCCGCACCCCTTCCTTCACCCCGCCAAAGGGCGGGGTGGTCTGGCCGATCTGGAGGTTGAGCAGGATCGCGCGCAGCTGTTCGGGCAGGTTGGCGGCCTTGATCTGGTCGTTGGAGATCACCTCCGCCCCGATCCGCGCCGCCCCGGCCTCGACATCGCCGCAGCCGCGCAGGGAGCTGAGGAAATTGCTGAACTCGGCCACCTTCGCCTCGGCCTCGGCCTGGGTCACATTGGGCGGGAAGGCGATCGAGATCTGCTTGAGGCTGAGGATCGCCTCGTTGGGATCGGCGCTCAGCACCTTGCGCTTGTTGATGAGGTAGAGGATCGAGAAGCCGCCCGGGATCTCGATCGGCCCCACCAGCTGGCCCGGCACCATGCTGCGCGCCGCGGCGGCAAGCTGCGGCGGCAATTGCCCCAGCCGCACCCAGCCCAGATCGCCCCCCACCACCGCGGTGGTGGCCTCGGAGAACTGGCGGGCATAGGCGACGAAGCTGCCGCCCTGTTCAAGCTGCTGCATGATCGCCTGGGCATTGGCGAGCACGCGCTCGCGGTTCTCGGTGGTGGCCGAGAGGAAGATCTCACCCAAACGGTATTCCTCGGTGCCCTTGGCTTCGGTGAGACGCTTGAGCACGTCATTCACTTCCTCGGCCGAGACATTGACGAAGGGCATGATGTTGCGGCGCAGCAGGTTTTCCCAGGCGATCTCGCCCTCGATCTGGCGCTTGAGCGAGGCCGGCGAGGACCCGATCGAGACGAGATATTCGTCCATCTTGCGCGTATCCCCGCCGAAGTTCTGCCCGGCGAGCTGCGTGTAGGTTTGTTCGATCTCCTCGCGCGCAGGCGCGAGCTTGGCTGCCTCGGCCGCCTGGATCTTGAGCGTCTCGTCGATGAGGTTGCGCAGCACCTGCACCCGCAGGCGCAAGAGTTCCTCAGGCGAAAGCTGGGCATCGGAGGCCGAGATCACCAGCGCGAGGCGCTGATCGATATCCGATCCGGTGATGACATAGCCGTTGACGATCGCCGTGGCGGTGCGCCGGTCGGGATCGTTTCTGCCGAACAGGGTGATGTCGGCAGGCAGGCCAAAGGGATTGTCGGCGGTGGGCACCGCCACGGTCTGCGCGGGCGCGGCCACCGGTATCGCCGCCAGCGCCACCAGCCCCGTCGCCGCCAGCGCCGCGGCGGTGCGGGCGAGGGGGCCCCTTGAAAACGTCATCATGTTCACTCGCATCATCCCGTCTTGCGGCCCTCATCGATGGGCGCAACATTCACCCGGCGCAGCACGCCGCATTGATCTGGCGCAGCGCACCACGCCGCCGCGCGCCGCCTAGCTTCGCCCGGCTGAATGGAAGCTGAGCCTCGCCCGATCCCGCATGGCCGGCACGCATCCATTTAACGGGGCCCTTAACCCGATTTGCGCGCGGTGCCAATTGTGCGCCGGGCCTGCGCCGGGGATGGTGGGCGGGGATGGCGGCGGAGCGGGGCAGGCGAGGTTCAGCGAAAGCCGAGATTGCGCAGCGCGAAGAACACCTGGAAGGCATTGCCGCGCCGGGCATCGCCCGCATCGATGAAGTCGCGCCGCCAGGTGGCGCCGAACTCGATGCAGTCATCGGCATAGGCAATCCCCAGCCGGGTGCGGATCGGCTGGAAGCCATCGGGCTGGAACACCGGGTCTTCCTCCTCGTCGGTGAGGTTGAACACCCCCGAGCCGAACACCGACCACTTGCGCCCGAGGGCGATGCGCGCCGCGGCGCGCAGCTCCTCGCGGTCGCGCAGATCCTCGACCGTGGCGATGTTGCGATCGAGCCGCAGGTAGCCGACCTCGAGATAGGTGCGGCGGGTGCCGATCGCCGCGTCGATCTCGTTGCGGCGTACCGCGAGGCTGTCCTTGTCGAGCCGGAAGCGGTGGGTGAACTGGATGAGGTTGCGCAGGCGCACCTCGGTGCGACCGACGAAATCGCTCACCCTTTCGGACAGGCCCGTGCCCTCGGGAAACAGCCCGGGGCGCGGCGCCTCGAGCCGGTAGGACTGGCCGATGGTGGTCTTGACCCGCCAGCCGGGGCGCTGCAGCTCCCAATCGACCCCCCAGGTCACGCGGCTGCCGTCCTCGACCCGGTCATAGCCGGGAAAGCGATTGAGCGCGAAGAGGTTGGAATCCTCAAGGTCGATCGCGCGGGCGTCCTCGTTGGGCACGGCCAGATTGCGCAGCCGGGGGCTGGCCACCAGTTGCAGGCGCGGCTTGAACACCTGGGTGCCGCCCAGCGCCGGGCCGATGAAGGGCCATTCGATATCGAGCGCGGCGGTGGCGATGGCGCGCGCGCTCCAGCCCTCATCGCCGCGATAGCTGGGCGTGGCGGTCGAAAGGGTGTTGCGGGTGTTGTAAACGTCCCCGCGAATGAGCGCGGTCAGCGTCACCAGCTGGCCAAGCCCGGTCAGCCGCCGCATGTCCCAACGCGCCCCGGCAAAGGCGCGCTGCGTGTCCTGCCCGTCGTTGCGCAAGAGCGCGAGGCTGTTGGCCTGGAGTTCCAGCTCGCCGCCCAGCACCTTGCCGACGAGCCGCTGGCGGTAGTCGATCGCCGGCAGGGCCAGCGGCACCTGTCCCTGATCGGCGTTGAGCCTCAGTGTCTGGGTCGCCCAGCCGGCGATCGAGAGATAGGAACGCGCGGTGATCCGCTCGAGATTGAAGGTCGAACGCAGCCGGTCATCGCGGCTCAGGTCATAGCGGCGCAGGAAGGTGCGGTCGCTTGCCAGTCGGATCGAGGAGGCAAAGCTCCATTCGGGTGAGAACTGGAAGCGACCATTGGCATCGAGATAGCCGCGCGGATCGCTGCGGAAGCTCTGCCCGCCGGTGAAATCGGTGGCGCGGTCGGAAAAGGTGCCAAAGGCGCTGACCTGATAGGCGCCGGTGCCGGTGAGATGGCGCCACTTGGCGCTCGCCATCGGCGCGACGTTGGAAAAGACATAGGCGCCCAGCATCAGATCGCGGTTGTCCGCAAGGCGCCAGTAGTATTCGCCCGAAAGCTCAAGGCCATTGACCTGGGTGATGCGGATGTCCGGCACCAGAAAGCCGGATTCGGCCCGGCCATCGGTGCGGATCGACAGGCCCGGCAGGGGCAGAAGCCGCGCCCCGAACAGCTCGAGCACCGCGCCCTCGAACCGCACCCGGCTTTGCTGCTGGTCATAGATCACCTTGTCGGCGGTGATGCGCCAGCTCGGCTCCTGCGCGCAGCCGGCCGCATCGACCACCGCGCAGGCGGTGTAGGCGGCATCGGTGAGCACCGCGAGGCCATCTTCGCCGCGCTCGGCCGCGCGGGCAGCGAGCCGCCCCCCCGCGCGCAGCGCGAGCAGAAGCTCGCTCATCGCCCCGGTCTCGAAGGTTTCGCTGAGTTCGAGGCTTTCGGTGAAAAGCTGGTTGCCGGCCTCGTCCACCAGGCGGATATTGCCGGTGGCGAGGATCCGGCCGCTGCGGCGATCCCACGAGACCTCGTCGGCGCGCACCGAGCGGTCCTCGGAGCGCAGCACCACATCGCCGCGGGCGGTGATGGTGTCGGTTTCGGAATTGTAGCTGAGCTCGCGCGCCTCGAAATCGATCTGCCGACCGGTTTGCGTTGCAGGTTGGGCCGGGGCAGGTTGGGCCGGGGCAGGTTGGGCCGGGGCGGGTGCGGGCGCGGCAGCATCAGGCGCGGTGGCCGGCGGCGTCTGCGCCGCACGCGCTGCATCCTGTGCCGCCAGCGCGGCCGGGCTGCCGGCGAGCGCCAGCGCCAGCACCGCGCGCGACAGGCCGCCCCGCGCCGGGAGGCTGGGGTTGAGGCACACGGCGCGGCGCAATCCGTAAAACGGGCCTCCCGACATGGCCTTGCCTATTGCACCGCGCGGGCCTAATCGCAATCGCCATTGCGCCGGCTGCACGCAGCCTGCCGCAGAGCGCCGGCGCCTTGCGGCAGCGCCCCTACGCGGCCCCATCATCAAGCCTTGGGAGATTCCATGAAGATCGATCTTGTTGCGAGCCCACCCAGCGATGTTCGCCTGCAGGCGCGGGTGGTCAATCAGGGGGCGGCGCTTGCCGGGCTCGATCAGGCGCTGATCGAGGGCGCGGCGGCCTCGCGCTTCAGCGGCAAGGCCGGGCAGCTGTTCGAGGGCTTTGCCACTATTGCCGGGAGCGTGCGGCGCGTGGCGCTGGCCGGCGCGGGCGAGGCGGGCGCGGCCGAGCGCCGCCGCAATTGCGAAAGCGCCGGGGCGGCGCTGGCGGCCAAGTATCTGACCGCGGGCGAGAGCGCGATGGTGCTTGACCTTGGGCAAGCGGGCCTGTCGGCCGAAGACGCCGCGGCGGTGCTGCTCGGCCTGCGCCTGCGCGCCTGGCGCCACGATGCCTATCGCACCCGCTTGAAGCCCGAGCAGCGCCCCTCGCTCGCGCAGGTGCACGTGATCGGCGCGCCGGCGGGCACGGATGAGGCCTGGGCGCGCGAGGCGGCGCTGGCACGGGGTGTCGAGTTCACCCGCCAGCTCGTCACCGAGCCGGCCAACCGGCTCTATCCGGCCACTTTCGTGGCTGCCTGCGAGGAGGCCTTCGCCGGCACGGGCGTGGAGATCACCGTGCTTGGCGAAGCCGAGATGCAGGCGCTCGGCATGGGGGCGCTGCTCGGCGTCGGGCAAGGCTCGGCGCGCGAATCGAAGCTGCTGGCGATCCGCTGGAACGGCGGCAAGGAGGGCGAGAAGCCCACCGTCTTCGTCGGCAAGGGTGTCACCTTCGACACCGGCGGGATTTCCCTGAAGCCCGGCCCGGGGATGGAGGACATGAAGTGGGACATGGGCGGCGCCGGGGCGGTGGCCGGAGCGATGCTGGCGCTCGCGCTCCGCAAGGCGAGGGCCAATGTCATCGGGGTCATGGGCCTCGTTGAGAACATGCCCGACGGCAAGGCCCAGCGCCCGGGCGATATCGTCACCACCATGAGCGGGCAGACGGTCGAGGTGCTCAACACCGATGCCGAAGGCCGGCTGGTGCTGTGCGATGCGCTGCACTGGGCGCAGCAGCAGTATGATCCGGCGCGCATCGTCGATCTGGCGACGCTCACCGGCGCGATGATCATCAGCCTCGGCAATGAATTTGGCGGGATGTTCGCCAATGACGATCAGCTCGCCGCGCAGCTTGCCGCCGCGGGCGAGGCGAGCGGTGACAGGCTGTGGCGCATGCCGCTTGGCCCCAATTACGACAAGCTGCTCGATTCGCCCGTCGCCGACATGAAGAACATCGGCCCGCGCGAGGCCGGATCGATCACCGCGGCGCAGTTCCTCCAACGCTTCATCAAGGAAGGCACCCCCTGGGCCCATCTCGACATTGCCGGAATGGTCTGGGCAAGCAAGCCCGGCCACACCTGGGACAAGGGCGCCACCGGCTATGGCGTGCGGCTGATCGACCGCTTCGTGCGCGATGTGGTGGAAGGTTGATCGCACACGAGCATTTCGGCCCGCAGGGCCGCAAGGCCGCACGGCCGCCCGCAGCGACGCGGCCTCCAGGCCGTGTGAGCGAGGATAGCCAAGGGCGCGGATGCGCCCGCCGGCGCTTGAGGCAAACAAGAATGCCTCGGGCCGCAAGGCGCTAGGCGCTGGGCTGCGACATGCCGAAGATGCGCCGCAAGGCCGATCTGCCGACCAAGACCTGCCTTGCCTGCGGCCTGCCCTTCACCTGGCGCAAGAAGTGGGCGCGCGATTGGGACAATGTGAAATATTGTTCCGAACGCTGCCGCAGGGGTAGAAAGGCGCCATGACCTCATCCCTCTTTCATTCCATGCGCAAGCAGCGAAGCGGGTGAACGGGATGAAACAGAAACTCGATTTCTGGCAGGTCACCGCCGACCCTCTCGAGAAGGTCGTCGCCCTCATCGCCCGGCGCGTGCTGGGCGAGGGCGAAAGGCTGCTGGTGGTCGCGGGTGATCCGCAAGCGCGCGCGGCGATCTCGCAGAGCCTGTGGCAGGCCGGGCCAGAGAGCTTCCTTGCCCATGGCGAGGCCGGGGAGCCGGGGGCCGAGCGCCAGCCGATCCTGCTGGCGGGCGAACCAGTGGCGGCCAATGGGGCAAGCCACGTGGTGCTGGCCGATGGGCAATACCGCGAATGCCCCGGCTTTGCCCGCGTGTTCCTGCTCTTTCCCCCCGCGCTTGCCCCCGCCGCACGCGCGGCCTGGGCAGCGCAGGACGGGCGCGCCGAGATCGAACGGGCCTATTATGCGCAGGAAGAAGGGCGCTGGGTGAAGAAGCGTTAGGGCCTTGCGCGGTGCGGGCCGATCAGGGATGCTGGCGCGCACACGGGAGAAGGGGTAAGCGATGCGGCAGGCATTTTTGGTGATGGCAGGCGCGGCGCTGACGCTCGGCCTTGCAGGCTGCGGCTCGGAAAAGAGCGGCGAATTCACCACGCCCGAGGGCGGCAAGGGCGAATACACCATTGATGAAAAGAGCGGCGAGACCCGCATGACGATCACCAGCAAGGAGGGCAAGGCCACCTTGCGATCGGGTGCGGACGTGCCGCTGAGCCTTCCCGAAGGCTTCAGCCTCTTTCCGGGATCGAAGGTTGTCACCAACACCGTGGTCGATCAACCTGATGGCAAGGGCACGCTGGTGAGCTTCGAGGCCGCCGCCCCGGCCGAAAAGGTGATCGCGCATTACCGGGACGAGGCCAAGGCCGCGGGCTTTGCCATCGAGCTCGAACTGACCACCAACGGCACCACCATGCTCGGCGCCCAGCGCAAGGAAGATGGCACCACGCTGTCGGTCACCGCCAGCAATGGCGAGACAACCACTGGGCAGATCATCTTCGGCACCAAAAAGGCCGGCTGAACCTTAGCCTCACGCGCGCCCGTTCGGGCGGCTCGCGGGCGCGCCTTGCGCCTCCCACGCGCGTGCTTGCCATTTTGCAGCGCAGCATCTAGGGGGCGCGCCAAAACATCCCCCATACAACCAAGGTTCACAGGAGCACGTCGATGGCGGTCACCCGCACCTTTTCGATCATCAAGCCCGATGCCACCCGCCGCAACCTCACCGGCGCGGTCACCAAGATGCTGGAGGAGGCCGGCCTGCGCGTCGTCGCTTCCAAGCGCATCCGTATGACCCGCGAACAGGCCGAGGGTTTCTATGCCGTGCACAAGGAGCGCCCCTTCTTCGGTGAACTCGTCGAATTCATGACGAGCGAGCCCGTGGTGGTGCAGGTGCTCGAAGGCGAGGATGCCGTGGCCCGCAACCGCGCGGTGATGGGCGCGACCAACCCGGCCGAGGCCGCGCCGGGCACCATCCGCCGCGAATATGCCCTCTCGATCGGCGAGAACACCGTCCACGGTTCGGACTCGGACGAGAACGCCGCGATCGAGATCGCCTTCTTCTTCAAGCCCGAGGAAATCGTCGGCTAAGGCTTTCCGACTGGCCGAAAGGCAAGGGGCCGTCCCGCCGGGGCGGCCCTTTTGCTGTCAGGCGCCGGCAAAGCGGGCCAATTGCGCGGCGTGGGCGTGGTGGTGGCCATCCGCGCTGGCGGCCATCACCTTGCGCATCGCGGCGAGCGCTTCGGGCGTGAGCGCAAGGCCAAGCTCGGCATAGCAGCGCCTGATCGCGCCCTCCCAATCGGCTTCGAGCGCGTCGAAGGCAAGCCGCGCCACCGGCCCCTGCCAGCCTGCGAGCGCCGCGGCCATGCGCGCTTCGCGCAGCGCAATCTTGTGCCGCCAGCGCGCCTCGATCTTGGCAAGATCGCAGGAATCGGATTGCAGCGCCATCTGGTTGGCCGCGAGGCTCACCGCACTGCGCAGCACCGCCGCATGGTCGCGCTCGGCGATCACCAACCGGGCATCGGGAAAGAGGGCAAGCAGGGTGGCAAGATCCTCGGCAAAGGCGGGGACCTTGAGGACGCGGGGTCGCTCGGCAAGGCCGCGGGTGGCAGCATCGGTTTTGAGGATGCGGAGAAATTCGCGGTAGATCGGGGCGGGATCGCGCCCCTCGCTCCAGGCTGAATAGGCCGGGATGTGCCACTGGCTTTCATAGATCGAATGGTGGAGCGCGGCCGAGATCCACGCCAACTCCTCCTCCACTGCGCTTGCCTCCATCGGGTGGATGGTCTGCATCCAGGGGTTGAGCCAGCCCAGCAGCGCCAGTTCCAGCGCGGCCTTCACGCGGTTCAGGCCCAGCGGCGCGGGCACCGGGTGATAGGCATCGCAATAGCGGGTGTGCGCATGCGCCGGATCGGCGGCGAGCAACTGGTGGATGCGGGTGGTGCCCGAGCGCATATGGCCCACGACAATGATCGGCGGCGCGAGCCGGGTGTCGCGCAGTTCGGGCCGCGCCTGCCACAGCGCGCCAAGGGCAAGGCGGTTCTTCACCACCCGCGACAATTGCCCCCAGGCCATCGCCCGGCCGAGGGGGTTGAGGTCCGCCTCGGCCTGAAGCGCGGCGCACAGCCGCTCGAGCCGCACGCGGAAATCGGCGACGTCCTCGGCGCTGCGCCCGCCCTGCTCGGCCGCCTCGGCCCGCGCGCCATGGGGCTTGGCGGCGAGCGCCCAGAGCGCATCGGGATCGAGATCGGGCGCCGGCAGCCAGCCGCGCGCCCAGGCCCGCCCGAGAAAGGCGCTCGCCCTTTGCGCCAGCGGGCTGCGCGCGAGCAGGTGATCGCGCGGCGGCGCCATCAGAACTGCTCCGCCACATCCATCAGCCGGGTGAGGCGTTTGGGTGCCGCGCTGCGCCAGCTGCGCCTCAGCCAGGCGGCGATATCCTGCCAATCAAGGTCGCGCCGGTCGAGCACGATCCCCACCCACCCGCTCGCCCCATAGAAGGCCGGGCGGAAATAGGCCTCGGGCCGATCTTCGACCAGCGCGGCAAGCTCGTCTGGCCCGCTGGTCTTGACGAGGAGAGCAATGCCCTGGTGCCCATGGTGGCGATCGGCGAAATAGGCGAAATACTTGCCCGCCTTGCCTGTGCCGACGCGAAAACCGGCAGCGCCGAAGCTCTCCTGCTCGCTGGTTTCGGGCAGGGCCAGCGCAAGGCTGCGCACCTGCGCCAGCAGCCAGGCAGGGTTGCGCCAGCGGCTGACGTAATCGGCAAGCGCGCGCGGATAGAGCTGGTGCTCGGCGAGCTTGACCCGCGCGGCGAGGCTCTCTGCCGTTTCGCCCGGCGTGATCGGCACGGCGATCTGGGCCAGCACCTCGCCGGCATCGAGTTCGCTTGTCACCAGATGAACGCTCGCCCCGCCGTGGCTCTCCCCGGCGGCAATGGCGCGGGCATGGGTGTCCAGCCCCTTGTATTTGGGCAGGAGCGAGGGGTGGATGTTGAGCATCCGTCCGGCCCAGCGCGCCGCGAACCCGGCCGAAAGGATGCGCATATAGCCGGCCAGCACGATATATTCCGCGCCTGCCTCTTTCGCGGCGGCTTCCATCGCCGCATCATGGGCCTCGCGCGTCATCCCCTTGTGCGAAAGCGCGAAGGTGGCAATCCCCTCGGCCTCGGCCAGTTTCAGCCCTGCGGCGGCGGGATCGTTGCTCGCCACCAGCACCAGCTCATAGGGGCATTCCGGCATCCGGCTGGCATAGAGCAGCGCGGCCATATTGGTGCCCGCGCCGGAAATGAAGACGGCGATGCGCGCCCTTTCAGCCAAGGTGCGTCGCGCTCCAATCGCCCTTGGCCGCCCAGGTGCCGCGCGACCCGCGCACGGTGCAGCCCCTTTCGCCCGGCGTGATCGTGCCGATGCGCCACACGGTCTCGCCCGCCGCCGCGAGCCGCTTGGTGACCTCGTCCACCTTCGCTTCGCTCACGGCCAGCACCATGCCGATGCCGCAATTGAAGGTGCGCGCCATCTCCTCCGGCTCGATATTGCCCTGGGCCTGGAGGAAGGCCATCAGCCGCGGCAGGGGCCACAGATCGGCATCGATCCGGGCATGGGCGCCCGCGGGCAGGATGCGCGGGACATTCTCGAGCAGGCCGCCCCCGGTGATATGGGCAAGGCCGTGGACCAGCCCCGCGCGGATCAGCGGCAGCAGGCTTGCGACATAGATGCGGGTGGGGGCGATCAGCGCATCGATGAGCAGGCGTTCCTGATCGAACAGGGCGGGGCGGGCGAGCTTCCAGCCCTTATCTGCCGCGAGCCGCCGCACCAGCGAATAGCCGTTGGAATGGCCCCCCGAGGAAGCAAGCCCGAGCAGCACATCACCGGGTGCCACCTTGGCGCCGGTCAGCTCCTCGCCGCGCTCGACCGCGCCGACGCAGAAGCCGGCAAGATCATAATCGCCCGGCGCATACATCCCCGGCATCTCTGCCGTCTCGCCGCCGATGAGCGCGCAGCCGGCGATCCGGCAGCCCTCGGCAATCCCGGCGATGACCCGCTCGGCAACGACGTTGTCGAGCTTTCCGGTGGCAAAATAGTCGAGGAAGAACAAGGGCTCGGCGCCCTGGACGATGAGATCGTTGACACACATGGCAACCAGATCAATGCCCACGGTGTCGTGCCGGTCATGCTCGATCGCGAGCTTGAGCTTGGTGCCCACCCCGTCATTGGCCGCCACCAGCAGCGGATCCTTGTAGCCGGCCGCGCGGGGATCGAAGAAGCCGCCAAAGCCGCCCAGCTCGCTCGTGGCCCCGGGGCGCGCGGTGGCCCGGGCGAGCGGGGCGATTGCCTTGACCAGCGCATTGCCCGCCGCGATCGAAACCCCGGCCCTGGCATAGGTGTAGCGGCCATCTTCGGGCCGGTCGGTGGCGTCTGTCCCCGCAGTCATGCCCGGTGCTTTAGCGGTTCGCGCTTGGAATTCCACTCGCCATTGGGCAAAGGAGGGGCGATTTTCCCCATGAGCGCGCCACTGTCTCCTCCCGCCCCCCGGACGATCCTGCCGCCCGCGCTGCGGCGCGCTGCTGGCGCCGCGGCGCTGGCGCTGGGCCTGGTGGGCGGCGCCTATGGCCTTTACGCGCAGGTGGCGGGGGAGCGCGGCATTGCCCCCACCGCAGCGAGCGCGGATATCGAGGTCAAGGGGCTGCGCGTCGATGTGCGGGGCAAGAGCGCCGAGGAAGCGCGCAGCAACGGCTGGCGCGAGGCCCAGCGCCAGGCCTGGGCCAAGCTCGGCGGGCCCAAGCTGTCGGACAGCCAGCTTGATGGCCTCGTCTCGGCGATCGTGATCGAGCGCGAACAATTGGGGCCGCGGCGCTATATCGCCACGCTCGGGGTGATCTTCGATCGCCAGCGCGCCTCGGCCTATCTCGGCGGGCCGGCTCAGGCCTCGCGCTCGGCCCCGTTGCTGCTCATCCCGGTGATGGAAAGCGCGGGCGCCTATATCACCTTTGAACAGCGCAATCCCTGGCAGCGCGCCTGGGCCGAGTTCAACCCTGGCACCAGCCGGATCGACTATGTCCGCCTTTCGGGGGCAGGGGGCGATTCGCTGCTGGTCAATTTCGGCCAGACCACGCGCCGCAGCCGCGCCTGGTGGCGCACCATGCTCGATCAATATGGCGCCACCGATGTGCTGATGGCGCTGGCCCGGCTCGATCACCAGTTCCCCGGCGGGCCGGTGCGCGGCACCTTCACCGCGCGCTATGGCCCGGATGATCGCATGCTTGAAAGCTTCACCCTCACCGCCGAAAGCCCCGAGCAATTGCCCGCGATGCTCGCTCAGGCGGTCGAGCGCATGGATGCGATCTTCACCGCCGCGCTCGCCGCGGGCAAGCTCAAGCCCGATCCCACCTTGCGCCTCGGCGCCATGGGCGAGATCGACCCGGCGATCCAGCGGCTGATCGAGATCGGCCGCGCGGCCGAGGCGCGCCGCGCGGCCGAGGCCGCCGCGGCGGCAGCAGCGGCGACGCCGCGGATCGAGGCCCAGCCGGTCACCGGGATCGAGCCGGGCGAGGTGGCGGTGCGCAGCTTCACCGTGCAGTTTGCCACCCCCGATGCCGCCGCCTTCGATGCCGCGCTCGCCGGGGTGCGCGCCGCCTCCGGGGTGCGCGGCGCCAGCGTCACCAGCACCGCGATCGGCGGCACCTCGGTGATGAGCGTCGCCTTTGCCGGCACGCTCGAGGAGCTTGCCGCCGCGCTCGAGGCGCGCGGCTTTGCGGTGCGGCGTGGGGCCAACGCGCTCGCCATCAGCCGCTAGGGGGCAAGGCCCGATGATGCCCGATCATGGCCCCAGCCAGATCGCCCTGCCGCTTGCCCCCCGCGCCCCGGCAGGGGCGGAGCGGATCGTGACGGGGGCGGCCAATGCGGCGGTGGTGGCCGCGCTCGAGAAGCCCGAGAGCTGGCCCTTCCATGTCGCGGTGCTCACCGGCCCGCCGCGTTCGGGCAAGAGCCTGCTCGGGCGCTGGGCGCTGGCGCGGCACGGGCCCGAGCGGCTAGAGGTGATCGACGATGCCGAGGGCATCGATGAAACCGCGCTGTTCCACCGCTGGAACGCGGTGCAGCAGGGCGGCAGCCGCGAGGGCGCATCGCTGCTGGTAATCGCCAATGCCGATCCCGAGGCCGGCGGCTGGCGCATCGCCTTACCCGATCTCGCCTCCCGGCTTGGCGGCTCGCTCCAGCTTGTGATCGGCCCGCTCGATGATGCCATGGCCGCCGATCTCATCCGCGCCCATGCCGAGGCGCGCGGGCTTTCCCTGCCCGAGGGCGCGGCGGAATATCTGGTGCCGCGCACCACCCGCAGCTTTGCCGCGATCGAGGCGCTGGTGGCAGCGATTGATCGCATCTCCCTTGAACGCCAGAGCCCCGCCACCATGTCTGTCTGGCGCGCCGCGCTCGAAGCCCTGCACGGCCCCGAACAGCAGCGCCTGCTTTGATGCGCCGCGTTCCCGATTGCATCGGGCGCGCTTTGGTGGGAAGGGATGAGCGATGTTCGAGCGGCTGATCGCCTATCTGGATTCGGTGCGTGCCCGCGATCCGGCGCCGCGCTCGCGCTGGGAAATCCTGCTCTATCCGGGCGTGTGGGCGCTCGGCTTTCATCGCATCGCCCACTGGCTGTTCGAGGCGCGGCTCTATTTCCTCGCCCGGCTGGTCAACCACATCTCGCGCCTCTTGACCGCGATCGACATCCACCCCGGCGCGCGCATCGGCAAGAACTTCTTCATCGACCATGGCTTTACCGTGATCGGGGAGACGGCGGAGATCGGCGACAATGTGACGATCTACCAATGCGTCACGCTGGGTGGCACCAACCCTGCCAATGGCAAGGGTGGCAAGCGCCATCCCACCATCCGCGACAATGTCATCATCGGTTCGGGCGCACAGATCATCGGCCCGATCGTGGTGGGCGAGCGGGCGCGGGTGGGGGCCAATGCGGTGGTGACCGATGATGTGCCCGCGGGCGCGACGATGATCGGGATCAAGGCCCGCTCCACCCTGGTGCCGGCCGAGGAGTGGCTCAAGGAATTCATCCCCTATGGCACGCCGTGTGACGATCCGCCCTGCGATGACCAGGGCCGGCCGCGGCGCGATTGTGTCGAGAAGCTCGAGGCCGAGGTCGCCGCGCTGCGCGAGGAAGTGGCGGCGATGCGCGCGGTTCTGGCCGAGCGCGAAGCCCCGGTGGGCGCGGCCCGGCGCCGCAAGAGCGGGACCGAGGATTGACGCGCGCAGCCCAAGGCCCCGATGCCGCCTGCCAGGTGGTGAGCTTTCCCCGCCGGGGCGCCGATCAGGTCGGGTTTGAACGGGCCGAGCTGATGCGCATTCTCGATCTATACGGCCGCATGGTCGCCGCCGGCGAGTGGCGCGACTATGCGATGGACTTCACCCGCCACGCCGCCACCTTCGCCGCCTTCCGCCGCACCGCGGAAAGGCCCCAGGCGCGCCTCGAAAAGCGCCCCGCGCTCAGGGCCAAGCAGGGCATGTGGACGCTCTATGGCGAACACGGCCAGGTCTTGAAGCGCGGCCATGACCTCGCGAACGTCCTCGCGCCCATGGAGCGGCGGCTGCTGAAGGCGGTGGACTGAGCCTTTCTCCCGTCCGAAGGGGAGAGTGCTGAAGGGCTGGGTGCTTTGCCCTATCGGACCTCGAACACCCAGCCCCAACCCCTTCCCTCGAGGCAAGGGGCTTGAACAGTTCAGCCCCGCGCGCTCGAGGGGCCGGTGCCGGTCACCTTCTGCATCGCCTTCAAGATATTGGCCGATTGCTCGGAGCCCGATTGCGGGGCGATGAGGTTGGTAAAGGCGCTGATCTCCTCCCAGTGCTTGGCGAAGCCTTCGACCGTGCGCTCATCTTCGGGCAGCCACACCGGCTCGTTCATCACCGTCCAAGCGCTGTGGAAGCCGCCCGCCCCGGCGCCGACGATGGCGTTGGTGGGGGCATCCTCGGACACCAGGAACAGCGCGGCGGGCACCACGTTTTCGGGCGCGAAGAGCTTGAAGGCTTCTTCAGGGAAAAGGTCCTCGGTCATGCGCGTGCCCGCCACCGGCGAGAGGGTGTTCACCCGCACGTTGTACTTCGCGCCTTCAAGCGCGAGGGTCTTGGTCAGGCCCGCAAGCCCGAGCTTGGCCGCGCCGTAATTGGCCTGGCCGAAATTGCCGAACAGCCCGGTCGAGGAGGCGGTCATCAGCACGCGGCCATAGCCCTGCTCGCGGAAGGTTTCCCAGCAGGCCTTGGTGGCAAAGGCCGAGCCGGTGAGGTGCACCTTCACCACGAATTCGAAATCGGCCGGGTCCATCTTGGCGAAGGTCTTGTCGCGCAGCACCCCGGCATTGTTGATGAGGATGTGGACGCCGCCCCACTTCTGCTTGGCATCGGCGACCATCTTTTCCATCTGCTCGAACTCGGTGACCGATGCGCCATTGGCCATGGCCTCGCCGCCCATCGCCTCGATCTCGGCGACGACCTGCGCGGCGGCATCGGAAGTGCCGGTGCCATCGCGCGCCCCGCCGAGATCATTGACGACGACCTTGGCGCCGCGGCGCGCGAGTTCGAGCGCATAGGCCTTGCCCAGCCCCCCGCCCGCACCGGTGACGATCGCGACCTTGTCCTTGAAGCTGATGGTCATGGCTGTTCTCCTGTCTGTGGCTGTGCGGCGCGCGCTTTACGCGCGCGTCAATGCTGTTGCGCGGCGCTGCGTGGCACTTTCATGCGCCGCTTGCAACCGCCATACTGACAGGGGCCGATGCCGTAGGGTCAGGGGCGTGGGGAGAGCCCTTCGAGCGCGGGGATGAGCGCCGGAAACGAATCGATCACCGCATCGGCGCCCATTTCCTGCGGCGGCCCATCGCCATAGCCATAGCTCACCGCCACCACCGCCACGCCCGCGGCCCTTGCGGCGCGCACGTCATAGCTCGAATCGCCCACGAAGACGAAGCGCCCGCCCCCCAGCCTCGCGCGTGCGGCATGGATCGGGGCGGGGTGGGGCTTGGCGAGGAATTGCCCGTCCGGCCCGCGGCCGAGACTGTCGCCCCCGATCACCGTCTCGAAGCAGCCGACAAGGTCGAGCGCGGCGAGGATGCGCCGGGCGAAGCCTGCAAACTTGTTGGTGACCACGCCGAGGCGGATGCCGCGCGCGGCCAGCTCTGCAAGGGTCTCGCGCACCCCCGGATAGGGCGCGGTGTGAACCGCGCAATGATCCTCGTAATAGGCGAGCATCGCCTTGTAGAGCGCCCGGAACTCGGCCTCGGGCAGGCCGCCTTGCGCCTCGACCGCGCGGGCGAGCATGATCTTGGCCCCGCCGCCGATGAGATCCTTGCTGCTTTCCACCGACACCTCGGCAAAGCCGCCGAGCCTGAGGGCATGGTTCACCGCCGCGCCGAGATCGCGGAAGCTATCGATGAGGGTGCCGTCAAGGTCAAAGCCGATGGCATCGAAGGGGATGGTGTGCATGGCCCCAAGGCCGTGGCGCAGCGATCATCAAACCGCAAGCATTTGCTGGCAGGCGCGGCTTTGCCTAGAGAGAGCCGCATGACCACCAGAGCCACCCATCCTTTCGCCGCGATCATCCTTGCCGCGGGCAAGGGCACCCGCATGAACAGCGCGCTCCACAAGGTGCTCCACCCGATTGCCGGGCGGCCGATGCTCGAGCACCTGTTCGAAAGTGTCGCCGCGCTTGGCCCCGAACGCCTCGCCGTGGTGGTGGGCGCCGGGCGCGAACAGATCGAGGCGGCGGTGGGGTCGCGCGCGGCGATCTGTGTGCAGGAGCCGCAGCTTGGCACCGGCCACGCGGTGCAGCAGGCCGAGGGCGCGCTTGCCGATTTTGCCGGCGATGTGCTGGTGCTCTATGGCGATGTGCCCTTCGTCCGGCCGGAGACCATGCGCGCCATGCTCGCGCGGCTGCATGGGCCCGATGCGCCCGCCGCGGTGGTGCTGGGCTTCGAGCCGGAAGACCCTGGCCACTATGGCCGCATCATCGCCGATGATGACGGGCGCATTGTGCGCATGGTCGAATACAAGGATGCCGACGAGGGCGAGCGGGCCTGCCGCCTGTGCAATTCGGGCCTGCTGGCGGCGCGCGCGGAAGACCTCTTTGGGTTGCTCAGGCGGGTCGGCAATGCCAATGCCCAGGGCGAATATTACCTGCCCGATATCGTCAACATCGCCATTGCCGATGGCCGGCCCTGCGCGGTGATCATCGCTGCGAGCGCGGACGAGGTGGCGGGGATCAATTCGCGCGCCGAGCTCGCCGCCGCGGAAGGCCGCTGGCAGGCGGCGCGGCGCCGGCGGGCGATGGACGAGGGCGCCACCCTGATCGCGCCCGAAACGGTGTTCTTCGCCCATGACACGGTGCTGGGGCGCGATGTCACGATCGAGCCCAACGTGTTCTTCGGCCCCGGGGTGGTGGTGGGCGATGGGGTGCTGATCCGCGCCCATTGCCACATCGAGGGCGCGCGGCTTGAACGCGGGGTCAAGGTCGGCCCCTTTGCCCGGCTGCGCCCCGGCACGGTGCTCGAGGAAGACAGCTTCATCGGCAATTTCGTCGAGGTCAAGAACGCCGTGCTCCACCCCGGGGCCAAGGCCAGCCACCTAACCTATCTCGGCGATGCCACGATCGGGGCCAAGGCCAATATCGGCGCGGGCACGATCACCTGCAATTACGATGGCTATTTCAAATATCGCACGGTGATCGGCGAGCGCGCCTTCATCGGCTCCAATTCGGCGCTGGTGGCGCCGGTGACGATCGGGGCCGATGCGATCGTGGCGGCGGGCAGCACGGTGAGCCGCGACGTGGCGCCGGGCGAGCTGCGCATGGTGCGCGCCGAGCAGCTGGTCAAGCCCGGCTGGGCCGATCGCTTCCACGACACGATGAAAAAGAAGAAGGCGGCGGAGAAGAAGGGGTGAGCGCGCCGGGCGAGGGTGAGGACGAGGCGCAGGCGCTGGCGCCGCTTGCCTGCTGGCTCTGCGAGCGCCCGCTGGGGCGGATCGTGCAGTGGCATCACCCCGTGCCCAAGTCGAAGAAGGGCAAGATCAAGGTGCCGGTCCACCCGATCTGCCACAAGACCATCCACGCCAATTTCACCAACAGCGAGCTGGCGCGCATCGGCAATGATCCCGAGGCGATCCGCGCCCATCC
The DNA here is from genome assembly GCF_000422985.1 of Erythrobacter cryptus DSM 12079. Classification (GTDB taxonomy): domain Bacteria; phylum Pseudomonadota; class Alphaproteobacteria; order Sphingomonadales; family Sphingomonadaceae; genus Erythrobacter; species Erythrobacter cryptus. The sequence goes on from NZ_AUHC01000008.1 coordinate 32,491, forward strand.
GCCGATGGCGCGCTTCATCGCCTGGATCGCAGGCAAGCCTGCTGATTTCGACGCGCCGACGCGCTAGGTCGCGCAGGCGCGGCTCAGGCCTCCTCGAGCCGCCCCTGGGCTGCGCCGCCGCCGGTGGCGATGTAATCGGCCTCCCAGGCGGCAAATTCATCGCGGCTCAGGAGATAGCGCGCCCGGGCCTCGTGAAAGCTGATCAGCCCTTCGTGCACGGCGCGCACCACTTCGTCCTTGCGCGCCTTGGACCAGTGGACCCGGTGGTTGCGGGGCAGGTGGCGGTAGCGCTTGATCGCCTCGGCGATCGAGATGTCCTTCGGGTAGGCCATTGCTGGTGCTCCTCGTCGCATGTCGCCCCCGACGCTGCGCGAGGATTGGGCCAAAGGCTTAACGAGGCCCTGCCGGACAGGGTTAAGGTCGGGTTGAGCAACCGCTCCGTGCTGCACCTGCGACGAGCCGCGGCCAGGTGTCGGGCGGGTTGACACATGGCCTCGATGGCATGACTGCAAGCGCCCCGCCGCGGCGGGCGGGGCGCGCGCGCAAGGGCGCTATTTCGCCGCCGGCGCGTCCATCAGCCGCTGCATCAGATAGACGAATTGCAGCGCCTGGAGCTTGGCGCGCTGGGCATTGTCCACCCCGCCCGAATGGCCCCCGGTGGTGTCCTCGAAATAGAGATAGGGGTGGCCCTGTTCATTCAGCCGCGCGGCCGCCTTGCGCGCATGGGCAGGGTGGGTGCGGTCATCGGCGGTCGAGGCCCAGAGGAAGGGCGAGGGGTATCGGGCGCCGGGGACGATTTTCTGATAGGGCGAATAGGCCTCGATCCAGGCGCGCTCCTCGGGAATGCGCGGATCGCCATATTCGCCGATCCACGAGGCCCCGCGCCCGATCAGGTGATAGCGCAGCATGTCGAACAGCGGGATCTGCACGATCGCCGCGCCGAACAGGTCGGGCCGCTGGGTGAAGGCGGTGCCCACCAACAGGCCGCCCTGCGAGCCGCCGATGATGCCGAGGCGTTCAGGCCGGGTGAAGCCGCGCTGCACCAGATCCTCGGCCACGGCGATAAAATCATCCCAGGTGCGCTGCTTGTTCTCGCGGATTGCGCTCTGGTGCCACTGGGGGCCGAACTCACCCCCGCCGCGCAGGTTGGCGAGCACATAGGCGCCGCCCTTTTCCAGCCACAGCTTGCCGGTGGTGCCGAGATAGGCGGGCAGGCGCGGCACCTGGAAGCCGCCATAGCCGGTGAGCAGCGTGGGGGTGGAGCCGTCGGCCTTCATGCCCTTGGGCTTGACGATGAAGTAGGGGATCAGCGTGCCGTCCTTGCTCGTGGCTTGGTGCTGTTCCACGCTCATGCCCGTGGGGTCGAAATAGGCCGGGCTGGTCTTGATCACCTGCGGATCGGAGCTGCCATCGGAATAATAAAGCGTGGTGGGATTGAGAAAATCGCTGACCGTGAACATCACCTCGTCGGTCTCGTCCGAGGCGGCGGCAATCCCGATGGTGGCGTTGTCGGGCAGGGGCACCGGGCGGCTGACCCACTGGCCATTCTCAAAATTGAAGCGCAGCACCCGGCCCACGACATTGTCGAGCAGCGCCACGTAAAGGCCATTGGCAGTGATCGCGCCGCCCTGCTTGGTCTGGCGCTCGCCCGGCGCCCAGACGAGGGTCTTGCGCGCGCCGTTGGGATCGGCCTTCCATTCCTCCAGATCGACCGCGATCAGGCTGTCGGCGGGGAAGGTCTGGCCATCGACCTGCCAATCGACATCGGTGGAAAACAAGAGGTGCCCATCGACGATGCCATAGGGCGCAGCCTTGGTGGGAATGTCGAGCTGGAGCCAGGCGTCATCCTTCCACACATAATAGAGCGTTTCGTGGAAGCTGATGCCGCGAAAGGCGGTGCGGGCGTGGATCGTGCCCTTGGCATCGCGCAGCAGGCTGGCCCCGGCCCAGACATCGCTGGGCGCGCCGCGGAAGATTTCGGGCGCATCCTCGATCCGCGTGCCGCGCTGCCACACCCGGCTGGTGAAGGGATATTCGCTTTCGGTGAGCGTGCCCTCGCCAAACGAACGGCCGACCAGCAGGGTGTTCTCGTCGATCCATTGCACCCCGCCCTGGCTCTTGCGATCGAGCACGAAGCCGCCTTCGACGAATTGCTTCGTGGCGGTGTCGAATTCGCGCAGGATCGTCGCATCCTCGCCGCCATCCGAAAGCGCGATCATGCAGCGCGTGAGCTTGGGCGGCAGGCAGGTTGATCCCTGATAGACCCATTCGCGCCCCTCGGCCCTGGCGAGCGCGTCGATATCGAGCACGGTCTCCCATTGCGGGGTGGCGCTGCGATAGCTTTCAAGGCTGGTGCGGCGCAGCACTCCGCGCGGGTTGGCCTTGTCCTGCCAGAAATTGTAGAGCCCATCGGGGCGGAAGGAGACGAAGGGGATGCGGTCTTCGGCATCGAAGATCGCCAGCGCCTCGGCCGCGAGCTGCTCATAGCGCGGATCCTGGGCGAGCACCGCAAGGGTGCGCTCGTTTTCCCTGGCGACCCATTCGAGCGCTTCGGGGCTGCGGGCCTGTTCGAGGAAGATATAGGGGTCCTGCTCGGGGCCGGGAACGCCGGGGGCGGCGGTCTCCCCGGCCGCGGCGGGGGTGGCAGAAAGGCTCATGACAAGCGCCAGTGCAAAAGTGGAGACAAGTTTCAAGCGTCCTCTCCATCGGGATGGGCAGGGCGCCCTTGTGCCCGCCGCGTGCGCGCTTGGAAAGGGGCGTCAAGCACAAAGGGCGAGCCAGCGGCCCGCCCTCGTTGGCAATTCGTCGATCGGTCGCGGGGCTCAGCCCTCGACGTGCTCGGCAAGGATGGTGAGGCCCGCCTCGCTCACCTCGGCAAAGCCGCCGCGCACTTCGATCACCTCGGGCGCCGCGCCTTCCCTGGCATAGACCTGCACCGCGCCGTCGCGGATCGTGCTCATGAAGGGCGCATGGCCCTCGAGCACGCCGAATTCGCCCTCGGTGCCGGGGACGACCACCATGTGGACATCCTGCGAGCGCACCAGCCGTGCCGGGGTGACGAGTTCGAAGTGGAGCGCCATTTCCGCTTACGCCTCTTCGGCCAGCTTCTTGGCCTTCTCGACCGCCTGATCGATCCCGCCGACCATGTAGAAGGCCTGTTCGGGCAGGTGGTCATATTCGCCATCGACCAGCGCCTTGAAGCTCTTGACCGTGTCCTCAAGCTGCACGAACACGCCCGGAATGCCGGTAAAGACTTCCGCGACGTGGAAGGGCTGGCTCAGGAACTTCTGGATTTTCCGCGCACGGGCGACGGTGAGCTTGTCCTCCTCGGACAGCTCATCCATGCCGAGAATGGCGATGATGTCCTGCAGGCTCTTGTACTTCTGCAGGATCGCCTGAACGCGGCGGGCGGTTTCATAGTGCTCCTCGCCCACCACCCGCGGCTCGAGCACGCGGCTGGTCGAATCGAGCGGGTCCACCGCCGGATAGATGCCAAGCTCGGCGATCGAGCGGCTCAGGGTGGTGGTGGCATCGAGGTGGGCAAAGCTGGTCGCGGGCGCCGGGTCGGTGAGGTCGTCCGCGGGCACGTAGATCGCCTGAACCGAGGTGATCGAGCCCTTGGTGGTCGAAGTGATGCGCTCCTGCAGCTTGCCCATGTCGGTGGCGAGCGTCGGCTGATAGCCCACCGCCGAGGGGATGCGGCCGAGCAGCGCCGACACTTCCGAACCCGCCTGGGTGAAGCGGAAGATGTTGTCGACGAAGAACAGCACGTCCTGGCCTTCGACGTCGCGGAAATATTCGGCCATGGTCAGGCCCGAAAGCGCCACGCGCGCACGCGCACCCGGCGGCTCGTTCATCTGGCCGAACACCAGCGCCACCTTCGAGCCTTCGGAGATGGCATTGCCATCGGCATCCTTGGCGATGACGCCGGCGTCGAGGAATTCGTGGTAGAGGTCATTGCCCTCACGGGTGCGCTCACCCACGCCGGCGAACACCGAGACGCCGCCATGGCCCTTGGCGATGTTGTTGATGAGCTCCTGGATGAGCACGGTCTTGCCGACGCCCGCGCCGCCGAACAGGCCGATCTTGCCGCCCTTGGCGTAAGGAGCGAGCAGGTCGATCACCTTGATGCCGGTAACGAGGATGCTCGCCTCGGTCGACTGGTCGACGAAGGCCGGGGCCTCGGCGTGGATCGGCGCGGTCTGCTCGGCGCCGATGGGGCCGCGCTCGTCGATCGGCTCGCCCACCACATTCATGATGCGCCCCAGCACCTTGGGGCCGACCGGCACCGAGATCTGCGCGCCGGTGTTGATCACTTCCTGCCCGCGCACGAGGCCCTCGGTCGCGTCCATGGCGATGGTGCGCACGGTGTTCTCGCCGAGGTGCTGGGCGACTTCGAGCACCAGGGTCTTGTCGCCGTTACGGGTTTCGAGCGCGGTGAGGATCGGCGGCAGCTCGCCTTCGAACTGCACGTCAACGACGGCGCCGATAACCTGGCTGATGGTGCCGTTGGTGGTCTGGTTGAGAGCGGGGGCGGTGGCCATCTTTCGTTCCTTGAGCCTAGATTACAGCGCCTCGGCGCCAGCAATGATTTCGATGAGTTCAGTGGTGATCGCGGCCTGGCGGCTGCGGTTGTACTGGATGGTGAGCTTGTTGATCAGCTCGCCCGCGTTGCGCGTGGCATTGTCCATCGCGGTCATCGAGGCGCCCTGTTCGGAGGCCTCGCGCTCGAGCAGCGCGCCGAACAGCCGGGTGCGCACATAGCGCGGCAGCAGTTCGGCGAGGATCTCCTCCTCGCCCGGCTCGTATTCGACCACGGCATCGCCCTTGCCGGCCTCGGCCGGGGCGGGGACGGGGATCAGCTGGGTGACGGTCGGCTCCTGGGCGAGGGCCGACTTGAACACGGGAAAGATAAGGTGCGCGACATCGAAGCGGCCCGCCTCGAACAGGCCGATAAGCTCATTCGCGATCGCCTCGGCCTCGGCAAAGCCCGGGGTCTTGACCGTGCTGGTATCGAAGCCGCCGGTGATGAGGCCGGGAAATTCGCGGCTGAGCGGGGCGCGGCCCTTCTTGCCGACGAGGAAGAAGGTGACCTGCTTGCCGGCGGCCTGCAATTCCTGCGCCTTGGCCTTGGCGGCCTTGACGAGGTTGGAATTGAGCCCGCCGCACAGGCCCTTGTCGGTGTTGACCACCACCAGAAGGTGGCGCTGGTCGGCGCCGGTGCCGGCGAGGAGGCGGGGCGCGCTGTCCCCTGCGACCTTGGCCGCAAGGCTGGCCATCACCGCGGTCAGCCGTGCGGCATAGGGGCGCGCCGCCTCGGCCGCGGCCTGGGCGCGGCGCAGCTTGGCCGCCGAGACCATCTGCTTGGCCTTGGTGATCTTCTGGGTCGACTTGACCGAGTTGATCCGGCCTTTGAGTTCCTTGAGCGAGGGCACCGGACCTGCTCCCTCAGGCGAACTGCTTGGCGAAGGCTTCGAGCGCGGCTTTGGTCTTGGCCTCGGTCTCGCCCTCGAACTTCTTGCTGGTGCGGATCTCGGCGAGCACCTCGGCATGCTCGCGGCGCATGTAATCGAGCATCTGCGCCTCATAATCGTTCACCCGGTTGACCGGGATCGGATCGAGGAAACCGTTGGTGCCGGCATAGATCGAGACCACCTGCTCCTCGAACGGCATCGGCGAGAATTGCTTCTGCTTCAGCAGTTCGGTGAGGCGCGCGCCGCGGTTGAGGAGCTTTTGCGTCGCCGCATCGAGGTCAGAGCCGAACTGGGCGAAGGCGGCCATCTCACGATACTGGGCAAGGTCGAGCTTCATCGAGCCGGAGACCTTCTTCATCGCCTTGGTCTGGGCCGCACCGCCCACACGCGACACCGACAGGCCGACGTTGATCGCCGGGCGGATGCCCTGATAGAACAGCCCGGTTTCAAGGAAGATCTGCCCATCGGTGATCGAGATCACGTTGGTGGGAATATAGGCCGACACGTCGCCCGCCTGGGTTTCGATCACTGGCAGCGCGGTGAGCGAGCCGTGGCCGTTTTCCTTGTTCATCTTGGCGGCGCGCTCGAGCAGGCGGCTGTGGAGATAGAACACGTCACCCGGATAGGCCTCGCGGCCCGGCGGGCGGCGCAGCAGCAGGCTCATCTGGCGATAGGCCACGGCCTGCTTCGACAGGTCGTCATAGACGATCACCGCGTGCATCCCGTTGTCGCGGAAGAACTCGCCCATGGCGCAGCCGGTGTAGGGCGCAAGATATTGCAGCGGCGCCGGCTCGGAGGCGGTGGCGGCCACGACGATCGAATATTCCATCGCGCCGTTTTCCTCGAGCTGCTTGACGATCTGCGCCACGGTCGAACGCTTCTGCCCGACCGCGACATAGATGCAGTAGAGCTTCTTCGTCTCGTCGCCTGAGGCGTTGACTTCCTTCTGGTTGATGAAGGTGTCGATCGCCACCGCGGTCTTGCCGGTCTGGCGGTCACCGATGATGAGCTCGCGCTGGCCGCGGCCGATCGGCACCAGCGCGTCGATCGCCTTCAAACCCGTCTGCACCGGTTCGGACACCGATTCGCGCGGGATGATGCCCGGGGCCTTGACTTCGACCCGGCGGCGCTCGGTCGCCTCGATCGGGCCCTTGCCGTCGATCGGGTTGCCGAGCGCATCGACCACGCGGCCGAGCAGGCCCTTGCCCACCGGCACGTCAACGATCGTGCCCGAGCGCTTGACCACATCGCCTTCCTTGATCTCGGCGTCCGAGCCGAAGATCACCACGCCGACATTGTCGGCCTCGAGGTTGAGGGCCATGCCCTGCACCCCGTTGGCAAATTCCACCATCTCGCCGGCCTGCACCTTGTCGAGCCCGTGGATGCGGGCGATCCCGTCACCCACGCTCAGCACGGTGCCGGTTTCGCTGACCTCGGCCTCGGTGCCGAAATTGGCGATCTGCTCCTTGATGACCTTCGAGATTTCTGCGGCGCGGATTTCCATGTTTCTTCCTTTAGGCCTGCATGGGCACGTGGGTTCGGCTCACGCCCGCATTGCCTGGGCGAGCGCGTTGAGACGGGTGCGGATCGAGCCGTCGATGCGCTGCGATCCGATGGTGACGACAAGGCCGCCCAGAAGCTCGGGATCGACCTTGGTGGTGAGCATGACGGTGCGCCCCTCGCGCTGGGTGAGCTTTGTCTTGAGCGCGGCCAGCTGCTCCGCGCTCAAGGGGTGGGCGCTGGTGACGGTGGCGGCAACCTCGCCGCGCTGGGCCGCGGCAATCGCCTTGAAGGCGCTGATGATCCCGGGCAGCTTGGCAAGGCGGCGGTTGGCGGCGAGCACGCCGAGGAACTTGCCGACCAGCGGGGCAAGGCCCATGGCCTCGGCCACCGCGGCGATCGCCTTGCCCTGCGCGGCGCGCGAAAGCTCGGGATTGGCGATCAGGCCGGCCAGCTCGGCCGATTCGCCAAGGGCCTTGGCGAGGGCATCAAGATCGCTTTCGACCGGCCCGACCACGCCGCTTTCGCTGGCAAGATCGAACAGGGCCGCAGCATAGCGCCCTTCGAGGCTGGCCTTGATTCCGGCGGAATTATCCACGCGCGCTTCATCCTCTCGGATCGTGAAAAGGCAACAAGGGGTGCGATGTATGGCCCGCGGGGAGGCTTGCCCCCGGCGAGGCTGGCGCGCGCCTAGCACCGGCTCTGCCAGAGTGCAAGAAAGCGCCGGGGATTTTGTTGCAGCTGCGAGAAAAAGCCTGGGCCCGGCGCGCCCGGCCCGAGGCTGGGGGGCATCAGGGGGCAGGCCCGGTGACCTCGCAGGTGCCACCCTCAAGCGCGCATTCCTCCTCGTAAAGCGCCATGACCTTGGCGGCGAGTGGTTTGCCCAGCGCCTCGCCATTGAGCGCATGGAGCGCGGCGAGATAGGCGCGGTCGAACTCGGTGAGACCATCGGGCGCGGCCTTGGGCCCATCGCGAAACAGCGTCATCAGCGTCGGCACGGTGATGCCTTCGAGGTCAGCCCCGGGGCGCGGCCCGCCCAGCAGGTGGAGCGTGGCGAAATCGGCCAGCTGGCCCACCTCGACATCGACCAGCCGGCGTCGATCGAACAGCACCACCGCGGTGTCCTTCTGCATCATCACCGTGGGGCGCAGCCGGGGGATGGAATTGGTGCGCAGCTCATTGCCATCAAGATTGCCGAGCAGCACGCCATTGGTGGGGCGCTGGGTCATCTGGCTCCACGAAACCGCCGGTTGCCCGGCAGCCAGCTCGGCGCGGACGGTGCCGAGCGGGCGGTCACGAAACTCGTAGGTCCCGATCAGCGAGGGGCGCTTCTTGAGCAATTGCTCGAAGATCTTCGCCGGCTCATCGACCACGATGATGAAGGCATTGGGGCGGCAATCGGGCTTGGCCGGGGGCAGCTTGGCAATCGCGCCATTGGCGCGGATGCGCGCGGCGATGCGTTCGGCCAGCGGTGGATCGAGACCGGCGACCACCGGGCAGAGCGGATCGAAGAAGCGCGGCGGACGCTCGGTGAACTTCTCGCGGACGGTCAGCCGGCGCAAATCGGTGGTGATGGCGCGGGGGGCAAGCACGCGGTTGCCGGGCACGACGATCTCGCGCGGGCCGTTCGCGGCGGGGCTTTGCCCGGCGGGATCGGGCACCGCGCCGGCATGATCCTGCGCCGCGCCGGGAGCGGCCACAAGCGCCGCGGCCAGAACCGGCCAGAGGCGCCTGGCGCGCGTCCAGAGGGCTTGGGAAAGCATCACAGATCAACATCGTCCTTCGCGCGGCTGAACCCTGGGTGAACGGGTGCTCAGCGGCGCGGGGCGCAGGAATAGACCAGCCTTTCGTTGGGGCGCTCCGGCAGCAGCGCGATGAGCGCCGATTGCTGTTCGCCCAGGATGCGCGCCCCGTCGCTGACCCCGCAGGCCGGCGGGCTATAGGCCGCGCGGGCGGCGCGCGCCTGCTCCAGCGCTTCCTGTCCCAGGAGATAGCGATCGGTGCGCAGGGTGCGGGTGGCCGGATCGAAGGTGTTGACCGCCACCGCCGCATCCTCGCGCGCGGCAAACACCCTTTGCCAGGCGCCGCCGGGGCCAAGCCCATACTGGGTGCGCCCGTTGACGCAGCCATCGGCGGACCATTCAAAGGCGACATCATCGGTGCGCGCGCTCGTCACCCGGCTGCGCTCGGGCACGAGGGTGCAGATGAGCGCGCCCTCGGCGGCGGCGCTGGCACTGGGGGAAGGGGCGGGCGCATCCTCGGCTTCGGCGAGCGCGGCGGCGACCTTGTCCTCGATCGCGGCAAGGCCCGGGCGGGTCAGCCACAGCACCGCCGCAGCGATGAAGGCAAGGCCCGCCACAACGCCGGCGATCGCGGCGCGCCGTCTTGGTGCCGCCGCCTCGGCATCGGTAGCCGTGCCGCGCCAGCGCAGCCCGGCGGCTGCGGCGCCGAGGCCGATGAGCAGCGCGACGAGCGCCAAGGCCATGCGGTTCTCGCGCGCGGCGAGCACCTCCATCTGCGCGGCAAGCTGCGCCTTCTCGCGCAGCGCGCGCTGGCGCTCGGCGCGCTCGGCCAGGCGCGCGCGGGCGGCGGCCTGCTCGGCCTCGAGCCGCTGGCGCTCGGCCGCGTCAAGCTCGTCGAGCGAGCGGCAGGGCAGGGCATTCATCACCGGCTCGACCCCATTGGCCTTGAGAAAGGGCACCAGCTCGCGCAGCGAGACGGCAAAGTAGAACTCGCCATCGCCGCTGCCCGAATCGGTGCTGAAGGAATTGACCCCGACCACCCTGCCGCAGGGATCGAGCAGTGGCCCGCCCGAATTGCCGCGGGCGATGGGGGCGGTGTGGAGGATCGTGTCAAACTGCCGCGCGGGCCGCTCGCCAGAGACGAAGCCGCGCGAGGTCACCGGCGGCTGGGCGCGAAATATGTCTGACATATCAAGCCCCTGGGCAAGGTCGACGGTCATCGGATAGCCCACCGCCGCAACTTCCGCGAGGCCGGTGCCGCCCGCGCCTCTGCCCGCGGCCCCGGCCCCGCTGGCAAGCGCCAGCGGCGGCAGGGCGAGCCTGCCCCCGGTGATCTCGAGCAGGGCAAGATCGTTGCGCGGGCTCACCGCCACCACGCGGGCAAAGGCCCCGCCGGCGCCCTCGGGCGGGACGATGCCGATGCGCAGCGTGTCATCCTGCACCGCCTCGCGCACCACATGGGCATTGGTGACGATCCGAGTGGGGCTGACGGCAAAGCCGGTGCCGTGGCTTACCGGCGCGGGCGCGCCGCCCTCCTCGGCGATGATCACCACCCGCACCACCCCGCGCGCGGCCGCGGCAAGATCGCCCGGATCGGCCGCGGCGGGCGCGGCAAGGCAGACAAGGCAGGCAAGGAGCGCCGCAAGGGCGCGCAGCAGCAGCGGCATGGCGGTGCTTATAGCGGCAATTTCGCCGCGCGCGAGATTGAACGCAAGGCCGGGGGGTGCGCCGCGGCGCGCAAGCTGGCACAATGTTTCACGTGGAACATTTTACGAACATGGATGACGAAGCGCGCTGGCAGGCGGTGAGGACGAAGGACCGGCGGTTCGACGGGGCCTTTGTCACCGGCGTCCATTCGACCGGAATCTATTGCCGCCCTTCGTGCCCGGCGCGCCTGCCGCATCGCTGCAACGTGCGCTTCTACGCCACCCCTGCCGATGCGGAGGCGGCGGGGCTGCGGCCGTGCAAGCGCTGCGCGCCCGATCGCCAGAGCGCTGCCGAAACCTGCGTGCGCGCGGCGATAGCGGCGATCACGGCGCAGGGGCGCATGAGCCTTGCCGAGCTGGCGGGGCTCACAGGTTATAGTGCGACGCATTTTCAACGTATCTTCACCCGCAGCACCGGGCTTTCGCCTGCCGCCTATGCGCGCGCGCTGCGGCAAAGCCGCGCCGAAGCGGCGTTGATTGCGGGGCCAAGCGTGGGCGAAGCGATTGCCGCGGCAGGCTATGCCAAGCCCGATCACTTCTATGCCGAAAGGAAGGGGAGAGAGGGGATGAGCCCCAATGATTGGCGCCGCGGCGGCGCGGGCCGGCGGATCTTCTGGGCGGTGCTGGCGACCTCGCTCGGCGAGATGCTGGTCGCCGCGACCGACAAGGGCGTGTGCTGCCTCGCCTTTGGCGAGGGCGAGGCGCAGTTGCGGGCAAGGTTCCCCAAGGCCGAGCTGGTCGCGGCGGGCGCCGAGATGCGCGATCTGTTTGCCCGGGTGGTCGAGGCGGTCGAGCAACCCGGGCCGCTCAGCGCCGCGATCCCGCTCGATGTTGCGGGCACCGCCTTCCAGCAGCGGGTGTGGGAGGAGTTGCGCCGCATCCCCTGCGGCGAGACGCGCAGCTATGGCCAGCTTGCCGCCGCGCTCGGCCAACCCGGCGCGGCGCGCGCGGTGGGCGGGGCCAATGCCGCCAACCCGGTGGCGGTGCTCACCCCCTGCCACCGGGTGATCGCCGCCGATGGCTCGCTCGGCGGCTATGCCTGGGGGCTTGAAATCAAGGCCGAACTGCTGCGGCGCGAACGCGCGGCGCGGGAGCCGGGGTGACGGTTGGGCGCTAACGGCATCGCGTCGTCACCCCGGGCTTGACCCGGGGGCCTGCTTTCCTTTCCGCCGCCCGATGGCACGCGCCGCAGGCCAAGGCAGCGAGGCCCCGGATCACGTCCGGGGCGACGGGTGGTCAATCGAGTTTCGGCGGCATTCCGGGCTCGCACCTGGCCATGGCGCGTTGGTAGGCCGGGCGTTCCCCGATGCGCTTGAGGTAGGCCTTGAGGTTGGGCAGGTGGTCGATGCTCATGCCGCTCATCGCCCGGGCGGTGGTGAGCTGGAAGCCCATCATGATGTCCGCCGTGGTGAGCTGGCTGCCGCCGAAATAGGCAGCCTTGCCGAGCCGCTCCTCGACGATCTGCCAGCCCTTGGCCACCCGCTCGGCGACGAAGGGGGGCAGCTCGGATGCGCCCATGAACTGCGCCACCAGCGCCATCATGCCATTGGTCATGAAGGTGGCATTGGCCCAGTGATAGAAGAACAGGTGATCGGCAAAATCGGGGTGATCGGGGCCGGGCACCAGCGGTGTGCCGGGCGCATATCTGGCCACGATATAGTCGATGATCGCCCCGCTCTCGCCCAGCACCAGATCGCCATCGGTGATCACCGGGGCAATCCCCATCGGGTGCAGCGCCTTGTAATCATCGGGCGCAAGGCGGTTGTCGGCGCGGCGGGTGTAGAGCTTCAATTCATAGTCCAGCCCCAGCTCCTCGGCGAGCCAGACGATGCGTTCGGATTGCGACAGGCGCAGGTGGTGGATGGTGAGCACGGCTCTCTCCCTATTCGTTTCGCGCCCAGCCTTTGCGCGCAGGCACGAGCGAGTCGAGAAATTTCTCGGCCGTTTCCAGATATTGCGCCTGCTTGGCTTGGCCCATCCGGTCCCAGGTGGCATAGATCCGCCCGATGCGGTGATTGCTTTCAAGCCTCGCGCGGTTGCGCGCCATGAAGTGCCAGTAGAGCGCGTTGAAGGGGCAGGCATCGGGGCCGGTTTTCTGCGCCACCTTGTAGCGGCAGGCAGAGCAGTAATTGCTCATCTTGTTGATGTAATTGCCGCTCGCCGCATAGGGCTTGGTCGCCAGGCGGCCGCCATCGGCATAGAGCACCATGCCCGCGACATTGGGCAGTTCCACCCATTCAAAGGCATCGGCATAGACGGCCAGATACCAGTCGGCGACTTCCTGCGGGTTGATCCCGGCGATGAGGCAGAAATTGCCGAGCACCATCAGCCGCTGGATGTGGTGGGCATGGGCATCTTGGCGGGTGGTGCGGATGCAATCGGCAAGGCAGCGCATCGGGGTCTCCCCCGTCCAGAAGAATTCGGGCAGGGGGCGGTGGGCGGCGAGTTCATTGGCCTCAGCGAGGCCCGGCATCAGGTGCCAGTAGAAGCCGCGCACATATTCGCGCCAGCCGATGATCTGGCGGATGAAGCCCTCTACGGAATTGAGCGGAGCCGTGCCCGCAAAATAGGCAGCCTCGGCCCGGCGGCACAGCTCAAGCGGCTCCAGCAGCCCGATATTGAGGCTGGTCGAGAGCAGCGAATGATAAAGGTCATCCTCGCCCGCGATCATCGCGTCCTGATAGGGGCCAAAAAGGGCAAGGCGCTCGGTGAAGAAGGCCTCGGCGGCTTCGAGCGCCTGAGCGCGCGTCACCGGCCAGGTGAAGGGTTCCAGATCGCCGAAATGATCGGCAAAGCGCCTGGCGACAAGGCCGATCACCTCGCGGGTGATGGCATCGGGGGCGAATTTGGGCGCGGGCGGGGGCCTCAGCCCGGCGCGCGGCGGCTCGCGGTTTTCGGCATCATAGTTCCACTGCCCGCCCACGGGCCGCGCGCCCTCCATGAGAAGGCCGGTCTTGCGCCGCATCTCGCGGTAGAAATGCTCCATGGTGAGGTGCCGACGCCCTGCGGCAAAGCGGGCAAATTCGGCGCGGCTGGCGATGAAGCGGGTGTCGGCAAGGATGGTGACGGGGCAGGCAAAGCGGCCCTGCCATTCCTGCATCGCCTGCTCCACGCGCCACTCGCCGCTTTCGGTGACGCGGATTTCCCGCGGGGCATGGCGTTCGACGGCGCGGGCGAGCTCGCCAGTGAAGCTGCCGGTGTTCTCGGGATCCTCGAGCGTGACGTAATCGACCGCAAAGCCCCGGGCGCGCAGTTCTGCGGCAAAGTGGCGCATGGCCGCAAAGATCAGCACGATCTTCTGCTTGTGGTGCTTCACATAGGTTGCCTCGTCCCACACCTCCATCATCAGGATGCGGGCATCGGCGGGGCAAAGGCCCTCAAGGCTCGATAGACCATGCGAAAGCTGGTCGCCGAGGATGGGGACAAGGATGGGGCTCAGCATGGCGGCGATACGCTTGGGGGCCGGGCGCGGTTTCAGGCGGGGTCAGACGAAGCTGTAGGGATCGATATCGATCCCCACCCGCACCCCGGGGGGGAAGGGGACGCGCGCGATCCAGGCGCGCAGCACCTCTTGCAGCGGGGCGCTGCGGCGCGCGTTGATGAGGAAGCGAAAGCGATAGCGCCCCCGCAGCAGCGCGAGCGGTGCCGGGGCGGGGCCGAGGATGGCGATATCGGGCAGCTGCGGGCGCGCCTCGCCGAGGCGCGCGGCGGCCTCGCGCGCTTCCTTCTCGTCCTCGGAGGAGAGGATGATCGCCGCCCAGCGCCCGAAGGGCGGGGCGCCCGCAGCGCGGCGATCCTCGGTCTCGGCGGCGTAGAAGGCATCGCGATCCCCGCTCGCCAGCGCCGCGATCACCGGCGCGTCCGGGTGGCGGGTCTGGATCAGCACCTCGCCCGGCTTGGCCGCGCGCCCGGCGCGCCCGGCGACCTGGGCGATCTGGGCATAGGTGCGCTCGGCCGCGCGCAGATCCCCGCCTTCAAGGCCGAGATCGGCATCGACCACGCCGACCAGCGTGAGTTCGGGAAAGTGGAAGCCCTTGGTCACCAGCTGGGTGCCGATGATGATGTCGATCGCCTTGTTCTCGGCCGCGGCGATGAACTGCGCGGCGCGTTCGGGGCTGCCAAGCGTGTCCGAGGTGGCGATGGCCAGCCGCGCCTCGGGGAACAGGCCGCGCACCTCCTCGGCGATGCGTTCGACCCCGGGGCCGCAGGCCACCAGGCAATCGGCCTCGCCGCATTCGGGGCAGGCGCCGGGCACGCCGGTTTCAAAGCCGCAATGGTGGCAGGCCAGCCGCTCCGAGAGGCGGTGCTCGACCAGCCAGGCGCTGCACGCCGGGCATTTGAAGCGGTGCCCGCAATTGCGGCACAGGGTGAGCGGGGCATAGCCGCGGCGATTGAGGAACAAGAGCGCCTGTTCGCCCCGCTCGAGCCGTGCGCTGAGGGCCTCGATAAGCGGTGCGGCCAGCCAGCGCTGGCGCCCCGGCTGATCGCGGGTGAGATCGATCAGGCGCACGCCGGGCAGGCTTGCCCCGCCAAAGCGGCGCGGCAATTCGCAGCGCTGATAGACGCCGATCGCGGCCATGTGCAGGCTTTCAAGCGCCGGGGTGGCGCTGGCGAGGATCACCGGCACACGCTCGAACCGGGCGCGCATCACCGCCACGTCGCGGGCGTTGTAGCGCACCCCGTCATCCTGCTTGAAGCTGACCTCGTGGGCCTCGTCGACCACGATCAGCCCGAGCCGGGCATAGGGCAGGAACAGTGCCGAACGCGCGCCCACCACCACCTGCGCCCCGCCATCCTCGGGCGGCTGCACGATCGCGCGCCAGGCGCGGCGGCGCTGGCTCGACTTGAGCGAGGAATGCCACAGCACCGGGGCAGTGCCGAAGCGCGCGGCAAAGCGGGCGAGCACGTTTTCGGTAAGCGCGATCTCGGGCAGCAGCACCAGCACCTGCCGGCCCATGGCAAGCGCGGCGGCGATGGGTTCGAAATAGGTCTCGGTCTTGCCCGATCCCGTCACCCCGTCGAGGAGGAAGGGGGCAAAGTCTGCGGCCCTGACCGCGGCGGTGAGCCGCGCGGCGACCGCGGCCTGCTCGGCGGACAGCGCGGGCGGGGCGTGATCGGGATCGAGCCGGGGGAAGGGCCGGTCGATCGCGACGCTGACCGGCACGATCAGCCCGGCCCCGATCATGCCGCGCAGCACGCCTTCTGACACCCCGGCACTGGCGGCAAGCTCGCGCAGGCTGCCCTGCGCGCCCGCCAGCCGTTCCAGCGCCGCCTTGCGCTTCGGCGTGAGGCGGGCGGGCGCCGGGGCGGCGGCGAGCCGGTATTCGGTGACGCGGCGCGGCCCGGCCAGCGCGCCGCCGCTCGCCAGCGCCATGCGCGCAACGCTGGCAAGCGGCGCGCAATAATAATCCGCGGTCCATTCGATCAGGCGCCGCAGCGGCGCTTCGAGCGGGGGGACGTCGAGCACTTCGAGGATCGGGCGCAGCCGTTCCGGCGCCACCGGATCGCCGGGCAGCACGCCCTCGTCCCACACGATCCCCGTGACCTTGCGCGGCCCGAGCGGGGCCACCACCACGCTGCCCGGCGGCGCCTCCACACCCTCGGGCAGGCGATAATCGAGCGGGCCGAGCGCGGCATTGAGGACAAGAAGGCGCACGCGGTTCATCCTGGCGCCATATGGGGCGCGGCAAAGCGGTGAGGCAAGGAGGGATGCCCGACTTATGACCATGCCCATTTCCCCGCCCATTGCCCGCCCCATCGCCCGCCGCCAGCTCATCGCCGGGGCCGCGGCGCTTGGTGGCCTGGTGCTGCTGCCTGGCTGCGCCGGCACCGCCGGGCCTTTGAGCCTTGAGGAAGCGGTGCGCCGCCTGCTGCTGGTCGCCAGCGAGCGCGCCTTTGCCCGGCTGACTGCGCCGGGGGGCGTGTGGGACGAGCAGATCGCCCGGCTCGATCTGCCCGCGCTCCTGGGCGGGCGCGGCGAGGTGCTCGCGCGCATCCTCGGCTCGGCGCGTGTGCGCGGCGCGCTCGAGGCGCGGCTCGCCGATCTGGCCATCGATGCCTCCTATCGCGCTGCCCCGGTGGTGGCCGATGCGGTGCGGGTGATCGGGGTGAGGAACGCGCTGGCCATCATCCGCGGCGGGCCCGATGCGGCGAGCGCCTACCTGCGCGCCGAGATGGGCAGCGCGCTCATCGATGCGATCCTGCCCGAGTTGGGCGAGGCGCTCCGCCTCAGCCGCGATCCGCTGATCGGCGATGTGGTCGCGCTGCTCGCCGGGCCCGAGGTTGCGGGGATGGCCGAACGATTCGGCCGCGCGGTCGAGGATGCGATCTGGGACGAGATCGCGCGCGAGGAAGCCGCGATCCGCGCCGACCCCGAGGCCACCCGCGATCCGCTGCTGATCGGCGTCTTCGGCGCGGGCCAGCGGCTCTAGCGGCTAGAAGCGGTAGGTGATGGCTGCCTGCGGGATATGGCTGGTCTTTGCCGGGCGCGCGCCACGCGGGAAGATCACGAGCCAGTAGATCGCCCCGACATCGAGATTCTTGCTGAGGCGGTGGATCAGGCTTGCCTGCATCCGCCACTGCTCGGTCGAGGCGCCCTGGCCTGATCTGCGCCCCTGCAACAGGCCAAGCCATTCGACCCCGGCGGTCGCGCGCCAATCCTTGGCCAGCGGCTGGCCGTATTGCACCCGCTGGCGCAGGCGCAGCTCCATCCGATCGGCGCCGTCGAAGAAGCGCTGCTCGAGCCGGGTGCGCGCCTCGATCCGCCCGAGCGTGAAGCTCGCCTGCTGGTGGGTGCGCAATTCGGTCAGCCCCGCAGCTTCGACCAGCATCACGCCCCCGCCGATCCGGGTGTTTTCGCCCACCTGCTCATCGATCGCGATGCGGATGGTCTGCTGGTCGGCGCCCACCTCGCGCGCGGAGCGCCAGCGCTGGGAGGCATCGAGCGTGAGCGTGGTGCCATCACCGATCTTCCCGGTGGCCACGGTATTGAGCCAGAATTGCGAGTCCTCGTCCGCGGCGCGCGCTTTGGATGGTTGCCAAGCGGCAAAGCTGGCGGCAAGCAGGAGCAGGCATCGCGCGGCGGGCTGAGTCACGCCGCGGCGCTTAGCCGCCGCGAAGCCCGGTCGCCACAGGAATCCGAAAAGAGAGCTTGCATGAAATTCTTCGTCGACACTGCCGAAATCGAGGCGATCCGTGATCTTGCCGCCACCGGGCTGCTCGATGGGGTGACGACCAACCCCTCGCTGATCGCCAAGTCGGGCCGCGATTTCAAGGAAGTGACCGCCGAGATCTGCCGCATCGTCGATGGCCCGGTGAGCGCCGAGGTGGTGGCGCTCGATCACGCCACGATGATGAAAGAGGCCGAGGTGCTGCGCAAGATCGCCGACAATGTCTGCATCAAGGTGCCGCTCACCGTCGATGGCCTCAAGACCTGCAAGGCGCTCACCGGCGATGGCACCATGGTCAATGTCACGCTGTGCTTTTCGGCCAATCAGGCGCTGCTTGCGGCCAAGGCCGGGGCGACTTTCGTCTCGCCCTTCGTCGGGCGCCACGATGACAATGGCTTTGACGGCATGGAGCTGATCCGCGACATCCGCCTCATCTATGACAATTACGCCTTTGCCACCGAGATCCTGGTGGCAAGCGTGCGCCACACCAACCACGTGCTCGAGGCCGCGCGCATCGGCGCCGATGTGATGACCGCGCCCCCTGCGGTGATCCACGCGCTGTTCCGCCACGTGCTCACCGACAAGGGGATCGAGGGCTTCCTTGCCGATTGGGCCAAGACCGGCCAGAGCATCCTCTAGCGCGCGCACGAAGCCCATGGCCGAACAAACCCCGCTCGATCGCTTCAAGCAGGCGCTGACCAGCGCATCGCGGGCGATCGCGCGTGATGGCGAGGTCGAGATCGCCTGGAGCGCCGATGCCCCGGGAAGCGCGGGCAACCGCTTTCGCGTGCCGCTGCCCGGGCGCGATCTGCCGCCCGAGCAGGTGCGCGAGGCGCGCGGCTTTGCCGACAGCTTCGCGCTGAAACTGCGCCATCACGATCCTGCGCTTCATGCCCGCGGCGCGCCGCCCGAGCCGATCGCGCGGGCGTGCTATGACGCGATCGAACAGGCGCGTTACGAGGCGCTGGGGGCCAACCGCTTCGGCGGGATCAAGGCCAATCTCGATGCCGCCACCGAACTGCGCACCGCCTCTGACCAGATCGTGCGGGCGCAGAACTCCGCCGAAGTGCCGCTGCAGACCGCGCTGGCGCTGCTGGTGCGCGAGGCGCTGACCGGGGAGGCCGTGCCCGAAAAGGCGCGCGGCGGGATTGCGCTGGTGCGCGACTTTCTCGAAGAGAAGGTCGGCGGCGATCTTGCCGGCCTTGCCGAGCGCATGGGCGATCAGGCGGCCTTCCAGAAGCTCGCGCTCGAGATGCTGCGCGAGCTTGACCTGACCCGGCCCGCCGATGCCCCCGATGCCGGCGAGAATGACACCCCCGATGACGAGGACGCGCCCAGCGACGAGAGCGCGGGCGAGGACGAGAGCGAGGGCGCGGGCGATCCCCAGGCCGCCGAGATGGCCGGCGAGATGGCCGAAGGCGAGGGCGATGGCGAGCAGAGCGCCGAGGCCGAGGCCCAAAGCGAGATGGGCGAGGGCGATCCGGGCGAGGAGGGCGATGGCGCCAAGGCCCCGGTGCGCCCCAACCGGCCGCAAGGCGAGATCCCGGCGGGGCTCGACTACCGCGCCTACACCACCCGCTTCGACGAGGAGGTGGCGGCGAGCGACCTGTGCGATCCGGATGAGCTTGATCGCCTGCGCGCCTATCTCGACAGCCAGCTGACCGGCCTGCAAAGCGTGGTGACGCGGCTTGCCAACCGCTTGCAGCGCCGGTTGATGGCGCAGCAAAACCGCAGCTGGGATTTCGATCAGGAGGAAGGCGTGCTCGATGCCGCGCGGCTTGCCCGGGTGATCGTCTCGCCCGGCACTGCGCTCTCCTACAAGGTCGAGCGCGATGTCGAATTCAAGGATACGGTGGTCACCCTGCTCATCGACAATTCGGGCTCGATGCGCGGGCGGCCCATCAGCATCGCCGCGATCAGCGCCGATATCCTTGCCCGCACGCTCGAGCGCTGCGGGGTGAAGACCGAGATCCTGGGCTTTACCACCCGCGCCTGGAAGGGCGGGCAGAGCCGCGAGGCCTGGCTCGCCGATGGCAAGCCGCCCAATCCGGGGCGGCTCAATGATCTCAGGCACATCATCTACAAGCAGGCCGACGAGCCCTGGCGCCGGGCGCGGCGCAATCTCGGGCTGATGATGCGCGAGGGGCTGCTGAAAGAGAACATCGACGGCGAGGCGCTGATGTGGGCCCATGCCCGCCTGCTCGCCCGGCCCGAGGAGCGGCGCATCCTGATGGTGATTTCGGACGGCGCGCCGGTCGATGATTCAACCCTCTCGGTGAACAGTGCCGGTTATCTCGAAGCGCACCTCAGAAGCGTGATCGCATGGATCGAACGCGCTTCGCCGGTTGAACTGGTGGCGATCGGCATCGGCCACGATGTCACCCGCTACTATCGCCGCGCGGTGACGATCATGGACGTCGAGCAATTGGGCGGCACGATCATCGAGCAGCTCGCCGAGCTGTTCGAGGATGAAAAGGGCGGCAAGTCTCGTTGACACCGGTGCGCGCTTCCCATGAAGCATTGACGCATTGCCGCGTTTGCCTCATATCGTCTTCTCACACCGTTTCTGGGGCGCTCACTTGAAATCATTCCTGTTCGTGCTGCTGCTCCAGGCAGCTGCGCCCGAGATTACGCAGAGCGGTGAAAACCCCGCTGTCGATGCCATTCCTGCTGAAGCGGCACCTGATGCTGCGCCCCATACCGCAACCGAGGTCCTGCTTCCCAAGGCCACCCCGGTCGTGATCGCTGTCGACAAGGAAGTCGGCTCGAAGATCAGCGTGGCCGGCGAGATGTTTCCGATCCGCCTTGCCCAACCGGTCGAGCTTGACGGAGTGAGCCTGCTGCCCGCCGGAATCACCGGAGAAGGACAGGTCGTCCACGCGAAGAAAGCCGGCATGGCAGGCTCGGCGGGCGAACTGATCCTTGCCGCGCGCTATCTCGATTACCACGGCCGACGGATTGAACTCAGGAGCTTCAAGTTCATCGAGGAAGGCGACGAGATTCTCTCGCGCGGGAAAAACAATGTTGATCTCGCCTCGGCCACCAACGCTGCGATCGGGCCGCTCGGCTTCTTCATCAGCGGGGGCAACACCACCATCGCGCCGGGCACGCTCGCCTCGGCGAAGACCAAGAATGACGAGACCTTTGCCGTGCCGGCGGAAACCGCCGCCGCCCCGGAAGAAGTCAAGTGACAGGAGAATAGAATGAAGAAGTTTCTGGTGGCACTGGCTTTCGCGGCGGCAGCGCCGGTGGCGATGACCGCTTCGGCTCCGGCCGCTCTGGCGCAGGACAAAGCTGAAGGCGAGTTCAAGATCCCCACGCCGCCCGAAGGCAAGGGGCAGGTGATCTTCTATCGCACCGGCGGCATCAGCGGTGCGGCGCTCGGCTGTGCGGTGTTCGACGCTGGGGCCGAGGACAAGCTATCCTCGCTCGGCGCGGGCAAGTATTTTGTGCTGGTGTCCGACCCCGGCCCACGCAGCTTTACCGTCAAGTCGCTCGAGGCCAAGGACGCGATGACGCTGGAGATCGAGGAAGGCGAAACCCAGTTCGTGCGCTGCAAGATCAAGGCCGGTTTCATGTCCGGCCGCGCCGACATTGCTCCGAGCAATGAAAGCGAGTTTCGCAGCAAGTACAAGACCGCCAAGCTGGTCGATGCCGACGATATGTCGGCCGAGGTCAAGGCCATGAACTATCCCCAGTAACGCGCGATCCGGTCGGGGATCGGGGTAGGCGGCGCCGCTGGCGATTTTGTCGCTTGCGGCCCTTGCCTTGGGCGCGGATGAAGGCGTCCGTCCCGAATGCCAATGATCGGAAGAATCACGTCATGACTGTTACCGAAGCTGTCACCACCCGCCGTTCCGTCCGCCAGTTTCTTGATAAGCCGGTGCCCTATGAGGTGATCCACCGGGTGATGGACAAGGCCCGCTGGGCACCTTCGGGGTGCAATTACCAGCCCTGGCAGGCCACCATCCTCACCGGCCAGCCGCTTGCCGACCTGCGCGCGCGCATCGCCGGCCAGCCGCTGGGTGAGCTCGAATACAGCTGGGACGCACCGGCTGCGCACGAGGAATACAAGGCCCGGCTCGGCGGGGTTTCGGCCAAGATGTTCGAGGCGCTCGGCATCGCGCGCGACGACACCGCCGGGCGCATGGCGGCGATGGCGCGCAACGCCACCAATTTCGACGCGCCGGTGCTGCTCTTGTGCTATTTCCCGCGCTTCATGCTCGAGCCGCAATGGTCGGACACCGGCATGTGGCTCCAGACCATCGCGCTCCTGCTGCGCGAGGAGGGGCTGGATTCGTGCTTCCAGGAATTCATGGCCTTCTATGCCAAAGAGATCCGCGCGTTCCTCGGCCTCGATCCCGAAAGCACGATGTTCTTCTGCGGCATGGCGATCGGCTATCGCGATCCGGATGCGCCGGTGAACAATTTCGCGCGCGAGCGGGTGCCGCTCGAGGAGCAGGTGCGCTTCCTCGGCTGGGATTGACGCGGCGCGCCGGCGCAAGCAAAGGCGCACACGCGCCATGACCGACACCCCGCTCAAGCTGTTCAACTCGCTCACCCGCCGGCTCGAGGTGTTCGAACCCGTCCACCCTGGTGAGGCGCGGGTCTATACCTGCGGGCCGACGGTCTATAACTATCCCCACATCGGCAATATGCGTGCCTATGTCTTTGCCGATGTGCTGGGGCGCACGCTCAGCTGGAAGGGCTACCGCCTCACCCATGTGATCAACATCACCGATGTCGGCCATCTTACCGATGATGCCGATGCGGGTGAGGACAAGATGGAGAAGATGGCGGCCGAGAAGGCCCAATCGATCTGGGACATCGCCGAACATTACAAGCAAGCCTATTGGGCCGATGTGCGCGCGCTCAACATCCGCGGGCCGATGAAGGAGGGCCGTCCCGAGCCTGCGCATTGGACGGTGGCGACCGATTATGTCCCGCAGATGATCGCCTTTGCGCAAACCATTGCCGAGAAGCACTGCTACGAGCTTGAAAGCGGGCTTTATTTCGATGTTTCAACCGTGGCCGATTATGGTCGGCTTGCCCGGGCGCAGACCGATCAGGGCGAAAGCCGGATCGAGCCGGTGGCGGGCAAGCGCAACCCGGCCGATTTTGCCATCTGGCGCAAGACCCCGCCGGGCGAGAAACGCCAGATGGAGTGGGACAGCCCCTGGGGCCGCGGCGCCCCGGGCTGGCACCTCGAATGCAGCGTGATGAGCGGGGCGGTGCTGGGCTTTCCCTTCGACATCCACACCGGCGGGATCGATCACCGCGAGATCCACCACCCCAACGAGATCGCCCAGAACCAGGCCCATTGCTGCACCAACGGCCTTGATGAGCCGAAAAATTCGGGCGCAAGGTTCTGGATGCACAACAATTTCCTGGTCGAACGATCGGGCAAGATGTCGAAATCCTCGGGTGAGTTCCTGCGCCTTCAATTGCTGATCGACCGGGGCTATCACCCGCTTGCCTATCGGCTGATGTGCCTTGCTGCGCATTATCGCTCGGAACTCGAGTTTTCCTGGGAGGGCCTCGGCGCCGCGCTCACGCGCCTCAAGCGCATGGTGATGGCCGCCGCCCCGCTCGCCGATGTGGCGATGCAGGCGGGCGCTGCCCATCCCAGGCTCGCGCCGGCCATGGCAAGGTTTGCCGAGGCGATCAGCGATGATCTCAACACCCCGGTGGCCCTGACCGCGCTCGAGGAGGTGCTGGGGATGAAGAAGGTCGATCCCGCCGCCAAGCGCGCGGCCATCGCCGAGATCGACAGCGTGCTCGGCCTTGATCTTCTCACCCTCACCCGCGAGGGTCTGCGCATCCGTCCCAAGGATGCGGCCATCACCGAGGATGAGATCGCAGCCGCGCTCGCCCGCCGCAACGAGGCCCGCGCCGCCAAGGATTTCGCCAGCGCCGATGCCATCCGCGCCGAGCTGGCCGCTGCGGGCGTCGAGGTGATGGACGGCGATCCCCTGGGCTGGGAGTGGAAATTGGGGTGAGGCCGTGCGGGGGGATACGATGAAGGGGACAAAGCCATGACCACGCGCCCGGTGATCCTGGCCATTTCCGGCCTCATCCGCCCGCTGCTCGAGCCGCGCCTGCCGCAAGGCCTCGAAGTGCGCTGGTTCATGACCAAGGAAGAGGCGCTCGCGGCGGTGGCCGATGCCGAAATCGGCTGGTTCGACATGAACGATCAGGCCGCCATGGCCGAAACCCTGCGCGCGGCAAAAAAGCTCAAATGGCTCAATTCGATCTATGCCGGGCTCGATTTCCTGCCGATGGAGGTGCTGATCGAACGCGGCATCATCGTCACCAACGGGGCCGGGATCAACGCCATCACCATCGCTGAATATGTGGTGATGGGGATGCTCACCATCGCCAAGGGCTACCGCGAGGTGGTGCGCGCGCAGGATCGCCGCGAATGGCTGACCGATTCGCCCGGCAAGCGCGAACTCGCAGGATCGAAGGCGCTGCTGCTGGGCTATGGCGCGATCGGGCGGCTGATCAAGCCGCGGCTCGAGGCCTTCGACGTTGCGGTGAGCGTGGTGCGCCGTTCGGGCGGGCCGGGCACGCTCGGCCCTGATGAATGGCGCGCGCGGCTGGGCGAGTTTGACTGGGTGATCCTCGCCGTGCCGGCGACGGCAGAAACCGAGGGCATGATCGGGGCCGAGGAACTCGCGGCGATGAAGCGCGAGTGCGTGATCGTCAACATCGCCCGGGGCAGCGTGATCGATCAGGAGGCGCTGGTCAAAGCCCTTGAAGCCAAGGCGATTGCCGGCGCCTTTCTCGATGTCACCACGCCCGAGCCGCTGCCCGCCGATCACCCGCTCTGGGCGCTTGAGAACGCGCACATCACCATGCACCTTTCCGGCCGGGCGCAGGACAAGATGTTCGTCCGCTCGGCCGAGCGCTTCCTCGACAATCTCGGCAAGTATCTCGCCGGAGAGCCGCTCGCCCCGCTGTTCGACCCGCGCAAGGGCTATTGAGCCGGCCTGTCGCCACGGCGTTTTGCACCTTGGCGCTTTTCTGCAATACTCGCTGCGCGTGATGCGCCATCACGTGGGCGCGGCCGGGCAGCGCCGGGGGGCGCGCCGGGCCGCAACTTCAGGCTCGGCCAGCAAGGGGGGTAAGGCATGAGCAAGACGCAGAAGGCATCGGACCTCTTCATCGAGTGTCTCGAGGCCGAGGGGGTGGAATATATCTTCGGGGTGCCGGGGGAGGAAAACCTCGATTTCCTCGAGAGCCTGTCCAATTCCACCAAGATCAAGCTGATCCTCACCCGCCACGAACAGGGCGCGGGCTTCATGGCGGCGACCTATGGCCGCCACACCGGCAAGACCGGGGTGTGCATCGCCACACTCGGGCCGGGGGCCACCAATTTCGTCACCGCCGCGGCCTATGCCCAGCTTGGCGGCATGCCGATGCTGATGATCACCGGGCAAAAGCCGATCAAGAAATCCAAGCAAGGCCGCTTCCAGATCCTCGATGTGGTCGGGATGATGACCCCGATCACCAAGTTCACCCACCAGCTGGCGAGCGCCGACAACATCCCCAGCCGGGTGCGCGAGGCGATCCGCCTGGCCGAGGAGGAAAAGCCCGGGGCGGTGCATCTCGAATTTCCCGAGGACATCGCCGAGGAGCATACCGCCAGCCGCCCGATCGCCGCGAGCCTTGCCCGGCGCCCATCGGCCGAGCAAAAGGCGGTGCGCCAGGCGGTGCTGGCGATCGAGGCCGCCCAGCGCCCGCTGCTGGTGATCGGCGCCGGCGCCAACCGCAAGATGTGCGGGCGGATGCTGCGCCAGTTCATCGACAAGACCGGGATTCCTTTCATCACCACCCAGATGGGCAAGGGCGTGGTCGATGAACGCCACCCGCTGTTCCTCGGCTGCGCGGCGCTTTCGGCGGGCGATTTCGTCCACCGCGCGATCGAGGATGCCGATTGCATCGTCAATATCGGCCACGACGTGATCGAAAAGCCGCCCTTCTTCATGAAGAACGATGGCGAGGGTGCGGTGGGATCGGACAGCCCGCCCACGGTGATCCATGTCTCGACCCGCACCGCCGAGGTCGATCCGGTCTATTTCCCCCAGATCGAGGTGATCGGCGACATCGCCAATGCGATCTACCAGATCAAGGAGGACATCGTCCCCCAGGGCAAGTGGGATTTTCGCCGGATGCGCGAATATCGCGCCGCCGAGGTGGCGCACACCGAGGCGCTGGCGGCCGATGCCCGCTTTCCGATCTTCCCCCCGCATCTGGTGGCGCAGGTGCGCGCGGCCATGCCCGAGGACGGGATCATCTGCCTTGACAACGGGGTTTACAAGATCTGGTTCGCGCGCGGCTACACCGCCTATCTGCCCAACACCGTGCTGCTCGACAATGCGCTGGCCACCATGGGGGCGGGCCTGCCGAGCGCGATGATGAGCGCGATGCTCTATCCGGCGCGCAAGGTGATGGCGATCTGCGGCGATGGCGGGTTCATGATGAACAGCCAGGAGCTGGAGACCGCGGTGCGCCTTGGTCTCAATCTCACCATCCTCATCCTGCGCGATGATGCCTATGGCATGATCCGCTGGAAGCAGGCCAACATGGGCTTCAAGGATTTCGGCCTCACCTATGGCAACCCCGATTTCGTCAAATATGCCGAAAGTTATGGCGCGATCGGGCACCGCGTGACCAGCGCCGAGCACCTTGCCGATCTCTTGCGCCACTGCCTTGCCGAACCGGGGGTGCACCTCATCGACTGCCCGGTCGATTACAGCGAGAACGACCAGATCCTCAACCGCGACATCAAGCGGCTGAGCAAGGAACTGTGAGCAGGGGTGTCATCCCCGCGCGCGCGGGGATCCAGTATTACGCCGGGCGCAAAGCCCGGCCTGCGCGGGGATGATGGATGTGAAACTGAAGGATACCTACCCGCTCTATCTCAACAACAAGGCCTTGCAGCCCAACGCCGATCTTGCCGTGACCGACAAATATACCGGGAAGATCGCGTTCCGCACCGCGTTGGCGACGCCCGACATCATCGAGGAGGCGATCGCCGGGGCGGTGCGCGCGGCCGAGCCGATGGCGCGGCTGGCCGCCTATGAGCGGCAGGATGTGCTGATGCACTGCGTTGCCCGTTTCCGCGAACGCTTCGACGAGCTTGCCCATGCCCTGTGCGTCGAGGCGGGCAAGCCGATCAAGGATGCCGAGGGCGAGGTCACCCGCCTCATCGACACCTTCCGCATCGCCGCCGAGGAGGCGGTGCGCAACTATGGCGAGGTGCAGCCGCTCGACATCTCCCCGCGCGCGCGCGGCTATCAGGGGATGTGGAAGCGCGTGCCGATCGGCCCGTGCAGCTTCATCAGCCCCTTCAACTTCCCGCTCAACCTCGCCGCGCACAAGATCGCACCGGCGATCGCGGTGGGCTGCCCCTTCGTGATGAAGCCCGCTTCCAAGACGCCGCTGGGCGCGCTCATCATGGGCGAGGTGCTGGCCGAATGCGACGTGCTGCCCGAAGGCGCCTTCTCGATCCTGCCCGCGAGCCGCGACGGGGCTGACCTGTTCACCGAGGACGAGCGGCTGAAGCTGCTCTCCTTCACCGGCTCGCCCGCCGTCGGCTGGGAGTTGAAGGCCAAGGCCGGCAAGAAGAAGGTGGTGCTCGAACTGGGCGGCAATGCCGCGGTGATCATCGACAAGGACGCTGATCTTGCCGATGCGCTCGAACGGGTGATCTTCGGCGCCTTCTACCAATCGGGCCAGTCCTGCATCGGGGTGCAGCGCATCCTCATCCATGCCGAGGTTTACGAGGCCTTCAAGGCGATGCTGGTGGCAAGGACCAAGACGCTGGTGGCGGGCGATCCCAAGGACCGGGCGACCTTCATCGGCCCGATGATCTCCGAAGGCGAGGCGCGGCGTTTGAAGGGCTGGATCGACGAGGCGATCGCGGCGGGCGCGACGCTGCTGTGCGGCGGGGGCCTGAGCCGCGGCAACATGCTTGAGGCGACGCTGCTTGAGAATGTCCCCACCGATGCCAAGGCGAAGAACGAGGAGGCCTTCGGCCCGCTCGCGATCCTGCAGAAGTTCGACCACTTCGACGAGGCGCTGGAAGAGGTCAACAATTCCAAGTTCGGCCTTCAGGCCGGGATCTTTACCCGCGACCTCTTCCAGATGTTCGATGCCTGGGACCGGCTCGAGGTCGGCGGTATCGTCATCAACGACGTGCCGAGCTACCGGGTGGACAACATGCCCTATGGCGGGGTCAAGGATTCAGGGCTGGGGCGCGAGGGCGTGCGCTTTGCCATGGAGGACATGAGCGAGATCCGCAATCTGGTGATCCGGCGCACGTCCTGATGGCAAGGCCCCCTTTTGGGGACTTGTTTTCGGGTGCTGTTGCTTCTGCATTGCTAAGGGCACCTGCGGGCGCGCGCCTTTGCGCATGCGGGCTGCTGGCGGCGCGGGGGAAGCGCGCCGCCGGGCCGCTCGTCAGGCTCACCCCTCTTCGAGCAGCAGCAGCACGCAGGTCACCTCGAGCCGCTCGATCGCCCCGAAGCGGTGATCGACCTTGGTGATGCTGGCATCGGCGACCAATTGGCCGGGAATGGCAAATTCGTGCTCGGGCAGGCGCTCGATCAGCTCCTCGCCGGCGGCCACCGCCTCGGGCCCACAGAATTCGAGCACGATCTCGTGGCGGGTGCCGGAAAAGGTGATCGAGGCCCAGGCCCGCTCCTCGTGGCAGAGCACGGCGCCGTGCCCGGCGGTGAGCTGCATCAGACTGCGGCGCAGGCGGTCGGCAAGGCTCGGGCGGGGGCGCAAGGCCCGCCCGCGCGACTTGGCCTCGAACCGCGCCGGGCCGGGCCAGCGATCGGCGAAGGGATCGCGCAGCGACTCGGTCAGCATCAGGCGCGCTCCTTCTTCTCGGCGGCGACGCGGTCGGCATAGCCCTGCATCCAGGCGCGGGTGCGCAGCTCGGTTTCGGGGCGGGGGGTGCGGCCCATCCTGAGGTCGAGCACGAAGCGCGGATCGTGGGCGGCGAGGCGCCCGAACTTGGTGGCGGGCAGCTTGTGCTCGCGCAGGAAGGTTTCGATGGATCGAAGCAGCATGGTTTCGCGTCCCTGTTGGTTGCCGGATCGAAGGCGGTGCACCGGGTGATTCGCCCGATGTTCCTGTTTTGTTTCATCACATTTCCTACTTGTCTAGGAAAAATCCTTCACGTAGGATGTTGTCATGCTTCCTTCCCCGGCAGCCAGGCCCGCAATCCCTCCCGGCCCGCGCGCGCGGCTGCTGGAACTGGCGCGCGCGCGCGGGGTGAGCCTCGCCGCGCTGTCCGACATGATCGGGCGCAACCCTTCCTATCTCCAGCAATTCATCCGCAAGGGCTCACCTCGCAAGCTCGAGGAGCAGGACCGCGCCCGGCTCGCCCGCTTCTTCGGCGTGGACGAGGCGGAATTGCGCGAGGTGCAGGAAAATTCCTACGCACAAGTCCCTGGAGGGCGGAGCGCCGCCGAGTGGGTGGAGGTGCCGCGGCTCGATCTCGGCGCCGCGGCCGGGTTGGGGCGCCTGGCGCGCGATGAGGCCGCCTTCGACACCTTCCGCTTCTCGCGCCGCTGGCTCGCCGAACAGGGGCTCGATCGCGCGCGCCTCGCCGCGCTCAGGGTCGAGGGCGATTCGATGGAGCCGCTGCTCAATGATGGCGATGAGATCCTCGTCGATTGCACCCCGCGGCCCTTGCGCGATGGCATCCACGTGGTGCGCCTCGGCGAGACGCTGATGGTCAAGCGCCTCGCCAGCGCCGGGCCGGGGCGCATCGCGCTGCTCTCGCAGAACCTCGCCTACCCCCCGCGCGAGGTGGCCGCCGAGGAGCTGGCGATCATCGGCCGGGTTGTGTGGAAGGGGGGGCGGGTGTGAGCGGTATGTGTCTTGCCGAAGAAAGCATTTAAACTAACCTGCGCGCATGCAGACCATTATCATCCTTGCCTTGCTTGCATGTGCCGGATTGATCTTGATCGGCATCATCAGACTGGTTGATGGAATCACCCGCCAAATTTGGCGGAAAGTCAGACCTTTTCTGGTTGCGCTCGTAGCAGCCCTCGTTGCGTTGATCGGCGGGGCGGTTGTTTTTGGATCATTGCTGGCAGCCGATGACGCTGCGCTGGCGGGTTTGGCCCTTTCCATCGCTGCTTTCATTGCAGCCTACATGATCGCCCGTGGATGGTTCGCACGGAACTGGTCCGGCAAGATTGATCGCGTCACCGAATTGCGATTTCAGGCAGAGCGTCAAGGTGACCTCCCGCCCCCAAAGCCGCCTGCGCCCTTCAAGCGTCTGCCCGTCAGAAACCCGCGCCCTTGGCGGCGTGGTGACATGCGTGAGCAGGCCCGATTTCTTCATGTTGTGGCCTATCTGCGGTCAGTCTTGCCGGAGCATAGCGAGAGCATCGCTTTTTCAGAGAAGGCGATCCTTGCAATGTGGGGCCGCGCTGCCAATTCGATGGACATGACGTTTCATGATATCGAGACCGACATCACCGTTTGGCTGGGCCATTGCGAGGCATCACTCGAAGAAACGCAAACCCTTAGTCGCATCCAGCATATGGCCCTCTGCGAAAGGCTGGTTCACAGTTTGGAAGCAAAGGCAATCAAGGCACGGCAAGTTTTGTTGCAGCATGGCGATGCGGCAATCGACACTCTGAAGGACCGCACGGATCGGATCGCGAAGCTGTGAGCTTGCACAGAGACAATCAAGCCGCCACATCCCGGTCATGACCGACACCCCCAAGCCCACGCCCCCCATGCGCGCCGCGATTATCCCCGTGACGCCGCTCCAGCAGAACTGCTCGCTGATCTGGTGCACGAACACCATGAAGGGCGCGCTGGTCGATCCGGGCGGGGATTTGGGCAGGCTCAAGGAGGCGGTCGCCAAGGCGGGCGTGACGCTCGAGAAGCTGCTCGTCACCCACGGGCACCTCGATCATTGCGGGCAGGCAGGGATGCTGGCCGAGGAACTGGGCCTGCCGATCGAAGGCCCGCACGAGGATGACCGCTTCTGGATCGAGCGGCTCGATGAGGACGGGGCGCGCTGGGGGATGGTGGCGAAAAGCTTCACCCCGACCCGCTGGCTGAAGCACGGCGACACGGTGAGGGTGGGCGAACTCACCTTGGACGTGATCCATTGCCCCGGCCACACGCCGGGCCACGTGGTGTTCTTCCACGCGCCCAGCCGCTTTGCCATCGTCGGCGACGTGATCTTCCAGGGGAGCATCGGCCGCACCGATTTCCCGCGCGGCAACCACAAGGACCTCATCAATTCGATCACCCAGCGCCTCTGGCCCCTGGGCGAGGATGTGCTGTTCGTCCCCGGCCACGGCCCCACCAGCACCTTCGGCCAGGAGCGCAAGACCAACGCCTTCGTGAGCGATTACGCGCTCTCCTGAAGGCCGCTGCTGCGCCGCGGGCTGGCGCGCCCCTCGCAACGCCCCCCTCTGGCGGGCCGTGCCGCGGGCAAGGGCGGGGGTTCTACATCACCCCCATCACCGTCAGCACCGCGACCGCCGCAAGGCCAAGCTGCACCAGCATCGTCACCAGCGTGCCGACCATCCGGCCGACCTGCGCCTTGCCCCCGTCCATGCCGAAGCCATGCGCCACCCGGCCCACAAAATAGGCCGCCGCGACATAGGCGAGCCAGCCCCCGCCGCGCCCGGCCAGCTCGATTCCCGCAATCAGCACCAGCACGAAGGCGGTGTTCTCGACATAGTTCAATTGCGCGCGCATCCGCCGCTGCAGGCTTTCCTTGCCGCCATCGCCGACGCTGATCTGAAGCGCATTGCGCAGCGCCGCGATGCGCAGGCCCAGCCAGATGTTGAGCACCGCCGCAGCGGCCGCAGCGGCGAGCGTAACCGGAAGCATGATCATTGGTGATGAGACCCCTCTTGTTTAATGCCTGTGATGCTAGGGCGCGGCGCGCCTGCTTGCAACGCGCGATTTTTTCGCTATAGCGCGCGCCTTCCTGCCGCTTCTGGCCAAGGCTTCGCGCGCGCCGGCTTGACCGCTTGTGCGCGCCGCCGCCTTGCCGTAAGGGCGGCGCACGAATCCCGCGCCGGTGGCGCAGATTGACCTGTT
Source organism: Erythrobacter cryptus DSM 12079 (assembly GCF_000422985.1). Taxonomy (GTDB): domain Bacteria; phylum Pseudomonadota; class Alphaproteobacteria; order Sphingomonadales; family Sphingomonadaceae; genus Erythrobacter; species Erythrobacter cryptus. The sequence continues at coordinate 64,179 of NZ_AUHC01000008.1, forward strand.
TGTTCGAGGAATTGGTGCCGCCATGGCTGTCCCCAAGAGAAAAGTAACGCCCTCGCGCCGCGGGATGCGGCGTTCGCACGATGCGCTGAAGGTCGAGGCCTTCCACGAATGCCCCAATTGCGGGGAATTGAAGCGCCCGCACAACATCTGCGGCCATTGCGGCTTTTACAATGGGCGTCAGGTGGTGGCTGTCGGCTAAGCGCCGCTGACACCGCAATCAGGCCGGAGAGACGCATCATGACCTTGCCGCGTATCGCCGTTGACGCGATGGGCGGGGACGAAGGCGTGCGCGTGATGGTCGAGGGCGCGGCGCTGGCCCGGCGCCGCCATTCCGATTTCAAGTTCCTGCTGGTGGGGGACAGTGCGCGGATCGAGGCTGCGCTCGAGCATCACCCCAATCTGCGCGCCGCCTCCGAGATCCTCCACGCCGATGACGTGGTGGGGGGCGACGAGCTGCCGAGCAAGGCGATCCGCCGGGCCAAGACCACCAGCATGGGCCTCGCAGTCAACGCGGTGAAAACCGGCGCGGCCGGCGCCGCGGTGAGTGCGGGCAACACCGGCGCGCTGATGGCGATGAGCAAGCTTGCGCTGCGCACCATGCCGGGGATTGATCGCCCCGCGCTCGCCGCGATCATGCCGACGCTTCAGGCCCATGATGTGGTGATGCTCGATCTGGGCGCCAACACCGAGGCCGATGCCCGCAACCTGGTGCAGTTCGCGGTGATGGGCGCGGCCTATTCGCGCATCGTCAACGGCTTTGAAAAGCCGGTGGTGCGGCTGCTCAACATCGGCACCGAGGAGATCAAGGGCACCGAGGAGCTGCGCGAGGCCGCCGCCATCCTCGCCGAAGCCACCCGCGCCGAGGGCCTTGCGCTCACTTTCGACGGCTTTGTCGAGAGCGACAAGATCAACCGCGGCGAGACCCACGTGGTCGTCACCGACGGCTTTTCCGGCAATATTGCCTTGAAGGCGATCGAAGGCTCGGCCCGCTTCGTCACCGATCTGTTGCGCCAGGCCTTCACATCCTCGCTGCGTTCGAAGATCGGCTTTCTGGTCTCGCGCCCGGCGACCGAGCTGCTCAAACACCACCTCGATCCCAACAACCACAATGGCGCGGTGTTCCTTGGCCTTAATGGCGTGGTGGTCAAAAGCCATGGCAGCGCCACCGCCAAGGGCGTGGCCAATGCCGTGGCGGTGGCCGCGCGGCTGCTCGAGAACAAGCTGACCGAAAGGATCGCGCAGGACCTTGCCCAGCTCGGCGAATCTGCGCTGCGCCGGCCCGCCCGCGCGCCATCAGCGGCGGCGGCGCGCAGCGGCGAGAGCGGCGCCGGCGGGGGCGCGGCGTGAGCGGATCGCGCCTGCTCGGCACCGGCTCGGCCCTGCCGCGCCGGATCGTCACCAATGCCGAGCTTGCCAGCCGGGTCGATACCTCGGACGAATGGATCACCGCGCGCACCGGCATCCGCCAGCGCCACATCGCCGGCGAGGGCGAGACCACCTCGACGCTGGCGATCGCCGCGGCCCGCGCGGCCCTGGCCGATGCCGGGGTGGAGGCTTCGAGCATCGGCCTCATCGTGCTCGCCACCGCCACCCCCGACAACACCTTTCCCGCCACCGCCACCAAGGTGCAGGCGGCGTTGGGGTGCACCGGCGGCATCGCCTTTGATGTCGCGGCGGTGTGCTCGGGCTTTCTCTATGCGCTTGGCGTTGCCGATTCGCTGCTCAAGACCGGCATGGCCCGCCGCGCGCTCGTGATCGGCGCGGAGACCTTCAGCCGCATTCTTGACTGGGAGGATCGCACCACCTGCGTGCTTTTTGGCGATGGGGCAGGGGCGGTGGTGCTCGAGGCGCCCACGGCCGCGGCGGCGGGCGATCCGCAGGCGCCGGGAATCATCGCCACCCGGCTCCACGCCGATGGCACCTGCCACGATCTGCTCTATGTCGATGGCGGGCCTTCGACCACGCAGAGTGTCGGCTACGTGCGCATGCGCGGGCAGGAGGTGTTCCGCCACGCGGTTGTCAACCTTGCCGATGTGCTCAAGGAAGTGCTTGAGGAAGCCAAGGTTTCGGTCGATGAGATCGATTGGGTGGTGCCGCACCAGGCCAATGCCCGCATCCTCGATGCCACCGCCAGGAAGCTTGGCATCGCGCCTGAAAAGGTGGTGATGACGGTGCAGGATCACGCCAACACCTCGGCCGCCTCGGTGCCGCTGGCGCTCGATGTCGCGCGCCGCGACGGGCGCATCCGCGCGGGCGATCTCGTCATGCTCGAGGCGATGGGCGGGGGCTTTACCTGGGGGGCAAGCCTCATCCGCATGTAACGCGGCCGGCCGCTTGTCTCCCGGCGGCTAACAGGCGCCTTGCGCTGTCCCCGCCGTTCTCCGGCATCGCATTGCAAAAGCGGCGAAAAATCTGTAAGAGCCAAGCTATCTTTCGGGTCGCGCCGCGAGGGAGAGTTCGCATGATGCGTTCGGTGGGCACCTTGACCCGGGCCGATCTGGCCGAAGTGATCAACCGCAAGATGGGTTTCAGCCGGGCGGAGTCGCTCGATCTGGTCGAGGCCATCATCACCAAGATGAGCGATGCCCTGGTTCGGGGTGAGAACGTCAAGATCTCAGGGTTCGGCAGCTTCGTGCTGCGCGACAAGAACGAGCGCATCGGGCGCAATCCCAAGACCGGCGTGGAAGTGCCGATCACCCCGCGCCGGGTGCTCACCTTCCGCGCCAGCCAGCTGCTCAAGGAACGGATCGCCAAGGGGTGATCGCCAAGGCAAGGTGAGGCACGATGCCCGGGTTTGACGAGCGCAAGGACGAGGGCGCGCTGCGCACCATCGGCGAGGTGAGCGACAGGCTCGGGATCAAGCCCCATGTGCTGCGTTACTGGGAAGCGCAGTTCCCACTGCTCAGGCCTCTGAAGCGCAGTGGCGGGCGGCGCTACTATCGGCCCGAGGACGTGGCGCTGATCGCCGAGATCGACCGGCTGGTCAACCGCGAGGGCTATACCTTGAAGGGCGCCGAGGCGGTGCTGCGCGCCGCCGCGCGTTCGCCGCATGATCGGCGCGCTGCCGAACGGCGCAGCGGTGAGCGCCGTGCCGCCGCACCCGATGCCGATGGCGCGCCCGGGGTGCGGCTGGTGGTGGACGAAGGGCCTGAAGACCTCGCCGAGACGATCGCTGCGCTCAAGGCCATCCGCGCCCGCCTCGCCGCCGCGCTCGAGGCGTGAGGATCACTCCGCCGCCAGCAGCGTCGCTTCGCCAAGATCGACGCTGACGAGGCGCGAGACCCCTTTTTCGGCCATGGTCACGCCGAACAGGCGGTGCATCCGGCTCATCGTCACAGCGTTGTGGGTGACGATGAGGTAGCGTGTGGTGGTGGTGCGCACCATCGCATCGAGCAGGTCGCAAAAGCGCTCGACATTGGCATCATCGAGCGGCGCATCGACCTCGTCGAGCACGCAGATCGGCGCCGGATTGGTGAGAAACAGCGCGAAGATCAGCGCGGTGGCGGTGAGCGCCTGTTCGCCGCCCGAAAGCAGCGAGAGCGATTGCAGCCGCTTGCCCGGCGGCTGGGCGTAGATTTCGAGGCCCGCCTCGAGCGGATCGTCGCTGTCGATCAGCGCAAGGTGCGCGCTCCCGCCCTCGAACAGGCGGGTGAAGAGCTGGCGGAAATGGCCGTCCACCGCCTCGAAGGCGCTGCGCAGGCGCTCGCGCCCCTCGCGGTTGAGACTGCCAATCGAGCCGCGCAGCCGCGCGATCGCCTCGACCAGTTCGGCCTGTTCGGCGGCGCTGGTGCCGGCCTCGGCCTCGATCCGCGCCAGTTCCTCGGCGGCCACAAGGTTGACCGGGCCAAGCCGCTCGCGCGCCGCGGTGAGCCGCTCGAGCGTGGCCGATTCCTCGGCCGCCGGGGCAAGGTCTTCCTCGGCAAAGCCGAGCCGGGCAGGCAGCAGCGGCGGCGGGCACTGGAAGCGCTCGCCCGAAATGCGCGCCATCTCGGCCCGGCGCAGCTCCTCGTTCTCGGCCCGGGCACAGAGCCCGGCGCGGGCCTCGCGCGCCTCGGCCAGCGCCTCGCCCGCCGCGGCGAGCGCCGCATCGGCAGCGCGCTGGCGCGTCTCGGCCGCGCGCATCGCGGCCTCGGCCTCGGCCAGCTCGGCGGCAAGGCGCTCAGCGGTCTCCTCGCCTGCGGCAAGTTCGGCGGCGAGCGCGGCGGGGCGATCGGCGTGGAGCGCGTGCTCCTCGGCGATCTCGGCGAGCCGCCGGGCGGTTTCGGCGAGGCGCCGATCGGCATCCGAGGCGCGCGCCTGCCAGCCGGCATGGTCGGCCTGCTGCGCGGCGAGCCGCTCGCGCGCGGCGGCCAGCGCCTGGTCATGCGCGGCCAGCTCTGCGAGCGCGGCCTGCACCGCGGCGCGGGCCGCAGCGTGGCGGGCCTGCGCCGCCTCGAGCGCGGCGCGCCCGGCATCGCGCGCGGGCAGGCGGCTGCGCGCTTCTTCGGCGGCGGCAAGATCGGCGCGCGCGGCAGCGAGCTGGGCCTCGATCTCGCTGGCGCTCGCGGCCAGCTCGGCGAGGCGCGCGGCGCGGCGCTCGCGCGCGGCCTCGGCCTGATCGAGCCGCCGCAGCGCCTGGCGCTCGGTCTCGATCGCCTGGGCAAGCGCACGCTCCGCGGCGACCAGCGCGGTCTGGAGCGCGGCGAGTTCCTCGCGCACCGCGCGCTCGTGCGCCTCGGCGGCCTCGGCCGCGGCGCGCCGGGCGGGAAGGGCCGCATCAAGCTCGGCGAGGCGGTTGGCGGCCTCGAGCTGGGCGGCCTCGGCGGCGCCCTCGCCGCGGGCGATGAAGCCGTCCCAGCGGCGCAGGTGGCCGGCGCGGGTCACCAGCCAGTGCCCGGGGGCGAGCGCACGACCATCATCCTCCTCGAGGCAGTGGACGAGCGCGAGCCGCGCGGCAAGCTGCGGCGGACAGGCGGACAGGCGATCAAGCAGGCTGTCCGCCACCGGCGCGGGAGCCTCGGCCCCGGCCCAGAATCGCCCCTCGGCCGCGGGCGCGGGTGCGCCGAGCGGGGCCTTGGCATCGCGCCCGAGCACCGCGGCGAGCGCGCGCTCGTAGCCGGGGGCGACCTTGACCGCCTCGAGCGCCGCAGTGAGGCCTTGGCGCCCGGCCTCGCGCCGCGCCCGCGCCTCGCGGTCGCGCAGCAGCGCGGCGTGCTCGCGTTCGATCCCGGCAAGCTCGGCCCGCGCCGCGGCGAGCGCGCTTGCCGCCTCATCGCGCTTGGCCTGGAGCGCGGCCTTGCGTGCCTGATCGGCGGTGAGCGTCTCGCGCTGGCGGGCAAGCGCGGCGGCGGCTTCCTCGGCGGCGCGGCGCGCGGCGGCAAGCTCGGCCTCGGGATCGCCGCTCGCTTCCAGCTCAGACCGCGCCCGGGCCAGCCGCGCGGCCTCGGCCTCGATGCGGGCGAGCCGCGCGGCGGCCTGTTCGCAGGCGGCTTCGGCGATGCGCCATTCGGCCTCGACCCCGGCGTGATCGGCGGTGGCCTTGGCAAGCGCCAGTTCGGCGGCGCGGTGGGCGCGCTCCTTGTCCTCGCTCACCGCGGCAAGCCCTGGGCGCGCGGCTTCGGCGGTGGCCACCGCGGCGCGGCTCGCCTCGAGTTCCTGCCCCAGCCGGGCGAGCGCCTCGACCGCGGCGCCGGTGAGCCGGTCGGCATCATCGCGGTCTTGCTCGAGCCGGCGCTGCTGGCGGGCCAGATCGGCAAGCCGCGCCTCGGCCGCCTCTAGCTTCTCCGCGACCGCTGCCATGCGGTGCGAATGGGCGGTGCAATCATCGCGCCGGTCGGCCAGTTCCTCGCGCGCGGCGGCCAGCGCCGCGGCGGCGGCGGCCTGTTCGGCCTGGGCCTCGGCCTGGCGCGCCTGGGCGGCAATGACCTCGGCCTCGGCGGCGCTCGCCGCAGCGCGCGCGGCGGCGGCAGCAGCGGCGGCCTCGCGCCAGCGGGCGAACAGCAGCCGCGCCTCGGCCGCCTGGATCTGCTGCGACAGTTCGCGGTAGCGCTCGGCCTGGCGGGCCTGGCGCTTGAGGCTGGCGATCTGCGCGTCAAGCCCGGCCATCAGGTCTTCAAGCCGGGCGAGGTTGGCCTCGGCGGCGCGCAGCTTGGCCTCGGCATCCTTGCGGCGCACGTGCAGCCCGGCGATCCCGGCGGCTTCCTCGAGCATGGCGCGGCGCTCGGCCGGGCGGGCGGCGATCACCTGGGCGATCTTGCCCTGGCTCACCAGCGCCGGGGAATGGGCCCCGGTGGCGGCATCGGCAAAGGTCAGCGCCACGTCGCGGGCGCGCACGTCGCGGCCATTGACCCGGTAGGCGCTGCCCGCGCCGCGCTCGATCCGGCGGGTGACGATGAGTTCCTCGCCGCGATCATCGCTGGCGTGGAGCACCACCTCGGCAAAGTCGCGCGGCGGGCGGGTGGCGGTGCCGGCGAAGATCACGTCCTCCATCCCGCCCGAGCGCAGCGACTTGGCCGAGGTCTCCCCCATGACCCAGCGTATCGCTTCAAGCAGGTTGGACTTGCCGCAGCCATTCGGCCCGACGATCCCGGTCAGCCCCGGTTCGATGCGCAGTTCGGCCGGCTCGACGAAGCTCTTGAAGCCGCTGAGCTTGAGCCGGTGGAACTGCATCACCTGCGCGCCTGCCCCCCGCTGCCGGCGCCTTCAGCGCGCCCCGGCGCGTTGCAGCAGCGGTTCAAGCTGCTGCCACTGGGTCACGTCGAGCTTGCTGCCGTTGAGCAGGAAGGTCGGGGTGCCGGTGACCTTGTCGCGGGCATTGTTGGCTTCGACCTGTTTGACGAGGGCGTCGATCCTGGCGCTGTCGGAGAGGCAGACACGCGCCTGATCGGCGCTGATGCCGCGGGCGGAGAAGAACGCGATCAGGCCTGTCGCCTCGGCGATCGCGAAGAAGCGCTGATCGATCGGCAACTGGCCGGCCGCCTCGACCGCCTGCGGATTGCTCTGCAGACCCTGGAACACGGCTGGCAGGTTCTGCCACACCTGATCGGAGAGCGGCTGATATTGTTCCTTGGCCCCGCACCGGGCCAGCAGCGCAATCACGAGATCGAAGCTGTTGAGAAAGGTCTCGCGCTGTTCAAAGCTGACCACACCGCTCGCCACATACTTGTCCTTGAGCACCGGCTTGCCGGTCTGGGCAAACTCGGCGCAGTGGGAACAGGTGTGCGAGGCATATTCAACCAGCTTGAGCGGCGCTTCCGGATTGCCGATGCGATAGCCGCCCTCCTCGGTCACCGCGACGACATCGGCCCATTTGGTGCCCGGCGGCGGGGCGATCGCCGGGATCGGCTCGCCATTGGCCGCGCCGCTCGCACCGGTGGCATCCGTGGCATCGGAGCAGGCGGCAAGCGCGAGCGGGGCTAGCGCGAGGAGGAGGGGCAGGCGCAGGCGGGACTTTCGCATCGGCACGGGATCCTTGAGCAAGGGTCTTGGGGTGGGGTGATAGCCGCGCGCGCGCCCGCGCAGCAAGGGGCGCCGGCGCGGCTGTGAACAGCCGGGATCAGCCCGGAGCTTGCGGGGCAAAGCGGGCCGAGAGCACCGGATAGAGCGCCTTCCAGCTGTGGACATCGGCAAGCAGCTTGCCATCGAGGGCAAAGCTCGGGGTGCCGGGCACCGCGAACTCGTCATAATCATCCCTGGCATTGCGGATCAGCGCCTTGGCGGCGGCATCATCCATCAGGCAGGCGTCGATCTCGGCCTGGCTCTGCCCGCGCTTTGCCAGCATCGCCGAAAGCCCCAGCGCGCTCGCCATGTTCATCCGCGCCGCCTTGTCGCCCCGCGCCCAGATCTGCTGCTGGCTCTGCGGCGCGTTCTGGGCGCGCGCCAGCCAGTCGCTCTGCGAGAGCATCAGCACCTGGTGCCGGGTCTTGAACCCGGCAGGATCGCCACACTGGGCGAGCAGCGAGACGGTAAGATCGATGGCGTTGCGGATCACCGGGCGCACCTCGAGCGCGAGCTTTCCGGGGCCAAGCAGCGCCAGCTCGATCGCCGGTTCGCCCTCGATCGCAAATTGCGCGCAATGCGGGCAGGTGTAGCTGATGAACTCGATCAGCCGGCCATCCGCCTCGGGGTTGCCGATCAGGTGACCGCGCGGCGTGCGGGTGATGGTCGCCTGCCAGGCCTTGGCCTTGGGCTTGGGGGCAAGGCTGCCCTGGGGGCTGGCAAGGCTCGGCTGCCCGGCGAGCGGGGTGGCCGCGGCGAGCGCCAGCGCGCCCGCGGCGGCGGCAGCGGCAAGAAGGAGCGGCTTCATCATCGGGGGTATTCGTCCTTGGTGGGGAGGCTTGAGGCCTCGCTCTCGGTGAGGCTGCGCGCCAGCGATTCGAGCACCGCGCGCAGTTCCGGATCGCCAATATCGCGCAGGCTGTCGCCCAGTTCCAGCGGGATCGGCTTCAATGAGGGCGGAGGCGGGGGCGGGCGGCGTTCGGGCGGGGGGGGCACCCGGCCCTGGCGCAGCTTGATGCGCGCCACCGCGCGATAGCCGAAGAAGCGGTTGACCCGCGTGATGATCTCCTCGCCAAGCTGCTGGATCAGCGGGGCATGGGCCGGAACCACCACCAGATCGAGGATGCCTTCGGCCTTCTCGCCCGGGGGAAAGCGGATCGCCTCGGGCCGGCACACCCGGGCGTGCTCGGCCCCGACGATCTCGCTCCAGCGGGTGACGATCGAGCTTTGCACGAAGCCGAAGCGGCGGAAGGCCGCCCGGCCGATCTCGGGCGTCAGCTCGCCGATCGCGCGCACCCCCTGTCCGCGCGGGCGGACATAGGGCTGGGGCTTGCCGGGGGCCTGGGGCTTGCCGGGTTTGGCTTGGCCGGGTTTGGCGGGATGGCGCGGGCCGCTTTGCGTCATGGCGCCTGCCATGCCATAGGCGCGGCGTGGGTGCCAGCATCTCCGACAAACTGCTTGCCTGGTATGATCGCCATGCCCGCGATCTGCCCTGGCGCCTGCCCCCCGGGGCGCCGCGGCCCGACGATCCTGATTTTCCCTATCGCGTGTGGCTGTCCGAGATCATGCTTCAACAGACCACGGTGGCCGCGGCCAAGCCCTATTTTGCCCGCTTCATCGCCACCTGGCCGAGCATCGCGGCGCTGGCGGAGGCTGACGAGGCCGCGGTGATGGCGGCCTGGGCGGGCCTTGGCTATTATTCGCGCGCGCGCAACCTGTTGCGCTGCGCCCGCGAAGTGGCGGCGCGCGGCGGCTTTCCCCGCAGCGAGGCCGAGCTGCGCCGGCTCCCGGGGCTTGGGCCCTATACCGCCGCGGCGATCGCCGCGATCGCCTTTGGCGCGCGGGCGGTGGTGGTCGATGCCAATGTCGAGCGGGTGGTGGCGCGGCTCTTTGCCATCACCGTGCCCTTGCCAGCGGCGCGGCCGCAAATCCGCGCCGCGGCCGAGACCATCACCCCCGCGGGGCGCGCCGGGGACTTTGCGCAGGCAATGATGGATCTGGGCAGCCAGGTCTGCACCCCGCGCGCGCCGCGCTGCCCGCTGTGCCCGCTGGTCGAGGCTTGCGCCGCGCGCGCTGCGGGCGATCCTGAGGCCCTGCCGCAGCGCGCGCCCAAGCGCGCCGTGCCCGAGCGGCGCGGCACCGCCTTCTGGATCGCCCGCGCCAATCCCGCAGTCGCTGGCGGCGCCGAGGTGTGGCTTGTCACCCGCCCGCCGCGCGGGATGCTGGGCGGGATGCGCGCGCTGCCCGATGATGGCTGGAGCGCGCGCGCCGATGGCACGGGCCGCGCCCCGATCGCGGGCCCGCGCCGGGCGCTCGGCGCGGTGCGCCACGGCTTTACCCACGCGCGCCTCACCCTTGCCGTCGAGGCGCTTGAAACCAGCGCCGATCCGCCGGGTGAGGGGGCTTGGTGGCCGGTGGGCACGATCGAGGAGGCCGGGCTTGCCAGCCTGTTCCTCAAGGCTGCACGGCTGGCGCGCGCGGCGGGCGCCTAGATCACCCCACCGCCCAGCGTCAGGCGGAGGGCCGCGATCAGCAGCACGATCAGGCAGAAATTGCGCCCGCCCTCGCGATCCGACAGCGCCCCCAGAACGATCCCGACCACGATCAGCGGCAGGGCCAGCCAATTGGCCCAGCCCAGCAGCGGGATCTGCGCCGGGATCACGATCACCAGGCTCACAAGCCCGACGAGGTAGGCAAGCGCGTTGAGCATGTGTCTTATATAGATAAGACACTGCCCGCGCGCAAGCCGCGCGCGGCCCGGCGCTTGCTGTGCGGTGATTGACCAGCCCCGCGCCCTGCCGCAGGAAGGGGCGCGCATCCCAGTCGGAGATTCTTGCCCCATGACGATTGACCCCGCTGCCGCCCCCGTGCTCTCCCGCCGCGCGCTGATCCGCACCAGCGTGCTGATGAGCGGCGGGGCGATGCTGTCCACCTTGCCTTTTGGCCGGGCGGCCCTTGCGCTCCACGATGTCTCGGAAAGCTGGCCCCATGTCGCGGCCCTGGCCGAACGCTATGTCGCCAGCGGCAAGGTTGCCAACATGCTGATGACCTTCGGTTGGGGGGACGCGCCCCATGCCCACACGGTGGGCGGCGGCACGCTCGCGCTCGGCAAGGCCGAGCCGGTGGACGAGAATTCGCTCTACCGCATCTATTCGATGTCCAAGCCCATCACCGGCATGGCGACGATGATCCTGATCGACGAAGGCAGGCTCGGGCTTGACCAGCCGCTTTATGAGATCCTGCCCGCCTTTCGCGACATGCAGGTGCTCCTTGATCCCGAAGGCCCGCTCGACAACACCGTGCCGGCGATCCGCCCGATCACCATCCGCCACCTGCTCACCCACACCGCCGGGCTTGGCTACCAGATCGTCAGCAAGGGGCCGCTGCGCGATGCCTATAATGCGCAAGGGATCGTCGGCGGGCGGGTCAGCCGTATGCCGCTGCCGGGCTTTCCGCCTGTCACCCCGGCGCCGGGGCTTGCCGCCTGGGCCGATCGGCTGGCGCAATTGCCGTTGATGTATCAGCCCGGCACGCGCTGGAGCTATTCCTGCAGCATCGACCTGCTCGGCCGGGTGATCGAGGTGGCCAGCGGGATGCCCTTCGAGGCCTTCCTGCAAAAGCGCATCTTTGAACCCTGCGGCATGACCAGTACCTTCATGACCGTGCCGCGCAGCGAGGCGCACCGCCTCACCGACAATTACGGGATCGTCGGCGGCACCCCCTTCCCGATCGATCCGGGGACCAATTCGGTCTATCTCGATCCGCCCGAGGTGCCCGCGGGCGGCGGCGGCCTCGTCTCGAGCCCGAAGGACTATGACCGTTTCCTGCGGATGCTGCTTGGCTATGGCCGCATCGATGGGCGCTTCGTGATGAGCGAGGAAGCGGTGCGGGTGGGCACATCCAACCTGCTGCCCGAAGGGGTCGATCTTTCCGGCACCTGGATTGAGGGTGAGGGGCACGGCGCGGGCGGGCGCGTGCGCGGGGCGCAATATGGCTGGGGCGGGGCGGCGGGCACGCTCGCCGCGGTCGATTTCGATCTCAAGCTGCGCAGCGGTCTGTTCACCCAATACATGCCGGCCGAGGCCTATCCGGTGCGAACCGAGTTCCAGGCGGCGATCGAGGCCGATCTTGCCGCGCTGCGGGCAGAGCGCAAGGCGGCGTGATGCTGAGCACCCTGCCCGCCGCCGCGCCCAAGCCAATCGCCTTTGCCGGATCGCCGCTCGATCGGGCCGATCACATCCGCATGGACGATGAGGCGCTTGCCGGACTGATGAACTGGCGCGCGCGGGTGCTGCTGCTCGATGGGCTGCTGCCGGGGGTGGACGATCAGGGCGGGCTTGTCTGGGGCAGCCTTGCCGATGTCCCGCCCGAGGCCGAGCTGGTGTTCCTCGGCCTCATCGAGGGCAAGGCCCATTTCGCCCCCGTGCCGGCGCAGGGGGCCGAGGGGCCGGCCTATGCCATGCCGCGCGCCTGGGCGCTGATGACCCAGCTCTCACCGCCCGATCTTGCCATCTATGGCGCCGCGCGCAGCCTGGTTGATTGGCACGCGCGCCACCGCTTCTGCGCCCGCTGCGGCGCGCCCACGCGGCTCGCCAAGGGCGGCTGGCAGCGCCACTGCGCGGCCTGCGGGGCCGATCACTTCCCCCGCACCGATCCGGTGACGATCATGCTGGTCGAGCACGAAGACAAGCTCTTGCTCGGCCGCCAGCCGCGCTTTCCGCCCAAGATGTATTCGGCGCTCGCAGGCTTTGTCGAACCGGGCGAGACCATCGAGGAAGCCGTGGTGCGCGAGATCCGCGAGGAGGCGGGCGTGGCCGTGCGCGATGTGCGCTACATCGCCAGCCAGCCCTGGCCCTTTCCCAGCCAACTGATGATCGGCTGCACCAGCGTGGCCGACGATCCCACGCTCGCGATCGACACCACCGAACTCGAAGACGCGCGCTGGTTCACCCGCGCCGAGCTCGAGGCCGCGCGCGCCGCGGGCGAGGCGGGGACCGAGCTGCTCTATTTCCCGCGCCCCTTTGCGATTGCCCATCATCTCATCTGCTGGTGGCTCGACCGATGAGCAGCGCCGGGCCCGAGCATGTCACCATCGACATCTTCTCCGATGTCATGTGCCCCTGGTGCCTGATCGGCTATGGCCAATTGTCGCGCGCGCTTGACCAGTTGCAGGGCGAGATCGCCGCAAGCATCCGCTGGCGCCCGTTTGAACTCAACCCCGACATGCCACCCGAGGGGGAGGAACAGGAAGCCCACCTCGCGCGCAAATATGGCCGTTCGGCTGCGCAAGGCGCGGCGATCCGCGGCCAGATGCAGGCGCTTGCCGCCGAGGCCGGGGTTTCGCTTGCCTGGGAAGGCGAAGGCGCGGCGCCGACGGCAATGATGTGGAACACCCGCGCCTGTCACAAGCTTCTGTCCTTCGCGCTCGATGAAGCCGGGCCCGAAGTGCAGACCGCGCTCAAGCTCGCGCTGTTTCGCGCCCATTTCAACCAGCGCCGCAACATGGCCGATGCGCAAGTGCTGCTCGAGATCGCCGCGCAGGTGGGGCTGCACCGCCTGGCGGCGCGCGCGGCGCTCGCGGATGCGGCGCTCGATGCGCGCGTGCGCGCCGAACAGCGCGAGGCATGGGACATGAACATTACCGGGGTTCCGGCGATGATCGTCGAGGGGCGTTTTCTCATCCCCGGGGCGCAGGCGCCCGAGACCTATGTCAATGCCCTGCGCCGGGTGGTGGAGAGGCGCCGCGCCGCAGCGGGCGAGGCGCTCACATAAGCCCCAGCTTTTCCAGCTTCATGGCAAGGTGCCCGGGCAGGGCATCGCCCAGCGCCTCGCCCTCGGCCAGATCGCGCGGGGCATCGGCCGCGGAAAGATAGCGCCAGCCCTGGTGCGCGCGTTTGGGCTGAGGATGGACGCGGATCAGCCGCGGTGCAAGGCAGATGTCCCAGCGGCCATCGGCGGTCTCGGCAAAGCCGAGGATCGGCGAACGCGCCACCAGCGTGTGGTTGACGATCCAGTAGAGCGAGCCGCCGATGCACTCGGCATGGCGCGTCGGGCGGTTGCGGGTGGTGAGGCGCACCTCGCGCCGGCTCTGATACCAGCTTGCAAGCTCGGCATAGCTTTTCGCGCCATAGGCGATCTTGGTGAGATGGAGAGGCATGGGGCAAGGGTTCATGCCCGGCCGCGCGGGCAAGTCAACCGGCGAGGTATTGTTCGAGCGTCAGGTGCAGCCGGCGGATGCGCGCTTCCTGGTAGTTCCCGAGCGTCTGCCCGCCCTTGCGCGAGGCCCGGGCGCCCTCGCGCTGGAGCAGCAGGTTCTCGGTGTCCTGATCGAGGATTTCGGCGAGGGCAAAGCCGGGGATGGTGGTGTAGCTGTCCTCCACCCCGAGGCGGATCGGGGTGGCCGGGGCAGGGCGCGCGCCGCTTGCGGGCAGGGGCTGGAGCAGCAGGATCTCGTGCAAGGTCTCCTCCACCCCCAGCGGGCGGAAGCGATAGCACAGGCGGATATTGATGCCGGGGAAGAAGAAGGCGTTGGGAAAGAGGAAATATTCGATCGAATCGAGCATTTCCGCGGTCGAGACGCGCGACAGGTCGGTGCCGAAGGCCGCGCCCAGCTCGGCGCGCAGCAGCCGGGCATGTTCGGCCCGGGCGCTGGTGCCGGGGGACAGCGCTGCCGGATCGCGCCCGAGCCGGGCGAACACCGTCTCCTCGCGCACCGGGCGCGGCAGGTGGGGGCTGGGCACCCCGATGGCGTGGATGAAGCGCGAGACATGGGGACCGAAGATGTCATACTGGGCATTGGCATCAGCGGCGGTGTAAAGCGCCTGCGGATGGGTGGCGAGCACGTGCCAGGCCTCGAGGAAGGCCTCCATCGCCATCTTCCAGTTGGCGGGCAGCACCTTTTCGGTGTGGAGCGCGACATAGCGATCATCCATCGGCCAGTGGCGGAAATGCTCGGGGATCACCTCGAGCTGATGGGCCAGCGGGGGCGGCGCTGCCCCCATGTGGATGAAGACGAAGCCGCCCCAGGTCTCGCAGGCGATTTCGTCCAGCCCGAAATCGGCCTCGCGCACATGGGGAAAGTCCCAGCGGCACGGCATTTCGCGCAACGAGCCATCGAGGTTCCAGCTCATCCCGTGGAAGGGGCAGCGGATCGCCCTGCGCACGCCGCCGCGGCTGCCCTCGCGGGCAAACTTCATCCCCCGGTGCGGGCAGGAATTGATGAAGGCGCGGATGCGGCTGTCCTCGCCCCGGACCACCAGCACCGAATGGCGCCCGATGTCATAGACATGGCGATCACCCGGCGCCGGGATGTGCTCCTCGCGGCAGGCCCATTGCCAGACATTGGGCCACAGCCGCTCCATCTCCGCCTCGTAAAAGGCCGGATCGTGGTAGCGGGCAAAGGGAATGTCACCATCGCCGAGGAAGGCATAGCGCTGCTCGCGCAGCGGCGGCGGCGGATCGTCGCCATCGGCGGCAAGAATGTCCTGATAGGAGGGGCCGGGGCAGCGCGCCGCCCCCGGGGGCAGAGCAGGATCGCGCGGCGGGGCAGGATCGCGTCTGCTCACGCTCGCATCGCCTCGCGCCGGTAGAGAGGGTCATCGGGCTTGCGCGCGCCGATGAGGAAGGGCGCGCGTGCGAGCATGGCATCGCTTGCCGGATCGTCGCGCAGCCAATCGACGAGTTCGGCGCGATAGGCGATCTTCCAGATGCCGCCGCGCCGCTCGTAGCGATCGAGATAGCGCCCGGCGATGAACAGATCGCGCGGCGCGCCTTGCGCATCGAAGCTGCGGTGCCAGGCCTGATAATAGACCTCGCCAAAGGCCTCGTCCGCGCCGGCAAAATCAACGAGGTGTTGGCCGATCAGATGATGGTTGCGCGCATGATCCTCGAGCGCGGCCATGCAGAAGGCGGCAAAGTCCGCAGGGCCGCCGGAAAAGATGCCATATTCGCAGCGCGCATCGGGCCAGAACTGGGCCGCGAGCAGCGCTTCGTCGAGCCGGTCGAGTGCGCGCATGTAGAGCGCGGCAAGATCGGCAAGGGCAAAGCGGTCCTCGGCCCTGGCGCTCATGCGATCGACAGGCCCCCATCGACGATGAAGGGCGCACCGGTGGCAAACTTGCTTTCATCGCTCGCAAGATAGACGACGAGATGGGCAATATCCTCGACCTCGCCCATCCGCCCGATCGGCTGGGCGATGCTGAAGGCCGCGCGGGTCGCTTGCGGGTCGGGCGTGCCGGCAATCACGCTTTCGACATTGGGGGTGAGGATCGTGCCGGGCTGGATGCAATTGACCCTGATGCCGTTCTTCTCGCGCGCGCAATAGAGCGCGATCGACTTGGTGAGCATCGCCACGGCCGCCTTGGCCGAATTGTAGGCGGCCAGATCGGGGGAGGGCTTGTTGCCCGCGGCGGAGGAGAAATTGATGATCGAGCCGCCGGCGCTCCCCCACTCCTTGTGGCGCGCCATCAGCGGGATCGCTGCCTTGCAGCCCATGAAGATCGAATCGACGTCAACCGTGTAGCAGCGGCGGAAATCTTCCGGCGTTATGTCCATCACCGAGCCATAGACGGTGATCGCGGCGTTGTTCACCAGCACGTCGAGCCGCCCGTGGCGCGCTTCGACCGCGCCGATCACCTCCTGCCAGCGCGGCCAATCGGTCACGTCCTGGTGGAGGAAGTCGCAGCCCAGCGCCGCCGCGCTCGCCGCGCCGACTTGCGCATTGATATCGGTGATGATGACGCGCGCGCCCTCGGCGATCAGCGCCCTTGCCGCGGCCTCGCCGAGGCCCATCGCCCCGCCGGTCAGCAGCACCACCTTGCCGGCCACGCGCCCTGCCATCCTGCTCTCCCCTCGTCTCCTTGGGGAAAGAGGGCTATCAGCCGACCAGCCCGCTGACCACTGCCAAACTGAGGAAGACCAGAAAGCCCATCGAATCGGTCGTCATGGTGACGAAGATCGAGGAGGCGATCGCCGGGTCGCCCTTGAGCTTCTGGATGGCGAGCGGCACCAGCACCCCGGCAAAGCCGGCGATCATGATGTTGCACAGCATCGCCGTGCCGATCACCGCGCCGAGCAGCGGGTTGCTGAACAGGAGGGCGACGATGGTGCCGATCACCAGCGCCACGGTGCTGCCGTTGAGCGCGGCGATCGACAGCTCGCGCCGGATCGCCCGCCAGGTGTTGGCATCAGTGAGCTGGTTGGTGGCAAGCGCGCGCACCGTCACCGCCAGGGTCTGCGTCCCGGCATTGCCGCCAATGCCAGCGACGATCGGCATGAGCGTGGCGAGCGCGACCATGGTGGCGATCACCTCCTCGAATTGGGCGATCACCGAGGATGCGACCGAGGCGGTGAGCAGGTTGGCAAGCAGCCAGCGCACCCGGGCCTTGTAGCTGTCAGTGATCGGCTCGTTGATGTCGCCATCGCCCGCGCCCGAGAGCAGCAGCGCGTCCTCGCCGGCTTCCTCGGAGATGATGTGGACGATGTCGTCCACCGTCATCTGCCCCACCAGCCGCCCGCTCTCGTCCACCACCGCGGCCGAGATCAGCGCATATTTCTGGAACATCAGCGCCACCTCTTCCTGATCCATGGTGACAGGGATCAGGGTCTGGTCGCGCTTCATCACATCGGTGAGGCGGACGTTGCGCGGGGTGGTGAGGATCCACGAGAGCGCGCAGGTGCCGACCGGGTGGAAGCCCTCGTCCACCACGAAGACCTCGTAGAAATCGTGCTCGATATCGCCCTGTTCGCGCAGGTAATCGATGAGATCGCCCACGCTCATGTGCTCGGGCACGGCGACGAAGTGGCGGCTCATCAGCCGCCCGGCGGTCTCCTCGGGATAGGCGAGTGCGCTTGCCACCGCGGCGCGGGTTTCTGGCTCGAGCTCGGCGATCACCGCGGCCTGATCGGCCGCGTCGAGGTCCTCGATCAGCTGCACCGCATCATCGGTGTCGAGCTGTTCGGCGATGGTGGCGACCGCCTGGGCGGGCAGGGCCTCGATCAGGTCCTCGCGCACGTAATCGTTGAGCTCGGCGATCACCTCGCTGGTCATCAGGTCGCTGATCGCTCGGGCAAGCTCGGCCCGTTCGGAGCGCTCGAGCAGTTCGATGAGGTCGGCAATGTCGGCGGCATGGAGCGGCTCGACCAGGTCATAGACCGCGCCCTTGTCGCCCGCCTCGAGCGCGGCGCGCACGGAAGCGACGTAATCGGCCTTCAGCCGGTTCTCGCTGTCGAGCCGCTCGTCATCGACCCGGTCATCCGGGCGCACGGCAACCTCGCCCGGATCGGCGATCCCTGCCGGTTCGTCGATGATGCGCTCCTCGGCCATGGCGCGGCGTTTACGGGGGGAGGCGCGAAAAGCAAGCGCGGGAGGGTGACAGCGCGCGATTGCCTGCTAAAAGCCGCGCCCAGCACCAACAGGAGACCGCAGCCATGGCCGAAACTCTTACCTTCACGCTCGATACCGGCGATGGCGTGCCCAAGGAGGTGGTGATCCGCCTGCGCCCTGATCTGGCCCCCGGCCATGTCGCGCGCATCACCGAGCTGGCGCAGGAAGGCTTTTATGATGGCGTGGTGTTCCACCGCGTGATCGATGGCTTCATGGCGCAAGGGGGCGATCCTACCGGCACCGGCATGGGTGGCAGCGACAAGCCCGATCTCAGGGCCGAGTTCAGCGATGCCCCGCATGTGCGCGGCACCTGCTCGATGGCGCGCACCAGCTATCCGCACTCGGCCAATTCGCAGTTCTTCATCTGCTTTGACGATGCCACCTTTCTTGACGGGCAATATACCGTGTGGGGCGAGGTTGAAAGCGGGATGGAGCATGTCGATGCCCTGCCGCGGGGCGAGCCGCCGCGCGCGCCGGGGAAGATCGTGAAGGCGACCGTCGCCTGAGCGGCTGCGCCCTTCCGGGCGAGGGGAAGCCGGCAGGGCCGGGGCGCGGCGCGGTTGTGCGCGCGTCGCCCTGCGGCTAAGAGCGCGCCGATCATGAAACCCACCCGCGCCCCCCAGACCTACCGGGTCAAGAGCTTCGGCTGCCAGATGAACGTCTATGACGGCGAGCGCATGGGCGAGCTGCTGGCCGAGCAGGGCATTACGCCCGCGGCGGAGGGTGAGGAGGCCGATCTCGTCATCCTCAACACCTGCCACATCCGCGAGAAGGCGGCCGAGAAGGTCTATTCCGATATCGGCCGGCTGGTCGCGGCGGGCAAGGAGAAGGGCAAGGCGCCGCTGATCGCGGTCGCCGGCTGCGTCGCCCAGGCCGAGGGTGAGGAGATCATGGCGCGCGCCCCGGCGGTCTCGATCGTCGTCGGCCCGCAGGCCTATCACCGCCTGCCCGCGATGATCGCGGAAGCGACGCGCGGCCGGCGCGCGACCGATACCGACATGCCCGCGATCGCCAAGTTCGACGCGCTTCCGGCGCGGGCGAAGCGCGGGCCCAGCGCCTTCCTTACCGTGCAGGAGGGCTGCGACAAGTTCTGCACCTATTGCGTGGTGCCCTATACCCGCGGGGCGGAGATCTCGCGGCCCTTCAACGATCTCATCGCCGAAGCGCACCGGCTGGTGGAGCAGGGCGCCAAGGAGATCACCCTGCTCGGCCAGAACGTCAACGCGTGGAGCGGCGAGGACGACAAGGGCCGCCGCGTGGGGCTTGGCGGGCTCATCCGCCGGCTGGCCGTGATCGACGGGCTGGAGCGCATCCGCTACACCACCAGCCATCCCAAGGACATGGATGATGACCTCATCGCCGCGCATGGCGAGGTCGAAAAGCTCATGCCCTATCTCCACCTGCCGGTGCAGAGCGGCAATGACCGCGTGCTCAAGGCAATGAACCGCCAGCACAGCGCCGAGAGCTATTTGAAGATCATCGAGAAGGTGCGCGCCGCGCGCCCCGATATCGCGCTTTCGGGCGATTTCATCGTCGGCTTTCCGGGCGAGAGCGAGGCCGAATTTGCCGACACGCTGAAGCTCGTGGACGAGGTGCGCTATGCCGCCTGCTTCAGCTTCAAGTTCTCGCCCCGGCCCGGCACCCCTGCCGCGACCATGGAGGGCCAGGTCGCGGCGGACGTGATGGATGATCGGCTCCAGCGGCTTCAGGCCCGCATCGCCGCGCACCAGCTGGCCTTCAACGAAGCCAGCCTCGGCAAGACCTGCACGGTGCTGGTCGAACGCCGCGGGCGCCACCCCGGCCAGTGGCTGGGCAAATCGCCCTGGCTGCAATCGGTGCACTTCACGGGCGATCACGCGATCGGCGATCTCGTCGAAGTGGAACTGGCCGCAGCCGGGCCCAATTCGCTTTCAGGGCGGGTGCGCACCGCGGTTGCCGTGTGATGACTTTCCACCGCCGCGTGGGCGCGCGGCGCTTGCTTTGGCCCGAGGCGCGCCTAGGCTTGCGACTCGTGGGCCGGGGATCGCCCCCGGCCTCAGCCGAAGGAACCTATGGGCCGCAGACCCTCCCGTGCCGGCAATCCGGCGCTCTCGTCTGATCCGCGCGGAGGCGCCGCAGGCCGGCGGGCGCGGGCCGATCTCACCTTTGAGAACCAGGCGCTGCTCGGGCCGCTGTTCGGCCAGTTCGATGCCAACCTGGTGCAGGTGGAAAACCGCCTCGGGGTGTTCATCCACGCCCGCGGGCACCAGGTGATGATCGAGGGCGCCGAGGATGATGTCGCCCGCGCGCGCGATACGCTCAATTCGATGTATGATCGGCTCGCCCGCGGCGAGGCGCTCGATGCCGGGGCGATCGAAGCGCTGATCGCCATGTCGGCCGAGCCGACGCTCGAGGGGATCATTTCGGGCGAGCACGATGCGCCCGCGGTGATGATCCGCACCCGCAAGAAGACCATCGTGCCGCGTTCGGCCACCCAGATCGCATACATGCGCGCGCTGGCGCGTGATGATATCATCTTCGCGCTTGGCCCGGCGGGCACGGGCAAGACCTATATCGCGGTGGCCCAGGCGGTAAGCCAGCTCATCACCGGCTCGGTGCAGCGGCTGATCCTTTCGCGCCCGGCGGTCGAGGCGGGGGAGAAACTGGGCTTCCTGCCCGGCGACATGAAGGACAAGGTCGATCCCTATCTGCGCCCGCTCTATGATGCCCTCAATGATTGCATGCCGCCCGAACAGGTGCAGCGCCGGATCGACAGCGGCGAGATCGAGATCGCGCCCATTGCCTTCATGCGCGGGCGCACGCTCGCCGACAGCTTCATCATTCTCGATGAGGCGCAGAACACCACGCGCGAGCAGATGAAGATGTTCCTCACCCGCTTCGGCCAGAACAGCCGCATGGTGATCTGCGGCGATCCCAAGCAGGTGGACATTCCCGGAGGCCCGGCGATGAGCGGCCTCAATGATGCTGTGCGGCGGCTCGAAGGCGTCGAAGGCTTCGGCACCATCCGCTTCACCGCCGCCGACGTGGTGCGCCACCCGATCGTCGGGCGGATCGTTGCGGCCTACGAGAACGACGGCGAGGACGCAGCCTAAGGCGCGCTAGCGATCGGGGTGATCGGCGGATCGGCAAGCGGCCAAAGGCGGGTGGGGCTGATGGTCTGGAACCACACCAGCACATCATGGCCGACCACCGGATCGCCCGGTATCTGGCCCGTGGCCGGATCGCTGATCTGCCAGGCATCGGGCACCACCACCGCACCGGCCCAGCCGCGCCAATAGGGTCGCGTGGCCCAGCTGGCGATCAGCGGGGTTGCCGGGCGGGTGGCCATGTCGATCCACATCGCCTGCGCTCCGGTGCGGTCGAACAGGTTGCCGAGTTCCCCGGGGCGGTTGTTGGCAAGGCTCACCACGTCGAGATTGCGCCGCGTCCTGAGGTCGGGCGCGCCGTCCGGGCCGAGCGCGGTGATGGTCGAACGGAAGCTGCCCTTCGACCAGGTGAAGCCCACCGCGGCATAATCTGCGCCCAGCCTGTCGCCGATGGTGCTGCCGAGCGTCTGGAAACCCATCGCCCGGACAAAGCCGGGCACGTCCCTCATCACATGCGAATCATGCGCCCACAGCACCGCGCGCTCGCCGGGGGCGAGCATGGCGATGGCGTTCTCGCCCATGAAGCGGTCGCGCCGCGAGAAATAGGCCGGATCGGCCTTTGACTTGTCGGCATCCTCGCGGTCGAACTCGAAGGCGGCGAGCGCCTGCTGCGCGGTGATCGCGGCAAAGCGTGCGCGGGCAAAACCGGGCGCGGCGCGCACCGCAGGGGCAGCACTCTCGAACCATTGGACGAGCGCGGCGGTGGTGGCCATCACCCGGTCAAATTCGGCGCGGCTCGAGGTATCGACCCAATCGACGAAGCGCCCCCCGGGTTTGAGCCCCCCCATGTCTGCCGCCCATTGCGCGGCTTTTGCCGGATCGTGCGCGGCGATGAAGTCGAGCGCCACGGCGCTGTCGCGCCCGGCATCCTGACAATCAAGGCCGACGATCCGCACCGGGTTTGCCGCGTTCTGGTTCCAGGCGCGCAGCCACAGCAGCAAGCCGGCAAATTCGTCGTTGCGCCAGATGCGGAAGAAGGATCCCGTGCGCATCACCGCGGCCGGATCGCCCGTGCCTTCGCGCACATAGCGATCGAACTGCTCGCCCGCATCGCGGTTGGCTTCGAGCAGCAGCGCCGTCACCTCGCCGCTGCGCACCAGCTGCTTGATCAGCTCGGCCTTGAAGGCCTGGTCCTGGTGCGAGCCGTGCGTTGCCTCGCCGATCCCGACAATCCGCGCGCGGCCCAGCCTCTGCGCGAGCGGGGCGAGGGTATCGCCATCATAGGCCGAAGGATCAAAGGCGATGCCCTTGTCCTTGAGCCAGGCGATCGCGGCGGCCTCTTCCTCGACGGTTGCGGGCGCGGGATCGGGCATGGCCGGCTGGGCAAACGCCCCGCCTGTCCCATGAGCCCACAACAGCGCGGCCATCGCCAGCGTGAAAAAGCGCATCGATTGTCCCCCCCGGGAAGTGCACAAGGCGCTAGCTTAGCCGCAGCCCTGCGCCGAGCGAAGCGGAAAATCACGCCAGGCCAAAATTCTGTCCGGCTGGCCCTGCGCGCCTTGCCCAAGCCGCAAAAGCAAGGTTTCGCGCCGCGTCCGTTGGCACTATCGGCACCTCATGCAGCTGGATATCGACATCGTGGACTGGCCCGAGGGCCCGTGGGAGGAACTGGCGCAGCGCGCCGCGCGGGCCGCGGCCGAGCACGAGCCGCTGCTCGCCAATGCGCGGCTTGCGGCGAGCCTGCTGTTCACCAGCGATGCCGAGGTTCACGCGCTCAACCGCGAATGGCGCGGGCGCGACAAGCCCACCAACGTGCTTTCCTTCCCGATGCTCGCGCGCGGCGAACTCGCGGCGCTTGCGTCCGATGGCCCGCCGGTGCTGCTCGGCGATATCGCGCTGGCGCATGAAACCTGCGCGCGCGAGGCGGCGGACAAGGGCATCGCGCTTGCCGATCATGCCACCCATCTGATCGTCCATGGCCTGTTGCACCTGGCTGGCCACGACCATGTGGCCTCGGACGAGGAGGCCGAGGCGATGGAGGCGCTCGAGCGGCGGATACTTGCCAAACTGGGCATCGCTGACCCATATGGCGACTGAGGCAACAGGGAGCACCCCACAAGGCCATGGCCGATTCCCATTCGTCCGCACCCCCGACGGGAGAGGCGGACAGTAGCAGCGGGCTGATGTCCGCGCTGCGCCGGCTGCTCGGGCTCGACAGTGCCCGTTCGCTGCGCGAACAGCTTGAAGAGGCGATCGACGAGCACGAGGAGGAGGGCGCCGATCCCGGTGCCGATGCCGCCCGCAGCAGCCGCGGCGATCTGTCGCGGGTCGAGCGGCAGATGCTGCGCAACCTTTTGCACTTTTCCGAGCACGATGCCGATGACGTGGCGGTGCCGCGCGGCGAGATCATCGCGGTCGATGCCGCGATCAGCTGGGCCGAGCTGGTCGCCGCCTTCGCCGAGCATGGCCATTCGCGCATGCCGGTCTATCGCGAGACGCTCGACAATGTCATCGGCATGATCCACATCAAGGACGTTTTCCCCTTTCTGGCCAAGGGTTTGCCGCCGCCCGAGGACTGGACCACGCTGATGCGCCAGCCGCTCTATGTGCCGCAGACGCGCGGCGCGCTCGACGTGCTCGCTGACATGCGCACCCAGCGGGTGCACCTCGCCATCGTGCTCGATGAGTTTTCCGGCACCGATGGCCTCATCACCATCGAGGATCTGGTCGAGGAGATCGTCGGCGAGATCGAGGACGAGCACGATGATGCCCCGCGCCCGCTGATCGTGCCGATCGGCGAGGGCATGTGGGACTGCGATGCCCGCGCCGAGCTTGATGACATCGCCGAGGAGATCGACCCGCGCCTCGCCGAGGTCGAAGAAGCGGTGGACACCCTGGGCGGGCTTGCCTTCGTGCTGGCCGAGGCGGTGCCGCAGGTCGGCACGGTGCTGGAACATCCGAGCGGCTGGCGCATTGAGGTGACCGCGGGGGATGAAACCCACGTCACCCGGCTGCGGCTGCACCCCCCGGCAAGCGAGGCAGAGGTGCAGTAAGCGCAACGGAGCGCTTGTCCACACAAATTTCCTTTCCTTTTTTGCATCCTTTCGGCGTCTCGGGCGTATCTGCGCGCACAAGGAGACCCGTCATGCCCGCCCGTCGCTTGCCTCCCCTGCGCGCGCTCGAAGCCTTCATGCGCACTGTCCGCCTCGGCTCAGCCCGGGCCGCGGCCGAGGAGATCGGCCTTTCGCCCTCGGCGCTCTCGCGGCGGATCAGCAATCTCGAGGAATTCGTCGGCAAGAAGCTCTTCACCCGCGCGCGCCAGTCGATGCAACTCACCGACGAGGGCCAGGCCTTCTACGAGGCGGTCAATCCGCACATGGAAGCGCTCGCCCGCGCGATCGAGAGCCAGTCGGACAATATCTCGCTGCTGCGCCTCAGGCTCGGGGTGCTGCCGATGTTCGGCAGCCAGCGCCTGTTCCCGCGCCTTGGCGAATTGCGCAAGCGCCACCCGCTGCTCCACATCGACATCGACACCGCCCCCCATCTAGAGGACCGCGTGGGCGACACGCTCGATGCCGCGATTATCCTATCGCGCGGGCCGGCAAGTGGGCTCCATGCGGTGCGGCTCGATCACAACCTCGTCCATGCGATCTGCTCGAAGGAGGTGGCGCGCGCGATCGGGCCCGCAATCACCCCCGAGGTGATGGCCAAGCAGACCTTCCTCATCCACAACGAGCTGCCCGAAAGCTTCATCGCCTGGAAGAAGGCCAATGGTCTGGAGAACATGGATCCGGTGGCGATCGACCACTATGATTCGGGCGCGCTGATGCTCGAGGCGGCGGCCCAGGGGCTGGGCATTGCGATCATGCATGATGATCACCTGCGCCGCGCCAATGACAACCGCCTGACCAACCTGCCCGGCGTGCCCGTGGAAAGCCCCTATTCCTACTGGTTCGTGTGCAAGCCCGTCGCGCTGGAGAGCCGCCCGGTGCGCATCTTCCACGATTGGCTGGTGCGCGCCGGGCTTTAGGCGCCAGGGCGTGCGGCGGCCTCAATCCGCCGGGGGCTCGACCGCCTCGGGGGCATAGCGCACCGGCGGCACGCTGTGGGCAAAGGGGCGCAGCGGGCGCCCGAGGATCTCCAACAGCCCTTCCTCGATGCGGCGGCGCGATTCCTGCCCGATCGCCTTGCGGCCCTTGAAGTCCTCGGGGCTGAAGGGTTCGAGAAAATGCACCCGCAGGCGGAAGCTCCCCCGGCGGGCGAGCACGCGCTTGGCGTTGTTGATCCCGCTTTCATTGCCGATCCAGCCGATCCACTCGGCCACCGGGCCATAGTCAAGGATCACCGGCTGCACCAGCACCCCCGGCGGGGGCGGCTCGAGCACCGAGAGCATCGAGGTCTTGAACGGCAGCAGCGATTGCCCGTCGGTGGTGGTGCCTTCGGGGAACACCGTCACCGACCAATTGTCGACCAGCGCTTCCTTGAGGGCATTGATCTGTTCGGCAACGCCCATGCGGTGCTCGCGCTTGACAAAGACGGTGCGGTTGAGCCGCGCGAGCCAGCCGACCAGCGGCGCCTCGGCCAGTTCGGCCTTGGCGACAAAGGCGGTGCCGCTCGCCCCGGCGAGCGCGAGGATGTCGATCCACGAGACATGGTTGGCGACGAAGAACACGTCGCGCTTCAGATGGGTGCCGATCACCTCGACCCGGGCGCCACAGACCCGCGCGGCATAGCGCAGGAACAGCATCGGGAAGGGCGAGCCATAGGCAAAGGCCCGGTAGAGATAGTGCAGCGGCACGAAGATGAGGAGCAGGCCGACAAGCGCGAGCGCGCGCAGGCCGATGCGCAGCCAGCCGAGCGCGGAAACCGGCGTTGCCTCACCCCTTGCGGCCGCCTCGCGCAGCGCCCGTGCGCGCGCATCCGGCGCCGCGGCGGCGCGCTCAGTCATTGCGCGAGAGGCGCACGCCGTAAAGCTCCATGCGGTGATCGACCAGGCGATAGCCGAGCCGCTCGGCGATCTGGCGTTGAAGCGCCTCGACCTCGGGATCGACGAATTCGACCACCTTGCCGGTCTCGACATCGATCAGGTGATCGTGATGGGCCTCGGGCACGGGTTCATAGCGCGAGCGGCCATCGCCGAAATCGTGGCGATCGAGGATGCCGGCCTCCTCGAACAGGCGCACGGTGCGATAGACCGTGGCGATCGAGATGCGCGGATCGATCGCCGCGGCGCGGCTGTGCAGCAGCTCGACATCGGGGTGATCGTCGCTCTCCGAGAGCACCCGGGCGATCACCCGGCGCTGTTCGGTGATGCGCAGGCCCTTTTCGGCACAGAGTTGTTCGAGATCGATTTTCCGGGTCAAGGAAACGCTCCATCGCAAGGAGGCGCCCGCCCCGCCGGCGGGAAGGCGCGCCCAAAAGCCAAGCCGCCCCAACCCTACAGGGACGAGGCGGCTTGCTCAAGCGGGCCGGGGGCCCTCTCAACAGCGGCCTTGCGGCCGGTGCCCGCGGCTGCGACCCGGGGCGGCACAGTCAGCGGCCGATCAGGCGGCCTTCTTGGCGCGGCGGCCGCGCGGCGCGGCGCCGGGCTTGCGCCCCAGCCCGATCTGCTTGGCAAGATCGCGGCGCTTTTCGGCATAATTGGGGGCGACCATCGGATAATCGGCCGGCAGGCCCCACTTGGCCCGGTATTCCTCGGGGCTCATGTTGTAATTGGTGCGCAGATAGCGCTTGAGCATCTTCAGTTTCTTGCCGTCTTCAAGGCAGACGATGTAATCGGGCTTGACCGAATTGCGGATCGCCACCGCGGGCTGCGGCTTGGGTTCTTCCGCCGCCGGGGCCTCGCCCAGCGCCGCCAGCGCAGCATAGACATTGGTAATGAGCGCGGGCACATCGGCCACGGCCACCTCGTTATTGCTGACATGGGCAGCGACGATATCGCTCGTCAGCGTGATAAGCGTTTCTTTCATTGCGAATTCCGGTTCCTGCATGAGTTCCTCTTTGGCGTTTTTTGAGGTGCGCCTGATCGCGCCCATGGCGCATTTGCGCAAGCTTTGCAATTGTCCCGAGATCATTTCGCACGGTTTTGCGGCAAGACCTGCAAATTACAGGCTACGCGCAAAAGTAATCGCGTCGATGCGCGTGCCATTGGCCATGCGGTAATAATTGCGGCGCTCGCCGATCGGTTCGAAACCGAGCTTGTGATAGAGGTGGATCGCCGGGTTGCCGCGGCGCATCTCGAGGAAGATGCGGTTGACCGCGCGGGTGCGCGCCGCGGCGAGCAGGTGCCCGATCAGCGCCGTGCCCACCCCGCGCCGCCGCGCTCCGGGCACCACCGCGATGAGCAGCAGTTCCTCCTCGTCGAGCACGTGGCGCGAGAGCACGAAGCCCGCAGGCGCCGGGGCCGGGCCGGGGCCTGCGTCGATCGGCGCGCCCTCGGCATCGACCACCAGCGCATGGGTGCTGGGCAGCACCAGCGCCTCGGCCACCTGGCGCCGCGTCCAGGCCTCGCCATAGGCCGGATCGAAGGCCGCCTCCATCACCGCCATGATGCGGTCGAGCTGATGGGGGCAGGGGCTGGTCATCGCGGCGCCCGGGCGGCCATGGGGGTGGCATCGGCGCCGCGGCCATAGATCGGCGCGAGGTGATCGCTGAGCAGCGCCGGGGGGATGAGGGGGGCGCAGGACGCATCGGGCAGGAGCGCGAGCGCCTCGTGCCCGGCGCCGATGAGGCCGGCAAGTTCGGCGGCGCGGTTGCCCGCGATCAGCGGCGCGGCCCCGCGCGCGGCCGCGGCCGCGGGGGTGAGCGAGCGCGGAGCGCCCAAGGGCAGGCCCGCCGCATCGAAATCGGCGACGAACCATTCGCCGTGCCCGCCGTGGACGCACACCGTTACCCTCGCGCCGGGGCGGGCGGCACGCGCCTGCGCGGCGATGAGCGCGAGCGTGGGATAGCCCAGCACCCTTGCGTCCCAGGCCAGCCCGAGCGCGCGCGCGCTGGCGAGCGCGATCCGCACCCCGGTGAAGCTGCCCGGCCCGAGGCCGACGAGGATGCGGGCGGCATGGCCCTTGTCCGGCAGAGCGGCGATCATCGGCACCAGCGCCTCGGCATGGCCGCGGCCGATCACCCGGTGATCGCGCGCCAGCAACGCCTCGCCCGCGAACAGGGCGATGCTGCAGGCTTCCGAAGCGGTCTCGATCACGAGGGTGCGCATCGCCGCCGCCCTGCCTCAGCGGCGCGCCGCCCGCAAGCGGGCAATGCGCGCTCAAGCGATGCGGGTGAAGCGCTCGAACTCGGGCCGCGGCGAGCGGGCAAAGATGCTGTCCGGATCGCCATAGCCAAGCGCGCAGATGAAATTGACCCGGTGACGCGGCTCTTCGGCAAAAAAGGCGGCGTTGACCGCAGCCGGATCGAAGCCCGACATCGGCCCGCAATCCAGCCCCAGCGCGCGCGCGGCGAGCATCAGATAGGCGCCCTGAAGCGAGGAATTGCGCAGCGCCGCCTCCTCGCGCTGGGCCTCATCGCCCTCGAACCAGCTTTTCGCATCGGTGTGGGGGAAGAGCCAGGGCAGCTCCTCGTGAAAATCGATGTCATAGCCGATCACCGCGACCACGGGGGCTGAGAGCACCTTGGCCTTGTTGCCCTCCATCACGCATTCGGCAAGGCGCGCCTTGGCCTCGGGCGATTTGACCCACACGATCCGCACCGGCTGCATGTTGGCCGAGGTCGGCCCCATCTTCATCAGCTCCCAGATCGCGCGCAGCTGCGCGTCGCTCACGGGCCGATCGCGCCAGCCATTGTAGCTGCGCGCCTCGCGGAACAGCTGGTCGAGCGCCTCGGGGCTCAGCGCCTGATCGTGGAACTGGCGGGTCATGCGGCGCGCACCTCGGTCACCTGCGGCACATAGTGTTTGAGCAGGCCCTCGATCCCGTGCTTCAGGGTCGCGGTGCTCGAGGGGCAGCCCGAGCACGAGCCCTGCAAGGTGAGATAGACCACTCCGTCGCGATAGCCGCGATAGGCGACATCGCCGCCATCGCCCGCCACCGCCGGACGCACCCGGGTTTCGAGCAGTTCGTGGATCGCCGCAATCACCTCGGCATCCTCGGGCCGCTCCTCCACCGCCATGTCGGTCTCGGGCGGCACGGCGATGTCGCTGGCGCTCGCCGGGGCAAAGAGCGGGGCTTCGGAGACGAAGTGATCGAGCAGGATTGCGATCACCTGCGGCTTGAGCGCGCCCCAATCGGCCCCCGGCGCAGCGGTGACGGCGATGAAATCGGTGCCGAACAGGACATTGACCACCTCGCCCGTGTCGAAGATCGCCTGCGCCAGCGGACTGGCGGCGGCGGCCTCGGGGCTGGCGAACTCGCGGCTGCCCGCCGGCATCACCGCCCGGCCGGGCAGGAACTTGAGGGCAGCAGGGTTGGGGGTGGTCTCGGTTTCGATGAACATGGGGGCGATTTAAGAGCGATTTTGTCCGATTTCAAGCGCGCTGCGCGGCGTGCCTTGCCCCCCTCGTGCATTCACTATCGCTTCACCTTTTGCCGCCCTATAAGCCCGCCATGGCCTTGCTTTCCCGCGCCGCGCGCGCTCTCGCCCTCGTTCTTGCCCCGATCGCGCTGGCCCAGCCGCTGCTCGCCCAGAACAGCCGCCCCAACGCGCCGGCGGCGGTGGCCGATGCGCTTGCCGAGGTGCCGCCGCCGCGCTGGCTCCAGCAAGCGGGCACGGTGCCGTGGCTCTACCGCGGCAGCGATGTGCCGGTGGATGACCAATGGCTGTTCGGCGAGCTTCCCAATGGCCTGCGCTATGCCGTGCGACGCAACGGCGTGCCGCCGCAGCAGGTCTCGATCCGGGTGCGGATCGATGCCGGCTCGCTCCACGAGGAGGAGGGCGAGCAGGGCTTTGCCCATCTTCTCGAACACCTGTTGTTCCGCGAGAGCAAATATTTGCGCCCCGGCGAGGCGATCCCGGCCTGGCAGCGGCTCGGCGCCACCTTCGGCAGCGACACCAATGCCGAGACCACCCCCACCCACACGGTTTACAAGCTCGACATTCCCAATATCGGTGCGGCCAAGCTGATCGAGAGCTTCCGCCTGCTTTCGGGCATGGTGCGCGCGCCGGTGCTCAATGATGCCAATGTCGCGGCCGAACGCCCGATCGTGCTGGCCGAGAAGCGCGAGCGCGGCGGGGCCGGGCAGCGCGCCGCCGATCTTACGCGCACCACCTTCTTTGCCGGCCAGCGCCTGGCCATCCGCAATCCGATCGGCACCGACGCAACGCTCAAGGCCGCCACGGGCAAGGCGGTGCGGGCCTTCTACGAGCGCTGGTATCGCCCGGAAAACGCGGTGATCGTGGTGGCGGGCGATTATGATCCCATCGTGCTCGCCGGGCTGGTCGAGCAGTGG
The DNA here is from genome assembly GCF_000422985.1 of Erythrobacter cryptus DSM 12079. Lineage (GTDB taxonomy): Bacteria > Pseudomonadota > Alphaproteobacteria > Sphingomonadales > Sphingomonadaceae > Erythrobacter > Erythrobacter cryptus. Next base: position 94,523 of record NZ_AUHC01000008.1, read on the forward strand.
TTCGTCGACTGGCAGGGCGCGGGCGCCCCCGCGGCTGCGCCCGATTTCGGCGATCCGGTGCCACCCGCAGATGCCGCCCCCGCGGCGGGGCTTGCCGCGCCGATCGGCGAAGTGGCGATCGGGGTCGAGCCCGATCTGCCGCGCAGCCTCACCTATGCGGTGCTGCGTCCCTGGCGTCAGGTCAATGACACCATCGTCTATAACGAGGGCCTGCTGATCGACGGCATCGCCCAAGCGATCATCAACCGCCGGCTCGAGGCGCGGGCGCGCGGCGGGGGCAGCTTCCTCTATGCGCAGGTGCGCCAGGAGGACGTTTCGCGCTCGGTCGATGGCACCTTCGTCACGCTCGCCCCGCTCAGCGAGGACTGGCAGGCCGCGCTGGCCGATGTGCGCAGCGTGATCGCCGATGCCCTCGCCAATCCGCCGACCCAGGAGGAGATCGACCGCGAGGCCGCCGAGTTCGAGGTCGCCTATGTCAACGCGGTCGAGCAGGCCAGCGTCGAGGCCGGTTCGCAAGTGGCTGACAATCTCGTCAACGCGGTCGATATCCGCGAGACCGTCGCCGCGCCGCAGGTGGTGCTCGATGTCTTCCGCGGCATGAAGCGGCGGCTCACCCCCGAGGAGGTGCTCGCACGCACCAGGGCGCTGTTTACCGGGGTGGTGACCCGGGCGGTCTATATCACCCCGGCGGCGGGCGAGGCCGATGCGGCGCGTCTGCGCCTTGCCCTTTCGCGCGAGGCCGCCGCCGATGGCACCGCGCGGCTTACCGCGCAGACCATCCGCTTCGAGGATCTCCCGGCGATCGGTGCGCCCGGGACCATCACCGAGGAAGCCCCGCTCGGGGTGCTCGAGATCGAGCGGGTTGCATTTGCCAATGGGGTCAAGGCGCTGCTGTGGTCGAACAATGCCGAACCGGGCCGGGTGACGGTGCGGGTGCGCTTTGGCGCGGGCTGGCGCGCCTTTGATGCGAAGAATGCCGTCTATGCTGCGCTGGGCGAGGCGGCGCTGGTCGGCTCGGGCCTGGGCGATCTTGGCCAGAACGAGCTTGATCGTCTCGCCACCGGGCGCAAGCTCGGCTTTGACTTTGCCATCGAGGAGGGGGTGTTCACCTTCACCGCCCAGACCCGTTCGGAGGACGTGAACGACCAGCTCTATCTCTTTGCCGCCAAGCTCGGGATGCCGCGCTGGGACAAGGAGCCGGTGCTGCGCGCCCGCGCCGCGGCCGAGCTTGCCTACAACACCTATGCCACCAGCCCCGGCGGGGTGCTCAATCGCGATCTCGATTATCTCGTCACCGGCGGGGACCAGCGCTTTGCCACCCCCGATCCGGCCGCGCTCAGGGCTGCCACGCCCGAGGGTTTCCGCGAGGTGTGGGAGCCGCTGCTTGCGCAGGGGCCGATCGAGGTGCTGGTGTTCGGCGAATTCGATGCGGCCAAGGTCAAGGAGCAATTGCGCCTGACCTTCGGCGCGCTGCCCGAGCGCGCACCCATCCCGGCCGAGATCGCCGCGCGCCCCGTGCCTTTTGCCGCGCCCACGCCGCGGCCTGCGGTGATCGCCCATCGCGGTGATGCCAACGAGGCCGCGGCGGTGGTCGCCTGGCCGAGTGGCGGGGGCGTTGCCAGCCTGCGCGAGAGCCGCCAGCTCGAAATCCTCACCCAGCTGTTCAACAACCGCCTGCTCGATGCCCTGCGCGAGCGCGCCGGGGCGAGCTATTCGCCGCAGGTCTTCTCCAACTGGCCGGTCGATATCGACAGCGGCGGGCGGATCACCGCGATTGCCCAGCTCGAGCCGGGGTTCGTCCCTGCCTTCTTTGCCGAGGCGGATCGCATCGCCCGCGATCTTGCCGCCAATCCGCCCACGGATGACGAGCTGGCGCGGGTCACCGGCCCGCTCGGCCAATTGATCCGCCGGGCTTCGACCGGCAACCAGTTCTGGCTCTACAACCTCGAGGGGGCCACGAGCGATCCCATGCGGGTGGCGCTGCTGCGCACCCTGCTTGCCGATTATTCGCAGACCACGCCCGCGGCGATGCAGGCGCTCGCGGCGCGCTATCTCGCGCCCGAGAAGGCCTATCGCCTCGCGGTGCTGCCCGAGGGCCAGAGCCTTGCCGCCGAGCCGAAAAGGGCAAAGGCGGGGCGCGCGGCCAAGGGGCGCTGATCGGCCCGCTCGCTTGGGCCAAGCGGGAAATATCATTGTCGCAAGGCCCATTGCCGCTTTACAATTGCTGCCCGCCTCCTGTAGCGCGCGCGCCCGAACCTGCGCGCCCCCTCGAGGCGCTGGCTGATGGAAAGTGATTGCACCGTGCCCGAGACCTGGACCCCGGAGAGCTGGAAGGCCTTTGAAGCGCGCCACCTGCCGCATTACGAGGATGCCGCGGCCCTCGCCGAGGTGGAGCGCACGCTTTCGACCTATCCGCCGCTGGTCTTTGCCGGCGAGGCGCGCGCATTGAAGGCCGAGCTTGCCGAGGTCGCGCGCGGGCGCGGCTTCCTGCTCCAGGGCGGGGACTGCGCCGAGAGCTTTGCCGAGTTCCACCCCAACAATATCCGCGACACCTTCCGCGTCATCCTGCAGATGGCGGTGGTGATGACCTTTGCCAGCAAGCGCCCGGTGGTGAAGGTCGGGCGCATGGCCGGGCAGTTCGCCAAGCCGCGCTCCTCGCCCACCGAGACCATCGGCGATGTCACCCTGCCGAGCTATCTGGGCGACAATATCAACGGCATCGAGTTCGATCCCGAGGCGCGGCGCAACGATCCGCAGCGCATGGTGCGCGCCTATTCGCAGGCCGCGGCGACGCTCAACCTGCTGCGCGCCTTTGCCGGCGGGGGCTATGCCAATTTGCGCCAGGTGCACCAGTGGACGCTCGATTTCATGGGCCGCACGCCGTGGACCGAGAAGTTCAGCGAGATGGCCGACCGCATCGGCGAGGCGCTCGATTTCATGGAGGCCTGCGGGGTCGATCCCGAAACCGTGCCGCAGCTCAAGGGCACCAGCTTCTACACCAGCCACGAGGCGCTGCTGCTGCCCTACGAACAGGCGATGACGCGGCGCGATTCGCTCACCGGCGCCTGGTATGCCACCAGCGCCCACATGCTCTGGATCGGCGATCGCACCCGCTTTCCGGGCAGCGCCCATGTCGAGTTCGCCCGCGGGATCGGCAATCCGCTGGGCATGAAATGCGGCCCCAGCCTCGAGCCCGATGTGCTGCTGCGGCTGCTCGACACGCTCAACCCCGCGCGCGAGCCGGGGCGCATCACCCTCATCAGCCGCTTCGGGCACGACAAGGTCGAGGAAGGGCTTTCACGCCTGGTGCGCGCGGTGCAGCGCGAAGGCCACCCGGTGGTGTGGAGCTGCGATCCGATGCACGGCAATGTCGTCAAGTCCGAAAGCGGCTTCAAAACCCGGCCCTTTGATCGCATCCTCAAGGAGGTGAAGGGCTTCTTCGCCGTCCACCGGGCCGAAGGCTCGCACCCCGGCGGGATCCATATCGAGATGACCGGGCAGGATGTGACCGAATGTGTCGGCGGCGCGGTGGCGATCACCGAGGAGCGCCTGGGCGACCGCTATCACACCCATTGCGATCCCCGGCTCAACGCCGAACAGTCGCTGGAACTCGCCTTCCTTGTCGCCGAGATGCTCAACGCCGCGGCCGCCGGGCGCGAGAGCGAGCTGAGCGCCGACGCGGCCTGATCGGCGCCGGGCGCGCGCAGAGCGGCCCCTCGGCGGGCAAAAAGGGTTGATTTTGCGATAGCCCGCGGCTTCGTCCGGGCGTCTTTCCTGTGTCATCACCTCAGGGCATGACATCGGGGGCGCGCGCGGCGCGCGGCAGAAGGGAGCACGGCGGCGCGATGCAAGGCCAGCACCAGGCGTTCGAGCAGCAGGGGGACGCGGGCACCGGCCGCGCCGCGCGTTTTGCTGCGGTGCGCGCGCTCAGCGAGGCGCTGGCCGCACCGCTGAGCGAGGCCGATGCCTGCCTCCAGTCCATGCCCGATGCCTCGCCCGCCAAGTGGCATCTCGCGCACACCACCTGGTTCTGGGAAACCTTCCTCCTGCGCGATCACCTGCCGGGCTATCGCCTGTGGCGGGATGATTGGCCCTATCTGTTCAATTCCTACTACGAGGCCGAAGGGCCGCGCCTTGCCCGCCACCAGCGCGGGATGCTCTCGCGCCCCAGCATGGCCGAAGTGCTCGCCTGGCGCGCCCACGTGACCGAGGCGATGGCGCCGCTGCTCGCCGATCCGGCGCTTGGCGATCTGATCGCGCTGGGGATCGCGCACGAGGAGCAGCATATCGAGCTGCTGCTCACCGACATCAAACACGCCCTGTTCCTCAACCCGCTCGGCCCGGCGATGTGGGAGGGCCTGCCGCCCCCGCCGCCTGCCGCGCCTGCGCCGCCGCTCGGCTGGACTTTCCACCCGGGCGGGATCGTCGGCATCGGCCATGAGGGGACGGGATTTGCCTTCGACAACGAGGGCCCGCGCCACCGCGTGCTGATCGCGCCCTTCGCGCTCGCCGACCGGCTGGTGACGAACCGCGAGTGGGAGGCCTTCATTGCCGCGGGCGGCTATGCCGATCCGCGCCTGTGGCTTGCCGATGGCTGGGCCTGGGTGCAGCGCGAGGGCATCACCGCGCCGCTCTATTGGCGCGATGAGCTGCACTTTACCCATCAGGGCTGGCAGCCACGCGACCCGCACGCACCAGTCACCCACATCTCCTATTTCGAGGCCGATGCCTATGCCACCTGGGTGGGGGCGCGCCTGCCGAGCGAGTTCGAATGGGAAGCGATCGCCGCTGATCACGATCCTGCCGCGGGCAACCAGCTCGGTGGGGCAGGGCCGGTGCTGCCGCGGGGGAGCGCGGGGCTGTTCGGCGATTGCTGGCAGTTTACCAGCTCGGCCTATCTGCCCTATCCGCGCTTCCGCCCGGCAGCCGGGGCGATCGGCGAATACAACGGCAAGTTCATGAGCGGGCAGGTGGTGCTGCGCGGCGCCTCCTGCGCCACGGTGCGCGGCCACGCCCGCGCCACCTATCGCAACTTCTTCTACCCCCACCAGCGCTGGCAGTTCACCGGCCTTCGCCTCGCACGGGATGCCTGAGATGACGATGCCAAAGGGCCTCAAGCTGGTGGAGCGCGATGCGGGCGGCGTTGATCCGGCGTTCCGTGCCGATGTGCTCATTGGCCTTGCGCAGCCGCAAAAGGCGGTGCCGGCGCGCTGGTTTTATGATGATGCCGGTTCCGCCCTGTTCGAGGCGATCACGCGCCTGCCCGAGTATTACCTTACCCGCGCCGAGACCGCGATCCTCGAGCGCAGCGCCGGCAAGATGGCGGCGCTGATCGGGCCGGGGCGGGCGGTGGTCGAGTTCGGCTCGGGCTCCTCGCTCAAGACCCCGCTGCTGCTCGCCTCGATTGCCCCTGCGGCCTATGTCCCGATCGACATTTCCGGGGATTTCCTGCGCGCGTCGGCCGCAGCGCTGGCGGCCAAGTTCCCGGGCCTGCCGGTGCACCCGGTCGAGGCCGATTTCATGCGCCGGGTCGAATTGCCGGGCGAGGTCGCGGGCCTGCCCAAGCTCGGCTTCTTTCCCGGATCGACCATCGGCAATTTCGTGCCCGCCACCGCCACCGATCTGCTGCGCACCATGCGCGCCGCGCTGGGCGAGGGGGCGCTGCTGCTGATCGGTGTTGATCTGGTGAAGGACCGGCGCGCGCTCCTTTGTGCCTATGATGATGCTGAAGGGGTGACCGCGGCCTTTAACCGCAATCTCCTTTCTCGCATCAATCGCGAGCTTGAGGGCGATATCCCGGTTGATCGCTTTGCCCATCAGGCGCGCTGGAACGATGCCTATGCCCGGATCGAGATGCATCTTGCCGCGCAGGAAGACCTTGCCTTCAGCGTCAGCGGGAAGCGCTTTGCCATGCGCCGCGGCGAGACCATCCACACCGAGAACAGCCACAAGTTCACCCGCCGCTCGGCAGGCTTGCTGCTGGCCGCGGGCGGGTGGGAGCCGCGCGCCTGCTGGTACGATCCCGCGCGGCGCTTTGCCGTGCTGCTGGCCGAGGCCTGCCCGCCGCGTTCGGCGCCCTGAAACCGGGCGCGCTCCCCAAGCGTAGTGGGGCCATGGACAGGAATGCAGACATTCTGGTGATCGGCGGCGGCATGGCCGGGCTTGCCGCGGCGCGCGCGCTGCACGAGGGCGGGGCGCGGGTGATCGTGATCGACAAGGGCCGCGGGCCCGGCGGGCGCATGGCCACCCGGCGGGTGGAAGTCGCCGGCCATCAAGTGAGCTTCGATCACGGGGCGCAATATTTCACCGCGCGCGATCCGGCCTTTCGCGCCGTGGTGGCGGGCTGGGAGGCGGCCGGGGTCGCGGCGCGCTGGCCCGCGGCAGGAGAAGAGGCCTGGGTCGGCACCCCGGGGATGAACGCGTGCCTGCGCGCCATGGCCGCAGGGCTGGAGGTGCGCTGGGGTCTCAGGGCCGAAGGCGTGGCGCGGGTGGACGCGCGCTGGCAGGTGACGGCGGGCGGGGAGAGCTTCGCGGCCCCGACCCTGATCGTGGCGATCCCGGCAGAGCAGGCGGCGGTGCTCCTGGCCGAGCCTGCCCCCGCACTTGCCGCGCGCGCGGCCAGCGTCACCTCGGCCCCGTGCTGGGCGGTGATGGCGCTGTTCGCCGCGCCGCTGCCGCTGGGCGATACCTTCCGTGCCGAACAAGGCCCGATCGCCTGGGCGGCGCGCAACGGGACCAAGCCCGGGCGCGAGGGGGCCGAGACCTGGGTGATCCACGCCAGCCCGGCGCGCACCCGCGCATTGCTCGACCTGCCCAAGGATGAGGTGGCAAAGGCCCTGCTTTCCGATTTCTTCGCCGTCACCGGCACCGACCCAGTCGTGCCCCTGCATTGCGATGCACACCGCTGGCTCTATGCCCTGCCCGAGCCGCTGGCGGGCGAGGGCGCGGTTTTCGATGCGGCGCTCAGGATCGGGATCGCGGGCGACTGGCTGCACAGCCCGAGGGTTGAAGGGGCGTGGCTTTCGGGCCGACGCCTTGCCGCGCTGGCAGGGGACGAGGCACGCGCGCTTCCCGCCTGAGCCCGCCGCCCCCCGTCAGCCCGCGGCGCGGCACTCCCGGATCGCGGCGATGATGCGCGCCATGTCGCTCTCGAGCCGGGCGGCGAGCGCGGCATCGTCGAGCCGGTCGAAGGCGCTGACCTGCGGCATCGCGATCCCAACCCGCAAGGTCGCACCCCAGCGCCCGTCGGGCAGCTTCACGCATTTGACCGGCTGGCCGAGCCGCACCCCGCGCCCGACGAGCGCGCGGTGCAGCGCCACCGCGGCATCGAGATCGGGGGCGCCGGGCTGCGGCGTCAAATCAATGGTTGAGAGCGTGCGCATCTCCACCGGGTGGGCATCGCCCTCGGCCCGCGCCCCCGGCTCGTAGGGCGCCAGCCGCCGCCCGCCGAGCGTCTCGACAAAGGCGGCGCGCACTGCGGCGTGGAAGGCCAGCACCACCCGCTCGACCCGCGGCAGGGCCAACGCCTGGAAGCGCTCGAGCTCGAAGATGCTCGCTTCGAGCCGCAGCAGCAGGCCGAGATTGGCCTCCTCGGGCAATTGCGCGGTGCCCGGCCACTCTGCGGGCCATTCGGCGCGGCGGAAGATCGCGGCAAAGCCGCTCGGCAGTTCGGCGGCTTCGGCGATCACCGCTTCGGGCACCAGGGCAAACCCGCTGAAGGGCGGGCCGCCCATGAACTTCGATCCGGTCAGCATGACGATGCAGCCGCGCGCCAGATAGGCGCGGATCGCCGCGCTGGTGATGCGCGCCTGGCAGGCATCGACGATGAAGCTGATCGCGCCGCCGTGGCGCGCCCGGAGCGCGTCGATATGGTCAAGATGCGGCACCACCAGCCCGGTCTTGCTGCCGTGGAGCACGTGGACGAGGCTGTGCAGCCCCTGCGACCGGGCCTCGCTCACCGCTGCCTCGATCCCCGCGGCGATCTCGGCGGCACTGTAGGCGCGCCCGGCATCGTCGCGCACCGGCAGGTTGTGGAGCGCCACCCGGGCGGGCAGCGCGCCGCCGATCGGCGCGCCCTTGGTCACCGGCACCCCGCGCGCGGTCTCGCTCGCAAAGAACTGCCCGCGCGCCGAATAGATGCAGCCCGAGCCGACCTCGTCCGCCCCGATCAGGATGTTGCGGATGCCGCCCGCCGCGCGCCCCTTGGCCTCGGCAAGGCCGATATATTCCAGATCGGTGCCCGAGGCGGCAAACACCACCCCGATCGTGCGATCAAGGCCATAGGCCGCGCGGATGCGCGCGCGCAGCGCCTCGAGCGCCGCGGCATAGGCTTCCGGCGTGAGCGCATCGCCCGGGGCGAGCGCTTCGAGCCGGCCGAGGCAATGGGCAAAGGCATCGGCGGAAATGTCATTGGCGGTGGACGAGGCATAGGCGAGCGTCTCGACCGGCCAGGGCGAACTCATGTACTGGTTGCGCCGGGTGGCCGGATCGATGGCGATGCGCGCATCGCCGCCGCTGCTCAGCAGGCGGCCGAGCCGCTCATGCGGGGTCTCGCCGCCCGCGGCAGCGCGTGGGTGGGGCAGGGTCATAGAAGCGCCCTTAGCCAAGCGCGCGCGCCAAGGGTAGCGGTTGATTGTCGCGCGCCCATCCTTTAGAGCGCGCCGCCTTCCTTGCCGCAAGAGACCCGGAAAACAACATGGCGAGCCCGACCATCCGCCCCACCTTGATCCCTGACGAGGCCAAGGCGCGCCTCACCGTGCTGTTCATCGCCAAGCACGCACTGGGCGATGGCTCGCTCCACCCCGAGGACGGCAACCACGCGATCTATCACCACGAGGTGCGCACCATCCTTGAAGGGATTGGCATCGGCTTGAAGGTTGCCAACAGCTACAACGCCCTGTTCGAGCGGCCCGAGGGGGTGGATTTCGTCTTCCCGCTGCTCAACCGCGGGGGCTTTCTCAATTCGGAGATGCTGCTGCCGCTGCTGTGCACCCGGCTGGGCCTGCCCTATCTTGGCGCTACCCCGATCCTGCGCGGGCTTTCGGACGACAAGCACCTCTCCAAGCTCGAGGCGCGCGCGCGCGAGGTGCCGACCGCGCCTTGGGCGATCTTCCGCCGCGGCGCCCCGGTCGATGTCAGCCGCTGCCCGCCGGCCGAGCGCTGGGTGATCAAGCCCAATGCCTCCTCGGCAAGCTGGGGGGTGCAGGATGCCTTCGACGCCGAAGGGCTGGAGCGCGCGATCGCCTCGGTCCATGCCGATGGGCACGATGCGATCGTCGAGCCGTTCCTCGTTGGCAGTGATGTCGAGGTGCCGGTGATCACCGTCAATGGCCGGCCGACGATCATGCCGATGATGCAGTTCCTGCAGGCCGATCCGGCGCATCTGCGCACCTATTACGAGAAGCGCGATCTGGTTGACCGTTCGAGCAAGTATAGCCTCGTGCCCTATGAGCGGCCCGAGATGGTGGCGCGCATCACCGCGATGACCGAGGCGCTGATCGGGATCTTCGAGCCGTTCGATTATGGCCGCTTCGAGTTCCGGGTCGATGATGCCAGCGGGCGGATCGATTTTCTCGAGGTCAATCTCAACTGCAACCTGTGGTCGCAGAAGGTGTTCGGCCGCTCGGCCCTGCTGGCGGGGATGAGCCAGGAGCAGCTGATCGAGACCATCCTTGCCGAAAGCATGGCGCGACAGGGCCTGTTTGCGCGATGAGCCGGGCCTCGGCGATCGTGCTCGCTGGGCGGCGCGACGGCGCGCTCGATCCGCTCGCCGCCGCGCACGGCGTGGCCGACAAGTGCCTGGTGCCAGTGCTGGGCACGCCCTGCATCGAGCATGTGCTCGCTGCGCTCGCCGCGGCGCCCGAGATCGGCCAGATCGTGGTCTCGATCAACGATCCGGCGATCCTTGCCGGCCTGCCCATGGCCGAGCGGCTGATGGGCGAGGGGCGGTTGATCGCGATCAGGGCCGCAGCCAATCTTGCCGACAGCGTGATCGAGGCAGCCGGACGGGCGCCCTTTCCGCTGCTGGTGACCACCGCGGACAATGTGCTCATCACGCCCGAATCGATCGCGGCGCTGATCGCCGGGGCGGGCGATGCCGATGCCGCAGCGGCCTTTGCCCGCAAGGCCGATATCCTTGCCGCCCACCCCGAAGGCCAGCGGCGCTTCTATGAATTTGCCGATGATGGCTATTCCAACTGCAACACCTACTGGATCGCGCGCAGCGATGTTCTCAGGGTGGCGGAGATCTTCCGCGAGGGCGGGCAATTTGCCAAGCAGCCGCGTCGGGTGATCGGCGCCTTCGGCCTCATCAACACGCTGATGTTCCGCTGGGGGTGGCTCAGCCTCGAGGCGGCGATGCGGCGGGTGTCGCGGCGGATGGGCCTAACCCTCGTGCCGGTGGTGCTCGCGGATGGGAGCTATGCCATCGATGTCGACAATGCGCGCACCCACGCCTGCGCCAGCGAGATCATGGCCCGGCGCCGTCAGGCCGCGAGCGCCGCGGGGCAATAGCGCGCCAGATATTCGCCATGCCCCGGCATGGCGCCCACGAGATAGCGGATCGAGCGCTCCATCTCGTTGACCTCATGCGCGGTCGTGGCCGGATCGAGCGCATCGGCCATGGCATTGTGGCTGCCCATCTCGATCCCCTGGCCCATCATCACCGCCGCCCAGCTGGTCTCGGTGAACAGCTCGTCCTCCTCGCGGAAGATCTGCCCGTTGGCCTTGAACAGCTCGACCTTCTCGGTGAGCGTCTCGGGCACCTCCATGGTGCGGACATGGTTCCAGAAGTCCGAATCATCGCGGCTCGTGGCGTTGTAGTGGAGGATCAGGAAATCCCGGATGCGGGCATATTCGCGCCCCGTCAGCCTGTTGAAGGTATCCTCCTGCACCTTGGTGATGCCCTCGAGCGAGAGGAGCGAGATCAGCTTGTCGATCCCGGTGTTGATGAGGTGGATCGAGGTGGATTCGAGCGGCTCCATGAAGCCCGCGGCAAGGCCGAGGGCGACGACGTTCTTGTTCCAGAACTTCTTGCGCCGCCCGGTGACAAAGCGCAGCCAGTTGGGCTCGGCCTGGGGTTTGCCGGCGATGTTGCCAACAAGGATGTCGAGCGCTTCGTCATCTTCCATGAAGGCGCTGCAATAGACATGGCCATTGCCGTTGCGGTGCTGGAGCGGCACCTGCCATTGCCAGCCGGCGCGGTGCGCGGTCGCGCGGGTGAAGGGCGGGGGCGGGCTGCCATCCTCGCGCAGGCAGGGAAGGGCCACCGCACGGTTGCAGGGCAGCCAGTGACTCCAGTCCTCATAACCGGTCTTTAGTGCCTGTTCGATCAAGAGGCCGCGAAAGCCCGAGCAATCGATGAACAGGTCGCCCGCAAAGCTGCGCCCGTCCTCGAGCCGCACGCTGGTGACAAAGCCGCTCTGGCCATCGAGCGCGACATCGACAACCTTGCCCTCCTCGCGCACCACCCCGCGCGCCTCGGCAACGCGGCGCAGATAGGCAGCATAGCGGCCCGCATCGAGGTGATAGGCATAGTTGACCGGGGGCAGATCGTCGCGGCGATAATCCTGCGTGCGGGCGAACTTGCCGAAACAGGCGGCCATGGTCTCGAGGTTGAACACCTGAATCGGGCGCGGATCGCCGGCCTTGGCCATGCGGTGCCAGACATGGTGGAAGCTGATCCCCCCCATCGAATAGCCATAGGCGCCGAAGGGGTGGATATAGCTGTCGCCGATCCGGCCCCAGTTTTCAAACTGGATGCCGAGCTTGAAGGTGCCGCCGACCGCGCTCAGCATGTCTGCCTCGTTGATGCCGAGCAATTCGTTGAAGCCAACGAAGGGTGGAATCGTCGCTTCGCCCACGCCCACGGTGCCGATCGCCTCGGATTCGATCAGCACGATTTCGAGCGGCCGCCCGGCCTTGATGCGCGAGAGCGCGGCGGCCGCCATCCACCCGGCGGTGCCGCCCCCGACGATGACAATCCGTTCAATCGCCATGCCTTTTTCCTCTCCCGCGCGGCCACGCACCGGCTCTGGTGTGGGCCTTGGGCTTCCTTCCCGACTGTTGCCAAGATGCAATATGAACGGCGGATTACAAGTCTTGAGAACGCTCTCAAAATGCGCTAAGCCAGCGCTTGCAACCGCGGTGCCGGCATAGAACCGGCGCGCGGCAAGGGGAGGCTTGAAGCATCATGCATTGTGCAACCGTGGCGCCGCGTCGCCGCTTTTTCGCTCTTGGCACTGTCTCGGCGCTGGCGATTGCCGCGGCCTGCCCCGCGCCCGTGCTGGCGCAGGACAGCGAGGCCGAGCCTGCCACCGAGGACGAGGTCGCCGACGAGGTTTCGGCGCGCGAGATCATCGTCTCGGGCTTCCGGGGCGCGCTCCAGAACGCCCAGACGATCAAGCGCAACGCCGATACCTTCGTCGATGTCATCACCGCCGAGGATATCGGTGCGCTGCCCGACCGCTCGGTTGCAGAAGCGCTCCAGCGCGTGCCCGGCGTCAATATCGGCCGCTTTGAGAAGCCCTCCGATCCCGATCGCTTCTCGGTCGAAGGCACCGGCGTGATCGTACGCGGCCTGCCCTTCGTGCGCTCCGAACTCAATGGCCGCGACATCTTCTCCGCCACTGGCGGGGTGGTGCTGAGCTTCAACGATGTCTCGCCCGAGCTGCTCGGCCGGGTCGAGGTGTTCAAGAACCTCACCGCCGACATGATCGAAGGCGGGATCGCCGGCACGGTCAATCTCGTCACCAGAAAGCCGCTTGATCGGCGCGGCACCCATATCGCCGGCACGATCGAGACCAATTACGGCGATTTTGCCAAGGAATGGTCGCCGGGCTTTTCGGTCACCGGCTCGACCACCTGGGAGAGCGAGGCCGGCACGCTCGGCTTCCAGCTCGGCTATGCCCGTTCGGAGCTTATCAGCCGCACCGATGCCTCGCAGATCACCGATCCGTGCTACCGCGCCGCCAGCCTCAATGCGGGGTGCATCCGGGTGCGCCCGGTAGGCAGCGGCGGCTTCCTGCCCGGGCCGGTGCTCGGGCCCGACAATTTCCCGCCCGCCGGCGCGCTGGTGGTGCCCAAGGGGGCGGGTGTGCGCACCACCGATCTCGAGCGTGACCGCGAGGCCATCTCCGCGGTGGTGCAGTATGAAAGCCCCAACCGCGATGTGCTGATCACCTTCGAGTGGCTGCGTTCGGAAACCAGCTTCTTCACCAAGGAATTCGCCGCGCTGGCGCAGGTCAATGACGATGCCCTGTTCCCGGTGCCGGCGGCGGGCAGCACCTGGGAGTTTGACAGCAACGGCATCTTCCGGCGCGGGGTGCTGAGCCAGCGCATCGGCGATGCCTATGCCAACCCCTTCGGCCGCGGTGGCATTCCTTTCGAGACCTTGCGCTTCGAGCGCAACACCGATGCGACCACCGAGGACTTTTCGCTCGATATCGACTGGAGCGTGACCGATCGCTTCCGCGTCAACTTCGAGGCGCAGCGGATCTCCTCCGACCTGCGTCAGGACGCGATCATCGGCGCGATGAACTCCTGGGCCAACATCGCCATCGATGCCTCGGGCAAGGTGCCCAAGGTCGAGTTCCTTGCCCCTCCGGGCGCGCCGAGCGACTATTTCTCGAGCGGGCGCAACACCTATTACTGGTTCCTGCTCGACAGCATCGCCCGCAACGAGGGCGAGCTTGATAGCCTGCGCTTCGATGCCGAATATGACATCAGCGACGAAGGCTTCTTCAAGCGGGCGCGCTTCGGGGCGCGCTGGTCGGACCGTGACCGGGTGACGCGCGACACCAACTTCACCGCCTGGGGCAACCTTTCGGCGCCTTGGGCCGGGCGGGCGGGCTGCGCGCCGTGGAACGCCGGGCCGGGCTGCGCGGCGACCGGCGGGTTCCAGCCGGGCCGCTTCTTCACCGGCCTTCCGGGGCAGGAATTCGCGATCGGCGGCGGGGCCTATGTCGATGACTTCCCCACCTATGCCACCTCCTTTGCCCCCTTTGCCCGCAACTTCCAGCGCGGCAAGGCTCCCTCGCCGGTGCCGAGCAGCTCGTTCTTCTTCGGCGGCGACAACCTGCTGCAGGAATACCTCTCGGGGCTTTCAGCGCGGCAGGCGCGCGAGATCAACGTCTTCTCGCAGACCCCCAATCCCTTCTTCGGGGTCCGCGGGCGCGAGTTCTTCAACCCCGTCAATGGCGAGGTGACGCAGTGCGATCCGTTCTGCCCGCCCGAGATCAACGATGTCGCCGAGGAGACGAGGGCGGCCTATGTGCGGGTCGATTACGGCACCGAATTTGCCAATGGCTGGAAGCTGTCGGGCAATATCGGCCTGCGCTATGTCGAGACCGAAGTGGTCGCGGCCGGGCTCATCGGCTTTCCCAATCCGCAGCAATTCGACAGCCCGCTTGCCGGGGGCAATGGCGATGGGGTGGTGCAGGTGGCCGAGATCAACGCCGCCTGCGCCCAGGCGGCCAATCTTCCGGCCGACCAGCGCCCGGCCTATTGCAGCCTTTCAGCCGGGCGCCTGGCTGAGTTTGCGGCGGCCCATACCGGCGAGATCCTGATCGATGACCGCGCGGTGGTGTTCGACAACTGGTTGCCGAGCTTCAACGCGCTGCTCGATACGGGCAACGGTCTGTTGTTCCGCTTTGCCGTGTCCAAGGGCATCACCCGGCCCGACCTTGGCGATTTCCGCTCGGGCGGGACGATTGGCGACAACACCGGCGTCCTGCGGAACGAGGGCACGCTTGAGACTGGGCCGCTCTTTGCGCTGGCCACCGGCAACCGCAACCTGCGCCCGATCAGCTCGTGGAACTATGACCTTTCGGTCGAATGGTATTTCGACCGGGTTGGCTCGCTCACCCTCAGCGGCTTCATCAAGGACTTGAAGGGGATCGTCGGGCCAGGGATCGACGTGGTCAATTTCGAAAGCCCCAAGGTGCCCGCGCTCGATGTGCAGGTGTTCGGGCCCGTCAACTTCCAGGACGGCACGCTCAAGGGCGTCGAACTTGCCTATCAGCAGACCTATGACTTCCTGCCAGGGGTGTTGAGCGGGCTGGGCACGCAGCTGACCTATACCTATGTCGATGGCGGTGATTTCACCAATATCGACCGCGGGGGCACGCAGGGGCCCTTTGCCGCCGGGCAGCCGCTGGCCGGGATCTCCAAGCACACCGTCAACGCGACGCTGTTCTACGAGAAGGACTGGCTGTCGATGCGCGCCGCCTACAACTGGCGCTCGGCCTTCCTCATCACCCCGCGCGATGACATCTTCCCCTTCTCCCCGATCTGGGGCGAGGAGACCGGCCAGCTCGATGCCTCGCTGTTCGTCACGCTCAAGAACGGGATCAAGCTCGGGGTGCAGGGGGTGAACCTGCTCGATGAGGTGTTCCGCACCAGCCAGGTGATCGATTTCGACGGCACCCGCATCGCGCGCTCGGCCTTCCGCAACGACCGACGCTACACCTTCCTGGCCCGCTTCGACTTCTAGCCGGGGCGGGGCATGAGGCGGGCCGGGTTGGCACGCATTGCGGCAGGGCTTGGCGCCCTGCTGCTGGGCGGGGGCGCCGCTGCGCCCCCGCCTTCGGGTGCCCCAGCCGATCCGCTCGCCGCGGCCGGCTGGGAGCTGGTGTGGGCCGACGAGTTCGAGGGCGATGCGCTCGATCGCAGCAAGTGGACGCCCGAGGTCTCGTGCTGGGGCGGGGGCAATGGCGAGCGGCAGTGCTATACCGACCGGCCCGAGAACATCGCGGTCGAAGGCGGCCTCCTGCTCCTCAAGGCGCGCAAGGAGCGCTTTGCCGGCCCGGCGCGCCCGCCCGAGATCGCGGGCCGCGACAATCCCACGCTGGTGCAGTCGCACACTTCGGGCAAGGTGCGCACCATCGGCCTGCACGCCTGGCGCTATGGCCGGATCGAGGCGCGCGCCAGGGTGCCCGCCGGGCAGGGCACCTGGCCGGCGATCTGGATGATGCCCGACAACCCCGCCTATGGCCCCTGGCCGCGATCGGGCGAGATCGACATTCTCGAGGCGGTCAATATCGGCGCGAGGTGCAAGCAATGCGCGGGCGGGCGCGAGAACCGCACCATCAGCGCGCTTCATTTCGGCGATTTTCCGCCCGCCAACCGCTTTATCGACAGCCGCACGGCGCTTCCCGATGGCGCCCTGCCTTCGGCGGATTTCCACGTCTATGCGGTGGAATGGGGCGCCGGGCTGATCCGCTTCCTCGTCGATGGCCGGGTGCATCTCACCGTCACCGCCGACCAGTGGAGCACCGCCTCGCCGCGCGCGCGGGGGCGGCCCCATGCCCCCTTTGACCAGCCCTTCTATCTCATGGCCAACCTTGCCGTGGGCGGGCGGCTGGCCGAGGAGAACAATGCAAAGGGGCTTGCAGCGGCGAGCTTTCCCGCGCAATTCGCGATCGACTGGATCAGGGTCTATCGCTGCGCCCGCGACCCGGTGACGGGCCGGGCCTGCATGGGCTAGCCGGGCTGAGGGCAGGCACAGGGGCAGACATCGGGATGGCGCGCAGGCGCAAGAATGTCACCATCAGGGACGTGGCCGAGGATGCCGGGGTCTCGTTGCAGACGGTGAGCCGGGTCATCAACGACGGGCCCAATGTCCGCCCGCATCTGCGCGAGCGGGTGCGCGCCTCGATCAAGAAGATGGGCTATGTGCCGAGCCTTGCCGCCCAGCGGATGAGCGGCTCGCGTTCCTATATCCTCCTTGCGATCAACGACCGCGAGCGCACACTCGCCGACTGGCGCGAGCGGCGCGGCACCGACTGGGTCGATCAGATGCTGCTCGGCGGGGTGCTCACCGGCGCGCCGCATGGCTACAGGATGATGGTGGAGCTGATCGACACCCGCTCCGAGCATGTCGAGCGCGAGCTGGGCGCGGCGATCTCGGCGCTCCAGCCCGATGGGGTGATCCTCACCCCGCCGCACTCGGAAAATCCGCTGATCACCGCGCTGCTCGAGGATCGCGGTATCCGTTTTGCCCGGATCGGTTCGAAGGCCCGAGGGCCGGGGATCGCGCTGACCATGGGGGACGAGGGCGCCGCCGCGCTGGCGACCCGCCATCTCATCGAACTTGGCCATCGCCGCATCGCCATGATCGCCGGGCCGGAGCAATATAGCCTCAGCGGCTGGCGCATCACCGGCTGGCGCGCTGCGCTGGCCGAGGCGGGGCTGCGCGATGAGGGCCTGCTGGCGCGCGGCGATTTCGGCTTCGAGAGCGGGCTTGCCGCCGCCCGCGCGCTCATCGCCCGCGCGCCGCGCCCCAGCGCGATCATCGCTTCTTCCGACCAGATGGCGCTCGCCACGCTCGAGGCGGCGCGCGAGGCTGGCCTTGCGGTGCCCGATGATCTCTCGCTCATCTCCTTCGACAACACCCCGATCGTGCGCTTCACCCAGCCGCCGCTCACCGCGATCGACCAGCCGATCGCCGAGACCGTGAGCCGCGCGGTCGAACTGTTGATCGCGCGGGATGAGGAGGCAGGCGCGCAGGGCGTGATCGAGGTTCCCGCGGCGCTCGTCCCCCGTTCCTCGACCGCGGCGCCGCGCGCGGTGGACAGGGCTTGAGCGCAAGCGCGTCTGCCAGTCCGGCGCCCCAGCCGCGCTGGTTCCTGGCGCTGTTCGCGCTCGCCTTTGCCGGGGGGGCGGTCGCCTATGTCCCGCTGCTTACCGTGCTGCTGCCGCAGCGCCTTGCCGAATTGCAGGGCGGCGAGGATGTCGCCGCGCTCGCCCAGGTGACCTTTCTTGGCGCGCTGGCGGCGAGCCTTGCCAATATCGCCGCCGGGACGCTGAGCGACGTGAGCGGCACGCGGCGCCCATGGATCCTTGCCGGCCTCGTGATCTCGGGCCTCTTGCTGGTGGCGCTAGAGGACGCGCGCAGCCTCGATGAGGTCGTGCTCCTGATCATGGCCTGGCAGGTGGGCCTCAACCTGATGCTCGGCCCGCTTCTGGCCTGGGCCGGCGATTGCTTTCCCGACAGCCAGAAGGGCGAGCTTGGCGGGGCGCTGGCGCTGGCCCCGGCGCTGGGGGCGCTGGCGGGATCGCTGGTGACCTATGGCGGGCTGGTTGCGCCCGCGGCGCGGCTCGAGCTGGTGGCGCTGCTGGTGGCGGCGCTGGTGCTCCCGGCGGTGCTGCTGGGCGGCGGGCGCGCGCGGGCCGAGCTGATGGCGCCGCGCCCGGCCGTGGCCGCGCCCGAAGACGCGGCGTCGCCACTGCCCTGGCGCGGGGTGGTCGCAAGGATGTGGGCGGCGCGGCTGCTGGTGCAGGTTGCCGAAGGGGGGATGTTTGCCTTCCTGCTCTATTGGCTGCGCGCACTCGCCCCCGGCTATCCCGAGCACGGCGCGGCCAATATCTTCAGCCTGGTGCTGCTCTCGGCGGTACCGCTGTCGCTGCTGGTCGGGCGCTGGTCGGATCGCCATGGCCGCCCGGTGCTCCCGCTGGTGCTCGCCGCGCTCGCCTGTGCCGCTGGGCTTGCGGTGATGGCGGCGGCCTCGGGCCTCGCCATGGCAATCACGGGTTATGTGCTCTTTGCGCTGTCGGCGGCGGTGTTCCTCGCGCTTCATGCGGGGCACACCCTGCGGGTGCTGCCCGCGCCGCAGCACCGCGGGCGCGACCTTGGCCTGTTCAACCTCACCAACACCGTGCCGGGCATGGTGATGCCGGGGCTGACGGTGCTGTTGGTGCCGCATTTCGGCTATTCCGGGCTGTTCGTGCTGTTCGCGGCGCTGGCGCTGGCAAGCGCAGCGCTGCTCGCCGGGACGCGCCGCCCCGCCTGAGCGTGGCCCCATCCGCGCACAAGCCCGGGCCGCGGCGATCCGGGCCTTGCCAAAGGCAGCGCGCCCCGGCATATCCTGATAACGTTCTCAATAATTCGCGACACGGTCTTGGGAGGGACTGGCCCGATGCAGCGCAAATGGCTCGGCATGCTAGCCGCGACGGTGGCTCTTGCACCCCTGCTCGCAGGCTGCGCCGCAGCACCCGGAGGCACGGCGGCGGCGCCATCGGCTGGCAGCGCTGCGCCGCTCGCCCCGGCGATGCACACCAGCCCCGAGGCCCTGCTCGCGCGCATGAGCCTCGAGCGCAAGGTCGCCCAGCTGATCATGCCCGATATCAGCGCGATCACGCCCGAGGACGTGCGCACCTATCGCTTCGGCGCGATCCTCAACGGCGGCAATTCCGGCCCCTATGGCAATGACAAGGCCCCGGCGCGCGATTGGCTCACGCTGGCCGATGCCTTCTGGGAGGCCTCGCGCGCGCCCCTGCCCGGGGGCGAACCGGCGATTCCGACGCTGTGGGCGACCGATGCGGTCCACGGCCATGCCAATGTGCCGGGGGCGACGGTGTTTCCGCACAACATCGCGCTTGGCGCTACCGCTGATGCCGATCTGGTGCGCCGCATCGGCGCTGCCACCGCGCGCGAGATCGCGGTGACCGGGCTCGACTGGACCTTTGCTCCCACGGTGGCGGTGGCGCAGGATCTGCGCTGGGGCCGCACCTATGAGAGCTTCTCCTCCGATCCGGCGCTGGTCACCCGCCTCGGCGTGGCGATGATCGAGGGGCTGCAGGGCCGCCTGGGCGATCCCGACTTCCTCGGCCCCGGCAAGGTTGCCGCCACGGCCAAGCATTTCTTCGGCGATGGCGGCACCGAGCAGGGGGTCGATCAGGGCGATGTCAACGGCGATCTTGCCGAGCTGATGGCGGTGCACGCCGCGCCATACCCTGCTGCGATCAAGGCCGGGGTGCTGAGCGTAATGGCCAGCTTCAATTCGATCAACGGCACCAAGATGCACGGCAACAGGGCGCTGCTCACCGATGTGCTGCGCGGCGAGCTGGGTTTTGCCGGAGTGGTGGTGGGCGACTGGAACGGCCACGGCCAGATCCCCGGATGCAGCAATGCCGATTGCCCCGCCGCGCTGCTCGCCGGGCTTGATGTCTATATGGTGCCCGAGGACTGGAAGGGGTTGCACGCCGCGCTGGTGCGGCAGGTGCGGGAGGGCACCATCCCGCTGGCCCGGCTCGACGAGGCGGTGCTGCGGGTGCTGCGGCTGAAGCAGGCGCTCGGCCGCCTCGAGGGCGCCGCCATGCCCTCGGCGCGGCCGCTTGCCGGGCGCTGGGAGCTGCTCGGCGCGCCCGAACACCGCGCCCTCGCGCGCGAGGCGGTGGCCAAATCCCTGGTGATCCTCAAGAACACGGGCGTGCTGCCGATCCGCCCGGGCGCGCGCATCGCGGTGGCCGGGCGCGCGGCCGACAACATCCCGCAGCAGGCCGGGGGCTGGTCGGTCACCTGGCAGGGCGGCGGCGATTTGACGGCGGCCGA
Source organism: Erythrobacter cryptus DSM 12079 (assembly GCF_000422985.1). Classification (GTDB taxonomy): domain Bacteria; phylum Pseudomonadota; class Alphaproteobacteria; order Sphingomonadales; family Sphingomonadaceae; genus Erythrobacter; species Erythrobacter cryptus. Next base: position 114,852 of record NZ_AUHC01000008.1, read on the forward strand.
TTTTCCCGGCGCGACCTCGATCTGGCAGGGGATCGCCGCGGCCGCGCGCGCGGCAGGTGGCGAGGCGGTGCTGGTGCCATCCGCGGACGCCGCGGCAGCGGACGGCGCGGCACCTGATGTTGCCATCGTGGTGTTCGGCGAGGAGCCCTATGCCGAGTTCGTCGGTGATCGCAAGGATCTCGCCCTGCGCGACGAGGAGGGTCTCTCGCTGCTGCGCGCCTTCCGCGCCCGCTCCGTGCCGACCGTGGCGGTGTTCCTCTCGGGCCGGCCGCTGTGGATGAACCGCGAAATCAATGCCGCCGATGCCTTCGTCGCCGCGTGGCTGCCGGGGAGCGAGGGGGCAGGGGTGGCCGACGTGCTGTTCGGCACCGCCGCGCCCAGCGGGCGGCTGCCCTTCGCCTGGCCAGCAAGCTGCGATGCAGCCGAGGTGCGCGCCGGGCGGGCGACGCTCTATGCGCGCGGCTTCGGGCAGGGCTATGCCGCCGGGGTGCCCGCCGCACCGCTCGATGAGACCTGCGCCCAGCTTCAGGCAGAGGGCGGGGCGGTGTGGTTCGGCGCCGGGCGGTTGGGGCCGCGGGTGCAGGCGCTGGCGGGCAACGCCGTGCTTCCTGACCTGCGCGGGCGCGGCAACGGGATCGTGGCGAGCGGGATCGACCGGCGCGCGCAGGAAGATGCGCGGCGCATCGCCTTCGGCCCTGGCTCGCAGCTCAGCCTCGTCGGCCCGCCGAGCGGCGGGGCCTTCCGCATCACCTATCAGGTCAGCACCCGCCCGGCCGGGCCGGTCACCATCACTTCCGGCGCGCAGGCGCTCGACATTGCGCGGCAGCTGGCGCTCGCCGAGGGCAAGGGCTGGCGCGAGATGGTGCTCACCCGCGCCTGCCTCGGCGAGACCGGGGAGCGGCTGACGATCGCCTCCGAGGCGCCCTTTGCTCTCGAGATCAGCACCATCACCCGCGACGAGGCCGCCGCGCCGCGTGAGTGCTCGTTCTAGGCCCTGATGAGCCCGCCGAGCGGAGGGGTGCTGCGGCCGGGAAAGAGCCGTGCCATCACCAGCGCAGGATCGAGGCGGAAGTGCCCGGCCACCGCGCCCGCGAGCACGCTTTCGAGCGCGGTCGTGGGGGCAAGGTCGCGGTTCTGGTAGAGCTGGCCCGGCCCCAGCCCCGGCCAGTCGGCGATCACTCGCCCGCCGCGCACGCCGCCGCCGAGGAGCAGCGCTGCCGTGGCGGTGCCATGATCGGTGCCGCGCGTGCCGTTGAGCCGGGCGGTGCGGCCGAACTCGGTCGCCACCACCACCAGCGTCTCGGCCCAGGCCGGGCCCATGCCCGTGCGATAGGCCGCCAGCAGCGCATCGAGCCGCTGGGCTGAACGGGCAAAGCCGATGCGCTGGTTGGCGTGGGTGTCCCAGCCGCCCAGCTCGATCATCGCGATCCGCGCGCCATCGGCCCCGCGCATCAGCCGTGCCGTGAGGTTGCCGGTGGCAGAGGCATCGCGCAGGCTGGTGGCATCGGTGTTGCCCGCCATCGCCCGCGTCTCGAGCGCGCGCGCCCATTGCGGGCCAAGCTCGCTGTCGGCAGCATAGAGCTGGCTGACCCGCTCGAGCAGCGTCTCGCTCGCCTCGGGCAGGGCCGAGGGCGCATAGTTCGACACCGGCGCCTCGCCGCGTAAGGCCAGCGGCACGCTTGGGGCGATCGCCAGCGCCCGCGTGGCCTGCGGCGCTTGCCGGTTGAGCAATGCCGCCAGCCGGTTGAGCCAGCCATCCTTGGCGGCAAAGGGCGCCGTCCCGCCGCTTTCGAGCAGGTTCTGCCCGTCAAAATGCGAGCGCTCGCGATAGGCGGTGGCCGCGGCATGGACGAACAGCGCCTCGCCTCTGGCCGCCAGCGCCGCGACCTCGCCGAGCGCGGGGTGGAGCGCGAAGAAGCCATCGATCCGCGGCGCGGACGCATAATCGGCGAGCAGCGCGCCGCGCAGGGCTTCAAGCCCCGGATCGCCCACCGGCGCGAGCATCGCCATCCCGTCAGCCGCCCCGCGCAGCAGCACGAACAGCAGGTTGCGCTCGCCCGGTGCCTGGGCAAGGGCGATGCGCGGCAAGGCAAGGCTGCCGGCGCCGAGCGCCAGCGATCCGGCAAGCAGCGAGCGGCGATCAAGTTCATGGCGCATGGGGCTTACCTCCGCAGCATTTCGGGCGAGACCAGCAACAGCGCGAGCGCCTCGCTGCTGCTTTCGGCGCCGGCGATCTGGGCGCGCGTCGCTGCGCCGAGCACATCGCCAAGGGTTGCCTCGGCGCGCATGACAAGGTCGTCCGTGGCGACCGCCTGGGCGAGGCGCGCGGCAAATTCGACCCGGCGCATCAGCATGTCGGGCCCGCTCCAGCTTGCGGCGATGTCGTCATAACCCGCCGGCGAGGGCGCGCGCCAGGGCAGGTGGCCGAGCTGGTTGAGCGCGCCGACGACGCGCTGAGGGGGCCAATCGTGACTGCCGGTGAGGCGCAGCGCGGCGATAAGCCATTCGAACGGGGTGCGCAGCTTGAGCGGCCCTTTGGCCCAGGTCTCGGGCGCAGCGATCAGCGTTTCGGCAAGGCTGGCCAGATCGCCCCCGGTGCGCAGGAAATCGGCCTCGAGCCGCGCCACCAGCGTGGCGGGCGGCACGTCGCCGGCAAAATGGCGCGCGAGCTTGGTGGCGATGTGGCGCGCGGTTGACGGATGGACCGCAAGGTCATCGAGGATCGCGAGCGCCTGGCGCGCTCCGGCCTCGCCATAGGTGCGGCCCAGCACGCGGCGCGCACCCGGCTCGTGCACCAGCGCCACGAAGGCGGCGCCACTCGTCTGGGCCTCGGCAAGGCGGCCCACCCGGCCGATGCCGGGCACGGTCCAGCCGGTGAGCGCCCGGGCAAGCTCGGTCACATCCTCCTGGCTGTAGCCGCCATTGACCCCGAGCGTGTGTAGCTCGAGGATCTCGCGCGCGAGATTCTCATTGAGCCCGCGCCGGCCCTCAAGCTGTTGCTGGCGCTGCGCCGCTTGCGCCCCGGCGCGGCGGGGCGCGGCAAAGGGCGCGTTGGGGCCGATCGACTGGAACTGGTCGAGATAGATCAGCATCGCCGGGTGCAGCACCGCGGCCTTGAGCAGATCAGCAAAGCGCCCCAGCACATGCGGGCGGATCGCTGCAAATTCGTGCGCGCCGACTTCGAACTGGGTGCCCGGCTTGCCGACCGAGACGCTGAAATGGTTCGACCAGAAATGCACCAGCCGCTCGACCAGCGGCGTCTCGCTGGTCACGGCGCAGGTGAGGCGGGCGGCGATGTCGGTGGCAAGCTGCCGCTGGCCTTCGGCAATCCGCGCGCGCAGATCGCTTGGTAGCGCGGCGAGCGCGGCGGCGCGCGCCTCCTTCCCGGCCATGGGGCGGTCGATGGCCCCGGTCATCCCGGGCATTTGCCCGGCCGCTGCTTCCCCGGCCTCTCCGCCGCGCCGGCGGGTCTCCTGGCGCAGACGCCGCAGCTCGCCCAAGAGTTCTGCTGCACCCGGGCGCCTTTCGAGCCGCGCGGCGATCACCGGCGGGGCGGGATCGAAGCGGGTGAGCTGGCGCCGCAGCGTGCCGCGCGGGTCATCCGGCGGGGCGGCGCCGAGCGCGGGGCCATAGCCAAAGCGGCTGGCAGCGATCATGGCCGCGGTCATGGGTGGGCCTCGGGAGGATCGATCACGCGCATGGCAAAGCTGTCCTGACCTTGGTGCGCCGCCTATCGCAGCGCGCGGCACCTGACCAACGCCTGAACGGGCCTAATCCTTCGCCCGGATGGCGCATCGATCAGGGCAGCACGATGTCAAAGCCCTGGGGCATGGGATCGAGCGCGTCGATGAGATGCTGGAGCGCGGCGGCATCGCCCTCGACCACAAGCCCGGCCCCCGCCAGCGCGTTCACTGGCTGCTTGAGGAACAGCAGCGCCAGCAGCAGCGCGCGCGGGCCACGGATGGTGACATCGGGGGATGGCGGCAGGCTGCCCACCCGCCCGATCAGCACCCGGTCATTGGCCTCGATGAGCGCTTCCTCCTCGCGGTCGGTGAGCACGATGGCGACCGACAGGCGCCGCCCGGTGCCGAAGCGTTCGGGGGCAAAGCGGGTGGCGGCAGCATCGAGCAATTCGCCCGTGCCCAGTGCGGCGATGAGATCGCTGCTCTGCGCAGCCGCGCCGCCGGCGCGCCCTCGGCGCAGATCCCCCGCGGCGGCGAGGAACTGGTTGCGCCAGATCGCGCTTTCGGCGTGATAGCCCTGCTGGGCATAGCTTTCGGCGAGCAGCGCGCGCGCTGCGGCATCATCGGGCGCGGCAAATACAAGGTTCTGCAACAGCTCGCTGGCCCAGCGATAGTCGCCCTCGGCCATCGCCGCGCGGGCGAGCGCGCGGGTGCGCTCTGCCCCGCCGAGCGCGTCGATGAGCCGCCGGGCGCGCGCCACCGGCGGGTGGGCATGGAGATTGGCGGGCACGCTGTCATACCAGCCGAGATAGAACTGGTAGATCGCCTTGGCGTTGTGACTGATGGTGCCATAATAGCCGCGCGTTGCCCATTCTCCGGCCAGGCCCGCGGGCAGGGCGGCGGCGAGCGCTTCGGCGATCTCGGCCATGGTCTCGCCGCGGTTCATGCGCCGCACCGTCTGATCGTGCAGCCAGCGGTAATTGTCGCGCTGGGCGGCAAGCCAGGCCATACCCGCCGCGCGCCCGAAGATCGGCCAGCAATGGCTCGAGATCACCACCTCGCTCTGCGGGGCATAGCGGGTGGCGGCCTCATCGAGGAAATGCGCCCAGGCGCGCGCATCGCGCACCTTGGCCCCGCGCGGGGTGAGGATGTTGTGCAGCGTGCAGGTGGCGATTTCGGCGGCGAGGAAGGTCTTCTCGGGCAGGATCATGACATTCAGTTCCGCCGGGGCCTCGCTGCCCGAGACGATCTGGAAGCCAAGCTCCACCCCGTCCACCACCCGCCTCTCGCCGGTGGCGGCGATGGTGTCGGTGGGCGCGATCAGCGAGAGGGTGCCGCCCGCCACCGCCATGCCGATGCCGCTGCCCATCTGCCCTTGGGGCCCGGGCGCAATCCCGGCGCCGAACTGATAGGCGGCGCGGCGCGTCATGGCGGCGCCGGCCATGACATTTTCCGAAACCGCTTCTTCCAGAAAGCCCTTGGGCGCGATCACCGCCACCCGGCCCGCGGCGACCTCGACCGGATCGATCACCCCGCGCACCCCGCCGAAGTGGTCGGCATGGGAATGGGTGTAGATCACCGCGCTCACCGGGCGCGGGCCGAGCGTCGCATTGACGAGATCGAGCGCGGCGCGTGCGGTCTCGATGCTGGTGAGCGGGTCGATCACGATCCAGCCGGTGTGGCCGCGGATGATCGTCATATTGGCAAGATCAAAGCCGCGCACCTGCCAGAGATTGTCGGTGACGCGGAACAGGCCGTGGTGCTTGAGGTGGCGCATGTGCCGCCACAGGCTGGGGTGGACGCTGTCGGGCGCCGGCCCCTCGACAAAGGCATAGGCGGCAAGGTTCCACACTGGCTGGCCATTGGCGGCGCGGATCAGCGGATCGGCGCGGGTGGCAAGAAAGCCCCGCCGCACGAATTCATCGTCGCGCCCGTCCTCGCTTGGCAGCGCCGCGGCGGCGGCCTCCTGCGCGGCGCGGGTGGCGGGGCTTGCCGGGCTTTCAGGAGCGGTATCCTCGCCTGCAGCCTGGGCGATGCTCGCAAGCGATGCGCACAGGGCCGCCGCGGCGAGGCAGATGCGGATGGTCATGGCTCTTTCCCCTCTCAAGGCGCGGTGATGCCCGCCCGGGGCGCGGCTGGCAAGGCGGGGCCGGCGGGGGATTTTCAGATATTCAGATAATAGAACATTTCGGAAGAAAGATTGAATTTTTCCTATTTTGCCCCCGCGGCTAGAGCACCGCGGCTTGTTCGCAACAGGATGAAGGAGCCGCAGGATGGACAGGGGCAGCCAGCTGATCGATCGCTCGGCCACGAACCGCAGCGCGCCCTCGAGCCGCAGCGACCTGCGCCCCGCGCGACCGCAGCTCGCGCTGGTGAGTCCGCAGCTCAGACTCGGCCTGCCGCAGGAGGCTGCGCCTGTCGATTGGTATGAGGGCCTTGCGCGGCTGGTCGCCTGGCTTGGCATCACGGTCGAATTTGTTCCGTCCGCACCCGAGGGGCGGCTGGCGCGCATGGCCGAGTGGGTGCGTCCTGGCGCCGCAATTGTGGAGTTTGCGCCCTGGCTCGGCTGGGCGCCGAGCGCCTTCCAGCACGGTGGCCTGCCGATCCTGCCGCAGGCACACTGGGTGGCAAGCTATCTGCACGAACAGGGTCGCGGGGTCATGGCGGCTCCGGGCGCCGTTGATCTGGCACTGCTCTCGCCCCATCCTGCCGGTTGCAGTGCCGATGAGGCTGGCATGCCGCCGCTGCCACGCCCGGCGGTGCTGCGGGCGATGATCGAGTCGCTGCGCGCCGAGGGCCGTCAGAAACTGGCGATCATTGTTCACGCACGCCAGCGCAACGCGATGACGCTTCAGCTGCACGCGCAGCGATCAGGCCTTGCCGGCGCAGGGCTGGCGATCAGCGTGCTTGCCATTGAGGAAGCGCTCGCGTCGCTCAGCGACGGCGGAACCTGCTGGGACGCGCTCATCGCCGTGCCTGATCTGCGCAGCATCGTCTTTACCCTGCTTGCCCGCGCGCACGGGATTGCCGGGCCCTGGCCAATGCTCTGGCATGGCGGGCCGCGCGGTTGCGGCCTGCTGCGCATCACCACCGAGGGCTCGGGCGAGGGCAGGCTGCACCCCGCGCTCGATGCGCCAGCCTTGATCCAGGCGCTCGCCCTCGCGCTCGATCGCAGCGGCGCCCCCGGCGCCGCGCGGCGCCTGCACGAGGCCTGGGCCCGGGCCCGCGCCCATGGCCTTGCCACGCCGACGCGGGCGGTCGAGGCGCCCTATGTCAACACTATAGAGGATGCCCGCCTTGTCGCCATGCTGACCGAGACCTTGCCGACCAGCCAGCGTTCGGTGCAGCCCTGGCGCGCGCTCGCTGCCGAGCCTTCGGCACCCGTCGGGAGCCGTTCGGTCGATCTGCGCCTTGTTCAATCACAGCCCTGACCCTCAACCCTGCCAGCCAAGGATTGCCCCATGCCCAGCCGCAAGATTGTCGCCACTGAACTCGCGCATGTGCTTCGCCAGATCTCACACCCCGATCGCATCCGCCTGCTGCTCAAGCTCCAGGGGGGCGATCAGACCGTGAACGAACTCGCCGACCAGCTCGAGATCACTCCCACCCGGGTGTCGCAGCATCTGGGCGTGCTGCGCGCGATCGCGCTGGTCGAGACCGAGGCACTCGGGCAGCGGCGCGTTTATCGCCTGGCCCAGCCCGAACTGGCGCTGTGGCTGATCGAGGGGATCGATTTCGTCGCCCATCGCCTCAGCCGCGCCAGCGCCAGCGACATCGAGCAGGCCAAGCGGCTGTGGCGCGAGGAGGCGGCCGCAACCGTCACCTGACGGCTGCAAACGCGGTCCGTGTGCGGTTGGGGGCGCTTATGCCGCGGATCTGTGCGTGAGGCTGGGGATGGCAACCTTGCTGGGATCCCCGGCACGGCGTCCATAGCGTTCGACCAGCTCGCTCCATTCGACGATCAGTGTGCCGCCGGTCGACTGGTGCAGCTTCTCCCAGGAGGAGAGCATTTCAAGGCAGGCATGGTCGATATAGTCGAGCTTCTCGACATGGATGTGCACTTCCGAGCCGAAGGGCGCATTTTCGAGCACCTGGGAGAGCTGCGGGATCGAGAAGAAGGTTGCTGAACCGGTCAGCCACAGATCGATGCGGTTGGTCGCTTCCTCGCGCGTGGTCCTGATCTCGAGGTGCGAGAAGGTATAGACCAGCTTGAGCGTCGCCAGCACGAAACCGAGGATCACCCCGGTCAGCAGATCGATGGCAACCACGCCGATGAGCGTGACAAAATAGATCGCCAGTTCCTGCCGTCCGAACTCGGCGATCTTGCGGATCTGCGCGATGTTGATGAGCTTGTAGCCGGTGTAAACAAGGATCGCTGCCAGCACCGACGTCGGGATGGCGTTGAGCACGAAGGGGAAGGCAACCACCGCAAGCAGCAGCCAGGCGCCGTGCAGGATCGCCGAGAGACGCGTGGTTGCCCCAGCCTCGACATTGGCGGCCGAGCGCACGATCACCCCGGTGAGCGGGAGGGCGCCGAGCGCGCCGCAGAGGAGGTTGCCGATGCCTTGTGCGCGCAGTTCCTTGTCGTAATCGGTGCGCGCGCCGATGTGCATCTTGTCCACGGCGGTGGCGCACAGCAGGGTCTCTGCACTGGCGACGAAGGCGAACACCAGGCCCAGCGTGAGGATCGCCGGATCGGCGATGCCGGCCAGGGCCTCGGGCGTGGGAATGTTCAGCCCGCTCGCCAGGGTTTCCGGCAGCGCGACCTGCGCGATCGGCAGGGCAAAGGCGAGCGCGAAAAGCGTCCCCGCGATCACCCCGATCAGTGGCCCGGGGATGAGCGCCATCCGCTTGGGCCGGAAGCGGTTCCACAGCACGATGCTGGCGATCGTCACCAGACCCGCCATGGCGGCAAGGTGATGCACCGAACCGTCCATCGGGAAGACCTTGATCACCGCCTCCGGGATCGCCGCGAGGTTGCGCAGGCCGCTGGCGCGCGGGGCATCATCGAGCATGACATGGATTTGCGAGGCGAGGATCAGCACCCCGATGCCGGCCAGCATCCCGTGGATCACCGAGGGCGAAATCGCCCGGAACCATTGGCCGAGGCGCAGCACCCCGGCGAGCACCTGGAGTGCCCCGGCGAGCAGCCCCACCACGCCAAGCATGACGAGGCCATGTTCCTGCACCAGCTGATAGACCAGCACCGCCATGCCCGCCGCCGGGCCGCTTACCTGCAGCGGCGATCCGGCGAGTGAACCGACCACCAGCCCGCCGATGATTCCCGTCACCAGGCCGAGCGCAGGCGGGGCGCCGGAGGCAATGGCAATGCCCATGCACAGCGGCAGGGCAACCAGAAACACCACGATCGAGGCCAGCACATCGCGCCCCAGCGCGGCGGGCGTCGGGGTGGCAGAGGCTTGCTGGGTCATGATCGCGGCTCCGGGGGTGAAAGGGCAGGCCCAGGGGGCAGAAAATCAGCAGGCGTGGCGGTGCAGCACAGTGGCAGCGAGATCGGATGCATAGCGCTCCTCAACCGGCAGCCAGCGACCGGCGGTCTCGTCATAGGCAGAGACCGCGCCGGTCTTGATGTCATAGACCCAGCCGTGAAGCTGAAGCGCCTTCTGCGCCAGCGCCACCGCCACGGTAGGGTGGGTCTTGAGGTGCTGGAGCTGCAGGATCACGTTCTGCTCGAGCAGCATGCGCATCTTGGCCTCGGGATCGAGCCCGGCGCCGAGCGCCTCGACGATGTCGACCGCGCCCTGGGCATAGCCGAGCCATTCGCGCACATGCGGCAGGTTGGTGAGCGCGGCGCGGTTCATCGCCCCCTTCATCGCCCCGCATTCGGTGTGGCCGCAGATGACGATATGCGGGATTTGCAGCGCGCCGATGGCAAATTCGATCGAGGCCGTCATCCCCCCGGTCTGGTTGGTGTGCGGGGGCACGATGTTGCCGGCATTGCGGCAGATGAACAGCTCGCCGGGATCGGTTTGCGTGAGCATCGCGGTCTCGATCCGGCTGTCGGAGCAGGTGATGAACAGCGCCTCGGGGCTCTGGCCGATTGCGAGGCGCTCGAACAGCTCAGCCTTCTCGGGGAAGACCTCACGCTGGAACTTGACCACGCCTTGGGCAAAATTGGGCATCGCAGATCCTTTCACTCGACATTGTGGTGGGGAGGCTGGGCGCTCCACAGGGCGCGGACGCGCTCGATATGTTCGGCTTCGCCCAGGCGGTTGCGGATATCGACGAAGGGAAGGGCGTCGAGGATCCAGGTGGCAAGCTGGGGATGGGTGAGGTGGTAGAAATGGCTGCGCCCGTTGCGTCGCTCCGCGACCAGCCGGTGTGCCCGCAGCAGCGCCAGATGCTGCGAGATCCGGGTGGATGGCAGTGCCAGCGCAGCGGCAAGCTCGCTGACGGTCTTCTCTCCTTGGCCCAGTTCCTCGATCAGGCGCAGGCGATCGGCATGGGCGAGCAGCCGCATCAAATCGGCAAGGTCGCGCGAGACGATCACCCGGCTGGGCATGAACCCTCCCCATAGATGCATAATTTTGCAGATATGCATTCATGAGGCTATGTGATAATGATGGGGCGGTCAACCCGCGATGGGCGAGGCGAGCCCCGGCCCGGTTCTCCGGCCCGTGGCGGGAGGTTCCGCAGCTGCCCATTGCGCCCGCGCCCGCGCCCGGCCAAAGCAGCGGGCATGGCGTTTCGCCCCGATCTCGTCCTGTTCGTGCGCTATCCCGTGCCCGGGCAATGCAAGACCCGGCTGATCCCGGCGCTGGGGGCCGAGGGCGCCGCCGCGCTCCACAGGCGCCTGGCCGAGCGCAGCGCCGCGGTGCTGCGCGCCGCCGGCGGGCCGGTGGTGATCGCCTATACCGGGGCGGACGAGGCCGCCTTTCGCGCCTGGCTGGGCCCGGATCACGCCTATGTCGCTCAGGCCGAGGGCGATCTTTCGGCCCGCCTCATTCCCTTTGCCGCACGCGCCCCGGTGATCTTTTTCGGCGCCGATACCCCCGATCTGGCGCCCGCCCATGTCACCGCGGCGGTGGCGGCGCTCGCCACGCACCCGGTGGCGGTCGGCCCGGCCGAGGATGGCGGCTATTATTGCCTTGCCTTGCGCGAACCCCGGACAGACCTGCTCACCGATATGCCCTGGAGCACCAGCGCGGTGCTGGGCGAAACCCTGCGCCGGCTCGCGGCGACCGGCACTCCCGTTGCGCTGCTCGAGACCCTCGCCGATTGCGACCGGCCCGAGGACCTTGCCCGCTGGCCGGGCCTCGCACCATGCTGAGCCTCACCATCCTCATCCCCACCTACAACGAGGAAGCGGCGCTCCCCGCCACGCTCGCGGCGCTCGACGCGCTCGATCCGGCGCCCGATGAGGTGCTTGTGGTCGATGGCGGCAGCAGCGATGCCACCTGCGCCATCGCCCGCGCGGCGGGCGTCATCTGCATAGTCGCGCCGCGCAAGGGCCGCGGGGCGCAGATCAACCACGGGGTTGCCGCAGCGAAGGGCACGATCGTCTGCGTGCTCCACGCCGATACCATCCTGCCGCGCGATGCGGTGGCGCTGATGCGCGCGGCGATGGCCGATCCTGCCACCGCGCTTGCCGGCTTCATGCCGCGCTTCGTCGGCGCGCGGGGCACGCGCTGGGGCTCGACCTTCCACAACATCATCAAGACCTGGTACATCCCGGCGCTGTTTTGCCCGCGGCTGTTCCTGCGCGGGGTGCGGCTCCTGTTCGGCGATCATGCGATGTTCTTCCGCCGCGATGATTTTCTGCGGCTCGGCGGCTGTGACGAACGCGCCCCGGTGCTCGAGGAGGCGGGGCTGTGCCTTGCCTTTGCCCGGATCGGGCGCATCCGCCTGCTGCCCCGCTGGGTGCTGACCTCGGACCGCCGCATCGCCGCCTGGGGCAGCTGGCGCGCCAACTGGATCTATTTCAAGGTCAGCGCGCTGTGGGCGCTGGGCGCGCGCGAGGAACTGGCCGCGCACTACCCCGACATCCGCTGAGCGGCTGGCGCGCGGCTCAGGCGCTGAGCACGTGGAGCTGGTAATAGCCGAGCGGGCCGCGGCGACTGGCGATCATCAGCCCGCGCGTCTGCGCGATGCGCCGCGCCGCGGCGGGCAGGCCCTCGCGCGGGCTGACATGGAACCTCGCCAGCCAGGCGCGCAGCAGCCGCGCGGCGGGGCGGGGCAGGCCGGAAAGATCGCCGAAATCGACCACGTGCAGCGATCCGCCCGGGGCGATGAGGCTGGCAGCCTGATCGAGCGCGCGCTCCCACTCGGGGATCATCGAGAGCGAATAGGACAGCACGATCCGCTCGAAGGCAGGTTCGCCGAGCAGCGCCGCGGCATCGAAGCTGCAGGCATCGCCTTGGCCAAGCCGCGCCTTGGGGCCGAGCGCGGCGCGCGCGCTCTTGAGCATCTCGGCCGAAATATCGAGGCCAAAAAGCCGCGCGCCCGGCCACGCCTTGCCCACCTTGGCAAGGTTGCGCCCGGTGCCGCAGGCCAGCTCGAGCACGCGCATCCCGGGGCGGGCATCAAGCCCGGCAATCAGCGTGTCGCGCCCGAACAGATAATATTTGCGTGTGAGATCATAGATATGGCGCTGGCCGCGATAGATCTCGTCCATCAGCGCGGCGTGCGAAGAACCGCGGCTTGCCATCACGCCAGCTCATAGACATGCACGCCGCCATAGATCGAGGAGCGATCGCGGCGGGTGAGATCGGCGGAAAGCGCCTCAAGATAGCGCCATTGCGACAGGATCGCATGGTCGAGCCGGCCGGGCAGCAGGCTCGGCTCGGCCGCGGTGCGGAACAGCACCCGCGCGCCGGGGCGGCTGGCACGGGTGATCCGGCTCCAGAGCTGATCGAGCTGGGCATTGTTCATCCAGTCCTGCGCATCGAGCAGCACGAAGCGGTCGATGCTCGCCGGTTCCTGCGCGCCGATCCAGTCCACCATATTGGCGCGGGTCACGGCGATCCGGTCGATCCGCGCGCGCATCGCCTCCCAATTGGCGCGCTGGAGATAGGGCGGCAGCGGCGCGCCCTCGGCCCGGCTGTAGCCGCGGCCAAAGGCCTGCCAGGCAAAGTAATTGTCCTTCATCGCAAAGTCGCAGGCGAGCTTTTCCAGCCGCCGCCGCAGCACCTCGGCCATGCGTTCATCGCCCGCAAGGTGCGCGAACTGCGCCGGAGGGATGCCGAGGCCGAAAAGCGAGGCCGGCTGATCGGTGAGCCAGCGGATGAAGCGCTTGTCGAACACCGGGGCAAGCTCGCGCGCGAACACCGCGCGCTGCTCCTCGAGCGTCTCGGCGGCGAGCAGCTTGCCAAGATCGATCTTGTAGAGCCGGGCAAAGACATGGGCGAGGCCGATGAAATTGCCGAGCAGGCCCTGCTTGTAGAGCCCCTTGGTGAAATAGGAGATGCGCCGCCGCCCGCGGATGTCGCGCGCTTCCCAATAGGCGCGGCTTTCCGCATCGAGATGCGGGGCGATCATGGTGCGATAGACCTCGGCATTCTCCTTGTGATCGGCTTGGGCGAAGAAGCGGTGGAAGCGCTCGTAATTGGGCAGGTGGCGGATCGCCGCGATCTTGAGCCGCCCGAGCGCCACATGCGCGCGGTTGAGATCGACCGCGGTGACGCTGGCTGGCCCGGCGGTGAGATAGGACAGCGCGTTGCAGCTGCCGCTGGCGATGCACATCACCCGGCTTTCGGGCGTGATCGCGAGGCCATCCATATCGACCACCGGGTCTTCCCAGATCTGGGCATAGACAAGCCCGCGGAAAGCCAGGGCAAAGGCCTTGTCGAGCAGCTTGTCGCCAAGCCCTGCCTCCTTGCGCACCACCGCATCCTCGATGATCCGCTTCGCCTGTGTTGCCATGGCCTGTCGGGGTTCCTTGTGCCTGAGGTCAGGCGGCGGTCATATGTGCCGCTCATGTCGGCAATGTGACGCTTTCCACAGGCCTGTTGGTTGCCGCGATGGTGGCGGCAAAGGCGGCTGGATCGGCATTGCCGCCGGTGAGCATGATCACGCTGTGCTCATCCACCGGCACCTTGCCCGCCAGCGCCGCGGCGAGCGCCGCCGCCCCGCCGGGCTCGAGCACCAGCCGCAGCCGGGCAAAGGCAAAGGCCTGGGCGGCGCGCACCTCGTCATCGCTCACCGTCACCCCCGGTTCGGCCCGGCCCGCAAGCACGGCAAGATTGATCGGATAGGTCGCGGGCGGCTGGAGCGCATCGCAGATGGTCTTGGGCGCATCGGGGCCGGCCTCGACGATCCGCCCGGCGCGGAGCGCCTGGCCCACCATGTCCCAGCCCTGCGGCTCGACGATGTGGATCGCGGCTTGCGGCGCGCCGAGCGCAAGCCCTGCGGCCAGCCCCCCGCCGCCGCAGCAGGCAATGATGCGCGAAGGCGCGCGCCCCAGTTGCGCGGCGATCTCGATCGCGGCCGAGCCCTGCCCCTCGATCACCCAGGGGTCGGCAAAGGCATGAACCAGCGTGCCGCCTTTCTCGCCGATGAGGCGCGCGGCCACCTGGTCGCGGTCTTCCTCGCCGCGGCGGTAGAGCACCACCTCGGCTCCGAGCGCGCGGGTGCCTTCAAGCTTCACCGCCGGGGCATCATGGGGCATGACGATGGTGGCGACGATCCCCAGCCGCCGTGCCGCCCAGGCCACGCCCTGCGCGTGATTGCCCGAGGAGACCGCCACCACCCCCGCGGCGCGCTCCGTGGGGCTGAGGGTGGAGAGCCGCCACCACGCGCCCCTGATCTTGAAGGCGCCGATCGGTTGCAGGCTCTCGGCCTTGGCCCAGGCGCGCACCCCGCCGATCTCGAGCGGCAAGAGCGGGGTGGGCGGCAGGATCTGCGCGATGGCCCGGGCGGCGGCGCGCACGCCCTCGGCGTCTGGCGTTCGGCTCTGGCTCATGGGCATTGGTCCTCAAGGTTGGGCCTGCGATCATCAGGCCCGCCGGCTGCGATCCCGAAAAGCGGTTCCCACAGCTCGGGCCAATGCTCTAAGGCGCGGGGCCGGATTCGTTTCACGAAAGGTTTTCGTCATGTCGCCAGCCAAGTCCAGCACGGTTCTCGTCATCGGCGCGGGCGGGGTCAGCTCGGTGTGCGTGCACAAGATGGCGTTCAACCCCGAGATCTTCCCCGAAATCCACCTCGCCAGCCGCACCAAGGCCAAGTGCGACGCGATCGCCGCCTCGGTCAAGGCGCGCTGCGGTCGCGACATCGCCACCTACGAGATCGATGCCGAGGAAGTGCCGGCGATGGTCAACCTCATCCGCAAGGTTCAGCCCGGCCTCGTCGTCAACCTCGCGCTGCCCTATCAGGACCTGCCGATCATGGAGGCCTGCCTTGCCGCCGGGGTCGATTATCTCGACACCGCCAATTACGAGCCCAAGGACGAGGCCAAGTTCGAATACAAGTGGCAATGGGCCTATCACGATCGTTTCCGCGAGGCCGGCCTGATGGCGCTGCTCGGCTCGGGCTTCGATCCCGGGGTCACCTCGGTCTTCACCATGTGGCTTAAAAAGCACAAATTGAAGACCATCCGTCAGCTCGACATCCTCGATTGCAACGGGGGCGACCACGGCCAGCACTTTGCCACCAACTTCAATCCCGAAATCAACATCCGCGAAGTTACCGCCCCGGCGCGCCACTGGGAGAAGGGCCAGTGGGTCGAGACCCCGGCCATGTCCACCAAGGTCGCCTTCGACTTCGAGGGCGTGGGGCAGAAGAACATGTATCTCATGTATCACGAGGAGCTTGAAAGCCTCACCCGCTTCGTCCCCGAGCTTGAGCGGGCGCGCTTCTGGATGACCTTTGGCGATCAATACATCAACTATCTGACCGTGCTGCAGAATGTCGGCATGACCAGCATCGAGCCGGTGAAGTTCCAGGGCCGCGAGATCATCCCGCTGCAATTCCTCGCCGCGGTGCTGCCCAAGCCCGAAACCCTGGGCGAGACCACCAAGGGCAACACCAATATCGGTGTCATCGCCACCGGCGAGGCGATCGATGGCAGCGGCGAAAAGACGTTCTACATCAAGAACATCTGCAGCCATGAGGCGGCTTACGAGGAAACCGGCAACCAGGCGGTGAGCTACACCACCGGGGTGCCGGCCATGATCGGCGCGGCGCTGATGGTGCAGAACATCTGGCGCGGGGAAGGGGTGTTCAACATGGAGCAGATGGATCCCGATCCCTTCATGGAGATGCTCAACCGGCACGGCCTTCCCTGGACGGTGGAGGAGCTGCCAGAGCCGGTGGCGTTCTGATGCCTGCGGCCGGAGCGATCCTGCCCGTCATCCTGCTCGCGCTCGCGGCGGTGCTGATGAATGTTGCCTGGTATTATCACCTGAAGCAGCCTTCGCTCGGGCTGCTGGCGGCGATCGGGCTCGCCTGGGGCATTGCCCTTGTCGAATATTGCCTGGCGGTGCCGGCCAACCGCATCGGCATTGCTCATTTCTCGCTCGCCGAGCTCAAGACCATCCAGGAAGTGCTCTCGCTCGCCGGCTTTGTCGTGGTTGCCTGGGTGCTGTTCGGCCAGGCCCCCGGCCCCAGCCAGCTTGCCGGCTTTGCCCTCATTGCAGGAGGCGCGTTCATGATCTTCAAGAGCCCGCTCGGCTGATGCAGACGAAGGCCGGCGATCCGGGCGCCTTTGCCCATTTCGATCTGGCGCGGGTGGATAGCCCCGCCTTCGTTGTCGATGCCGCGAAGCTGCGCGCCAATTGCCGCGTGCTTGCCGCGGTGCGCGATGCCGCGGCGGCCGAGGGCGGGGATATCCGCATCTTCGCCGCGCTCAAGGCCTTCAGCATGTGGGCCACCGCGCCGATCATCGGCGAATATCTCGATGGGGTGGCGACCTCAGGCCTGTGGGAAGCGCGCCTTGCCAGCGAGTTCTATGATGGCGAGATCGCTACCTATTCGGCCGCCTTCAAGCCCGAGGATCTGCCCGAGATCTGCCGCCTGTCCGATCATCTGATCTTCAATTCGCCCTATCAGCTCGCCCGCGCCCGCCCGATCCTTGAGCAGGCGGCAGCGAGCGGGGCGCGGGTGAGCCTGGGCTTGCGCGTCAATCCGCAGGTCGCCACCGGAGAGGTTGCCAAATATGATCCTTCCGCCCCCGGCTCGCGCCTCGGCTTTCCGCTCGACCAGCTTCTGCCCGAGCATCTGGAAGGGATCGAGGGCATCCACTTCCACAACCTGTGCGAGCAGGATTTCCTCCCGTTGCAGACGACCTGGGACCGGGTGTTCGATGCGATCGAGCCCTATTTCGACCAGCTCAAGTGGATCAACATGGGGGGCGGCCACCACATCACCCGCGCCGATTACCAGCGCGCCGAACTCGTCCAGTTCCTCAAGGATGCCGCGGCCGACACCGGCTGCCAGATCATCCTCGAGCCGGGCGAGGCGGTGGCGCTCGATGCCGGGATCCTGGTAGGCACGCTGCTCGACACCCACGAGAACGGGGTGATGGTGGGCATCACCGACATCTCGGCCACCTGCCACATGCCCGATGTGCTCGAGGCGCCCTATCGCCCGGCGATGCTGGGCGAGCGCGACGATCCGGCGATCGCCCCGATCAGGCTCGGCGGGCCCTCGTGCCTCGCGGGCGATGTGATCGGCGATTATCGCCTGCCCGTGCCGGCCGAGCCGGGGGCGCGCTTTGCCTTTCTCGATCAGGCCCATTACTCGATGGTCAAGACCAATACCTTCAACGGCGTGCCCTTGCCCTCGATCTGGCTGTGGGACAGCGAGACCGACGCGCTCGAATGCATCAAGCGCTTCGCTTACGAGGATTTCCGTGATCGGCTGAGCTAAGCGGCCGGCATGGCCTTCACCGGGCTGCCGCGCTCGTTCTGGTTGATCGCCAGCGCGAGGCCGGTGAGCGCGGTGAACTGCGCCACCGTGCGTTCCACGCGCTCCGCGTCGTTGCGGGGATCAAGACCGCCGCTTTCGAAGCGGTTGCCACCTTCGACCACGACCACCACATCGCCCTCGGCAAACAGGGCGCGAACCTGCTCGCTGGCAAAGGCACTTTCGAGCCTCAGCAGATGCTCGACATAGGCGGGGTGGACCAGCACCCGCGCTTCGACCTGATCGTCGCTGAACAGGGCAAAGGTCTCGGCAAAATCGGGGTGCACCTGATCGATCCGGTCGAGCTGGTGGCCGTTGAAGGTCAGTTTCTCGGGGATCGCGCCAAGGCCCATCAGGCCCCGCTTGCGGCCGGTGCGTTCGAGCAGTGTGGTCGATCGGAACGGGCGACCAAAGGCCATGCGGATGATCGCGCCGCGAAACACCTCGTTCCAGTCGTCATGCTTGTCCCGGTCGCGGCGCCGCTCGTGCAGCACGGCCTCGTAGAGCCGGAAATCATGGCCGGCAAGGCTGCCTTCCCAGCAATCCTCGATAACGGCACGGTCATGGTGCGGCACCAGGCCAAAGACATGCGCGCGCTGCAGCTCTGCGCCGGGGCTGGCCCGGAGCTGGTAGGAGACGCCGAAATGCTTCGCGATGGCGGAATTGATGGCGTGCTTGACCTGCTGCCTGACCTTGGCCGACGCGAGAAGAACCCAGACAAGCCCCAGAACCAGCGCCATGGCTGTTACCAGCGCTTTCACTTCCCAGGGCAGCATCGGCGCCCACCACAACAGCCCGAGCAGTGGCACCAGGATCACCGCGGCGATCACGGCGCGCCTGCGTGACCTATGCCTTGCGGCGGCGCGCTGGCCATCCTGCCCGGCCAGCCACGCGCCGAGCTCACCCTGCATGATTGCCTCAATATCGCTCTTCATGATCTTCCCCCCAAATACCAGTTGCTATAGTGAACATGGTTTGAGGTTGAGGTAAAGGGAGGCAGAATGGACACAATCTGGTGGGGCGTGCTTGCGATCTTCGTAATCGGGCTGCTGATTGTTGTTGGAATTTACAACAAATTGGTGCGCTTGCGGCAGGCCGTGCGGCAGGGTGTTGCCGATATTGATGCGCAGTTGCGCCAGCGGCACGATCTCATCCCCAATCTGGTCGAGACCGTCAAAGCCTATGCCGGACACGAGGCGGCCACGCTCGATGCGGTGATCGCGGCGCGCAGCGCGGCGGCCAGCGGGGCACCCGCATCCGGCACTGAGCGCAAGCTCAAGGCCGCGCTCGGCAATCTGCTGGCGCTGGGAGAGGCCTACCCCGATCTCAAGGCCTCGGCCAATTTCCAGGCACTCCAGCGCGAGCTTGCCGATGTCGAGGACAAGCTCGCGGCAGCCCGGCGGGCGCTCAATGCCGCCGCAGCGCGGTTCAATGCCGCGCGCGAATCATTTCCGGCAATCCTTGTCGCCGATGTCCTCGGCTTTGCTCCGGCCGATTTTCACCGGCTCGACGACAGCGAGCAAGGCAACCTCGATCAGACGCCGCGCGTGGCCTTCTGAGGCGCGCAAGCAAGCCTACCCAAGCCTCTGAAAAGCGGCTTGTTCCTGTCACATTCCGATCGTCTTCGGGCGGCGTGGTGGCGGCTGTCTTCAAAAAGTAACATTTCGCCGGGCCGCATGCGATTTTTCGTTTGCATTTCCCCCCCCAGACCCTAAATGCGCGCTTCCGCTGCCCCATGGGGACTTCCAAACCGCAAGGCAGCTTGTCGTTTTATGGTTTCAACAAACCGTTTTGGGGGTCCCTTGAGTTGCACATCTATCCTGACGCACGCGCTGTAGTCCGCGACCTTCGTCCGGACGAACCCGTCATCCTCAACCGCCCGCACGCGGCGCGGCGCGCTGCCCGCTTCTTCGTCGAGAAGTTCCCGGGCAAGGTGCTCTACGCCGTCAAGGCCAACCCGGCGCCCGATCTCATCAAGGTGCTGTGGGAAGCGGGCATCACCCATTTCGATGTCGCCTCGATCGCCGAGGTGCGGCTGGTGCGCGCTCTCCTGCCGGAGGCAGTGCTGTGCTTCATGCACCCGGTCAAGACCGCGGCGGCGATTGCCGAGGCCTATTTCCAGCACGGCGTGCGCACCTTCAGCCTCGACAGCTTCGAGGAGCTGGAGAAGATCATCGCCGCCTGCCGCAACCCCGAAACCGGCGCGCCGGCGCGTGACCTCAGGCTGTGCGTGCGGCTGCGCGTGTCGAGCGAATATTCCGAGCTCAGCCTCGCCTCGAAGTTCGGCTGCGACCTGATCG
Organism: Erythrobacter cryptus DSM 12079; assembly: GCF_000422985.1. Taxonomy (GTDB): domain Bacteria; phylum Pseudomonadota; class Alphaproteobacteria; order Sphingomonadales; family Sphingomonadaceae; genus Erythrobacter; species Erythrobacter cryptus. The sequence continues at coordinate 134,695 of NZ_AUHC01000008.1, forward strand.
AGGCGCCGCGGCTGCTCCAGCAGGCCCGCCAGCACTGTGACTGGCTGGGGGTGTGCTTCCATGTCGGCAGCCAGGCGATGACGCCTTTCGCCTATGTCCAGGCGCTCGATCGCACCCGCGCGGCGATCGCCGAGGCCTCGGTGGTGATCGACATGATCGATGTCGGCGGGGGCTTCCCGAGCGCCTATCCCGGGCTCGAGCCGCCGCCGATGGAGGATTATTTCACCATCATCGCGCGCCACTTCGAGGCCCTGCCGATCGCCTACAACGCCGAGCTGTGGTGCGAGCCGGGGCGTGCGCTTTCGGCCGAATACAGCTCGATGATCGTGCAGGTGAACAAGCGCCGCGGCGAGGAGCTTTACATCAATGATGGCGCCTATGGCGCGCTCTACGATGCCGCCCATGTCGCCTGGCGCTTCCCGGTGCGCGCGCTCGGCGAGGATCTCATCGAGGACAATCTCGATTTCGCCTTCTACGGGCCGACCTGCGATGATGCCGATTACATGAAGGGGCCGTTCCCGCTTCCGGCGGACATCCAGGCGGGCGACTATATCGAGATCGGCATGCTCGGCGCCTATGGTGCGGCGATGAAGACCGGGTTCAACGGCTTCGGCGCGGCCGAGCAGGTGATCGTGGCGGACGAGCCGATGATGAGCCTGTTCAACGGCACGCGCAAGCGCGAGGCGGCCGACAACGTGGTGAGCCTGCGGCTGACGTGATCGCGGGTGGAGGCTTGCGGCGCGCGCCGCTTGTCTCCACCATTACCGCCATGTCGCTTGCGCTCTACGCCCTTGCCGCGCTCGCCGAGATCGCCGGCTGCTTTGCCTTCTGGGCCTGGGCGCGCGGCAATGCCTCGCCGCTGTGGCTGGTGCCAGGGCTGGCGAGCCTGGTGCTCTTTGCCTTTCTGCTCACCAGGATCGAGGTCGATTTCGCCGGGCGCGCCTATGCCGCTTATGGCGGGATCTACATTGCCGCGAGCCTTGCCTGGCTGTGGGCGGTGGAAGGGACGCGGCCCGATCGCTGGGACGTGATCGGCGCCGTGGCGTGCCTCATCGGCGCCGCGATCATCCTGTGGGGCCCGCGCACAGGCCTGGGCTAGGCCTCAATCAAACCCCACGAAGCGCGCCGCCTCGGCGACGCTGCGGCGTTCGCTCACCACGGCGTTGGCAGGAAAGTCGGGATCGGGCCAGCCCATCGCCACCGCCTTCATGATCACCTGATCGTCCGGGATGCCGGCATGTTCGCGCACCACCGGGCTTTGCATGATCCCTTGCGAATTGATCACGCAGCCCAGCCCCTTGCTCCAGGCGGCGTTGACCAGCTGGGTGGTCACCGCGCCGCAATCAAAGGCGGTGTCGTCCGAGCCCGAAAGCGCGCGGTCATAGGTGATGATGATGCACACCGGCGCATCGAACTGGCGAAAGCCGCGCAGCACCCAGTCCTGCCGGGCTTCCTGGTCATCGCGGGCGATACCCATGGCGCCGAACAATTGCTTGGCCACCGCGATCTGGCGTTCGCGGTGCACACCCGCGAAGGGCTCGCCGCGGCGGAACTCGCGCGAATCCGGGTATCCGGCAAGGATGCGCTCGGTGTTGCCCTGGCGGATGCGCGCGAGCGGCGCGCCGGTGATGACGTGGAAGTGATAGGGCTGGGTGTTCATCGAGCTTGGCGCGCGCATGGCGAGCGCAAGCACCTCCTCGATCAGCGCGCGCGGCACCGGCTTGTCGAGATAGCCCCTGATGCTGCGCCGCCCCAGCACCACCTCGGCATAGGTTTGCTCAGGGTTTCCCCCCATCCGCGCTCTCCCGAATCTGCTTTGGCAGCAAGGCTTAGCCGAGAGGCGGGCGCCGACAAAGGACGCTACGGCAGGGCGGGGGGCAGGGGCGCAAGACCGCCTGGCAGCGCGCGATCACGCCGCCTTGCGCAATTCCAGTTCGAGCCGGTCCCAGATTTCCACCAGCGCGGCTGTCAGCTCGTCCATCATCGCCTCGGTGTGCATCGGCCCGGGGGTGAAGCGCAGCCGCTCGGTGCCGCGCGGCACCGTGGGGAAGTTGATCGGCTGCACGTAAATGCCGTATTCGGCCAGCAGGATGTCGCTGATCTTCTTGGCGCGCACCGGATCGCCCACCATCAGCGGCACGATGTGGGTGACGCTGTCCATCACCGGCAGGCCCGCTTCGGCAAACTTGAGCTTGAGCAGGGCGGCGGCGCGCTGCTGCGCATTGCGCTCGACGCTGCTCTCCTTGAGGTGCCTCACGCTCGCCAGCACGCCCGCCACCAGCACCGGCGACAAGGAGGTGGTGAAGATGAAGCCCGGCGCATAGGAGCGGATGCAATCGACGATGCGCGCCGAGGCGGCGATATAGCCGCCCATCACCCCGAAGGCCTTGCCGAGCGTGCCTTCGATGATGTCGATCCGGTGCGCCGCGCCGTCGCGTTCCGAGATGCCCCCGCCGCGCGCGCCATACATGCCCACCGCGTGCACCTCGTCGATATAGGTGAGCGCGTTGTATTTCTCGGCGAGGTCGCAGATCGCGTGGATCGGGGCGACATCGCCGTCCATCGAATAGACGCTTTCAAAGGCGATCAGCTTGGGGGCCTTGGGATCCTCGGCGGCGAGCAATTGCTCAAGATGGGCCACGTCATTGTGGCGGAACACCCGCTTGGCGCAGCCCGAATTACGGATCCCGGCGATCATGCTGGCGTGGTTGAGTTCGTCGGAAAAGATGATGCAGCCGGGCAGCAGCTTGGCGAGCGTCGAGAGCGTCGCATCGTTCGAGACATATCCGCTCGTGAACAGCAGCGCCGCTTCCTTGCCATGGAGGTCGGCCAGCTCGGCCTCAAGCTCGACATGGAGGTGGGTGTTGCCGCCGATATTGCGGGTGCCGCCCGAGCCAGCGCCCACATCATGCAGCGCGGCTTCCATCGCGCCGATCACCTTTTCGTGCTGGCCCATGCACAGATAGTCGTTGGAGCACCACACGGTGATCGGCTTGGGGCCGTTGTGTCCGTGAAAGCAGCGGGCGTTGGGATAGGCGCCCTTGTTGCGCAGGATATCAATGAAGACGCGGTAGCGGCCTTCCTCGTGCAGCCGTTCGATCGCCTGGTCGAAGATCTGATCGTAATTCACGTCGCGCGTCTCTTTGCCCTTGGCGCGCGGTCGGCCCGGCGCTCATCCTGCCTCGTCTTGCCGTGTCCGCCCCCAAACGCGCGGGCGTCCGGATTGTTTCGGCGGTATTTAGGGGCGCGCGCGCGCTTTTGCCACAGCGATCTTTGCGAGCCGCTCGCAAGCGCTGCTGCGGCCTAGAATGCCTCTGCCGAGGCAAAGCCGCGCGCGGCGAGCGCCGCCTCGAGCCCGGCGGCACCGGCAAGCGGCCCGGTGACGATGAAGCGATCCGGCCCGGTGCGGGCAAAGCCCTGGCCCTGGGTCAGCGCGGCGATGCGCCGGGCGATCCCGGTCGCGCCGTCGATCTGCGTCACGTTCGGGCCGAAAGCCGCGGTGAGCTCCTCCCCAAGCAGGGGGAAATGGGTGCAGGCCAGCACCAGCACGTCCAGCCCCTCGGCTCCCGGCATGGCGAGGAGCCGGGCCTTGACCGCGGCGATCAGCGCCGGATCGACCGTACGCCCGCGCAGCTTGGCTTCGGCCGCGCCCACCAGCTCGGGCGCGGCGATGCGCAGCAGGCGCTTGTCGGCGGCAAAGCGTGCCTCGAGATCATCGACATAGGCCTGGCGGATGGTCGCCTCGGTGCCGACCAGCCCGATCGTGCCGCTGCGGGTGAGCGCGGCGGCGGGCTTGATCGCGGGCACGGTGCCGACGATCGGGATCTCAAGCACCTCGCGCACCATGCCGAGCGCGATCGTGCTGGCGGTGTTGCAGGCGATGCAGGCAAGGCGCGGCTGCCAGCGCTCGGCCATGCGCCCGAGCAGCCCGGCCACGCGCGCGGCGATCTGCGCCTCGGTCTTGGAGCCATAGGGCAGGCCGGCAAGGTCCGCGGCATAGATCACCGGGGCATCGGGCAGCAGCTTGCGCAGGGCATCATAGACGGTGAGCCCGCCGACCCCGGAATCGAACAGCAGGATGGGCGAGGCAGGATCGGGCGGCACGCGGTCTCCATGGCGGCACGCGGGGCGCTCCGGCCTTGGCGTGCTTTTCTTTTCGCGCCCGGGCATTAGAAGATGCGGCAGGGTTTCAGCAAGCACAGAGCAGGGAGGATGTCTTGGACTGGCTCATTGCCGCGGTGATCGGCTTTCTGTTGGGCTCGGTGCCCTTCGGCCTCATCCTCACCCGCGCGGCGGGGCTGGGCGATGTGCGCAAGATCGGCAGCGGCTCGATCGGCGCCACCAATGTCCTGCGCACCGGCAACAAGGGCCTTGCCGCGGCCACCGTGCTGCTCGATGCCGGCAAAGCGGTTGCTGCGGTGCTGCTGGCCCGGCACTTCCTGCCCGGCAGCGAGGCCGTGGCCGCGGTTGCGGCCGTGGCCGGGCATTGCTTCACCCCGTGGCTTGGCTTCAAGGGCGGCAAGGGCTTTGCCAGCGCTGCCGGTGTGCTCGCGGTGCTGGCCTTCCCGGCCTTCTTCGTCTGCGCGATGATCTGGACGGCGAGCATTGCCTTGAGCCGCATTTCCAGCCTCTCCTCGCTCGTCAGCGTCACCGCCGCGCCGCTGGTGGCCTGGGGCATGGGCTTTGGCGCGGCGCTCGCGCCGCTGATTGCCATTGCCGCGATCGTGATCGTCCAGCACCGCGCCAACATCGGCCGGCTGCTGCGCGGGCAAGAGCCGCGCATCGGCGCCGCGCCCGGGGCCTGAAGGCAGCGCCTGCGGCCCATGGAGGAGGAGCGCGCGCCGCCCCCTTTGAGCCAGGCCGAGGCCTTCGCCCGCATCCGCCTGCTGCGCTCGCCCAATATCGGCCCGATCAGCTACCGCCAGCTGCTCGCCCGCTTCGGCAGCGCCGAGGCCGCGCTCGCGGCCCTGCCCGATCTCGCCGGACGGCGCGGGGTGGCCTATCGCGCTGCGAGCGCGGAGGCGATCGAGGCCGAGGTGGCCGCGGTGCGCCGCGCCGGGGCGCGCTATCTGTTCCACGACCAGCCGGGCTATCCGGCGCTGCTTGGCGAACTCGTGAGCGCCCCGCCGATCCTCATCTGCCGCGGTGATGGGGCGCTGGCACAGGCCCCGTGCGTGGCGGTGGTGGGGGCGCGCAATGCCAGCGCTGCCGCGGTGCGGCTCGCGCGCGATTTTGCCGCGGCGCTTGGGCAGGCGGGCTTGGTGGTGGTCTCAGGGCTTGCCCGCGGGATCGACGGGGCCGCGCATGAGGGCGCCTTTCCGCGCACCATTGGCGTGATCGCGAGCGGCATCGACATCGCCTATCCGCCCCAGCACGCCCCCCTGCAGGAGCGGATCGCGCGCGAGGGCCTGCTGATCGCCGAGCAGCCCCCCGGCACCGAGCCGCGCGGGCGGCATTTTCCCAGCCGCAACCGCATCATCGCCGGCCTTGCGCTGGGGACGCTGGTGGTCGAGGCCGCGCCGCAATCAGGCAGCCTCATTACCGCACGGCTGGCGGCCGAGGCCGGGCGCGAGGTGATGGCGATCCCCGGCTCGCCGCTCGAGCCGCGCGCGATGGGCTGCAACCAGCTGATCCGCGAGGGCGCGGTGCTGGTGCAGCGGCCCGAGGAGGTTATCGAACTGATCGAGGGCTTCACCGGCGCGCCGCGGGCGCGCTTCCGGGTGGGCGAGGGCACGGCCGCCTTCGATCATGCCGCGCTGGCGCAGCTCGAATGGGGCGAGGCGCGCGCAGACACCAGCGCCGAGATCGCCGCGCTGCTCACCCACGCGCCGCTGTCGATCGACGAACTGATCCGCCAGAGCGGGCTTGGCGCTGCCGAGGTGCATATGGCGCTGCTTGAGCTGGAACTGGCTGGCGAGCTTGAACGCGAGGCCGATGGCGCGGTGCGAAGGGCGCTCCAGGCGCGCGCGCCACAAGCCCCTTGACGCCGCGCCGCGCCGCGCCCCACCCTCGCGCGTGCACACGTAAAGCCACCTCTCGAAAAGGCCCATGCAGCTCGTCATCGTCGAATCCCCCGCCAAGGCCCGCACCATCGAGAAATATCTCGGGCCCGATTACAAGGTGCTCGCCTCCTACGGCCATGTCCGCGACCTGCCGCCCAAGGACGGCAGCGTGAAGCCGGAGGAGGATTTCGCGATGGAATGGGAGGTCTATCGCGACAAGCAGGCCCGCCTGAAGGACATTGCCGAGGCGGCCAAGGCGGCCGAGCGGCTGGTGCTGGCGACCGACCCCGATCGCGAGGGCGAGGCGATCAGCTGGCACGTGCAGGAGCTGCTGAAGAAGCGGGGGGCCCTGCCGGCAAAGGTCGATCGGGTCACCTTCAACGCCATCACCCGGCAGGCCGTGACCGAGGCCATGGCCCATCCGCGCCCGCTGGATCAGCCGCTGATCGACGCCTATCTGGCCCGCCGCGCGCTCGATTACCTGTTCGGCTTCACCCTTTCGCCGGTGCTGTGGCGCAAGCTGCCCGGCGCCAAGAGCGCAGGGCGGGTGCAATCGGTGGCGCTGCGCCTGATCGTCGAGCGCGAGCGCGAGATCGAGGCCTTCCGTCCGCAGGAATATTGGAGCGTGATCGCTCGGCTCCAGCACGATGGCATCGCCTTCGAGGCGCGGCTGGTGATGTGCGATGGCCAGAAGCTCGATCGCCTCAGCCTCGGCGATGAGGCGAGCGCCATGGCCGCCAAGGCCGCGGTGGAGGCGGCGCGGTTCACCGTCGAGGCGGTCGAGACCAGGCCGGTCAGGCGCAATCCGGCGCCGCCCTTTACCACCTCGACCTTGCAGCAGGAGGCCGCGCGCAAGCTCGGCTTTTCCGCGCAGCACACCATGCGCCTTGCCCAGGCGCTCTATGAGGCGGGTGCGATCACCTACATGCGCACCGACGGGGTGCAGATGGATGCCGGCGCCATCAATGCCCTGCGCGGCGCCATCGCGGAGCGCTTCGAGCCGGCCTATCTGCCCGAAAAACCCCGCCATTACAGCACCAAGGCCAAGAATGCGCAGGAAGCGCATGAAGCCATCCGACCGACCGATTTTGCCCGCCAGCGCGCCGGGACGGGGGATGAGGCCAAGCTCTATGACCTCATCTTCAAACGCGCCATGGCGAGCCAAATGGCGAGCGCCCAGCTCGAGCGCACCACCATCACCCTTGCCGATCCCACCGGCCGCCACCAGCTGCGCGCCACCGGGCAGGTGGTGCTCTTTCCCGGCTTTCTCGCGGTCTATCAGGAGGGGCTCGACGAGGCCGAGGACGAGGAGGGCGCGCTGCTGCCGGTGCTGCGCAAGGGCGATCAGCCGGCCCGGCTCGGGGTCGAGGCGAGCCAGCACTTCACCCAGCCCCCACCGCGCTTTTCCGAGGCGAGCCTCGTCAAGCGGCTCGAGGAACTGGGCATTGGGCGGCCATCGACCTATGCCGCGATCATTCAGACCCTGCGCGAGCGGGCCTATGTGCGGATGGAGAAAAACCGTTTCGTTCCAGAGGAATCCGGGCGGCTCCTCACGGCCTTCCTCGAACGCTTCTTCCCCACCTATGTCGCCTATGACTTCACCGCCGGGATGGAGGAGGAGCTCGACATCGTCTCGGACGGACGCGAGGATTACAAGGCGCTGCTCAAGCGCTTCTGGCAGGACTTCAAACCCCGCGCCGATGGGGTGATGGACAAGCTGCCCTCGGAAGTGACCGAGGCGCTCGATGCCTATCTGTCGGACTATCTCTTTCCCCCGCGCGCGGACGGGGGCGATCCGCGCGCCTGCCCGCTGTGCGCGGCCGAGGGGCGCAGCGGCGGGCGGCTGGCGCTGCGGGGCGGGCGCTTTGGCGCCTTTGTCGCCTGCGCCAACTATCCGGCGTGCAAATATACCCGCCGCTTTGCCCAGGGCGACAGCGCGGGTGCGGGCGAGGGCGCGGGCGAGGATGGGGTGCTGGGCGTGCATCCCGAAACCGGCGAGACGATCTATCGCAAGTCCGGGCGCTTTGGCCCCTATGTGCAATTGGGCGAGGGCAAGGAGGCGAAGCGCGCCTCGATCCCCAAGGACCTCGAGGACTTTGATCTTGATTGGGCGGTGAAGCTGCTCGGCCTGCCGCGGATCATCGGGTTGCATCCCGATACGGGCAAGCAGATCGAGGCCAATATCGGGCGTTATGGCCCTTATCTGAGGCATGATGGCAAGTATGGCCGGCTTGGCTCGACCCGCGAGGTGTTCGAGATCGGGATGAACCGCGCGGTGGCGATCCTGGCCGAGGCGGGTGCGCGCACCGGGGCAGGGGGCGGACGGGCGAGCCCCGCACCGATCGCCGATCTCGGCCCCCACCCGCAAAGCGGCGCTGCGATCCGGGTGATGCCGGGGCGCTATGGCCCCTATGTCACCGATGGCACCACCAATGCCACGCTGCCGCGCGAGATGAAGCCCGAGGAGGTGACGCTCGAGACCGCGCTGGCGCTGATCGAGGCGCGCGCCGCCAAGGCCCCGGCGAAGGCCACCAGCAAGCGGGCGGGCAAGGCCAGGGGCGCAACGGCCAAGGCTTCGGGCACGAAGGCGGGGGGCAAGAAGGCCGCTGCGGGCAAGACCCGTCGCAGCAAGGCCCCGGCGCCGGGCTGACCGGGGCTCCTCGCCGCCACCTGCTGCGGCGGGCGCGTTGGTAAATCATAAAGCATTGCCCCCTTATCACGGCGGTGCGCGATTCAAGGACGCCGCCGTGATCGAGATCGAAGTCCAGAACGAGACTCACCAATCGCAGACCCGCCTGCGCTTTGCCGCGGTGCCGCGCATCGGCGAGGGCATTCGCCTGCGCGAGCCCGACGGAATGTGGGCAAGCTATGACGTGCTCGACGTGTGGTATCAGAAGGCCGAGTTCGGCGATGTGTGGATGCCCTATCTGCACGTACGCATGACCCCGGGCGAAGGGGCGGCGGCGCCAGCGGTCGATCCCTATTCGGATGCCTATGCCGCGGCTTCCTATGAGGCCGGCTTCGGCGGGTTTGGCGGGGAGCAGCAGCCGTGCAGAATCTGATCAAGCGCCAGACCGGCCCGCACCGCCGCGTTCCGGGCGAGGGCAAGACCTTGATGGAAAAGCTGGCCGAGAGCGAGAAGGGCGCAGCCGCGCCCGCTGCCGGCCCCGCCGCTGCGTCGGCCGCACCTGCGGCGGCACCCGGCGCCCAGGCCCCGACTGCGGGCGATCCCGATGCCACCGCGGCGATCGTGGCGGCGGCCAAGGCGATGCGCGAGCGCTATCCCGCGCAAGGCGCGCGCCCCGCGGCCCAGCGCACCTGCCTGATCGTCGATGACAGCCGGGTGATCCGCAAGGTTGCGGCCAAGATCGCGCTCAGCCTCGGCTATGTCCCGATCGAGGCGCAGGACGGCACCGAGGCGCTGGCGCGCTGCAAGCAGGCCATGCCCGATCTGGTGCTGACCGACTGGAACATGCCCGAGATGGACGGCATCGCCTTCGTCCAGAAGCTGCGCGCCATCCCCACGCCCAAGGAACCGATCGTGGTGTTCTGCACCTCGAACGGCGAGGCGCGGGACATCCACGATGGTATCGCCGCCGGGGCGGATGACTACATCGTCAAGCCCTTCGACGAGGCCGCGCTGCGCGCCAAGCTGGAGAAGCTGGGGCGGGGATGACTGCTTGTCCCTGCGGATCGGTGCACGCCTTGTGCGTCGCGCATCCGCACGCGCCTAGCGCACCCAATCGAGCCCGATCTCCTCGAACACTTCCCTGTCCTCGGCCCAGTTCTCCAGCACCTTCACGTGCAGGAACAGGTGCACCTTGGTCCCCAGCACCTCGGAAAGTTCCTTGCGCGCCGCCTCCCCGATCGCCTTGATGCGCGCGCCGCCCTTGCCCAGCACGATGGCGCGCTGGTTCTCGCGCGCAACCACGATCTGCTGGTGGATCTCGATGCTGCCATCGCTGCGCAGCTGATAGCGCTCGGGCCGCACCGCGCTGTCATAGGGCAGCTCCTCGTGGAGCTGCCGGTAGAGCTGCTCGCGGGTGATCTCGGCGGCGAGCAGGCGCTCGGAGACATCCGAGACCTGGTCTTCGGGATACATCCACGGGCCTTCGGGCATCATCCGGGCAAGCACGTCCTTCATCTCGGCCACGCCCTCGCCGGTGAGCGCCGAGATGAAGAACACCTCGGCAAATTCGGCCTTGGCGCTAAGCTCCTGCGCCAGCGCGAGGAGCGGCTCCTTCTTCGCCCGATCGACCTTGTTGAGCACGAGGATCTTGCGCTCGGGCCGCGTGGCTAAGGTTTCCAGCAGCGGCTCCAGCTCATGGCGGCGCTGCTTGATCGCATCGACCAGCAGCAGCACCGCATCGGCGGCCTCGGCGCCCTCCCAGGCGGCGTTCACCATCGCCCGGTCGAGCCGGCGGCGCGGGGCAAAGATGCCGGGGGTGTCAACCAGGATCATCTGCACCGCCGCGCCGTCCACATGGTGCAGCGCCAGGCCCAGCATCCGCGCCCGGGTGGTCTGCGCCTTGGGGCTGGTGATCGCCACCTTCTGGCCGACGAGGGTGTTGACCAGCGTGGACTTGCCGGCATTGGGCGCGCCGAGCACCGCCACCACGCCGCAGCGGGTGGGGGCGGGGCTTGCGGGGGCGTGAGGGCTTGCGGGGGTATCGCTCATGGCGCGCTCATACCGCCAAGCTCCGGGCTTGTCGAAGGGCGTGATGCGCGGCCGGGCGCGTCAATGTTTCACGTGAAACATTAGGTGAACGCGCACTCAGCCGAAGCGTTCAAGAAAGGCCTTGGCGGCAAGCCTTTCGGCCTCGGCCTTGCTGGTGGCGCTGGCCTCGGCTTCGCCGACATTGCGGATGCTCACCCGCACGGTGAAGCGGGCGGCGTGATCGGGGCCGGAGCGGTCGATCACCTCATAGACCGGGGGGGCGCGGCGGTTGCCCGCGGCCCATTCCTGCAGCGCGCTCTTGGGATGCTTGGCCTTGCCGACATCGCCCTCAAGCTCGCGCGCCCAGAGGCGATAGACTTGCGCCTGCGCGGTCTCGAAGCCGTGTTCGAGAAAGCAGGCGCCGATCAGCGCCTCCATCACATCGCCGAGGATCTTGTCGCTGTCGGCCCCGCCATCCTCGCGCGCCTGCTTGCCAAGGCGGACATGGGCGGGAAGGCCGATGGCGCGAGCGATGCGGGCGCAGGTGGTGCCGCTGACGAGCGCGTTGAGCCGCTGCGAGAGGCGCCCTTCGGGGGCATCGCCGGCGCGGAACAGCCAGGCCGCAACCGCAAGGCCCAGCACCCTGTCGCCGAGAAACTCGAGCCGCTGGTAATCGGCCGCCTCGCCGCCGGTGGAATTGAAGCTGCCATGGGTGAGCGCCTCGAGCCAGAGGGCCTCGTTCTCCACCGCAAAGCCGGTGGCGGCAAGCCAGGTGCGGGTTTCTGCCGGAAGGCCGCTCACAGCACCGCTCCGATCCGTTCCCAGCGCACCGCGGCAAGCCAGCTTGCCGGATTGCTCCAGGTGGCGCTGCCATCGCTCGACCACACGATCACCCAGGCCCGCCCGACGAGGAGATCCTGCGGCACCAGCCCCACCGCATCGCCCGCCGCGGCAGAAAAGCGGCTGTCGCGCGAATTGTCGCGGTTGTCGCCCAGCACGAACAGCGCGCCGGGTGGGACGGTGAGGGGAGCAAGATTGTCGGCAAAGGTCGGCCCGAAATCGAGCACGGTATAGGCGCGGCCCGAAGGCAGGGTCTCGCGCGCGGCGGCATAGCGACACAGGGCGCGGCCATCGCGCGCCGCGATCACTCTCCCGCCCCAGGCGCAGGGGCTGTTCGGCGAGACCGGGATGGTGATGCCTCCCAGCGGCTGTTGGGCAAGGCGCTGGCCATTGAGCACCACCACGCCCCCAACCAGCGCCACCCGGTCACCCGGCAGGCCGATCACGCGCTTCACATAGTCGCGCCCGTCGATCGGGTGGCGGAAGATCACGATATCCCCGCGCGCCGGGCTGCGGGCGATGAGGCGCCCCTCGCCCAGCGGCAGATCGAAGGGCAACGAATGGCGCGAATAGCCATAGGGCCACTTGGCCGCGAGCAGATAATCGCCGCCAAGGAGCTGCGGCACCATGCTTTCGGACGGGATCACGAAGGGCGCCACCACCAGTGTGCGCAGCGCCAGCACCAGCGCGATGAGCTTGGCGAGGAACCAGAAGAAGCCCGTCCACCCGCCAGCGCCCGCCTCAGCCGAGCCTGCCGCGGGGCGCGCGCCCGCGGCCGCGGCTGGTGGCGGCGCGGGGCCGAGCGATTGGGGCTTTCCATCCATCCGCGAAGCCCTTAGTCGCAGCCGCCGCAAGGCGCAAAGGGGATTGGCGATGACGGGATCGGACAGCACCGAGCGGATGGCGGCACTCTGGGCGCAGCTGCGCGCTGCCCCTCCGGCGCGGCTCGATCAGCTCTTTGCCGCCGATCGCGCGCGGGTGGCGGCGATGACCCGGCGGATCGCCTGGCGCTCGGGCCTGCCCGAGGGGGCCGGGCAGGGCATGACCATCGACTTTTCCAAGACCCATCTTGACGCGCGCCTGCTCGACCTGTTCGAGGAACTGGCCGAGGCGGCAGGCTTTGGTGCGGCGCGCGCGGCCCTCAAGGATGGCGGCATCGTCAATGTCACCGAAGGCCGCCCCGCCACCCACATGGCGCTGCGCGGAATTGGAGCGCCTGCCGCGGTGGAGGAGGCCGAGGCGCTTCAGCGGCGCATGGCGATGCTGGTCGAGGCGATCCTTGAGGGCGCGCTTGGGCCTGTGCGCCATTGCATCGCCATCGGCATCGGCGGCTCGGCGCTGGGGCCGGCGCTGGCGCTCGATGCGCTCACCCGCGATCTCAAGCTGGTCGATACCCACGTGGTTTCGAACATTGATGGCCTCGCGCTCGAGGCGGCCTTTGCCGCCTGCGATCCGCACACCACGCTGGTCGCCGTCGCGTCCAAGACCTTCACCACCATCGAGACCATGACCAACGCGGCCAGCGCGATGAAGTGGCTGGCCGATAGCGGGGTGGCCGATCCCTATGGCCGGGTGGTGGCGCTCACCGCCGCGCCGGAAAAGGCGGTGGCCTGGGGGGTGGACGAAACCCGGGTGCTGCCTTTCCCCGAAAGCGTCGGCGGGCGCTATTCGCTGATGTCTTCGATCGGCTTTCCGGTGGCGCTTGCGGTGGGGATGGAGGAGTTTTCGGCCATGCTCGCCGGGGCGCGCGCGGTGGACGAACATTTCCTTTCCACCGAAGGCCGCGCCAATGCCCCGCTGCTCGCCGCCTTCTGCGACCAGTACTACACCCGGCTGCGCGGCTGCCAGACCCGCGCGGTCTTTGCCTATGACGAGCGGCTGCGGCTGCTGCCCGCCTATCTCCAGCAGCTCGAGATGGAATCGAACGGCAAGCAGGTGAAGGCCGATGGCAGCCCCGTTGATGGGCCGACCGCGCCGATCACCTGGGGCGGGGTGGGCACCGATGCCCAGCACGCGGTGTTCCAGCTGCTCCACCAGGGCACTCACCTGGTGCCGGTCGATTTCATCGCCTCGGTGGCGCCGGGCGATGATCTTGACCCGGCCCATCACCGCATCCTGTTGATGAATTGCCTCGCGCAGGGCGCGGCGCTGATGGCGGGCAAGCCCTCCGAAGATCCGGCGCGCGCCTATCCGGGGGATCGGCCCTCGACCACCTTCCTGCTCGACGATGCCGATGCCGCGGCCCTCGGCGCGCTCATCGCCTTTCACGAACACCGCACCTTTGCCAATGCGGTGCTGATGGGGATCAACCCCTTCGACCAGTTCGGGGTCGAGCTGGGCAAGGCGATCGCCAAGCAGATCGAGAAGGGCGAGGGCGATTTCGACCCATCGACGCGGGCGCTGATGCAGGCAGCCGGGCTGGGCTGAGGCGCGCGCTTGACTTCTGGGCGCAGGGCGCCCACATGGCGGCCCAAGCGAAGCGCGCCAGCCAGCGTGAAGCGGCGGAACACAGGAAAATATCCGCCCCGGCCGCGCCTCGGTTTTCCCACGGACTTCCCTTTCACGCGGGCGGTTTCACTCCCCCGCGCCGTGCGCGCCCCTCCGGCGCGCGCGCCGCATGTCTTCAAGCGAGTTTTCATGACCACATTTGCTGATCTCGGGCTGTCGCAGCCCGTGCTCCAGGCCCTTGATCTCAAGGGCTATGCCACCCCCACCCCGATCCAGCGCCAGGCGATCCCGCCGGTGCTCGCCGGCCGCGACCTCCTCGGCATTGCCCAGACCGGCACCGGCAAGACCGCCGCCTTCATGCTCCCCGGCATCGACCGCCTGCGCGCTGCCGGCAGGCATGCGCCGCAGCGCTCGTGCCGGATGCTGGTGCTGGCTCCCACCCGCGAGCTTGCGGTGCAGATCGGCGAAAGCGCGAAGGATTATGGCGCGCTTGCCGGGCTCAAGGTCGCGGTGGTGGTCGGCGGCACCAGCGTGGGCAAGGATCGCCACAAGCTTGCCCGCGGCACCGATATTCTTATCGCCACCCCGGGCCGCTTGCTCGATCTGGTCGATCAGAAGGCCCTGCAGCTCGGCGGGATCGAGATCCTCGTGCTCGACGAAGCTGACCAGATGCTCGATCTCGGCTTCATCCACGCGCTCAGGCGCATCCGCACGCTCGCCCCGCAAGAGCGCCAGACGCTGTTCTTCTCCGCCACCATGCCCAAGGCGATCAGGGAGCTGGTGGGCGGCTTCTGCCACGATCCGGTGCAGGTGGCGGTGACCCCGGCAAGCACCACCGCCGAGCGCATCGACCAATATCTCTATATGGTGCAGCAGGAGGAAAAGACCGCGCTGCTCGCGCTCATCCTCAAGCGCCGCCATCCGGTGCCGGGCGCGCTCGAGCGGGTGCTGATCTTCACCCGCACCAAGCACGGGGCCGATCGGGTGGCGCGAAAGCTCGCCCAGGCCGGGATCGCCGCCAACGCGATCCACGGCAACAAGTCGCAGCCCCAGCGCCAGCGCGCGCTCGAGGCGTTCCGCGCCGGCGCGGTGCCGGTGCTGATCGCCACCGATGTCGCCGCGCGCGGGATCGACATTCCCGGGGTCAGCCACGTGATCAATTACGAGCTTCCCAACGTGCCCGAACAATATGTCCACCGCATCGGTCGCACCGCGCGGGCTGGGCGCGACGGGGTGGCGATCGCCTTCTGCGCCGAGGACGAACGCGCCTATCTGAAGGACATCCGCAAGACCACCGGGGCAGAGCTTGAGCGCCTTGAACTGCCAGCAAATTTCCGCGCGGTGGTCGAGGGCGTGGGGCCCGAGCGGCCCGCACCCCGCACGCCGCCCCAGCGGGTGCAGCCGCGCCCGCTCGGCGCGCGCCAGCCGCATGGTGAGAAGCGCGAGAGCCACGGCGAAGGCCGCGCGCGGTCGGCTTTCGGCACGCGCGGCAGCGGCGGGCACAATGCAAGTGAAGGCAGGCACGGCCATCCTTCTGGCCAGCGCGATGCACGCGGCGGCCGCGGGCGCCGGCGCGCCGGCGGGCGCGGTCGTCCTCGCGCAGCCCAGGGCTGAGGGCGCGGGCACGCGGGGGCGCCGGGGCGAGTTGGCGCAGCAGAAATGCTGCATTGCCTGCGCCGATGGTTGCCCGGGCCGCCGCGCGCCGCCATATGCGCAGGCGTAAGCGACGGGAGCGTTCCATGGCCGATGCCTATGACTATGACCTCTTTACCATCGGGGCGGGATCGGGCGGGGTGCGCGCCAGCCGCGTTGCCGCCGGGCACGGCGCGCGGGTGGCGGTGGCCGAGGAATATAGGGTCGGCGGCACCTGCGTGATCCGCGGCTGCGTGCCCAAGAAGATGCTGGTCTATGGCGCCCATTTCGCCGAGGACCTCGTCGATGCCGAGGCCTTCGGCTGGACGATTGAAAACAAGCGCTTCGACTGGCGCGCCCTGCGCGATTCGGTGCAGGGTGATGTGACCCGGCTCGAGGGGCTTTATGGCGAAACCCTCGCCAGCCACAATGTCACCGTCTTTCACGAACGCGCCACCATCACCGGCCCGCATGAGGTGACCCTCGCCAGCGGGCGCAGGCTGACCGCGCGCTTCATCCTGGTGGCCACCGGCGCGCGCCCGCACGTGCCCGATTTTCCCGGCAACGAGCATGTCATCACCTCGAACGAAGCCTTCCATCTCGAAGCCGTGCCGCGCCGTATCCTGATTGCCGGCGGGGGTTATATCGCCAACGAGTTTGCCGGCATCTTCAATGCTTTTGGCGCGAAAGTGACGATCGCCAACCGTTCCGAAACCATCCTGCGCGGCTATGACGAAGGCGTACGCGACCGGCTGCTCCAGATCTCCATGGCCAAGGGCATCACCTTCCTGTTCATGGCCGAGCTGGAATGGGTAACAAAGCAGGACGATGGCACCCTGCTGGTCAAGCTCACCGGGCAGGAGCCGGCCGCATATGACGCGGTGATGGTGGCGACCGGGCGCGTGCCCAACACCGAGGGGCTTGGGCTGGAGACTGTCGGGGTGGAACTGGGCCCGCGCGGCGAGATCGTGGTCGATGCCTACAGCAAGACCAGTATCGATCACATCTATGCCGTGGGCGATGTTACCGATCGGGTGCAGCTCACCCCCGTTGCCATCCGCGAGGGCCAGGCCTTTGCCGATTCGGTGTTCGGCCCGGGCGCGCCCTATGCGGTTGATCATTCCTGCGTGCCGAGCGCGGTGTTCAGCCACCCGCCGATCGCCGCGGTGGGCCTGACCGAGGGCGAGGCGCGCAACAAGCTCGGCAGCATCCGCGTCTATCAGGCCGATTTCCGCCCGATGAAGAACGTGCTTGCCGGCCGCAACGAGCGCAGCCTCTACAAGATGATCGTCGATGCCGCGACCGATCGCATCGTCGGGCTGCACATGATCGGCCCCGAGGCCCCGGAGATCCTCCAGGCCGCCGCGATCGCGGTGAAGGCGGGGCTGACCAAGGCCGATTTCGACGCCACTATCGCGATCCACCCGACCATGGCCGAGGAGCTGGTGCTGTTCAAATAGGCGCCTGGCGCTTAACCCGCGCGCCGGGCGCTGCCCAGTTTCGGCACAGGCCAAGGTGCGGCGCAAGACTTTGGCAAAGGCCATGGTTTACAGTGGGATCATGACGAGCCTCGCCCTGACCGCCCGCCAGCAGCGCGAGCTGGACTATCACCGCGAACATGCCGCCGCCAACGCCGATGAGGTGCTGCGCCCGGTGGATGAGGACGTGATCACCAGCCCTGCGCGGCGCCCGTGGAATGCCTATTGGTCGATGTATGACCGGCTGCTCGCCGCCGATCTTGCCGGCAAGGCGGTGCTGGTGCTGGGCTGCGGCTTTGGCGATGATGCGATCCGCTTGGCGCGGCTGGGGGCGCGGGTGTTTGCCTGCGATCTTTCGCCCGATTCGCTTGCCATTGCCGAGGCGCGCGCGCGCCGCGCCGGGGTGGAGATCGCCTTTGCCGCCATGCCGGCCGAGGCCATGACCTATCCGGCCGACAGCTTCGATGCGGTGGTGTTCGTCGATATCCTCCACCATGTCGATATCGCCGCGGCGATGGGCGAGGTGGCGCGGGTGCTCAAGGCGGGCGCGCTGGTGATCGGCGATGAGCTTTACACCCACACCCGCCTGCAACGCCTGCGCGAGAGCGCGCTGGTCGATGGCTGGCTCTATCCGGCGATGCGGCGCTGGATCTATGGCGAGGAGACGCCCTACATCACCGCCGATGAGCACAAGATCGACGAGCGCGAATTCGCCCTCGTCACCGCGCACCTTTCCGGCCTTGAGACCGACTGGTTCAACATTCTCGAAGGCCGGCTTTACCCGTCGCGCCTCAGGTGGGCGGCGCGGGCCGAGCGGGTGGCGCTGCGCCCCTTGCGGCGCCTTGCCCCGGTGCTCGCCGGGCGGGTGGTGTTCAGCGGGCGGCTGGTGAAATAGGGCGTCACGCCCCGAGCCGCGCGGGCGCGAACTGCGCAAAGCCAAGCCCGGCAGCAGCGCAATCTTCCGGCATGGCCTCGCCCAGCACCGCCGCGGCGGCGATGCGCGAGAGGGCAGGGGCGGTCTGGAAGCCGGCACCGCCCTGGCCTGCACACCAGAAAAACCCCGGCGCACCGGCCGCTTCGCCCACCACCGGCAATTCATCCGGGGCAAAGCTCCTGAGGCCCGCCCAGCTGTGGGCTATGCGGCGGATGGCAAGCGTGGTGGCGCGCTCCACCCGGTCTGCGGCGATGGCGATGTCGAGTTCTTCTGCCGCGGCATCGCAAGGGGGGGAGGGCGCCTGATCCATGCTCGAGGCGAGCAGCGCCCCGCGCCCCTCGGGCAGCAGGTAGAAGCCCTCGCCCACGGTCTTGGTGAAGGGCCAGGGGCGCACATCGACGCCTTCGGGCGCGGCAAAGCTGATGACGGTGCGCCGCCGCGGCTCGAGGCCGATCGGCGCGGCGCCGGCAAGCCGGGCGACCTCATCCGCCCAGGCGCCCGCGGCATTGACGATCACCGGCGCGGCAAAATCCCCCGCGGCGCTGGCGATGCGCCAGCATCGGCCATCATGCGCAAGTGCCCTGACCGCTGCCCTCGTCACCAGAGCGCCGCCATGCTCGCGCAGGGTGCGCCCATGGGCCTCGAGCATGGCGTTGGTATCGAGCTTCAAGGCGCCGTGATCGATCAGCGCCGCGGCGCAGGCCTCTGCACGCAGCACCGGCAGCAGCGCGCGCGCCTCGTCTGCGCCGATGCGGCGATAGGTGCAGCCATGGAGGCGGTGCACCTCCTCGAGCGCATCGAGCGCGGCAAGCTCCTCGGCCCGGGCGATGTGGAGTGCGGGATGCACCGTGCCATGCGTGGCCAGTTCGCCCATGCTGAGGGCGGTGAGCATGCGCACCGGGGCATTGCCGAGGCCATAATGGGCCACGGCGACCGAGCGGCCCGAGGCGTGGATTCCGGGCGCGCTCTCGCCTTCGAGCACCACCACCTTGAGCCGCGGGGCCAGGCGCGCGGCCAGGCTGAGACCGGCGATCCCGCCCCCGATCACCACCACATCGGCGCTGTCCATGTGCTCTCTCCCGCCACTTTTGCCACATTGACGCTTGGGGCAGGCTAAGCCGTGGACTCATTAGCTGCGATCCATAGGCGAGTTGAGAAGAGTTTGGCAGCGGCGAGGAAGTTGTCGGCGCGTTTGTCGTATCGCGTGGCCAAGCCTCTGGCGTGCTTGAGTTTTCCGAAGAAGCGCTCGATCAGGTTGCGATAGCGGTAGAGGAAGGAGCTGAAGGCGAAGCCCTTCTTGCGGTTGGCCTTTGGCGGGATGTTGGCGAAGCTGCCGCGCGCCTCGACCTTGTCGCGGATGGCGTCGCTGTCATAGGCCTTGTCGGCGAGGAAGATGCTGCCTTCCGGCACGGCCTCGAGCAG
>NZ_AUHC01000009.1 GCF_000422985.1 Erythrobacter cryptus DSM 12079
GCACCAGCCTCTCCCGGAACAGCCATACCGTGGTGGCATCGGGCACCCGGCCATCGAGCCCCAGGCCCAGAAACCGCTGGAACGACAGACGGTCCTTGATCTGGAACTCGCATCCCTCGTCGGAGAGCAAATAGAGCGCCTGCAGCACCAGGATCTTGAACATCATCACGGGGCAAACGGCGGTCGCCCGCCTTTGCCCCGCTCGCTGCGCCGAAGTGCCACGATCAATGGCCCGCGCAACACTTCAAAATCCACCACCGACGCCAAACGCTCCAGCCGATCACCCGCCGCGCTCAGCGCCGCATACCGATCCGACAGATCAAAGAAACCAGGCTGACCCACCACCATCGCCCCCGTTCGATACGGCGGCCATTGAATCAAATCAGCGCCTCAAAGGCGAGAGGTTCTTCGAGGCGTCCGATTCGATGCTCGCCTTCGTCATCCGCCACCGCCACGCGCAATATGTCGATGCGCGCTTCGTGCGGCCCGGCCACTGGCTCTGTGAGCGCATCCGCGCCGAGGTGCTCGCGCAGCGCTAGGCGGTGAGAAAGGCGACGAGCGCGCGCACCTTCTTGCTGCGCCATTGCGGCGGCGGGGCGATCAGCCAATAGGCGCGCAAGGCCGGCTCGGGTTCGCCCAATGCGACGAGGCGCCCGGCAGCAAGCGCCGCCTCGGCCAGCGCCAGCGGCAACACCGTGCGCCCTATCCCGGCGAGCGCCGAGGCCAGCGCCTGGCCCGGGCTGCCGGCGCGGATCGCCGGGGTGATGCCCTCATCGAGCGGCATGCCCGGCCAGTCGATCCACGCCGCGCGCGCCTCGGGCGCGGCCACGGTGACCTTGAGCGCCGGGGCAAGCTGCACCCCCGGCAGATCGCCCGGCCCATCGACAAGGCGGATGGCACAATCGAGATTGGCCTCGGTGAAATCGGCGTTCTCGTCCGGCGCGAGGATGAATTGCACCTCGGGGTGCGCGTGGTGGAAGCGGGCGAGCCGGGGGCTGAGCCACTCGGCATAGAATTCGCGCGGGACGGCCAGCGTGTAGCGGTCGGAGGCCTGGCCGGCCTGCATCGCCGCGACGCTCTCCTCAAAGCGCAAGAAGCCCTCGCGCAGCGGATCGAGCCCGGCAGCGGCCTCGGGGGTGAGCTCGAGCCCCTTGGGGGTGCGGCGGAACAGGACGACGCCGAGCACGTCCTCGAGCGCGCGGATCTGCTGGCCGACCGCCGCCGGGGTCACCGCCAGTTCGTCCGCGGCGCGGGTGAAGGAGAGGTGGCGCGCGGCGGCATCGAAGACGCGCAGGGCATTGAGGGGAAGGTGGGTGCGCTTCACGGCGGCTGGCTTAGGCCCGCGCGCGCGGCCCCGCAAGCCTTGCCAATGCCTCGCTGCGCCGCTGGTGCGGGTGCGCGCGCAGCCTCAACGCGGCGGGCGGCTGCCCTCGGCGGTTTCGGGCGCCGACAGCGGGAAGAAGGGGATGCGCACCTCCACCGGCGACCCATCAGCGCGCGCGAAGGTGTAGAAGCCCTCCATCGAGCCGAAGGGGGTGGTGAGCGGGCAGCCCGAGACATAGTCATGGCTCTGCCCCGGCTGGAGCAGCGGCTGTTCGCCCACCACGCCTTCGCCATCGACGTGGTTGACCATGCCGCGCCCGTCGGTGATGCGCCAGTGCCGGCTGACGAGCCGCAGCGGCTCGTGGCTGCCGTTCTCGATGCGGATGTGATAGACCCAGAACCACTTGCCCGCCGCCGGGTGCGACTGCTCGGGCAGGTAATTGACGGCAACCCGGACCGTGACCCCGTGGGTGGTGGCGGCGTGCTGGAAGAACTGCTTCATCTCATGCTCCAGACTAGCGCATCGCGCCGGCGCCACAAGGGGTTTCACGCGGACCATCCCCCAGCTATTCCGCGTTGCGGTGAAAAATCCCGGTTGGCCGGGCGATCATCACGCGCCTATGTGTCGCGCGCATGAACAGGCCGCCTGCCCTTCCCCGCCACGCGCACGCGCGCACCCGCCGCCAGGTGCTTGGGGGCGCGGCGGCGGGGATGCTGGCGGGCCTGCTTGGCGGCTGCGCCACCTGTTCGGCGCCTCCTTCCCTGCCGCTGTCCGGCCCGCCGGTCGATCCCGCCGCCGATCTTGCGCCCGATCTGGTTGATCTTGCCCGCTTCGATCCGCGCCTCAGGTTCGACATCCGCTATGCCACGAGCGCCAATTTCATGGGCCGGGTACTCTACCCCGTCGCCCGCGCGCTCGCCCAGCGCCCGGTGGCCGAAGCGCTGGCGCGCGTGCAGACGAGGGCCGAGGCACATGGCTATGGCCTGCTAATCTTTGATGCCTATCGCCCCTGGCGCATCACCCGGGCGATGTGGGAGGCAACGCCGCCGGAAAAGCGCGAATTCGTCGCCGATCCGGCGGTCGGCTCGCGCCACAACCGCGGCGCCTCGATCGACCTCACCCTCCACCGCAACGGGGTCGAGGTGGCGATGCCATCTGCCTACGACGATTTCACCCCGGCAGCCTATCGCAGCAACAGTGCTGCCCCGCCCGCGGCGCTGGCCGCGAGCCGGATGCTCGAGAGCTGGATGGTGGCCGAGGGCTTCGTGCCGCTCGCCAACGAATGGTGGCACTATGACTGGGCCGAATGGCGCCGCTATCCGATGATGGACGTGCCGCTCGAGGAAGCGGCGGCGAGCTAGGGCCTCACCCCTCGGCCAGCAATTCCTCGATCTGGCCGAGGCGTTCCTTGCCGAAGAACATCTCGTCCGGCTTGCCCGCCCGGCGCACCCACATGGTGGGGATGCCAAAGGCGCCGCGCGCCACCACGCGATCGGTGTTGGCGGCAAGGCCCTGCTTCACCGCCTCGCTCTGCGCGCGGGAAAGAAGATCGGCGGCATCGAACCCCGCCGCCGCCACCGCCGCGCCGATCGCCTCGGGCGCGGCGATGTCGATATTCTCCTCCCACACCGCGCGCAGCAGGCATTCGGCAAAGGTGACCCCGCGGCCATCCTCATCCGCGGCGTAAAGCATGCGCTGCAAGGTGATCGAATTGAAGGGAAATTGTGGGTGCATGCGATAGCGGGCAAGGCCGTGGCGGGCGATGAAGCGCTGCATCTCGAGCAGCGCATATTCATTCTTGCCCTTGATTGCGGCATCGCGGACCATCGGCGGGGCATTGCCGGTGAGGCGGTGCATCCCGGCAAGAAACACCGGGATCACATCAAGACCGGCCTCGTAGCGATCGAGCAGCTCGCGCAGCGGCCACCAGACGAGGTAGGCATTGGGGCTGACGATATCGAAAACCAGTTCCACCCGCGCTGCCATCACCGCTCTCCCCTAGATCCCCGCCGCGGCGAGCGCCTGATCCATGTCCTCGATCAGGTCCTGGATATCCTCAAGCCCCACGTTGATGCGCAAGAGGCCCTCGGTGACGCCCATTTCGGCCCGGGCCTCGGCGCCCATATTGGCATGGGTGGTCGAGGCCGGGTGGCACATCAGGCTGCGGGCATCGCCGATATTGTTGGAAATGTCGATGAGCTCGAGCGCATCGAGCACGGCAAAGGCGCGTTCGCGGGTGCCGACATCGAAGGCAAAGATCGGCCCCGTCGCTTCCATCTGCGCTTTGGCAAGCTGGTGGCGTGGGTGGCTTTCGAGCCCGGGATGGAGCATCCGCCCGCCCGCCGCGGTGATGCGCGGTTCGAGAAAGCGCCCCAGCGCCACCGCCTGTTCGGATTGCTTGTGGGCGCGCAAGGGCAGCGTTTCCAGCCCCTTCAGCACCACCCAGGCGTTGAAAGGGCTGAGCGTGGGGCCGGTGTTGCGCTGGAAGGGCAGCAGCACCTCCTCGATCCACTGCTTCGTGCCGCAGATCGCCCCGGCCAGCACCCTTCCCTGCCCGTCCATCAGCTTGGTGGCGGAATAGGCCACGACATCGGCGCCGAAGGCCATCGGCCGCTGGAGCGCGGGCGAGGCGAAGGCATTATCGACCACGGTGGTGATGCCATGCGCCCTGGCAAGGCCGCAGACAAAGCCGAGATCGACAATGTCGAGCGTGGGGTTGGCCGGGGTTTCGAAGAAGAACACCCGGGTGTTGGGGCGGATCGCGGCCTCCCAGGCGGCATTGTCGGCGCTGTCAATCACCGTGGTTGCAATGCCGAAGCGCGGCAGCAGGCTGTCCACCAGCCAGCGGCAGGAACCGAAGGCGGCGCGCGCAGCAACCACGTGATCGCCGGCCTTGAGCTGGCACAGCAGCGCCGCGGTCATCGCCGCCATGCCGCTCGCCTGAGCGCGGGCGGCCTCGGCCCCCTCCATCAGCGCGATGCGCTCCTCGAGCATGGCGACGGTGGGGTTCTGCAGGCGCGAATAGGTCATGCCCTCGGCCTCGCCGGCAAAGCGCGCGGCGACGGTGGCGGCATCATCATAGGTATAGCCCGAGGTGAGAAACAGCGCCTCGCTGGTCTCGCCGTGTTCGGAGCGCCAGGTGCCGCCGCGCAGCGCCCGGGTGGCAGGGCGCCAGCGGGCGGTGGCGGCGCGGTTCATGCCGGTGGTCTTCTTCATGGCGCGGGTCTCTAGGGCGCGATCAGCCCGGCGGCAAGCAGGCCCGCGCGCGCCCTGTCGCCCTGGCCGAGCGCGCCGAGCATCAGGCTGCCCTCGATCAGGGTGAGCAGATAGCTTGCCCCGCCATCGGGGTCGGGATCGCCCGCGGGCATGTGGCCGACAAGCCAGGCGTGCAAGCGATCGACCATCGCCCGCGCCGCCGCGCGAAAGCCCGGCAGATCGCGCGCCGCCCCGGCGACGATCTCCCACCACAGTGTCAGGAACGGAGCCATCGCCGGATCGGCGTTGTGCGCGAGGATCCGCGCGAGCAGTGCCTGGCGGCTCGCCGGGCGGTCGGCCGCGAGCAGGTTGTCGAGCTGCGCGGCATAGATACCGGCAAGATGCTGAAGCAGGTCGATGATCAGCGCTTCCTTGGTGCCGAAGTGATAAATCAGCATCCGGTCAGAGGTGCCCGCCGCGCGCGCGAGCGGGCGCAGGCTGGCCTGGCCAAGCCCATGGGCGAGCACATGGGCGGCAAGCCGCGGCAGCAGGCTCTCTTTCGTCATCGGAGGCTTTTTCGGGCGGCGCGCCATGGCGGGCTTGTAGCGGGGAGAGGGGCTTGCTACCAGCCTATGTAGCATTCGCTACATTAACCTAATCAGGGAGAACCGCCATGCCTGACCATCTCACCCCCTTTCTTGCGCTCGCCGGCGGCGGGCTGGTGTGCGCTGTGGTAGCCATCCTTGTCGCAGCGCTGCGCCCTGGCGCGCCGGGCGCGCCGCTGCTGGCGGGCGCGCTTTCGGCAGGCTTTGCCGCCTTCACCGCCGTCACCATCGCCACCGAGGGGGTCTTTCCGGTGATCCTCAACCACACCAGCAACCTGTGGGGGGTGCAGGTGTGGTGGGACCTGCTGTTTTCGCTCGGCATCGCCACCTTCCTGGTGCTGCCGCGGGCGCGGGCGGCGGGGATGAGGATCTGGCCGTGGATCGCGCTCATCCTCGCAACCGCCAGCATCGGGCTTCTGGCCATGTGCGCGCGGCTGTTCTGGCTCGAGCGGCAGGCGGGTGCGGCAAAGCCATGATGTGAGGCGCAAAATGGCGCCACAAGGGCGCTTGCCCTTGCCGGCGGCCCCGCCTAAGCGCGGCGGCGCCATGGCTCGCGGCCGCGCCTCCCCTCCTCCCCCCGATCGCCTGCCCGCGCCGCGGCCGCGCGATCCGCTGGTCTGGTGCCTGCTGATCACCGCGCTCTTTGCGCTCCTCGCTGGCTGGCGCCTTGCGATCCCCGGCAAGCCCTATTTCGACGAGGTGCATTACCTGCCCGCCGCGCGCGAAATCGTGCAACTGTTTGAGACCGGCGCGGGCGCCTATCTCAACCGTGAGCATCCGCTTCTCGGCAAGACCCTGATTGCGCTGGGGATGATGCTGGCGGGCGACAATCCGATCGGTTGGCGCATCATGCCCCTGCTGCTCGGCACGCTCGCCCTGTTCGCGGCGATGCGGGCGCTGTGGCACGCGAGCGGCGAGCGTTTTGCCACGCTCGGCTTCGGGGTGCTGCTCGCAACCGGGTTTCACCTCTTCATCCAGTCGCGCATCGCCATGCTCGATATTGCCATGGCGGCCTTCCTCGCGCTTGCCGCCTGGCAATTTGCCGCAGCGATCCGCGCGCCCGAAACCGGGCGCTGGCGCCTCGCGCTCACCGGGATTGCGCTTGGCCTTGCGCTCGGGGCCAAGTGGAACGCCGCCCCGCTTGCGGTGCTGCCGGGGCTCGTGTTCCTCATCGCCCGGGCGCTCGCCGG
This sequence comes from Erythrobacter cryptus DSM 12079, assembly GCF_000422985.1. Lineage (GTDB taxonomy): Bacteria > Pseudomonadota > Alphaproteobacteria > Sphingomonadales > Sphingomonadaceae > Erythrobacter > Erythrobacter cryptus. The sequence goes on from NZ_AUHC01000009.1 coordinate 6,315, forward strand.
GCGGCGGCGCCTGCTGTTGAGCCGCCGCGGCGCCCCGGTGCCGGGGATCACCCTGATCGAGGCCGGCCTGTGGCTCGGGGTGGTGCCGCTGGTGACCTACGCCCTCACCTTCCTGCCGGGCTACTGGCTTGCCGCGCCGCTCCACCCCTCGCCGCTCGCCGCGCAGGGGCTGATCGGCTTTCACCGCGAAATCTTCGCGCTGCAAAGCCAGCTGATGACCCCGCACCAATATATGAGCCGCTGGCCGCAATGGGTGCTCAACACCCGCGCGGTCTGGTATCTCTACGAGCCGGTCGACGGGGCGCAGCGCGGGGTGCTGCTGATCGGCAATCCGCTGACCATGCTCGCGGGCCTGCCCGCGCTCCTCTGGTGCCTTGCCAGCGGCGCCTGGCGCGGGGATTGGGCGCGGCTCAGCGTGGTGATCGGCTATGGCGCCAGCCTTGGCCTGTGGCTCGTGGCGCCCAAGCCGGTGCAGTTCTATTATCACTATTTCGTGCCGAGCTTCTTCCTGCTCGCGGCGCTGGCGCTTGCTGCCAGCGATCTTGCCCGCGACCGCCGCACCGCCTGGCTCGGCTGGGGCATCCTGGCCGGATCGATAGCGGTGTTTGCCTGGTTCTTCCCCATCATCGCCGCCCTGCCGCTTGCCGGGCGCGAGAGCTATGTCACCTGGATGTGGCTTGACGGCTGGCGCTAGAAGCGGCCCCAGACAAAGCGGCTCGAGAGCGCATAGTTCCACACCGAGCCAACCAGGATCCCGGCAAGCGCGGCCAGCGCCCAGAACACCCCCCGGCCTTCAAGGAAGGTTGCCACTGCGACATTGGCAAAGGCCCCGACCGCGCAGGTGGCGATGAACCCCGCCCAGCCGCGCAGCAGCGCCCAGGCGCCGCGCAGGCGCTGATCGCGATAGGTGAGCCAGTTGTTGAGCCAGAAATTGAAGCTCATCGCCACCAGCACCGCCGCGGTCTGCGCCAGGGCAAAGCGGTGGCCGACGAGGAACAACAGGCTGGAGAGCACGATGAAATGCACCACCACGCCGAGCGCGCCGACGGTGCCGAACAGGGCAAAGCGGGTGGGGATCACCTTGCCGAAGGTCTTGTCATAGAGGCCGGCAAGAAAATCGAACAGAATGGCGCGGTCCAGCTTGCTTTCTCCTTCGCGGCGGGCGGCAAAATCGAGCGGGAATTCCTTGACCGCAAGCGGCCTTTCGCTGGTGGCGAGCAGATCGAGCAGGATCTTAAAGCCAATCCCCGAAAGCCGCGGGGCGAGCGCGCGAGCGGTGGCGGCAGGGAGCATGAAATAGCCGCTCATCGGATCGCTGAGCGCCACCCCGGTGAGCCGCCGGGCAAGGCCATTGGCAAGGCTCGAGAGCTGCTCGCGCTCGGGCGCGGCCCAGCGCGCGGTGCTCGCGCCTTCAGCAAAGCGGCTGGCAACGCAGATCTCGGCCTCACCCGCCTCGAGCGCAGCGAGCATGAGCGGCAGCAGCGCCGGATCGTGCTGGTGATCGGCGTCCATCACCGCGACATAGGGCGCGGCGGTGGCGCAAAAGCCCTCGATCGCAGCGCTCGCCAGGCCCCGGCGCCCGATGCGCTGGATCACCCGCACGCGCGGATCGGCAAGGGCAAGGGCGCGCGCCTCATCCGCCGTGCCATCGCGGCTGTCATCATCGACGATGATCACCTCCCAATCCGCTTGATCGCCCATCGCCGCGGCGATCCTCTCGATCAGCGGGGCAAGGTTGCCGCGCTCGTTGAGCGTGGGCAGGATGATCGCAAGCCGCAAGGCCATGGCGCTAGAGCCGTGCGCGCACCGCCGCCCCGATCGCCGCGGTGCCGTGCTCCCCGCCAAGATCGGCCCCGCGGATGCCATCGGCGAGCGTGCGCGCCACCGCCGCCTCGATCCGCGCCGCCTCGTCCGCGAGGCCAAAGGAATGGCGCAGCATCATCGCTGCGGAAAGGATCGTCGCCATGGGATTGGCCTTGCCCTTGCCGGCAATGTCGGGCGCGCTGCCGTGGATCGGCTCATAAAGGCCAAAGGTGCCGTGCGCGGTCTGCCGCTCGCCGAGCGAGGCCGAGGGCAGCAGCCCGATCGAGCCGACCGCGGCGCTGGCAAGGTCGGAAAGAATATCGCCAAACAGGTTGCCGGTGAGCATCACCCCGAAGCGTTCGGGATGGCTGACGAGCTGCATCGCGGCATTGTCGACATACATGTGGTCGAGCGCGACCGCGGGATATTCGCCGGCAATGCGGCTCACCACCTCGCGCCACAGCTGGCTGGTCTCGAGCACATTGGCCTTGTCGATGCTGGTGAGCGGACGGCCCGCGGCGGCAGCCGCGCGGAAGGCGACATGGGCGATGCGGGCCACCTCCGGCTCGCTGTAGCTCATCGCGTCCCAGCCCTCACGCGCGCCCTCGGGGGTGGTGCGCTGGCCCTTGGCGCCGAAATAGACATCGCCCGTCAGCTCGCGCACGATGATGAGGTCGATACCCGCGGCGATCTCGGGCCGCAGCGGGGAGAGCGCCTCGAGCCCGGCAAAGACCCGCGCCGGGCGCAGATTGGCAAAGAGGCCAAGATGCTTCCTCAGGCCCAGGATCGCCTGCTCGGGGCGCAGGTGGCGCTCGAGGCTGTCGCAGGCCGGATCGCCCACCGCGCCGAACAGCACCGCATCAGCCTCGGCGGCGAGCGCCAGGGTCGCCTCGGGCAGGGGGTGGCCGTGGCGGCGCCAGGCGCTGGCGCCGACATCGCCGTGGCCAAGGACAAGCCCGGGCAGCGCCAGCGCCTCGAGCACTGCGACCGCCTCTGCCGTCACCTCGGGGCCGATCCCGTCGCCGGGCAGGACTGCAATCTTCATCTCGTGCTGTCTTTCAGATCATCCGCGCGAGCCGCTCGGTCAGCAGCCGCCGCGCGCCCATAACATCGCGCTTGGCGCCTGCAAGCAGGTAGTGCGCGATGCGCCGTTCGAGCACGGCGAGCGCGGCGAGCTGATCGGAAAGCTCGGAGCTCTCGGGGGGGGGCGCGCCGCCATAGCCCAGTTCGGCGAGCAGCAGCGCTTCGTAGGCAACCAGCCCCTGCGCCCAGCCGCGCGCCGAGGGGGCAACGGCGATCGCCTCGAGCAGCGCCTCGAGCGCGGCAAAGAGCGCGGGATAGGGCTGGCGTTCGGGCAGGGCAGCGGCCGTGAGCGCGCAGACCCATTGCAGCGCTGCGGCCGGGAGCGGCTCGGTCATCAGCGCGGCGCGCGACTGGGACAGTTCCAGCCGGGCAAAGGGCAGCTGGCTTTCGGGCCGGCCCGCGATCTCGGCGGCGACGCGGTTGCCCGGCACCAGCACGGGGCGCAGCTGCCGCCCGCGCCCGCCGGCGACATAGGCAGCGATGAGCCCGGTCTCGGCACCAAGCAGGCGCACGATCGCGCCGGTTTCGCCCTGGGGGCGGCTGGCAAGCAGGATGGCGGCAATCCGCAGGGCCACGCGCGCCCGCGCCGCTGCGCGCCTACTTCTTCTTCTGGGCGAGCTGCGCCTCGAGCGCGGCGAGGCGCTCCTCGAGCGCATCGGCCTGCTGGCGCGCCTTGCTCGCCATCGCCTTGACCGCCTCGAACTCCTCGCGGCTGACGAAATCGATGCCGCCCAGCGCCTCACGCAGCCGCTCGCGCGCGCTCTCGCGCGCCTCGCGGGTCATCCCGGCCATGGTGCCGGCGGCGCTGTTCACGAGCTTCACGAGGTCGGCGATGATCGGGTTCTGGCTCTGCATGGAGCGCTATGTGGCCCCTGGCAGAGGGCTTGTCCAGAGGCGATGGGAGGCCCCCCGCGCCGCTAGAGCTTCACCCGTGTCACCGCGCCATCATCCCCGCGCGAGGAGCCATCGGGATTGGCGATGATGAACTGGTAATTGAGCACCGCGGCAAAGATCAGCCAGGCGAGGTAGGGCAGGAGCAGCAGCGCGGCGAGGCGCCGCACCCGCACGATCAGCGCGAGGGCAATGAGCAGGCTGGCAATGCCATAGGCAAGCACGCCAAGGCCCGCCTGCATGTCCTGAAGGCCGAAGAACACCAGCGTCCAGGCTTGCGTGCCAAGGAAGTGGAAGCCGAAGGCGATGAGCGCCAGCGTGCGCCCCGGCGCGCCCCAGGCGCTCCCCACCAACGCCAGGGCAAGGCCGATGAGGACAAAGAGCACGCTCCAGACGATCCCGAAGACCATCGGCGGCGGATAGATCGCCGGCTTTTCAAGGCCGGCAAACCAGGCGGTGTCCGGCCCGCCGAGCTGGCCCGCGGCAAAGCCGATCAGCAGCACCAGCGGCACCATGAACAGGGCCCAGCGCAGCACGCTGGCACGCAATTGCTGGGGCGAGGCAAGGGCTCTCATCACGTCTCCCGCGGCATGGCCCCAAGGCGCGCCCACGCGCGGCCCGATAGCCTGCCTTCGAGGCCCATAACAGAGCCTGCCCGGCGCGCCAACGCCTTGGCCAAGCCCCGGCCCCGGCCCTTGCCAGCCCTGTCCCTCCCCGGGGCGGCGGGCCAATTGTGGTAATTTTGGGGCAAAAATGCACGAAAGGCTTGGGAGATCGCCGCTGCTTCTGCTAGGGGCTGCCACATTCCTGCCGTGATTCGAGAAGCGCGGTTGCGGCAGGGGCATGTGAATAACGCGCTTTGCTCAATCTTGCACCGGAGCTTTCCGGTTCTTCAGGGGAATTGACATGAAGAAGACCTTCGCGCTCGTCGCCGTTCTCGCCCTCGCCACCGCCGCTTGCTCGAAGCCGGCCGAGGAAGCCACCGAAACCACCGCTGACGAAACCGCGGTGACCGAAGAAGCGATGGCCACCGAAACCCCGGCCGCCGACGCCATGGCCGCCGAAACCCCGGCTGCCGACGCGGCTGCTGCCGAAACCCCGGCCGCCGAGTAATCCCGACGGGATTGCCGGATCCGGCTGAGGCGCCGGAACGGGACAGAACAAGGCCGGCAGTGCCCCAGCGGTGCTGCCGGCCTTTTCCTTTGCTCGCGGCCTTGCCGGCCCTAGCCTGGCGCCGCGTCGCGGCGGGCGGCGATCAGGAACTCGACATTGCCCTGCGGCCCGGTGATCGGGCTGGGCGTGATCCCCTGCACCTGCCAGCCAAGGCCCGCGATCCAGCCGCGCACCTCTTCGCACACCCTTGCATGCAGGGCAGGATCGCGCACCACCCCGCCCTTGCCCACTTCCTCGCGCCCGACCTCGAATTGCGGCTTGATGAGGGCAACGAGCTGGCATTGGGGTGCGGCCAGCTGCAAGGGCACCTCCAGCACCTTGGCAAGGCTGATGAAGCTCGCATCGCACACCACCCAGGTTGGGGGGCGGGTGATATGGGCGGGGGTGAGCAGCCTCGCCGAGAGCTGTTCGAGCACGGTGACGCGCGGATCCTCGCGCAGCTTGAAGGCCAGCTGGTTGGTGCCCGAATCGACGCAGAAGACATGCGCCGCGCCGCGCGCGAGCAGCACATCGGTAAATCCCCCGGTCGAGGCGCCGATATCCATGGCAACCGCGCCCTCGGGCGAAAGCCCGAAATGATCGAGCGCATGGGCCAGCTTGATCCCGCCGCGGCTGACCCAGGGATGATCGCGCCCGCGCACCGCGATCGCCGCATCCGCGGGCAGTTGCTGGCCGGGCTTGTCGATCCGCGTCTCCCCGGCAAACACCAGCCCCGCCATCACCAGCGCCTGCGCCCGGGCGCGGCTTTCGGCCAGCCCGCGCTCGACCAGCAGCTGATCGATGCGGCGCTTGGGCGCTTTTGCGGCAGGCACACGAGGCTCGGGCATGGACAAGGCCGGCCCCTAGCGCGCAAAGAGAGGCAATGAAAGCCGCCGCTCTGCTTCCGCTGCTCGCGGGCCTCGTGCTCGCCTCCTGCACATCAACCAGCAAGGCGCCCGCGCCCCGCCCTGTTGTCACCGCGCGCCCCGCCCCAGCGCCCGGCCCCACTGCCGCCAACCCCTCGGCCACGCTTGCGCCGGCGGCGCCGCGGGCAGGCTGGGCCGATGCCCCGGCAACGCCTGGCACCTGGCGCCACACCGCTGCGGGCGGACGCAGCGAAGCGATCTTCCTCAGCCCCGGCGGCGCGGCGCTGGCGCGGCTGCGTTGCCTTCCCGATGCGCGGATGATCGTGTTGCTTCTGCCCCCGAGCAGCGCCGCCCAGCCGCTGGTGACGCTGCGCACCGAGACCATGACGCGCAGCCTTGCGGCCAGCAGCGCCGATCGCGCGCTCAGCGTCACCTTGGCACCCGACGATCCGCTGCTCGATGCCATGGCCTTCTCGCGCGGGCGCTTTGCCGTCGAAGTCGAAGGCGCCGCCCCGCTCAGCCTGCCGAGCTGGGCCGAGGTCAGCCGGGTAATCGAGGATTGCCGCTGAAGGCACGGCCAGCACCGGCCGGCCGCCCGAGTCTGTCCCGGGCTTATCCACAGGTTCACGCACAGCCTGCGCACAGGGCTGCCCCCGCCCAAGCAAAACGCCCGGGGTTTCCCCCGGGCGCCTGCTGGCCGGACCACAGCCGACAAAGCGCGATTATGACGGGGGATGAGAAAATAACAAGTCTTGCCCTTGCGAATCACATGATTCAAAAATGTCACCGAGGCCAGCGGCGAACGCGGTCCTCGGCCCCCGGTGAAACGGCTGGGTCTTGGCACACTAGCGCGAAAGGAGGTGATCCGATGTCTCATGGTTCAGCAGAGAGGTCGGCAAGTTTCCGCGCGAGGCACTATCGGTAAGCACTTACCCCTAGAGGCTTCGTGAGCGGCACTTCCTGGCCGCTGACCATGCAAAGGGCGTTTCCTTCCGCCGGCAAACCAGGGCGGGTTGGAGGCGCCCTTTTCATTCGGGCAATCCGCGCGCTTTTTGCATCGCGGGCAAGGATACTTGCCCTTCGCGCGCCGCAGGATTAGGCGCGGCCCATGCACCTCACCCGCCTGCCCCACCCCTCGCCCACCTCCGATGATGTCCGCGCGAAGCTGATCGCCGATCCCGGCTTCGGCACGGTGTTCACCGATCACATGGTGGTGATCGATTACGATGAGGCGAAAGGCGGCTGGCAGACCCCGGTGCTGGCCCCGCGCCAACCCATCAGCCTCGATCCGGCGGCGAGCGTGCTCCACTATGCCCAGGAGATCTTCGAGGGGCTCAAGGCCTATCGCCACCCCGACGGGGCGCTCGGCCTGTTCCGGCCCGAGGCCAATGCCGCGCGCTTCAACGCCTCGGCCGCGCGCCTGGCCATGCCCGCCCTGCCCGAGGAGCTGTTCCTCGGCGCGATCAGGGCGCTGCTCGAGGTCGATGGCAATTGGTATCCCACGGTCGAGGGCGGCGCGCTCTACCTCAGGCCCTACATGATCGCCACTGAGGCCTTTTTGGGGGTGCGCCCAGCCAGGCAATACAAGTTCATCACCATCGCCAGTCCGGCCGGCAACTATTTCAAATCCGGCGCCAAGGCGGTGAGTATCTGGATCTCCGAATATACCCGCGCGGCCCCCGGGGGCACGGGCGCGGCCAAGTGCGGGGGCAATTATGCGGCGAGCCTCGTGCCCACGGGCCAGGCCTTTGCCATGGGCCATGATCAGGTGCTGTTCCTCGATGCGGTGGAACGCCGCTGGGTCGAGGAACTGGGGGGCATGAACCTGTTCTTCGTCTTCGATGATGGCACGGTGATCACTCCGCCGCTCACCGGCACGATCCTGCCTGGCATCACCCGTGACAGCCTCATCACCCTGCTGGGTGAACAGGGCTTCAAGGTTTCCGAGACGCCCTATGCGATCGACCAGTGGCGCGCCGATGCCGCCAGTGGTCGGCTGGTCGAGGTCATGGCCTGCGGCACCGCCGCGGTGGTCACTGCGGTCGGCAAGGTTGCCGGGCCTGACGGCGAATTCACCATCGGCGCGGGCGGGATCGGGCAGGTGACCGCGCGCATCCGCGAGACCCTGGTCGGCATCCAGACCGGGCGCATCCCCGACACCCATGGCTGGGTGATGCGGCTCTAGCCCGCCGCCGCGCCTTGCGCCGCGCCCAGCGTGTCGCGGAAGGCATCGACCAGCCAGCTTGCCGCCGGGCCGAGCCGCATGTCGCGCCGCCACAGCGCGGCCAGGGCATAGTGGGCGCCGGGCTTTTCGGGCAGATCGAGCGCGACCAGCCTTCCGGCGGCCAGATCATCGGCAATCATGCCGCGCGGCATGTTGCCCCAGCCAAGGCCCTGGCGCAGCAGCGCATGCTTGGCGCCCAGATCGCCGAGCCGCCAGGTAAGCGGCGAGAGCACCGAGAATGTGCGCCCCTCGGTCAGCGGCGAGCGGTCGGTCAGCACCAGTTGCAGGTGGCGACGGCTCTCGCCCGGCGCCACCCCGGCGCGGGCCAGCGGATGCCCGGGCGCTGCCACCGGGATGAGATCGACCGCGCCCAGCACCTGGCGTTCAAGCGCAGGGTGATCGCCGATCACCGGGCCGCCGATGGCAAGTTCGGCCTCGCCGTCGATCAGGCAGGCGGCAACCGCTCCCAGGCCTTCGATCCGCAAGGTGAGCGCGCAGCTTGGGAAAGTCTGGCGAAAGGCACCGAGCACCCGGGCGGTGACCTCGCCGGGCACCATCACATCGACCACCAGGGTGAGCGCAGGCTCCTGCCCGGCGTGGAGCGCGCGCGCCTTGGCGAGCAGGGCATCGACCCCATCGGCAATGCTGCGCGCCTCGGCCAGCAGCCCCGCGCCCGCCGGGGTGAGCACCGGGCGGCGCGAGCCTTCGCGCGCGAACAGCACAAGGCCAAGCTGGGCCTCGAGCTGGGCGATGCCATAGGAGACCGCCGAAATCGCCCGGCCCATGCTGCGCGCCGCCGCGCCGAAGCTGCCGTGCTCGGCCACAGCGATGAAGATGCGCAGCTGATCGAGCGTGGGTTCACCGAGCTTCATCGCTTAATGTTCAGATAATCCGAACATCTTGGCAAGTTTTATCGCAATTATCTGGATGACTGTGCGCGTCTATCTGGGCTTCACACCCTGACCCAAGGAGACAGGCCATGATCGAACTGCGTCCCTTCAACAGCCTCGGTGCTGCCAACCACGGCTGGCTTGATGCCCATCACCACTTTTCCTTTGGCCACTATCACGATCCCGCGCGGGTCCATTGGGGCGCGCTCAGGGTCTGGAACGATGACACCATCGCGCCGGGCACCGGCTTTCCCACCCATCCGCACAGCGACATGGAGATCATCACCTATGTGCGCCAAGGCGCGATCACCCACCGCGATTCGCTCGGCAACGTCGGGCGCACCGAAGCGGGCGACGTGCAGGTGATGAGCGCTGGGGTGGGCGTTGCCCATTCGGAATACAACCTCGAGGACATCCCCACCACGCTGTTCCAGATCTGGATCATCCCCGATGCCCGCGGCGGCCAGCCCAGCTGGGGCGCGCGCCAGTTCCCCAAGGACGACCGCGCGGGCGCCTTCGCGGTGCTGGCCAGCGGGATGGCGGGCGATGCAGATGCCCTGCCGATTCGCGCCGATGCCCGGGTGCTGGGCGCGACGATTCTGGCGGGCGAGAGCGTGACCTACACGCCCCGCAGCGCCGATCGGCACCTCTATCTCGTGCCGGCCACCGGCAGCATCCGCATCGATGATGTCGAAGCCAATGCCCGCGACGGCGTGGCGATCACGCAGATGGCCGAAGTCACCATCACCGCCCTCGAAGATACCGAGGTGGTGCTGGTCGACGCCGCCTGACCCTTCCCCCGACGAGCCGGTCGGCTCTCCCTCCTCTCTCCGCCGGTCGGCTCTCCCCTCTCCTCACGCACAAGGAATCCAGCCCATGAACAGCATTCTCCTTATCACCGCCAGCATCCGCTCGGACGCCGAGAGCGTCTCGCGCCAGCTCGGCCAGAGCATCGCGCAGGGCCTTGCCGCCAAGACCGGCGCGCGCGTCATCACCCGCGATCTTGTCGCCGAGACCCTCCCCTTCGTCAGCGCCGAACGCTTTGCCGCGAACCTCACCCCTGCTGGCGAGCGCACGGCGAATGAGGCCGCGCTCGCCGAAATCGCCGACACGCTGATCGCCGAGCTTCAGGCCGCCGAGACCATCGTGATCGCCAGCCCGATCTACAATTTCGGCCCGCCCGCCAGCCTCAAGGCCTGGGCCGACCTCGTCGCCCGCGCCGGCACCACCTTCCGCTACACCGCCAATGGCCCCGAAGGCCTGCTCACGGGCAAGCAGGCCTATCTTGCGATCGCCAGCGGCGGCACCCCGGTGGGCGCGGATTATGACTTTATGAGCCGCTGGCTCACCTTCTTCCTCGGCTTTCTCGGCATTCCGGTGGTCGCGACCGTCGCGGCCGACGGGATCATGGGCCGGGATGGCGCGGAAAAGATCGCCGCGGCCCACGAAGCGGTGGAACGGCTGATCGCATGACATGGCGGGCTGGGGCGTCTCCGCCGCGCCGGCCCTTTCGCCTCACAGCTTGGGGCGCATCAGCTGCCACTTGAACAGCTTGCGGCTCGGCCGCACGACGATGATCGCCACCCCGGCGAGCGCCAGCACGCCCCCCACGATCAGCGGCCAGCCGATCGCATCGCCGGTAAGCCAGGTGCCAAAGGCGATGGTGAGCAACGGGGTGAGCAGCGTGAGCGGCACGATGAGGTTGGCATCGTGGCGCTGGAACAGGCGGAAATAGGCCGAATGGGCGCCGACCGAGACCACCACCCCGGCAAACAGCACGCACCCCGCCACCGCCAGCGGCGCGGCCCGGATCGCGGCGATCTGCCCGGTCTCAAGCAGCAGCGTGCCGGGCAGCATCACCATGAGCGAGGCGAGCGCCGCCCAGGCCTGGAGCGTGACCGCCCCCACCTCGAGCCGCTTGACGAAGACCGAGGCGAAAGCCCCCACCAGCACCCCGGCAAAGGCAAAGCCAAGGCCGATCGGATCGCTCCCGGGCGCGGGCGCGCCAATCGCCAGCGCCACCCCGCCGAGCGCCAGCACCATGCCGAGCGCACGGCGCCAGCGCACTTCCTCGCCCAGAAAGATGATCGCAAACAGCACGGTGAGCGGCGCGCCTGAAAGGTTGACGATCCCCACCGCCGAGGGGCTGGCGGTCTGAAGCCCCACGAATTGCAGCCCGAAACTGCCCCCGGTGATGGCAAAGCCGATCGCCAGCACCAGCCCCAGCCGCTCAGGGATGCGGCGCAGCAGCGGGAACAGCACCATCAGCACCGCGAGCGAGCGCAGCACGGTGTAGAACAGCGGCGGCACGCCGAGGCCGGCGACCGCGATCTTGCTCACCACCACGTTCATCGCCCAGGCGATGTTGCAGAACAGCATGGTGCCGAGCGCCGAGAGAGGCAGGCCCTTGCCCTGCATCAGCCGGAAGCATCGCCGAAGGCCGTGTGCACCACCTCATCGGGCAGGCTCCGGCGCAATTCCTCGCGCCACACCTCGGCCACGGCATCGGCAGGCGCGCGCCAATCCCCGCGCGGCGAAAGCGCCCCTTGCGAGGTCACCTTGGGCCCGTTGGGCAGTGCCGAGCGCTTGAACTGCGAGAAGGCAAAAAAGCGCAGCAGGAAGCGGTCGAGCCAGCGGGCAATGGTGGCAAGGTCATAGGCATTGCGGCGCTCTTGCGGAAAGCCCGCCGGCCACAGCCCGGCCTCGGCATCGCGCCAGGCGTGCCAGGCGAGAAAAGCGATCTTCGAGGGCCGCTGGCCATAGCGGATCGCGTGGTGGAGGAAGAAGTCGTTGAGCTCATAAGGGCCGATGATGCTCTCGGTTGCCTGCACCGCCCCGTCGGCGCCGGGGGGCACCAGTTCGGGGCTGATCTCGGTCGCCAGCACGTCGGCGAGCACCGCGGCGCAGGCCTCGCTGAACTGGCCGGTGGCGATCACCCAGCGGATGAGATACTGGATCAGCGTCTTGGGCACCCCGGCATTGATGCCATAATGGCTCATGTGGTCGCCCACGCCATAGGTGCACCAGCCGAGCGCCAGCTCGGAAAGATCGCCGGTGCCGAGCACGAAGCCGCCGTGCTGGCCGGCAAGGCGGAACAGGTAATCGGTGCGCAGGCCCGCCTGCACGTTCTCGAAGGTCACATCATGCACCGGCTCGCCATCGGCAAAGGGGTGGCCGATATCGGCGAGCATCTTGAGCGCCGCCGGACGAATGTCGATCTCGCCCGCGGTGATCTCCATCGCCGCCATCAGCTTCATCGCATTGCTGCGGGTGCGCTCTGAAGTGGCAAAGCCCGGCATGGTGTAGCCGCGGATGAAGCTGCGCGGCAGGGCGAGCCGGTCACAGGCCTTGGCCGCGACGATCAGCGCGTGGGTCGAATCGAGCCCGCCGGAAATGCCGATCACCAGGCTTTTGGCCCCGGTCGCCTCGATCCGCCGCATCAGCGCATCGACCTGGATGTTGAAGGCCTCGTAACAATCCTCGTCGAGCTTTTCGGGCCGGTCGGGGACGAAGGGAAAGCGCGCCACGCCGCGCACAAGGCCAATATCGCCTTTCCTGTAGGCATGGGTGAAGGTGATGTGGCGGAAGCTGTCAGCCGGGTGGCCCTCGGCCGCGGCGGCATCGGCGAAGGTCTGGTTGCGCAGCCGCTCGGCAGCCAGGCGGGCGGTGTCGATATCGGCGATGCACAACTCGCCCTTGCGATCGAACCGCTCGCTCTGGGCCAGCAGCGCACCCATCTCGTAGATCACCCCCTGCCCGTCCCAGGCCAGATCGGTGGTGCTCTCGCCGTGCCCGCTGGCTGAATAGACATAGGCGGCAATCCCCCGCGCCGCGGAGGAGCGGCAATGGAGGTGGCGATCATCGGCGCGCCCGATGGTGACGGGCGAGGCGGAAAGGTTGCACAGGATCAGCGCCCCGGCGAGCGCGGCGCGCATCCCCGGCGGGATCGGCGCCCAGAAATCCTCGCAGATCTCCACCGCAAAGCGAAAGCCGGGAAGATTGTCGGCGGCAAAGACCAGATCGGTGCCGAAGGGCACCTTGTGCCCCGCCACCGCGATCATCAGCCCGCGCGCATCGCGGCCCGAGGCAAAATGGCGCTTCTCGTAGAACTCGCGGTAATTGGGCAGGAAGCTCTTGGGCACCACGCCGAGCAGGCGGCCATGGGCGATCACCGCAGCGCAATTGTAAAGGTGGCCCGAACGCCTGAGCGGCGCGCCCACCACCAGCACCGGGGCAAGCGCGGCCGAGGCGGCGATCACTTCGGCGAGCGCTTGCTCCACCCGATCAAGCAGTGCTTCCTGAAGCAGCAGGTCATCGATCGCATAGCTGGAGAGGCACAGTTCGGGAAAGACCACAAGATCAACCCCCGCACCATGCGCCTTGGCCGCCTCGGCAAGCACGCCTTTGGTGTTGAAGGCGACATCGGCGCTGCGGCTGCACGGCGTTGCGCTCGCCACCCGCACGAAGCCGTGGTTGTGGCAATCGAAGAAGGGGTGCAAGGTTGCGCTCATGGTGGTGCGGGCAGCTCCGGAAGGTTCGGCCCTGCGCTCTAGCCGACAATCGCCGCCCTTCCTAGCAGCGGGCTGGAAAGTCATACTTGGCCACGCGCAAGTCTTTCCTGTGCCGCGCGCGCTTGCGCCGCAGCGGGCAAGCGGCCAAGTCTGGTGCAAACCCCAAGTCCAAGGAGCTGCGAGCCATGGCCGATGCCCCCTATGTGCCCCCCAAGGTGTGGAGCCCCGAGACGGTTTCGGGCGGGCGCTTTGCCAACATCAACCGCCCCACCGCCGGCGCGCGCGAGGAGCGCGACCTGCCGTGCGGCGCGCACCCCTTCCAGCTCTATTCGCTCGCCACGCCCAATGGGGTGAAGGTGACGATCATGTTCGAGGAGCTGCTCGAGGCCGGCCACAGCGCGGCCGAATATGATGCCTGGCCGATCAACATCTCCAATGGCGAGCAGTTCACCACCGGCTTTGTCGCGATCAACCCCAATTCCAAGATCCCGGCGCTGCTCGATCGCAGCACTCCCGAGGCCCCGATAAGGGTGTTCGAGAGCGGGGCGATCCTCGTGCATCTGGCCGAGAAGTTCGGGATGTTCCTGCCGCAGGATCCGACCGCGCGCGCCGAGGTGCTCTCCTGGCTGTTCTGGCAGGTGGCCAGCGCCCCCTTCATCGGCGGGGGCTTTGGCCACTTCTATGCCTATGCCCCGGAGAAATACGAATATCCGATCAACCGCTATGCGATGGAGACGAAGCGCATCTTCGATGTGGCCGACAAGCGGCTGGCCGAGAGCCGCTTTCTGGCGGGCGATGAATATACCATCGCCGACATCGCCAGTTTCCCCTGGCTGGCGCCCTTCACCGAGGGGACGATCTACAATGATGCCAAGACCTTCCTAGCGATCGACGAATATCGCCATGTCGCGCGCTGGGTGGCCGAGATCGCCGCGCGCCCGGCAGTGAGGCGCGGGCGAATCGTCAACAAGCTCTGGGGCGATCCCGAAACCCAATTGCCCGAAAGGCACTCTGCCAGCGACTTTGCCGGCAAGCGGCTGGGGTGAGTCGGGCGCGCGCCGCGCCCCCCACATCGCCCCCTTCACATAGCCGCGCGAGCCGCTATAGAGCGCGGCTCCTGCTGGGGCGTAGCCAAGCGGTAAGGCAGCGGTTTTTGGTACCGCCATGCGAAGGTTCGAATCCTTCCGCCCCAGCCAGTTTTCTTATCTCCATCGATTCTCTTGCATTGCTCCGCAAACGCGAGCCCGTGTGGAGCGGCTTTGCGGGCCGGGTATGGGCTTGCTGGCACACTCGCACCCGGGGCGGATTGCGGAGAGCAGCCCGCTTGCCCCGGCCTCGCCCTTCACCACCAGGCTTCCGGCTCGGCCACGCGCGCCCCTGCGATCCGCTTGCCCAGTGTGGCCCTGCGCGCCTAATCTGAACGCCATCGCCCAACACAGCGGCGCAGGATCGGGGAGGGGCACCAGCGCAAGCCCATGATCGCAGCACGAATGGCCAGGATCAACCTCGTGCTGGTGGGACTGCTCGCCCTGCTGGCGGTGCTTGGCCTTGCGCTCGCCATGCCTGCGCTCACTACCCGCCTGCAGCTCCTGGTGTTCGACACCTATCAGCGCCTCGGCCCGTGGGAGGGGCCTGAAAGCGCGCGCGTGGCTCTGGTCGATATCGATGAGCCATCGATCCGCAGCCTCGGCCAATGGCCCTGGCCGCGCCCATTGCTTGCCCGCCTCACCCAAAGGCTGGGCAAGGCCGGCGCCGCGGCCATCGCCTATGACATCGTCTTTTCCGAACCCGATCGCACCTCGCCCGAGGTGCTGGCCAGCACCTATCCCGATCCCGGCCTCGGCGCCGCGCTCAAGGGCCTGCCGCGCCACGATAGCCTGCTGGCGCAAAGCTTTGCCGATGTGCCGGTGGTGCTGGGCTATTTCTTCCTCGCCCCCGGCAAGGGCGGCGATGATGTCAGCGTGCGCGCGCCCTTCACCCTCTCGGGCACCCTGCCCACCCGCGACGTGCCCACCTATGCCAAGGCGCTGCTGCCGCTCGCACCCTTGCGGGAAGCGGCGGCGGGCATGGGCTTTGTCACCTTGCAAGGCGATGCCGACGGGATCGTGCGGCGGGTGCCGCTGGTGGCGATTCAGAACCGCCAGGCGGTGCCGGGCCTCGCGCTCGAGGCCCTGCGCCTTGCGGAGGGCGTGGCAGCGCCCCTCCTCATCGCCAGCGACGGCAGCGGCGAGAGCCTGGCCGCGCCGGGCAGCGCGGTGGCGGTGCGGCTTGGGGCGCGCACCATCCCGCTCAACGATGCGGGGGAAATGTGGCTCCATTTCCCCCGGCGCCTGCCCGGCCCGGTGCTGAGCGCCGGGGCGATCATCTCCGGCGCGCTTTCCGATGCCGCGCTGGCCGAGGCGGTCAAGGGGCGGATCGTGTTCGTCGGCGGCAGCGCCGAGGGCCTGCAGGATCTCGTCGCCACGCCCTTGAGCCCCAGCGTTGCCGGGGTGAGCGCCCATGCCATCGCCGCCGAACAGGTGCGCGCCGGCCATTTTCTCGAGCGGCCCGATTGGGCGCGCGCGCTCGAATTGGTGCTGGCGCTGCTTTTGGGCGGGGTGTTGGCGCTGGTGCTGCCGCGTCTTGGCGCGGCGATCGGGCTGATCCTCGCCCTTGCCGGCATGGCCGGGGTGGTGCTGGCGAGCTGGCTTTCCTTCACCCGGGCCGGCTATCTTTTCGATCCGGTGCTGCCGCTGCTGGCGATCCTTGCCGTCTATGGGGTGCAGACGGTGCTCGCCTTCTACCGCGAGGAGATGCAGCGGCGCTACATCCACGCGGCCTTCGACCGCTATCTCTCGCCCGAACTGGTGCGCCAGATCGCCGCCGATCCCGGGCGGCTCGAACTCGGCGGCGAAGAGCGCGACATGACCGTGCTGATGTGCGACATCCGCGGCTTCAGCCATATTTCCGAGAGCCTTGCCCCGCGCGAGGTGATCGGCTTTCTCACCGCCTTCCTCACCCCGATGAGCGATGTGCTGCTGGCGCATAAGGCAACGCTCGACAAATATATCGGCGATGCCATCCTCGCCTTCTGGAACGCGCCGCTCGACGATCCCGATCACCCCGTCCACGCCGCCCGGGCGGCGCTGGCGATGGTCGCGCGGCTCGAGACGCTCAACCGCGAGATGGCCGCGCAGCAGGAGATCGCCTGGCCCGGCCCGGTGGCGATCGGCATCGGCCTCAACAGCGGGCTGTGCTGTGTCGGCAACATGGGTTCGCGCGAGCGGCTGAGCTATACGCTCATTGGCGATACCGTGAATGTCGCCGCGCGGCTCGAGGGGCTGACCAAGGCCTATGGCGTGCCGATCATCCTTGGCGAGAACCTGGCCGAAAGGCTCGGCCATTTTGCCCTGCTCGAGCTTGACCGGGTGCGGGTGGTGGGGCGCGACCAGCCGCTGAGGATCTTTGCCCTTTTGGGTGATGAGACGCTTGCGCAAGCACCCGAAATGGCTGCGCTGGTGGCCGCGCATGGGGCGATGCTGACGGCCTATCGGCAGCAGGAATGGGCGCGCGCTGAGGCCCTGCTTGACGAGGCCCGCGAGGCCTATGAAGCCCGCGGCCTTGGCCCCTTGCGCGCGCTTTTTGCGGCGCGCATCGCCGCGCTCGCAGCCAACCCGCCTGGGCCGCAATGGGACGGGGTGTTTCAGGCGCGGGAAAAATAGCCGCGCGCCCCGGCGAGAGCCTTGGCCACCCGCTGCCCGGCAGGGCTGCGATCAGCGCGGCCGATCGGGCCCCCTGTCGGTGGGCCTGTCGGTGGGTTTGTCGCTGCGCGGCAGGCCGGTCGGCTGCTGGCCGCCCTCGCGCCGGTCATCATCATCGGTGGCGATCAGCACGCCTGTGGCCACCGCCGCCACCGCAGCCGCGCCGAGCAGGGCCTTGCCCAAGCCGCCACTCTTGAAACTGCGCGCCCAGGCCGGGGAAATCTGCTCATGCACCCGCAAGAGCCCGGCATTGCCGAGCCGGAACGGACCGATCGGCGCCGCGCCTGCGCGCGGGATGAAAGCCGCCTCGCCCGGGGCCTGCAACACCACCGTGACGCCCGCCCCGCTCACCTCGGCACGGCCCGGGGTCAGCCCGCTTGCTGCTCCTGCCGCGGGGCCGCGCAGCACCACCAGGGTGGCGCTGGCCTTGTCCGCTCGCACGCGCGCAAGCGCCGGTTCCTTGCCCGCGATCGCCGCCGCGCTCTCGCCCACCAGCGCGTCGAGCGCGGTGCCGCGGATGCCGATGCGCCCCGCAGGCGTGGCGATCTCGCCGCTGCGCTGGCCGGCCTCGCTGCCCGAAAGGAAGCGCAGCGCGCCCTTGAGCAGCGTTGCCACGAAGGAGCGTTCGCGTCCCGGATCATAGACATAGCGATCGATCTTTAGCCGGGTGCGCTCCCCGATCCCGAAGCTCGAGCGATCAAGCAGCAGCAATTGCGCCTGGGCCTTGGCCTTGGTGGCGATCACATCGCCCCAGGCCACCTTCTGGCGCAGCCGCAGCGCTGCCGGCCGGGCCGTGCCCGCGGCCTCGATGCTGACCTCGCCGGTAACGCTCGCGGCGCTGCCCACCTCCACCCGTTGCTGCGCGCCCGCCGCCCCCGGCGCCGCCAGCACCAGCGCCGCCAGCAGGGGGCCGAGCGCCCGCAGCGATGCGCGCCGCGCGCTCACCGCGAAGCCTCCGCCCTGCCGGGGGTGCAGAAGCCCTTGGCCTGATCGAGCAAGCCCGCGGGGTAATCCTTGGGCTTGAGCCGCGCCAGTTCCACACTGCCGCCCTGGTGATCTCCAAGGCGACAGAGCACCAGCGCGCGATCGAGCCGGGCCGCCGCCGAGCGGGGGAAGCGCGCCAGCACCCGGTCAAGCGTGGCGAGCGCCTCGACCAGCGCCCCGCCCTGCGCCTGTTCGCGCGCCAGGGCCACGCCTTCGGCCTCGATCAAGCTGGCGGCGATCAGGCGCTCGTTCGCATCGTTGCTCTGCGCGAGTGATACGGCCGGCCAGAGCACGGCCAGAAGCGCAAGGAGACTGAGCCTCTTTCGCATGGCTTTTCAGCCCTGTGGTCTTGTTTCGGGCAAACCTATCACGGCTGCGGCACGCTCTCAAGCCGCGATCGCCCACAGGTCTTGCCGCGCGGCGGCCTATTGCACCAGGGCGCGGAAGCGGATGGTAAAATTGGGCTGGCTGGTGCCGCTGGTCGCAGCCGCCATGGTGCCGGTGGGGGCGATGCGGATCGCGCGGACATTGGGATCGGCCGTGCCCGTGGGGGTGTAGGTGAAGGGCCCCGAAGTTCCGACCGACGAGAATCGCACCATCGTGGCAGCGTTGAAGGGGTTGAGCCCGCTTGCAGGCGTGCCATTGGTGAAGGTCACTGGCGTTCCCGGCATGAAGGCCATCTGGCCCGGCATGTCATCGAGAATGATGATCGAGTTTGCATCAACCGTGCCTGCGCCGACATTGCGCACGGTGATCGCATATTCGACGATCGCCCCGGGGATGAGCTTGGGATTGGTGGTGCCGTTCACCGGATCGGAGATCACCGTGCTGGTCTTGCTCACCACCAGGAATGCCGCGGCGCGCCGGGTGTTGGTGATGGTGCAGGTGATGACATCGCCAAGCTGCGGCACGATTGTTCCCGGCACGGTGGTGGGCAAGGTGGTGCCGGTGCCGCTGGTCGCATTGGTGCAACTCATCGTCGCGGTGTAGTTGCCGAGGTTGGTCGTGCCTGCGGCGATCTCGTCGAGGGTGTAGGTGGTGCCCGCCACCAGTTGCACCGCGCCGGTATTGCCGCCGGTGACAGTGGTGCCGGTGCCGCTGGTGGTGGAGGAAGCGACCACGCTCGCCCCATCGCGGATGCGCACGGTGAACTGGTCGGTGCTGAAGCGCCGACCGCCCGATCCCAGCGCCTTGCGCAAGGTCAGGCGCGGCTGGGCGCCATTGGTGAAGGTACACACCAGCGCTTCGCCGAATTCGAGCTGCCCGATATTGACGCTGGTGGCGGCAAGGTTGTTGGGCAGGCTGGCGCGCGTCGGCCCCATGGTGTTCACGCAGGTGAGGCGCGCGCTGTATTGCGACAGGCTGCTCGCGCTCCCCGCTGCCATGGTCTCGCGCAGGGTAATCGGCATGCCCGCCGACATCACCAACGCGTTGGTGGAAAAGGGGCCGGCGCCGCTGCCGCTGGTGGTGCCGCTGGCCAGCGTCGCCCCGGTGATGCTGGAGGCGATCTGGAACTGGAACTGATCGGCCGTATTGATGCGCGCGCCCGTGATGGTCTTCTGCAGGCGGATCGAGGCAAAGCGCACCGCGAACATCACCCCTTGCAGCCCCCCCGCCACGGTCTCGACCGTCACCGAGGTGGGGCTGTTGCTGCCAAGAATATAGGCGCCGACCGTGCCGGCAACGCCGGTGATGTTGACATTGCTGGTGCCGACCCCAGCGATCGCGGGGAAGGTGCCGCCGCTGATCGGCGGCACGCTGTCGAGCAGCTGCCAGGCGCCGCCATTGGTGGACAGGCGCAGGGCCTCGCCCTGGTTGCTCGATTCGGCATCGGCGACGATGAAGGAGAAGACCGAGGCGCTGGCACCCGCGGGCGGGATCACGGTGATGTTCGAGAGAATGATACTGCGCGTGCCGGCGCTGGCGGTGTAGAGCACCGTGCGGCCGGGAATGCCGATGAAAGCGGTGTTGCCCACCGCCGCCCCGCTCCACGAAGGGGCGGTAACGGCGTTGTAATGGGTGGTGGTGCGCCCGCCGGTGACGCGCAGGTTGAAGCTCAGGGTCGAGCCATCGGGCAGGGCAAAGCTGAGGTTCTGCCCCGTGGCGCTGCGCGCGGTGGCATCGGCATAATTGCCAAGATTGAGCCAGCAATAGGTCTGCCAGCTGGCCGGCGCGGCGCCCTGGGCGGTGGCCTGGCCGCAGTTCTGCGCCTTGGCCGCCCCACCCCAGGCGAGCAGCACCAGCATCAGTGCCAGTGCCAGTGCCCGGCGCAGCCTGCCCGCAATCGCAATCATGCGAGGCACATAGGAAATCATGGTAAATGCGCGGTTAGCGCGGCGCGGCATGGCCCCTGTCATTGCCCGGCCCTCCGCAGTCCGAGCAGCCCGAGGCTGTCGGCATCGAACTTCATCCGCACCGCGGCATAGACGCCCTCATTGGTGCTGCGCGCCGCGCCGAAATCGCCATCGCGAAAGCCCGAGATATTGTAGCCCAGCGTCACCAGCACCCCATCGGCCGGCACCACACCGATCATCGGGCCGAAGGCATAGCTGGTGACCTCATCCTCGAGATTGGTGCGCACCGTGGCGCTGGCACCGATCTCGATGCGCTCACCGATCCCGATGCGCCCATCGGCGCCCACCAGCAGGCTGGTGCCGGAAAAGGCGATCCCGTCGAAGCGATCGAGATTGTAGCGCCCGCCGAGGAACAGCGCGAGTTCGTGGCGCCGCACCTCGACCCCGTCCACCTGCCCACGCGGGGAGAAATTGGCCGAAAGGCTGGCCACCAGGCGGCGTGCGGTGGCATCGCCATCGACCACCAGCCCGCTGCGCCCGGCCGCGCCCCTGGCCCCGGCCTCGCCCGCGAGCGCGCCGGTCACGCGGTCGCTGCGGTATTCGAGCCGCCCGAGCAGCGCGAGGGGCGAGGCATCCGGGCGATGGGCAAAGGCGATGCTGGCATCGATGATCGCGCTTGCCGCCCCGCCCTCGCTCTCGGCCCGGGTCCAGGTCGCGCCCGCGCCTACCATGCTGCCCGCGCCAAGCTGGCGGATCGCGCCGAAGGTGAGGCCGCGCCGGTCGGCGCTCTCGCCATCGCGCAGCTCGCCGCGGGCAACGATGCTCCAGCGATCCTTGCGCCAGGCCGCACCCAGCGTGACAGCGGTGAAATCCTCGAACAGCAGTCCGCCTGTAAGCTGGCCGCCGCTCGCGGGCGGCTGGGCCGGGTTGATCACCCCGCCCGCGGCCGGCGCGCCGCCCAGCGTGCGGTTGCCATCGATGGTGGCATCGATCAGCAGCGAGGGGCTGACCTGCAGGCTCTGCGACAGGCCGAAGGCGGCAAAGCTGCGGCTGCCGTTCTCGCCGATGGTCTCCTGCCCGATGGTGGTGACCACTTGCGCCCCGCTCCAGGGCGAAACCTCGATCCCGCCGCGCAGCTGGCGCGCATCGAGCGCAGCGCCATCGGCGATTTCGTAGGTGCCCACCAGCCGCACGTCGCGGGTGATGGCATAGCGCACCCCCAGCCGGTGGCGCGCGGGCAGATCGAGGCTCTCGCTCTTGCCCAGCGCCAGCGCCGTGGCCGCCGAAAGCTCGAGCCGGTTGCCCAAGAGGCGCTGGGTCGCCCCGGCCTCGAGCACGGTCGAGGTGGCGCTGCTGCCATCGGCGAGGCGATCATCGAAATGGGCGATCCCGATGCGCAGATCGGTGCGCTGGCGGGTGAGCACGATCTGCGCCTGGCCGGCGCGGCGGCGGGCAGCATCGATCAGGCTGTCATCCTGCCACAGGCTGCCGACGAGGCTGAGATGCTCGTTCAGCAGCACGCGGCCATCAAGCCCGAACTTGCGGCGCCCACGTTCGGCGGCGTTCTGCTGGCCGATGCCGTAATCGGCATCGATCTGGCGGGCATAGGCGAGCATATCGAGCTTGCCGGACTGGTGCTGGGCTTCGACCAGCCAGCCGCTGGCGGTCTCGCCGGCGCGGCGGCTGACCCCGAGTTCGGCGCGGATTTCGGTGCTCTCGCCGATCCGGGCGCGCAGATCGATGGCGCCCAGATCGGTGCGCGCGGCCTCGCCGCGGCCATCGACCAGCCCGGCATCGCTGATCGCGCTGGCGCCGATCCGCAGCGCGCCATCGGCGCTCGTCCAATCGGCCCGCACCCCGGCGTTCCACTCGGCCTCGCCCGTCCCGTCGGTCTCGAACTCGATGACGATGAATTGCGGGTTGAGCGCTTCATCGCGGCTCAGCACCGGGGCGGCAAAGCGGATCGTGCCGGCGATGAGATCGATGTCGTAATCGGTAAAGCGCACCAGCTCGCGCGTCGAGAGGATCAGCTCGGGACGGAAGCGGTCGCGCACCTCGATGGTGACGCGCTCGGAATTGGCCAGGATGCGGCGACTGGCAAGGGAGTAAGGTCCGGTGATGCCCTGCCCCTGGATCTCCTGGCGCTGGAAGCGGCTGGCGATCTGGGCGGCGAAACCTTGCGCGGTGACCTGGCCGAAGCGCGCCTCGCCCTTCACCCCGGTGGCGGTGCGGTTGTAATTGGCAAGCCTCGTCTGGTTGAAGGCGGTCTGGAAGTCGCCATAGAGCGCATAGAAGGTCGCGGTTTCGATGCGGACATAGAGCTTCTCGCGGCTGGCGGCGTCGAACTGGCGGGTCGAACCATCGCCGAACACCGTGTAATAGGCGCGCGGATCGATCGCGCCCAGCACCGGGCTGTCCTCGCGCTGGCGGGCGCTGTCATAGGCCAGGGTGAGCAGATATTTGCCCAGCACCCGGCCCTTGGCGTAGAGCGCAACGCGCGCATCCTTGCCCAGATCGCTGTCGAAGCGACCGGCGCGCTCCATGTTCTCGGCCACCGAACGCGCGCCGATCGTGCCTTCGGCAAGGCCGATGAGCGTCCATTCAACCTCGCCCGGCACGATCCAGGCCTCAAGCTCCTGGCGCCGGGCGATGCGCCCGTCCTCGAAGGTGAAGCCGAGCCGCAGCGCGCCGCTGACCATGGTCGGGGCAAGCTCGATCAGCGCCACCCCATCATCGCCCGACACCACCCAGCGCGCTCCGCCCGGCGCAAGGCGGGTGAGCTGGTTGAGCTGCTGGCGGTCAAGTTCCTCGGCGCTCTGATAGGGCGCATTGAGGGTGAAGGTGCCCGCAATCCCTTCGCGCAAGGGGCGTCCGTTGCGATCGAGCACCCGCACCGCCACCACCGGGCGGGTGCGGCCATCGGCGATCAGCCGCGAACGCTCGGGCAGGAATTCGACCCGCGCCGGGGTGCTGGTGAAGAACACCTCGCGGGTGAAGCTCTTGGAAACCTCGCCCTGACTGTTGACGATCCGCGCCTCGAGCAAGGTGCGCTCATTGATGAGCGGCACGCCGCGCCACTGGCTCACCGCAAAGCGGCCCTTTTCGGGAGTGAGCACCCCGTCGAAGGCGAGCGGATCGACCGGCTTGCCATCGACGAGCAGTTGCACGCTCTGCCCGCGGCGGTGGCGCACAGCAACGCGGATCGCCGGGGCGCGGGGGTTGGCATCGGGCGCAGGCGTGAGGAAGCCATCCTCGCCATCGCCAAGCGCCAGGTAATCGGTGGCGGCGGGCTTGTCGGCCTCACCCGGCGCGGTGCCTTGCGGCTTTTCGCCCTTGGCCGGGGCCTCGGCGGCGGGCGCTGCGGCCAGCGCGGGCGCAGGGAGCGCGGCACCGGCGGGCAGGAGAACATGGAAATCGGCCACCACCAGGCTCCCGCCCTGCCCGATGGCAAAGCGCGAGAAGGCGCTGCCGGCATTGCGGGTGTTGGCCTGGCAATCGATCAGCCGCGCGCCCTCGGGCAAGGTCATGCGCGCCACCTGCACCACATGGGTGCCGGGCACGATCCCCTCGAAGTGATAGCGCCCCTCGGCATCGCTGACGGCAAAGCTGCCATCCTCGAGCATCACGCGCACCCCGGGCACGCCGATGCGCTCGGCCTCGGGCATGGTGCAGGGGCCGGCGGTGATGCGGCCGATGATGGTCATGCGCTCGGCGATCCCGCTGCGTTCAAGCTGGAGCGCGGCGCTGGCGCGCGCCTCGCGGCCGAGCGCGTCGGTGAGGCGCGCGTCATTGACCACCCGGCCCGCGGGCGCATCGGGGCGCACGCTCATGGCATAGGTGATCCTCAGGCTCGCCCCCCCGGCAAGATCGCCGAGCGCGAGAGTGAGGCTGCGCCCATCGGGCGTGATCGACACGCCGCCTGGCGCAGGGGCGCCGTTGATGCGGATCGAATCGCGCCGCAGCCGCAGCCAGCGCGAGGGCGTGTCGGTCAGCACCAGCGCCCGGCGCACCCGATCGGCATCAGGATTGCGCAGCGTGAGGGTGTAGAACACCACATCGCCCGGCGCGGCGCGCAGGCGCGAGACGGTCTTGGTCAGCACCAGCGGACCGGCGGCGCGATCGACCGGCAGATCGATCTCGACCGGGCGCGGATCGGTGAGCACGAAGGGATCGGCAAAGGAGCCTTCGCGGATGACGAAGGGCCGGCCATCGGGGCGGGTGAGCCGTGCCAGCACCTCCGGCGCCACCGCCGAGGGCGCGCTGTAGGGCGCCGGCGGCTCGATCACGAAGCGGTAGCGGCCCGGATTGGCGAGCGGGAACCAGAATTCGCCCGGCCCCATCGGCGTGCTGCGCCCGGCCCCGTCGATCACCGGCGCGCCGGTGACCACGCTGGCAGGCCAGGGCGTGACCCCATCCTCGGCAAAGACCGTCGCGGGCGCGCCGCTCGCCGCATCGACCAGCGTCACCCGCGCGCCATCGACAGGCGCGCCGGTCTCGCTGTCGAACACCACGCCGAAGGGATCGACCAGCACCTTAACCTCGGCGCTGACCATCGCGGTCTCGCTGTCGGGGCTCATCGCGGTGAGCGTGATGCGCGAATCCGCACCCACGCTGAGGCGGCAATCCTCGACCGCCACCGGGGGCGGGATGCGGCGGGTCTCGATCACCCCGGCAAAGACACCGCTGTCGGGTGCGGTCTCGAACACGGTGATCGTCTCGACATCGCCCTCGCGGGTGGTGATGCGCAGGCGCAGCTGGTCAATCGCGGCGGGATTGCGGTTGGCCGCGGCTGCCGTGATTTCGAAGAACAGGGGCTCGCCACCGCGCAGCTGATCGGTCTGGATAACGCGGGCGGTGGCAATCGTGGCGGTGCTGCCGGCGCTCGCATCGGGGGCGCTCGCCGTCAGGCTGGCGCGCCCGATCGGCCCGGGGACCGTGCCGCAGCCTGGCTGGCGATAGACCAGCTCGGTGCCGCTCTCGCCGCCGCGGCGATAGACCCTGATGGCAGGGGGCGATGCGACAGGCGCAGCGCGCACCTCGAAGCGCACCGGGTTGCTGGCAATGCTGCGGCGGGCGCCATCGGCCTGCCAGCTCGCCTCGGCGATATTGGAGATGATGCGGGGCGATGCCGCATCAAGGCCCTGAGCGAGCCCCTGCTCCTGCGGCACGGCAAAGGGCAGCAGCACTGCCAAGAGTGCTGCTGCCACGCGCAGCAAGGAGCAGGGAACACGCAAGGCCTGTCCTCCGGATCAGGGGGTTAGTTGATCTCGACCCGGAAATAGACCGAGCGGGTCTGGCCGGCCGCGACATCGTCGAGGTCAGCCAGCACCTGGTTTTCGCCCGAGGGCCCGGTGCCGGCGCTGTAGGTGCCGCCCGGGGTGCCGGCGCTGCAGGTGGCATTGCCGTTGACGAAGATGCCAAAGGCGTTGTTGTAGGTGACGTCGAAGGGCAGATCGTCGGTCACGCTGACATCGGTGGCGGTCGCCGCCCCCGCGGCGTTCGCCACGGTGATGCAATATTCCACCGTCGCCCCGGGGATCGCCTTGGGATTGGTGGTGCCATTGACCGGATCGCTCACAACCCGGCTGGTCTTGGCGACCGTGATCACCGCGCCCGCGACCGTATACTGCCCGGTGGCGGAGAAATCGCCCTGGTTGGCAAGGTCGGTCGCGCCCGCGCCATCGGCGAGCACCGTATCGACGCCGCTGGTATTGGCCCCGGCGGTGGCGGTCAGCTCGGCGCCCAGCGCCCCCGCGCCGCCGGCCGCATGGGCATTGGCGGTCAGCGTCACGTCGAAGACATCGGCATTGACGGCGTTGAGCCCGATATCGGCGAGCACGAACACCCGCACCGTCGCATCCTCGGCCACCTCGTCGAGATAGGTCACCAGCGCATCGCCGGCATCGAAGGTGTTGTTGCCGTTGCTGTCGCGATAGATACGGAAGTTGCTGATGTTGGCGGCCGCACCGGCGGTCAGCGCGCTCGCAAGCGCAAGATCGACGGTGTCGTTCGACAGGTTGGTGACATCAAAGGCAATCACCGCATCCTGCTGGCCGGGCGAAACCGAGGTCGCCGGTCCGACATAGCTGACGGTGACATTCACCTTGCGGTCGACGGTGAAGCTGTCGCTTGCCGTCTCGGCATTCTGGGTAATGCCGCCGACATTGTAGCTGACGGAGACATTGTTGGTGATCGTTGCGCCTGCATTGGTCCCTTCGGCCAAGGCAGGGGCGCTGGACATGACGACGAGCGCAAACGCGCTCACCGCCCCCAGCAATTGGGAGGTGGTCTTCATGGCTTGGTCCTTTGCGTGTGCCCCGCGTGATCAACTCCGCCCGCAGGGCCTGGCGGTTATCGCCCGCTCTTTTCAGCGGATGATGGCTGGATAGGTGAGCCGGCCCTTCTCTCCGGGCGCGATACTGGCGATCACCCAGCGCACGTGGGTGACATCGCCGTGGGTCGCCGGGCGGGTGGTGCCGTCGGGCTGGGGAACCGTGAGGTCGGCCAGCCGGCCCCAGCTCTTGCCGCCATCGACCGAGACCTCGAGCGCCGGATCGGCATCGGGCGCGAGCCGCACGGCGGCAGGCAGCGGGTTGGTGACGGTAAAGCCGGTGACGGCCTCGGCGCCATTGTTGGCATAGTCGGTGCCGAACACCAACCGGTCACCCGGAACGATCGCGGCCGGCGCGACCAGCTCGGTGCGGGTGGTGCCATCGGCTTCGGTGATGGTCTTGACCGCTTTGACATCGCCGACAAGGCTGATCGGGCTGGCGTCCTGCGCCGCCAGCGGGGCCAGCGGCAGCAGCGCCCCGGCCACAGCCGCAAGCATCCTGAGATGGAATCCTTTCATCTTGGCAACCCTTCTTTCCTTTCGGTTGTGCTGGTCATTCCTCGATCACCACGGCAAAGCTGATGGCGTGGCTGGTGCCGCCGGACACGGTGCCGAGCGCGACCCGCACGCCGCCGGCATCGCTGGCGCTGCCGGCGTCGCTGTCATCGGCATCGCTCAAGCCGGCGGAATCGAGCGTGAGACTGCCGGGCACGTAGCGGGTGCCGGCAGGGATGGCGTCTGTGACGACCAGTCCGGCCACGCTGCCGCTTCCGGTCACATTGGCGGTGATGGTGAAGGTGGCGATCGATCCGGGCACCGCCTCGCTGCCGCCAAACGGATCGCGCAGCGCCACCGCCTTGGTCAGCGCCACGCTCACCACCCCGGCAACAAGTTCGCCGCGGGCCAGCGCGCTGGCCGTGGTGGTGCCAACCACGGCATCGCCCCCGCCGCTCCCTTGTCCGGCAAAGATCGTGCCGGGCGCACCCGTGCCGGTTACCGCCGTGGCGGTCAGCTCCACACTGCTTTGTGCCCCATCGCTGACCGATGCGGGCACTTCGACGATCACGAAGATGCGCAAGCCCGCATCGGGCGCAAGTTCGGCGGTGGTCTGCGGCGCGGGCAGGATCGCATCGACCCCCGGCTCGTAGGTGCCATTGCCGTTGCTGTCGATCGCGATGGCGACCACGCTCGTATCGAAGTCATTGCCCGCCACCGCCGGATTGGCGGTGAGGCGATAGGCCTCGGGGCCGTTGCCGGGGTTGGTCAGTTCGAACACCAGCACCGCCTCTCCCGGGCGCGCCGCGACCGGCCCGGGATCGAGCGAGGTCAGCGTGACATCAAGCAGCTCGTCAACCCGCACCTGCACTGTGTTGGAACTGATGGTGCGCGCGCCGCTGCCATCATCGAAGCTGGCAATCGCGGTGTTCTCGATCAGCGTACCGGCGGTGACGCCCCCGGCCTGCGCCGGAACAGCGGCAATGATAAGGCCGATCGCGGCCATGCTGGCGCCGGCAGCACGCAGGTGCTTGAAAGTGCGGGTCCTGTTCATCCCCCGGGCAGATACGCAGGAATGGTTAGCAAAGCGTTAGGCTTGACACCTTTATCGCTGGCCTTCCGTATTTTTTCGGATCGCCCGGCGACGGGTTGCAATTGACAATGATTTCGCCTTGCCGCAGACCCGCTCGCCTGAAGGGGTCAATCAGGGGACATGGCGATGCAGGCCCAGATGCTCGCGCCGGCCGCGGTGCTGGTGGTGTGGACGCTGATCGTGCTCTTGTGGATCATCCCGGCACGCTTCGGCGCCATCGCCAGGGTGGCCGACAAGTCGGTGCTGCCGAACAAGCCGGGGGTGCGCGGCTGCGATCTCGAAGGGGTGATCCCCGACAAGGCCAATTGGCCCGCGCACAATCACACCCATCTGCACGAGCAGCCGACGCTGTTCTATGCCACGGTAATCATCCTTGCGCTCACCGGGCCGGGCGCGCTCGATGTGGCGCTGGCCTGGGCCTATGTGGCGCTGCGGATCGTGCATTCGCTTTGGCAGAACCTCGTCAATACCATCCCCGTGCGCTTTGCCCTGTTCCTCGCCAGCACGCTGGCGCTGATCGTGCTGGCGGTGCGGGCGGTGATGGCCACCGTGCTCGCCGATCCTGCGGCGCTGCCAGGTTGAGGAGCAGGCGATGATCGGAATGGAAATCCTGAAGCCCGTCGTTGCCCTTCTGGCCTGGACGATGGTGATGTGGGTGTGGATGTATGCCACCCGCATCCCGGCGATGATGAAGGCCGGAATGGATGCCAAGAGCCTCGTCGGCACCACCGGCGCTTCGCTGCGCGCCCAGCTGACCGAGAAGGTCAGCTGGAAGGCCGACAATTACAACCACCTGCACGAAGCCCCGACGCTGTTCTATGCCGTCGCGATCGTGCTGGCGGTGATCGGCCAGGGCGATGGCATCAACGCCATCATCGCCTGGGCCTATGTCGCCCTGCGCATCGCCCATTCGCTGGTGCAGGCAACGATCAACAAGGTGGCGATCCGCTTTGCCCTGTTTGCACTCTCATCGCTGGCGCTGATGGTGCTGATTTTCCACGCCGCGATCCCGGTGTTCGATCTCCACCTTGGCGGCTGAGCGGCGGATCACTCCGCCGCCTGCGCCGTGCGCGCTTCGGCATGGGCGCGCGCGGCCAGGAAACGCTCGGCATCGAGCGCGGCCATGCAGCCCATGCCCGCCGCGGTCACCGCCTGGCGATAGGTGTGATCGGTCACGTCGCCAGCGGCAAAGACCCCGGGGATCGCGGTCTTGGGCGTGCCCGGCTCGGTGAGGAGATAGCCGCTCTCGTCCATTGGCAGCTTGCCCTTGAACAATCCGGTCGCCGGGGCATGGCCGATGGCCACGAAGGCGCCATCGACAGCAAGGTGGCTCGTCTCGCCCGTCACCGTATCGGTGAGCGCAAGCCGTTCGAGCAGACCCGAAGGCCCGGCCTCGAAGGCGCTGACCGCCTTGTTCCACAGCACCCGGATCTTGGGATTGGCAAACAGACGCTCCTGCAGGATCTTCTCGGCGCGCAAGGCATCGCGGCGGTGGATCAGCGTCACATCATCCGAATGGTTGGTGAGATAGAGCGCTTCTTCGACCGCGGTGTTGCCGCCGCCGATCACCGCCACCTTCTTGCCGCGATAGAAGAACCCGTCGCAGGTGGCGCAGGCCGAAACCCCCTTGCCGCCCAGCTCCTGCTCGCCCGGAACGCCCAGCCACTTGGCCTGCGCGCCGGTGGCGATCACCAGGGTTTCGCCGACATATTCATCGCCGCTGTCGCCGATGGCGCGAAACGGCGGGCCGCCTTCCAGATCGACCGAGGTGATCGTGTCCCACACCACCTTCGTGCCGACATGCTCGGCCTGGGCCTTCATCTCCTCCATCAGCCAGGGGCCCTGCACCACCTCGCGAAAGCCGGGATAGTTCTCGACATCGGTGGTGATGGTAAGCTGTCCGCCGGGCTGGAGGCCCTGCACCACGATCGGCGCGAGCATCGCCCGCGCGCCATAGATTGCCGCGGTATAGCCCGCCGGGCCCGAACCGATGATCAGCATCTTGGTGTGGTGGGTGGCCATGGTGCCTTGCCTCTTGATTGCGAATGTCTGGTGTGGGGGCGCGATATGGGGGCGCTGGCGGCGATTGTCACGCCACCAGCCGCGCGCGCAGGCGCGCTTTTGTTTGCGCGCTGACACCCAGGCTTTCAGCCAGATAGGCATCGAGCGAGCCGTGGGCACGCGCGACTTCGTCGAAGAAGGTCTCGATATATTCGGGGTGGACGCCCATCAGGTAATCGAGCGCCTCGGGCGCAATGGCGCCATAATGGGCCTGCATGCGCGGCAGCGACTGGCGTTCGAGCACCTCGCGGGTGGGCGCCTGGTTGGTGAGCAGGAACTCGGCCACCACATCATCGCGGTGCACGCCGAGCACATGGAGCAGCAGGCTCACCGCAATCCCGGTGCGATCCTTGCCGGCAAAGCAATTGACGAGGCTGGCCCCCTCATGCTCCGCGAGCGCGGCGAAATAGCGGGCAAAGATCGCGTGCATCGCCGGATTGTGCGGCATCCGGCGATAGACCGCGAGCATCCGTTCGCGCGCGCGCACTGCCGTCATCCCTCGAACTGCGAGACGTAGGCCACCGCATCGCCGCATCCGTTCGCGCGCGCGCACTGCCGTCATCTCCACCTGCCCGCCGCCGCCCTCGTGCGGGGGGGAATTGCTGGTCTCCCCCTCATGCGCAATCACCCGCGCGGCAAAGCCCGGCGGGCGGCGGCAGGGAAAGCCGCGCCGCTCGCTTACCCCGCGAAGATCAATCACGGTTTGGATGGCAAGGCTCTCGATCAGCGCCAGGTCGGCATCGCTCGCCTCGGTGTGCTGGCCCGAGCGCAGCAGCACCCCGCGCACCACCCGGCCCCCGCCCGCTACCGCATAGCCGCCATAATCGCGCAGGTTGTGAATGCCCTCGGTGACATAGAAGGGGCCGATGCGGGAGGCATCGGGGGCGGGCTTGAGGCTGTCGCGAATCATGGGCCGACACTGGCAGCCGCGCATGACCGGGGCAAGGCAGCGTCCCCGCAAGCCTAAGCGATTGTCCGGGGGGGCGCTCCAAGGCGGCTGGAACCGTCACATGGTTAACAACACGGGTGAAACCCGTCACCAAGCAAGGCCCCTGCCATGGCCCGCATATTGATTGCCGATGATGATGAACTGATCGCCGAACGCGCCAGCGAGGTGCTGATCGATGCCGGCCATGCCTGCGGCTGGGTCACCAGCGCCGCGGCGGCGTGGATGTGCGTGCGGCGCAAGCGGCCCGATATCCTGCTGCTCGACCATGCCATGCCGGGCGAGAGCGGGATGACCTTGCTCGGCCGCCTGCGCCGCTCGCCACTGCTCTATGATCTGCCGGTGATCATGTTCACCGCCTTGAGCGGCGAGGAGGACGAGGCCCAGGCGATCTTTGCCGGGGCGCAGGATTTCATCCGCAAGCCGTTTGAACCGGCCGAACTGGTGCGCAAGGTGACGCGGATGCTGCGCCTGCGCGCCGGTCGCCCGCGCCACATCGATCTGCGCACCGCGGTGATGACCCCGCCGCAAAGCGCGCCAGGGGCCATCGCGGCGGGCGCGCGCCGGTTGCTCTAGGCCGCGCGCTCGGCGGGAGCGGCTGGGACCGTTGCCGCCGCCTGCCCCTGACCCGCCAAGAGCCCGCGCGCGATCACCTGTGCCTGGATTTCCGCTGTGCCTTCAAAGATGTTGAGGATGCGCGCGTCGCACAGCACCCGGCTGATCGGGTATTCGAGCGCATAGCCATTGCCGCCGTGGATCTGCACCGCATTGTCGGCAGCGCTCCAGGCGGCGCGCGCGGCGATGAGCTTGGCCATTCCGGCCTCGATGTCGCAGCGCACCGCGCGGTCCTTGGCACGGGCGGCGGCATAGGTCAGCTCGCGCGCCAGCACGGTTTCCACCACCATCAGCGCCAGCTTGTCGGCAATGCGGGGAAAGCTGATCAGCGGCGCGCCGAACTGGTGGCGGCCGAGCGCATAGTCGCGGGCAAGATCAAAGGCATTCCAGGCAACCCCGATCGCGCGCGCCGCGGTCTGGATGCGCGCGCCTTCAAAGGTGCGCATCAGCTGCTTGAACCCCTGCCCCTCGACCCCGCCGAGCAGGCCATCGGCCGCCACGGCAAAGCCATCGAGCCCGAGCGCATATTCCTTCATCCCGCGATAGCCGAGCACCGGGATCTCGCTTCCGGAAATGCCGGGATCGGGAAAGGGATCGCACTCAGTCCCGCGGGTCTTGGCGGCAAGCAGCATCGACAGGCCGGCATGGCCCGGCGCGGCTGGATCGGTGCGCACCAGCATGGTCATGAGGTCAGCCCGGGCGGCGTGGGTGATCCAGGTCTTGGCCCCCGTCACCCGCCAGCTGCCATCGGCCTGCCGCTCGGCGCGGGTGCGCACCGCGGCCAGATCAGAGCCGGTGTCAGGCTCGGTGAACACCGCCGTGGGCAGGCAGGTGCCATCGGCGATGCGCGGCAGCCAGCGCTCCTGCTGGGCGCGGGTGCCATTGGCGCTGATGAGCTCGCCCGCGATCTCCGCCCTTGTGCCGAGGCTGCCGGCGCAGATCCACCCGCGCGACAATTCCTCCGAGACCACCGCCATGGCGAGCTTGCCAAGGCCAAGCCCGCCATGCTCGGCCGGAATGCAAATGCCGAACACGCCGAGTGCGGCCATGGCGGCGATCACCTCCTCGGGGATCAGCGCATCGGCAAGGTGCCAGGCATGGGCATGGGGGGTGATTTCCGCCGCGGTAAAGGCGCGCAGCTCGGCGCGGATGAGATCGAGCGTCTCATCGCCAAGCGCCTCGTGCGGCCGTGCGCCCTCGGCGAGCAGCGCGGCGAGCGCGGCGCGGCTTTCGGGTGTGCTGCCCTCAGCCAGGAAGTGCGCAACCGCAGGTTCGGCGGCAAGCGCGCGCGCCTCGGCTTCGCAGCCGAAGGCCGCCGGGCGCACGATCTCGCTCGCGCTCATCGGCAGGCCGTGGACGATCTGGCCGAGATATTCGCCCATGCCGATGCGCAGCACCAGCGCCTCGAGCGTGCCGAAACTGCCCAGCGCGGCCGCACGGGCGGCCCAGTCGAGCCCCGCCTCGAGCATCGCGAGCGTCGCGGCGAGCCAGGCATAGCCGTGGACGGCGTGCTGCGCGCGGCCAAGCAGGGCCGGATCGGGCGTGCCTTGCGGCGCGAGCTCGGCGCGCAACCTGCTGCGCACGGTTTCGGCATAGGCATGGGCGGCGCCAAGCGCGGCGCGCGCGGGGGCAAGCTCGTCGGTCATGCCCGCCTGCTAGCAGAGCTGCAAGGCCAAGGCGAACCCCTCAAAAGTGGCCGCACGTCCCGCATCCCCCCCCGGGCGCACCCGGCGAATTGTTGCTTTGAGGTGACAGGCTTACAGCAAAGTTCTTCTGTTCTCGATGCAGCGCCAGTGTTGGGTTACATCTGAAAACGCAGGTCTATAGTCTATCTCCAAACATAAGTGCGTAAGCACGCGCACAAAAGGTTCGGCGACAGGGGACGCTCTGTTCGACGGACTGCGTAAAGAGCAGGCGGAACCACCGAAAGCCCACAGGCGTTGGCTTTGCCATGTCTCCGCAGGATTTCGGTAGTTCATTCGTGTGAATTTCGGCGCCACAAAAGCACCGACCTTTTGAATATTTCCAATAAATACGAGGATCCTTATGCGCTTTTCCAAAGTTAGCTTTCGCTCTCTAAACACGGTTTCTTGCGCAGCACTTGCCACATCAATTCTGCTTTCCGTTGCTGTTCCATCGGTGGCGAAGGCGCAAGACAACCTTGCTGAGGCGGAAGCTGCCGAAGCCGAGGGCGAGGCTGCCCAGCAGATCGTCGTTACCGGATCGCGCATCGTGCGCGATCCCAATGCCACAGCGCCGCTGCCGATCAGCACGCTTGATGCTCAGGATTTGCGCAATTTCGGTTCGACCGACATCACCGCGGCCCTGCGCCAAATCCCGGCCCTCATCTCCTCGGGCACCGTGGCGGACTCGCTCGAGCGCGGCGCCGGGGGGGTCGGTCAGGCAACTCTCAATCTGCGCCAGCTCGGCGCCAACCGGACGCTGGTGCTGGTCGATGGCTGGCGTCACGTCTCGGGTGTCGCGGGCTCGCAGACCGTCGACGTGGCAACCATCCCCAATGCTCTGGTCGAGCGGGTCGAAGTGCTCACCGGCGGGGCATCGGCCGTCTATGGTGCGGACGCTGTTACCGGTGTGGTCAACTATGTGCTCAAGCGCGACTTCGAGGGTCTCACCCTTGATGGCCAAATGGGCATTTCTTCCAAAGGCGATGGACGCAGCGCCCGGATCGAGGGGGTTTACGGCAAGAATTTTGCCGAGGGGCGCGGCAATGTGACCTTCGCTGCCGGCTACACCAAGGATAACGAGATTCTCTTCGGCGCGCGTGAATTCACCCGCAATAATGGTCGGGGCAACAATTCGACCACCTATGCCAACCCGCTCAAGCGCTTCCAGCGGGGTGATATCAATCCGGCAACCATGCCGAACTTCGCCGATCGCTATCGCGTCGGTGGCCCTGGCGTTTTCCCCTACGGTCCGGTCATCCCCTCCCCTGCCTTGGTCAGCATCCTGTTTCCGGGGGGGATCACTGCGGCCGAGCAGGCGCTGGTGGATCGGGCTGCCAACGCCCCTGCATTCGTGATTGGGGCCGACCCGCGCTTTGCCATCTCGAGCAATGCCGGGCTGGTGTTCCGGCGTGATTTCGGTTTCTTCAATGCGGATATCAACAACAACGGCATTCCTGACTGCGACGAGAGCTATATCGGCCAGACCGGCTTTGGCGGTGGCGGCTGCTATGTGACCACGCCCAATGGCGGCGTCAGGATCTTCCAGGATGGCATCATCTCTACCGATTCCAACCAGTTCGGTGGCGATGGGGCGGTCGAGCGCACCAACGAGACCTCGCTCATTCCCGGCTCGGAACGGATCTATGCCAATTTGCGGGGAAGCTACGAGTTTTCCAGCGCCGCGCGGGTGTGGTTCGATGCCAAGTATTCCCGCAACGATGCGATCAGCCGGAACAACTACAACACCTTCTACGATAGCCTGCTGATTTTCGCAGACAATCCCTTCATCCCCGACGTGTTGCGCGCCGATGCCAACGAAGCACGCGGGCTGCGCATCAGCCGCGACTTTCTTGACCTTGGAGAAGGCATCTCCGAATCGCGGCGCCAGACCTACCGTATCGTCGGCGGGATCGACGGCGAGATCACCCCGCACCTGCGCTATGAACTGGTTGGCAATTATGGTCGCACCGACAACCGGACAACCAACCACAACTCGGTGCTCTATGACCGCCTGTTCGCAGCGATTGATGTTGTGACCAATCCGGCCAATGGCCAACCCATCTGCCGCTCGACGCTGAACCCGTCCGCCGCGCCGCACCCCGGGTCACAGTTCTTCCCCGTCATCCGTGGGGGCTTTTTCACTTTCACGCCGGGGGCAAACAGCGGCTGCGTGCCGGTCAACCTGTTCCGCGGGGTCAATTCGGTAACACCCGAGGCGGTCGAATGGATCACCACCCCCACCACCGACAGGGCAAGGCTTGAGCAGACTGTCGTCACCGGCCTGCTCAATGGCGATACCGGGGGCTTCTTCAACCTGCCCGGTGGTGCGGTGCAGTTCTCGCTGGGTGCGGAATACCGCAAGGAGACCTCGCGCAGCACATTCGATCCGCTCGTTCTTGGTCTCTTGCCGGAAGGCTCGCCTGCCGGCCCGGCCGGAACCTTCATCGGCACGGTCTCGAGCAACCAGTCTCTGATTTTTGACGCCACCCGGACGCTCAATGCCGGCGGCTCCTTCGACGTCGCCGAGGTCTTTGGCGAGATCTTAGTGCCGATCCTGCGCGACGAACCGTTCTTCCATGAACTGAGCATCGGCGCGGCAGGCCGCTATGCCGACTATTCGACCGTGGGCGGGACCTTCACCTGGAATGTCAATGGAATCTGGGCACCGCTTCCCGACCTGCGCTTGCGGGGCACCTATGCCCGGGCGATCCGGGCACCCAATATTGCCGAATTGTTCAGCCCCGAGCAAACGGCCTTCTTCCGCCCCGCTGACCCGTGCAGCCAGTCGCTGATCGACAACCTGATCGCCAACAACGATCCGGCCGCGCAGAACCGGCTCAACAATTGCCGCGCCGATGGCATTCCTGCTGGCTATGAGGACCCGCTCACGGCCCGTTTCGCCGGCGTTTCGGGCGGC
Organism: Erythrobacter cryptus DSM 12079; assembly: GCF_000422985.1. Classification (GTDB taxonomy): domain Bacteria; phylum Pseudomonadota; class Alphaproteobacteria; order Sphingomonadales; family Sphingomonadaceae; genus Erythrobacter; species Erythrobacter cryptus. The sequence continues at coordinate 42,896 of NZ_AUHC01000009.1, forward strand.
AACCCCAACCTCAAGGAAGAGACGGCGACCACCTTCACCGCGGGGGCGGTGCTGCAACCACGGTTCATCCCCGGGCTGACGCTTTCGGCGGACTACTATTCGATCCAGATCGATGATGCGATTGCGGCGGTCTCGGCGCAGGACATCGTCAACAATTGCTACGACCTGCCGACGTTCCCCAACGACTTCTGCGCGCTGTTCAGCCGCAATCGCGATCCCAGCTCGCCGACTTTCCTGGGCTTCAACTTCCTGCGCCAGTCGCAGATCAATTTCGCCCGGCTCGATACCCGGGGGATCGATGCGCAGCTCAACTATTCCTTCAGCCTGGGGCAGAACAACTTCAACCTCGCGATCAATGGCAACTGGACCGAGCGGCTCAACCGGTTCTTCGACCCGCGTCGCCCTGACATTGCCAATCCGGGCCTGCGGGAGCTGGGTGCACCGGAGTTCTCGGGCTTCGGCAGCATCACCTGGAACCGCGGGGATTTCACGCTCAACTACGGGCTGCAGTACATTGAATCGACTGCCGTTGCGTCCGTGATCCAGATCGAGCGTATCGACTTCGAGTTTGGGCCGGCTGGCTTTGCGCCGGATTACTGGATCCACAACCTCGCCTTCTCGCTCGATGCGACCGACAACATCACCTTCTACGGTGGCATCAACAACCTGACCGACGAGGAACCCTATCTTTCCAGTTCGGCCTATCCGGTCTCGGGTCTGGGCCGCAACTTCTTCCTCGGCGTGACCGGTCGGTTCTGATTGCCCGGAGCCAGAGCAAAAAACAGGGGCGGGATGGCCTGGTGCCGTCCCGCCCCTTTGCTTGGGCCCGCGCTATTCGTGGGTGCCGAGCAGGCCGCGCGCCACCACCCAATTGTGGATCTCGCTCGGCCCGTCATAGATGCGCATGGTGCGCAGCTTGTTGCTCATCAGATAAAGCGGCAGCTCGCGGGTCATGCCCATGCCGCCATAAAGCTGCATCGCATGGTCAACGATCTTGTAGGCTTCCTCGATGCAGAAGCTCTTGATCATCGAGATTTCGCTCCTGGCATCGCGGCCCTCGTCGATCTTCCAGGCGCAGTCATAGGTCATCAGCCGCATGGCGTGGATCTTGGTTGCGGCATCGCTCACCCAGTTCTGCACCGTCTGGCGCGCGGCCAGCGGCTTGCCGAAGGTGGTGCGCTGCGGGGCATAGTCGATCATCATCTCAAGCGCGCGGCTGGCCATGCCGATCGCCCATGAGGCCATCTCGATCCGCCGGGTGCCAAGCCGCACCTGCATCGGGGCAAAGCCCTGGCCCCGCTTACCGAGGAGCTTCCAGCCCGGCACCCGGCAATCCTCGAGCGCGATCTCGTAGGTGGCGGTGCCGTCGATCATCGGGATCTTGCGGGTGACGTTGAAGCCGGGCGTGCCCTTGTCCACGAGGAAGGCCGAAATGCCATTGCGCCCGCCCGGGTTCTTGTCGGTCACCGCCATCAGGATGGTGAAATCGGCCTCGGCCCCCTTGGTGATCCAGATCTTGCGCCCGTTGATCACCCAGTCATCGCCGTCCTGCACCGCGGTGGTGGTCATCCGCGCCGGATCGGCCCCGGCGCCCGGCTCGGAAATGCCGATCGCGCTCACCGTCTCGCCGCGCACATAGGGTTCAAGATAGGCGGCGCGCTGGCGCTCATCGGCGGCGACCATCAACATCCTGAGGTTGGGCGAATCGGGCGGCAGGTAATAGGGCACGATGGTGCGGCCCAGCTCCTCACTCACCCCCACCATCGCCACCATCGGCAGGTTCATGCCGCCGACCTCCTCGGGCGCATCGAGGCCCCAAAGCCCCAGCTCGCGGCTGACGGCATCGACCTCGGCGGTTTCCTCAGGGGTGAGATAGGTGCCCAGCCCCTGGTTCTCGCGCGCGATCACCGCCGCCTCGCGCGGCAAAAGCTGATCGCGCACGAACTTGCGCACCAGGTCCTTGAGCATTGCGTGTTCTTGCGCGAGTTCGAAGTTCATGAAGGCTCCTGCTTTGGGCTTTCGTGGCGTGTTGCAGCGTGCTGACACCACAAGAAACGCGCGCTGTCACCCGCCGGATTGGGGAGCGGGCGGGAAATTCTCTTGCGCCGCGTGCGAGATCACGCGCCGGGCGCTGCGGCTGACGGTAAGGCCGGGGCGCGGCGATCCCGGCGGGGGCAGCCAGACAAAGCCATCGGTGGCAAGGTCCTCCCACTCGTGCGGCGCCAGCGGCCTGCCGGCGGGCGAAAGCCAGCGCCCGCCCTCGGGAAACCGGGCAAAGGCGTCGAGCCGCGCCGCCCGCGCCGCGGCAAGGCCGGCAACATGGGCCTCGAGCGCCGTGTCGCGTGCCTGCCAGTCGATCGGCATGTCCTGGCAATAGGCATTGTTGTTGCCCTGCTGGCTGCGGCCGCATTCATCGCCAGCGGTGAGCATGATCGTGCCGGTCGCGGCAAACAGCGTGCCGAGCAGCGCGCGCAGGTCAGCCGCACGCCGGGCCAGCACCGCCGGGTCATCGCTCGGCCCTTCGACGCCATTGTTCCACGAATGGTTCTCGGCGTGCCCGTCGCGCCCGCCCTCGCCATTGGCCTCGTTGTGGCGGTGCGCATAGGCGACGAGATCGGCAAGGGTGAAGCCATCATGCGCGGCGATGAAATTGACGCTGCGGCAATCGGCCCCGAAGATGTCGGACGAGCCGGCGATGCGGGTCGCCAGCACCCCCGCCGCCGCCGTGCCCTGCCAGAAGCGGCGCACATCATCGCGAAAGCGATCGTTCCATTCGAGCCAGCCCGCCGGAAAGCGGCCGAGCTGATAGCCGCCCGGGCCGATATCCCACGGCTCGGCGATCATCACCCGATCGGCGAGCAGGGGCTCAGCCGCCAGTTCGGCAAAGATCGGCGCCTCGGGATCGAAGCCAGGGCCGCGCGCCAGCACCGGGGCAAGATCGAAGCGGAAGCCATCCACCCCGGCGTGGCGCACGAAATGCACCAGCGCATCGATCACCAGCTGCCGCACCCAGGGCCGGGCACAGTCGAGCGTGTTGCCACAGCCGGTGTCATTGATGAGGCTGCCATCGGGGGCGCGGGCGTAGGCGTCCGCATCAAGCCCGCGCAGCGACAGGGTGCCGCCCTCGGCATCGCTTTCGCCCGTATGGTTGAAGACGAGATCGAGGATCACCCCGATCCCGGCGGCGTGGAGCGCGGCCACGGTGTTGCGCAATTCGGCGATCCCGCCCGGGCACAGGCCGGGATCGAGCGCCATCAGCGCCACCGGGTTGTAGCCCCAGCGGTTGGCAAGGCCGAGCGGCGGCAGGTGGCGCTCATCGATCCAGGCGACAATCGGCATCAGCTCGACCGCGCTGACGCACAGCCGCTTGAAGTGCGCGATCACCGCCGGGTGGGCGAGCGCGGCGATGGTGCCGCGCTGGCGCTCGGGCACCTCGGGGTGCAGCAGGGTAAAGCCGCGCACGTTGATCTCGTAGATCAGCCCGCCCCGGGCAAAGCGCGGCGGCGCGGGGGGCACCTCGGCAAGCGCGCGCGGAACGATGGCGCGCGGCACGAAAGGCGCGGTGTCAACGCCATATTGGGAAAGCTGCGGCACCTGCACGAAGCGCCGGTCAAGCTCGAGCGCATGGGGATCGACCAGCAGCTTGGCCGGATCGAACCACAGGTTCTGCGCGGGGGCATAGGCGCCGTGGGCGCGGTAGCCATAGCGCACTCCGCTACGCGCCCCCGGCACCTCGCGCACCCATGCCTCGCCCGCGCGCGCCATCGGCAGGCGGGTTTCACTCTCGCCGTCATAGAGGCACAGCTCGACCCGCTCGGCGCGCGGGGCGCGCACGGCAAAGCGCGTGCCCGAGGGGAGCACCTGCGCGCCGAGCCGGGCGCTCACGTCACCACGTCAGGCGCGCTGCGGCCGGTGTGGCGGGCGATGCGGGCAATCGCCTCGGCCGCGGCGACAAGATCGGCGAGCATGGTGGTCGTGTCGGCGGCAAGCCTGCCGCTGGGGGCCTCGTAATGCTCGAGATAGAGGCGCAAGGTCGCCCCTTCGGTGCCCGTGCCCGAAAGGCGAAAGACGATCCGCGCCCCGCCATCAAAGCGCACGCGCACCCCCTGGCGCGTGCTGACCGCGCCATCGACCGGATCGGTATAGGCAAACTGGTCGGCGGCGCTGACCGTGAGCGCGCCGAAGCGCTGGCCCGGAAGGGTGGGCAGCGCGGCCTCGAGCGCGGCCATCAGCGCCTCGGCCCGTTCGGCGGGAAGCGCCTCGTAATCATGGCGCGCATAGTAATTGCGCCCGAAGCGCGCCCAGTGTGCGCGCGCGATCTCGGCCACGGGCTTTCCCGTCACCGCAAGGATATTGAGCCACAGGAGCACCGCCCACAGCCCATCCTTCTCGCGCACGTGGTCGCTCCCCGTGCCGGCGCTTTCCTCGCCGCAGATCGTGGCAAGCCCGGCATCGAGCAGGGTGCCGAAGAACTTCCAGCCGGTGGGCGTCTCCCACAAGGGTACGCCGAGCGCCTCGGCGACGCGATCGGCCGCGGCGCTGGTGGGCATCGACCGGGCAATGCCCGCGATCCCCTCGCGATAGGCCGGGGCGAGATGGGCATTGGCGGCGAGCATGGCGAGCGAATCGGAGGGGGTGACGAACAGCCCCTTGCCGATGATGAGATTGCGATCGCCATCCCCGTCGGAGGCCGCGCCGAGAGTGGGCGCCGCATCGGACATCATCAGGTCATAAAGCGCGCGTGCATGGACGAGATTGGGATCGGGGTGATGCCCGCCAAAATCCTCGCGCGGCACGCCATTGCGCACCGTGCCGGGGGCAAAGCCGAGGCGCTGCTCGAAGATCTCGCTGGCATAGGGCCCGGTCACCGCATGCATGGCATCGAAGGCCAAGGTCAGCCGCCCGGCGGCCACCGCGGCGCGGATCGCCTCGAAATCGAACAGGCGCTCCATCAGCGCGGCATAGTCGGCCACCGGATCGATCACCTCGACCAGCATCTCGCCCACCCGCGCCGTGCCGATGCGGTCAAGATCGATATCGGGCGCGTCCACCGCCAGCCAGCGGGTGATTTCCATGGTGCGCGCGTGGATCGCCTCGGTCACCGCCTCGGGCGCGGGGCCGCCATTGGCGATATTGTACTTGATGCCGAAATCGCCCTCCGGCCCGCCCGGATTGTGGCTGGCTGAAAGGATGAGCCCGCCGCTCGCGCCATGCTTGCGGATCACGTGGCTGGCCGCCGGCGTTGAAAGGATGCCGCCCCGGCCCACCAGCAGGCGGGCATAGCCATTGGCCGCCGCCATGCGGATCGCCTGGTTGATCACCGCGCGGTTGTGATAGCGCCCGTCCCCGCCGATCACCAGGGTGGCCCCGGCAGGGGGCGATGCCACATCGAACACGCTCTGGATGAAGTTTTCGGCATAATTGGGCTGCTGGAACACCGAAACCTTCTTGCGCAGGCCCGATGTGCCCGGCTTCTGCCCGGCAAAGGGCGTGGTGGGGTGGCTGATGATCATGCCCGCTCCGCCAACAGCGCGCGGTAGAGCGCGGCATAGGCCGCCCCGCTCGCGTTCCAGGAAAAATCCGCCTTCATCCCGTTCCTCTGGATCCGCCGCCAGACATCCGGGCGGGCGTAAAGCTCGATCGTGCGGTCGATCGCAAGGGCGATTGCCTCGGGCGAGACCGCGTTCATCTGTACCCCGGTGGCCACCCCGGCAGTAAGCGCGGCCGGGTTGGCATCGATCACCGTGTCAGCTAGCCCGCCGGTGCGCGCCACCACCGGAACGCAGCCATAGGCAAGGCCATAAAGCTGGGTAAGCCCGCAAGGCTCGAACCGGCTCGGCACCAGGATCGCATCGCCCCCACCCTGCATCCGGTGGGCGAGCGGCTCGTCATAGCCGATGCGCACCGCGATGCGCCCGGGATGGCGCGCCGCGGCCGCGCGCAGCGCCGCCTCGATCTCGGCATCGCCGCTGCCGAGCAGCGCCAGCCGCCCGCCAAGGGCAACGAGCTGGCCGAGCGCGCCGGGCAGGAGATCCATGCCCTTCTGCCAGGTCAGCCGGCTGATGACGATGAAGAGCGGGCCATCGTCCGGTTCGAGCGCGAATTCCTGCTCGAGCGCGCGCTTGTTCCTGGCCCGCGCGGCAAGGCGCGCGGCGGTGTAGCGGGCGGCAAGGTGCGGATCGCGCGCCGGGTTCCACTGCGCGGTGTCGATCCCGTTGAGAATGCCGTGCACCCGCCCCGCGCGCGCCAGCACCACGCCTTCTAGCCCCATGCCAAATTCGACGCTGCGGATCTCGCGCGCATAGGTGGGGCTCACCGTGGTGATCGCATCAGCAAGCTGCATCCCGGCCTTGAGAAAGCCGACCCCGCCATAGCTTTCGACCCCATCGAGCGCCCAGGCCGCATCCGGCAGGCCCAGCGCGCCAAAGATCTCGGCGGGAAAATAGCCCTGGAAGGCCATGTTGTGGATGGTCATCACGCTGGGCACGGCGCGGGCGTGGAGGAAGGCAAGATAGGCGGGCACCAGCCCGGCCTGCCAGTCATGGGCATGGACGAGATCGAAGCGCCCGGCCGCGGTCTTTGCGCAGGCAATATCCGCCGCAGCCCGGGCAAAGGCGGCAAAGCGGCGCCAATTGTCGGCCCAGTCGCGCCCGGCGGCATCGGCATAGGGCCCGCCCTCGCGCGCAAACAGGTCCGGGGCATCGAGCACCAGCAGCTGGTGATCGCCAAGCCGCCCCTCGAGCAGCCGCGCCGGGGAGCCGAGCAGCGCGTCCCATTGCCCCAGCACCCGCGGCCGCTTTAGCGCCGCGCGCACCGCAGGATAACCGGGCAGGAGCGTGGTGACCGCAATGCCCTCGGCCGCGAGCGCGGCAGGAAGCGCGCCGGCAACATCGGCAAGCCCGCCGGTCTTGACCAGCGGCGCGGCCTCCGAGGCAACCGAGAGCACCCGCACGGCCATTGCCTCCCTAAAGCCGCGCCATCATGTCGCGGGTGACGAGCACCACGCCCTTGTCCGAGACGCGGAAGCGCCGCGCATCCTCCACCGGGTCCTCACCGATCACCATGCCTTCGGGGATGCGCACGCCCGAATCGATGATCACGCGGGAAAGGCGCGCCCCGCGTCCGATGTTGCAATAGGGCAGGATCACCGCCTCGCGCACCCGCGCATAGCTGCCCACCTTGACCCCGGTGAACAAGAGGCTGCGCCAGACTTCCGAGCCCGAGACGATGCAATCGCCCGAGACCAGCGAGGAGACCGCATGGCCGCGCCGCCCATCCTCGTCATGGACGAACTTGGCCGGGGCGGCGACCACGGCATCGGTCCAGATCGGCCAGTCGCGATCATAAAGATTGAGCTTGGGCACGGTGTCGGTGAGATCGAGATTGGCCTCGAAATAGGCATCGAGCGTGCCGACATCGCGCCAATATTCCTCGATCTCCTCGGCTGCGCGGATGCAGCTGGTGGTGAAGCGATGCGCCACCGCCTTGCCGTGCCGGACGATGTAGGGGATGATGTCGCGCCCGAAATCGCGCTTGGAATGGAGGTCTGCGGCATCGCGTTCGAGCTGATCGAACAGGAAGCTGGTGTTGAACACATAGATCCCCATCGAGGCGAGCGCCATCTCGGGATTTCCGGGAATGCCGGGGGGATCGGCGGGCTTTTCGACAAAGGCGGTGATGGTGTCATCGGCATCGACCTGCATCACCCCAAACCCGCTCGCCTCGTGCCGCGGCACCACCAGGCAACCCACGGTCACATCCGCGCCCGAATTGACATGCTGCTGGAGCATCAATTCATAATCCATCTTGTAGATGTGATCGCCCGCGAGGATCACCATGTAGCGCGGATCGTGGCTGGCGATGATGTCGATGTTCTGGAACACCGCATCGGCCGTGCCTTCATACCATTGATGCTCCGAAACGCGCTGGCTGGCGGGCAGGATGTCGAAGCTCTCGTTGCGTTCGGGGCGCATGAAGTTCCAGGCGCGCTGCATGTGGCGGATCAGCGAATGGGCCTTGTACTGCGTGGCAACGCCGATGCGGCGAATGCCCGAGTTGATGGCGTTGGACAGGGCAAAATCGATGATCCTGGTCTTGCCGCCGAAATAGACCGCGGGCTTGGCGCGCCGGTCGGTCAGCTCCATCAGGCGGCTGCCGCGCCCGCCGGCGAGCACATAGGCCATGGCCTCGCGCGCCAATGGCCGTCCAGAGGTTCTTTCCTGCATCCCAACTCTCCCCAGAGCCTGTGTGGCCTTATCCGGTAAATTGCAGCATTATCGTGGCAAGCGGCGGCAGCACCAGGCGGGCTTCGCCGCCTTGCGCGATCACCTGGCCAAGGTTCCCCTGCCCGCTGCCGCCATAGTGGGCGGCATCGCTGTTGAGCACCTCGGCCCACACCCCGTCATGCGGCAAGGGCACGCGGTAGGCGCGGTGAAGCTGCGGGGTGAAATTGGCGATCACCGCCACCGGCGCCGCACCGGGGGCAAGGCGCAGCCAGGCGAACACAGAATTGTCGGCATCATCGGCAATCAGCCAGCGGAAGCCCTCCGGCTCGCAGTCGCGCGCGTGCAGCGCCGGGGTGGTGCGGTAAAGGCGGTTGCAATCGCGCACCAGCGCCTGGATGCCGCGGTGCGCAGGCGCATCGAGCAAGTCCCAGTCGAGCGCGCGCGCCTCGCTCCATTCGCGGCGCTGGGCAAATTCCTGCCCCATGAACAGCAGCTTCTTGCCGGGATAGCCCCACATCATCGCATAGTAAGCGCGCAGGTTGGCAAATTGCTGCCAGTCATCGCCGCTCATCTTGGCGATCAGGCTGCCCTTGCCGTGCACCACCTCATCGTGGCTCAGGGGCAGTACGAAGTTTTCCGAAAAGGCATAGACGAGCCCGAAGGTGATCTCGTTGTGGTGGTATTTGCGGTGCACCGGATCGCGGCCCATGTAGGCGAGCGTATCGTGCATGAAGCCCATGTTCCACTTGAACCCGAAGCCGAGATTGCTGCGCGGGCCATCTTCGTGGGCGGGATGGGAGACGCCGGGCCAGGCGGTCGATTCCTCGGCGATGGTGAAGATGCCGGGATGGGCGGCATAGAGCGCGCGGTTGGCAGCGCGCATGAACTCCACCGCCTCCCAGTTCTCGCGCCCCCCCTCGGCATTGGGGATCCACGCGCCCTCGGGGCGGGAATAGTCGCGGTAGAGCATCGAGGCCACCGCATCGACCCTGAGGCCATCGACATGATAGTGCTCGGCCCAGAACAGCGCGTTGTTGACGAGGAAGGCGCGCACCTCGCGCCGCCCGAAATTGTAGATCGCGGTGTGCCAATCGGGGTGAAAGCCGAGGCGCGGGTCCTCGTGCTCGTAGAGCGCCGTGCCGTCAAACCGGGCAAGGCCGTGTTCGTCCATCGGGAAATGCGCCGGCACCCAATCGATGATCACCCCGATCCCGGCCCTATGCGCGCCATCGACGAAGCGGGCAAAGCCCGCGACATCGCCAAAGCGCGCCGTGGGGGCATAAAGCCCGGTGGTCTGATAGCCCCAGCTTGGATCATAGGGATGCTCGGAGATCGGCAGGAACTCGATATGGGTAAAGCCCATGTCCACGACATAGGGGATGAGCCGCTCGGCAAGCGCGTCCCAGCTCAAGAACCAGCCATTTTCATCGCGCTGCCATGATCCCGCGTGCACCTCGTAGATCGCGATCGGCGCGCGCCGCGGATCGAGGCGCGCCCAATGGGCGCGGTGGGCGCCATCGCCCCAGTCGGCCTTGCCGGGGCGGGCAACGATGCTCGCGGTCTTGGGGCGCAGCTCGCTGGCAAAGGCAAAGGGATCGGCCTTGAGCGGGAGCACAGTGCCATCACTGGCGGTGATGCGATATTTGTAGGCCGCCCCCTCGCCGATATCGGGGATGAAGATTTCCCACACCCCGATATCCACCCGCCGGCGCATCACGTGCGCGGCCGGGTTCCAGCCGTTGAAATCACCCACCAGGCTGACCAGCGCGGCATTGGGCGCCCACACGGCAAAATGCACGCCATCGCAGCCCTGGTGGGTGATGGGGTGCGCGCCGAGCTTGTCGAACAGGCGCACATGGGTGCCTTCGGCCAAGAGGAAATCATCCACCGGCCCCAGCACCGGGCCGAAGGAATAGGGATCGGTCACCCACCATTCCCGGCCCTGGCCGCGGCAGTGATAGCGCAGCGGCTTGGGCTTGCCCCGCACCCACCCCTCGAACAGCGGCCCATCGACGCGCACGAGTCGGCCCAGCCTTGCACCCTTGAGCGAGAAGGCCTCGGCCTCCTCGGCGCCGTGGAGCAATGCCCTGGCAAAGGTGCCCTGAGGGCCTTCATGCGGGCCCAGCAGCGCGAATGGATCGGCATGGGTGCCGGCAATCAGCGCCGCGATCGCCTCGGGCGGTGGCTTCACAGCACGCCCCAGATGGCTTTCGCATATTCGCGGATGGTGCGATCGGAGGAGAACCAGCCCACCCCGGCGATGTTGTGGATCGCCGCGCGGCGCCAGGCGGCCCGGTCACGCCAGCGCGCCTTCACCTCGTTCTGCGCGGCGGCGTAGGCCTCGAAATCGGCCGCCACCATGAACCAGTCCGATTGCATCAAGCCTTCCATCAGGGCGGCGTAGCGGGTGGGATCATCCGGGCTGAAGACGCCGCTGGCGATCGAGTGGACGGCCTGGGCGAGTTCCCGATTGCCCTCGATCAGCGCGCGCGGATCGTAGCCCCCGGCGCGCTTGGCCGCCACGTCCTCGGCGGTGAGGCCGAAGATCACGATGTTCTCGCGGCCGACGCGCTCCATGATCTCGATATTGGCGCCATCGAGCGTACCGATGGTGAGCGCGCCGTTGAAGGCAAACTTCATGTTGCCCGTGCCCGAGGCCTCCATGCCCGCGGTGGAGATCTGCTCGGAAAGATCGGCCGCGGGGATGATCCGCTCAGCCAGGCTGACATTGTAATTGGGGACGAACACCACCTTGAGCACCTCGCCCACGATCGGATCGGCATTGACGCGACGGGCGATGTCATTGGCGAGTTTGATGATCAGCTTGGCGTTGTGATAGCTCGGTGCGGCCTTGCCGGCAAAGATCTTGACCCGCGGCACCCAGTCGCGCTCGGGATGGCTGCGGATCTGGTCATAGAGCGCCACGGTCTCAATCAGGTTGAGAAGCTGGCGCTTGTATTCGTGGATGCGCTTGATCTGCACATCGAACAGCGCATCGGGATCGAGCCTGATGCCGATAAGCTCGCGCAGGTGGTTGGCCAGATCGACCTTGTTGGCGCGCTTGACCTCGTCCACCCGCTCGCCCAGCGCCGCATCCCCGGCAAGCGCGCCGAGCGCAGCAAGCCCTTCGGCATCCTCGAGAAAATCGCTGCCGATCGCCTCGCGGATGAGCGCGGTGAGGCGCGGATTGGCCTGGTGCAGCCAGCGGCGCGGGGTGACGCCGTTGGTCTTGTTGTTGATGCGGGTGGGATAGAGCTTGTGGAGATCGGCAAACACCGTCTCCTTCATCAGCTGGGTGTGGAGCGCGGCCACGCCATTGACCGAATGGGCGCCGACAAAGGCGAGATTGGCCATCCGCACCCGCCGCTCGCCATGCTCGTCGATCAGCGAGATCGCCGCGATCGCGGCATCGTCAAAGCCCTTGCGGCGCGCCTCGCGCAGCACCTGGGCGTTGATCGCATAGACGATCTGCATGTGCCGCGGCAGCAGCCGCTCGAACAGCGGCAGCGGCCAGCTTTCGAGCGCCTCGGGCAGGAGCGTGTGGTTGGTATAGGCGATGGTGCCTCGGGTGATGTCCCAGGCCTCATCAAAGGCAAGGCGATGGTCATCGATGAGCAGCCGCATCAGCTCGGCCACGGCGAGCGAGGGGTGGGTGTCGTTGAGCTGGATCGCCACCTTCTCGGGCAGGCTGCGCACCTCGCCGTGATATTGCACGTGGCGGCGCAGGATGTCCTGGATGCTGGCGCTGGAGAAGAAATATTCCTGCCGCAGCCGCAATTCCTGCCCGGCCGGGGTGGAATCGGCCGGATAGAGCACCCGCACCAGGCTGTCGGCGCGCACCTGCGCGGCGAGCGCCCCGGCGTGATCGCCGGCGTTGAAGGCATCGAGCCGGATCGGGTCCATGGCATTGGCGTGCCACAGCCGCAGGGTGTTGACCCGCCGGCCGCGCCAGCCCACCACCGGGGTATCGAAGGCGGTGGCCTCGATCTTCTCGGCCGGCAGCCAGCGCACCGCGCCTTCCTCGCTCACCACCTCGCCGCCAAAGCCCACGCAATAGGCGCTTTCGCGCCGCTCGAACTCCCAAGGGTTGCCATGGGCGAGCCAGGTCTCGGGGAGTTCGACCTGCCAGCCATCATCGATGCGCTGGCGGAACATGCCGTTGATGTAGCGGATGCCATAGCCATAGGCGGGGATGTCGAGGCTGGCGAGGCTCTCCATGAAGCAGGCCGCCAGCCGCCCCAGCCCGCCATTGCCGAGCGCGGCATCAGGCTCGAGCGTCTCGATCCGGGCAAGGTCAAGCCCGTGCTGGCCGAGCGCCTGCTCCATCGCCCGGGTGCAGCCGAGGTTGGAGAGGGCATCGCGCAGCAGCCGCCCGATCAGGAACTCGAGGCTGAGGTAATAGACCCGCTTGGCCCCGGCCTCGTGGGTGCGCGCCGTCGAGGCGAACCACAGGTCGATGATATCATCGCGCAGCGCCAGCACCGCGGCGTTGTACCAGTCATGCGGCTTGGCAGCGCGCTCGTTCTTGCCGACCCGGTAATGCAGCGCGGCAAGGATGCGCGCGTCAAGCTCGTCCTCCTTGCCGCTTGCGGGAATGGTCATCGCCGCTCAACTCCCTGCCCTGGCTGCGCCCTCGCCCGGCTGCGGCGCCCCCGCCACCGCTTCACGCACCGGCGAGAAACTAAGCACGCGGCTGGCCCGCCAGCAATCGCGCAAATCGCGTTTCAATCGTATTCATGCGCGCAAAGCCTGCGATTTTCCGGCTTGCCAAGCGCCGGGGGCGGGCCGATCCGTGGCACAGGCGGCCCTCCAGCGCAGTGCCGCCGGAAAGGCGCGCGATGACCCCACTTGACGAGCTGGCTGAGGCCTGCGGCCTTGCGCGCAGCTGGCGCGATGTCGAAGGGCGCGTGCACCGGGTCGGGGATGATGTGCTCGCCGCGATCCTCGCAGCGCTCGGCCATGAGACGGGCAGCGAAGCGCAGATCGCCCGCGCGCGTGTGCAGCTTGCCGCGCGCAAGGCCGCGCTGCCGCGGCTGCTGGTGGCCGATGTCGGCGAGGCGATCACCCTGCCCTTCGTCCCGGCGCGGGCCGAGATCACCGGCGCAGATGGCATCACCCGCCCGTTGCCACTTGCGGGCCGGCAAATGACGGTGCGCGCCGCCCCGGGCCATTACGACCTCGCGCTCGATCATCAGGCCCTGCGCCTGGCGGTGGCGCCGCCGGCCTGCCCCCTGCCCGATGTGCCCGACCGCCGCCCCTGGGGCGTGGCGGTGCAAATCCCGGCCTTGCGGGGCGCGCGGGCGGCGAGCCACGGCACACTCGGCGAGCTTGCCGAAGCGGCGGCGATTTTGGGGAAGGCCGGGGCCGATGCGCTGGCGATCAATCCGCTCCACGCGCTCTTTCCCGGCCATGGGCGCGCCTACAGCCCCTATTCGCCCTCGAGCCGGCTGTTCCTCAACACCGCCATGGCCGATCCGACGCTCGCCGGCCTGCCGCCGCTGCCAGCCGAGGCCGAGGTGGCAGCAGATGGAGAACTCATCGACTGGGAAGCCACCCTCCCCCGACGCCTTGCGGCGCTGCGCGCCATGTTCCGCCGGCTCGATCCGGCAATGCGCGCTGCCCTCATGCCCAGGGGCGATACGATGCTTGCGCGCCACGCGCTGTTCGATGCGCTCGATAGCCATTTTCGCCCCTCGGGCGCCCATGGCTGGCGCGATTGGCCGCGCGCCTATCACGACCCCGAAAGCCCAGCGGCGGCGCGTTTTGCCGCCGAACATGCCGAGGACATCGCCTTCCACACCTTCCTCCAGGGCCTCGCGCGGCACAGCCTTGCCGCCGCCCATGCCAGCGCGCGCGCCGCGGGCATGGCGGTGGGGCTGATCGGCGATCTTGCCGTGGGGGTTGATCCTGCGGGCAGCGATGCCTGGTCGCTGCGCCATGCCATGCTTAAGGGCCTTACCATCGGCGCGCCGCCCGATCCGCTGGGGCCGCTGGGGCAGAACTGGTCGATCACCAGCTTTTCGCCCGAGGGCCTGATCGAGACCGGCTATGCCCCCTTCCTTGCCATGCTGCGCGCAGGGTTTGCCGCGGGCGGCGGGCTGCGCATCGACCATGCCTTCGGCCTTGCCCGGCTCTGGGTCATCCCCGAAGGGGGCAGCAGCGCCGAGGGGGCCTATCTCGCCTACCCCTTTGCCGATCTGTTGCGCCTCGTCACGCTCGAGGCGCATCTGGCCGGGGCGCTGGTGATCGCCGAGGATCTCGGCACCGCGCCCGAAGGCTTCACCGCCGCGGTGAGCGCCCGGCAGATGCTGGGAATGCAGGTGCTGTGGTTTTCCCGCGCCGCCGACCATGGCTTCATCGGCGCACAGGACTATCCCGCGCGCGCCGCGGCGATGAGCGGCACGCATGACACGCCGACCATCGCCGGCTGGTGGCGCGGGCGCGATCTCGATTGGGCCGCGCGGCTCGGCCGCTTGCCCGAAGGGATGAGCCGGGCCGAGGCCGAGGCGATCCGCGACTGGGATCGCGGACTCTTGTGGTCAACCCTGAGCGGGACTCACCCCCGCCCTGCCCCCGAGGCGCCGGAAGCGGTGGTCGATGCCGCGATCGCCCATATCGGCCAAACGCCAAGCGCGCTCGCGCTCGTCACCCTCGAAGACCTGCTGGCCGAGGAAGAACAGCCCAACCTGCCCGGGACGGTGGACGAACACCCCAACTGGCGCCGCCGGCATCCCGCCCCGCTTGCGCGCCTGGTGGAACGCCCCGAGGTCGCCCGCCGCCTCGCCACGCTGCGGGCGGCAAGAAGGGCAAGGGGTGCTGAAGAAGGGGCGGGATAAGGCCGCGGAAGTGGTAGCGGAGGAGGGACTCGAACCCCCGACACGCGGATTATGATTCCGCTGCTCTAACCGGCTGAGCTACTCCGCCCCATGGGCCTGCCGGCAGCCCTGTGGCAACCGGCGCGCGGGGCCGCTGTGCGGCTCGCGAGCGGCGCCCTTAGGCCGCTGCTTGGCCGCGGTCAAGCCCGGATCGGCGCGACGCGCCTCAGGCCCCGGGCTTCTCCCGACCACGATAGGTGCAGGCCCTCACCTTCTCCCACGGCCCGCCGCAATAGCGCCACAGCTCGAGCGCGGGAAAGGCAAGGCGCCCGCGCGCGATCCATGGCGCCAGCAGGGGGCCAAGCGCGGCTTGCAGCGCGCGTGCCTCGCTGCGGGCCACCTTGTTCTGGATGGTGATATGCAGGCGCGGCTCGTTGAGATCCTGCGCTGTCAGACTGCCGTGGAAATGCTCGGCAATCACCTGCCGCAGCGCCACGAGCTGGGGCGCGGCGAGCGCGATCGCGGTGCCCTGCCCCAGATCCATCACCCCGCTCACCATCCCTTCGGGCGGGGCAAAGCGCCCGGCAAGGCGCGGGAGATAGTCGGCCAACTCATCGCGCAGCGAAGGGGCAAAGGCGTGAAACAGCGTCACATGGGCATGAAGATGGTTGCGCTCAGGGGGGTAATGCGCGCGCCGCAGCCCCTCGGCAAAGGCGGCAAGATCGGGGGGCAGCGCCGCGGTGAGGATGAAGGGCTGGCCCATCGGCGCCTTCTTGCTACATCTCTCCGCGTTCGCGCCGGATCGCATACCAGCGCGCGACATTGGCATTGTGCTCTTCAAGCGTGCGGGCAAACCAATGCCCGCCGGTGCCATCGGCGACCATGTAGAGCGCATCGGTATCGGCCGGGTTCATCACCGCGGCGATGCTGGCGCGCCCGGGATTGGTGATCGGCCCTTCGGGCAGACCCACCCTGGTGTAGGTGTTGTAGCCATTGACCGCGGCGATCTCGGACTGGCGGATGCGCCGGCCGAGCGGCTTGCCCTGGGTGATGGGATAGATGATCGTGGGATCGGCCTGAAGCTTCATGCCCGCACGCAGGCGATTGGAATAGAGCCCGGCAACCATGGCGCGCTCCTCGTTCTTGCCGGTCTCCTTCTCGACGATCGAGGCGAGGATCAAGGCCTCGCGCATGGTGGACACCGCCACGCGCGGGCTGCGCCGCGCCCATTCCTCGGCGAGCGCCCGGTCCATCGCCGCCTGCATCTCTTCGACAAGGCGCGCGCGCGTCTGGCCGCGCTCGAAGGCATAGGTATCGGGCAGGATCGAGCCTTCGGGCGGCACCGGAATCTCACCGGTGAGCAGCGGTTCGGCCATCAGCCGTTCCCACACCAGGATCGAGGGCATTCCTTCGGGGATGGTGACGAAGCGGCGAATGACATCGCCCGACTGGAAGGCGGCCAGGATCTCGCGCTGGCTCATCCCGGGTTTGAGCAGGAACTCGCCCGCCTGGATCGGCGCGTCCGAGCCGAAGATGCGCGCCTGGAGCAGGAAGCCCGAGGCCGAGGAGATGAGGCCCTGGCTTTCGAGCTTCTCGGCCACCTGCGCAACCGAGGCCCCGGCGGGAATGGTGAAGCTGGTCTCGCGAGTGATGGTTGCCGCGCCCAGCAGCGCCCGGGCCAGCACCAAGGCCGCCAGCGCCGCGGCCACCACCACTAGCAGCAGCGCGCGCGCGCGGGTCACGGCCTCAATCGACCTTCTGCATCACCAGCGAGGCATTGGTGCCGCCAAAGCCGAAGGAATTGTTGAGCACCGCGCGCACCTGCCGCTTCTTGGCCTTGAGCGGGACGAGATCGACCCCTTCGGTGCCCTCATCGGGATCGATGAGGTTGAGAGTGGGCGGCACGATCTGGTCGCGGATGGCAAGGATGCAGAAGATCGCCTCGACCGCCCCGGCCCCGCCGAGCAGATGGCCGATCGCGCTCTTGGTCGAGGACATCGAGGCCCCGCCCAGATCATCGCCCAGCACCCGCTTGACCGCGGCAAGCTCGATCGTGTCGGCCATGGTCGAGGTGCCATGGGCGTTGATATAGTCGATATCGCCCGGGCCCAGCCCTGCCTTCCTCAAGGCCATGCGCATGGCGAGTTCGGCACCCTTGCCTTCGGGGTGCGGGGCGGTGACGTGATAGGCATCGCCGGAAAGGCCATAGCCCGTCACCTCGGCATAGATCCTGGCGCCGCGCGCCTTGGCGCGTTCATATTCCTCGAGCACCACGATCCCCGCGCCCTCGCCCATGACAAAGCCATCGCGGTTCCGGTCATAGGGGCGGCTGGCTTCCTTGGGCCGATCGTTCATGCTCATGTTGAGCGCGCGCGCCTGGGCAAAGCCGGCAATGCCGAGCGGGTTGATGGTGCTCTCTGCCCCGCCGGCGAGCATCACGTCGGCATCGTCCATCGCGATCATCCGCGCGGCATCGCCGATCGAATGGGCGCCGGTCGAGCAGGCGGTGACGACCGCGTGGTTGGGCCCCATGAAGCCATACTTGATCTGCACCTGCCCGGTGATGAGGTTGATGAGGCGCCCATGGACGAAATGGGGGCTGACCCGGCCCGGCCCACGCTCGTGCAGGTTGACGCTCTCATATTCGATCCCCGGCAGCCCGCCGATGCCTGAGCCGATCGAGCAGCCGGTGCGCTCCTTCTCGGCCTCGCTCATGTCGGTCAGTCCGGCATCCTCGAGCGCCTGGCCGGCCGCATCAATGCCATAGACGATGAAGGGATCGACCTGGCGCTGCACCTTGTGATCGACCCGCTTGTCGGGATCGAAGCCCCAGGGATGGTCCTTGGGCTTCACCTCGCAGGCGATGGTGCATTTCTGGTTCGAGGCATCGAAGCGGGTGATCGGCCCCGCCCCGCTCTCGCCAGCGATCAGATTGGCCCAGGTGGTCTCGACATCGCCCCCCAGCGGGGTGACAAGACCAAGCCCGGTAACAACCACACGGCGCATCGATGTTCTCCGACAAGACAACAGGCCCAACCCGGCGAGGGGCTGAGCCTGCCTAGGCCCTCATCCGCGCCCCGGCAATCACGCCGCCGGGGAGGCCAGACGCCTTGTCCCCAGGGGCGCAAGGCGCGCTGGCGCAGACCTGTGGGCAGGGGTGATGGGCTTAGCCCTTGTGTTCCTCGATATATTTGGTGGCATCGCCAACGGTGGTGATCTTCTCGGCCGCATCATCGGGGATTTCGACGCCGAACTCCTCCTCGAAGGCCATCACCAGCTCGACGATGTCGAGGCTGTCGGCGCCCAGATCGTCGATGAAGCTGGCATCCTGCGTGACCTTGTCGGCTTCGACGCCGAGGTGTTCGACAACGATCTTGGCCACCCGTTCGGCAGTGTCGCTCATGGTATTCCCTCTTGGACTGGGTTTAAAGTTTCGCCCGCCCTAAAGAAGGGCGCGGGCAAGCGCAAGGCTCTGCCTTTTGATAATGATTGATCGTCGTCCTCACCACCGCAGCGCGTCACCCGGGGTGACGATGATCACCACGCGACGATTCTGGATTCGGCCCTCGGGATCGTCGTTGGATGCGATCGGATCGCTCTCACCCAGCGCCAAGACCCGCATCCGTCCAGCCTGAAGCCCACCGGCAACCAGGGCGTCGCGCACCGCCTCGGCGCGCCGTTGCGAGAGGCGCAGATTGTACTCCGCGCTGCCCTCGGCCGAGGCGTGCCCCTCGATCGCCGCGCCGGAAATGCCGACCTCGGCAAGCTGGCGCGCCAGATCGCGCAGCATCGCCTGTTTGGGCGGTTCGATCTCGCTGCTGTCATAGCCGAACAACAGACGGTTGTTGATGCTCAGCAAATAGCCTTCCTCGCCCGCAACAAAACCATTGCGTTCGAGCACCTTACGCTGGGCGGCGGAAAATCCCGGTGCGGGAATGGTCTGACATGCCGCCAGCCCCAGCATGGCCGCAAGAACCAGCAGCTCACGACGGTTTGGCTGAGAGCAGTTCATGATGCAATTTCTCCGCGTTTCTGGCGATACATCCGGCTGTCAGCCACCCGCATCAATTGCTGCAAGGTCTGACCATCATCGGGAAATATCGCATGGCCAACGCTGATGCCAATGTGGAGGCGCGCCTCCTGAGTCACTGTCACCGGGGCGGAAGTGGCGCCGATGAGCGCGCCGCGCGTACGCGCCACCAAGGCTGCGGCATTGCTGGTTTCGCACACCATTGCAAATTCATCGCCGCCGAGGCGGAAGACGCTATCGGGGTCCTGCGCCACCGAACGCAGCGTATCGGCCACGTGGCAAAGGGTGAGATCGCCGATATCGTGCCCATGGGTATCGTTGATCTGCTTGAAGCTGTTGCAGTCGCAATAAAACACCACCACCTGTCCGCCGTTCGTCGCCACCTTGGATATCGCGGCAGTCAGATACTTTTCGAACCGACCGCGGTTGCCTAACCCGGTCAGCGGATCGCGATCCACCCGCCTTGAAAGCTCGGCATTCTCTGTCGACAAGGTCTCCTGCCAGCGCTCAAACTCGGTCAACAGGAGGTTGAAATCCTTGGCGAAGTGATCGATCTCGGCGATCCCGGGAGGCTCCAGACGCCGGGACAGATGGCGGCGGTGAATCACATCGTCGGCAATCTCGACGATACGATCAAGCGGCGCGGCCACCGCTTCTTCCAGTCGGCGTGCCAGCAACCGCGTGGCGATCACGGTAATCCCGAGACAGGCCGATGCAATCACCAGGCTGGCGAGCGTGTAGCGATAGATCGCCCCCAGCCCGCCGGCCACACGCACTGTCCCGATCACCTTGCCGCGGAAGACGATCTGCCGTTCAACCGGTGCAAGTCCCAGCCATTGCGCCGTAACCGCCCCCAGATCAGATGGATCTGCGACCTCGCGATGCCAGCGCAGGAAGGTCTGGCCAGCACCATCCCTGATCTCCACCCAGGCGATGTTGTCATTGGAAGCCAGCCGTCCCAGCATCTGTCGGGCAGCTTCGCGATCATCAAACACCAGGGCAGGCTCAACCGTATAGCTGAGCGTCTGTGCAAGCAGTGCTACATTCTGCTGGGCATAGGCCCGCAGCGCGAACAGGCCGCTGATCAGCAGCGAGAAAGAGGCGAGGATCACTGCCAGCAGCACCAGTTGCAAATGCCCGCGCGCAAGCAGCTCGCGCAGGGCGGGAGCTGGTTGCTTGCGGACCGGTCGACCGATCATCGGCTGTCTCCCCCTGAAAGTCTGAGCACCCGAGGATCAATCCGCACCTGCGAGCGCGAGACCGCATCAATGTTAAGCCGGAACGAGAGCGTCTGCGCCTCGAACAGCAAGCAGATCATTGCCCGGCTGCGGCAGGCGGGATCGTTCTCGGCGATCGTGAGCACTGCACCATCCTGCATCCGCGCCGTCACCTTGCGCTGCTCGTTGATGCCTAACCGACCAATATAAACGATCTGGCACTCTGCAGGCGTCGCGCGATCGGGGCTGCGCCCAACGACCTCTACCCCGATCTCGGCGACCTCTCGCCCCTTCAAGAGGTCGTCGGCATGATCGGTTGGTCCCACCACGCAGGCCCGCAAATGCCGCGGGTTTCCGGGCCAGCGGCTGTATTGCACGATCGCGCGCACCATGCGCGCGACCACCGCACGATAAGGATCGGCATCGTTGTCGAGCGGCATCCCGACAGGTACGGGCTGGCTTTCGGCAGCAAGTGCCAAGGCGATCAGCCATGTGGGCGCATTGGTCAGCATGCCTCCCGCTCTTTCCCCATCGACCGTTCAGCCCTCCCTCCCGGGGCGCAGCCATACGACTCCTGCCTCATCGCCCGTGCGCTCCCATCCGATCGCCAAGGACTCAACTGGACTGGCCATCCTTGGCGACAGGCGCCACCACCCGCAGGTGGAGTTCGCGCAGCGCCTTGGGCTCGGCCGGGCTGGGGGCGCCCATCAGCAGATCCTCGGCGCGCTGGTTCATCGGGAAGAGCGAGACCTCGCGCAAGTTTTTCGCCCCGCACAGCAGCATGACGATGCGATCGACCCCGGCGGCCATGCCCCCGTGCGGCGGCGCGCCATATTGGAAGGCGCGGTAAAGCCCGCCGAAGCGCTCCTCCACATCCGACCGCGAAAGCCCCACGATCTCGAAGGCCTTGACCATGGTTTCGGGGCTGTGGTTGCGGATCGAGCCCGAGGCGATCTCGTAGCCGTTGCACACAAGGTCATATTGATAGGCCTTGATGCTGAGCGGATCCTCACTGGTGAGCGCCTCGAGCCCGCCCTGCGGCATCGAGAAGGGATTGTGCGAGAACTCGATCCGCTGTTCCTCCTCGTTCCACTCGTAGAAGGGAAAGTCGACGATCCAGGCCAGCGCAAAGCGGTTTTCATCGACAAGGCCAAGCTCCTCGCCGATGCGGATACGCGCAGCGCCAGCGAGCTTGGCCGCGTCGGCTTGCTTGCCCGCGGCGAAGAACAGCCCGTCGTTCTCGCCCAGGCCAAGCTCGCCGTAGAGCCGCGCCATGCCCTCGGCCCCGTGGTTCTTGGCGATCGGCCCGCCGAACTCGCCGCCCTTGCGGGTGACATAGCCAAGCCCGGCATAACCCTGCGAGCGTGCCCAATCGTTCATGTCGTCGAAGAACTTGCGGCTCTTTTCATGCGTGCCCGGCGCGGGGATGGCGCGCACCACCCCGCCCGAAGCAACGATCTTTTCAAACAGGCCAAAGCCCGACTGCGTGAAGTGATGCGAGACATCGCTGATGATGAGCGGGTTGCGCAAATCGGGCTTGTCGGTGCCGTATTTGAGCATCGCCTCCTCATAAGGGATGCGCGGGAAGGCGCCCGCCGGCGTCACGTGCTTGTCGCCGGCAAAGGCAGCAAAGGTGCCCTGAATGACAGGCTCCATCGTCTCCCACACTTCTTCCTGGGTGACGAAGCTCATCTCGAGATCGAGCTGGTAGAACTCGCCCGGCAGGCGGTCGGCGCGCGGGTCCTCGTCGCGGAAGCACGGGGCGATCTGGAAATAGCGGTCAAAGCCCGCCACCATCAGCAACTGCTTGTATTGCTGGGGCGCCTGGGGGAGCGCGTAGAACTTGCCCGGGTGGATGCGGCTCGGCACGAGAAAGTCGCGCGCGCCTTCGGGGCTGGAAGCGGTGAGGATCGGCGTTGAAAACTCGTTGAAACCCGCCGCCGCCATGCGCGCGCGCATGTCGGCGACGATCGCCACGCGGGTCATGATGTTGCGGTGCAGGCTCTCGCGCCGAAGATCGAGGAAGCGGTATTTGAGGCGGATGTCCTCGGGGTAAGGCTGCTCGTCGGCCACCGGCATGGGCAGCTCCTCGGCGGCACTTTGCACCGTGACGCTGCGGGCGAAGACCTCGATCTGCCCGGTGGCAAGGTTGGGATTGACGGTTTCGGCAAGGCGCGCCTTGACCTCGCCCTCGATGGTCACGACGCTTTCGGCGCGCAGGCCCTCGAGCACCGGGAGCGCGGCGCTGTCGCCATCGGCCACGATCTGGGTGATGCCATAGTGATCGCGCAGATCGATGAACAGCACCCCGCCATGGTCGCGCTTGCGGTGGATCCAGCCCGAGAGGCGGACGGTCTGGCCGACTTCGGCCAAAGAAAGCTGTGCGCAAGTGTGCGTGCGGTAGGGGTGCATCTAAACTCTTGTCCTTATCGCGGCTATGACGCTAGGGCGCGCGGGCGCGGCATTGCCAGGGCCATGGGGCCTGGCGACCGCGCGCTAACAGGGGAAGCCTTGCGCTTTGTCAAGCGGCGCGGGCGCAAACCGGGTTCATTCCCGAGGGCGGCACTCCGCCCGCAAGAGCACAAGACGAGATGAAGATCCACCCGCTGATCACCACCACCGAGGCCCTCTCCGACCTCTGCGACCGCCTCGCCAAGTCCGACTTTATCGCGGTCGATACCGAATTCATGCGCGAGAACACCTATTGGCCCGAACTGTGCCTGGTGCAGATCGCCAACTCCGAGGAGGCCGCCGCGATCGATCCGCTCGCCGAGGGGATCGATCTGGCCCCGCTGCTCCACCTGCTGACCGAGAACGAGGAGGTGCTCAAGGTCTTCCACGCCGGCGGGCAGGATGTCGAGATCATCGTCAACATGACCGGCAAGACCCCGCACCCGATCTTCGACACGCAAATCGCGATGATGGCAATCAGCCAGTCCGAACAGATCGGCTATGCCAACCTGGTTGAAACCTGGCTGGGCCTCACCATCGACAAGGGCGCGCGCTTTACCGACTGGAGCCGCCGCCCGCTGACCGAGCGGCAGATCGAATATGCCATTGGTGATGTCACCCACCTCGCGGCGATCTTCCCGCGCATCCTCAAGAAGCTGATCAAGACCGGGCGCGGCGCCTGGCTCGATGCCGAGATGGAAAAGCTCGCCGATCCGGCCAACTACCTCACCGATCCCGGCCAGGCGTGGAAGCGCATCCGCCAGCCGGGGCGCAATCCCCAGGTGCTCGGCCGGCTCAAGGCGCTCGCCGCCTGGCGCGAGGCCGAGGCCCAGCACAAGAACATCCCCCGCGGGCGGATCATGCGCGATGAGACGCTGGCCGATATCGCCAGCCACCCGCCCAAGGTGCAGGCTGACCTTGCCAAGGTGCGCGGGCTTTCGGCGGCGTGGAAGGACAACGACATCGGCAAGCGGCTGATGAAGGTGCTGGCCGAGGCCGAGCCGCTGCCCAAGGAGGAAATGCCCGAGAAGGTCAAGCAGGGCGCCCCGCTCGGCCGCGAGGGCGCGCTGGTGGCCGATCTGCTAAAGCTCCTCCTCAAGATCCGCGCGCGCGAGATCGACGTCGCCCCGCGCCTGCTCACCCGCGCCGATGAGCTTGAGGCGCTGGCCTCGGGCGTGCGCAACCTGCCGGTGCTCGAAGGCTGGCGCTACGAAGTGTTCGGCAAGGACGCGCTCGAACTCGTCGAGGGCAAGCTCGCCTTCGCGGTCGAGAAGGGCAAGCTCAAGATGACCCATATCGACGAGGTGCTGGGCCAGGCGCCCGATGCGCTGGCGGCGGAATAGGGCCCGGTGACCACTTACCTTCCCACCATCAAGCAGCTGCAATATCTCGTCGCGCTGCACGAGCACGGCCATTTCGGCAAGGCAGCCGAGGCGAGCTTTGTCTCGCAATCGACCCTTTCGGCCGGGATCCGCGAACTCGAATCGCTGCTCGGCGTCACGCTGGTGGAACGTTCGCGCCGGGTGGTGCGCTTCACCGCGCTGGGCGAACAGGTGGTGGCCAAGGCCGGCCGGCTGCTGCGCGAGGCCGAGGAGCTTGCCGATCTGGTGCAGGCCGCGGGCAAGCCCTTGTCGGGCGAATTGCGCATGAGCGTCATCCCCACCATCGCCCCCTTCCTGCTGCCGCGCATCCTGCCGCGGCTGAAGCGCGAGCGGCCTGACCTCAAGCTGATGCTGCGCGAGGAGACCAGCCAGGACGCGCTCGAATCGCTCCATCACGGGCGGGTCGATTGCGTGCTGCTTGCCCTTCCCTATGACACCGGCGATGCCGCGCTCGCCCACATCGCCGAGGATCGCCTGTTCGTGGCCTTCCCCGCGGGCGATCCGCGCGATCCGCCGCCCTCGATCAAGCCCGAGATGATCGACCAGGGCCGCTTGCTGCTGCTCGAGGACGGGCATTGCCTGCGCGATCACGCGCTCGCCGCCTGCAACCGCACCGAACTGAGGGCCAGCGCCAGCGTGATAGGCACGAGCTTGCACACCCTGGTGCAGCTGGTCGACAATGACCTTGGCCTGACCATGCTCCCTGAAATGGCCTTGAAGGCCGGGATCCTCACCGGCACGCAGGTTGTTGCCCGCCCGGTGGACAGCCCCACGGCCAAGCGCGAAATCGTGCTCGCCTGGCGCAAGAACTCCCCGCGCGAGGCCGATTTCCAGCTGCTCGCCGAAGAACTGCGCGCCGGCTGATGCCCGCGCCGCGCGCCGTCAATCCATGTGCTTGAGGCCGACGCGCAGATAGTCCCACCCGGTGATGCAGGTGAGCACCGCCGCCGTCCACAGGCTGATGAGGCCCACCAGGTGCACCCAGCTTTCGCCGATCGAGCCGCAGCCCTCGCCCACCGATTGGCACGGCGGCCCATGCACCGCCCCGCCGAGGATCAGCGCGCCCAATGCCACCAGCTGGAAGGTGGTCTTCCACTTGGCCAGCCGCGAGACCGGCACCGAGACCTGGATCCCGCCCAGGAACTCGCGCAGGCCCGATACCGCGATCTCGCGCACGAGGATGATGAGCCCGGCGATCACGTGGACATCCCCGGCATAGGGCCCGCGCAGATAGCCCTGTGCGGTGAGCACCAGGATCACCGCGGCGACCATGATCTTGTCGGCGATGGGATCAAGGAAGATGCCGAGCTTCGAGACCGTCCCCTGCGCGCGGGCGAGATAGCCATCGAGAAAATCGGTGAGCGCGATCACGCAATAGAGCACGAAGGCAACCAGATAGCCCAGCCGCCATGCGGGCCACCACAGGAAGAAGGCGAGCAAGGGCACCGCGAGGATGCGCGAGAGCGTGAGGAGATTGGGCAGGCTCGACATGGCGCGCGGCTGGTCTAGCGCGGCTGGCGAGGCGGCAAAAGCCCCCGCCGCTGCGCCATCCCCGGCCCTGGCCGGTCTCGGCGCCTGCGCCGCACCCTGCCCCACCCCGATCGCTCTGCCCCTTGTCTCGGCGCACCTGCGCGCTATGGCCGCCGGGAAAGCCACCCGCACTCAGGCAGATCAGCCCCGCCCATGACCACCTCGACCCGCCTGATGCGCCAGCGCCGCTTCCTGCCGCTGTTCCTCACCCAGCTTCTGAACGCGCTCAACGACAACCTGTTCAAGAACGCGATGGTGCTGTTCGTGGTCTATCAGGTCTATGATTCCCCGGCGATGGAGACCTTCGTCAGCGGCATCGCCACCGCGGTCTTCGTGCTGCCCTTCGTGCTGTTCTCGGCCACCTCGGGCCAGCTTGCCGACATGCGCGACAAGACGAAGATCATCCGCTGGATCAAGTTTGCCGAGATCATCATCATGGCCGTGGGCGCAACCGGGCTGGTGCTCGCCGCGCGCGGGATCGAGGTTGAGACCCTGGCGATCCCGCTGATGTTCACCGCGCTCTTTGCCATGGGGGTGCATTCGACCTTCTTCGGGCCGATCAAATACGCGATCCTGCCCCAGCACCTCCACAAGGACGAGGTGCTGGCCGGCACTGGCCTGGTCGAGGCGGGCACCTATGTCGCGATCCTCGTCGGCATGATGCTGGGCGGGGCGCTGCCGATCATGGCGAGCACCGTGGCGGTGATCGTGATCGCGCTCATCGGCTATGGCGTGTGCCGCTTCATCCCCCCCGCCCCGCCCGAGACCAGCGAGCGCAAGGTGGACTGGAACCCGATCCGCGCCTCGCGCGCGCTCATCGCCTTTTCCATGGGCAATCTTGAGCTGCGCTATTCGGTGCTGGCGATCAGCTTCTTCTGGGCGATCGCGGCGATCCTGTCGGTGCAGTTCATCCCGCTCGCCAAGAACCTGCTGCTGGCTGACAAAGAGGTCGCCGCGGTGATGCTGGTGGCCTTTTCGGCCGGGATCGCGATCGGCTCGGTCTCGATCAATGCGCTGCTCAAGGGCGATATCTCGGCGCGCTATTCGGCCCCCTCGGTGCTGGTGCTGGCGGGGCTGCTCATCAGCTTCTACCTCTTGTGCCGCAGCTGGAACCTTGCGCCTGCCGCGGGCGGCTTGTTCAGCGTCGGCGAGTTTCTCGCCCAGCCGCTGGCGCTGGTGCTGATCGCCAACCTCTTGCTGATCGCGGTGGCGGGGGGCATGTTCGTGGTGCCGCTCTATGCCTTCCTCACCACCCGGGTGGCAACGTCCGAAGCCTCGCGCTCGGTTGCGGCCAACAACTTCATTTCCTCGCTGTTCATGGTCGCGGGCGCAGGGATTGCCGGGGGGCTCGGCTTTCTTGGCATTCCGCTGGCCGAGCAATTGCTCTTGAGCCTGGTGCTGTGCGGCCTCTCGGCGGTGCTGGCGCGGCGGCTCCACGCGCTCGAGGCGCTGCGCGCCCCCGAGGCGGCCTAGCGCATTTGCGCCCTAGAGGATGAAGGCCAGCACCGCCGCGGTGGTGGCGACATAGGTGCTGGCCACCCCGCGCATATCGGCCATGGTCAGCCGCCACAGGCTTTCGGCCGGGATCGGGATCAGCTCGGCCTTGACATGCGGCGGCAAAAGCCGGCGGAACCAGTGGCGGGCGCTCTCGTCGGTGAGAACCAGGCTGCGGCGCATGGGCGACTCTCCTGTTGTCCTTTTCCGCCAGTTTTAAGACTTTCTTAACCCTTGCAAACGGTCTGCGGCGAGGCTGTCACAGGCTGAGACAGGCCGCATTTGCGCCGCCGCGCCGGCGCGGCTAGAGCCGCTCGACGCCACTGATGACGGGAGAGACGCGCATGTCCGATAGCCCCACAAGCGCCGCTGCGCTGCTGGTCGATTGCCTGATCGCGCAGGGGTGCGAGCGGATCTTCACCGTGCCGGGCGAGAGCTTCCTTGCCGTGCTCGATGCGCTGGTCGAGCGGCCTCAGATCGATCTTGTCACTTGCCGGCAGGAAGGCGGGGCGGCGTTCATGGCCGCGGCCGACGGGGCGCTGACCGGGCGGCCCGGGATCGCCTTCGTCACCCGCGGGCCCGGCGCCACCAATGCCAGCATCGGGGTGCACGTGGCGCATCAGGATTCGCAGCCGATGATCCTGTTCGTCGGCGATGTGGCGCGCCCGATGCAGGGGCGCGAGGGCTTTCAGGAGATCGATTTTCCCGCCTTCTTCGCGCCGATCGCCAAGTGGGCCGCGCGGATCGACGATCCGCAGCGCATCCCCGAGCTGGTGGCGCGCGCCTATGCCGTGGCGATCAGCGGGCGGCCCGGCCCGGTGGTCCTCGCCCTGCCCGAGGACATGCTCGCCGAAGCCGTGCCCGCCAGCCTTGCCCCGCGCCCGATGGTGCTGCGCCCGGCCCAGGCGGTGTGCCCCGATGCCTTGGCCGCGCTGCGCGATCTCATCGCCGATGCGGCAAGCCCCGTGGCGATCATCGGCGGGGCCGGGTGGAACGCCAAGGCGCGGCACTATTTCCAGCAATTTGCCGAAAGGATCGGCCTGCCGGTGGCGACCGCCTTCCGCCGCCAGGATGCGATCGCGCCCGACAGCCCGGTCTATGCCGGCAATCTTGGCTATGGCCCCAATCCCAAGCTGGTCGAACGGATAAGAAATGCCGATCTCATCCTCGCCGTGGGCGCACGGCTGGGCGAGGCGACCACCGAAGGCTATACCCTGCCCAGCCCCGATCACCCGGGCCAGGTGCTGGTGCATGTCCACCCCGATCCCGAGGAGCTGGGGCGGGTCTATCGCACCGATCTGGCGCTGTGCTGCAGCCCCGATGAGTTCGCCGAATGCGCCGCGCTGTGGGACACGGGCGCGATCATTCCCTTTGGCGCCGGGGCCGAGGCGCACCGCGAATGGCTGGAATGGGCGACCCCCAGGCCATCGGGCGCGGCGCTCGACCTTGCCTCATGCGTGGCTGCCATGCGCGAGGCCCTGCCGGCCGATACGATCCTGTGCAACGGGGCGGGCAATTTTGCCGGCTGGTGGCACCGCTACTGGCGCTACAGCGCCTATCCCGGCCAGCTTGCCCCGACCTGCGGGGCGATGGGCTATGGCCTTCCCGCCGCGGTGGCCGCGGCGCTGCGCTTCCCCGAGCGCTGCGTGGTGGCGCTTGCCGGTGATGGCGATTTCCTGATGAATGGGCAGGAACTTGCCACCGCGGCGCAACATGGGGCCAACCTTCTCGTGGTGGTGGTGGACAACGGCGCCTATGGCACCATCCGCATGCACCAGGAGCGCGAATATCCGGGCCGGGTTTCGGCCACCACGCTTTCCAATCCCGATTTCGCCGCGCTCGCCCGCGCCTTTGGCGGCTGGAGCGCGCGGGCCGAGACCACCGAGGCCTTCATCGCCGCGCTCACCGAGGCGAAGGATCGTCCCGGCATCCGCCTCATCCATGCCGTGACCGATCTTGAACACATTGCCGCGAGCGGGGCGACCATCAGCGGCCTGCGCTCGCGGCCAGGCTAGGCCGCGCGCGGCCGGGCAAGGCCCCGGCGCTCACCCACCTCTCGCCCGGCTTTGGCATGGCTCTGGCGCCGCTTTGCCGGTGTTTTCGATGTTTCACGTGAAACAGACCGGGGGGGCTTGCCCCCTCAGGCGCGGCCCATGGCGCAGATCACCGCCCATTCCTCTGGCGTCACCGGCGAGACCGAGAGGCGCGACTGGCGGATGAGCTGCATCTGGGCAAGCCGCGGCTCGGCCTTGATCGCCGCAAGGCTCACCGGGCGGGCAAAGCGCTCCTTGGGCTTCACCTTCACCGCCGCCCACTTGCCGGTGGGATCGGTGGGATCGGTGATCCCGGCGACGCTGATGGTGCAGATGCCGACGATCTCCAGCCCCTCGCGCGAATGGTAGAAGAAGGCCTCGTCCCCCACCTGCATCGCCGCAAGATTGTTGCGCGCCTGATAATTGCGCACCCCGTCCCAGGTGCCCTCGCCCTCGGCGACCAGATCGTCCCAGCTGTATTTGAAGGGTTCGGACTTCATCAGCCAATAGGCCATGTCTTCGCCTGCTCCTGTGCCTGCCTTTCGGCCCGGCGATAGCCGCTCGGCCCCGCCCGCGCCAAGCCCTGCACGACGAGCTTGCGAGGCCGCGGCGGAATTAACCCGATCTTCAGCGCAATCTGCGAAGGTCTGCAAGGCAAGCCAGACTTGGCGGCCCGCCCGCGGCCTTTCGGGCGAGGCCGCCGGTGATGGGGCAAGAGGCGTTGAACGAGCACGAGCCAGAACGACCCTTGGTGAGCGCCGAGCGCGATCTGATCGCGCTGGGCATTGCCGCTGCCGCCTGCATCCTGCTGGTCGGCACCGGCGGCTCGCTCGTCGCCCGCGCGCTCGAGGCGCTGCTGGGCGAGGGCCGCCAGCCCGATGTGCTGCTGGTCAATGCCCTCTTGCTCAACCTTGCGCTGATGATCTTCGGCTGGCGGCGCTACCGCGAGCTGACCCGCGAGATCGCCGAGCGCCGCCGCGCCGAGGAGCGCGCGCGGCTGCTGGCTAATACCGATCCGCTCACCCAGTGCCTCAACCGGCGCGCCATGCTGGCCGCCACCGAGGCCCTGCGCCAGCGCGCCCGCGCGCGCGGCGAGGCGCTGGCCTATTGCATGATCGATCTCGACAATTTCAAGCAGATCAACGACGTGCACGGCCATGCCGCCGGCGATGGGGTGCTGGTGATGCTGTGCCAGCGCCTGCGCGACCTGCTGCCGAGCGAGGCACCGCTGGCGCGGCTTGGCGGGGACGAGTTCGCCTTTGTCCTGCCCTATCCGCCGCAGCACCCCGAGCGCATCGACGATCTTGTCATCCGCCTGTTCGAAAGCATGGCTGATCCCTTCCGCCTGCCCCAGCTGACGGTGGAACTGACGCTTTCGGTGGGGATCGCGGGCGACCATGATCCCATCGGGGCCGAAACCCCGGCGAGCGATGCCGCGGCACTGATGCACCGGGCCGACATGGCGCTCTACCACGCCAAGAAGGAGGGGCGAAACCGCTTCTTCTGGTTCGATCCCAGCATGGAGGCCGAACTGCGCTTCCGCCACCAGCTTGAAACCGGCATCCGCCGCGGTCTTGCCCGCGGCGAATTCGTGCCCTTCTACGAGCAGCAGATCGATGTCGAGACCGGCGCGCTGGTGGGCTTTGAGATGCTGGCGCGCTGGCAATCGCCGCAGCTGGGGCTGGTCAGCCCCGAAATCTTCGTGCCGATCGCCGAGGAGATCGGACTCATTTCCGAGCTTTCCGAACAGCTCATGGCCAAGGCCTTTGCCGAGGCGCGCGAATGGGACGAGAGCCTGACGCTGGCGATCAACATCTCACCGGTGCAGCTGCGCGATCCGTGGTTCGCCCAGCGTCTGCTCAAGCTGCTCGTCAGCGCCGGCTTTCCGCCCCACCGGCTCGAGGTCGAGATCACCGAAAGCTGCCTGCACGAGAACATCACCCTGGTGCGCGCGACGCTCGCCTCGCTGCGCAACCAGGGGGTGCGCATCAGCCTCGATGATTTCGGCACCGGCTATTCCAGCCTCGAGCAGCTGCGCAGCCTGCCCTTCGACCGCATCAAGATCGACCGCAATTTCGTGCGCGAACTGCGCCAGCCGGGGCCGCGCTCGCCGATCATCGAGGCGATCATCACCCTGGGGCGCGGGCTCGATCTGCCGATCACTGCCGAAGGGGTGGAGGATGCCACCATTCTCGAGAGCTTAAAGAGCCTCGGCCGCCTCAAGGCGCAGGGCTATGTCTACGGCCAGCCCGAGGATGGAGAGGCGGTGCGCGCGCGGCTCAGCGCCGCAGGCAAGCTCGCCCCGCAGGCCGGGCGTCCGCCAGCCGGGGCGGCGGGCACGCCCGGCGGCGCTTGCGAAGCGACAAGCCAGCCGCGCAGCGCGCAATCCTGATCGCCCGCCCGCGCCCTGAGCGCGCGGGGCTGGACGCGAGGCGCGCGCGGGCATAGAGGCGCTCGGCGTGAGTGACACCATCCCCTTCGTCAAGATGCACGGGCTCGGCAATGATTTCATCGTGCTCGATGCCCGCACAGCGCCGCTGCCGCCGCTCACTCCTGCGGTGGTGCGCGCGCTCGCTGACCGGCGCACCGGGATCGGCTGCGACCAGTTGGTGCTGCTCGAACCCGATGACACGCACGCCTTTCGCATGCGCATCTTCAACCGCGATGGCAGCGAGGTGGGCGCCTGCGGCAATGCCGCCCGGGCCGTGGCGCTGCTCCACGGCGCGCCGGTGACGATCGCCACCGGCGGCGGGCCGATCACGCTCACACCCGAGGCGGGCGGCGCCGCGGTGGATATGGGCACGCCCCGGTTTGACTGGGCCGCGATCCCGCTTGCCTATCCGCTCGACACCTTCGCCATGCCGGTGGGCTGGGACGGGCTTGCGGCGCCGATGGCGATCAATGTCGGCAATCCGCATGTGGTGTTCTTCGTCGATGATGCCGCGGCGGTGCCGCTCGCGACGCTGGGGCCGATGATCGAGCACGACCCGCTGTTTCCCGAAAGGGTCAATGTCAATGTCGCGAGCCTCGCCGGAAAGGATCACCTGCGGCTGTTCGTCTGGGAGCGCGGGGCGGGGCTCACCCGCGCCTGCGGCACCGGCGCCTGCTCCAGCGCCGTGGCGGCGATCCGCAAGGGGCTGGCCGCAAGCCCGGTGCGCGTGTCGCTGCCCGGGGGCGATCTCGTCATCACCTGGCAGGAGGGCGGCAGCATCCTCATGCATGGCCCCGCCGCGGAGAGCTTTCGCGGCCAATTCCGCTGGCAGGACTATGCCGCGCCCACCGGGGCGCACACATGAACGCGCCCAGGGTGATCGCGCTCGGATGCCGGCTCAACCTTGCCGAAGGTGAGCGGCTGCGCACCCTGCTGGCGGGCAAGAGCGATCTCGTGGTGATCAATTCCTGCGCGGTCACCGGCGAGGCGCTGCGCCAGACCCGCCAGGCGATCCGCCGCGCGCGCCGCGCCCAGCCCAGCGCGCGGCTGGTGGTAACGGGCTGCGCCGCCGAGATCGACCGCGAGGCGATCGCCGCCATGCCCGAGGTCGATGCCCTGGTGCCCAACGCCGCCAAGCTCGATCCTGCCGCCTGGAGCCTTGCGCCCTTACCCTCGCCCACGCCCTCGCCTGCCCGCGCCGCGCGCGCGCCTGCCCCGGCGCGCACCCGCGCCTTCGTGCCGGTGCAGAACGGCTGCGATCATGCCTGCACCTTCTGCGCCATTCCGCAAGGGCGCGGGCCAAGCCGTTCGGCAAGCCTTGCCGAGGCCTTGCGCGCGGTCGAGGAGGCGCTTGCCGCAGGGGCGCGCGAAGTGGTGCTCACCGGGGTTGACCTTACCAGCTGGGGCCATGATCTTCCCGGCACCCCGCGGCTCGGCGCGCTGGTGCGCGCGATCCTCGATGCCTTCCCCCAGCTTGCCCGCCTGCGGCTCTCCTCGCTCGACGGGATCGAGATCGACCCGCTGCTCTGTGAACTCATCGCGCAGGAAGCGCGGGTGATGCCGCATCTCCACCTCTCGCTCCAGCATGGGGCCGATCTGATCCTCAAGCGCATGAAGCGGCGGCATTTGCGCCGCGATGCGCTGGAACTGGTGGCCCGGCTCAAGGCCGCGCGGCCCGAGATCGCCATCGGCGCCGATCTCATCGCCGGCTTTCCCACCGAAACCGCGGCGCACCACGCACAGAGCCTTGCGATCATCGATGAACTCGAGATCGTCCATGCCCATGTCTTCCCCTTCTCGCCCCGCCCCGGCACCCCGGCGGCGCGAATGCCGCAGCTGCCGCGCGATCTCGTCAAGGCCCGCGCGGCCGAGCTGCGCGCGCGTGCCGCGGCGCGGCGCAGCGCCTGGCTCCACAGCCTCGTGGGCCAGCCGCTCGAAGTGCTTGCCGAGCGCGGCGGCACCGGCCATGCCCCCAACTTCGCCCCCGTCGCGCTGCCCGCGGGCACGGCGCCGGGCACGCTCATCACCCTTACCCCAAGCAGCCTTCAGGAGGGCCTGCTCGCATGAGTGAGACCAGCTGGACGGAGCGCCTGCTCGGCGGCTTTGCCAAGACCTCGCAGCGCCTTGCCGCCAACCTCGCCGGCGCGGGCGGCGCCAGCGCGCGGCTCGACGAGGCAACGCTCGATGAGGTCGAGGATGCGCTGATCCTCTCCGATCTCGGCCCCGCCGCGGCGCGGCGCATCCGCCAGCGCCTCGCCGACAAGCGCTTCGGCCTCGAGATCACCACCCGCGAACTGAAGGAGGCCGTGGCCGAGGAGATCGCCGCGATCCTGCGCCCGGTGGCCAAGCCGCTCGAGATCACCGCCTTTCCGCGCCCCCAGGTGATCCTGGTGATCGGGGTCAATGGCTCGGGCAAGACCACGACGATCGCCAAGCTCGCCCACCTGTTCAAGGAGGATGATTACGGCGTGCTGCTGGCCGCGGGCGACACCTTCCGCGCCGCCGCGATCGGCCAGCTGGCCACCTGGGCCGAGCGCATCGGGGTCGATATCGTCAAGGGGCCGGAGGGCGGCGATCCGGCGGCGATCGTGTTCGACGCGGTCAAGCAGGCCACCGCCAGCGGCATCGACGCGCTGATCGTCGATACCGCCGGGCGCCTCCAGAACAAGACCGAGCTGATGGACGAACTGGCCAAGATCCGCCGGGTGCTGGGGCGGCTCAACCCGGCAGCCCCGCATGATGTGGTGCTGGTGCTCGATGCCACCAACGGGCAGAACGCGCTCGCCCAGATCGACGTGTTCCGCGAGGTCGCGGGCGTGACCGGTCTCATCATGACCAAGCTCGATGGCACCGCGCGCGGCGGGGTGCTGGTGGCCGCGGCGGAGCAATATGGCCTTCCGATCCATGCCATCGGGGTGGGCGAGAAGATGGATGACCTGAGGCCCTTCGATCCCGATCTGGTGGCCCGGGTGATCGCGGGGGTGGCGTGATGGCTGACGGCGAAGGCAGGAAAGCGGCCTCGAGCTGGCTCAATGTCGCGGTCGATTATGGCCCGCTGCTGGTGTTCCTTGGCGTCTATCGCTGGAAGGCCCCGGCCGATCCCGATCCGGTGGGCGAGCTTTCGGCGATCATCGCCGGCACCGCCGCCTTCATGCTCGCCGCGGTGATCGCGCTTGCCGTCTCGAAGTGGCGGCTCGGCAAGGTCTCGCCGATGCTGTGGTTTTCCACCGCGCTCATCGTCGGCTTCGGCAGCCTCACCATCTTCTTCGGCGATCCCACCTTCGTGCAGTTGAAGCCGACGATCATCTATGCCTGCTTCGGGATTGCGCTCCTTGGCGGGGTGCTGGCCGGCAAGGCGCTGCTCAAGGTGCTGCTCGAGGCCGCCTTCGAGGGCCTGACGGATGAGGGCTGGCTGAAGCTCTCGCGCAACTGGGGGGTGTTCTTCCTCGCCCTTGCCCTGCTCAACGAGGGGCTGCGCGCGCAGCTGAGTTTTGAAAGCTGGCTGTGGGCCAAGCTCTGGGTGTTCCTGCCGCTCACCTTCCTCTTCACCTTCAGCCAGATCCCGCTGCTGATGCGCCACGGCATGAGCCTTGAGGGCCAGGCAGAGGCGGGCGATCCTCCGGCCGAGGGCTAGATCTCCACCTGGCTGCCCAGTTCCACCACCCGGTTGGTGGGCAGCTTGAAGAACTCCATCGCGCTCGCCGCATTGCGCAGCATCCAGGCGAACAGCTTTTCGCGCCAGATCGCCATGCCGGGCTTGGAGGAAGGCAGCAGCGTCTGGCGCGAAAGGAAGAAGCTCGTCTGCATCATGTCGAAGGGCGCGCCGCACAGATCGAGGCGCTTGAGCAGGCTGGGCACGTCGGTTTCCTCGAGGAAGCCGCAATTGATCGTCACCCGGTAAAAGCCGTTGCCAAGATCCTTGCACTCGTAGCGCTCGGCCTCATCGACATAGGGCACGCCCTGCACCGCCACGGTGAGGATCAGCACCCGTTCGTGCAGCACCTTGTTGTGCTTGATGTTGTGCAAGAGCGCGCTGGGCACGCCGGTATTGGTCGAGGCCATGAACACCGAGGTGCCCGGCACCCGGGTGGCGCTGTTATGCGCGCTCTTGGCGAAGATCTCGATCGGCAGCTCGCTCTCGGCCATGCTCGCGCGCATCAACTCGCGCCCGCGCGACCAGGTGGTGAGCAGGGTGAAGATGACAAAGCCGATCAGCAGCGGCACCCACCCGCCGCTCGGCACCTTGACGAGGTTGGCGCCGAAATAGGCAATATCGACGATGAGGAAGGCCACCACCAGCGGCAGCGCCTTCCACCACGGCCAGCGCCACAGGCTGAACAGCACGCCGGCCAAGAGCAGCGTGTCGATGAACATCGCGCCGGTCACCGCGATGCCATAGGCCGCGGCAAGGTTGCTCGATGACTGGAAGAACAGCACCAGCAGGATCACCATCACCATCAGCCCCCAGTTGATCACCGGGATGTAGATCTGCCCTGCCGCCGCGGCGCTGGTGTGGCGGATTTCCATGCGCGGCATGAAGCCGAGCTGGATCGCCTGCTGGGTGAGGCTGAAGGCGCCCGAGATCACCGCCTGGCTGGCGATGATGGTGGCGAGCAGCGCGAGGATGATCACTGGGACGCGCACCATATCGGGGATCATCAGGAAGAAGGGATCCTCGATCAGCACCGCGGCGGCCTCGGGCGAGGTCTGCGAGAGGATCAGCGCGCCCTGGCCCATGTAGTTGAGCATCAGCGCCGGATAGACGAAGGTGAGCCAGGAAAGCGCGATCGGCTTGCGTCCGAAATGGCCCATGTCGGCATAGAGCGCCTCGGCCCCGGTCACCGCCAGCACCACGCTGCCCAGCGCAATGAAGGCGACATAGCCATCGGTGATGAAGAACTGCACCGCGTTGAGGGGATTGATGGTCGCAAGAATGATCATCGGGTTGGCGATGAGATGCATCACCCCCAGCGTTGCCAGCATGGCAAAATAGGTCATCATCACCGGGCCGAAGAGCTTGCCCACCCGGTCGGTGCCGCGCGATTGCAGCGCGAACAGGCAAACGAGGATCGCCACCGCGGTGGGCACGATCCACGGCTCGAAACCCGGGACGATATATTGCAGCCCTTCGGTCGCCGAGAGCACCGAGATCGCCGGGGTGATCATGCTGTCGCCATAGAACAGCGCGGTGGCAAACACCCCGAGCAGCACCAGCGGCCCGGTCCACCCGGCCTTGTCCGAGGTACGCTTGATCAGCGCCAGCAGCGCCAGGCTCCCGCCCTCGCCGCGGTTGTCGGCGCGCATGATGGTGATGACATATTTGACCGTCACCCCCATCATCATCGACCAGAACACGAGGCTGAGCACCCCGTGGATGTGCTGCGCATCCGGCTCGATACCCGGCACCCCATGGTGCGAGGCAAAGGTTTCGCGAAAGGCATAAAGCGGGCTGGTGCCGATATCGCCGAACACCACCCCCATCGCGCCGATCGCCAGCGTCAGGGTGGAGGCGGCATGGGCATGGCCATGCCCGGCCTTGGGATCGGCGATTGTGGAAGTGGTGCTCATGGCAAGCGGATTTCCCGTCAACTCGGTACTGCCCATGGGGCCGGTGCGACTCCGGCGATCAAGGGCGCGCGCCTAGCACCAGCCTTTCGCACCTGCAACATCGGCCTTGCCGCTGACCCGCAGCCGTTATCGGCCCTGAAGCATCGGGGCGCGCGCGATCATCGCATCGAGCCGTGCGACCGCGGCCGCCAGCCCCTCGCGCCACGGCGCATCGGCGGGCGAGCGCGCCACCAGCCCGGCCCAGATGTCGCGCGCGGCGCGCACCTCGCCGCTCTGGAGATAGGCATAGCCGAGGAAATATTCCGCCCCCGGATGGGCCGGATCGATGGCCCGAGCGCGGTTGAAGGCCTCGACCGCCGCCGGGGTGACATTGCCATCGGCATGGCCGATGAGCGCGAGGCCGAGCGCGAGCCAGCCTTCAAGATCGCGCGGGTTTTCGGCCAGGCCGCGCTGGAGCAGGCCGGCGGCATCGGCAAACTGCCCGCGCCGGGCAAAGGCATCGGAGGTGACGATATAATCGGGCGGCGGCACCGCACGGTCGAACAGCGCGGCGCGGCCCTCGACCATGGCTTCGCCCTCATTATTCATCGCCCCGCCGGGGGCCTTGGGGGCCGCGGCAAGCCCGGGCGAACCCTGCCAGGCATAGCCCGCAAGGCCAAGCGCCAGCACCGCGCCGAACAGCGCCAGCCCTTCGCGCGGCAGGCGCAGCACCAGTACCGCAAAGGCAAAGGCGCCAAGCGCCAGCGCGCCGACCGCAAGCCAGGTGGCGATCATGCTTCCTCCCCCCCCGCCCCGCCGCGGCGCCGCCCGAGCCGGCGCAGCAGCACCCCGGCGGCGATCAGGATCACCAGCGCGGGGATCACGAAAAGCGGCCAGGTGGTGGTGCTGACCCGCGGCTCGTAGCTGACATAGTCACCATAGCGCGCGATCAGCCAGGCGCGGATCTCCTCCGGGCTTTCGCCGGCAAGGATGCGGCTGCGCACCTGGTGGCGCATGTCACCGGCCATCGGCGCATCCGAATCGGCGATCGATTGCGACTGGCACTTGAGGCAGCGCAGCGTGTGCATCAGCGCGGCGGCCCTGGCCTCGAGCGCCGGGTCTTCAAGCTGAGTATAGGCGTAAGGGGCAGGCGGCATGGTGTCCTGCGCCAGCGCCGGCAAGGCGATGAGGGCCGCGAGAAGGACGAGCAAAGCGCGGATCATTTCGCCTTCTCCAGCTCTTTCAGCAGCAGCGGCACGTGTTCGGGCCGAATATCGCCGATGTGCTGATAGCGGATCACGCCCTTGGCATCGATCACGAAGGTCTCGGGCACGCCCGAGGAACCGATCGCCAGCTGCACCTCGGAAATGGGATCGGCGCCGATGCGGCTATAGGGATTGCCATGGCGGGCAAGGAAGGCGGCGACATCCTCGGGCCGATCGCGGATGGCGATGCCGACGATTTCGACCCCGCGTGCCTTGAGCGCCTCGAGCTGGGGCGCTTCGGCGATGCAGGGCAGGCACCAGCTTGCCCAGATGTTGAGCAGGCGCGGCTTCCCCCCGACGAGATCGGCCCGCGCAAGGCCGGGCAGCCCGGCAAAGGCCGGCTGAAGCGCGAAATCGGGCAGCGGCTGACCGATCATCGCGCTTTCGACGAACTGGTCCTTATCCTGCGTGAGCATATAGGCGGCAAGGCCGGCGAAGAAGGCGAACAGGCCAAGCGGCACCCACAGGGCAAGACGGCGCGCCATGAGAGCCTATTCCGCCGGAACCGGGGCGCCGGCAAGCGCTTCGAGATCGGCCCGCCGCGCCGCGCCCTGGCGGCGCGCCATGCGCCGCTTGAGATCGACCCGCACCCGGCCCGCGATCGCCAGCACGCCGCCGAGCGCAATCAGCATCCCGCCATACCAGATGAAGGTGACAAAGGGCTTCCACCACAGCCGCAGCTGCCAGCGCCCATCGGCGGCCTGATTGCCGATCACCGCATAAAGCTGGCCGTTCCAGCGGGTGAGGAGCGCGCTTTCGCTGGTCGATTGCGGCGGCGACCAGAAATTGCGCGCCTGGGGGGTGAGGATCACCGGCGCGCCATCACCTTGGCGCACCGCAAGGCGCGCCTCGATCGCGGTCCAGTTGGGCCCGGCCACGGGCACCACGCGCTCGAGCGTCACGGCAAAATCGCCAACCTCGACACTGCCCCCTGGCGCCACCGCGGCGAGGCGCTCCTTGGTGAAGGCGCCTTCCGAGGCCATGCCGAAGAGCGCCACCGCGACCCCAAAATGCGCCAGCACCATGCCCCAGGTCGCCACCGGCACGCGGGCGAGCCGGCGCCCGCGCAGCGGCAGGAAGGCCGCAACGCCAAGCCCCGCGGCAAGGCCAAGGCCAAGGAGCGGCAGGAAGGGGAAGGAGCCGAAGAAGCTCACCGCCGCGATCACGCCGATGATGAGCGCGGCCACCAGCATCACCTCGAACTGGATGCGCTCCGGCCTGTCCGCGCGCCAGCGCAGCAGCGGGCCCACCGCCATCACCAGCAGCATCGGCACGGCAAAGATCGCGCTCGCCGGGTTGAAATAGGGCGGGCCGACCGAGACGCGCACGTCAAAGGCTTCGGTGAGCAAGGGATAGAGCGTGCCCAAGAGCACGATCCCCAAGATCGCCGAGAGCATGACATTGTTGAACACCAGCGCGCCCTCGCGGCTCAGCGCGGCAAAGCGCTTGCCTTCGGCCACCGCTCCGGCGCGCAGGGCAAAGATGGCAAAGGCCCCGCCGATATAGAGCGCGAGCAGGCCGAGGATGAAGGCCCCGCGCTCGGGATCGACGGCAAAGGCGTGCACGCTGGTGAGCACGCCCGAGCGCACCAGGAAGGTGCCGAGCATCGACATCGAGAAGGCGAGCACGCCGAGCATGATCGTCCAGGTGCGCAGGGCATCGCGCGCGGCGAGCACGCTCACCGAATGGAGCAGCGCGGTGGCCGCGAGCCAGGGCATCAGCGAGGCATTCTCGACCGGGTCCCAGAACCACCAGCCACCCCAGCCCAGCTCGTAATAGGCCCAGTAGGAGCCGGCGGTGATCCCCAGCGTCAGCAGCACCCAGGCCCCCAGCACCCAGGGGCGCATCACCCGGGCAAAGGCCGGGCCGACCGCGCGGGTGAGCAGCGCCCCCATCGCCAGGCTGAAGGCGACCGAGAGGCCGACATAGCCGGCATAGAGCGTGGGCGGGTGGAAGGCGAGGCCGATGTCCTGGAGCAGCGGGTTGAGGCCGCTGCCCTCGGCGGCGGGCACGGGCAGGCGCTCGAAGGGGTTGGAGGACAAGAGCAGGAAGGCATAGAAGCCGAGCGCGACGAAGCCCTGCACCGCCAGCGTCGCGCCCAGGGTGCGCTCGGGCAGGCGGCGCTCGAAGGCGGCGAGCAGGCCCCCGGAGACCGCCAGCACCGTGACCCACAGCAGCATCGAGCCCTCATGATTGCCCCAGGTGCCGGTGAGCTTGTAGATGAAGGGCTTCATCGAATGCGAATTGGTCGCCACCAGCTTGATCGAAAGATCGGTGACGGCAAAGGCATAGAGCAGCATGGCAAAGGCAAGGCTGGCGAGCAGCGCCTGCACCACCGCGGCCGGGCGGGCATAGAGCGCGAGCGGGCTTGCCGCGCCCTCACCCCCGCGCAGCGCCGCCGCCCCGGCAACGAGCTGCAAGGCCGCGAGCGCCGCTGCGAGCCACAGGGCGGCAAGGCCGATCTC
The DNA here is from genome assembly GCF_000422985.1 of Erythrobacter cryptus DSM 12079. GTDB lineage: Bacteria > Pseudomonadota > Alphaproteobacteria > Sphingomonadales > Sphingomonadaceae > Erythrobacter > Erythrobacter cryptus. The sequence continues at coordinate 83,781 of NZ_AUHC01000009.1, forward strand.
GGCGATCATCGCGCCGCCTCCGGGCGCACGGGCTTGCTGCGTGGCACGATCAGTTCAGCCCCACCGTGGTTTCAGAGGCCATCTTGGCCGCTGCCGCCGTGTCCATACCCTCAAGCTCGCGGGGCACATAGTTCTCATCGTGCTTGGCCAGGAGGTTGGTGGCGCGGAACACCCCGTCCGCCCCGAGGCTGCCCTCGGCCACCACGCCCGAGCCTTCAACGAACAGATCGGGCAGGATGCCGGTGTAGCGTACCGGGATCGCCGCATCGCTGTTGCCGGTGACCCGGAAGGTGACGGTGACGCCATCAGCAGCGGTGGTGAGCGAGCCCTTCTCGACCATGCCGCCGAGCCGCACCGCCTGGCCCACCGCGGGCGGATCAGCCGCCATTTGCTCGGGCAGGTAGAAATAATTGGCCTGGTTGCGCAGCGCCCAGGCGGCAAGCAGGCCAGCCCCGATGATCGCCACCAGCGCGATCACCACCAGCACAAGGCGTTGATGCTTGGCCTTCATCGTGTGCTCCCTGTCAGCGCCGCCGCGTCGCATCGCGCCGCGCCTCGGCCCGGTGCATGGCGCGCCAGGCCCAGATGATGAGCGCGCCAAGCGCAATCGTAGAGACGGCATAGGCGAGGATCACGAAATCCCATTGGTCGAGTGCCTCGCGCATCAGGCCTGCTCCATTGCCACGCCCGCCGCCGCCGGCGGCGTCTCATCCTCGAGCGCGCGGCGGCGCAACCGCGCTTCGACCTGACCCTCGGCGATCAGCGTGCGCATCCGCATCAGCACGATCCCGCCGAACAGCAGCGAGAAGCCCAGCACCGCCACCAGCAGCGGCACCAGGAAGGTCGCCTCAATCGCGCTCTTGCCTGCGGTGATGCTGGGCGGCTGGTGGAGCGAGTTCCACCACACCACAGAGCGGTTGATGATCGGCACGTTGATCGCGCCGACCATCCCGAAGATCGCGGCAATGCGGCTCGATCCGCCCTCGCGGCTGGCCGCCTCGGTGAGCGCCAGATAGCCGGCATAGAGGAACAACAGCACGAGCATGCTGGTCAGCCGCCCGTCCCATTCCCACCAGGTGCCCCAGGTGGGCCGCCCCCAGATCGAGCCGGTGGCAAGGCAGATGGCGCAGAACACCATCCCCGGCACGGCAATCGCGCGCGCGGCGATGGCGGCGAGCGGATGCTTCCAGATCAGCAGCATGGCAGAGGCGATCGCAATCCCCGCCCAGCCGCCCATGCCGAGCCACGCGGCCGGCACGTGGATGAACAGGATGCGCACGGTCTCGCCCATCAGCCGGTCGGGCGGCACCGCCAAGAGGCCCCAGCCAACCGCGCCGAGCGCAATCACCAGCCCGCTCCAGAACAGGAGCGGGGTGAGCCACTTGGCCAGCGACAGGAAACGGGTGGGATTGGCGTAGATGTGCATGATGGGTCGCTTTGGCGCGGGGGCAGCCTTACACCCGAACCGGACGATAAGGCAATTCACCCAAGGGCGAATTCGTTCCCGCCGCCAAGGCCCGATCAGCCCCGACCGATCAGCCCCGCCCGATCAGCTTCTGCGCCATGCGGTCGGCCACCACGTCGGCAGGTTCGCCGCGCGCCGCGCTTTCCTGCCAGATGGTCTCGAGCCGCGCGGGGATCTGGCCGATCAGCCGGGTGACCTCGGCAAGATCGGCGCGGCGCCCTTCGCGCCGGGCGAGATATTCGATCCCCACCGAGATGATCCCCCCGGCGTTGATGACGTAATCGGGGGCATAGAGGATGCCGCGCTGTGCCAGCAGCGCGCCGTGCTCGGGCCGGGCAAGCTGGTTGTTGGCCCCGCCCGCCACGATCGCGCAATCGAGCGCGGCAATGCGCGCCTCATCGAGGATGGCGCCCAAGGCATTGGGGCTGAAGACATCGCAGGGCGTTGTCATGATCGCCTCGCTCGGCACATGCGCCGCGCCCAGCTCTGCCGCCAGCGCCGCAGCGCGGCCCGCATCAATATCGGCAAGCGTGAGGCGCGCCCCGTCGCGCGCCAGCAGCCGCGCCACCCCGCCGCCAACGCTGCCCGTGCCCTGGAGCGCCACATGCACCCCGGCAAGGCTGTCCTTGCCGAGCTGGTGGCGCACCGCCGCCTTGATGCCGAGATAGATGCCTTGCGCGGTGAACGGCCCGGGATCGCCCCCGGCCTCGCCCGCGCCCTTGACCGGCAGGCCGGAGACATGGACGGTGCGCGCGGCGATCGCCACCATGTCAGCTTCGCTCATGCCGACATCCTCGGCGGTGACATAGCGCCCGCCGAGCGCCGCGATCGCATCGCCGAAGGCCGCGAGCATGGCCTGCGTCTTGGTGCGCTCAGGGTCGGCCAGGATCACCGCCTTGCCCCCGCCCAGCGGCAAGCCGGCCATGGCGTTCTTGTAGCTCATCCCGCGCGCGAGCCTGAGGCAATCGCGCATCGCCGCGGCCGGATCGGCATAGTGCCAGAAGCGGGTGCCGCCCGCCGCCGGGCCGCAATGGGTGGAATGGATCGCGATGATCGCGGTCAGCCCGCTTGCCCTATCGTGCACCAGCTGCACCAGTTCGTGCGCGTCAAAATCGGGCTCGGCCCAGAAAGCGGTCATCACAATCCCCTGTCGGGCGCGGAGCCGGGCGGCACGACGAGAACGGGGTGAAGGACGGATGGGGCGACCAACGGGGTTCGAACCCGTGACCTCCGGTACCACAAACCGGCGCTCTAACCAGCTGAGCTATGGTCGCCACACGCCCCGTGCCCGCATAGCACCTTCCCGGTGCGTGCCAAGCCCGCGCGAGGCCGCGCGGATTACCCATGGCGCGCGGGCGGTCAAGCCCGCGGGGCGCGGGGCAAGCGCCTGTTGCACAAAGCCCCCGCCAAGGGAAGCGAAAACTGCCACGCGCGCAGCTTCGCGCAAGATTGTTGCGCACGCCGCCGCGCCATTGCCAAGCCCGGCGCGGCTTCTATCCTCACGGAGCCATGCTCGCCGCTGCCGATTCCATCGCCGCCCGCCTCGCCGCGCACCCGGGGATGCAGCGCGTGCCTACCCCCAAGGCCGAGCTGTTCCAGTGCCGCCGATTCGCCAACCCGGAGCTGTGCGCGGCGCTGATCGACCTCATCGAGCGCGACCGGCGCCCCTCGACCATCGCCGATGACAATGGCGATCCGCTGTTCCGCACCAGCGAGACCTGCGATCTTGCCGCCGATTTCGCGCCGGCGCAGGAGGTCGAAGCGCTGCTGAGCGCGGTCTCGGGGCTAGATCCGGCCTTTGGCGAGCCGCTTCAGGGCCAGCGCTATGCCGTGGGGCAGGAGTTCAAGCCCCATACCGACTATTTCGTGCCGGGCGGGCGCGACTATCACAAATATTGCAGCCTTTCGGGCAACCGCACCTGGACCTTCATGATCTATCTCAATGACGTGCCGGCAGGCGGGGCTACCCGCTTCAAGCTGCTCGACAAGACCTTTCAGCCCGAGGCGGGCAAGCTCCTTGCCTGGAACAACCGGCTCGCCGATGGCAGCATCAACCCGATGACGCTGCACCACGGGATGAAGGTGCGAAAGGGAATCAAATACGTGATCACCAAGTGGTATCGCGAGAAGGAATGGAGGGGATGATGCAGGACTATTCTGATCTGGCCGCCAAGCTGCGCGCGCGGCTGGCCGAACTGACGGCACGGGCCGACGAGATCGAGGAGGATCTGCGCCATCCGCTCGATCCCGATTTTTCCGAGCAGGCGATCGACCTTGCCGATGACGAGGCGCTCGAGGGGATCGACGAGGTGCTGCGCGCCGAGGCCGCACAGGTGCGCGCCGCGCTCCAGCGGATTGCCAATGGCACCTATGGCATCTGCGCCAATTGCGGTGCCGAAATCCCGCGCGCCCGGCTCGAGGCCCAGCCGGTGGCGACGCGCTGCGTCAACTGCGCTGCCTGAAACGCGAAAGGCGGCCCCGCAAGGCCGCCTTCCCCTGCGCCGCGATCACGCGGCTGCGCGCTGAGGCGCAAGGCTTACTTCTTGAGCGTGAGCCCGCCGAAGCGCTTGTTGAACGCCGCCACGCGCCCGCCTTCGGCCACCTGCTGGCGCCCCCCGGTCCAGGCCGGATGGCTGAGCGGGTCGATCTCGAGCGACATCACGTCGCCTTCCTTGCCCCAGGTCGAACGGGTCTGATACTCGGTCCCGTCGGTCATGCGGACCGTGATCATGTGGTAATCGGGGTGCCCTTGGGCCTTCATGTGCCTGTCCTTTGCAGCCTTTCGCCGGTGCCGACCGGCGGTGCTATGAATGGGAAGCGGCGCGCTTAGTGGGGATCGGGCGCAAATGCAACCTCTAATGATGCCGCCCCGCCCCCATCAGGCAGGCGGATCGGCCATCATCGCGGTGAACTCGGCTTCGCAGGTGACCTTGCCCTCGACGCTGGCCTTGCCGGCGAAGCGATAGACGCGGCTGCGCTTCTGGGTGAACTCCACATGGAGATCGAGCAGGCAGCCAGGCGTTACCGGCGCGCGGAACTTGGCGTTCTCGATCCCCATGAAGATGACGAGCTTGCCGGTGCCGGCAAGCTCCATCGTCTCGATCCCGAGGATGCCGGCGGCCTGGGCCAGCGCCTCGATCTGGAGCACACCGGGCATGATCGGGGCGCCGGGAAAATGGCCCTGGAAGAACTGTTCGTTCATGCTCACGGCCTTGACCGCGTGGATGCGCTCACCCAGCGTCATCGACCGCACCCGATCAACCAGCAGCAGCGGGTAGCGGTGCGGCAGGGCCTTGAGGATCCTGCCGATGTCATAATCCGCCGTGCCCGCTGCCGGGCCTGCCGCCTCGCTCATGGCGCTCGCTCCCTTAAGCCCCTGTCAGCGCCCGACCGGCGCTGCAGGGTTGCCCTGCTGCTGCTGCGCCGCGGCGGCCTGCTGCTGGGCGATCTGGGCGGCGATCAGGCGCTGCTGGATCTCCTGGAAAATCTGCACGCCTTCGCGGCTCGGCTTCCAATCGGCCGGCGGCACCACGCCCACGCTCGGCACCTTGGTGTTGAGCGCGGCGATCACCGCCTGGGTGATATCGGCTTCGGGCGGGGCGTAGAGCAGCGAACCGGGATCGACCACCAGCTTGATCTGCCGGGCCTTGATCACTTCTTCCAGCGCAGCGCCATATTGCAGGAGGATCTGCTCGATCGCATAGACGCGCGCGCCATCGATCTGGTTGGCGATCGCCTGGATTTCCTGATCGAGCGTCTGGAGCTTGGTGTAATCCGGGGTGTTGCGCTTGGCCTCCAGTTCGGCGTCATCAACCTGCTTGTCGCCGTTCTTGTCGAAGGTGGCGAGCAGGGTCTGGCGCTCCTGCGCCTTGTTGCGGCGCAGCTCGGCCTGGGGCGCGTAGGTCTGGGCGATCTGCTCGTAAGCGGTCTGGAAGGCGCTGGTGCCGATGATCGTGCGCGAGATATCGACCGTGGCAAGCCGGCCTTCCACCTGCGCCTGGGCCGGCACGGCAGCAAGGGCGGCGAGCGCAAGGCCGGCCGGGGCGAAAAGTTTGGTGAGCATATTCATCAGAATTGGGTTCCTACGTTGAAGGTCAGGCGCCGTTCGTCATCGCCCGGCACCTTGCGGATGGTCTGGGCAAGGTCGATGCGGAACGGCCCGAAGGGCGAGTTCCAGTTGACCCCGATCCCGGCGGTGATGCGCGGACTGGGCGAATCGCCGAGGAAGGTCTCCTTGATCCGGCTGCCCGGGCGGATCGCCGGGGAATTGGCGCTGCCATCGGGCGCGAGCGGATTGGTGGTGCGGTCAAACACCGGCTGGCCATCGATCAGCACCGGCTGGCCATTGGCATCGAGGCGGCGGGTGAAATAGACGAGATTGCCGTTGGCATCGCGTTCCTGCACGCCGAAGGGATTGTCCTGGAGCACCGGCTGCTCCACCCCCCACAGCGCCCCGATATCGGTCCAGATCGAGGGCCTGAGGCCCAGCTCGCGCGCGCCCGAGCCGAGCGGGATCTCGAGCTCGGCCCGGCCGAGATAGTAGTTGCGCCCGCCGATGGCATCATCGCGGGTCTGGTTGCGATCGGTGATGAGGATCGGCGGGCCGCCTTCAGGATCATCGACATAGGCCTGGGTGAGCACCCGCGGGCCAACCCCGCGGATGGCAAAGCCGCGGAACTGCGGCTCGCCGAGGAAGAAGCGGTCGGTGAGGAACACATCATCAACCCCCGCACCCGGCCGATCCTGGAGCGGGATGATGGTGCCGCCCTCAGCCAGAAGCGAGAAGATGAAGCCCGAATTGCCCACCCGCCAGAACTGCTGGGCGCGTCCGCGGAAGCGCACATAGCGCACATCACCCCCGAGCCCAGCAAATTCGGTGCTCAGCGTGACGCTGCGCCCCTGGGTCGGCCGAATGCGCGAGTTCAGGGAGTTGTAGTTGAGGCTGAGGCCAAGGATCGAACTGAGCCGCGTGCCCAGCGCATCGCACAGGAAGCGCCCGGCCAGCAGCGGATCGCACTCGCGCACCCCGTCGCCATTGATATCGGAGAAGAACTGGTTCTCATCGAGCGAGACGTCATCATTGTTGAGCGTGTAGCTGCCGATCAGCGCCATGTATTCGGTCAGCGGCACCCCGACGCGCATCGAAAAGCCGGTGGTGGCCTGCTCGAAGGTGGTGTTGCGATCGCGGTTGGTGAAGTTGAAGCTGTTGAAATCGCGCCGGTAGATATCGATCCCGCCGGAGATGTTGCGATCGAAGATATAGGGCTCGGAAAAGCTCACCTGGGCCGAGCGCGAGAACTGCGAATAGTTGACCGAAAGGCCCACCGTCTGCCCGCGCCCGCGGAAATTGCGCTGGCGGATGGAGCCAGCAAGGATGAACTGCTCGATCGAGGAGAACCCGGCGGAGAACTGCAATTCGCCGGTGGGCTTTTCCTCGACATTGGCCTCGAGCACGATGCGGTCGGGCGCGCTGCCCTCGACCTGCTTGACCTCGAAATTCTCCTGGAAATAGGCGAGTGAATTGATGCGGGCATTGGTGCGCTGCACCGCCAGGCTGTTGAAGGCATCGCCCTCGGCCAGGCGGAACTCGCGGCGGATCACCTTGTCCTGGGTGAGCGTGTTGCCGTTGACATCGATCCGCTCGACATAAACCCGCGGCGCCTCGCGCAGCAGGAACGTGACATTCATCTGCCGCTTGTCGGCATCGCGGCGGAAGCGCGGCTGCACATCGGCAAAGGCATAGCCGAAGCGCCCGGCCAGCTCGGTGAGCTGCTCAACCGTGTCCTCGACGGTCTTGGCATTGTACCAGTCGCCGGTCTTCATCGGCAGCTGGGCGCTCATGACCTCGCTGTCGAAGTCGCGCAACTGGCTGTCAACCTTGACTTCGCCGAAGGTGTAGCGCTCACCCTCCTCGACCACATAGGTGATGATGAAGTCGCGCTGGTCCGGGGTCAGCTCGGCCACGGCCGAGACCACGCGGAAATCGGCATAGCCATTGGTGAGGTAGAACTGGCGCAGCTTCTGCTGGTCGAAGGCCAGCCGATCGGGATCGTAGCTGGTGTTCGAGCTGAAGAAGCGGGTCAGGCGCGCCTGCTTGGTCACCATCTCGCCGCGCAGCTCGCCATCGGAAAACTTCTCGTTGCCGAGGATGTTGATCTGTCTGACCTTGGACTTGGGCCCCTCGCTGATCTCGAAGATGATATCGACGCGGTTCTGCGGCAGCTGCACCAACTTGGGCTCGACCTTGGCGGCAAAGCGGCCCTGGCGCTTGTAAAGCTCGATGATGCGGGCCACGTCCGCACGCACCTTGGAACGGGTGAAGATCTGGCGCGGGGCGAGCTTGATCTCGGGCAGGATCTTGTCGTTCTTGAGCCGCTGGTTGCCTTCCAGCACGATGCGGTTGATCACCGGGTTTTCAACGACGGTGATCACCACGTTGCCGTTGTCATTGCGGATGCTGGTGTTGGCGAACAGTTCGGTGGCGCCCAGGTCCTTGATCGCCTCGTCGGCGGCAAGCGCGGTATATTCCTGCCCGACGCGCAGGCGGATGTAGCTCAGGATGGTGGTGGGCTCGAGCCTTTCGGCCCCGACCACGCTGATGCTGCGGATGATGTTGCCGCGCTCGGCCGGTGCAGGAGCCGGGGCCGGGGCCGGAGAGGGGGCGGGAGCCGGGGCCTGCTCCTGCGCCAGCGCCATGCCGGGCAGGCCGGCAAGCAGCGAACCGCCACACAGCAAGGCGGCAAGGCGCGCGCGGCGCGCCCCCCCCGGTGCCGCAGCGCTGCCCCGCGCCGGATTGCCATGGACCGGCGCCACCACCGTCTCGCTCGATGCGTTCATGCCGCTAAAATCCCGTCTTCTTCCTTGCTGCCCGCGCCCCTGCGACGGACACGCCTCGCCGACTCTCAGGCCGGATGCCTGCCCCCCCGCCGTGCCGTCCCGCTGCGGCGCCAGCATCTCGGCCCTCGCCTGTGCCCGATGTGCCGAGCGCAATCAAGCCGCGAGGGTGGCACGGCTGCGACTGGACGCGCGCTTTCCCCGGCAAAGCGCAGGAGCGCGGACGCAATGCGCTCAGCTGCCGAACAAGGGGAGCGAAAAGAGGTCATTCACCGTCACCACCGCCATCAGCATCAGCACCAGCGCGATCCCGGTGCGATAGGCCCATTCGGTCGCCTGCGGCCCCACCGGCTTGCGGCGGATCGCCTCGGCCAGATAGAACATCAGGTGCCCGCCATCGAGCGCGGGGATTGGCAAGAAGTTGATGAATGCCAAATTAAGCGAAATGAGCGCGGCGAAGTGGACGAAGGCCGCCACCCCCATGCTCATCTGCTCGCCCGAATATTTGGCGATCTTGATCGGCCCGCCCAGCTCCTTGACCGAGCGATCGCCGCTGATGATCTGCTTGATACCGGTGACCATCAGCAAGGTGAAATCCCAGCTCTGCTTGACCCCGAGCCCGATCGCCTCGAGCGGGCCGACCTTCTCAAGCACGAATTTCCCGCCCACCGGCGCCACCCCGATCAGGCCCTCGGTGCTGACATTGCCGAAATTGTCGCGCCGCTCCACCCGCGCCGTGGTCACGGCAACATCGCGCGTCGTCCCATCGCGCGCGACGGTAAAGACCATGCGCTTGCCCGGGTGGAGCGCCACCTTGGTCTTGATATCGGTGAAATCGCGCACCGGCCGCCCGTCGATCGCCACCACCACATCGCCCACCTTGAGCCCGGCGGCAGCCGCAGGACTGTTTGCGGTGAAGGCGCCGATGGTGCGCGAATCCTCGGGATCGACCAGCGTGGGCTTGCCGAGAATGGCAAAGAAGGCGGCAAAGATCGCCACCGCCACCACGAGGTTGGTGACCGGGCCGGCCGCGACGATCAGCGCGCGCTTCCACAGCGCCGCGGCCTGAAAGGCGCCTTCCTCCACCGCGGCGGATGGATCGGGCACGCTGGCCGGGTTCATGTCGCCCTTGAACTGGACATAGCCCCCCAGCGGCAGCGCCGAGAGCTTCCAGCGGGTGCCGTGGCGATCGGTAAAGCCGAAAAGCTCGCGCCCGAAGCCGACCGAGAAGGCCTCGGCCTTGACCCCGAACAGCCGGCCCACGAGCAGGTGGCCAAGCTCGTGCACGGTCACCAGCGGGCCCAGCAGCAGCAGGAAGCCCACGACATACATCCAGAAGGGCGGGCTATCCAACAAGGGCGGGATTCTCCAGCAGGCGCTGTGCTTCACGCCGCGCCGATTGATCGATCGCCAGCACGTCCTCGAGGCTGGCGGGCGCAGCGCCGAGCGGGCTGCGCTCCAGGGTTTCCTCCACCAATGCCGCAATGTGGGTGAACCGCAACTGACCGGCAAGGAAGGCGGCCACCGCCACCTCGTTGGCGGCATTGAGGATCGCCGGCGCGGCGCCGCCCGCGGCCAGCGCCTCGCGCGCCAGGCGGGTGGCGGGGAAGCGCTCCTCGTCGGGCGCGTGGAAGGTGAGTTCGCCGATGGCGGCAAGATCGAGCGGGCCGAGCGGGGTTTCCATCCGCTCGGGCCAGGCCAGGCACGAGGCGATCGGCACCCGCATGTCCGAAGGGCCAAGCTGGGCAAGGGTCGAACGGTCGCGGAACTCGACCATCGAATGGATCACGCTTTGCGGGTGGATGACAATCGAGAGCTTGTCGAGCCCCACCGGAAAGAGGTGATAGGCCTCGATATATTCAAGGCCCTTGTTCATCATCGTGGCCGAATCGACGCTGATCTTGGCCCCCATCGACCAATTGGGATGGGCAATCGCCTCGGCCGGGGTGGCGGTGTGGAGCCGCTCGGCGCTCCAGGTGCGCAAGGGCCCGCCGCTCGCGGTGAGGGTGATGCGCGCGACATCGGCGATGCGGTTGCCGGCAAGGCACTGGAAGATGGCGTTGTGTTCCGAATCGGTCGGAAGCAAGGTGGCGCCGTGGCGCGCCACCGCCGCCATCAGCACCTCGCCGGCCGAAACCAGCGCCTCCTTGTTGGCAAGCGCGATGGTGCCGCCGCGCTCGACCGCGGCCATGACCGGCGCGAGGCCCGCACAGCCGACGATCGCCGCCACCGTCATGTCCACCGGCCGCGCCGCCGCCTCGATCAGCGCCGCGCGCCCGCCCGCCGCGGCGATCCCGGTGCCGGCGAGCGCGTCACGCAGCTCGGGCAGGCAGGCCTCGTCCCCCACCACCGCAAGCCGCGCATCGAACTCGATCGCGAGCGCGGCAAGCTGGGCGGCGCTGCACTGGGCGGTGAGCGCCTCGATCTGCCAGGCCGCGCGGTTGCGCCGCACCAGATCGAGCGTCGATGCCCCGATCGAGCCGGTCGCGCCAAGCAGGGTGAGCGTGCGCGTCATCTGCCCATCATCCCAGCAAAAGGGGCAGCGTGGCAATCACAAACAGCACGAAGAACACCGCGATGAAGCCATCGAGCCGGTCAAACAGCCCGCCATGTCCCGGAATGAGATGGCCCGAATCCTTCACCCCGGCGCGCCGCTTCATCCAGCTTTCAAAGAAATCCCCGGCCTGGGCGATGAGCGCGATCAGCACCCCGCCGAGCACCGCCATGCCGAGCGCCCCGACCGTGTAGCCCGGCACCGCCGCGGGGCCGAAATCGCTGATCTCGACGCCCACGCCGACGAGCGCGGCAAGCGCGGCGCCGCCGCCGAGGCCCGCCCAGGTCTTGGCCGGGCTGATCCGGGGCGCGATCTTCGGCCCGCCGATCGCGCGCCCGGCGAAATAGGCGCCGACATCGACCGCCACGATCGGCAGGATGAAGGCGACGAGCACCTCGAGCGGGCCATAGCCCGAGGCTGAGGGATCGAGCGGGAGCACCTGGCGCCCGTTGCGCACCACCAGCATGGCCAGCGCCGCCCCGCCGATATAGATCACCCCGGCAAAGAACCACAGCGTCTCGCCCAAAAGCGACAGGCCAAAGCGGCTCACCAGCCGGTTCCACTCCCACAGCAGCCCGAGCGCGAGCGCGCCCACCAGCAGCGTCCACACCCAGCCGCCCAGCCACAGCGCCCCGCCCGCCACCACCAGCATGACGATGGCGCTGGCAAGGCGCACCGGCAGATCGGACACCCCTGCCCTCACATCGCGCACCCGGTCGCTATCTTCCGCCATAGCGTCGCTCCCTGCGGGCAAAATCATCAAGCGCTTGGGCAAGATGCGCTGGCTCGAAATCGGGCCAGAGCGTCTCGACAAACAGCATCTCGGCATAGGCCGCCTGCCACAGCAGGAAATTGGACAGGCGGATCTCCCCGCTGGTGCGGATGAGAAGGTCAAGCGGGGGCAGATCGGCGGTATCGAGATGGGCGGCGATGGTCTCGATCGTCACGTCCCCCTCGGCCGCCGCCTTGGCCGCGGCCCGGGCAATCTCGTGCTGGCCGCCGTAATTGAGCGCCACCGCGAGGGTGCGCTTGCCCTCGGCGGTGCGGGCCAGCGCGTCTTCGAGCATGGCGACAATATCAGGAGCAAGCGCCCGCCAGTCGCCGATGATCTTGAGCCTGACCTTGTTGGCGACGAATTCCTCGAGGTCGGATTTGATGAACCGGCGCATCAGGTTCATCAGATCATCGACCTCCTCGTCGGGCCGCTTCCAGTTTTCCGAGGAGAAGGCATAGAGGGTGAGGCATTCGAGGCCCGTCGGCTCGAGGCTGCGCACCAGCCGCCGCACCGCCTCGACCCCGCGCTGGTGGCCGACCGCGCGCGGCAGGCCCCGCTGCTTGGCCCAGCGGCCATTGCCATCCATGATGATGGCGACATGGCGGGCGCGCGATTGCTGCAAGCTGTCCCCCTTCATCCGCCGCGACCCGCTTACTGGCTCAGGATTTCCTGCTCCTTCTTGGCGGCGGCCTCGTCGGCTTCCTTCACATATTGGTCGGTGAGCTTCTGCACCTCGTCCTCGCGGCGCTTGCGCTCGTCCTCGGAGATTTCCTTTTTCTTCTCGTCGGCCTTGAGGCTTTCCATCGCGTCGCGGCGCACGTTGCGGATCGCGATCTTGGCCTTCTCGGCATATTGGCCGGCAAGCTTGGCGAGTTCCTTGCGGCGCTCCTGGGTGAGATCGGGGATCGGCAGGCGCAGCGTCTGCCCGTCGATGATCGGGTTGAGGCCGAGATTGGCATGGGCGATGCCCTTCTCCACCGCGGTCATGTTGGCGCGGTCCCACACCTGCACCGAGAGCATCCGCGGCTCGGGCGCCGAGACCGTGGCGACCTGGTTCAAGGGCATCATCGCGCCATAGACCTCGACCACCACCGGATCGAGCAGGCTGGTGTTGGCGCGGCCGGTGCGCAGGCCCTGCAGATCGCTCTTGAGCGCTTCGACCGCGCCCTTCATCCGGCGTTCGACATCGGCCTTGTCATATTGCGGCATGGCTGGGGTTCCTTCGCTCTTTCAGCTGTCTTGCACGATGGTCTGCACGCCCTTGCCGGCAAGCACGCGGGCAAGGTTGCCCTTCTCGCGGATCGAAAAGACCACGATGGGGATCTTGTTGTCGCGGCACAGCGCCACGGCCGAGGCGTCCATCACCTTGAGATTGTCGGCGAGCACCCGGTCGTAAGCGACGGTATCGAAACGGATTGCCTTGGGATTGAGCTTGGGATCGCTGTCATAGACCCCATCGACGCTGGTGCCCTTCAAAAGCGCGTCGCACTTCATTTCCGCAGCCCGCAGCGCCGCGCCGCTGTCGGTGGTGAAATAAGGCGCGCCCACGCCCGCGGCAAAGATCACCACCCGGCCCTTTTCAAGGTGGCGCTCGGCCCGGCGGCGGATCACCGGCTCGCACACCTGGTCCATCTGGATCGCGCTCTGCACCCGGGTTTCAACCCCCAGCTGCTCGAGCGCGTTCTGCATGGCGAGCGCGTTCATCACCGTCGCCAGCATACCCATGTAATCGGCCTGGGCGCGGTCCATCCCCTTGGCTGCCCCCGCCATGCCGCGAAAGATGTTGCCGCCCCCGATGACGAGGCAGATTTCAAGCCCCGTGTCCTTGGCCGCCTTCACCTCCTTGGCCAGTTCGGCGACGAATTCGGGATCGATCCCGAACTGCTGATTGCCCATCAGCACCTCGCCCGAAAGCTTCAGGAGCACGCGCTTGAGCGGGGGGAGAGACATGGGGGCGATGGGCTCCGGGCTGAAATCTCGGGTGCGGCGCACTTAACGGGCAATCGCCCGCAGCGCAAAGGGTAAGCTGCAAGGGGCGGGCGGCGGTTCCACGCAAACGGCCGCCGCAGCATGAGGGCTGCGACGGCCGCAATGCCTGGCGCCGGGGGGGATCAGCCCTTGACGGCAGCGGCCACTTCGGCGGCGAAGTCGACCTGTTCCTTCTCGATCCCCTCGCCGAGCTGGAAGCGCACGTAATCGACCAGCTTGATGGTCTTGCCCGCTTCCTTGGCGATGCGGGCGATGTGCTCCTCGACGGTCGCCTTGCCGTCCTTGACGAAGACCTGGCTCAGCAGCGCGTTTTCCTTGGCGAACTTCTTGACCGCGCCCTCGACCATCTTGGCCTGGACCTCGGCGGGCTTGCCGCTTTCGGCAGCCTTTTCCGCGGCGATCTTGCGCTCGCGCTCGATCACGGCCGGATCGAGGCTGTCGGCATCGAGCGCCTGGGGGAACATCGCCGCGGCGTGCTGGGCAATGTCCTTGCCGAGCGCGCTCAGCGTATCGGCATCGGCATCGCTTTCGAGCGCCACCAGCACGCCGATCTTGCCCAGCCCTTCGCCCGCGGCATTGTGGATATAGGGCACGATCGCGCCCTGGGTGACGCTCACCGACTTGATCCGGCGGATCTGCTGGTTCTCGCCGATGGTGGCGATGTTGTCGGTGAGCTTCTCGCCCACGGTGCCGCCATCGGGATAGGCCGCGGCCTTGAGCGCCTCGACATCATCGCTGCCCAGCGCCAGCGCCACCGCCGTCACCTTGCGCACGAAATCCTGGAACTTGTCGTTCTTGGCGACGAAATCGGTTTCCGAATTGACCTCGACCGCCACGCCCCGGGTTCCCTCGACGAGCACGCCGACGAGGCCCTCGGCCGCGGTGCGGCTCGACTTCTTCTGCGCCGTGGCCAGGCCCTTGGCGCGCAGCGCGTCGATCGCCGCCTCGATATCGCCATTGGCTTCGGCCAGCGCCTTCTTGGCGTCCATCATGCCAGCGCCGGTGCGCTCGCGCAGCTTCTTCACGTCAGCGACGGAAAAATCGGCCATGAGTATTTCCTTGTAGCTATGGGTTGCGCCCGCCCGGCCCTGCCCGCCTGTGGGGCCATGCCGGGCGCGCTAGAGGGGGAATGTGACGGGCGCTTGACGGCTGCCGACAGGCGCCCGCGGCAGACGATCAGGCCCCGGCTTCCTCGGCGCTCGGTTCGGCCACGACCGCCTCGCTCTCGGCCGGAGGCTCGGCGAGCGCGCCCAGGTCTTCAGCCACATCGGCGGCAAGCTTGCCCTTGCCCGCCAGCGCCGCCTTGGCCACCGCCTCGCAATAGAGCCGCACCGCGCGGCTGGCATCGTCGTTGCCCGGCACCGGGAAGGCAATGCCCGAAGGATCGACATTGGTGTCGAGGATCGCGATCACCGGGATGCCCAGCACATTGGCTTCCTTGATCGCCAAGTCTTCCTTGTTGGCATCGATCACGAACATCACGTCAGGCAGCCCGCCCATGTCGCGGATGCCGCCGAGCGACAGCTCGAGCTTGTCGCGCTCGCGGGTGAGGTTGAGCACTTCCTTCTTGGTCAGGCCGCTGGTGTCACCGGCAAGGGTTTCCTCGAGCGCCTTGAGCCGGCGGATCGAGCCGCTGATGGTCTTCCAGTTGGTGAGCATCCCGCCCAGCCAGCGGTGGTTGACATAGTGCTGGCCCGACATGCGCGCAGCCTCGGCGATCGGCTCCTGGGCCTGGCGCTTGGTGCCGACGAACAGCACCTTGCCGCCGGCACGCACGGTCTGCTCGACGAAATCGAGCGCGCGCGCGAACAGCGGCACGGTCTGCGACAGGTCGATGATGTGCACCCCGTTGCGCGCCCCGAAGATATAGGGCTTCATGCGGGGGTTCCAGCGGTGGGTCTGGTGGCCGAAATGCGCGCCGGCCTCGATCAATGCTTGCATCGTGACGACAGGTGCCGCCATGGTCTTCATCCTTTCCGGTTGTGCCTCTGGAAGGCAGATGACCGCGCGGGCGAGCCTCTCGCCAAGCGGCACCGGCATGTGCGCCTTCCATGCGAATTTGCCCCGGTGACGGGCCCCATGCCCGCCGCAAGGCGCCGCGCGCTTAGCCGCGGCCCTCACAAAAATCCAGCCCCGATTGGCAAGCCGGACCAGATTTTTCGCGCTCCCTTGCGCAGAAGGCGCTTGACAGGACGGAACATGTAGGGAACAACGGGCAGGAACAAAGAACGAACCTTTGGGAAAGGCTCTCCGATGATCGCGCTTCTTTCCAGCCTTGCCGCCACGCTCCTCTTTGCGCTTGCCGGGCTGTTCGCCGCGGCGGTGCTGGTGGATAGCGCGATCAAGGCGCGGGCGGCCCATGCCCGGCTGACGGCACAGCTCGCGGCGCTGGCGCAGGGTGAGGGCAGCGGCGCCAGCCCTCAACCTGCAAGGCTGCGACAGCGGGCGGCGGCAGGTGTGCGCGCCGCTAGGCGCCCGGCGCGGCGGCAGGCGGCGGGGGCGGTGGTGCAGCCGCTGCCGCGGCCTCTTGCCGGCGCCGCCGCTTGATCCGGCCATATTTGATGAGGCCATAGGGCATCAGCGCCAGATAGGTGAGGCTGATCGCCGCGAGCGTCCACCACGGCTCGATCACCAGCGCGGCAAAGGCCATGGCGATGAGCGCGATGAGCGCGAGCCGGATCGAGCGGCGCGGGCGCAGCGAGGCCCAACTGAGCGTCGCCATGTTGGAGATCATCAGGATCGCGATCAGCGTCAGCCACAGGGCCATCACCTCGGGCGCGCGGAAGATCTCGGCGCCGGTGCCGTGCCACAGGTAGAAGGGGGTGAAGGCCAGCCCCGCCCCCACCGGCGCGGGCACCCCGGTGAGAAAGCCGGCGGACTTGTGCGGCTGGTCGTCCATGTCGATGCGGGCGTTGAAGCGCGCCAGGCGCAGCGCGCAGCAGATCGCAAAGGCGAGCGCGGCAAACCAGCCGAAGCGCGGCCAATCATGCAGCGACCACAGGAACAGGATCAGCGCCGGGGCGACCCCGAAGGAGATCGAATCGGCGAGGCTGTCGAGTTCGGCGCCGAAGCGGGACTGGGCCTTGAGCAGCCGGGCGATGCGCCCGTCGATCCCGTCGAGCACCCCGGCAAGCACCACCAGCGCGATCGCATGGGTCCACTGCGCATCGATGGCAAAGCGGATGCCGGTCAGCCCCGCACACAGCGCTGCGGCGGTGATCGCATTGGGCAGCATCGCCCGCAGGGTAAGCCCGCCGGCGGCGGCGCTGGCGAGGCTGGCGCGCTGATCCTCGTCCTCGGCGGCCTTGGGCCCGAGCCGGGCGGGCAGGAAGCGCGCCGCGGCCAGCCGGCGCGCGCCCCGCTTGCGCGCGGGCCGGCTCATCGCGCCCTGCGCGCCGCGCGGCTCATTGCGCGATCCCCTCGATCAGCCCGCGCGCGCCGATCTCGGCAATCACGGTCTCGCCCGCCACCACCCGCTGGCCGATCAGCACCTTGGGATCGGTGCCGGCGGGCAGATAGACATCGACCCGGCTGCCAAAGCGGATCAGCCCGACGCGCTGGCCCTTGGCCACGATGTCGCCGGGCTTGACGAAAGGCACGATCCGCCGCGCCACGAGGCCGGCAATCTGGGTGAAGCCGAGCTTGAGGCCATCGGCGCGCTCGATCAGGATGTGCTGGCGCTCGTTCTCCTCGCTCGCCTTGTCGAGATCGGCGTTCATGAACTTGCCGGGGATATAGACCACGCGCCGCACCGTCCCGCCGATCGGGGTGCGGTTGATGTGGACATCGAACACGCTCATGAAGATCGACACCCGCGTCACCGGGCCGGGCGGCAGGCCCTTGCTCCCGGTGCCATCGTCGATCTGCAGCTCGAGCGGCGGCTCGACCTCGGTGATCAGCGTCACCAGCCCATCGGCCGGGGCGACGATGCTGTGCTCGCCCTGCGGCACCACGCGCTCAGGATCGCGGAAGAAGGCAAAGACGCCGAGGCTGAGCAGCAGCAGCGGCCAGCCGATGATTTCCCAATCGAGCGCGAGCAACACGAACAGGCTGATGCCCAGCGCAATCAGCCCGAACTTGCGCCCTTCGGGATGAATGCTCGGCCAGTTCCAGCTCGCCTCGCCGCGACCTTTGTTATCGAGGATTTCGCCTGCCATTGTGCCTCAGCTTCTAGGGGCGGCGCCGCGCCCCTGCAAGCCAGCGCCTCAATGCACCTTGCGCACGAACACCGTGCCGGCCGAATAGCCCGCCCCGAAAGAGCAGATCAGGCCGACATCGCCCGCCGCCAGATCATCGCTGTGGAGGTGGAAGGCGATGATCGAGCCGGCGCTCGAGGTGTTGCCATAGGTGTCGAGCACGGTCGGGCTTTCATCCTCGCTCGCCTCGTGGCCCAGCACCTTGTGCGCGATCAGCCGGTTCATCCCGGCATTGGCCTGGTGCAGCCACAGCCGGCGCAAGGCCTCGGGCGCGATGCCAAGGCGCGCGGCCTCGTCGAGGATCATCTGCGCCACCATCGGCACCACTTCCTTGAACACCTTGCGCCCCTCCTGCACGAACAGCTTGTCGGGCGCAGCGGCGGTTTCGGGATGGGCGCGGTTCAGAAAGCCGAAATTGTTGCGGATATTGTTGGAAAAGACGGTCTTGAGCCGCGTGCCGAGGATTTCCCAGTGCCGCGCCGGGGCGATTGCCGCATCCTCCACCAGCACCGCGGTGGCAACATCGCCGAAGATGAAATGGCTGTCGCGGTCGCGCCAGTTGAGGTGGCCCGAGGTGATCTCGGGGCTGACCACCAGCACGCTCCTCGCATGGCCGGCGCGGATATAGTCTGCCGCGGTCTGGATGCCGAAGGTGGCCGAGGAACAGGCCACGTTCATGTCGAAGCCGAAGCCCTCGATCCCCAGCGCCGCCTGGATCTCGATCGCCATGGCCGGATAGGGGCGCTGCATGTTCGAGGCCGCGCACAGCACCGCATCGACATCCTCCGCCCGGCGCCCGGCGCGCGCCAGCGCGTCGCGCGCGGCGGCCACCCCGATCTCGGCCATCACCGACAATTCGTCATTGGCGCGCTCGGGCAGGCGCGGACACATGATCTCGGGGTCAAGGATCGGCGCCTTGCTGAGCACGTGGCGCGCCTTGATCCCGCTCGCCTTCTCGATGAACTCGGCCGAGGAATGGGCGAGCGGCGCCAGCGCGCCCGCGGCAATCTCGTCGGCATGGGCGGCGTTGTAACGATCGACATAGGCGTTGAAGCTTGCGACCAGCTCGGCGTTGGTGATGCTCTCGGGCGGGGTGTAAAGGCCGGTGGCGGCGATCACCGGGCGCCCGGTGAGCGGGGCGGCGGCGGGGGCGGGGTGCGATTCCTGCATGGGCTTCTCTTGTGGTCTCCTGCGTGCGCGCCCTTACTGTCCGCGCCAGCGGGGTGCAAGCAGCCCACGGGCGCGCCTGCCCGCCCTGCCCCGCCCGCGGCGCAGGCGCGCCGTGTCGAATCCCCATCACCAAACCGGGCCAGAGGAGTGCCCCTGCCCGCCCCACCCCGCGGGCGGCCAGCGCCCAGGGAGCCTGCCCGAGCCTTGCCGCGCGCCATGTCGCCGCCTTTCGCGCCGCGGGAACGGGAGCGCTGATTGCCAATGCCGCCTGCGAGGTGCTGCTGCTGCGCCAAGAGGGCCACGAATTGCCGGTGCCGGTGGATGATGGCCGGCGCGGGCTTTCCTATGTCTCCAGCCCGCACCGCACAAATGTGCTCTTTCCGCGCGACGAGATCGCGCTGCTCGGCCTTGCGCACCTGCGCCCGCTGGCCGAGGCGGTGCTGGCGCTGGTGGCGGGGCTGATCCGCCTGGCCGGCCTCAACCGCGCGGTGCATCTCGACAACTGGCTGCTTTCGACCAACCTTCACGGCAATTGGGACGGCAGCGGCCTTGCGGCGATGCGCGCGGGGCTGGCGGCGCGCTATCCCGATCATGCCCTCATCATCCGCTCGCTCGATTGCTGGAGCTGCCCGGCGCTGCTGGCGGCGGTGCGCGCGGATGGCTGGGTGCTGCTGCCCGCGCGCCAGGTGTGGGTGATCGAGGATCTTGCGCGCGACTGGCAGGGGCGCAGCCACACCAGGGCTGATGCCCGGGCGCTACGCCGCTCGGGCCTTGCGCTCGCGCGGCCCGCGGCGATCGGCAGCGAGGATGCCGCGCGCATCGCCGAGCTTTACCGCCAGCTCTATCTGGCGCGCTATTCGCCGATCAACCCGCGCTTCACCCCGGCCTTCATCACCGCCAGCGCCGCGAGCGGCCTGCTCCACTACAGCCTGCTGCGCGATGGCCAAGGCAAGATCATGGCCTTTGCCGCGCTGCGCTGTGCCGGGGGGATCGGCACCGTGCCGCTGATGGGCTTTGACACCGCCCGCCCGCAGAGCGAGGCGCTCTACCGCATCGCCAGCCATGCGGCGCTGGCGCTGGCGCGCGAGCGCGCCCTGCGCTTCCACGGCTCGGCCGGGGCCGGGCAGTTCAAGCGCAACCGCGGGGCGCGCGGGGTGATCGAATACATGGCCGTTGATGCCCGCCACCTTGCGCCGAGGCGCCGGGCGGCGCTGCGGCTGCTTGCCGCCGGGCTCAATCGCTTCATGGTGCCGCTGCTCACCCGCCGGGGTTGGTGATCAGGCTTCGGGTGCGGCGCCGCCGAGCACCTCCTTGAGCAGCGGATTGGGGAAAGTGCGGGCGATGGTAACGGCAAAGAAGGGCTCGACGATCTCGGGCAGCTGCGCCAGTTCGTAGAGAAGGCCGGTGCCAAGCTCGTCGCGCACCACGATCGGCGGGATCACCGCCACCCCGGCATCGGCGCGGGCGAGCAGGCGCAGCATCGCCATGTCATCAGCCTCGGCAGCGATGCGCGGGACGATCCCCATGCGCTCGAGCATCGCATCAAACCCGGCGCGCAGCGCGGTCTCGGGCGTGGGCAGGATCAGCGGCGCGTGGGCGAGCAGATGCGCCAGGCCCTGGGCCGCCAGCACCAGCCGCGAACGCGCCCCCACCAGGCTCACCGGCTGTTCAGCGAGCCGGTGGACGAGATAGGGGCTGGCCGCATCGCGCGCCGGCATCTGGTTGGTGAGCAGCACATCGATGCGCAGCGCCTCGAGCGCGCGCAGCAACCCGGCTTGCGTGCCCGAGCGCAGCACCACCTCGACATCATCGCGCCCGACCAGCGGGGCGAGGAATTGCAGCTGGAAGTTGCGCGAGAGCGTCGCCTGCGCGCCGATGCGCAGCACCTTGCGCTGCTCGCCCACGGCGCGGAAGGTGGCGGCAAGCTGATCGGCGGCGCGGAAGATCTGCTCGGCATAGTCGAGCGCGATCCGCCCGGCCTCGGTGAGCACGAGGTTGCGCCCGCGCCGCTCGAACAGGTCATGCCCGAGATCGGCCTCGAGCGCCTTGATCTGGGTGGAGATGGCGCTTTGCGAAATGTTGAGCGCGCGCGCTGCGGCGGTGAGCGTGCCCTCGCGCGCGGTGGCGCGGAACAGGCGCAGGTGGTGGAGATTGAGGTTGGCCATGGTCAGGCGCGGCAATTGTTCTATCTGATCGAATATTTTGGCGCAAAATATGTATTTTCTTTAATTCTGTCCAGCCTTTATCCGGCATGGCGTTCGCAACCCTGCGTTTTGCCGGAGTCCTGCCAGCCATGCCCGAAACGCCGCCCGATCTGCTCGCCTTGAGCTTCCTTGCCCCGCTGGTGCTGCTGCCTGCCGCGCTGCTCGCCGCCCTGCGCCCAGGTCGTCGCCCGGGGATGGCGGTGCGCCTGTCCGAGGGCGCCGCGCTCGCTGCCTTTGCCCTTGCGCTTGCCGGGCTGGTGCAGGCGGCGCTCGGCGCTGCGGGCGGCATCGGGGTTGGCGAAGGCGCGCTTGCCCTTGGCCTGCGCGCCGATCTGGTGAGCACCAGCATCGCCGCGCTGGTCGGCTTCATCGGCTGGATCGTGATGCGCTACAGCCGCACCTATCTCGATGGCGAGGCGCGCGAGGGGCTGTTCCACGCGCTGATGCTCACCACGCTCGCCGCAGTGCTGGTGTTCGTGCAGGCGGGCACGGTGCCGACGCTGATCCTTGCCACGATCGCCGTGGGCGCGGCGCTGCGCCAGCTGCTGCTGTTCTATCCCGAGCGGGGCGAGGCCCGGCGCGCGGCGACCAAGTTCGCGCTCGTCTGGCACGCGGGCGATGCCATGCTCGTGCTCGCCGCCGGCCTCCTTGTTGCCCGCTTCGGCACGCTTGATCTTGCCGCCCTTCCCGCTGCCGCCGAAGCCGCCGGGCTGGGCCTTGCCGGCACCCTTGGCATCGCCGCGATCATTGCCGCTGCCGCGCTCAAGACCGCGGCCTTCCCGCTGCACGGCTGGCTCACCGAGGTGATGGAGGCCCCGACCCCGGTCTCGGCCCTGCTCCATGCCGGGATCATCAATTCGGGCGGGGTGCTGCTGATCAGCGCGGCGGGCCTTGTCCAGCAGAGCGCCGGGGCCATGGCCGCGCTGGTGATGATCGGCGGCTTTACCGCGCTGTTCGGCGCGGCGGTGATGCTCACCCAGAGCGCGATAAAGACCGCGCTCGCCTGGTCCACCGTCTCGCAGATGGGCTTCATGCTGCTGCAATGCGGGCTGGGGCTGTGGAGCCTGGCGCTGCTGCACATCATCGCCCACTCGCTCTACAAGGCCCACGCCTTCCTTTCCTCGGGCAATGCCGTTGCGGAAGTTGCGCGCATCCGCCGGCCCGGGCCGGTGGCGGTGCCGAGCGTTGCCGCGGTGCTCAAGAGCTTTGCCCTCGCTCTGGCGATCTTTGTCGCGATTGCCGCGAGCTTTACCGCCGCCTTCGGCCCCAAATCGCCCCAGGCGCTGGCGCTCGGCGCGATCCTGATCTTCGGGGTGGCCTACCTCGTCGCCCAGGGCCTGGCTGACCGCGCCCCGGTCGCGCTGACCAAGCGCACCGCCGCTGCCGCGCTCGCCGCCGCGATCGGCTATTTCAGCTTCCAGGCGATCGCCCAGGCGCTGTGGGGCCCGCTGCTGCCCCCTGCCCCCACCCCGGATGCGCTCGAATGGGCGCTGCTGGTGGTGGCGGTGGCGAGCTTCGGCCTCGTCGCCTTTGCCCAGGCGCTGTTCCCGCTGTGGGCGCACCATCCGGCGAGCGCGGGCCTGAGGGTCCACCTTGCCAACGGCCTTTACATGAACGCCCTGCTCGACCGCGCGATTGGGGGCCTTCGCACCACCCGCCCGCTCTGACCACCCTTTGCTGCATCAGGAGTTTGCCATGCTGATGAACCACGGCGCGATCGCCCCGGCCCGCTTTTCGGCCCTGCTCGATGCTGCCGAGGTCGCGGTGCGCGCCATCCCCCCGGCCTTTCCGCTCGATGCCACCGTGGCGGTGAACCCCTTCCTCGGGCAGACCCACGAGGATCTCGCCACCGCCGCGGCGCGCCTTGCCCGGGTGGCGGGGGTGCGGCTCACCCGCTCGGGCGCGGATTACTGCGAGGCGATCGCCGCGGGCGCGATCAGCGAGACCGACCTTGCCGAAGCCCTCGCTGCCTGCCCCTCGCCGTTGACGCCCGCCGACACCGCGATGCTGCGCCACATCGCCGCGCGCATCGGCACTGCGCCTCCGCCCCCGGCGCTGCCCACGGTCGCCGATCTGGCCGCCGAGGCGAGCGGGATCGACTGGCCGGCGCTGATCGACCGCTGCTTCGGCCTGTGGGCGGCGGGCCATTTCGATCGTGGCCAGGCGCTGTGGTCGCCCGCCCCGGGGGCCGAGGCCTTCGCTGCCTGGCGCGCCTGGGCGATGCACGATCTCACCCCGGAAATCGCCGGGCTGACGGATTTCTGCGCCCATGTCGCCTGCGCGCCGGACACCACCGAGCGCGCGATCCTCTCGGCCGCAGAGACGCTCGGGATCGGCGATGCGGCCGCCCCCACCGCCTTCCACCGCCTGCTGATGAGCCTCGGCGGCTGGGCCCAGCACGCCCGCTGGCTGCTGTGGCAGGCCGAGCTCGAAGGCGGCACCGATCGCACCCTGCTCGATCTCCTTGCCATCCGCCTCGTCTGGGACGAGGCGCTGCTGGTGCAGTTCCCCCAGATCGCCGAAAAGTGGGCCGCGACGCTCGCCGCGCACGCCGCCCCAGTCACCCCGAGCACCGAGGAGGTGGCGCTTGCCATCCTCCAGGATGCGGCCGACCGTGGCCACCAGCGCCGCCTCGCCGCCGCGCTCGAGGGTGCGACCGATCCGGTCGAGGCGCGGCCTTTCCTCCAGGCCGCCTTTTGCATCGACGTGCGCTCGGAAGTGTTCCGCCGCGCGCTCGAGAGCCTCGATCCCAACGTCGAGACGATCGGCTTTGCCGGCTTCTTCGGCCTGCCGCTTGCGCATCATGCCCATGGCTCGGACATCCGCGAGGCCCATCTGCCGGTGCTGCTCACCCCCGCGCTCGAGACCACCAGCGCGGGCGATCCGGCGCAAGACCAGGCCAGCCGCATCGCGGCGCGCACCACCCGCGCCTGGGGCCGCTTCCGCCAGGCGGCGGTCTCCTCCTTCGCCTTTGTCGAGGCGATGGGCCCGGTCTATGCGATCAAGCTGATCAAGGCGGCGCTGGGCTTCGTCCCGGCGCAAAGGCCCGAACCGGCGCCGCAGGTGATCGGGGGCCTCAGCCCCGCGGCCAAGGCCGATACCGCCGCCGCGGTGCTGGGCGCGATGAGCCTCACCAAGGGCCACGGCGAGGTGGTGCTGCTGCTCGGCCACGGCGGCAATGTCACCAACAACCCGCACGAGAGCGCCTATCACTGCGGCGCCTGCGGTGGCTATACCGGCGAGGTCTCGGCCCGGCTGCTGGCGATCCTGCTCAACGATCCCGAAACCCGCGCCGGCCTGGCCGAGCGGGGCATCACCCTGCCCGAGGACACGCTGTTTGTCGCCGGGCTGCACGACACCACCACCGACCGGATCACGCTCTATGCCGAGGATCTGCCCGAAGGTCGCCGCAGCGTGATCGGGCGGGTGACGCGGCTGCTCGACGAGGCCGGGCGCATCGCCCGGGCCGAGCGCGCCCAGCGCCTGCCCGGAGCGCGGGGCGAGACCATCGCCGCGCGGGCGCGCAACTGGGCCGAGATCCGGCCCGAATGGGGCCTGGCTGGCTGCGCCGCCTTCATCGCCGCGCCGCGCCGCGCCACCGCGGGGCGCGATCTGGGCGGACGCGCCTTCCTCCATTCCTATGATTGGCAGGCGGACAAGGACTTTGCCACGCTCGAGCTCATCATCACCGCCCCGGTGGTGGTGGCAAGCTGGATCTCGCTTCAATATTACGGCTCGTCGGTCGCGCCCGAGATGTTCGGCGGGGGCAACAAGCTGCTCCACAACGTCGTTGGCGGGTTCGGGGTGATCGAGGGCAATGGCGGGCGCCTGCGCGCCGGGCTGCCGTGGCAGGCGGTGCATGATGGCGAGCGCCTTGTGCACGAGCCGCTGCGCCTGAGCGTAATGATCGAGGCCCCGCGCGAGCAGATCCTCAAGGTGCTCGAGAAGCACCCGGACGTGCGCGCGCTGTTCGACAATGGCTGGCTGCACCTCTTTGTGCTCGAGGGCGGCAAGGTGGCGGCGCGCTACCTGCCCGGGCTGGCCTTTGCCGAGGCTGCCGCGCTCGCCAAGGCCGCCTGAGGCCGCGCCGGCCCCGGCGCCCCCTGACCTCGCCGGTCACCGCCGCCCGCCATGCGATCGCGTCCTGCCGCCCGCCTTGCGCGCGGCGGGACGGGCGGGCGGCGGCAAGCGCGGCCCTGCCAATGTTTCACGTGAAACATTTGGTGAACGCCATCGACTGAGCGGCCACCGGGCTGCCGAACCCCGCTGGTGGCCCCTGGCGCCGTCGCGCCGCACGCAGATCGCCCCAACCTCTCAAAATTGTTAGTTGCCCACTTCCGGGTGCAAGAGGCGTCATGTCCCCTGCAAAGGTCCGACAGACAAGGGCCAGCACAAGCGGTCAACCGCCAGGGGAGGGACAAGGAATGAGCATTGCGTCTGCTATTCGCAGCGGTTTTGTGGCCAGCGTATCGGTGATCGGCCTCATCGCCACATCGGCACAAGCCCAGGATGCATCCAGTCAGGACAGCACCGAGGAGCGCGGCGTCAGGGAAATCATCGTCACCGCACAGCGACAGGCGCAGAGCCTGCAGGACGTGCCGATCGCGGTGACCGCCTTTGATGCCACCACCCTGCAGCGTCAGCAGATCAACAACCCGCTCGACATCCAGCTCACCCTGCCCAACATCACCTTCACCAAAACCAATTTCACCGGCGCCAGCTTCACCGTGCGCGGGGTTGGCGATCTGTGCGTGGGCGTGACGTGCGATTCGGCCACCGCGATCCATGCCGAGGGCATGCCGCTGTTCGCCACCCGCCTGTTCGAATCCGAGTTCTTCGATCTTGAACGGGTCGAGGTGCTGCGTGGGCCCCAGGGCACGCTGTTCGGGCGCAATGCCACCGGCGGCGTGGTCAACTTCGTGGCGGCCAAGCCGCGCGCCGACGCAATCCGGGCAGCGGGCGAGATCGAATATGGCAATTTCGATTCGCTGCGCCTCAAGGGCATGTTCAACCTCCCGCTCGCCGATAATCTCGCGCTGCGCGTGGCCGGCACCTATCTGCGCCGCGATGGCTTTACCCAGAACGTCTTCAACAACACCCGGATCGATGGGCGCGATCTTTACGCTGTGCGCGGCAGCCTGCGCTGGGAGCCGACCGCGGACACCACCATCGATCTGATGGCCTATTACTTCCGCGAGAATGATGATCGCAGCCGCATCCAGAAGCAGCTGTGCCAGACCGACCCGACCGGCATTCTCGGCTGCCTTCCCGCGCGCCGCGACTTCGGCTTCATCAATGCCAATTCCACCTTCGTCGGCACGCTGGCGAGCCGCGAGTTCCTGATCACCCAAGGGGGTGCGGCCTTCGGTGCGCTGGGCCTTGGCAGCCTCTATGGCACCGATGCCTACAATTTCCCCGGCAACACCAATCCCGCCAATGTGCGGCAGGTGCGCACCGATTTCACGCCGAGCTATTTTGCCGAGGAAGAACAATACATGCTGCGCGTCCAGCATGATTTCGGCGGCGTCAACCTGCAGCTCACCGGGATGTATCAGCGCAACGCGGTGGACAGCCAGGTGGACTACAACCTCTCGGTCTTCAACCCGGCGGTGGCGGCCAATGCCCTTGCGACCGCGCGGCTGTTCGCCGGGGCGATCCCCGGCCTCAACAATGTCGTCAACGCCGTATCCTCGGGCAACCAGTTCTGCACCTCGCTGGCAACCGAAACCGGGCTGGGCGCCTATGGCGGTGAGCGGCTGTGCTCGGCGACGCCGCAGGATTTCGACCGTTCCAACCAGGTGGTGCGCGGCAAGACCCTCGAGGCCATCATCAGCTCGCAATGGGACAGCAATTTCAACTTCCTGCTGGGGGCGATCTACGTCAACACGGTGCTGCCCGAGAACAGCTACTATGTGAACAGCTGGGGCATCGACTATCTGGTCGGCGTGCTCGGGGCGGCCAATGGCGGCTTTCTTGGCACCCCCTTCTTCCGCAACAACACCGATCGCTATGAGCTGGAAAGCTACGGCATCTTCGGCGAGGCCTATATCAACCTCTCCGACACGGTGAAGCTGACCGCGGGGCTGCGCTACAACCACGATGACAAATATGTCCGCGCCCGCTCCACCCTGGCGAGCTTCTTCGTGCCCTTCGGCACCACCGGCAATGCCTTCAACTCACCGCTGGCTGCGGGCTTTGATGCCGATCCGGGCCGCCCCGGGGTGCAACCCTTCCAGGAGCGCAATGTTTCCTTCAGCGAATTGACCGGCCGCGCGGTGATCGACTGGCAGGTCACGCCCGACAATCTGCTCTATGCCTCCTATGCCCGCGGCTACAAGTCGGGCGGGATCAACCCCCCGCTCCAGCCGATCTTTGCCGTGCCGGACACCTTCGAGCCGGAATTCATCGACGCCTTTGAAATCGGCTCGAAGAACACCTTCCTCAATGGCGCGCTGCAGGCGAACATCACCGCCTTCTATTACAAGTACAAGGGCCTGCAGCTCAGCCGCATCACCGCGCGCACCTCGGTCAACGACAACGTCGATGCCGATATCTACGGGGTGGAAGGCGAGTTCGTCCTCGAGCCGGTGGAGAACCTGGTGTTCAACATCAGCGGCTCGGTGATGAAGACCAAGGTGACGAGCGACAAGTTCCTGGCCAATCCGCGCAATCCGGCCGGCGATCGCAGCGACGCGGTGATCATCAAGGACATCTCCAACGGGTCCAATTGCGCCATCATCAACAATGGCCCCGGTGGACAGGCCGCCACCCGGGCGTTCGTCAACAATGTCAACGCCGCGATCAATGCCGGGGCCATTCCCGGTCTGCAGGCCGGTGCAGGCTTGCAGGGGGTAACCAACTTCCCGGCTGATAGCGGCCTGCCTGCCGGGGTTGGCGGCGCCTTCAGCTTCTGCGCGGTGCTCCAGGCGCTCAGCGCCAATACCGGCTTCCAGATGCTGCCCGAAGGCGTGCTGCAGAACATTCGCGGCAACGAGTTGCCCCAGGCCCCGGACTACAAGATCTCGGCCGGGGTGCAGTACACCTTCAATGTTGGTGACAACATGAGCTTTGTGCCGCGCTTTGATGTTGCCCACACGGGCTCCAGCTTTGGCAACATCTTCAATGGCGCGATCAACCGCGTGCCCTCCTACACCGTGCTCAACGCCCAGGCCCAGTTCAATGGCCCGGACGACAAGTGGTACGTGCGCGCCTTTGTCCAGAACCTCACCAACAGCAATGCGGTGACCGGGCTTTACGTGACCGACCAGTCCTCGGGCCTGTTCACCAATGTCTTCACGCTGGAGCCGCGCCGGTACGGCCTTGCCGCCGGCTTCCGCTTCTGAAAGGCAAGGCGAGGCAATCTGTTGCGGGGCGGTCGGCAACGGCCGCCCCTCATTCTTGCCTTTGGCGCCGGGCAAGCAGGCCAGCCGCATCCGGTTTTGCACGAAGCTTCGGCTGAAGGGCAGAAGGGGTGGTGGACAGGGCTGGATTCGAACCAGCGTACGCTTGCGCGGGCAGATTTACAGTCTGCTGCCTTTAACCACTCGGCCACCTGTCCACACAGTCCCCGCTCTTGCGGGGGGCATCTGCGAGCCTTTCGGGCTCTTAACCTTGTGCGAGTCCCTTGCCGGGCCTGCCGCCGAGAGGCGCCCCTTTGGCGAAGCGGTGCTTGCCTGTCAATGGCCCTGCTGGCAGGGGCCTTGGGCAGCAGTCATGAGCCGGGACAAGCGATGAGCAAGGCAGAACGAAAGCGCGCCCTCAGGGGCAGGGCCGGTCGGATGAAGGGCGGGCGCGGATCAGGCCGCGCCGCGCGCGCGCCGGTGCGCCTGTGGGGCCGCCACCCGGTCGAGGCCGCGCTCAAGAACCCCGAGCGCCAGCACCGCAAGCTCTGGGCCACGCCCGAGGGCCTCGCCAGCCTCGATGGCGAGCTGCCCCCCGGCTTTCCGATCGAGCACGCCCAGGCGGCCGATCTGGCCCGGCTGGTGCCGCGCGATGCGCCGCACCAGGGGCTGGTGCTCGAATGCGCCCCGCTCGAGGATGTGTTCCTCGATGAGGTGGCGCTTGGCCAACCTGAGCGGCCGATCGTGGTGCTCGATCAGGTTACCGATCCGCACAATGTGGGCGCCATCCTGCGCTCGGCGGCGGCCTTCGGGGCGGCGGCGATCGTCACCCAGGATCGCCATGCCCCGCCCGAAGGCGGGGTGCTGGCCAAGGCCGCCTCGGGCGCGCTCGAGACGGTGCCCTGGGTGCGGGTGGTCAACCTCGCCCGCGCGCTCGAGGAGCTGGCCGAGGCCGGATATTGGCGCATCGGCCTTGCCGGCGAGGCCGAGGCGGTGCTCGCCGAGATCCTGCCCGGCGGCCCGGTGGCGCTGGTGCTCGGCGCCGAGGGTGAGGGCCTGCGCCCCAATATCGCCGCCCATTGCGACGTGCTGGCGCGCCTGCCGATCAGCGCCGCGATCGAAAGCCTCAATGTCTCGAACGCCGCGGCGATTGCGCTTTATGCGCTGGCCACCCGCGGCTAGTATGCCCGCGGGGCCGCGCCGCGGCGCAATGGGAGGGGAATGATCATGGCGATGCTTTCATCGATGCGGCTGCGCGCTGCGGCGCTGCTCGCCGGCCTGGCGCTGGCGCTTTCAGGCTGCTTCGTCTCGCCCGGCAAGTTCACCTCCGAACTGGTGCTGACCGGGCCTGACAGCTTCACCTTCCACTACGAGGGCGAGATCTTCTTCCTCGGCCTCAGCAAGCTGGCGCAGATGGGGGCCGAGGGGGAGGAGACCTTCACCCCTTCGCAATGCTACAAGGACGGATCGGACGAGACCCGCCCCTGCACCAGGAACGAGATCGAGGCCCAGCGCGCCGAATGGGAGGCCGGTGCCGCCGAGCGCGCTGCCAGGGCCAAGCAAGAAGCGCAGCAAATGGCCGCGATCATGGGCGGGATCGACCCCACCGATCCCAAGGCCGCCGATGAGCTGGTGGCGCTGCTCCAGCGCCAGAAGGGCTGGGAACGGGTGGTCAACAAGGGCGATGGGGTGTTCGAGGTCAGCTACCGGGTGAGCGGCAGCATGAGCCACGATTTCATGTTCCCGACGATCGAGGGCTTTCCTGCCACCAATCCGTTTGTCCAGGTGATCCAGCGCAAGGGCGGGCAGCTGCGCATCAATGCGCCGGGCTTTGCCACGCAGACGGGCGACCAGGCCGGCGGGCCAATGGGCGCGCTGTTCGGCCTCGGCTCGCTCGGCACGCTGGCGGCGATGGGCGCGGGCGATGCCCAGCAATCGGGCGAGAGCGAAGCCCTCAAGAACGTGCCCAAGATCGAGGGCACCTTTGCCATCCGCGCCGCAAGCGGGATGCGCATCCTTGCCAACAACACCGATGAAGGCCCGCGCGCCGAGGCCGACGGGGGCGAGACGCTGATCTGGCGCATCACCCCGCGCACCGCACAGATCCCGACCGCGCTGATCGCCACCACGCCCTGACAGCCCGTGCGCGCTGCGCCGCGGCACAGCGCAAGCGGCACAAGAAAACCCCGCTGGCCAGGTGGCCGGCGGGGTTTTTTCGCAGCGATCCGCCAAAAAGGCTTCAGCCGCCGGTCAGTTGACCGCGTCCTTGAGGCCCTTTCCGGCCTTGAACTTGGGCTGGTTCGAGGCCTTGATCTTCATCGGCTCGCCGGTGCGCGGATTGCGCCCGGTCGATGCCTTGCGCTTGGCCACCGAGAAGGTGCCGAAGCCCACCAGCCGCACCTCGTCACCAGATGAAAGCGCCTTGGTGATCGCATCGAACACGCTTTCCACCGCATTGGCGGCATCGTTCTTCGACAGGCCGCTGGCGGCAGCCACGGCGCTGATCAGGTCATTCTTGTTCATAAGGGGACCCCCTCGTTCGTGGATGTTCTGGTCTGGATGAATCGCGCTTGCGGAAAGGCCAGAGATTGAGACCTTTTTGCAGGACCTGTCAAAGGCAAACCGCCGCACGCGGGCAGCCTCTGGCAAGGCTGCCACGCCCACCCTGCCGGGCACGAAACGGCGGCAGGGGATTTCAAGCGGTTGCCCTCACATCTGCCGGAACAAGTGCGACCCTGCCGCGAATCACGGCAAGTGGGGGCGTTCTAGCGGCTCAATGCGCGGTTGGCACCTCTGCTGCGGCGGGATTTGCCGCGGTGGCGGCGGCATCGGGCTGGCTCGCCAGATCGTCCTCCTCGCTCCACTCGATCGGCTGCGGCGCCTCAACGAGCGCCCGGGCAAGCACCTCATCGACGTGGGAGACCGGCACGATCTCGAGCCCTTCCTTCACATTGGCCGGGATCTCGGCCAAGTCCTTGAGGTTCTCCTCGGGGATGAGCACCGTGGTGATGCCGCCGCGCAGCGCCGCGAGCAGCTTTTCCTTGAGCCCACCGATCGCCAGCACCCGCCCGCGCAGCGTGACCTCGCCGGTCATCGCCACATCGGGGCGCACCGCGATGCCGGTCAAGGTCGAGACGATCGAGGTGACCATGCCGATCCCGGCGCTCGGCCCGTCCTTGGGCACCGCGCCCTCGGGCAGGTGGATGTGGACGTTGCGGCGCTGGAACAGGCTGGGCTTGATGCCATAGGTGGCGCTGCGCGACTTGACGAAGCTGAAGGCCGCCTGGACGCTCTCGTTCATCACCTGGCCGAGCTTGCCGGTGGTCTTGATCTCGCCCTTGCCGGGGGTGGTGACGCTCTCGATGGTGAGCAGCTCGCCGCCCACCGAAGTCCAGGCCAGCCCGGTGACCGCGCCGATCTGCGGCTCGGCTTCCGAAACCCCGTGCTTGAACTTGCGCACCCCGGCAAAGTCGGCAAGGTTTTCGGGCGTGACGGTGATCGTGCTGGCCTTGTTCTCGAGGATCTGCCGCAGCGACTTCCGCGCCAGCTTGGCGATCTCGCGCTCGAGTGTGCGCACCCCGGCCTCGCGGGTGTAATAGCGGATGAGATCGCGCAGACCGGCCTCGGTGAGGGTGAATTCGCCCGGCTTGAGGCCGTGGGCCTCGATCTGCTTGGGGATGAGGTGGCGCTGTGCGATCTCCACCTTCTCGTCCTCGGTATAGCCCTCGAGCCGGATGATCTCCATGCGGTCGAGCAGCGGCTGGGGCAGGTTGAGGCTGTTCGCGGTGCACACGAACATCACGTCGGACAGATCAAGATCGATCTCGAGATAGTGATCCTGGAAGCGGTTGTTCTGTTCGGGATCGAGCACCTCGAGCAGCGCCGCGGCCGGATCGCCGCGGAAATCCTGGCCGAGCTTGTCGATCTCGTCCAAGAGGAACAGCGGGTTGCTGGTGCCGGCCTTCCTCAGGTTGGCGACGATCTTGCCCGGCATCGAGCCGATATAGGTGCGCCGATGGCCACGGATCTCGGCCTCGTCGCGCACCCCGCCCAGCGACTGGCGCACGAATTCGCGGCCCGTCGCCTTGGCGATCGACTTGCCGAGCGAGGTCTTGCCCACCCCCGGCGGGCCGACGAGGCACAGGATCGGCCCCTTGAGCTTGTTGGTGCGCGCCTGCACCGCGAGATATTCGACAATCCGGTCCTTGACCTTGTCGAGCGCGTAGTGATCGGCATCGAGCACCGCTTGCGCGCGGGCGATGTCCTTCTTGAGCTTGGACTTCTTGCCCCAGGGCAGGCCGAGGAGCACGTCGAGATAGTTGCGGATGACGGTCGCCTCGGCGCTCATCGGCTGCATCGCCTTGAGCTTCTTCAGCTCGGCCTCCGCCTTGGCGCGGGCTTCCTTGGAGAGCTTGGTCTTGGCGATCTTCTCGGTGAGTTCGGCGATCTCGTTGGCAGCGCCATCATCGCCCCCGCCGAGTTCCGACTGGATCGCCTTCAATTGCTCGTTGAGGTAATATTCGCGCTGGGTCTTTTCCATCTGGCGCTTGACCCGCCCGCGGATGCGCCGCTCGACCTGGAGCACCGCCAGCTCGCCCTCCATGAAGGCCAGCACCAGCTCGAGCCGCTTCAGGGGATTGGCCTCGGCCAAGAGGCTCTGCTTGTCGGCCACCTTGGCGCCGAGCGCGGCGGCGATGGTGTCGGCAAGCTGCCCGGCATCATCGACTTCGCCAAGATCAACCGCGGCATCCTCGCCCAGCTTCTTGTTGAGCTTGGCATATTCGGCAAATTGCTGGGCGACCTCGCGCATCAGCGCGGTGACCTCACTGCCCGAAACGGTCTCGGGCTCCACCTGTTCGACCGCGGCGGCGATATAGGTGCCCTCGTCGGCAAGGCCCCTGAGCCGCGCCCGGGCCTTGCCCTCGACCAGCACGCGCACCGTGCCATCGGGGAGCTTCAGAAGCTGGAGCACCTGGGCGATGACGCCGACATCATAGAGATCCTCGGCCCCCGGATCGTCGCAGCCGGGATCGAGCTGGGCGATGAGGACGATATCGCGCGAGGCTTCCATCGCCGCTTCGAGCGCTGCCACCGACTTCTCGCGCCCGACAAACAGGGGCACGACCATGCCAGGAAAGACGACGATGTCACGCAGGGGGAGGAGAGGAAAGGTTTCGGTCATGGCGGGGATATGGGGAGCGCGCCGGTCGCCTGCAACACGCAGGACCGATCGCCTGTGGATTGGCGTTGAGGCTTGGCCATGTTGGCGGGAGTTCGGGCGACAGGGCGCCCTTACCCCAGCCCCGGCAGGTTGAAGCCCGGCGGCAGGCCGATCGAGGCCTGCATTTCCTGCATCTGCTCGCTCGAGACCCGGTCGGCCCGGTCGCGCGCATCGTTGAAGGCGGCAGCGACGAGATCCTCGAGGATCTGCTTTTCCTCGGGCTTCATCAGGCTGTCATCGATGGAAACCCCGAGAATGCGGCCCTTGGCGCTGGCGCGGATCTTGACCAGCCCGCCGCCGGCCTGGCCCTCGACCTCGATATTGTCGAGCCGCACCTGCATCTCGTTCATCTGCTTGCTGATGGTCTCGGCGGCGGCCTGCGCGGCCTTCATCATCTCTTCCATCGATTTCATCGCGGGGGTGCTCCTCAGTTCCAGGGGGGTGCGCCCGCACCGGCGGCGCGGGCGGGGCTGTCGATCAGCTCGGCCTCGGGAAAGGCCTCGAAGGCGGCCTTGACAAGGGGATCGCTGCGGATGCGCGCCTCGGCGGCGCGGGCCTCGGCCTCGGCCACTTCGCCCAGCGAGGGCTGGGCCGGGCCGCTGCCGCGCTCGACCTGCCAGTGGCGCCCAGTGACCGCGCGCAGCGCCTCGCGGATTTCCGGCCCGGGATCGTCGGGAAAATCATCAGCCTTTGCATAGACCAGATGCTCGCGCGCCAGCGCGATCACCCGCACCCGGCGGCGCATCATCTCGGCAACGTGGAGATGCCCGTGGCGATCGACCTCATCGACGAGCGCCGCCCATTGCGCGCGCAGCGCCGCGCCGGGATCAGCCGCCGCCGGCGGCGCCGCGGTCGCTGCCCCGGCCTGCGGCGCGGCCGCAGCGACAGAAGCCAATTCCTCGATCCGCCGGGCCAGCTGGCCGGGATCGGGCAATTGCGCGGCGTGCAGGATGCGCAGCAACGCCATCTCCAGCGCCACCAGCGGATCGGGCGCGGCCTTCACCTCCTCGTGCCCCTTGAGCAGCAATTGCCACAGGCGATGAAGCTCGGCCGGGCCAAGCCGCGCGGCAAGATCGGCCAGCGCAGCGCGCTCCTCCTCGCTCGGCGCCTCCGGGGGCGTGCCGGCCACTTGGGCAAGCGTGATGCGGTGGGTCAGGTCCATCAGCGCGCGCAGCAGCGCCAGCGGCTCGACCCCGAGGGCATATTGCTCGGCAATGGCCGCGAGCAGGGCCTTGGCATCGCCGGCGAGCAGATGGCCGAACAGGCGCCGCTGCGCGCTCTTGTCAGCCTGGCCCAGCATGTCGCACACCTGCGCCGCGCGCACCCGACCCTCGCCCTCAAGATCGGCATGGGCGATGGCCTGATCGAGGATCGAGAGGCCATCGCGCACCGAGCCTTCGGCGGCATTGGCGATGATGGCCAGCGCCTCGGGCTCGGCCTCGACGCCTTCGGCCGCGCAGACCTTGGCGAAGTGTTCGGCCAGCAGCGCGGCGGGAATGCGGCGCAGATCGAAGCGCTGGGTGCGGCTCAGCACCGTGACCGGGAGCTTGTCCACCTCGGTGGTGGCAAAGAGGAACTTCACATGCGGCGGCGGTTCCTCGAGCGTCTTGAGCAAGGCGTTGAAGGCATTGCGCGAGAGCATGTGCACTTCGTCGATGATGTAGATCTTGAAGCGCGCCGAGACCGCGGCGTAGCGCACCTGCTCGATGATCTCGCGCACATCATCGACCCCGGTGTTGGAGGCCGCGTCCATCTCGATCACGTCGATATGGCGTCCCTCGGCGATCGCCCGGCACGGCTCGCACACGCCGCAAGGATCGATCGTCGGCCCGCCCGTCCCATCCGGCCCGACGCAGTTCAAGGCCTTGGCGATGAGCCGCGCGGTCGAGGTCTTGCCCACCCCGCGCACCCCGGTCATCAGGAAGGCATGCGCCAGCCGGCCGCGGGCGATGGCATTGGCGAGCGTGCGCACCATCGCTTCCTGCCCGATCAGTTCGGCAAAGGTTTGCGGGCGATATTTGCGCGCAAGCACGCGATAGGGCTGCGCGGCGGCAGGCGCGGGCGCGCTCGGGGGCGGCGGAGCGGCAGGAGCAGGCGCGGGCGCGGCTGGCGCGGGATCGCCGAAAAGCGCGCTTTGCCCGGCCGCTTCCAGCTCGGCCGCGCTCGGCGGGGCTTCCTCCTCGGGCAGATCGGGATCGGATTCGTGCATCGAAACCATCTTAGGCAAGGGCCCCAGGAAAGTCGAAGCCCCAACCCCGCCTTTCCCGCAAGCCGGGGCTTGACAAATCGGTTGCATTTTGCAATCTATCTTGACGAAAGGAGCCTGCCATGACCATCATCCCCGGCCGCATGACCGATGCCCACAGCGGCCCCCTGGTGGTGTTCCTGATCGGGATGCGGATCAACCATTTCCACAAGATCACCCGCTGGTGGCCGGTGATGCGGGCGATGGGGCCGATGCTGCGCGAACTGGCGGCAAATCCGCAAAGCGGCTTTCTTGGCAGCGAGGTGGCGCTGTGCTCGCTGCGGCAGATTATCCTCATCCAGTATTGGCGCGATTTCGACAGTCTCGAGCACTATGCCCGCGACCGCGATGCGCTCCACTGGCCCGCCTGGACCGCCTTCAACCGCGCCATCGGATCTGATGGCAGCGTGGGCATCTATCACGAGACCTATTGCGTTGCGGCCGAGGCGCACGAGACGGTCTATGCCAATATGCCGCCCTTTGGCTTGGCGCGCTTTGCCGGCAGCCTGCCTGCCACTGGCTCGCGGAACGAGGCGCGCAGCCGAATGCGCGCGGCGCAGGAACCCGTCGCTTGAGGGAAGAAGGAGCCGGGCGACCCGTCGCAATCCACCTGGGCTGCTGCCTTCCGGCCCTGACCCGGTGGGCGGACGCCAACGTCCACCCGACTCCCGCCAGCGCATATGGCGCAGGCAGGGCGGGAAATCAACTCAGCGGAAATTGTCCGCGTAGGCCTGGAGCTTGAGCCGCCGCGGCGGGGTGGCGTGAACCCTGGCGGGAATGCCGTATTTCTCGGCATAGGCCTTGGCCGCTTCCTTGGAGGGGAAGGTCAGGCGCACCTGGGTCTGGGTGTCGGAGGTGCCCGTCCAGCCCATCAAGGGATCGGCAAAGCGCGCCGAAGATGGCGCAAACTCGAGCACCCATTCATCCGTATGGGCCTTGCCCGATTGCATCGCGTGCTTGGGCTTCTGGTAGATTCGCGCGCTCATGGCCGCGCGCCTTAGATCACGAATCGCTGCGGTTGAAGGCGTTTTTGGTCTTGAGACTGGGCACTTCGCGCCAGGGCTGATCGGGCCAGCGGTGCTTGGGATAGCGCCCCTTCATCTCGCGCACCACCTCGCGCCAGCTGCCGCGCCAGAAGCCCGGCAGATCGCGCGTTGCCTGGATCGGGCGGCCCGCCGGGCTGGTGAGCTTGAGCAGCAGCGGCGTGGCCCCGATCATTGGCTGGGCATCACACCCGAACAGCGCCTGCACCCGCACCTCGACGCTGGGGGCATCATCGCCGGCATAGTCGATTGCGTGGCGGGTGCCGGCGGGCGAGATGAAATGCGTTGGCGCGGCCCGATCGAGCGCCTGGCGCGTGTTCCAGTCAATGAGGCCGAGCGCTGCCTCGGCAAAGCGTTCGGGAGGCAGATCAAGGTCGCGCCGCCCGGCAAGCAGCGGCGCCAGCCATTCGCCCACGCGCGCGCTGAGCGCCTCGGGCGCGAGCGCCGCGATCCCGGCAAAGCGCGCCCGGGCGAGGAAGCCCTTGGGCAGGAGTTCCCCCAGCAGTTCCAGAGCTTTCTCCACAAGGATATCCACACACAGCGCCGGATCGGGGGCCGGCTCGGGCACGCTTGCCAGCACGATCGCGCCGAGCCGCCGCTCGCGCCGCGCCTCGACCCGCGCTTTCTCCGCGTTCCAGCGGGTTATCACCCGTTCCTCAAGCTCCTTGGCAAACAGCGCCGCGATCCGCTCGGGCGCAAGTTCGGCCGCCGCGGTGATGCGCGCGCCGCGCGCCTCGCCCTGAGCGTCACCAATCACCAGCCATTCGGCCCGCGCAAGGGGCGAGGCCGGATCGAGCACATAGCCCCGCCCGCCCGCGCTCAGCCACTGGGTGCCCGAGGGATCGCGCCGGCGGGCAACGAAATCGGGCCGGGCGAGCGCCAGCGCCTCGGCCGCAGACTGCGCCGGGCTGTGTCCGATCACCTTGGAGCGCTGCGCGGCCTGCCGGGCCCAGCCCGCCACGCTTTGCGCCGCTGCCGCAGCGCGCGCGCCACGCTCGACCCGCCAACGGGCGAGGCGCTGGAGGAGGTCCTCTCCCGGCCCGCCCAGGCCGCGCTCCTGCAGCAGCATCACCAGCCGGGCGGTCTCCTCCCCCACCCCGGCCGCCGCCCCATGCAGCAGCGCCGCGGCCTGATCGGGCGCCATCGGCAGGCTGGCGAGCGCCTCGCCCAGCGGGGTGATGCGCCCGGCCGTATCGAGCGCGTCCAGCTTGGTGAGCGCCGCGCGCGCCGCTGCCAGCGCCGCCTCGGGCGGCGGATCGAGCCAGGCGAGCGCGCTGGGATCGCGCGCGCCCCAATGCGCCAGGCGCAGCAGCAGGGGGGCAAGATCGGCGGTGAGGATTTCGGGCGGAGCGAAAGCGGGGCGTGCGGCGTGGCCGGCCTCGGCCCACAGACGATAGGCCACCCCCGGCCCCTGGCGCGCCGCGCGCCCGGCGCGCTGGGCAGCCGCCGCCTGGCTGGCGCGGCGGGTAACGAGCCGCGTGGTGCCGGCGAGGCGATCGAACTCGGCCAAGCGGGCAAGGCCGCTATCGACCACCACCCGCACGCCATCGAGCGTGAGCGAGGTTTCGGCAATCGCGGTGGCGAGCACGATGCGGCGGCGCCCGGCGGGATCGCGGCGCATCGCCGCGCGCTGGGCGGCAGGCTCGATCTGGCCGTGGAGCGGATGGATCGGGGTATCGGGCAGGCGCGCGGCCAGCCGCTCGTGCACTGCGGCGATCTCGCGCACCCCGGGCAGGAAGGCAAGGATATCGCCGCTCTCAGCGCGCCAGGCCTCGAGGATCGCCGCGCTCATGCGTTCGGCGAGCGGCGTCGCCGCATCCTCGCCGAGCCAGCGGATCGCCAGCGGATGGCTGCGCCCGGCGCTTTCGATCACCGGCGCGCCCTCGCCCAGAAGCTGGGCAAAGCGCGCGCCATCGAGCGTTGCCGACATCACGAGAAGGCGCAGATCGGGGCGCAGCACGGCGCGGCTCTCGAGCGCGAGGGCAAGGGCCAGATCGGTATCGAGGCTGCGCTCGTGCACCTCATCGAGCAGCAGCGCGGCAACCCCTGAAAGCTCGGGATCGGCGATCAGGCGGTTGACGAGGATCGCCTCGGTCACCACCAGGATGCGGCTGTCCGCCGAGGCCTTGCGCTCGAGCCGGGTGACATAGCCCACTTTCCCCCCCACGCCCTCGCCCAGCAGTTCGGCGATGCGCTCGGCCGCGGCCCGGGCCGCGAGCCGCCGCGGCGCGGTGAGGATGATCTGGCCGGTGCACCAGGGCTGGGCGAGCATGTCGGGCGCGACCAAGGTGGTCTTGCCCGCGCCCGGCGGGGCGATCAGCACCGCGGCGCCCGCGCCCGCCAACGCGGCGCGCAGATCGGGCAGCACGGCATGGATCGGCAGATCGGAGGTCATCGCCCCCGCGCGATAGCCCGCCTAGTGCCCGCGCGCGACCGCGAATTGCGCCGCTTCGGCCATCGCCTGGCGCGCCTTGCCATCGGGGAAGATCGAGATCGCATCGATCGCCCGCGCGGCGAAATGGCGCGCCCGCTCGCGCGTGTCGGCGATGGCATTGTGCCGCTCGATCAGCGCGATCGCCTCGGCAAGATCGGCATCGGAAGCGCGGTGGCCAAGGATCGCATCGCGCCAGAAGCGCCTTTCGGCCTCGCCCCCGCGGGCATAGGCGAGGATCACCGGCAGCGTCATCTTGCCCTCGCGGAAATCATCGCCCTGCTGCTTGCCCATCTGGGCCGCGTCGGAGGAATAGTCGATCGCATCATCGACCAGCTGGAAGGCGATCCCGAGGTTGCGGCCATAGGCTTCAAGCGCGCGTTCCTGTTCCTCGGAGCACTCGGCCACCACCGCGCTGATCTGGCTCGCCGCAGCAAAGAGCGCGGCGGTCTTGGCGCCGATGATTTCCAGATATTGCTCCTCGCTGGTGGTGATCTGGCGCTGGGCAGAAAGCTGCGAGACCTCGCCCTCGGCGATCACCGCGCTCGCACGGCTCAGGATCGAAAGCACGCGCAAGCTCCCATCCTCGGTCATCAGCTCGAAGGCGCGGGAGAACAGGAAATCGCCCACCAGCACGGTGGCCGGATTGCCGAAGATGATGTTGGCCGCCGCCTTGCCGCGTCTGAGTTCGCTGCCGTCCACCACGTCATCGTGCAAGAGCGTGGCGGTGTGGATGAACTCGACCGCAGCGGCAAGCTTGTGATGGCGCGTGCCCTTGTAGCCGACCAGTTCCGCCCCGGCGAGGGTGAGCATCGGGCGCAGCCGCTTGCCCCCGCCGCTGATGAGGTGCCCGGCAAGGCGCGGAATGAGCGGGATCTCGCTCTGCATCCGCTCGAGGATCACGGCGTTGACGGCGTTCATCCCGGGCGCGGTCAGAGCCAGCATGGGATCAAGCGTGGGCGCCTTGCGCGGCAGGGGAACGACATCGGCGCTCATGGCGCAAGCCTTAGGGGCTTGCCCGCGCGCTTGGCAAGCGGGGAATTGGTGCTAGGTTTGCAGGCGATGAACGATCCCGCGCAAGCCCCCGCCAACCCTCCCGCGCAAGCGCCCGACCCGGTGCTCGCCGCCTATCGCAAGAGCATCGACAATATTGATGCAGCGCTCATCCACATGCTGGCCGAGCGCTTCCGCATCACCCAGGCCGTGGGCGAATACAAGGCCAGAGCCGCCCTGCCCCCGGCCGATCCCGAGCGCGAGGCGCGGCAGATCGCGCGCCTGAGGAAACTTTCCGAGGAAGCCGATCTCGACCCGGAATTTTCCGAGAAGTTCCTGCGCTTCATCATCGATGAGGTGATCCGCCACCACGAAAAGGCGCGCCGCGCCTGAGCGTCATTCGGGCGGTGCGGCCTGTGGCTCGGCCGGCCGTGCTTGCGGAGCTTCCGACTGCGGCGGGGACGTGCCAGGCGTGCCTTGATCGGCGGGTGGCGGCGCCGTGGGCGCCAGCCGGGCCTCGCGGCGCGCGCGCCAGCTTTCGATGAGGGCGCGGCGCTCGGCGGGCGGCAGTTCGCGCAGCCGCTGGCGCCACGCGGGCACGGGCGGATCGCCGGGGAGCGGACGGCGGAAATCATCTGGCGTGACCGCCTCGCCACGCGCCACCTTGTCCTCGAGCTGGGCGCGGCGCGCGGCAAGGCGCGCTTCGGCCTGCTGCTGGCGCTGTGCCGCGCGCTCGGCGATCCGCGCGCGCAGGGCCGCCTCCTCCTCGGGCGAAGGCAGCGGCAGGCCCGCCGCGCGGCGGCGTTCGAGCGCGGCATCGAGCCGCTGTGCCGCCAGCGCCGCGCGCGCGGCGGCGCGGCCCTGGCGCACGGCCTCGATCCGGCGCAGCACTTCCTCAAGCTCGGCCTTGGTATCGACCGGGCCGTCAAGGACAACCGGGCCGGCCTCGTCGGGCGCAGCGGGCGCCGCCGCATCCCCGGCCGCAGCCAGCCTCCCCTCCGATGTGCGCTTGGCCGGCGGTGCCGATGGCTCGGCAAGGCGCGCCCAGACGGTGCTTGCCGATGGCACCGGCAGGCCCGCCCGCTCGAGCACGCCGGTGGCTGCCGCCGCGCTCGCCAGCGCCAGCACCCCGGCAGCGCCAGCCAGCACCCGCGGCCCCAGCCGCCAGCGCCGCCACGAAGGGGTGCGGCGCAGCGGCGGCAGGGCGGCGGGGCGCGTCGCCGCGGCTGCCAGCACCCGCTCGGCAAAGCCTTCGGACAGGGTCGGCACGCGATCAGAATCGAGCAGCCGGGCGAGCGGCGAGCCGGGGGGGATGGCAGCCCCGCGATCTTGAGCAGGTTGGGTCACGGCTCGCCTCCTTGCATCCTTGCCTCATAGGCCCGGCGCAGCGCCGCACGGGCGCGCAGCAGCAGCGATTCAAAGGCCTTGAGGTTCATCTCCAGCGCCGCCGCGGCGGCGGCATTGGGCAATTCCTCATAGTAAGTCAGCACGATCGCGGCGCGTTGCCGCTCGGGCAGGGCCGCGATCAGCGCCCGGGCGGCGCCTTGCGCCTCGTCCGCCTCGATCCGGGCATCGGCGCGCGGCGCTGCGTCAGGCCCGTCGGGCACGGTGCCCAGCGTCACCCGCCGGGCGCGGCGGATGCGGTCGATGGCAAGGTTGGTCACCACCCGGGTGAGCCAGCCGCCAAGCCGCAACTTCGATGCCGCCGCGCTGCCCATGGGGTGCCGCGCCGCAAGCGCCGGGGCGTGGTCCCACAGCCTCAGCAGCGCCTCCTGCACGATGTCCTCGGCCTCGCTGGCATCGCCGATCATGCGATAGGCGATGCGGTGGAGCCCCGCCGCCTCGCGCGCGATGATCTGGCGCAGGGCACCCGCCTCGCGCGCAGCAAGGCGC
Source organism: Erythrobacter cryptus DSM 12079 (assembly GCF_000422985.1). GTDB lineage: Bacteria > Pseudomonadota > Alphaproteobacteria > Sphingomonadales > Sphingomonadaceae > Erythrobacter > Erythrobacter cryptus. Next base: position 126,134 of record NZ_AUHC01000009.1, read on the forward strand.
GCCAGCAGCGCCGCATCGCCGCCGCCCGCATCGGCACGGGGCACCGCGGCGGTGTCACCGGGCATGGGCTGGCGGCGGGCATTCATGCCAGCAGGTCCTTGTCCTCGATCAGCGCTTGCGGGGCCATATCCATGTGCCCAACGGCGCAGCATGGCCAACCCTTCGCCGCCGCCTCAATCGGCGCGCGGCAGGCGCAGTTCGACGAGGAGGCCGCCCAGATCCTCGCTCTCTGCAAGGCGCACGCTGCCGCCATAGATCTCGGCCACATCGCGCACAATCGCCAGGCCAAGGCCGGTGCCGGGCTTGTCGGTATCGAGCCTGACCCCGCGATCGAAGATGCGGCTGCGCTGTGCCTCGGGAATGCCGGGGCCGTCATCCTCGATCCAGATCAGGCACTGCCCCGGATCGCGCGGGGCCTCGGCCTCCTCGGGATCGATGGTCACGAACACGCTGCCGCCACCATATTTGGCGGCGTTCTCGATCAGGTTGCCGAGCAGCTCGTCGAGATCCTGCCGCTCGAGCGCGACCATCGCGGTCTTGCTCCCGGCGATGTCAAACCGGCCCTGGGGATAGAGCCGCTCGATCGCGCGGCGCACGGCCTCGGCGCTGGCATAGACATTGGTGCGGGCATGGCCGATGGCGCGGCGGCCAACGGCGCGGGCGCGGGCGAGATGGTGATCGACATGGCGCTGCATCGTGCGCACCTCGCGCATCACCGTTTCGGGCAGATCCGGGGCGCGCGCGGTGGCGGCGTTGGTCAGCACGGTGAGCGGCGTCTTGAGCGCATGGGCAAGGTTGCCCGCATGGCGGCGCGCCTCCTCGGCCTGGCGCTCGGAGTGCTCGAGAAGGGCATTGAGTTCCTCGACCAGCGGCTGCACCTCGAGCGGCAGCGGATCGGTGATGCGATTGGCCCCGGTGCTGCGCAGCTTCTGAATCGCCGCGCGCACCCGCCGCAGCGGCGAAAGGCCATAGCGGATTTGCAGCAGCGCCATCACCAACAGGCCAAGGCCGAGCACGGCAAAGCTCCAGATCAGGATCAGCCGCACGCGCCCGATCTGGCGGTCCATCTGCTCGGTGGCGCTGGCCACCGCGAAGGTCCAGCGGGTTTCCGAGCCGGGCAGGATCACGGTGCGCTCGGCAATCCGCAAAGGCTCACCCGGGAACTGGTCGGAATCGTAGAAATGCGTCTGGCTGTCGAAATGCTCGCCCTTCTGGCCAGTGCCCTTGAGCCTCAAGGTGCGGTCCCACAGGCTGCGCGAAGGCCAGGGATCGAAATTGCCGCCGCTGATCTGCCAGTAAAGCCCGCTGCCCGGCTCGAGAAAGCGCTGGTCGCCCAGCGTGCGGTAGAAATAGACCTCGCCATTGGGATCGATCTCGGCCGAAGCGATCATCGCGGTGAGGATGTAATCGAGCTGCTCGTCGAAATTGGCCTCGACCTGGCGGGTCAGGGTGCGCTCGAGCGCGAGGCCGCCGCCCAGCAGCAGCACGAAGATCCACCCCGCCGCGATCAGCCCCATGCGTCGGGCAAGGCTGGCGCGCGGCGCTTGCGCGGTTGCCGATGCGGGTGCGGCGGCCGCTTCGGGGGATGCCGCGGGCGCGCCGGGCGCGGCCTGCCCTGCGGGCAAGGCCGCTCTGCCCTCGCCGCCGCGCGCGCCTTGCTCAGGCGCGGGGGGCGTCGGCGGGGTCGTCGAGGCTGTAACCGAGGCCACGGATGGTGGTGATCACGTCTGCGCCGAGCTTCTTGCGGATGCGGGTGACGAACACCTCGATGGTGTTCGAATCGCGGTCGAAATCCTGATCATAGATGTGCTCGATCAGTTCGGTGCGGCTCACCACCTTGCCCTTGTGGTGCATGAGGTAGGAGAGCAGCTTGTATTCCTGCGCGGTCAGCTTGACCGGCTCGCCCGCGAGCGTGACCCGGCCCGAGCGGGTGTCGAGGCGGACATCACCGGCAACCAGTTCGGATGAGGTATTGCCCGAAGCCCGGCGGATGAGCGCGCGCAGGCGGGCGATCAGCTCCTCGGTCTGGAAAGGCTTGGCGAGGTAATCATCGGCCCCGGCATCGAGCCCGGCAACCTTGTCCGACCAGGAATCGCGCGCGGTCAGCACCAGCACCGGGAAGCTGCGCCCCTCGCGCCGCCACATTCCCAGCACCGTCAGCCCGTCGATCTCGGGCAGGCCAAGATCGAGGATCACCGCATCGTAATCCTCGGTCGAACCCATGAAGTGCCCGTCCTCCCCGTCGGTGGACAGATCGACCGCATAGCCCTGCCCCTCGAGCGTCGCCTTGAGCTGCGCGCCGAGGGTCGGTTCGTCTTCGACGATCAGAATCCGCATGATTCACCCTAAGTCCTGCTTATCCCTGCGCTAGGCTCGTGCGCCTTTGGCAGGATTGCGTCAAGCAAGGCGCATGGCCGCGACCGGGCTGCCCCGCGCTCAGCGCGACCGGCCGATGATCCGCCCGGTGCGGGCATCGACATCGACATAGGTCACACGGCCATCCCTGATGAACTTGAGCCGATAGGCGCGCGCCGCCGAATCATAGGCCGGGCCAAGATATTCGGCGCCCAGCATCTGCGGCAGGATGCGCCGCTCGATCTCGCGCAGGCTGAGCTGGTTGCCCGCCTCGGCCTCGCGGCGCGCCTCGCTCTGCTCCCCGCGCGGCTGATCCTGCGCTGCAGCCGGGGCGACGAACCCGGCAAGCGCCAGCGCAGCGAGCATGACGGCGATGAGCGAGCGAGCCTGTTTCATGGCGCCACCATGCCTAGGGCGGCGGTATTGAACAAGCCGTGAATGGGCCGCCGGGCGCTCACTGGCCGGCGCCCTTCACCAGCTCGTAGGTGATCGAAAGGCTCACCCCGGCCTCGACCAGCCCCGGCTCGACCGGGGGCACGGCCGAGACCTTGCCGGCATCGGCGCGGATCATCACCGTCTCGGGCATGGGGCCGCGTCCGGTGAGCGTTTCGGCGATCGCCAGCACCTTCGCCCCGCCATAGCCGAGGCTGCGGGCATAGGCCTCGGCGCGGGCCGTGGCGCGATCGAGCGCGCGCTTGCGGGCTTCATCCTTGGCCGCCTCGTCGTTCTCGATGGCAAAGCTCGGGCCGCTCAAATCGTTGACCCCGGCGGCCACCAGCGCATCGAGCACCCGGCCCACTTCGGCGATCTGGCGCAGCTTCACGCTCACCCGGTTGGCGGCCTGGTAGCCGCGGAACACCGGGCGCTGCGCGGCAGGATCATAGTCATAGCGGGCATTGAGGCTGATGCCGGTGGTCTGGATGTCGCGCTCGGCAATGCCCAGCGCCTTGATCCGGGCGATCACCGCGCTCATCTGCGCAGCGTTCTGCTGCATCGCCGCGCTGGCGCTGTCTGCCTCGGTGGTCACCCCGGCGCCGATGGTGGCGATGTCGGGCGCGACCGCAACGCTCTCGAACACGCTGAGTTCGACCACCGGGCCGGACGGGGCAAGCGTGACCTCGGCAGCGGCAAGCGGCCCGGCAGGCAGCGCGAGCGCGGTGGCGGCAAGGGGCAGGAAGGCAGATCGCATCATCGGCAGGTTCCTTGTGGTTGAGCCGCGCCCCTGCACCGCGGCGACTTTCGCGGGGCTGAACCGGCTTGTCGGGCGCGGTTCAAACTCCTAGGTGGCTCGGCCCATGGCCCAGCCCCCGATCCTCTCGCTCGAAGGCATGGCCCTGCAGCAGGGCGGCCGCTGGCTGTTCGGCGGCCCTCCCGGAGCCGATGGCCCGCCCCCGCTCGACCTCCACGTGCTGCCCGGTGACCGGCTGGCGCTGATCGGGCGCAACGGCGCGGGCAAGACCACCCTGTTGCGCCTCATCACCGGGCGGATCGAAGCCGATCGTGGGCAGCGCCGGGTCAAGCCGGGCACGCGCATCGTGTTCCTCGAGCAGGAGCCCGATCTTGCCCCCTTTGCCACGCTGATGGACTTTGCCCTCGCCGGGCCCGATGCCCCTGCCGCGCACGCGGTGGAAGCGATCGCCGGCCAGCTCGGGATCGACATGAGCCGCGCGGCTGCCACCGCCAGCGGGGGTGAGAGGCGCCGCGCCGCGATCGCTCGAGCGCTGGCGCAGGAGCCCGATCTCTTGCTCCTCGACGAGCCGACCAACCACCTTGATCTGGGCGCGATCGACTGGCTCGAGGACTGGCTCAGCCGCTATCGCGGCGCCTTCATCACCATCAGCCATGATCGCACCTTCCTCACCCGCCTGACGCGGGCGACCTTGTGGCTCGACCGCGGCACCCTGCGGCGCAAGGAGATCGGCTTTGGCGGCTACGAGGCCTGGGAGGAACAGGTCTATGCCGAGGAAGCCCGGGCCGCCGAGAAGCTCGATGCCAAGCTCAAGATCGAGGCCCATTGGCTCGAACGCGGGGTGACCGCGCGGCGGCGGCGCAACCAGGGGCGGCTGGCCAAGCTCCAGCAGATGCGCGCCGCCCGCGCGGCGATGATCGCCGGGGCCGCGGCGGGCACGGCCAAACTCGCCCTGGCCGAGGACGAGGCGTTCAAGTCAAAATCGGTGATCGTCGCCGAGAACATCTCCAAGGCCTTTGGCGCGCGGGTGGTGATCAAGCCCTTCTCGCTGCGCATCCAGAACGGCGACCGCATCGGCATTGTCGGGGCCAATGGCGCGGGCAAGACCACGCTGCTCAAGTTGCTCACGCGCGAGCTCGAGCCCGATAGTGGCACCGTCACCCATGCCAAGACGCTCTCCGGGGTGATGATCGACCAGCAGCGCAGGCTGCTCGATCCGCAGGCAAGCGTGCGGCAGTTCCTCGCCCAGGGGGGCGACTGGATCGATGTGCGCGGAGTGCGAAAGCACGTCCAGGCCTATCTCAAGGACTTCCTGTTCGATCCCCGGCTGGTCGATACCAAGATCGGCATCCTTTCCGGCGGAGAGCGTTCGCGCCTGCTGCTCGCGCGCGAATTTGCCCGCACCGCCAACCTCCTGGTGCTCGACGAGCCGACCAACGATCTTGACCTTGAAACGCTCGACCTCCTGCAGGAGGTGATCGCCGATTTTGACGGCACGGTGCTGATCGTCAGCCACGACCGCGATTTTCTCGACCGCACGGTGACGGTGACGCTCGGGCTCGACGGCTCGGGCAAGGTCGATATCGTCGCGGGCGGCTATGCCGATTGGGAAGCGCGCCGCTGCGCCGAGGCCGCGCCGCGCCCCGCCGCGCGCCGGGCTGAAGCGCGCAGCCCCGCCACGCCTGCGCCCGCCCCTCCGCCCCGGTCGCGTTCCGCGGTCAAGCTGTCCTACAAGGATCAGCGCGATTACGAGCTTTTGCCCGCGCGCATCGCCGAGCTTGAAGCGGCGATTGCCCGGGACGAGGCGCTGCTCGCCGATCCCGATCTTTACACCCGCGATCCCCAGCGCTTCCACGCGATCACCGAGAGCATCGCCAAGGCCCGGGCGGAAAAGGACGCGGCCGAGGAACGCTGGCTGATGCTGGCGGAGATGGTGGAAGGCTAAGGCGCGGCCGCGCAATTGCCGCATTCCAGGGCCAATCCGCCTCATCCCCGCACGGAGACTCGCCGATGATCACCGAAGATATCGCCCGCGCCTTTGCCGCTGCGATCCGCGCCGATGATGCACCCGCCAATCAGGCGCTGTGGGCCGATGACATCGTCAGCCTCGAACCTCATGGCGGTGACGGCGCGCGCGTCGAAGGGCGCGCGGCACTGCTTGCCAAGCACGTCTGGTGGGAGGCCCATGCCACCATGCACAGCTTCGTCACCGAAGGGCCCTTCGTGTTCGGGGACCAGTTCGCGCTGCACTTCACCATGGATGTGACCATGCAGGGCGAGCGTGTGCAGGCGCGCGAGATCGCGCTTTACACCGTGCGGGACGGCAAGATCGCCGAGGAGCGGTTTTTCTCCGAGGTCTCGGGCTAAAGTCAGGCTATGCGGTAATAGTCGGCCACCCGTTCAAGCGCGATGCGCAACACCAGCTTGCCGCTGCGCGCCGGCCAGCCGAGCGCCCTTTCCGCCTCGGGCAGGGCCTCGCCCGCGCACACCACCCGCCACAGGATATCCTCAAGGCCGCGGCCAGCCGCGCGGATCGCCCCGTCGAAGCGCTGGCGCGCGGCGATCTGGCGTTCGGACGCTTCAAGCCCACGCTCGCCGGTGGTTTTCACCCGCACCGGGTCCCAGCGCATGGTGATGCTGGGGGCGATCTGCGCGCGCTCGTAATCGGCACGCAGCGCCTCGCCCGCATCGCGCAGCCGGTCGCTCAGATGGCCGCGCGCGTGCAGCCAGGTGATCGGGCTTTCACCAAGGTTGACCGTCACCGTGCGCGCCGGGCGCCGGGCACCCTTGGCCGGAGCGCTGCGGCGCGGGCCCTCCGGGGTGAGTTCGCGTTCGACGAGGTGGCGCGTCATTGTTTGTCCTCCCGCTTGTTGGCATCCGACGACTTGCCAAGACGGCGTATCTGTAGGAAAGGAAAAACCAATCCGGTTAAACAAGGCGCTGCCCGCGATGACCAACCGTATCCGCGACCTGAGGAAAGCGAGGGGCATGACCCTCGCCGATCTTGCCGCTGCCTGCGTGCCCCCGACCACGGCGCAGACCATTGGCCGGCTCGAGACCGGCACGCGCCAGCTCTCGCTCGCCTGGATGGAGCGCATCGCCGCCGCGCTCAAGGTCGAACCGGCGAGCCTGATGCGCGCCGAGGAGAGCGAGCCGGCGCGGATCATCGCCGAGCTCGGCCCCGCCGGCCCCGAGCCGCTGAGCACCCCGCGCGAGGCGGTGCCCCCGGCCGATCTTGCCGCCGGCGTGGGGGCGTCTGCCCCCTTGGTGCTGGCGGTCGCGGCCAGCATCGGGGAATATCGCCCGGGCGACCAGATCTGGCTGCAATCCCTTGATCCGGCAGCCGATGCCGCGGCGCTCACCCGCGCAATCAACCGCGATTGCCTGGCACCGCGCCCCGGCGGGCGGCTCGCCTTCGGGCGGCTGATCGACCGGCAGGGCGCGCGCATCGGCCTGCTGCCGCCGGGCGCGGGGCAGAAGCAGGTGGTGATCGACAATCCCGCCTGGATCGCCTGCGCGATCATGCTGGTGAGGCCGCTTTAACCGCAAGGCCCCTAAGGCAGCCCCATCGTGAAACACGTCCTCAGCCTCGCCACGCTCTATCCCAGCCCGGCAAGCCCGCGCTTTGGCATCTTCGTTGCGCAATCGCTCGAGGCGCTGGCGCAGCGGGGAGATTGGCGGGTGAGCGTGATCAACCCGATCGGCCTGCCGCCGCTGGCGCTGGGGCGCTATCGCCCGCTGGCAGACCTGCCGCAAAGGGCAGAGGAAGGGGGCATCACCGTCCACCGCCCGCGCTTCACGCTGATTCCGCGGATCGGGGCGCGTCGCAATGCCGCCGCGATCGCGCGCGCCGCTCTGCCGCTGGTCCGGCAGATCCATGCAGCAACTCCCATCGACCTGATCGACGCCCAATTCTTTTTCCCCGATGGCCCGGCGGCGGCCATCATCGCCAAGGCCATGGGGCTGCCGCTATCGATCAAGGCCCGCGGCAGCGACATCACCTATTGGGGCAAGCAGGATTTCGCCCGCCGACAGATGCTCGAGGCGGCCGAGGCGGCCGAGGGTCTGCTCGCGGTGAGCCGCGATCTTGCACAGCGCATGGCGGCCATGGGCATGGCGCCGGACAAGATCACGCTCCACTACACCGGGCTTGATCGAGACCGCTTCCGCCCGCTCGCCCATCCGCAACTGCGCCGCCAATTGACGCGCGAACTCGGCCTGCCCCTGCCCGATGCTGCACCGCTGCTCGTGAGCGTCGGCGCGCTCATCGAACGCAAGGGCCAGGCCATTGCCATCGCCGCGCTGGCCGATTTGCCCGAGGCGCGGCTGGTGCTGGTTGGCAAGGGCGAGGACGAGCCCCGCCTGCGCGCCCGGGCGGCGGGGCTGGGGCTGGCCGAGCGGGTGCTGTTTGCCGGCGTCATCGATCATGACGTGATGCCGCTGCTGCTCTCGGCGGCGGACGTGATGGTGCTGCCAAGCGCGGACGAGGGCCTCGCCAATGCCTGGGTCGAGGCGCTGGCCTGTGGCACGCCGGTGGTGACCTGCGATGTCGGCGGCGCGCGCGAGCTGATCACCAGCGAGGTTGCCGGGCGGCTGGTTGCCCGCACGCCCGAGGCGGTGGCAGAAGGTGTGCGCGCGCTGCTGGCAAGCCCGCCCCCGCGCGAGGCAGTCGCCGCGCTTGCCGACGGGTTCAGCTGGCAGGCCAACGCCGCCGCGCTTGCCGCCCATTACGAGGGCCTCGTCGCCCGCGCCTGAAGCGCGGCCTCAAGCCTCGCCGCGGGCGATCTTCTCCTGCCGATCAAGCGCGGTTTCGCGCGGCACGAAGCTGTCCGACGTGACCCCCATCCAGATCAGCAGCGGCCCGGCCATGTAGATCGAGGAATAGGTGCCGACGAACAGGCCGAAGGTGATCGCCGCGACCATGCCGAACAGGCTGGGCGGGCCGAAGATCAGCAGCGGGATCAGCGCCACGAACAACGTGAGCGAGGTCATCACCGTGCGCGCCAAGGTCTCGTTGACCGACAGGTCAAGCAGTTCATTGAGCGGCATCTTGCGGTATTTCTTCAGGTTCTCGCGGATGCGGTCATAAACGACGATGGTGTCGTTGAGCGAGTAACCGATGATCGCCAGCACCGCCGCGACGATCTGGAGGCTGAACTCCATCTGCGTCACCGCAAACAGGCCGAGCGTGAGAGAGACGTCATGCACCAGCGCAAACATCGCGCCGACGCCGAATTGCCATTCGAACCGCACCCAGATGTAGAGCGAGACCGCTGCCATCGCCGCCAGCAGGGCAAGCAGCGCCGAGGTGCGGAACTCACCCGCCACCTTGCCCGAAACCGTATCGTTCCCGTCCTTGCGGGCATCGGGATATTTGGCGGTGATCGCGGCGATCACCCGATCACCAATGGCCGTGGCAGCGCCGGGGGTGTCCTCGGCCTTCTCGGGCAGGCGCACGCGGATCGAGACCTGGTTGGGGGCGCCGAACTCCTGCACCACTGGCTCGCCATAGCCCAGGCCGCCAACCAGCGCGCGCAGCTCGGGTATCGGCGCGGCGGCACGCTCGGTAAAGGTGAGGCGCACCTCCTGCCCGCCGGCAAAATCGACGCCGAAATTGAGCCCCTTGACCGCCACCGCCGCCCAGCTGCCGAGGATCAGCGCAAGGCTGACCACGAAGAAGGGGACGCGCACCTTCAGGAACTTGATGTTGGTGTTGTCAGGGACGAGCTTCAACAGCTTCATCGTCGCGCTCCTCTCAGATCACCAGATCGGTCGGCCGGGCGCGGCGCAGCCAGCCGGCCACCCACATCCGGGTCAGCGTCACGCCGGTAAAGACCGAGGTGAACAGGCCCAGCACCAGCACCACGGCAAAGCCCTTGACCGGGCCCGAGCCGAAGGCGAACAGCGCCACCCCGGCGATGAAGTTGGTGAGGTTGGCGTCCCAGATCGCGCGGCTGGCTTCCTTGTAACCGGTCTCGACCGCGGAGACGACCTTGCGTCCGCGCTTGCGCTCCTCGCGGATGCGCTCGTTGATGAGCACGTTGGCGTCCACCGCCGCACCGATGGTGATGACGAAGCCGGCGATACCGGGCAGCGTCAGGGTGAAATTGCCGAGCGCCATCAACCCCAGCAGCATCAGCACGTTGAAGACGAGGGCAATTGTCGCATAGACCCCGAAGCGCCCATAGCTGGCGATCATCAGCGCAATCACCGCGAGGCTGCCGATGGCCATGGCGATCAGCCCCTTGCGGATCGAATCGGCGCCGAGATCCGGCCCCACGGTGCGTTCCTCGACCACGTGGAGCGGCACCGGCAGCGCGCCTGAACGCAGCGCGATCGCCAGGTTGTTGGCGCTCTCTGGAGTGAAATTCCCCGAGATCTGCGCCCGTCCGCCGATGATCGGCTCGTTGATCACCGGCGCCGAGAGCACCTTGCCATCGAGGATGATGGCAAAGGGCTTGCCGACATTCTCGGTGGTGAGCTTGGCAAACTTGGCCCCGCCCTGGGCATCGAAGGTGATGTTGACGATGTTCTGGTTGGTCTGCGGATCGACCCCGGCCTGCGCGCCGGTCAGGCTGTCACCGCGAATCCCGCCGAGCCGCCGCACCGCCTCGAACCGGCCTTCCTGCGGAGTGCCGGGGGCATAGGGGAAGATCTCGCTGCCCGGCGGGGCGATCCCGGCCTGGACGTTTTCGGGCAGGGCATTGAGATCGACCAGCCTGAACTCGAGCTGCGCGGTCTGGCCGAGCAGGTTCTTGAGCGCCTCGGGATCCTGCAGGCCCGGCACCTGCACCACGATCCGGGTGCTGCCCTGGCGGATGATGGTCGGCTCGCGCGTACCCAGCTCGTCGATGCGGCGGCGCACCACTTCGGTGGCGCTCGCCATGGCATCATCGATCGCCTGGGCAAGGCCGGCCTCGGTCGGGGTGAGCACGATGCGCTGGCCATCGACCACGCTCAGATCCCATTCGCGCGTGCTGGTCTGCCCCTGCATCACCGGCTCGATGAGGCCGCGCGCCCGATCAATATCGGCGGCGTTCTCGAGCATGAAGGAGAGCTTGCCATCGGCGGTGGAGACATCGCCGATGCGGATGCGCGGCTTGGCCCCGCGCATCAGCTGGCGCACCGTTTCTTCCATATTGGTGAGGCGCTGGGCGCGCACGTCATCGGCCTTGGCCTCGAGCAGGAGGTGCGAGCCGCCGGCAAGGTCAAGCCCGAGATTGACCTCGGGACCGGGCAAGCCCGCGGGCCAAGGCAGGCCAGCGACCTTGGCGAGCGACGGCAGCGCCAGCGCCGCGGCGGCAAGCGTCAGCGCCCAGAGCGAAATCTTCTTCCAGAGCGGAAATTCGAGCATGGCCGTTCAGGGTCTCGTGCGGGAAGCGGGGCTTGGGGCAGCGCGGGGAGCGGCGCGGGAAGCGGCGCGGGGCCGCATCAATCGTTGGCCGGCGTGCCGCCCGGCGGGATGATATCGCCGATCGTCGCCTTGACCGCCCGCACCCGGACGTTGGGACCAAGATCAAGCTCGACATAGGTGTCATCGACCTTGACCACCTTGCCCACGAGACCCCCGGCGGTGATCACCTGATCGCCCTTCTTCATCGCCGCGATCTTGGCCTGGTGCTCCTTCTGCCGCTTCATCTGCGGCCGGATGATGAGGAACCAGAAGATCGCGATCATGCCGATGATCGGCAGGAAGCTGATCCACGCGGGCGGCGCGGCGGCGGCACCGGCCGGGGCGGCGGCAAGAAGATCGAAAGTCATAAGCTATGAGGCCCGTCAGATCCCGTGTGAAGTGGCCGGGCATGGTGCCCGCAGCCGTTCAAGTAGGCGCGCCTAGCAGCATTGGCGCCGCGCCGCAATCGCACCAAGCCGGCGCACCGGCCACACGGGGCCAGCCGCGTGTTGCCAGCGGCTCGCCAAACCACCTTGCCAGCCTGTGGCGAGCGCCCTATAGGCGCCGCTCCACTGGCGCGGGACGTAGCGCAGCCTGGTAGCGCATCACACTGGGGGTGTGGGGGTCGCTGGTTCGAATCCAGTCGTCCCGACCAGTGGTCTTCCCTCAAATTGCAGCCTCCGGCGCCGCCCGCAGCGGGCGGCGATTGCGCCGGCGCACGGGGCTGGCTAGGCTGGCGGCACCAACCTCTCATGAAGGCCCACCCCCAGGCATGACCCGTTGGCGCCTTGCCGCCCCGATCGAGGATATCCGCGAAGCGCTGCTGGCGCTGCCCGCGCTGCCGCCGCGCTTTGCCATCGCCACGCTGGTCGAGGTCGATGGCTCGGCCCCGCGCGAGGTGGGCGCGCAGATGCTGATCACTGAGGAGGCGCATTGGGGCTTCCTGTCGGGCGGCTGCATCGAGGAGGATGTTGCCCGCCATGCCCGCGCCGCGATGGCCTTAGGGAAGCCGCGGCTGCTGCGCTATGGCGAGGGCAGCCCGTGGATCGACATCCGGCTTGCCTGCGGATCGGGAATCAGCGTGCTGGTCGAGCCGGTGGCGGGGGATGAGGCAGCGCTTGCCACCCTCATCGCGGCACGCGCCGCGCGCCAGGCCCTGGTGTGGTGCAGCGATGGCCACACGCGCACGGCCGCCCCCTGCGCCGCGCCCCCGCCCGATGGCTGGGACGGTGCGCGCTACACCCGGGCCTTTCTGCCGCCGCTGCGGCTGGTGCTGGTGGGGGATGACGGTGCGACGCTCGCGGCGCTGGGGCTGGCGCGTGAGCTAGGCTGGGAGGTGGCGCTGATCGCCCCCGGCGGGCCGGCCGAGCCGCCCTGCCCCGGAATTTCCTATCACACCGGCGCGCCGGCAGCGGCGCTGGACGCGATCGGGATCGACCGCTGGAGCGCGATTGCCGTGCTCACGCACGACCGCGAAGATGACGAGCGGGGCCTTGCCGCTGCGCTCGCAAGCGAGGCCTGCTATGTCGGCGCGATCGGCGCGCGGGCCCGGCTCGCAGCAAGGCTGGAACGGCTGCGCGGTCATGGGGTGAGCGCGGCGGCGCTGGCGCGGCTCCACGCCCCGATCGGGCTTCAAGGCTTCGGCAAGGGCCCACGCGCGGTGGCGCTCTCGCTGGTGGCCGAGGTGGCGCAGGTCTTCCACGCCGCCGTGAGCGCCGCAAGATCGGCTGGGGTGTCGATGTCGAGCAGCGCGCCCCGATCTGCGGTGTCGAGGTAGGCCACGGCCAAGCCCCGCGCCGCGAGCAGCGCGCTTGCCCCCTGATCGCCCTTGAGCGCCAACAGGTCGGCAAAGGCCGCCCGGGTGAAGGCCACCGGGTGGCCGGGGCGGCCCATGCAGCGCGCCCGCGCGGCATAGCCCGACGCCTCGGCCGCAGCGACGAGATCCTCGCACAGCGCCACCGGCACCAGCGGCATGTCACCCAGAAACAGGCATGCCCCGCGCGCGTCTGGTGACAGCGCCGCCACCCCGGCGCGCAGGCTCGCGGCCATGCCTTCGGCCCAGTCGGGCGCGGCGATGATGCGCAGATCGATGCCCGCAAGCGCCGCCTTGATCCGGTCATGCGCGGCCCCGGTGATGCACACCACCTCGCCAAACCCGGCATCGGCGACACGCGCGGCGAGGCGCCGGATCACCGGGGCGCCCGCAAGGTCGGCGAGCAGCTTGTCCCCCGGCGCCGCCCCGGCAAAGCGCCGCCCTGCCCCGCCGGCAAGGATCAGCGCCGCCCAGCCGGCGAGGCTCAAGCCTTCGCCTGCGCCAGCACCGGCAGCGTGCGGATGCGCTTGCCCGTGAGCGCTGCCAGCGCATTGACGAGTGCCGGGCTGGCAGGCGGCAGGCCCGGCTCGCCGATCCCCCCGGTCTTGGCGCCGCTGTCGATGAAATGCACATCGACCACCGGCGGCGCGTCGGCGAGCTTGAGGATCGGGTAATCGGTGAAATTTCTCTCCACCACCGCGCCCTTCTCGAGCGTCACCTGCTCGCCCATCGCCGAGGAAAGGCCCATGATCAGCCCGCCCATTATCTGCGCCTCGGCATTCAAGGGGTTGATCGTGGTCCCGCAATCGACCACGGCCCAGGCGCGCAGCACCTTGGGGGTGCCATCCTCCTTGAGCGCCGCCTCGACCACCTCGGCAACGATGGTGCCGAAGCTCTCGACAATGGCAATGCCGCGCCCCACGCCCGCAGGAAGCGGCGTGCCCCAGCTAGCGCGGCGGGCGACTTCATCGAGCACCTTCACATGGCGCGAGCCCTCGGGCAGGTGCTTGCGGCGGAAGCGGTAGGGATCTTCGCCCGCCGCCGCGGCGAGTTCGTCGATGAAGCTCTCGGTGTAAAAGCCCAGCTGCGTCGCGTTGACCGAGCGCCACGGCCCATCGATCTGGTTCGATCGATAGGCAAAGTGCCGCCGCGAGACCGCCGGAAGATCATAGATGAAAGGCACCTCGCCCTCGGCGCTGCCGCTCTGGACATAGTCGATCCGCATCGCGGTGATGCGCCCGTCCTTGACCGCACCGGTGAGCAGCGCCGAGGATTGCGGGCGATAGGTGCCGTGGCGCAGCTCCTCTTCGCGGCTCCAGATCAGCTTGACCGGATAGGGCACCTGCATTGCCAGCACCGCCACCTGATCGATGATCTCGACCAGATCGGGAAAGCGCCGGCCGAAGCCGCCGCCCATGATCATCGGGGTGAAGACCACGTCCTCGACCGCAAGGCCCGCGGCCTTGGCCGCGCGGGTGCGGGTGCTCAGCGGGTCCTGCAATCCGCCCCACAGATGAAGCTTGCCGTCCTTGAAATGGCCGGTGAGCGCGAAAGGCTCCATCATCGCGTGGTGGAGAAAGGGCACGCGGTATTCGGCCTCGATGCGCCGCGCTCCCGCCGCGCTCAGCGCCGCTTCGACATCGCCGCTGCCGCTCTCGTTGTCGGGCTTCTGCGCGCTCTGGCGCAGGCGCGCCTGGGCGGCATAGATCGCCGCGGTCGAGATCGCCCCGTGGCCGCCATCGCTCCAGGTGGGCGCAAGCGCCTCGAGCCCCTTTCTCGCCTGCCAATAACCCTTGCCGACAACGATCACCGCGTCATCGAGCCTGACCACCTTCTCGACACCCTTGACCGCCAGCGCCGGGGCCTCATCGAGGCTTTCGAGCTTGCCGCCGCGCACCGGGGCCATGGCGATGGTGGCAACGCGCATGCCGGGGAGGGTAAAGTCGATACCATAGACCGCACTGCCATCGACCTTGGCGGGAATGTCGCGCCGGGGAATTGGCTTGCCGATCAGCTTCCACTGCGCGCGGGTCTTGAGCACCGGATCGCTTGAAAGCGGGCGCTGCGCCGCGCCTGCCGCCAGCTCGCCATAGCGCAGCGACCTGCCGGATGGGGCGTGGGTCACGCGCGAATCGCCCGTGGCAAGCTCGCGCTCCGGCACGCCCAGCCGTTGGGCTGCTTCGGCCACCAGCGCCGCGCGCACCGCCGCGCCGGTCTTGCGCATCGCCACTTCGCCAGTGAAGCGGATCGCCGAGGAGCCGCCGGTGATCTGCAGCGGCATCGCGCGCGCCATCATCCCGATCACCGCATCGGGGATGAGACCGGCGACGGTCTCGCCCACCATCAAAGGCAGGAAACCCTTGGCAAGCGCCGCATTGGCAAAGGCCAGATCGGCCGGGGCCTGCTCCACCGTAACCTTGTCCCACGCCGCATCGAGTTCATCGGCGAGCATCTGGCCCAGCGCGGTGTGCGAACCCTGGCCGAAATCGATGTGCGGCGAATAGATGGTGACACTGTCATCCTCGGCGATCTTGACCCAGGCAGCAAAGGCGTGCTCGCCCTTGCCCTCGACCAGCGCCTTGGCCTTGCTGCGGGCGCTGCTGTCGGCCCACCACAGGGCAAAGACGCCGCCGCCGGCGACGAGCGCGGTGCCGGCAAGAAACAGGCGCCGCTTGATGCCCTTGCGCGTCGGCGGAGTTTCCGACCGCTCAGGCGCGGCCGGGGTTTGCGGATAATCAAGCTCGGGCTGGGGGTTGTCGGCCATCAGGCGTCTCCCTGCTCGGCGGGGACGGAAGCGGCGGTGGCCGCAGCGGCAGCCCCGGTCGCAGCGCGGATCGCGGCGCGGATGCGCGGATAGGTGCCGCAGCGGCAGATATTGGTCATGGCTGCATCGATCTCGGCATCGCTCGGCGTCCCCACCTGTTCGATCAGGGCGACGGCGGCCATGATCTGGCCCGATTGGCAATAGCCGCATTGCGGCACCTGCGCGGCGATCCACGCCTGTTGCACCTTGTGCAGCGTGCCATCGGCGGCCTTCAGCCCCTCGATCGTGCGCACCGCCTTGCCGGCTGCCTCGCCCACCGGCAAGCTGCACGACCGCACCAGCGCCCCATCAACCTGCACCGAGCAGGCCCCGCAGGCCGCCACGCCGCAGCCGAACTTGGTGCCGGTCAACCCCAGCTCCTCGCGCAGCACCCACAGCAGCGGCGTGTCCTCCTCCACCGTGACGCTGACCGGCTGGCCGTTGACCGTAAACGCGATTGCCACGTGAGGCTCTCCCCGGCTGATTGAAACCGGTCTCGCATAGCAACCGGAAGCCCGGCCCGCCATGGGAAAGATGGCGCAAGGCGGCACCCCCTTGCGCCCTGTTGCGCATGGCCTTGCCGGCGGGCGGCAGGCTTTCTAAGCGCAGGGGCAAGAGAGGAACCCAGCATGGCCACCGCATCCACCCCGCCCCGCCCGCTGCCTGGCAGAAGGCGCTCCTGGCTGTTCGCCCCGGGCGACAGCGAGAGGAAGATCGCCAAGGCGATTGCCGGCCCGGCAGACATCGTGCTGCTTGACCTTGAGGATTCGGTCGCGCCCGAGCGCAAGGCGGCCGCGCGCCAGCTGGTGGCGGCCGAGCTTGGCGCGCGCGCGGTGGAGGCGCGAGCGCGGCTGTGGGTGAGGATCAACCCGCTCGCCACCCCGGATTGCCTTGCCGATCTGGTGGCGGTGATCCCTGAGCGCCCCGGCGGGGTGCTGCTGCCCAAGGCCGAGGGCGCTGCCGACATCACCCGCCTGCACCATTACCTCTCGGCGCTCGAGGCGGCGAGCGGCCTTGCCGCGGGCAGCACCGCGATCGCCGCGCTCGTCACCGAGACCGCCGCGGCAATGTTCCGCACTGGGGAATATGCCGGCAATTATCCGGGGCGCGAGCGGCTGGTGGCGCTGACCTGGGGGGCGGAGGATCTTTCCGCCGCGCTCGGCGCGCGCCAACAGCGAGGGGATGATGGGGAATATGCCCACACCTACGAGATGGCGCGTAGCCTGTGTCTGATCGGCGCCGCGGCTGCCGGGGTGCCGGCGATCGAGACGGTGCAGCCCGAGTTCCGCGACACGCAGGCGCTCGAGCGCCGCGCGCGGGCGGTGCGGGCCGCGGGCTTTGCCGGGATGCTGGCGATCCACCCGGCGCAGGTCGAGCCGATCAATGCCGCCTTCACCCCCAGCCCCGAGGAACTGGCCCACGCCCGGGCGGTGGTGGAGGCCTTTGCCGCCCAGCCCGGGGCCGGGGTGGTGGCGCTCGATGGCGCCATGCTCGATCGCCCGCACCTCATGCTGGCCCGGCGGCTGCTGGCCGAGGCAGGCGAGGAATAGGATAAAATATTTTCCTACACGAACCAAAATGGTGAAATTGGGCGCGACTCATCGAGAGCGGAGCGCGCCCATGGCCCTTATCGAAACCCTGATCGGCCCGATCGCGGCGATCATCGACAAGATCATCCCCGACAAGGAAGCCCGCGAGCGGGCCAAGCTCGAGCTGATCGCGCTCGAGGGCACGCAGGAGCTGAAGCTGATCGAGGCCCGGCTCCAGGCTATCGTGGCCGAGGCCAATTCCGCCGATCCCTGGACCAGCCGCGCCCGGCCGAGCTTTCTTTACGTCATGTATGTGCTGCTGCTCACCGCCCTGCCGATGGGGGTGCTCTCGGCCTTCAGCCCGGCG
Source organism: Erythrobacter cryptus DSM 12079 (assembly GCF_000422985.1). Taxonomy (GTDB): domain Bacteria; phylum Pseudomonadota; class Alphaproteobacteria; order Sphingomonadales; family Sphingomonadaceae; genus Erythrobacter; species Erythrobacter cryptus. Next base: position 143,583 of record NZ_AUHC01000009.1, read on the forward strand.
ACCGCGCGCGACATTGCAGCGGGCATGAACGCCTATCTGGCGGGCCTGCCCGAGCCGCTCTACGCGCTCTTTGGCACGGGCTACCTCGGCTACACCGCCGCGCGCCAATGGGGCAAGGTCAAGGGCGTGGATCGCTGAGGCTGAAACGCAGGCGCACCTAACAGCATTTGTCACGGGCCTTCGCGCGCGTCTTGGCCTAAAAATGCGCCTGCGACCCAAGGAGCCATGTGGTTCCACACCTCACGCCCTCGCCTTCGGGCGGGGGCATTTTTTCGCGTCGCTTACCCTGTGGAAGACCTGCCGCGCAGCACCCCGCGCTTGCCCGGCGCATGGCCTCGGGACTAAGCGGGCGGGCATGAGCAACCTTGTCTATGTCCTCAACGGCCCCAACCTCAACCTTCTGGGCCTGCGCGAGCCGGAGATCTACGGCACCACCACGCTCGACGAGATCGCCGGGATGCTGGAAGACCGCGCCCGCGAGTTGGGGCTGGAAATCGACATGCGCCAGACCAACCATGAAGGGATGCTGGTGGACTGGCTGCACGAAGCGCAAGGCCAAGGCGCGCGTGCGGTGCTGCTGAACGCTGCGGCCTACACCCATACCTCGATTGCCCTGCTCGATGCGTGTCGGGCGATCACGACGCCGGTGATCGAGGTGCATCTGTCCAATCCCAAGACCCGCGAGCCCTTCCGCCACCTGTCCTATGTCGGCATGGGCGTGGCGCTGACGGTCGAGGGCCACGGCGCCCAATCCTACCTGATCGCGCTCGAAGCCGTAGCGGCAGGCAAGGTGTAAAAATCGCGCGCGCCTTTCACAAATTGCATCCTTGCCACTTGCCAGCCGCAATTGCCAGCAATAGTCCCCGCCGCTTCACGGTCGCATGAAAGAGCAAGGGGCACACATGGCAAACGAGGCTGGCGAAGGCAGCAAGGCAGGCGGGCGCAAGGGGGGCATGAACATCGACACCGCGCTGGTGCGCGAGCTTGCCGAACTGCTCAACGAGACCGGTCTCACCGAGATCGAGGTCGAGGATGACGACCGCAAGATCCGGGTCTCGCGCGGGGGCGTTGCTGCCGCTCCCGCACCGGCCTACGCTCCCGCGCCCGCGCCGCTTGCCGCCGCGCCCGCTCCCGCGGCCACAACCCCGGCCCCGGTCGAGACCGCCGCGCCCTCCGGCGCGGAGCTTGGCAATGCGGTCAAATCGCCGATGGTCGGCACCTGCTATCTTGCCCCCGAGCCGGGAGCCGCGCCTTTCGTCACGGTCGGCCAGGCGGTGAAGGAAGGCGATACCCTGCTGATCGTCGAGGCGATGAAGGTGATGAACCCGATCACCGCGCCCCGATCGGGCACGGTCAGCGCCATCCTGGTGGAGAACGCCCAGCCGGTCGAGTTCGATCAGCCGCTGGTGGTGATCGCGTAATCCCATGGGCATCAAGCGTATCCTGATCGCCAACCGCGGCGAGATCGCGCTGCGCATCCACCGCGCTGCGCACGAGATGGGGATCGAGACCGTGGCGGTGCATTCCACCGCCGATGCCGATGCCATGCATGTGCGGCTCGCCGATCATGCGGTGTGCATCGGCCCGCCGCCTGCGGCCGAGAGCTATCTCAACATCGCCAACATCATCTCTGCCGCCGAGATCGCCCAGTGCGATGCGATCCACCCCGGCTATGGCTTCCTTTCGGAGAATGCCAAGTTCGCCGAGATCGTCGAGGCGCACGAGATCATCTGGATCGGCCCCAAGCCCGAGCATATCCGCACCATGGGAGACAAGGTCGAGGCCAAGCGCACCGCAGGGGCGCTCGGCCTGCCGCTGGTGCCGGGCAGCGACGGGGCGGTTTCCGACTTCGACGAGGCGCGCAAGATTGCCGCCGACATCGGCTATCCGGTGATCATCAAGGCCGCGGCCGGGGGTGGCGGACGCGGCATGAAGGTGTGCGAGAGCGAGGACAAGCTCGAAACCCTGATGCAGCAGGCCGGCAGCGAGGCCAAGGCGGCCTTTGGCGATGGCACCGTCTATATCGAGAAGTACCTCGCCAATCCGCGCCATATCGAGTTCCAGGTGTTCGGCGATGGCAAGGGCAATGCCATCCATCTTGGCGAGCGCGATTGCTCGCTCCAGCGCCGCCACCAGAAGGTGCTCGAGGAAGCGCCCTCGCCGGTGATCTCGCCCGAGGAACGCCAGCGCATGGGCGAGATCTGCGCCCAGGCGATGCGCGACATGGGCTATCGCGGCGCCGGCACGATCGAGTTCCTGTGGGAGAACGGCCAGTTCTACTTCATCGAGATGAACACCCGCCTGCAGGTCGAACACCCCGTCACCGAGGCAATCACGGGCGTTGATCTGGTGCGCGAGCAGATCCGCATCGCCGAAGGCCGGCCGCTCTCCGTCAAGCAAGAGGAGCTCGCCTTCACCGGCCACGCGATCGAGTGCCGGATCAACGCCGAAGACCCCTTCACCTTCGCCCCCTCGCCCGGCCTCGTAACCTATTATCACGCAGCCGGCGGGATGCATGTGCGGGTGGATAGCGGGCTTTATGCCGGATACCGCATCCCGCCCTATTACGACAGCATGATCGCCAAGCTGATCGTCTATGGCCGCACCCGCGAAGGCTGCATCATGCGCCTGCGCCGCGCGCTAGAGGAAATGGTGGTCGAAGGGGTGAAGACCAATATCCCGCTGCACCAGGAACTGCTGCGCCAGCCCGATGTGCTCAACGGCGACTATTCGATCAAGTGGCTGGAGAAATGGCTCGCCGAGCGCGAGGGCTGAGCCGGCAAGCGCGCAGCCCCGTGTTGCCGGCAGGCGACACAACCTCGCAAAAATGATAGGGGCCGGCCCATGATGGGGGAACCGGCAACGGGATTCGCGGCTTGGGGCTTCGGCGCGGCGCTGGCCCGCGCCCGCTTGCCCGCTGGCCTGGTCGGGCGGGTGGGGGAGCCCGGCAAGGCTGTGGAGGTCGAATGAACCGCAAGACCCAGATCGTTGTCGTCGGCGGGGGCGCGGGCGGGCTGGAGCTGGTGCGCAGGCTGGGCGCCAAATATGGCCGCAAGCGCCACGACATCATCCTTGTCGACAAGAACCTCTCGCACATCTGGAAACCCCTGCTGCACGAGGTGGCGGCTGGCTCGCTCGACGCCAATCTCGACGAGGTGGGCTATCGCGACCATTGCTCGCGCTGGGGCTACCGCTTCTTCCAGGGCAGCCTCGAGAGCATCGACCGCGTGGCGAGGACCATCAGCCTTGCGCCGGTCAAGGACGAGGATGGCAGCGAACTGATCGCCGGCCACACCATCCGCTATGACATCCTGGTGCTGGCGCTAGGCTCGGTCTCCAATGATTTCGGGGTGCCGGGGGTGAAGGAGCATTGCCTCTATCTCGACAGCCGCGAACAGGCCGATCGCTTCCGCACCCGCCTGCTTAACCACTGCCTGCGCGTGAGCCGGGCGATGCTGCGCGATCCGAGCGCCGATGAGCAGGTGCGCGTGGCGATCGTCGGCGGCGGGGCGACGGGGGTGGAACTGGCGGCCGAGCTTTACAACGCCGCTGCGGGCCTCAGACACTATGGCCTCGAGGTGTTCGACGAGAGCCGCCTCCATGTCACCCTGCTCGAGGCCGGCCCGCGCATCCTGCCCGCCCTGCCGGAAAAGCTTGCCGATGCCGCGCGCTTCGAGCTTGAACGGCTCGGGGTTGAAGTGCGCCCGGCCACCCAGGTAGTAGAAGCCCGCCCGCGCCAGCTTATCACCCGCGATGGCGCGGTGATCGAGGCGGATCTGATGGTCTGGGCAGCCGGGGTCAAGGGCGCCGATTTCCTTGCCGGGTTGGGGCTTGAAACCAACGCGCGCAACCAGATCATCGTCACCGACACACTCCAGACCACGGTCGATCCAAACATCTTCGCGCTGGGCGATTGCGCCAGCTACACCCCGCCGGGGGAGGGCAGGCCGGTGCCCCCACGTGCCCAGGCCGCGCACCAGATGGCAGCGGTGGTCTTTGCCAATATCGTGCGGCTGCAACAGGGCCGGCCGCTCAAGCACTTCGTCTATCGCGACAAGGGTTCGCTCGTCTCCTTGAGCCGCTTTTCCACCGTCGGCAGCCTGATGGGCAACCTCATCGGCGGGAGCATGGCGATCGAGGGGCGCCTTGCGCGCTTCATCTACACCTCGCTCTATCGCCTCCACCTCATCGGCATCCACGGCTGGGTGAAGGCGACCTTCCTGATGGCCGTGGGCCGGGTGAACCGTATCGTGCGGCCCAAGCTCAAGCTGCACTGAGACGGGGCAAGCCACCGCTAGAGTGGCACGCCTGGTTCCTGCTTGGCGGTGCGGATGGTGAGCGAGGTCTTGACGCTTTCCACGTTGGGCGCAGGCGTGAGCTTGCCGGTCAGGAACTCCTGGAAGCTCTGCAGATCCTTGCTCACGATCTTGAGGATGAAGTCGATCTCGCCATTGAGCATGTGGCACTCGCGCACTTCGGGCAGGGCCTTCATGTGCTCCTCGAATTCGCGCAGCGCCGCCTCGGCCTGGCTCTTGAGGCTGACCATGGCAAAGACGGTGATGGTAAAGCCGAGCTTGGCCGGATCGAGATCGGCGTGGTAGCCGCGGATCACCCCGTCCTCCTCAAGCCCGCGTACCCGCCTGAGGCAAGGCGGCGCGGTCAGCCCGACACGCTGCGCCAGTTCGACATTGGTTACCCGGCCTTCCGCCTGCAGTTCCGCCAGCAGACGGCGGTCGATCTCGTCCAGATTGGCCACGTGGCACAAGCTCCTGCTGCACCGCGGGCGCGCCGCTTGATGGCCGCCGCGGGCTCGATGATCCCCATGAAACAAGGGGCGCGCCTGATGGCACGCTTCGCTAATATTATTAGCTCTGCCAGCAATTGTCCCGCTTTGCAACGCGGCTGTCGCGCCAGACTGTGACAATTTCCCCATCCTGATAAGACGCGAAGGCTGGCCGGGGCTATGCTGGCCGCCTCGCCGGGCCGCGGCACGTGCGAGTCGGCTCGAGCCGCTGCCGACAGGGAGTGAATGTGCTGTTCGATGATCGCCTTGCCACCGTGCTGCGCCAGCGCGCCACTGGCGAGGCGGGCTTGCGCACCCAGATGCGACAATTGCTCGATCTGCTCGGCCGCGCCCGTGCCGGGGCACAGGGCGATCAGAGCCTGCTGGCGGCGGCCTGGCTGCGGCTCGAGGCGCTGGCCGAAGCGATCCCCGCATCAGAGCGCGCGCGGATGATCCGCGAGCCGGGCTGGCGCCTCGGCAATCCTGCTCTGGTGGCGCACCTTGCCGAACAAGAAAGCGAGGTTGCCGCCGCCGCGCTCTCGCGCGCAAGCCTGTCCGCCGAGGAATGGACCGCGCTGATCCCCGATCTGCCGGTGCGCGCGCGCGGCTTCCTCAGGTTGCGCCGCGATCTGCCGGTCGATGTCGAGGCGCTGCTGGCGCGGCTCGGGGTGCATGATCGCGGCCTGCCCGCCCCCGATCCGGCGCCCGAGGCAAGCCCGCAAGCCGCACCCCCCAGCCCCGCCCTCGCCGCGCCCGGGGCGCGCCCCGACCCGCCGCCGCTCAGGGTGGTCAGCCCCGCCGCGCCCCCTTCACCGCCTCCCGCGCCCACGGCGGCCTCCGGCACCGAGGCACGCACCCGCAGCCGCGAGGAAAGCGGCCGCAGCGAAATCTCCGCGCTGGTCGAACGCATCGCCCAATACCAGCGCACCCGCGGGGAAAGCCGCGCCGAGCTCGAGATCGCCCCGCGCCTGCCACTCGGCGAAGCGCCCGAGCGCAGCCGGCGCGCGCTGCGCAGCTTTGGCTTTGCTGCGGACACCACCGGTCGGATCGAATGGGCGAGCGGCGAGGCCGCGCCGATGGTGATCGGCACGCGCCTGTTCCAACCCCCGCGCCTAGGCGAGGGCGCCACCCCGGAGGCGGGCCTTGCCCGCGCCTTTGCCCGCCGCCAGCCGATCGTGCAGGCGCCGCTCACACTGGTCGGCGCGCCCGCGATCGCCGGGGACTGGCTGGTCGATGCGACGCCGCAATTCAGCGAGGAGGGGCACTTTTCCGGCTATTTCGGGCGGCTGCGCCGCGATCCCGGCCCCGCCAGCGCCCCGCCCCGACCCGAGGTGCGCGAGGCCGACCGCATCCGCCAGCTGCTGCACGAGCTGCGCACCCCCGTCACCGCGGTGCAGGGCTATGCCGAGGTGATCCAGCAGCAGCTGTTCGGCCCGGCCCCGCACGAATACCGCGCCTTGGCGGCAGCGATCGCCGCCGATGCGGCGCGCATCCTTGCCGGTTTCGAAGAACTCGACCGGCTCGCCCGGCTCGAGACCGGGGCGCTGGCGCTCGCGCCCGGGGAGGCCGATCTGGCCGCGCTGGTACGCGCCACCGCCACGCAGCTCGATCCGGTGATTGCCGGGCGCGCGGCGGCGCTGGTGCCGGCCTTCGCGCCCGAGACCGCGCTCCTCGTCGGGATCGATCACGATGATGCCGAAGCGATGGTGTGGCGGCTGCTTGCCAGTCTTGCCGCCGCGGCTGGCGCGGGCGAGCGGCTGTCGCTCAGCCTCGCGCCGCTCATCGGCCCGGGAACGGCCATGGCCCGGCTGGCGTGCACCCTGCCGGCAGCGCTGGCGGGAGAGGAGAACCTCTTTGCCGCCACCGCGCGCAGCGGCGAGAGCGCGGTGAGCCCGGGCCTGTTCGGCACCGGCTTTGCCCTGCGGCTTGCCCGGGCCGAGGCGCGCGCGGCCGGCGGCGCACTGCAGCGCGAGGGCGAATTGTTGGTGCTGCGCCTGCCGCTCTTGACCGAAAGCGGCCTCGTGCCTAGCCCCCAAGCGCAAGGCGCGGAAGGGTCGGGGGTGTGATCCCCCCGCGCTGATGGGGTCTGGGGAATGGCAACCGCATCGATGCTGGCAGCGCCGGGTGCCGAGCGCACCGCCGTCTTTCCGCCCGGCTTCGGGCGGCGGGTGCTGCTGACCGTCGATACCGAGGAGGAGTTCGACTGGAAGGCGCCTTTTCGCCGGGAAGGCTTCGGGCTCAGCCACATCGCCGCGATCCCGCGCTTCCAGGCCTTCTGCGAGCGCATCGGTGCGCATCCGGTCTATCTCGTCGATTGGCCGGTGGTGCATGATCGCGCCGCCATCGAAGTGATCGGCGATGCGGTGCGGCGCGGCACCGCCGAAGTGGGCATCCAGCTTCATCCCTGGGTCAATCCGCCCTTCGAGGAAGAGGTGAGCGAGCACAATTCCTTTGCCGGCAATCTCTCCCCGGCGCTCGAGGCGGCCAAGTTCACCCGCCTGCGCGATGCGATCGAGGCGGCCTTCGGCACCGCCCCGCAGATCTACCGCGCGGGGCGCTACGGGCTGGGGCCGCACACCGCCGAGCTGCTGCTCGCCGCGGGCGTGCGCATCGACACCTCGGTGCGCAGCCTGTTCGATTACAGCCATCAGGGCGGGCCGGACTACAGCCACCATCCGCCGCTGCCCTATTGGGTGGATGATGAGCGCCGCCTGCTCGAACTGCCGGTGACCAGCGTCTATTCGGGCCGCCTCAAGCAGTTCGGGCCGATGCTGCACCGGGTCGAACGGCACCTGCCGACCTTCTACTCGGGCCTGTCGCGCTTCAACCTCATCGAGCGTATCGCGCTCACGCCCGAGGGCGTCTCGGCCGCCGAAGCCCGGCGCGGCATCGACCTCGCGCTTGCCGCCGGCCTGCCGGTGCTGGTGCTCTCGTTCCACAGCCCGACGCTTGCCCCGGGGCACACGCCCTATGCCCCGACGCCAGAGGCGGTGGAGCAGCTCTATGCGTGGTTCGCCGAGGTCTATGCCGCGCTCGCCGAACGCGGGGTGAAAAGCTGCACCGTCGCCGAGGTGATCGCGGCAATCGGCAGCTGAGGCGCGCTCGGCGCTTGTGCGCGGGCACGCTCCGCATTAGGGCAAGGCACTGCCCTGCCCTGCCCGATCCTGCCACGGGCCTGTAGCTCAGCGGTTAGAGCTGGCCGCTCATAACGGCTAGGTCGCGGGTTCGAATCCTGCCGGGCCCACCGGGGCGGGGGGCGGTTGGTAATGCAAGGCCGGCCCCACAGGGCCGGGCGGAAGTGTCGGGGAGTAGCGCAGCCCGGTAGCGCGCCTGCTTTGGGAGCAGGATGTCGCAGGTTCGAATCCTGTCTCCCCGACCACTTTCGGCACTTTAGACCTCCAAATCTCTGGTTTTGCAGGATTTTCCCCAAACTGAGGAAATTGGTTGGGAATCATTGTGCGCGATTGTGCCCCAAATTGTGCCAGGGTGATCTGTTACGAGCCGTCGCGGTCCGATGACGGGGCGCTACGCCAAAGGCTGCGCGAGCTGGCGGCGGAACGTCGTCGGTTCGGTTACCGCCGCCTGGGCTACCTGCTGGCGCGAGAGGGCATCGCCCCCAACCACAAGAATCTGCTGCGCATCTACCGCGAGGAAGGACTGCGCGTGCGGCGCCGTGGCGGCCGGAAGCGGGCGCTGGGCACGCGCAGGCCAATGGTGCTGCCGGATGGTCCGAACCAGCGTCGGAGCCTCGAGTTGGGCGCTGCGCGCCCTTCTCCGCTTCGCTTCGAATCCGTCTCCGACAGCCTGATCTGCGGTCGGCGCTTCCGCATCCTGTGCGTGGTCGATGATTATACGCGGGAGTGCCTGGCGCTGGTGGCCGATACATCGCTGTCCGGTGCTCGGGTAGCGCGGGAACTGACCAGCCTGATG
>NZ_AUHC01000010.1 GCF_000422985.1 Erythrobacter cryptus DSM 12079
GTCAAAACGACGGCGCATATCCAAGGCTCCTTTCCCGAACCTTGAATCAATCACTTGCCGTCCACGCAAGCCAGTTTATGAGTTTACGGCCTAACTCCGATAGCAGGCGCAGCAATTCTTTGTCGAAAGATGTCAAAAACGGTTCGGGCGAGTAAATTGCCACTCAAAACTACTCCGCCGCCTCGGCCCCGAACAAGCCCGCCTCGGCCTCCTCGCCGGCGCCGCTCTCATTCGCCGCCTTGGCCTTCTGGCGCTTGTCGAAGCTTGCCCATACGTCGTTCCAGTTGCCGCGGGTGGCGCCCTTGGAATATTCGGTTGCGCGGGTCTCGAAGAAGTTGGCGTGCTCCACCCCGTTGAGCAGCGGCTGGAGCCAGGGCAGCGGGTGTTCCTCGATCAGGTAGATCGGCTGCAGCCCCAGCTGCTTCAACCGCCAGTCGGCGATGTAGCGGATATATTTCTTGATTTCCTTCGCGCTCATGCCGTCGACCGGGCCCATCTCGAAGGCAAGGTCGATGAAGGCATCCTCGAGCCGCACGGTCTTCTGGCAGATGTCGACAAGGTCTTCCTTGACCGCCTTGGTCAGGCACTGGCGTTCCTCGCAGAAGGTGTGGAACAGCTTGATGATGCCCTCGCAATGCAGGCTTTCATCGCGCACCGACCAGCTGACGATCTGGCCCATGCCCTTCATCTTGTTGAAGCGCGGGAAGTTCATCAGCATGGCAAAGCTGGCGAACAGCTGCAGCCCCTCGGTAAAGCCGCCGAAGGCCGCGAGCGTGCGGGCGATGTCCTCGTCGGTCTCGACCCCGAACTGGCCGAGGAAATCGTGCTTGTCCTTCATCTCCTCATATTCGAGGAAGGCCGAATATTCGGTCTCGGGCATGCCGATCGTGTCGAGCAGGTGTGAATAGGCGGCGATATGCACCGTCTCCATGTTGGAGAAGGCGGCGAGCATCATCTTCACCTCGGTGGGCTTGAACACCCGGCCATAGTGCTCGTGATAGCAGTTCTGCACCTCGACATCGGCCTGGGTGAAGAAGCGGAAGATCTGCGTGAGCAGGTTGCGCTCGTGATCGGTGATCTTCTGCGCCCAGTCGCGGCAATCCTCACCCAGCGGCACTTCCTCGGGCATCCAGTGGATCTGCTGCTGGCGCTTCCAGAACTCGTAGGCCCAGGGATACTGGAAGGGCTTGTAGGTCGAGCGGGCTTCGAGCAGCGACATGGGCGGGTTCTCCTGAAGGCGGTCAGTCTAGCAGATACGCGGCGCGGCGGCGCGCGGATTCACAGGTGGCATCACGGGGCGTAAGCGATGAGGATGTAGAGGCAGAAGGGCACGAACATCGACACCATGGCGATGTGGATCACCGCCGCGTTGCGGGCATGGCCGGGCTGGTTGCGCTTGAGTTCGCGCACCGCAGTGAAGGCAAAGACAAGGCAGACCACGAGGCCGAAGATGGCCGCTGCAATCGGCAGGTTCATGTTGACCTCTCCCTTCCTTCACTCCGGCGCGCAGCGCCGTGGGCAGATCGCCCCTACTGGCAGCTCAGGCACTCCTCGTAATCGGTCTTCTCGCCGCTTGCCGAAAGCTCGATCCGCGGCGGCTCGGTGGTGTTGTCGGCCTCGACCCCGCCGACGAAGCCGGCGCGCTGCACGCTCTTGGAACGCAGGTAATAGAGCGACTTGATGCCCTTTTCCCACGCCTGGTAGTGCAGCATCATCAGATCCCACTTGTCGACATCGGCCGGGATGAACAGGTTCAGGGACTGGGCCTGGTCGATATAGGGGGTGCGGTCGGCGGCGAATTCGAGCAGCCAGCGCTGGTCGATCTCGAAGCTGGTCTTGAACACCGCCTTTTCCTCCGGCGTCAGGAAATCGAGGTGCTGCACGCTGCCGCCGCGCTCGAGGATCGCGTTCCACACGTTGGTCGAGTTCTTGGCCTTCTTCTCGAGCAGCTTTTCAAGATAGGGGTTCTTGACGATGAAGCTGCCCGAAAGGGTCTTGTGGGTGTAGATATTGGCCGGGATCGGCTCGATGCAGGCGCTGGTGCCGCCGCAGATGATGCTGATCGAGGCGGTGGGCGCGATCGCCATCTTGCACGAGAAACGCTCCATCGCCCCCATCTCGGCGGCATCGGGGCAAGGCCCGCGCTCCTGCGCCAGCAGCATCGAGGCTTCGGAGGCCTTGGCGCTGATGTGGCGGAACATCTGCAGGTTGAGCGCCTTGGCCGCCGCGCTTTCAAAGGCGACGCCCTTGGATTGCAGGTAGGAGTGGAAGCCCATCACCCCGAGCCCGACCGAGCGTTCGCGGCTGGCCGAATACTTGGCCCGGGCCATTTCCGGCGGCGCGCGGTCGATATAGTCCTGCAGGACATTGTCGAGGAAGCGCATCACGTCCTCGATGAACTGCCTGTCGCCCTTCCACTCGTCCCACTTTTCAAGGTTCAGCGAGGAGAGGCAGCACACCGCCGTGCGGTCATTGCCGAGGTGGTCGATGCCGGTGGGCAGGGTGATCTCGCTGCACAGGTTGGAGGTGGAAACCTTGAGCCCCAGGTCGCGGTGATGCTTGGGCATCATCCGGTTCACCGTGTCGGAAAAGACGATGTAGGGCTCGCCCGTGGCAAGGCGGGTCTCGACCAGCTTCTGGAACAGCGAGCGGGCATCGACCGTGCCGCGCACCGAGCCATCGCGCGGCGAGCGCAGGTGGAACTCCTTGCCATCGCGCACTGCAATCATGAACTCGTCGGTGACGAGCACGCCGTGATGGAGGTTGAGCGCCTTGCGGTTGAAATCGCCGCTGGGCTTGCGGATCTCGAGAAACTCCTCGATCTCGGGGTGCGAGATGTCGAGATAGCAGGCTGCCGAGCCGCGCCTGAGGCTGCCCTGGCTGATCGCGAGGGTAAGCGAATCCATCACCCGCACGAAGGGGATGATCCCGCTGGTCTTGCCGTTGAGCCCGACCGGCTCGCCAATGCCGCGCACATTGCCCCAATAGGTGCCGATCCCGCCGCCCTTGGCCGCGAGCCAGACGTTCTCGTTCCAGGTGCCAACGATGCCCTCGAGGCTGTCCTCGACCGAATTGAGATAGCACGAGATCGGCAGGCCGCGGCTGGTGCCGCCGTTCGAGAGCACCGGGGTGGCGGGCATGAACCACAGGTTCGAGATGTAGTCATAGAGCCGCTGGGCATGGGCCTCGTCATCGGCATAGGCATCGGCGACGCGAGCGAAGAGATCCTGGAAGCTCTCGCCCGGGAGCAGATAGCGGTCCTTGAGCGTCTCCTTGCCGAAATCGGTCAGGTTGGCATCGCGCTGCGCATCGGTGCGGATGGCAAAGCGCCGGGCATTGACCTTCTTGCTGTCAGCCTGGGCGGAGGCCTTGGCCGCCTCGGCCAGCGCCCCGGCCAGCGCCTCGCCCGCCTTGGCCGCAATCAACGCCTGCGATCCGGCATCATCCCTTGTCATGCTCACTGCCTTTTCATCTCCGCGCGCAGCGCCGGCCGCTCCAGCGCCCTCGCCCGCAATCTCCGCCTCGCCCGGCACGTTCTCGCTCAGCCTGAATTCCATGTCCTGCCCCATATCCCCCCGAAATGTCCCCCCGAATCGAGCATAGGCCAGTGGCCCCATGTTCTGATTCTGTTCCATACCCTTGCGTCCACAGGCTTGCCAACCGCCCTGTCCCGAGAGAGGCGCCTCGCTGGCCTGTCATGCCGCCTGGCCTCGGCCCACAGCGCGCCCCCTGCCGGCCGATCCTTCCCACCGTTGCCCCCCCGGGGGGGGCGGGACGATCACCAAGGCTTGGGGGTTCGATGCGAGCCGAACCACTAGATGATGAATCAGGGCGGGAATCGCGTCAACGCCCGATTAAGCCCGGATTAACCGCAAGGCCGGTGCCAGCTTGCCCCGCTTGCCCCGCGACGCATGGAACAAGCTTGAGTCGCGGCGCGCGCAAGCCCCAAATTGAATCTGTGAAGAAAAATATGGGGAGTGAATCTTTGGAATCCAGCCGTGAATCTTTTGCACGCGAGCGGGCATGAATCTTGCGCTGAAGCGAAACGCGCGGATGGCGCGCGCCGCGTCTAGCCCGCCCGGGCGGCGACTTCGGCGGCGTCGAAATAGTGGATGTGCAGGCTCTTCAGCAGCCCGTCCGCAAAGGTACCAAGCTCGCAGATCGTCTGGGTGAAGGGGGCCGAGCCGTCCCTGGGGTGCATGGTGAGGCGAATCACCATCACCGCGTGGCTATCACCCCCGGTGCAATCGAGGATCTCGAGCCGGGTGTCGGCCCAGGTGCCATACATCGCCGCGGCGCAGCGCTGCAGCGCGTCCCTGCCGCGCCATTCGCCGCCAAAGGGCAGCGAGGCGGCCTCGTAGAGCACGAAATCAGGGTGGATCAGCGCTTCCACCGCCGCCCAGTCGCGCGTGGCGGCGGCGCTATAGACCCGGGCGAGCATGTCCCTGGGGCTGGTCATCCGTCCTCGTCGATGGTGCCGATGAGATCACCGACCTTGTAGGTCGCGCCCTCCTCGCCGGTGGGATGGATGATCCCGCTCGCCGGAGCCTCGATCTCGGTGGTGCTCTTGTCGGTCTCGACGGTGTAGATCACCTCGCCCTTCTCGACCCGCTCGCCGGGGCCGAACATCCATTCGACGAGGGTCATCTCGAGCGCGCTCATGCCGAGCTTGGGAATGCGGATTTCGACAGCCATCTAGAGCCTACCCATGGCAAGTTTGATCTGTTCGACGATCTTGGGCTTGGTCGGGATCCACGCCTGTTCGAGGTGGCTGGCAAAGGGCACGGCCGAGAAGGTGCCGCCCACCCGCCGCACCGGACCCTTGAGGCTGTCCCAGCACTTTTCCTGGATATTGGCGGCGATCTCGGCCCCGGTGCCGAAGGGGCGCACCGCCTCGTGCAAGGTCAGCGCGCGCCCGGTCTTGCGCACGCTCGCCAGCACCGTCGCCTCGTCATAGGGGGCGATGGTTCTGAGATCGATCACCTCGACGCTGATGCCTTCCTTGGCGAGGTCGCTGGCGACATCGAGCGCATCGAGCACGGTGCGGCCATAGGTGATGAGCGAGATGTCGCTGCCCTCGCGCGCCACCGCCGCCTTGCCCAGCGGCACGCGGTAGCCCGGGCCGGGGTCTTCACCCTTGAGGCCATAGCACAGGATGTTCTCGATGAAGATCACCGGATCATTGGCATCGATGCTCGCCCGCAGCAGCCCGCGCGCATCAGCCGGGTTCGAAGGCGTGACGACGTGGATGCCCGCCACGTGGGCAAACCAGGCCTCGAGCATGTCCGAATGCTGCCCGCCAAAGCCCACGCCCACCCCGGTGGTGGTGCGGATCACGATCGGGCAGGGGGTCTGCCCGCCGCTCATGAACCTCAATTTGGCGGCATGGTTGACGATCTGGTCCATGCACACGGCGACGAAGTTCATCAGCATGATCTCGGCGATCGGGCGCTGCCCGGCAAGCGCCGCGCCCACCGCCGCGCCGACGATCGCGGTTTCCGAGATCGGGGTGGCCCGCACCCGGTGCGCGCCATATTTCTCGGTGAGGCCTTGCGTGACCTTGAACACCCCGCCGCCCTGCTTGGCCGAAACATCCTCGCCGAGGCAGAACACTCCCGGGTCTTCGGCCATGGCCTCGTCAATCGCGAGGTTGAGCGCCTGGGTCATGGTGATCTGCGCCATCACGCGGTCTCCTCGAGCACGTCACGATAGATTTCATCGACATCGGGCAGTGGCGCGGCCAGCGCGTGCGCCACCGCGGCATCGATCTGGGCATCGATCTCGGCGACGATGGCGTCGAGCTCCTCCTCGGTGAACTGGTGTTCCAGCATCACCTTCCTGAGCTTGGGCAGCGGGTCCTCGCGCTTCATCTCCTCGAGATGCTCGGGCGGCATGTAGCTGAAGTCCGAGCCAAAGAAATGACCCATCATGCGGTAGCACATGGCCTCGATCAGTGTCGGCCCCTCGCCCGCCCGGGCGCGCTCGACCGCCTCCTTCACCGCCGGATAGATCTGGAAGACGTCATTGCCATCGACCCTCACGCCCTTCATGCCGTAGCCTTCGGCGCGCATCGCGATCGAGGGGCTGGCGGTGTGATCGGCATAGGCCGTGTGCTCGCCATAGCGGTTGTTCTGGCACAGGAAGATCACCGGGAGCTTGTAAAGCTGGGCCATGTTGAGCGCCTCGTGAAAGGCGCCGATATTGGCCGCCCCGTCGCCAAAGCTCACCAGCGTCACCCGCCCATCGCCATTGTTCTGGCTGGCCATGGCAAGGCCATTGGCGATCGGCAACCCGCTGCCCACCACCCCGGTGGTGACCATGATCCCGGTGGCCGGATCGGTGATGTGCATGGTGCCGCCCTTGCCCTTGCAGGTGCCGGTGGCCTTGCCGAGGCATTCGCCCCACCACTTTTCCATCGGGATGCCCTTGGCGGTCTGTTCGCCCTGGCCGCGATAGGTGCACACCACATAGTCCTGCGGCTCGAGCGCGGCCATGGCCGCGGCCGAGACCAGCTCCTGGCCGCGCACGCAGTAATACATCACCGCCACCTTGCCCTGCATCAGCAGCGCGCGGAACTTCTCGTCGGTGCGGTTGACCTTCATCGTGCGGGTGTAGATGTCGCGCAGCTTGTCGCGGTCGATGGCAGGCATGGAAAGAGGCCCTTCCTGTTTCGGGTGAAGCTCAGAACTGGACGCGCTGCGTGAAGCCGCCATCGACCACCACATTGGCCCCGGTCATGTAAGGCACCGCGGGGCTGGCGACGAAGACGATCGCCTTGGCGACCTCGACCGGCTCGCCGAAACGGCCCATCGGCATCTTGGCGAGCGTCGCATCGAAGAGCGGCTTCATGTGCTGCTCGATCACCTCCCAGTTGCCGCCCTTGTAATAGATCGCCCCGGGGCTGACGGTGTTGACGCGGATGCCCTTGGGCGCGAGCGCCTGGCTCAATTGCGAGGCATAGGTGATGAGCGCCGCCTTGATCGCGTTGAAGGGATTGGGGGCGATGAAGGTTTCGAGCGCGGCGGTGGAGGAGAGCATCACGATCGAACCCGAACCCGACTTCTCGAGATGCGGGGTGAGGGTTTCGACCGCGAGCGCGGCGCCCTTGATGTCCATGTCAAGGCAGGCCTGCCAGTCGCCCGTGCCCCCGGTGCCCGAGGCAGAGGCGGTGTGGACGAAGATGTCGCACCCGCCCAGCTCGCCCGCGGCCTTCTCGAGCCAGGCCTGATAGGCCTCGGCGCCGCTCGCCATGTCGAACACTTCGGCAAACACCTTGCCCGGCCCGGCGGCATCGATCGCGGCTTTGGCGGCCTCGATCTTGTCTTCCTTGCGCGAGAAGAAGGCGACATCGGCGCCCTCGGCGGCGAAGAGCTTCAACGATTCAAGGCCGAGGCCGTGCGCCCCGCCGTTCATGATCACCTTCTTGCCCTGAAGTCCCAGATCCATCGCGCCTCTCCCCGGCCATTGCGTGCTGGAAAAGGGGATAGCCGAGGGCGCCAGCCGGGCGGATTGGCACTTTTGGGGGGATGGGGGGATGGGCCGGCGGGCAAGGCCCGGGCCGGCGCTTCATCCACCTATTCGCACAGGCCCGCGGCGCGCTCGGCCAGGCCCTTCAAGCCCTTGCACTTGGGCTTGCGCGGGCGCGCCTCGGGCACAGGCTCGTCATCCTCTGCCGCACCAAGGCCGCCCATCCCTGCCATCCCGGGCAGCAGCATGGTCGAGGAGCGGAAGCGCACCCGCGCGATCCATTCGGGCTTCCAGGCTTTACGCGCATCGGCCGGGCGCGGCGGATAGGCAAAATCGGCCTGCGGGCCATAGGCCTGAAGGTTGACCATCAGCGCCTCGCCCGCGGCCTTGATGACCTCGGCCGGGATGGTGCAATCGCGCTGCTCGGGCGGCATCACCGTGCCCGCGGCGATGAGCTTTCTCACCCCGGCGGGCGAGATCCAGTCCCACAGCGGGCCGCCGAAGGCCTGCTGTTTGGACGAGGCCCACCACACCATCTCGCTCGGCGCACCGCGGCGCCCGCCGTCCTTGGCGCCGATCGCCCAGGCATAATACCCGGTGGCCTTGTCCAGCCCCTTCCACGCCAGCATGCTCGCGCCGCTCGCCAGCGGGCTCGCCGTCGCCTCGAGCGGGGGCATGAAATCATCGGCGAGGGTGAAGTTGATCTCGCGCGCATAATTGGCGGCGATCCGGTGCGCACCCACGAGCGAGGCATTGGCGGGCAGCTGCTTCATGTCCTCGCGATTGGGCCAGGTGGTATAGGTGCGGCTGTTGGCGCTGGTCACCTGCCAGTCATCGGGCAGATCGATCGGCGCGACAAACAGCCCGGGCGGCACCTCGCCCGCGGCAAGCCGCGAGAAATCGATCACCACCGGCTGGCCCGCAGGGGCGCGCGCGCCGCAGCCCCAGAACAGCAGCAGCCGCCCGCTCGGCCGCTCGAAGCGCGGCGGCGCCTCCGGCTCACGCGCCCCGCCCTTGCTGCGCTGCGGCGGGAGCAGGCGCACCGAGGTGCCCAGCCCCGCGGTGGCGGGCATGAAGTGATCGGCCTGGGGCGGCGGGGCGGTGGTGGGCGCCCCGTGGTGGAGGCTGAGCATCCGCACCGCCTGCGGGCGCCCCCCGCGCATCATCCCCAGCACCGCGCCCAAGCCGCCGCCGCTGCCCATGGCGCCAAGCCCGCTCATGGTCGCCGCGTCCATGGCATAGCGCACCGGCCCGGCGCTGCCCGCCTGCGACAGCGCGCTTGCCGAAACCAGCGCCGAGGCCGCCGCCAGACCCATCAGCGCCGCGCCAAGAATCTTTCTTGCCATTGCGATTCTCCCCCCAACAACGCGGCAAAGCCATAGCACAGCCACCCCGCAAAGGCGAAAGGGCAGTCGCAAGGGGTTCCCATGACCGGGTTCGAACCAGTGGTGAGGCCATGGCGCATTATTCGTGTTTCTGATATGCCGCCGACCATTCAACAGCTTAGGATTAGGCAACCGACTTTGCGACATGTGCTGTGACCGCAGAGGAAATGCCAGCCAGCCTGATCCGTGTTAACGTAGGGATCAATCCACCGCTTTGGAGGCACTGCTCGTTGCCTTTTCGTTCTTTGCAGGCCAATTAATCGGCATTCCCGCTTCGGCATAGTCCGGTTGTCCGAATCATGGCCACACTCGCTCAACCATCGCTTTTTGATGCGCCCTATATCCATGACCTTGCGTCAGAGCTTGAGGCGTTCAGCTTCAACGGAGACAGAACTGTTGTCGAACATCGAAATGGCGTAGCATATTTCTTCAATGAGTTTTGGACCGCGCGCCAACGTCAGGCGCATTCGATCCACGAGATCAGCTATCGGGCGTGCTTCAAGCCGCAATTGCCCGATTTCTTCATTCAGCGGCTGACCAAGCCCGGTGACATCATCTACGACCCGTTCATGGGGCGCGGGACAACACCGATCCAGGCAGTCTTGACGGGACGCGTCGGGACGGGAAATGACATCAATCCACTCAGCATACTGCTGACGCGTCCGAGAATTAATCCACCATCACTGTCTGCGATCAAGGATCGGCTGGATATGCTCGACCTTCGCTTCGGAAAGGTTCAGCATGAGGAGCTTGAGGTTTTCTTTCATCCCGAAACACTTGCAGAGATTGAAATGCTTCGCTCCTATTTCTTTAGACGCGAGGCCAGTGGGAAATTCGACCATGTTGATGACTGGATACGCATGGTCGCAATCAATAGGTTGACCGGTCACAGCAGCGGATTCTTTTCAGTCTATAGCCTGCCGCCGAATCAAGCCGTCTCAGTTGAGGGGCAACGCAGGATCAATGAGAAGCGGGGGCAGGTTCCGCCGCGTCGATCGGTGAAGGACATCATCTTTAAGAAATCACGCACCCTGCTCCGTGATCGCGTTCCCCAGAGTGGCAAAGCGATATTACTAACGGGCGACGCAACAAACTGCGGGCTAGGCGACGCGACAGTTGACCTCGTCGTTACCTCTCCCCCGTTTCTCGACATTGTGCAGTATGCCGCTGACAATTGGCTTCGCTGCTGGTTTGCTGGCATCGAGGCTGCCGAGGTCGATATCGCCATGCATAAGAAGGTGGAGGACTGGACCTCGTTCACTCACCGGGTGCTTGCCGACCTCGCCCGTGTCACGCGACGCGGCGGTCACATCGCCTATGAGGTGGGCGAGGTCCGCAACGGCAAGGTCGAATTAGACAGTCTTGTTCTGGAGGCCGCAGTCGGCCTGCCGCTCGATCCAATTGGCGTCCTCGTTAATGTTCAGGAGTTTACGAAGACGGCAAACTGCTGGGGCGTGTCCAACAACTCGAAGGGCACTAACACCAACAGGATCGTCATATTCAGTCGTCGATAACGACAGACGACAAGAGCGGCACAATGGTCGAGTAGAACCGGGCGCTGCTGATACGCGTGCCCGCGCCAAGCTGCCCTTTGCGGTAGAGGTCAAATATCAGGTCAGATGGGACCACGAAGACCGGCACCTGCGGAAACTTCTTAATGTCGGAACAGACATAGCCCTCAATGTTCTCCAGCTTTTGCAAAAAGCCCTGTTCCTCAAAGACGCGCCCACTGCCGACCATGTAACTCGGGCAGAAGTAAATCCCGGAACTGATGGAACGCGCCTCCCAACGGCCACCTTTATCATCAATCAGGTCAAAGCCCGATCCTTCGGAGGGCGCTAGCTTCCACGAGGGAAAAGCGTCACGAATGCGACGCTCAAGTATGAAAGAGATGCGCCGCCCGTCGCGGAAATACACAAGCACCTCGTCCTTCTCTAGGTGCATCGCAGCCGCGAGTTCGTCCAAGTCCCATTCGAGAATCAGTGAATTTGCCATACAAATGCCTTGTCTTTGCGCACTGTAGCGCCCAGCCGACCTGCATCGTATTGTGAGATGACTAACCACTGCCCCGTAAGAGCGAGAATGGTGCTGCTGGGGAGGATTGAACTCCCGACCTCACCCTTACCAAGGGTGCGCTCTACCACTGAGCTACAGCAGCGCCGCGGGCAGGCGGGCGCTATTGTCGCGCGGCTGCGCAATGTCAACGCTCTTCTTGCCTGCCACCGGCACCAAGCACGCGCGGGCTTGATGCCGCCGCGCCTTGGCGCCAAGGGATTTCACATGGAGACGAAAACCGGCAAGAATATGTCGCGCGAGCAGCGCCTCGCCGCCAAGCTGCGCGAAAACCTGCGGCGCCGCAAGGCCCAGGCCCGCGCGCTCGGCGATTCGGCGCGAGCCCATGAAGCCGCGCCGCAGGGGCTTTGCAAGCCGCCGCGCGAAGGCTAACCCGCCGCCCGCAACACAGCACGCACCGCACCCCACCATCCGGCAACCGGAGTCACGATGCCCAAGCTCATCCTCTTGCGCCACGGCCAGAGCCAGTGGAACCTCGAAAACCGCTTCACCGGCTGGTGGGATGTCGATCTGACCGAAAAGGGCGTGGCCGAGGCGCGCGCCGCGGGCGGGCTGCTCAAGGACAAGGGGGTGCTGCCCACCTGTGCCTTCACCTCGCTCCAGACCCGGGCGATCAAGACCCTGCATCTCGCGCTCGAGGAGGCCGGGCGCCTGTGGATCCCCGAAGTCAAGGACTGGCGCCTCAACGAGCGCCACTATGGCGGGCTTACCGGCCTCAACAAGGCCGAGACCGCCGCGCGCCACGGCGAGGAGCAGGTGAGGATCTGGCGCCGCTCCTTCGACGTGCCGCCCCCGCCGCTCGAGCCGGGCAGCGCCTATGATCTGTCCGCCGATCCGCGCTATGCCGGGATCGCGGTGCCCGCAACCGAGAGCCTCAAGCTCACCATCGCGCGGGTGCTGCCGTTCTGGGACAGCGCCATCCAGCCGGCGCTGGCGCGCGGCGAGACGGTGATCATCGCCGCCCACGGCAACAGCCTGCGCGCGCTGGTCAAGCACCTTTCGGGCATTTCCGATGCCGAGATCACCGCGCTCGAGATTCCCACCGGCGCGCCGATCATCTATGACTTTGCCGACGGGGCGCCACAGGGCGAGCGCTACTATCTGAAGGATGCGTGATGGACGAGGCCGGGGGCAAGGTCGCGATCGTGATGGGCAGCCAGTCCGACTGGCCTATCATGCGCTGCGCTGCCGAGGTGCTCGACGAGCTTGAGGTGCCCTATGAGGCGCGCATCACCTCGGCCCATCGCACGCCTGACCGGATGGTGGCCTTTGCCAAGGGGGCCGAGGGCGAGGGCTTCTCGGTGATCATCGCCGGGGCCGGGGGCGCGGCGCACCTGCCGGGGATGGTCGCCAGCATGACCCATCTGCCGGTGCTCGGGGTGCCGGTGCCCAGCCGCGCGCTCGCCGGCATGGACAGCCTGTTGTCGATCGTGCAGATGCCCGCCGGGGTGCCGGTGGGCACGCTGGCGATCGGCGAGGCCGGGGCGCGCAACGCCGCGCTGCTCGCCGCGGCGATCCTTGCTCTGTCGGACGAGGCCCTGTCCGAGCGCCTGCAGGACTGGCGCGCCGCCAACAGCGCCGCAGTGGCCGAGGTGCCGCACGAGGATGCCGGCGCCTGATGCTGCCGCCCGGCTCCACCATCGGCATCCTCGGCGGCGGCCAGCTCGGGCGGATGCTCGCCATGGCGGCGCTGCAGCTCGGCTATCGCTGCATCGCCTATGCCCCGCCGGGCGACAATGTCGCGGCGGATGTCTGCGCCGATTTCTTCGCCAACCGCTGGGACGATGCCCGCGCGCTCGCTGCCTTTGCCGCCAAGTGCGATGTGATCACCTGGGAGTTCGAGAACGTCCCGCTCGCCACCGTGGCGGCGCTCCCGCCCGAACGGCTGGCCTGCCCGGCGCGCGCGCTCGAGGTGGCGCAGGACCGGCTCGCGGAAAAGCGCTTCATCACCGAGCTGGGCGGCACCCCTGCGCCCCATGCCCGGGTGGCAAGCGAGGAAGACCTCGCCCGCGCGCTCGATGCCATCGGCACGCCGGGCATCCTCAAGACGGTGCGCGAGGGCTATGACGGCAAGGGCCAGTGGCGGATCGGCTCGCGGCTCGAGGGTGCCGCCCTGCGCCTGCCGGGCGTCCATTGCGTCTATGAGGGCTTCGTCACCTACGAAACCGAGTTCTCAGTGATCCTGGTGCGCGCGGCGAGCGGTGAGGTGCGCTTCTGGGATTCGCCCGCCAACCACCACGAGGGCGGGATGCTCGCCCGCTCGATCCTGCCCGCCGGCGCGCTGGTCGAGGAACAGGTGGGCGCGGCCCGCGCGCTGGCCGAAAAGGTGGCGGCGGCGCTCGGCTATGTCGGGGTCCTGTGCCTCGAGTTCTTCGCCACCCGCGCCGGGCCGGTGTTCAACGAAATGGCGCCGCGGGTGCACAATTCGGGCCACTGGACGATCGAGGGGGCAGCCACCAGCCAGTTTGAAAACCACATCCGCGCGATCTGCGGCCTGCCGCTCGGCGGCACCAAGACCCGCTTTGCTAGCATCGAGATGCGCAACATCATCGGCGAAGAAGCGCTCGCTGCCCATCAGATCCTCGCCGAGCCGGGCGAGCCGCACCTGCACCTCTATGGCAAGCGCGAGGCGCGCGCCGGGCGCAAGATGGGCCATGTCACCCGGGTGGGGCATGGGCCGGCATGAGCGGCGAGATCGTCATCATCTATGCCCGCGCCGCCAATGGCGCGATCGGCAACGAGGGCACCCTGCCCTGGCGCCTGCCGGCCGATCTCAGGCGCTTCAAGGCGCTGACCATGGGCAAGCCGATGATCATGGGGCGCAAGACCTTCGAGAGCCTGCCCGGCCTCTTGCCCGGGCGGCGCCACATCGTGCTCTCGCGCCGCGACGGCTTTGCCCCGCCGGGGGTGGAGCTTGCCGGCACCATCAGCGAGGCGCTGGCGCTGGCGCGGCGCGAGGATCCTGGCAGTGAGATCGCGGTGATCGGCGGGGCGGCGATCTATGACGTGTTCCTGCCGCTCGCCCAGCGGATCGAACTGACGCAAATCCACGCGGATTATCCGGGCGATACCTTCATGGCCGAGCCGGGCCGGGGCTGGGTGCTCGCGGCGCGCGAGGATCACGCCGCGCAAGGGGGGCATCCAGCCTTCTCCTTTCTCACCTACCGCCGCGCGGGGGCCGCCTGATGCGCTGGCTCGATCACCGCGATCCCATGCCCGAGGCGCTGCGCGGCGCGGTGATCGCACTGGGCAATTTCGATGGCTTTCACCGCGGGCACCAGGCCGTGGCGGGCGCGGCGATCGCCTGGGCCAAGGCCGAAGGGCGCCCCTCGATCATCGCCACCTTCGATCCCCATCCGGTGCGCTTCTTCAAGCCCGATGTTCCGCCCTTTCGCCTGACCACGCTCGAGCAGCGCCACGAGCTTTATCTTGCCGCCGGGGCCACGGCGATGCTGGTGTTCCACTTCGATGCCGAGCTTGCGGGCACCAGCGCCGAGGATTTCATCGCGCGCATCCTCATCCAGCGGCTCGGCGCGCACGGGGTGGTGACGGGCGCCGATTTCACCTTCGGTAGGCAAGCCAAGGGCAATGTCGCTCTGCTGCGCGGCTTCGGCGGCGAGCTGGGACTGCAATCGCGGGTGGTGGAGGCGGTGGCCGATGGGGACGAGGTGGTCTCCTCGAGCCGCATCCGCGAGGCCCTGCGCGCCGGCGATCCGCAGCTTGCCGCGCGGCTCCTCACCCGGCCCTTTGCCATCCGCGGGATCGTCGAGCACGGGGACAAGCGCGGGCGGACGATCGGCTATCCCACCGCCAATCTCAGCCTCGAGCACTATCTGCGCCCCAGATACGGCATCTATGCCGTGACCGGGCGCATCCTGGCGACGGGCGAGGTGCTCAAGGGCGCGGCCAATATCGGCATCCGCCCGCAATTCACTCCGCCGCGCGAATTGCTCGAGCCCCATTTCTTCGACTTTTCGGGCGATCTTTACGGGCAGGAGATCGAGGTCGCCTTCCATCACTACCTGCGCGGCGAGGCGCGGTTTGACAGCCTCGAGGCGCTGATCGCCCAGATGGACAAGGATTGCGCCGAGGCGCGGCGGCTTCTAAGCGCGCAGCCGCTATGACCGAAGAACCCCAGCACGCCAAACAAGCCAAGGACTATCGCGGCACGGTTTTCCTGCCGAAGACCGATTTTCCGATGAAGGCCGGCCTCCCCCAGAAGGAGCCGGGCATTGCCGCGCGCTGGGAGGAGATCGGGCTTTACCGCAAGCTGCGCGAGGCCCGCCGCGGGCGCGAGAAGTTCATCTTCCACGATGGCCCGCCCTACGCCAATGGCGACATGCATATCGGCCATGCGCTCAACCACATCCTCAAGGACATGGTGTGCCGCACCCAGAACCTGCTGGGCCGCGATGCGCCTTACGTGCCGGGCTGGGATTGCCACGGCCTTCCCATCGAATGGAAGGTCGAGGAGCAATATCGCAAGGACAAGCGGCCCAAGCCCGTGCTTGCTGGCGCGGGGCGCGATGAGGCGGCGGTCAAGGCCTTCCGCGATGAATGCCGCGCCTACGCGCAGCACTGGGTGGACGTGCAGCGCAGGCAATTGAAGCGCCTTGGCATCATGGCCGATTGGGACAATCCCTATCTCACCATGCAGAAGGAAAGCGAGGCGGTGATCGTCGCCGAGCTGTTGAAGCTGGCCGAGGCGGGGAACCTCTACCGCGGCGCCAAGCCGGTGATGTGGTCGCCGGTCGAACAGACCGCGCTGGCCGAGGCGGAGGTCGAATACGAGGACATTGTCTCCACGCAGATCGATGTCGCCTTCGAGATCGTGGAATCGCCGATCCCCGAACTGGTCGGCGCCCACGCGGTGATCTGGACGACCACGCCCTGGACGATCCCGGTCAATCAGGCGATCGCCTATGGGCCGGACGTCGACTACTTAGCGTTTACTTGGAATGGCAAAACGCTGATCTTTGCAGAACGGTTATTGCAACAAGTCTGGCTTCGGATCGCCTACCAAAAGGTTGACGGTGTCATTCAGGATCAGAAGCAGCCCCCGAAGTGGGAACCGCACGGCAAACGTATCAAAGGCAAGGACCTCGCCGGCACCTTCGTCCGCCACCCGATGCACCATCTGGGCGGCTTTTTCGCCACGAAGCGACCGCTGCTCCCCGGCGATTTCGTCACCACCGATTCGGGCACCGGCCTCGTCCACATGGCGCCCGATCATGGCGAGGACGACTTCGACCTGTGCAAGGCGAACGGGATCAACCCCGTCTTCGCGGTGATGGACGACGGGCGCTATCGCGACGATTGGCCCTGGCTCGGCGCTGCCGACGCGCGGCGCATGAGCGTGATCAACCCGAAATTCAACGCGCCCGATGGCCCGATCTGCACCGATCTCCGGGAAGCGGGCGCGCTGCTCGCCGCGAGCGCGGATTACCAGCACTCCTACCCGCATTCGTGGCGCTCCAAGGCCAAGGTGATCTTCCGCTGCACCCCCCAGTGGTTCGTGCCGATGGACCGCGATCTTGGCGATGGCACCACGCTGCGCAGCCGCGCGCTTGGCGAAATCGCGCGCGTCCACTTCACCCCCGAAAAGGGCCGCAACCGCATCGGCAGCATGGTCGAAGGCCGGCCCGATTGGGTGCTCTCCCGCCAGCGCGCCTGGGGCGTGCCGATCACCCTGTTCGTGCGGCCTGACGGCACCTATCTCAACGATTCCGCCGTCAACGCCCGCATCATCGCCGCCGTGCGCGAAGGGGGCATGGATGCGTGGAACAGCGCCAACAAGGCCGCCTTCCTCGGCCCGGACTACGACCCGGCAGAGTTCGAGATGGTCACCGACATTCTCGATGTCTGGTTCGATTCGGGCTGCACCCATGCCTTCGTGCTCGAAAGCGGGCGCTGGAGCGATCTGCGCTGGCCCGCCGATCTTTATCTCGAAGGCTCCGACCAGCACCGTGGCTGGTTCCAGTCCTCGCTGCTGCAATCCTGCGCCACCCGCGGCCGCGCGCCCTATGACCAGATCCTCACCCACGGCTTCACCATGGATGCCCAGGGCAAGAAGATGTCGAAGTCGCTCGGCAACACGGTCGATCCGATCAAGGTGATGGAGACCTATGGCGCCGACATCATCCGCCTGTGGGCCTTGAGCGTCGATTTCACCGAGGATCACCGCATCGGCGAGGAAATCCTCAAGGGCGTGGCCGACCAGTATCGCAAGCTCAGGAACACCTTCCGCTATCTTCTGGGCGCGCTCGATGGCTTTGCCGAGGCCGAGCGCGTGGCGGTGGAGACCATGCCCGCGCTCGAGCGCTACATCCTCGCGCTGCTTGGGGAGCTTGACGGCAAGCTCAGGGCCGCGGCGATCGCCTATGATTTCAACACCTACACCAGGCTTTTGATCGATTTCTGCAACGAGGATCTTTCGGCCTTCTTCTTCGATATCCGCAAGGATTGCCTCTATTGCGACGCGCCCGGCGATCCCAAGCGCCGGGCCTATCGCAGTGTGCTCGACATCCTGTTCCATGCCCTGGTGCGCTATGCCGCCCCGGTGCTGGTGTTCACCGCCGAGGAGGTCTGGCTGTCGCGCTATCCTGAAGGCGAGAGCGTCCACCTGCTCGAATGGCCCGAAGTGCCCGCGGTTGAGGCCCCGGCGGCGCGCTGGCAGGCGCTGCGGGCGCTGCGCGATGCGGTCAACGAGGCGATCGAGCCGCTGCGCCGCGACAAGGTGATCGGATCGAGCCTTGCCGCCGCGGTCGAGGTGCCCGCCGCCGCTGTGCCCGAGGGGGTGAGCGAGGCCGAACTCGCCGAGCTGTTCATCACCGCGACAGTCACCCGCGGCCATGGCGACGAGGTGAAGGTTAGGCCCACGAGCGACCACAAATGCGCGCGCTGCTGGCGCCACCTGCCCGAGGTGGCGGAAGACGGCGCGCTGTGCCGGCGCTGCACGGATGCACTCGCAGTGCTGGGCGAGACAGCGGCGTGAGCGGGCTTGTCACCCGCGCCCGCCTCATGGGCCTCGCGCTGGCCGCGCTGGTCGCGCTGGTCGATCAGGCGGTCAAGTCCTACATCACCGGCCCGCTGGCGCTGCACCAGGTGGGGCGGATCGACCTTCTGCCCTTCTTCGACCTCACCTATACCGAAAACCGCGGCATCTCGCTCGGGATGCTCCAGGCCTCGAACATGGAGATGCGCTGGCTGCTGGTGCTGCTCACCGCGGCCATCGCGCTCGGGGTGCTGGTGTGGATGCTGCGCGAGACGCGGGGGTGGGACATTGCCGGGCTGGCGCTGATCCTCGGCGGGGCGCTCGGCAATATCCGCGATCGCTATGAGCTGGGCTATGTGATCGACTATGCCGATTTCCACATCGGCAGCTTTCGCCCCTTTCTGGTCTTCAACATCGCCGATGCGGCGATTACCATCGGGGTGGTGATAATCCTTGCCCGCAGCCTGCTGCTGCGCGACAAGCCCGAGATCGAAGCCGGGGACGGCCGGCGTGGAGAGCCTGATGATGCGTAAGTTTGCCCCCCTGATCGTGCTCACCGGTGCTGCCAGCCTGCTGGCGGGCTGCGGCAGCAGCGGGATCTTCAACCGCGAGCGCCCGGATGAATTTGCGGTGCAGCGCCAGGCGCCGCTGGTGGTGCCGCCCGATTTCACCTTGCGTCCGCCCGCCCCCGGCACCGCGCGCCCGAACGAGGGCACCGCCGCCGAGCAGGCGCTCGATGCGCTGTTCGGCGGCCCGGCCCCGCGCAGCCGGGTGGAAGCCAGCGTGCTCGACCGCGCGGGCAGCGCCGCCCCGGGCATCCGCTCGCAGGTGGGCGATGCCAATACCCCCACCGTCGCCAAGGGCCGGGTGACGCGCGACATCATCGCCGCGCCGGAAGGGGACGGTGCCTCGGCCTCGACGGTGATCCCGGGCGCCTGAGCGCGCCCGATCAATCCTCGCGCACGCGGCTGACCAGCAGCTTGTCGATGCGGCGCCCGTCCATGTCCACGACCTCGAAGCGCCAGCCCTGATCGGTGAAGTGCTCGCCCTCGCTCGGCAGCTTGCGCAGCACCGAGAGGGCATAGCCCGCCGCGGTGCCGAACTCGCGGTCCTCGCCATATTCGAGTCCCAGCCGGTCCGCCAGCGCATCGGCCGAAAGCGATCCTGAAACCAGAAGCGAGCCATCCTCGCGCTCGACCACGCTGGGCAGGTCGCCATCATCGCTGTCGCTGGCGAAATTGCCGACGATCGCGGTGAGCAGGTCAACCGGGGTGACGATGCCCTCGAAATGGCCGTATTCGTCGGTCACCGCCGCCATCGCCACCTCGGCGGCCTGGAGCACCCGCAGCGCGTCCATGGCATCGAGCTGGTCGGGCACCACCTCGAGCCGGCGCATCATCTCCCGGATCGCCACCACCTCGCCCGCCACCAGCCGGGCAAGCACGTCGCGCACCTTGACCACGCCGAGGATCGTATCGGGCGAGCCTTCGGCCACCGGCAGCAGCGAATGCGAGCTTGCGGCGATGGTCTTGCGGATCTCGGCCAAGTCGGCATCGGCATCGATCCAGTCAACCTCGGTGCGCGGGGTCATCAGCTCGCGCACCGGGCGTTCGGCAAGCCGCACCACGCCCGTGAGGAGCTGGCGCTGCTCGGCCTCGATCACGCCCGAGCGCGTCGCCTCGGCAAAGATCATCTGCAATTCCTCGGCGGTGACCGAAGGCTCGTTGCGCCCGCGCACGCCGAGCAGCCGCAGCACCGCGGCCGAGCTGCGATCGAGCAGCCAGACGAGCGGCGCCGCCGCCCGGGCGAGAAAGGCCATCGGGCGCGCCATCACCAACGACACCGGCACCGCGGCGCGCAGCGCCAGCTGCTTGGGCACCAGCTCGCCGATGATGAGGCTGGCATAGGTGGTGAGCGTGATCACCAGGGCAAAGCCGAGGCTTTCGGCATAGGGCTGGGGCACGCCGAGAAGCGCCAGTCGCTCGCCCACCGGCGCGCCGAGGCTCGCACCCGAATAGGCCCCGGCAAGAATGCCGATGAGGGTGATGCCGATCTGCACGGTCGAGAGGAACTTGCCGGGGTCGGCGGCGAGGCCAAGCGCCACCCGCGCGCTTGCCGATCCGGCCTCGGCCCTGGCCTCGAGCGCGCTGGTCTTGGCCGAGACGATCGCCAGTTCGGACATGGCGAAGACCCCGTTGAGCACCACCAGGGCAAGGATGAGGACAAGGTCGGACCACGGAAAGGATGTCACTCCGCAAGCGCTAGCACAATCGCGCGCGCTTGCCAGCCGGGCATTCGCGGCGCCGGGCGGCGCGGCGCAGGCGCCGTTCAAGCCCGGTCAAGGTTAGCCGGGGCAGGACGAGGTCACCCCAGGGGCCTTGAAGCGATTGCCGCCGGCACGGCGCCATGGCATCGTGGCCCCGCGAGTGAGGGAGGAGAAATATGACAATTTCAAGGATTTTGCTCTCGGGCACGGCAGCGCTGGCGCTGCTCGGCACCAGCGCCTGCGTCACCGATCCCAACACCGGCGAGAAGAAGGTCTCGCGCACCGCGATCGGCGCCGGGCTGGGCGGCACGCTCGGCTATCTGCTCGGCGGGGCGATCGGCGGCGATACCGGGCGCATCATCGGTGCGGGGATCGGCGGCTCGGCCGGGGCAGTGATCGGCAAGCAGTATGACGACCAGATCCGCGAACTGAAGGAACAGACCGCGGGCAGCGGGGTCGATGTCGAGGAGATCGGCAACCAGGATGCGATCCTCGTGCGCCTGCCCGATGGCGTCACCTTCGCCACCGGCTCGGCCAGCATCAACCCGGGCTTTTACGACACGCTCAACGCGGTCGCCGAGACGCTGATCAAGTATCCCAACAGCCTGATCGACGTCTATGGCTTCACCGACACCACCGGCTCGCCCGATTTCAACCAGCGCCTGTCCGAACAGCGCGCCCAGGCGGTGGCCGATTACCTCGCCGCGCGCGGGGTGGCGCGGGCGCGGATGGCGACCCGCGGCTACGGCGAGCAGTATGAATATCTGCGCATCAAGACCGGCGACAATGTCAACGAACCGCTCAACCGCCGGGTCGAGATCAAGATCATTCCCGTCAGCCAGGACGACGTGAACCGCGCCCGGGCCGGGCGCTGAGGACGCGAGGCGCGGGAGCGGGGCGGGAGCGGGGCGGGGGCCGGGCGCCCTCGCCCCGCTCAGCCGTGCCTGAGCGCCGCGGCCCTGGCGGCGAGGCGCGCGACCGCTGCGGCATGGATCGCGGGCGAGCACACCAGCACCCCGAAATCGCGCGGATCGTGCTTGTTGTAGGCGAGCGGGCGGCCGAAGGCATCGGTCACCTCGGCCCCGGCCTCGCGCGCGATCAGCGCCGCCGCGGCGATGTCCCACTCATAGCCCCAGCGCAGCGTGGCGACGAGATCGGCGCGGTCATCGGCGACCATGGCGATGCGCAGCGCGATCGAATTGGGCTGTTCGACCGCGACGAGATCGGCATCCTCGCGCGGCAGGCTGTGCGCCGGCACCCGCGCCCCGGCAAAGCATGTGCGCGTGCTCGCCCGGATCGGCAGGTTGTTGCGCCGCGCCCCCTGGCCTGCCACCGCCACCCATTCCTCGCCCCGCGCCGGGGCCACCAGCATCCCGATCAGCGGACGGCCCGCGCTCACCAGCGCCACCGACACCGCCCAGCCATCGCGCCCGCGCACATAATCGCGGGTGCCATCGATCGGATCGACCAGCCAGATGAGGCCGCTCTGGGTGCGGGTCTTGTCATCGGCGGTTTCTTCCGAAAGCCAGGCTGCCGAGGGCAGCAGCCGGCCAAGCTCGCGCTTCAAGAAGCGATCAACCTCAAGATCGGCCTCGCTCACCGGGTTGCCGGGGCTCTTGTCCCAGCTTGAAAGGGCATGGCCCGCGCCCGGCCAGCGCGCCGCGGCGATGCGGCCCGCCTCGCGGACAATGGAGTGAAAGCGCTCGCGGTCGATCATGGCTGGCAATCTTGAGAGGCCCTGCTGTTGGCCCTGCCAAGGGCACTTTTCAAGTGGGGCGATCCGTGCTTAGGCCGCGCCCGCAACCACCTCTCCCGCACAGCCACGCATGAAAGGGATCGACACGCCATGAACATCCACGAATACCAGGCCAAGGAGCTGCTCGCCAAAGCCGGGATCGCGGTTCCCGCGGGCTATCCGGCGCTCAGCGTTGCCGAGGCGGTCGAAGCCGCGAAGAAGCTCCCCGGGCCGCTCTATGTGGTCAAGGCGCAGATCCACGCCGGCGGGCGCGGCAAGGGCAAGTTCAAGGAGCTTGGCCCCGATGCCAAGGGCGGGGTGCGCCTCGCCAAGAGCCTCGAGGAGGTCGAGGCCCATGCCCGCGAGATGCTGGGCAACACCCTGGTGACGGTGCAGACCGGCGAGGCGGGCAAGCAGGTCAATCGCCTCTACATCACCGACGGGGTCGATATCGCCAGGGAATATTACCTCTCGCTGCTGGTCGATCGCGCGAGCGGGCGGGTGGCCTTCGTGGTCTCGACCGAAGGGGGCATGGATATCGAGGCGGTGGCGCACGAGACGCCGGAGAAGATCACCACCTTCACCATTGATCCGGCCCAGGGCTTCATGCCGCACCATGGCCGGGCGGTGGCCTATGCGCTCAAGCTCAAGGGCGATCTCAACAAGCAGGCCCAGTCGCTCGCGCGCCAGCTTTACGAGGCCTTCATCGCCAATGACTGTTCGATGCTCGAGATCAACCCGCTGGTCGAGACTGCCGATGGCAAGCTCACCGTGCTCGATGCCAAGATGAGCTTCGATTCGAACGCGCTCTACCGCCACCCCGAGATCGAGGCGCTGCGCGACGAGACCGAGGAAGACCCGGCCGAGATCGAGGCCAGCAAGTATGACCTCGCCTATATCAAGCTCGATGGCAATATCGGCTGCATGGTCAATGGCGCCGGCCTTGCCATGGCGACCATGGACATCATCAAGTTGAACGGCGCCTTCCCGGCCAACTTCCTCGATGTCGGCGGCGGCGCCACCACCGAGAAGGTGACCGCGGCGTTCAAGATCATCCTCAAGGACCCGGCGGTCGAGGGCATCCTCGTCAACATCTTCGGGGGGATCATGAAGTGCGACGTGATCGCCAACGGGATCGTGCAGGCGGCCAAGGAGGTGAACCTGCAGGTGCCGCTGGTGGTGCGGCTCGAGGGCACCAATGTCGAACAGGGCAAGGCGATCCTCGCCAATTCGGGCCTGGCGATTGTGCCGGCTGACAACCTTGGCGATGCGGCGCAGAAGATCGTCGCGGAAGTGCGCAAGAAGGCCGCCTGAACCGGAGCGGCCAGGGCCGCGCCCGCGCTCATACAAACGGGCGCGGCGTACGTATCGGTTTTGCGCGAGGGCGTCGCCGCCCCGCCGCGGCTTGACGTTTACGTAAACGCAAGCTAGGCGGGCGGCCGAGGCCCCTGCGCCGCCGTGATTCTGTTGAGAGGAAGGACAAGCCCCATGAAGATCCTCGTCCCCGTCAAGCGGGTGATCGATTACAACGTCAAGCCGCGGGTCAAGGCCGACGGCAGCGGCGTTGACCTTGCCAATGTCAAGATGAGCATGAACCCCTTCGACGAGATCGCGGTCGAGGAAGCCATCCGCCTCAAGGAAAAGGGCAAGGCGAGCGAGATCGTCGCCGTTTCCATCGGCCCGGCCAAGGCGCAGGAAACGCTGCGCACCGCGCTCGCCATGGGGGCGGACCGGGCGATCCTCGTCCAGACCCCCGATGAGGTCGGCGCCGAGGTCGAGCCGCTCGCCGTGGCCAAGATCCTCAAGGCGATCGCCGATGAGGAACAGCCCGGCCTCATCATCCTTGGCAAGCAGTCGATCAGCGACGATTCCAACCAGACCGGGCAGATGCTCGCCGCGCTGATGGGCCGTCCGCAGGGCACCTTTGCCAACACCGTCGAGGTCGAGGGCGATCACGTGATCGTCAAGCGCGAGGTCGATGGCGGCCTCCAGACCGTCAAGCTCGCCCTGCCCGCGATTGTCACCACCGACCTGCGTTTGAACGAGCCGCGCTATGCCTCGCTGCCCAACATCATGAAGGCCAAGCAGAAGCCGCTCGCCACCAAGACCCCGGCCGATTACGGCGTCGATATCACCCCGCGGCTGACCACCCTCAAAGTCAGCGAACCCCCGGTGCGCCAGGCCGGCATCAAGGTCGCCGACGTTGCCGAGCTGGTCGAGAAGGTCAAGGCGCTCGGCATCGCCTGAGCGGCCCCGCGCAAGTTGAGAGGACATTCCCCATGAAGACTCTGGTTCTGGTCGAACATGACAATGCCAAGCTGAGCGACGCCACGCTGCCCGTGGTGACGGCGGCGGGCAAGCTGGGCGAGGTGCACCTGCTCGTGGCCGGGCACAATTGCGGTGCGGTGGCCGAGGCGGCGGCGAAGATCGCGGGCGTGGCCAAGGTGCTGGTGGCCGACGATGCGGCCTATGCCCACGGCCTTGCCGAGAACGTCGCCCCGCTGGTGGCCCAGCTGATGGGCGATTACGACGCCTTCCTTGCGCCCGCCACCACCAGCGGCAAGAACATCGCCCCGCGCGTTGCCGCGCAGCTTGACGTGATGCAGATTTCGGAAATCCTCTCGGTTGAAGGCCCCAAGACCTTCACCCGCCCGATTTATGCCGGCAATGCCATCGCCACGGTCGAATCGTCCGATCCCAAGCTGGTGATCACCGTGCGCGGCACCGCCTTCGAGAAGGCCGCGGCCGAGGGTGGTTCGGCCCCGATCGAAGCCGTCACCGGCCCCGGCGATGCCGGCACCTCGAGCTTTGTCGGTTCGGAGATCGCCAAGAGTGAGCGGCCCGAGCTCACCAGCGCCAAGGTGATCGTTTCGGGCGGGCGCGCGCTCAAGGATGCCGAGACCTTCGCCGCGGTCATCACCCCGCTCGCCGACAAGCTCGGCGCCGCGATCGGCGCGAGCCGCGCGGCAGTGGATGCGGGCTATGTGCCCAATGACTACCAGGTCGGCCAGACCGGCAAGATCGTCGCCCCGGAAGTCTATTTCGCCATCGGCATCTCGGGCGCGATCCAGCACCTTGCGGGCATGAAGGATTCCAAGGTCATCATCGCCATCAACAAGGACGAGGACGCACCGATCTTCCAGGTGGCGGACATCGGCCTTGTGGCCGATCTCTACCAGGCCGTGCCCGAGCTGACGGCGGCGCTGTAAGCGCTTGAACGCAAAAGACTTTGAAATGCAAGAAACCTCCGGCAGTCTGGCCTGACTGTCGGAGGTTTTTTGTGCGCCATTTCCTTGCTGCCTTTGCCGCTCTTGCCTGTGCGACGCCTCTGTGCGCCGCACCCGCCACTGTCGCGATGCCCACCGGCGGTTGGGTAAGTTCCTCCGAAGGCGGGCTGTGCCGGGTGCAGCGCGCCTTCGCGGCGGATGGGCGAGCGCACCTCCTGATCCTCGAGCAGAACGCGCCGGACCGGGCGGTTGGAATCGCGCTCGCCGGGCCATCGCTGGCGAGCTTTCGCCCCGAGACGCCGCTGCGGGTGCGCTTTGCCGCGGATCGCGCCGGGTTCGAGACAAGGGCGCGGATCGAACCCAACAGCCAGTTCGGCCAGGTCGTTGTGATCGAGGGCGTATGGCTCGGCAACACCCTGCCGCAGCGCGACGGCAACCGCAGCCACATTGATGTGGCGCTGGCAGAGCACGTTGATCGGATCGCGGTGGCGCAGGGGAGCGGCGAGGTAGGCTTCGCCACCGGCGCGCTGGGCGATGCCGCCAGGGCCCTCAATGCCTGCACCGCGCAGATCATGCGGGGCTGGGGCCTCGATCCCGAGGTGCAATACCGCCTGCAACGCTCTGCCGCCCCTGTCGACGCCGATCGGATGATGAAGCGGCTGCGCAAGGCCTATGCGCGCCCGGCGCTGCGCGCCTTGCAGCAGGGCACCATCGACTTGGTGGTGTTCACCGATGCGCTTGGCAAGGCCCGCGATTGCCGGTTGCTGGTCGCGACCGGCTATGAAGCGCTCGACAAGGCGATGTGCGCCGCGGCGATGAACGAAGGCTTCACTCCGGCGCTCGGCGCCGACGGTCAGGCGACGGCTTCCTTTTGGCGGCTGCGCACGCGTCTGCGGGTGGCCTTCTCGGGATAGGGCCGCGGCGACAGGCGGCTACAACACCCCCGTCAGCGCGTGGAGCAGCATCCCGACGAGGCCGCCCACCAGCGTGCCGTTGATGCGGATGAATTGCAGGTCGCGGCCCACCGCGCCTTCCACCCGCGCGGTGATGGTGGTGGTGTCCCAGCGCTTGACCGTCTCTGACACCAGCCGCACGATCTGGTCGCCATAGCGGGTGGCCACGCCCACCACGGTGCGCCGGGCAAAGCGGTTGATCTGCTCCTGCAGCCGCGCATCGGTGGCCAGCGCCTCGCCCAGTTCGGCGAGCATCTGGCGCATCTCCGCCCCCATCTGGCTTTCCGGATCGCGCGCGCGGCGGATCAGCGACTGGCGGATGCGTTCCCACACCCCCGTCCACCATTCGGCCACCGCCGGGTTGGCGATGAGATCGCGCTTCATCGCCTCCACCCGGGCGCGGGTCTCGGGATCGTGCTGGAGGTCGTGGCCGAGCTTGGCCAGCCCCTCCTCGATCTTGGCGCGCAAGGGATGGTCAGGGTGCACCAGCACCTCAGCGAGCAGCTTGTAGAGCCCGTCGAGCACGCTTGCGGAGATGGTCTTGTCCAGCCCCGCCCAGCGCAGCACCCCCGCGACGCGCTGGTGGATGATCTCGCGCAGCGTCTCCTCATTGTCCTCGATCGTGAGGCCCGCCCAGCGCACGAAGCCGTCGATCAGCGGCTGGTGGCGGCGATCGGCCATCGCCATCTCGATCATCCGCCCGGCGAGCGGGGCGATGTCGAGCCGGGCAAGCTGCCCCGCCAGCCCGGCGCGCACCTGCTGGCCGAGCCGGTCGGGATCGAGGCTCTCGAGCACCTCGGCGAGCAGTTCCGCCGCGCCGCTGGTGATGCGCGAACGCGCGTCCGCGCCGCCGCGTGCGGGTGAGGCGGCGAGAAACTCCCCCGCCGCCCGGGCAATGTTCATCCCCGCCATGCGCCGCGCCACCACCGCCGGGGTGAGGAAGTTCTCGCGCAGGAAGGCGGCCATGGTGTCGGCGATGCGGTTCTTGTTCTCCGGGATGATCGCGGTGTGCGGGATCGGCAGGCCCAGCGGATGGCGGAACAGCGCGGTCACGGCGAACCAGTCGGCGAGCCCGCCCACCATCGCCGCCTCGGCAAAGGCGTTGACATAGCCCCAGGCCGGATGCCCGCTGGTCGCCAACCCATGGGTGGCGATGAACAGGGCGGCCATGGCGGCGAGCATTGCGGTCGCGGTCCAGCGCATCCGCCGCGCGCGGTCTTGGGAAATCGGCTGGCCGCGCAAGGTCAGCGGCGGCAGGGATCGGCGTGCCATGGGCCTTGCCTTAGAGACTTTTGCCGGCGGGGGGAATCACCCGCTCGCCCGCGCCAGCCGCGCCTATTCGGCCGGCTCGGCCCCGGCTTCGCCCGCAGCGCCCACCCCGGCAGTGCCGGCGGTCGGGGCGCGCGCCTCGTCACCCGGCCGGTAGGTGAGAAAGCGCGTGCGCAGCCACGGGCCGACGCGCTTCTCAAAGCCATCAGCAAGGCTGAAGCCCGCCGGCACGATCAGCAGCGTCAGCAGGGTCGAAAGCGTCAGCCCGCCGATCACCACGATCCCCATGGGCTGGCGCCAGGCTCCGTCGCCCGAAAGCGACAGCGCCACCGGCACCATGCCTGCGGTCATCGCCACGGTGGTCATCACGATCGGCTGGGCGCGCTTGTGCCCGGCATCCATGATCGCCTCGAGCTTGGGAATGCCCTTGTTCATCTCCTCGATGGCAAAGTCGATCAGCAGGATCGAGTTCTTCGAGACGATCCCGAGCAGCAGCAGGATGCCGATATAGACGGGCATCGATTGCGGCTGGCCGAGCAGCCAGATCAGCAGCACCCCGCCCAGCGGCGCCAGCGCCAGCGAGGTCATGTTGACGAGCGGGCTCATCAACCGCTTGTAGAGCAGCACCAGCACCGCAAACACCAGCAGCACGCCCGAGATGATGGCGATGAGGAGGCTGACGATCAGTTCCTGCTGCCACTTGTCCTCGCCCACCACGTCGCGGATCACGCCCACGGGCAGGTTCTTGAGGATCGGCAGGGCATCGATCTGGGCCTGGGCCTCGCCCTTGAGCACGCCCGCGGCAAGGTCGGCGCCCACCAGCACCCGGCGGTTCTGGTTGTAGCGCTGGATCGCGGTGGGGCCGGAGCCGAAGCGGATCTCCGCCACCCGGCTCAAGGGCACCGAGCCGCCGTTGATGGTCGGCACCGGCAGGTTCTCGATCGTGCTGAAGTCGCTGCGCGCCTCGGTCGAGAGGCGCACCTTGATCGGAATCTGCCGATCGGAGAGCGAGAAGCGCGCGGCGTTCTGCTCGATCTCGCCCAGGGTGGCGATGCGGATCGCCTGCGAGAGCGCCGCGGTGGTGACGCCGAGTTCGGCGGCGATCTCCTTGCGCGGGATGATGACGATCTCGGGCCGGTTGAGATCGGCGCTGATGCGCGGGGCGATGATGGTGTCGAGCCCTTTCATCTGCTCGACCAGTTCGGCCGCGGTCTTCTCGAGCAGCACCGGATCGGAGCCGGCCAGCATCACCGTGATGTCACGGCCCGAGCCGAAGCCGGCGCTCTGCGACTGGAAGCGCACCCGGGCATCGGGGATACGCGCGAGTTCCGGCGCGAGTTCGCGCTCGAAATCATAGGATGTGCGGCTGCGGTCATCGCGCAGCTTGATGAAGATGGTCGAGCTTTCGCCCAGGCGGATGCGCTCGAGCAGGCGCTCGACATCCGGGTCCTGGCGCAGGCGCGCGGCCACCCCGTTGACCAGCCGCTTGGCCTCAGCCAGCGTGGTCCCGGGCACCATCTCGATCTCCACCCGGCTGTTCTCGTCATCGATGGTGGGCTGGAACTGCGGCGGCAGCTGGCCGAACAGCTTGATCGCCAGCAGCAGCGAGAACCAGCCAACGGCGAGCATCCACACCCGGTGATCATAGAAGCGCGCGGCCAGATAGCGCATCGCCCCGGCCAGCCGCCCGGCCCCGCGCGCCGGCCATTCGATCAGCTTGAAGGTGGCAAGCCCCGCGCCAAAGGCGAGCACCGAGACCACCAGCAGCTGCACCACCTCGAACAGCTTGAGCACCACCTTGTGGGCAAGGCCATAGGAATCGTGCGAGACCGCCGCGGCGATCTGCTTGGGCAGATTGAGCGACCAGACCAGATCAAAGCCGATGAAGAACGCCGCCGCGGTGGCGCCGAGCAGCGCCAGCACGGCAAGGAGCAGCCCGATGACATAGGCCGCGCGCCGCCGCGGCGGGGCGATCCCGGCGCGCATCGCGCGCATCTTGCCGGTATCGAGCGTCCAGGCCAGCACCTTCAGGTAGCGGTCCATCCACTTGCCGCCGCCATGTTCAGCAGGGCCGTGCGCGGCGAGGAAATAGGCCGCCATCAGCGGGGTCACCATGCGCGCCACCGCAAGGCTCATCAGCACCGCGACCACCACGGTAAGCCCGAAGTTCTGGAAGAACTGCCCGGAAATCCCCGGCATCAGGCCCACCGGCAGGAACACCGCAACGATGCAGAAGCTGGTGGCCACCACCGGCAGGCCGATCTCGTCAGCCGCATCGATCGCGGCCTGATAGGCGGTCTTGCCCATGCGCATGTGGCGCACGATGTTCTCGATCTCGACGATCGCATCGTCGACCAGCACGCCCGCGACCAGCGCGAGCGCGAGCAGCGAGAGGAAGTTGAGGTTGAAGCCGAGCAGATCCATGAACCAGAAGGTCGGGATCGCCGAGAGCGGGATCGCCACCGCGCTGATGAAGGTCGCCCGCCAGTCGCGCAGGAACAGGAACACCACCACCACCGCCAGCACCGCGCCTTCGACCAGCGCCCAGATCGAGGACTTGTACTGCCCGCGGGTGTAGTTGGTGGAGGTGGACAGCTTGATGAACTTGACCCCCGGGGTCTCGGCCTCGATCTTGTCCATCTCCGCCACCGCCGCATCATAGACGGCAAGGTCAGACGCGCCGCGAGCGCGGTTCATGTAGAAATTGACCACTTCCTGGCCATTCACCTCGCTGATCGAGGTGCGCTCGGAATAGCCATCGCGCACCTCGGCGACATCGCCGAGGCGCACCGCGCGTCCGCCGCCGAGCTGGATCTGCAATTGCGACAGCTCGTAGGCGCTCTTGCTGTTGCCGAGCACGCGCAGCGACTGGCGCGTGCCGCCGACTTCGGCAAGGCCGCCGGCGGCATCGAGATTGACCTGCCGCAGGACATTGTTGATCTGCGCCGCGGTCACCCCGAGCGCCTGCATCCGCGCCGGATCGAGGATCACCTCGATCTCGCGATCGACCCCGCCGAAGCGGCCGACCTCGGCGAGCCCCGGGATCTTGAGCAGGCGCTTGGCGACGGTGTCGTCGATGAACCAGCTCAATTGCTCGATCGTCATGTCCTTCGCTTCGACCGCGACATAGCCGATCGGCTCGCCCACCGCGTTTACCTTGTTGATCCGCGGCTCGAGGATGCCCTCGGGCAGGCTGCCGCGCACCGAGCCGATCGCGGTGGTCACCTCGCTCAGCGCATCGGTGACATCGGTGCCGATCTCGAATTCGACGAAGGTGATCGAATTGCCTTCGCGCGCGGTCGACTGGATCGAGACCACCCCGTTGATCGAGCGCACCGCGCTTTCCACCCGCTGGGTGATCTGGTTCTCGATCTCGGTCGGCGAGGCGCCGGGCTGCGAGATGTTGACGATCACCGCCGGGAACTCGACATCCGGGTTGTTGGTCACGTCCATGCGCAGGAAGCTGACCACCCCGGCGAGCAGGAGCGCGGTGAAGAACACCAGCGGGATCACCGGGTTGCGAATCGACCAGGCGGAGATGTTGCGAAGGCTCATGGCTGAACGCCCCGGTTGACGCGGGTGACAGGGTGACCCGGCAGGATCATGACTTGGCCGGCTGCGGATTGACGCTTTCTCCCGGGGTGAGGAAGCCGCCGGCGCGCAGCACCACGCGCTCGCGCCCGGTCAGGCCCTCGGTCACCACCACCCCGCGCGGGGTGACCATCCCGGTCTTGACCGGCCGGCGCTCGGCCTTGTTGTCCTTGTCCACCACATAGACGAAGCTGCCCTGGGCATCGGCCAGCACCGCGCTTTCGGGCAGGATCGTGGCGGTCAGAGTGCCGCTGCTGATGCGCGCCGTGGCAAAGCCGCCGGGGCGCAGCTCGGGCGCCCAGGCAAGCGCGATGCGCGCGGTGCCCTGGCGCGTGGTCTGATCGATCACCGGAGAAAGCTGCCAGATCTGCCCGGTGAACTGCTTGTCCGATCCGGTCGGGATCACGGTGACGCTGGCACCCTTGGGCAGGCGCGCGAGCTGATCTTCGCTGAGGCGCGCGAGCAGCTCCATCTCGCCGCCGCGGGCAATGGTGAACAGCGCCCCCGAGCCCGGCCCCACGGTCTGGCCCGGCTCGACATTGCGGGTCAGCACATAGCCCGCTGCCGGGGCATAGATGTTGAGCCGCTGGTTGCGGGCGCGCAGCTCGCGCAGCTGCGCCTCGGCCACCTTGACCCGGGCCACCGCGGCATCGCGGGTCGCGGTCAGGCGATCGACATCGGCCTTGGAAACAAAGCCGCGCGCCACCAGCTGCAGGGCGCGGTCAAGATTGGCCTGGGCCAGATTGGCATCGGCGCGGGCCACCTCGATCTGCGCGGCCTGGGCCTCGGCCTGCTGGGTCTGCACCGAACGGTCGATCACCGCGAGCACCTCGCCGGCTTCGACCCACTCGCCTGCATCGACGGTGACGCGCACCACTTGCCCGCCCTCGCCCACGACGCCCACCGGCATCGGGCGGCGCGCGGCGAGCGTGCCGGGCGCCTCGATCTCGCCGGTGACGGTGGTGGTGCCGGGAATGATGACGGTGACCGAAGGGGCCTGCGAACGGTCATCCCCGGCGGGCACGGGCTCGCCCCCGGCGAGCGCGAACCACGCCGCGATCGCCAGCAACAGGCCGATGAGGCCGAGCCCGGCATAGATCAGCCAGCGCGGAAAGGCCGGGCCTTCGCGCAGGCGCGCCCCGGCAAGCTCGCTGCTCACCCCCTCGGCAAGATCGGCCGTGATGCTGGTCTCGTAATTCATCGCCATTCCCTCACCCGGGCCGCCCGCCCACTGGCAGGACGCAGCTTCCCAAGTGTATTACCCCTGTAAGTCACTATGCGCAACTGATAGGCGCCGCCGGCGCCTGCGGCAATGCGCGCATCGACCGGCGACTTCCCATCTAGACGAAGGGCAAGCCGCCCCGGTTCCCGCAAGCGCGCGCAACCGGGGCGGCGCCGCGCTCAGCGCAGCTTGCCGCGCTGCATCAGGTTGAGGATGCCGAGCAGCACCACCGCGCCCACCAGCGCGCCGAGCACGCCCGACCAGTCCGGCGGCCAGGCGCCGATGGTGCCCCCTCCCAGCAGGAACGAGAGCAGGCTGTTGCCGATGAACGAGCCGACGATCCCCACGATCACGTTGAGCACCATGCCCATCGATTCGTCACGCTTCATGATCAGGCTGGCAAGCCAGCCGATCACCCCGCCCATGATGATGAACCAGATGAATCCCAGCATTGTGACAATCTCCCTCCTCGGCCCGCGACCGGGGTGGCCGGGGCCAGGGGGGGTATGCCCGGCAAAGCCAGCAAGGGCAATGGCTTGGCCCTTTCCGGAGCGGGGTTTGCGGGGATTGCGAGGCGGGGCGGGCGCGCCGCGGCGGCGGGCGCCTCAATATTTCTGCTGGCGCTGGTAGAGTTCGCGGTAGTGCTGAAGCTTGGTCACGCGCAGGCCGTGCATGCCCGAACGATCGACCGCGCGCTGCCACGAGGCGAATTCCTCGAGCGTCAGGCGATAGCGCGCCAAGGCCTCATCGAGGCTCAAAAGCCCGCCATTGACCGCGGCCACGACCTCGGCCTTGCGCCGCACCACCCAGCGCTTGGTGTCGGGCGGCGGCAGGTCGGCCAGGGTCAGCGGCTCACCGAGCGGGCCGATCACCTGGGCAGGGCGGATGTCCTGGTTCTCAATCATTGCACGTCTCTCGCATCGCCGCCGGCGGCGTCGGGCATGGCGCCTGCCTCCGGGCCGGGGCGGTTTGCATCACTGGCCGCGATCATGGCGTCCAAGATTTTAGATTGTCCTAAAGCATCAGGGTTAATTGCCCTTTCACCATCCGCGATGAGGGCGAAATAGCGCGCCGCGGCATCGGCGAAGCTGGCGGCGACCGGCTCGATCGGGGCCTGGCGCTCGCTGCGCAGCAGCAGGCGCAGATCGCGCGCGGCGTTGAGCCGGGCGGTGAGTTCGCTCCAGGCGAGCGCGCGCAGCGCCTCGCCCGCGCGCCGCGCCGGAGGCGGGCGGTGGCCTGGGCTGCGGGCAGCTGCAAGGGGACTCGCTTTCTCGAACATCACCCCCCTGCCTAGAGCGCCAGAGTCAAGATCGGGTAAAGGCGCCGTTTACCCGGGCTTAGCAATCCGCCGCCCGCGCCGGCGTGCGGCGGCACTGGCGCGCGGCGCGGCCAAAAGCTATGGCGCTCGCGCATGAGCGCCCCCCTTCGCCTTGAGCCTGACCTGATGCCCCGCGCCGAGGCCGCCGCGCTGTTCGATCTGCCGCGCCCCGCCGCCGATTGCCGGATCGTGGTGGCGATGAGCGGCGGGGTCGATTCCTCGGTGGTCGCAGCCCTTGCCCAGGCGAGCGGCGCCGAGGTGATCGGGATCACGCTCCAGCTTTACGATTATGGCGCCGCCACCGGGCGCAAGGGCGCCTGCTGCGCCGGCGATGACATCCGCGATGCCCGCGCCGTGGCCGATCGGCTGGGGATCGCGCATTATGTCTTCGATCACGAAAGCGCCTTTCGCGAGGAGGTGGTCGAGGCCTTCGCCGACGAATATCTCGCCGGGCGCACCCCTGTCCCCTGCATCCGCTGCAACATGGGGCCCAAGTTCACCGATCTTTTCGCCATGGCGCGCGAGCTCAGGGCCGATTGCCTGGCCACCGGGCACTATGTGCGCCGGGTGATGGGCGGGCACGGCCCCGAGCTGCACCGCGCCTGCGATCCGGCGCGCGACCAGTCCTATTTCCTCTATGCCACCACCGAAGCGCAGCTGTCCTTCCTGCGCTTTCCGCTGGGCGGGATGGACAAGCGCGCGGTGCGCGCGCTGGCCGAGGCGGCGGGCCTCAGGAACGCCGCCAAGCCCGATTCGCAGGATATCTGCTTCGTGCCCGATGGCGATTATGCCCGGGTGGTGACACGCCTGCGCCCCGAGGCCGCCGCGCCGGGGCGGATCGTCCACGCCGCCACCGGCGAGACGCTGGGCACGCATCAGGGGATCATCCATTTCACCGTGGGCCAGAGGAAGGGCCTGGCCATCGGTGGGCAGGCCGAGCCGCTCTATGTCATCGGGATCGATGCCGAGACGCGCGAGGTGCGGGTGGGGCCGCGGCGGATGCTGGGGGTGAGCGCCGCCCATCTGGTCGAGACCAACCGCATCGGGGCGCTGCCCGATGCGCCGCTCACCGCCAAGGTGAGGAGCCTGGCCAAGCCCGTGCCGGTCACGCTCGATGGCCCGCTGGGTGAGGGCAGGGCCACCACCATCCGCTTTGCCGCGCCCGAATATGGCGTCGCCCC
The DNA here is from genome assembly GCF_000422985.1 of Erythrobacter cryptus DSM 12079. Taxonomy (GTDB): domain Bacteria; phylum Pseudomonadota; class Alphaproteobacteria; order Sphingomonadales; family Sphingomonadaceae; genus Erythrobacter; species Erythrobacter cryptus. The sequence goes on from NZ_AUHC01000010.1 coordinate 34,682, forward strand.
AGGGCAGGCGGCGGTGCTCTATGCCGGCGAGCGGGTGGTGGGCGGCGGCTGGATCGCCGGAACCGATCCGGCGGAAGGCTGAGCCGCCGCTGCCGCGCGCGCCTCAATCCTCCCAGGGATCGAGCACGCAGCCATAGCCCGGCTTGAGGCGCGCGGTTTCCTCGGCCACCAGCGGGAAGCGCGCGGTGACGCTTTTGTCCGCCGCATCCTCGCGCAGCGTCACCAGTTCCATGCCGGCGAGCTTGTCCTTGGCGCAGTCTTCAAGGCTGCGCCCGGCAACGAAGCGGCACGAGCAGGCGACCCGGGCGGAATAGGCCGCGGCAATCGTGCCATAGCCGGTGATCGGGGCGCGATAGACGAAGGCGGCAAGCGCGAGCGCGATCAGCCCGGCAGCCGCCAGCCACAGGCCCCAGCGCCGCGAGGGGCGCGCCGTTGCCGCAGGAAAATTCGCCATTGCCAAGCCTTTCCGGTTGGGGAATGGGGGGGGGCGATGCCCCGCCCAAGCCCCGTCCTTAACCGCGCCGCCGCGCTCGCGCCAGCCCTGCTCGTGATGGCGGGGTGCAGCGCTGGAACCCCGGCGGAAAGGCCCCCGCTCACCGAGGCCGCCCGCGCCGCGGTGAGCGCCAATGCCGGGGCCCCGCGCGAGCAATTGGCACGCGAGATCGACGATCTTTTCACCCTGCCTGGCCTTGGCGAAACCCGCGCGGTGGTGGTGATCGCCGATGGCAAGCTTGCCGCCGAACGCTATGCCCCCGGCTATGGTCCGCAGACGCGCTTTGTCAGCTGGTCGATGGCAAAGACGGTGACCGCGGTGCTCATCGGCCTGCTCGTGGCCGATGGCAAGCTCAGCCTCGATGCCCCCGCCCCGGTGCCGCTGTGGCAGCGCCCCGGCGATCCGCGCGCCGAGATCACCCTGCGCCACCTGCTGCAGATGCGCAGCGGGCTGCGCCACACCGAAAGCGGCGATCCGCCCTATGAATCGAGCGAGGTGAGGATGCTGTTCCTCGACGGGCGCGATAACATGGCCAAATGGGCCGAAGAACAGCCGCTCGAGGCCGAGCCGGGTGCCAAGTTCGAATATTCCTCGAACACCAGCGTGATCCTTGCCGATATCGCCGCGCGTGCGCTCACCCCCAGCACCAGCCCCGAGGCGCGGCGCAAGGCCGTGGCCGACTATCTCCAGCTGCGCCTGTTCGGCCCCTTGGGCATGACCAGCATGGTGCCCGAGTTCGATGCTTCAGGCACGCTGATCGGCGGCAGCCTGATGCACGCCAGCGCGCGCGATTGGGCGAAGTTCGGGGAGTTCCTGCGGCGCAAGGGCCGCGCCCCGAGCGGCGAGCAGCTGGTGCCACAGCGCTGGATCGAGGCGATGGTCACCCCCAGCCCGGTGCGCGCCAATTATGGGTTTCAGATCTGGCTCAACCGCCCGCTGCCCGAAGGCGAGGAGCAGCCGCTGTTCCCCGACCGCGCGCCCCGCAGCCTGTTTGCGATGATCGGCCACATGGGCCAATATGTGCTGGTCTCGCCCCAGCAGCGCGTCACGCTGGTGCGGCTCGGCCATTCGGATGACAAAGAGCGCCCACCGATGCTCCAGCAGGCCGCCGACGTGCTCGCGCTCTATCCGGATTCCTGAGGTTCCGGGCGCCATCCGGCGCCCGGTCCTCGCTAGGCGCGCAGCAAGCTGCGCCCGCTGCGGGCGGGCGGTTGCCCTTGCGGTCGCTGCGCGACCGATCAGAGATAGAAGCTGCCCGCGACCACGGTGACGCAGGGCCCGCCAAGCCACACCCGCGCGCCATCGCGCCTGAGCGTGAGATCGCCGCCGCGCGCCGAGGCCTGGTGCGCGCTCATCCGATCACGCCCCAGCCGCTTGCCCCAGAAGGGCGCGAGCACGGCATGGGCCGAGCCGGTGACCGCATCCTCGTCCACCCCCGCGCCGGGCACGAACACCCGGCTGACGATATCGGTCTTCTCCCCAGGCGCGGTGCAGATGAACTGGTCTGGCCCCAGGGCACCGAGCGCGCGCAGATCGGGCGCGAGGGCGCGCACCGCCGCTTCGCTTTCGAACAGGAAGATGTTGTAGCGATCGGTATTGCGCCACACCTCCAGCGGCGCTGCACCGAGGAGCGCGATTGCCTCGGGGTATTCGCCCGGCGCGGTCGGGATCGCCGGGAGCGCCAGTTCATAAGCAGCGCCGGCGCGCACCACCTCGAGAATGCCCGCCTGGCGGGTGCGGAAGGTGACGCGCGCGCCCCCGCCTTGCGTGAGCAGGACATGCCCCGCGGCCAGCGTCGCATGGCCGCACAGCGCCACCTCGCAGGCCGGGGTGCACCAGCGCAGCTCCCAATCCGCCGCGCCGCTGCAATCGCGCACCACGAAGGCGGTTTCGGCAAAGAGGTTTTCTGCGGCGATGGCGATCAGCTCGGCATCGGGGAGCCATGCCTCGAGCACCATCACCGCCGCCTGATTGCCGCCAAAGGGCCGCGCGGCGAAGGCATCGACGTGCCAATAGGGGATGGTCTGCGCCATGATGGGCCTCACGGATAGAGCAGGGTGTCGTGCCAGGGCGCATCGGGGCCCTCGCGGGTGAAGAGCCGGCGATCATGCAGGCGGTTGGGCCGGTCGATCCAGAACTCGATCCGCCGCGGCGAGAGGGTAAAGCCGGTCCAGTGCGGCGGGCGCGGCACCTTGCCTTCGGCCTCGTGCGCGGCCCAGATCTCCTGCACCCGGGCAAGATAGGTGCCCCGATCGGCGAGCGGGCGCGACTGGTCGGACGCGGCGCTGCCGACCTGGCTCTTGTAGGGGCGCGAGTGGAAATAGGCATCGGCGCGCTGCGGCGAGACCTCGCTCAAGGGGCCTTCGATGCGGATCTGGCGGCGCAGGCTCTTCCAGTGGAACAGCAAGGCGGCCTGCATGTTGGCGCGGATTTCCGCGCCCTTGCGGCTTTGGGCATTGGTGAAGAAGGTGAAGCCGCCCCCGGCGATCTCGCCCGCCCCGTGGCCTTTGAGAAGCACCATGCGCACCGAGGGCGCGCCCGTGGGCGTGGCGGTGGCGAGCGCCATGGCGTTGGGATCGTTGGGTTCGCCCACGTGGGCTGCGGCGAACCATTCCTCGAACAGCGCGAAGGGATCGGCCCCTTCCGGGATCACGCTGTCGGCAAGCGCGGCATCGTCAAGCGGGACGGGATCAGTCATCGGCGCAAGTCTCCCTGGTGGCCGGCTGCGGCCATAGCGACGCCGCCAGGCAGGGGAAAGCCGCAAGCGCGCGCCTTTGGCGGAGCCGATCGGCGGCTCGTCGATTGGGGCGAACGACCCGACGTGCCCGATCACCATTCAGGGCCCGCTTGCACCCGGGCGCTGTATCACCTAGCTAACACGCCATGCGCGATCCCTATACCATCCTCGGCGTTCCCCGCACCGCCTCCGAGGCGGACATCAAGAGCGCCTATCGCAAGCTCGCCAAGGAGCTGCACCCCGATCGCAACAAGGACAATCCCCAGGCGGCCGAAAAGTTTGCCGAGGCCACCCGCGCCTATGATCTGCTTTCGGACAAGAACAAGCGCGCTCAGTATGACCGCGGCGAGATCGATGCCGAGGGCAACCCCGCCAATCCCTTCGCCGGCATGGGCGCGCGCGGCGCCTATGGCCGCGGCGGCACCTATGGCGCCGGGCCCGGCGGCGCGGGCGGCCCCGAGTTCGGCGGTTTTGGCGGGGAGGAGATTGATCTGAGCGAGCTTTTCGAGGGCCTGTTCGGCACTCGCGCGCGCGCCCAGCCGGGGAGCAATGGCACCCGCCGCGGCTTTGGCCGCCAGCCCCCGCCGCCGCCGCCGAAGCGCGGCGCCGATATCCACTACCGCCTCGCCGTGCCCTTCGTCGAGGCCGCCGCCGGGCGTGACCAGCGCATCACCCTGGCTGATGGCAAGGCGATCAGCCTGAAACTGCCCGCCGGGGTGGAGGACGGCACGGTGATGCGGCTCAAGGGCAAGGGCCAGCCCGGCCCGGGCGGCAATGGCGATGGGCTGGTGATGGTCGAGATCGGCCCGCACCCGTTCTTCAAGCGCGATGGCGACAATATCCGCATGGACCTGCCGATCACGCTCGACGAGGCGGTGCGCGGGGCCAAGGTCAAGTGCCCCACGGTCGATGGCGCGGTGATGCTGACGATCAAGCCCGGCAGCTCGAGCGGCACGGTGCTGCGCCTGGCCGGCAAGGGCTGGACCAAGAAGAACGGCAAGCTCATTGATGGCAAGATGGAACGCGGCGATCAGCTGGTGACGCTCGAGATCCAGCTTCCTTCAGACCTCGCCGAGCTCGAGCGGCGGCTTGAAGGCTGGATCGATCCGGCCCGCCCGCGGGAGAAGTTCGGCCTTTAAGGGGCCGGGCGCGCGGGGCCTTGCAGCCGTGGCCGGTGCCAACACCCCCACCCGCGCGCTCGGGATCGTCCGCCGGGTGGCGGTGGGCACCTTCAACGATGGTTTCATCCACGCCGGCAACCTCGCCTATCTGGCGATGCTGGCGATCTTTCCCTTCTTCATCATCGGCGCGGCGCTGTTCGATCTCATCGGCGGGCGCGCCAATGCCCGGGCGATGGTCGAAGCCGTGGGCGCGGCGCTGCCGCAATCGGTGGCCGCGGTGATCGTGCCGGTGGCCGAGGACGTGATCTATGCCCGATCGGGCTGGCTCTTGTGGCTGGGCGCGGCGGTGGGGCTGTGGACGGTCTCGAGCCTGATCGAGACCATCCGGGATATCCTGCGCCGCGCCTATGGTGCCCCGCCGACCGGCCAGGCCTTCTGGAAGACCCGGCTCGGCGCTTTCGGGCTGATCCTCGGCGCGGTGGTGGTGCTGATGCTCTCGCTCTTTGCCCAGGTGGCGATCGGCGCGGCGCAGGTGGTGATCGCCAGGGCCTTTCCCGAACTCGCCGAGGCGATCGCCACCCTGAGCCTCTCGCGCATCGTCCCGGCGCTGGGGCTGGCAGGCTCGCTCTACACCCTGTTCCTGGTGCTCACCCCCGCGCCCTACCGCCGGCGCGAGGTGCCGCGCTGGCCGGGCGCGCTGTTCACCATGGTCTGGTGGCTGGCGGTCGCCGCGGCCCTGCCAATCGTGCTCGGCACCTTCTTCACCTATGATCTCACCTATGGCAGCCTTGCCGGGAGCATGGTGACGCTGCTGTTTTTCTGGCTTGTCGGGCTCGGTCTGGTTATCGGCGCGGAGTTGAACGCGGCGCTCGCACCGCCGCTTGGCAAGCCCGCCGGGGCGGGCGAGGAGACGCAGGAATGAGCGGATTGATGGCAGGAAAGCGCGGCCTCATCATGGGGCTGGCCAATGACAAGTCGCTGGCCTGGGGGATTGCCCGCAAGCTTAAGGAACAGGGGGCCGAGCTTGCCTTTTCCTACCAGGGCGAGGCGCTGGCCAAGCGGGTGATCCCGCTGGCCGCGCAGCTGGGCAGCGATTTCACCTTTGAATGTGATGTTGCGCGGATGGAATCGCTCGATGCCGCCTTCGCCGCGCTCAAGGCGCGCTGGGAGACGATCGATTTCGTCGTCCATGCGATCGGCTTTTCCGACAAGAACGAGCTGCGCGGCAAGTTCATCGACACCAGCCTCGACAATTTCCTCCTCACCATGAACGTCTCGGCCTATTCGCTGGTGGCGGTGGCCCAGCGCGCCGCGGCGATGATGCCCGAAAGCGGCGGGGCGATCCTCACCCTGTCCTATTACGGCGCGGAAAAGGTGGTGCCGCATTACAACGTGATGGGCGTGGCCAAGGCCGCGCTCGAGACCAGCGTGCGCTATCTGGCCAATGACCTTGGCCCGCGCGGCATCCGCGTCAACGCCATCAGCGCCGGGCCGATCAAGACCCTGGCCGCCAGCGGGATCGGCGATTTCCGCTATATCCTCAAGTGGAACGAGCTCAATGCGCCGCTGCGGCGCAATGTCACGATCGAGGATGTCGGCGGGGCCGGGCTCTATCTGCTCTCCGATCTCGCCTCCGGCGTCACCGGCGAGGTGCACCATGTCGATGCGGGCTATCACATCATCGGCATGAAGCAGGAAGACGCGCCCGACATCGCGCTTTCTTAACGCCCGGGCGGCTAAGGGGCGCGGTAATGCAAACCGTTCTTGTCACCGGATCGGCCGGGTTCATCGGCTATCACCTCAGCGAATGCCTGCTCAGGCAAGGCTTTTCCGTGGTCGGCTATGACGGGATGACCGACTATTACGACGTCGCGCTCAAGCAGCAGCGCCACGCCCTCCTCAGCGCCCATCCGCAGTTCACCGCCACCGAGGCGCTGCTCGAGGATTTTGCCCGCCTGCGCGAGGTGGTGCTGGCCGCACGGCCCGAGATCATCGTCCACCTCGCCGCCCAGGCCGGGGTGCGTTACAGCCTCGAAAACCCGCGCGCCTATGTCGATGCCAATCTGGTCGGCACCTTCAACCTCATCGAATGCGCGCGCGAGGTAGGCGCGCGCCACCTGCTGATCGCCTCGACCAGCTCGGTCTATGGCGCCAACACCGCCATGCCCTTTGCCGAGGGCGACAAGGCCGATACCCCGCTCACGCTCTACGCCGCGACCAAGAAGGCGGGCGAGGTGATGGCCCATGCCTATGCCCATCTCCACGGCCTTCCCACCACCTGCTTTCGCTTCTTCACCGTCTATGGCCCCTGGGGCCGGCCCGACATGGCGCTGTTCAAGTTCACCCGCGGGATTCTCGAGGGCACCCCGATCGAGATCTACAACGGCGGCGAGATGTACCGCGATTTCACCTATGTCGGCGATCTGGTGCGCGCCATTCGCCTGCTGATCGATGCGGTGCCGCCCCACCCCTCCAACGCCGGGCCGGGCGTTCCGGGCGACACGCTCTCGCCGGTTGCGCCCTACCGGGTGGTCAATATCGGCAATGGCCAGAAGGTGCGCCTTGCCGATTTCGTCGATGCGATCGAGGCCGAATGCGGGCGCAAGGCCGATCGGCGCCTGCTGCCGATGCAGCCGGGCGATGTGCCGGCAACCTGGGCCGATAATCGCCTGCTCAAGGCGCTCACCGGCTATGCGCCGCAAACCCCCTTGCGCGAAGGGGTGGCGCGCTTCGTCGCCTGGTATCGGGATTATTACGGGGTCTGATAAGGGATTGGCGCGGCTGGCTCAGTCACCTTGCGGCGGCGCCGGTTCTTCCTGCGGCACGGAATCGGCTGGCGGCGCGGTTTCGCCCGGCAGTTCGGCATCGCGCTCGCGCTCGAGCCGCTGCATATATTCGCGCTCGATCATCTCCACCCGCTCCTGCTCGGCGGCGGCTTCGGCATCGATGGTGGCGAGGCGCTCGGCCCGCGCCTTCTCGATCAACTGGCCGAAGCGCACCTTATCGGCCTCGGCGCGGTCCTTGTAGGCGGCCTCGATGAACTTCTGGGTGCAGCCGGTAAAGCCGCCAAGCCCGGCGGGCGAGCAGCTCATCGCCCCGAAATCGCCCACATATTTGATCTCTTCCACCTGGCGCGCCCAGGCCTTGTTGGCCGGATCGGTGCTGTAGCGCAGCGCCGAAGGGATGCGGTAACGCTCCTCCTCGACGAGGATCTCGCACACCACCAGCTCACCCGGCTGGGCCACCGGGCATTCCTCGGCGCTGAAGGCAATCACCATGTTGATCTTTTCATCGGCGCTCTGGGCCGCAGCGGGGGTGGCCATTGGCAGCGCCGCAGCAGCGCTGGCGGCAAGCAGGGCGGGGGCGAAGATGCGCGTCATCGCTTGGGGTTCCTTGTCGAAGGAGCAGGCAGCACCAGCGCCCCATGCCCCTCATCCGGGGGGCTTGTCTAGCCTTGCCGGGCTGAATGGCGGGTGAAGTGGCGCAAGGCGCGCAGCAAGCCTTGCTCAGACCCGCTCGCTCAGGCGAATGGCAAGGCGGCAGCCAAGCCTGATCGCCGCCGAAAGCAGCGGATAGGCGGGCGCGCGCTCGGCCCCGTGGGCAAGCGCGGCATCGCGGTGTTCGCGCTCATCCTCGCGGAAGGCGGCGATCATCTCAGCGAGTTCGGGATCGGCCCCGCTCGCCTCGAGCGCCTCGAGCTGCTCGGAATAGTGGCGGTCGATCTCGGTCTCGATCGCCGCGGTGCAGGCCATCGCCGCCTCGGGCCCGATCAGCGCCGTGCCCGCGCCAAGCGCATAGCCGGCGGCCGACCAGAAGGGCTGAAGCGCGGTGGGGCGCACCCCGCGCTGGGCGAGCAGGGCATCGAACTTTTTGCGGTGCTCGGCCTCCTGCGCGGCCATGTGGCGGATTTCCGCCGAATGGGGCCCGCGATCGCCCATCACCGCGAGCTGGCCCTCATAGATGCGGGTGGCGCCGAACTCCCCGGCCTGATCGACCCGGATCATGCGGTGCAGGGTCTTGGTGTCCATGCCGTGCTCCTTTGCGCCTTGTGCGCCTATCTCTTATACGCGGCGAGCGCCAGAACGGCCGCACCGGCGGCGGTCGAGATCAGGAAATTGAACCCGGCGAGCGAAATGCCCCACAGGCTCCAGGGCGCGACATCGCAGCGCACCAGCGGGGCGGCGGAAGGGTTCATCACATCGATCTGCCCAGGCAGGGTGGTGCAGGCGGTGATCCCCTGCCACCAGCCATATTCGACCCCGGCATGAAAGCCGCCGATCACGCCCGAGGTGAGGATGGCAAGGCCGGCGAGCGCCGCCCACACCCGCGCCGGCTGAAGCCTGAACGCGGCAAGCCCCAGCCCGAGCGCGGCGAAATGGGGATAGCGCTGCCACCAGCACATCTCGCAGGGGTAAAGCCCAAAGCCATATTGCGCGACATAGGCCCCGCCGAGCAGCGCCGCCGGCACCAGCACGGCAAGCGCGCGGGCCTTGCCCAGAGCATCCATCGGCAAGCTCCTATTGCTTGGCCGGCCGCGGATCGGGGCGCAGCGCGATGCTGCTGCGGGTGGTGCGGCGCAGGGTTTCAAGCGCATAGTGCAGCTGGAAATCCTTGATGCCTTCCGCCTCAAGCTCAGCGGCGGTGAGCTGGAAGCGCGGATCGGCGCGCTTGTCCTGCTCCATCTCCTCGTCCTTCAGCGCCGCCTCGTTGATGAGGTGGCCGCGCAGGTCGCTCTCGCGCATCTGGTATTTCATCCGCAGGGCATAATCGGGATCGGAGATCTGCGGCACCGCGATATCAGGCTTGATCCCGCCCTCCTGCACCGATCTGCCCGAAGGTGTGTAATAGCGCGCAGTGGTGAGCTTGAGCGCGGCATCCTTGCCCAGCGGCAGCAGCGATTGCACCGAACCCTTGCCGAAGCTGCGCTCACCCATGATCAGCGCCCGGCGGTGATCCTGCAACGCCCCGGCGACGATTTCCGAGGCCGAGGCCGAACCGGCATTGATCAGCACAATGATCGGCACGCCTTCGGCCATATCGCCGCGATAGACCGTCTCGGCATCATAGAGCATGGTCTCGCCCCGGGCGCGGCCGCGCTGGCTGACGATCTGGCCTTCGCTGAGGAACAGGTCCGCCAGGGCCACCGATTCATCGAGGCTGCCGCCCGGGTTGTTGCGCAGATCGAGCACCAGGCCATTGACCCGCCCGCCGGCCGCGGCCTTGCGGATCGCCTGCCAGGCGGCAAAGACATCGGCGCCGACATCGGCGGAGAACTCGTTGACCGAAATCACCCCGATATTGCCCGGCTCGAGCTTCCAGGTCACCGGCTCGAGCTTGATCACCCCGCGGGTGACATCCACCTCGATGCGGTCATCGCGCCCGGGGCGATAGATCGTCAGCCGGATCTTGGTGCCCGCCGGCCCGCGCATCTGCGCCACCGCATCATCGAGCTTGGTATCGACGATCAGCCGCCCGTCGAGATGGGTGATATAGTCCCCGGCCTTGACCCCGGCCTGCTCGGCCGGGCTGCCGCGGAAGGGCGAGACCACCTTGACCGCGCCCTGCTCCATCACCACCGACAGGCCAAGGCCGGAATATTTGCCGTTGATCATGGTCTCGAGCCGCTGGAGGTCGCCGCCATCGAGATAGGCCGAATGGGGATCGAGCGCGGCCAGCATCCCGTCGATCGCGCCGCGGATCAGCACCTCGTCCTCGACCGGCTCGACATAGCTTGCCTTGACCCGCTGGAACACCGCGAAGAACTTGGCAAATTCCGGCCCGGCGCGGCCATCGACCTGAGCCATGGTGGCGGTGGTGGCGGGGATCAGCGCGACGGCGGTGACCAGCGCGGCGCTGCGCAGGAGAGCGGCAAGGTTCATGGGCGATTGTGGCTCCTTTGCGCGCGAATGTATCGCCTGCAGTCGATGAACGCCAGATGACAGGCGCGGGCGGCCCGGCAGGCTTGCTCCAATGGCACAGGCGGTCTCGCGCCGCCGCGAATTCCGATGGAATTATCCGAGGAATTGCAGTGGGTTGACCGGCGTGCCCTGGCGCCGCAGCTCGACCGTGAGCGGGGCAGAACCCCCGCCCGCCACCCCCAGCGGGCTGCCGCCGATCACCTGCGCGCCCACCGTCACATCGACCCGGGCCAGCCCGGTGACAAGGCTGGTCCAGCCGCCCGCATGCTCGATGATGACGATTCGCCCGAAGCCGCGATAGGGCCCGGCAAAGGCCACCCGTCCGCGCGCGGGGGCGACCACCTGCGCGCCTGGCGCGGGCGCGAGGGTGAGCCCGGTGCTGACAAGGCCGCTCGCGCGGCGGGCGCCAAAGCCGATGAGGGTGCGGCCCTGCACCGGCAGTTGGTAATCGCGCGGCGGGGCGGCGGCGGGGCTGGGGGGCGCGGGCGGCGCGGCGGCCTCGGGCGGCAGCGGCGCGGCAAGATCGGCCGGGCGCAGGATCGGGCCAGGCAGCGCCGCCAGTTCCGCCCTGAGCGCCGCCATCTGCCCGAGCCGATCGACGAGGCTATCAAGATCGCGGGCCTCCTCAGCGAGGGCAAGCGCGCGCTCGGCCTCGCGCAGCGCCGCCCCGCGCGCCGCGCGCGAGGCGAGCCGCTGGCGGTTTTCGAGCGCGGCAAGCTCGCTGCGGCGCTGGCGCAAGGTCGCCTCGCTGGCGCGGATTTCCGCGAGCGCGCGTGCGGCGCGGGACTCGAGCGCGCGGCCCTTGGCAAGCTCGGCGCGCAGCGCCGCGGTGCGCGCGCGGATCTGCGGCACCACACTCGCCAGCACCGCGCGCACATGCACCACGTCACCGAGCGAGCCGGGTTGCAGCGCGGACAGCGCGAGCGGGCGGCGCGCCGCGGTCTGGAGCGCGGCGGCGAGCCGCGCGGTCGGGGCCTGCTGCGCGGCGAGGCGGGCGGCGAGCGCCGCACGCGCCGCGCGGGCGAGCGCGAGGCGGGCGCGGGCAGCCTCGGTCTCGGCCTCGGCCTGCTGGATGCGCGCGGCAAGCGCCGCGGCCTCGCGCGCGGTGCGCTCTGCCGCCTCGCCCGCGGCCTCGGCCTCGCGGGTGAGGCGCGCCGCCCGTGCCGCAGCCATGCGCCCCTCGCGGCTCGCCCGGGCGAGCGCGGCGCGCGCCTCCTCGGGCGCCATCAGCAGCGCTGCCGGGGTGGCAGTGGGGCTGGGCAGGGCCGGCCCCGCCAGCCCCAGCGCCGCAAGGGCGCCGAGCGTGGCAAGCGCAGCAAGCAGATGACGCCAGGACATGCTGGCGTCATGCCCGATGATAGGGATGGCCGGCAAGGATGGTGGTGGCGCGGTAGAGCTGTTCCAGCAGCATCGCCCGGGCGAGGAGGTGCGGCCAGGTTGCCGGGCCGAAGGCGAGCAGCAGGTCGGCCCCGGCGCGCTCGGCATCGCTGTGGCCATCCGCAGCGCCGATCATGAAGCGCGCCTCGCGCACCCCGGCATCGCGCCAGCGGGCCAGAAGCGCGGCGAAGTCTTCGGAAGACAGCGCCGTGCCGCGTTCATCGAGCAGCACCAGGCGGCAGGGGCTGAGCGGTTCGGCCGCCTTGCCCGGCCCGCGCTCGGGCCATTCGCTGAGCCTTGTCGGCCAGGTGATGCGCTGCAGGTAGCGCGCCACCAGCTCGCCCTCGGGCGAGCGGCCGATCTTTCCGCGTGCTATGATATGAAGGAGAATGGCGTCAAACCCCGCAAGCCAAGCACAAGGTTCTCGGGCCGCCCGCAGGCGCCGCAGGCCCGCATCGACACGCGCAACCTGCCTGCGGCAACGCCCGGCAGGCCGCAGCGGCGATCAGGCGCGCCCGCCGGCGGCCTCGGCGCCGTCGAACGACCACATGCGTTCAAGGTTGTAGAAGCTGCGCACCTCGGGGCGGAACAGGTGGATGACCACGTCCCCGGCGTCGAGCAGCACCCAATCGGCCGCCGGCAGCCCTTCGATCCGCACCGGGCCGAAGCCGGCCGCTTTGATCTTCTCGGCAAGCTTCTGCGCGATCGACGCGACCTGGCGGGTCGAGCGGCCGCTGGCGATCACCATGTAATCGGCCACCGAGCTCTTGCCCGCCAGCGGGATCGAGACGATCTCCTGCGCCTGATCCTCGTCGAGCTGGGCCAGCACCAGGCGGTGGAGCGCCTCGGCGCCCGCCCCGGTCTCAGTCAGCGATTGCGCGATCCCGGCGGCGGCCTGCACCGGGCCGAGCGGGATGGACGCGATGGTTGCCTCACTCATTGGCAAAGTCTGGTCTCCACAGTAAGGGGCAAGGGCGGGCGGCAGGCACAGCGCGCGGCAGCGGCAAGGAGCGGGGCCTTGCCGGCGCAGCGGCGCCTCATGCCTCCTCCCATTCGCGGATGCTGCGGAATGTCAGCCGATCGCGCAGCGGGCCGGTGCGATCCTTGCCGATAAGCTCCTCGGCCCACCCGGCATGGGCACGGCGGATCGCCGTGGCCGAGCGGTGATCGGGATCGAAACGCAATAACACCAGGGCCGGTGCGGTCCATTGCCCCCGTTGGCGAAAGCTGGCGGCAGACACGCGGTAGCGCCTGAGCCAGGCCATGGCGGGGCTCGTCATGGCAGCGGCATCATAGCCCGGACGCGCGATCACCGCAATCGGCATTGTCCGGGCGATCTGGCGCCAGCCCTTCCAGCGGTGGAACTGGGCGAGATTGTCGGCCCCCATCAGCCAGACAAAGCGCCGCCGCGGATAGCGCCGGGTGAGGCGCCGCAGCGTATCGACGGTGTAGCGCGTGCCCAGATCAAGCTCGATCGCGCTCGGCACGATCGGGGCGCGCCGGCTCATGCGCATGGCCGCGCGCAGCCGCGCCTTGAGGGGGGCCATATCGTCCTTAGGCTTGAGCGGATTGCCGGGGGAAACCAGCCACCAGGTCTCGTCCAGCCCCAGCGCCGCGGCGGCAAACAGGGTGATGCGCCGGTGCCCGCCATGCGCGGGGTTGAAGCTGCCGCCGAGCAGCCCGGTGCGACAGGGACGGCTCATGCGCGCTGGAGGCTCAGGGCCGGGTCTGGCCGGCCCCGCGCACCTGCCACTTGTAGGTGGTAAGCCCCTCGAGCGCGACCGGCCCACGCGCGTGCAGCCGCCCGGTGGCAATGCCGATCTCCGCCCCCAGCCCGAACTCGCCGCCATCGGCGAATTGGCTCGAGGCATTGTGCATCACGATCGCGCTGTCGACCTCGGCAAGGAAGCGCTCGGCCGCGGCTTCGTCTTGCGTGACGATCGCATCGGTATGGGCCGAGGAGTGCCGCGCGATATGCGCCAGCGCCGCCTCGAGCCCATCGACCATCGCCACCGAGAGGATGGCATCGAGATATTCGGTGTCCCAATCCTGCGCGCACGCGGGGATCACCCGCGGATCGAGCGCCATGATGCGCTCATCACCGCGCACCTCGCAGCCCTGGTCGATGAGCGCCGCCACCAGCGCCGCGGGCGCGGGAAAGGCGCTGTCGATCAGCAGGGTCTCCATCGCCCCGCAGATGCCGGTGCGGCGCAGCTTGGCGTTGAGCGCGATGGACCTTGCCATCTCGGGATCGGCGGCGGCGTGGACATAGGTGTGGCAGATGCCATCAAGGTGCGCGAGCACCGGCACCCGGGCATCGGCCTGCACCCGGGCAACGAGGCTCTTGCCCCCGCGCGGCACGATCATGTCGATGAGGCCTGCCGCCGCCAGCATCGCGCCCACACAGGCGCGATCCTGCGAGGGGATGAGCTGCACCGCCTCGGCCGGCACTCCGCCCGCGACGAGGCCCTCGATGAGCGCGGCGTGGATCGCGCGGTTGGAATGGACCGCCTCGCTCCCCCCGCGCAGCAGCGCGGCATTGCCGGCGCGCACGCACAGCGCCGCGGCATCGGCGGTCACATTGGGGCGGCTTTCATAGATGATCCCGATCACCCCGATCGGCACGCGGATGCGGCTGAGCTTCAGGCCATTGGGGCGCGTCGTGGTGTCGATCACGCTGCCCACCGGATCGGGCAGATCAGCCACCGCCGCCACGGCATCGGCAATGGCGCCAAGGCGCTTGTCGTCGAGCGCCAGCCGGTCGAGCATGGCGGGGGCAAGGCCATTGGCCTTTCCCGCGGCGAGATCCGCGGCATTGGCGGCAAGGATCGCCGGGGCGGCGGCGCGCAGCGCCTCTGCGGCGCGGTGGAGCGCGGCGGCGCGCTTGTCGCTTGCCATGGCGGCAAGCTGGCGCTGGGCGCGGCGCGCGGCGCGGGCAAGATCGGTCACGAGCGCGGCAGGATCGGCGGCGCGCGTCTCAGGGGCGCTGGGGGCATCGGCAAGCTGATTCATGCCCCCTTCCTAGCAGCGCGGTGCGGCGCTGTCAGGCGCTGCGAATCGTGCTCTGGTGGTGTCTGCGGCCCTCCGACAAAGCCCTTATGACGCCCCCGCGGCGCGGGGGCGCATTTCGCCGCGATTCCGCTTCGCTTCATCGGCTCGGATGCACGCGGGATTCGACCCGGCGGGCGCGCCTTGGTAGCGCGCGCTTCCGGGGCGATCATAACCATAATCGGGGCCGCGCTTGTCTGACCAATCTTCCGCACGCACGTGGGGCGAACGGCTGCGCCGTTGGTTTCCCGATCGCGAGTTCTTCATGCGCGCCGATGGGCAGGTGCGCTTCATCCGCATTTCCGCGCAATTGCAGATGCGCTGTGCCGCGGGCGCGCTGGCGCTGGTGCTCATCTGGCTGGTGGCGCTCGGGGTGATGGCCTGGGGGCAATGGCGCGCCGAGGCCGATCTTGCCGCCTTTGCCGCCGAGAAGGCCCGGGTGGCGAGCGCGAGCGAGCGGCTCAAGGCCTATGGCGGCAATCTCGACAAGGTCGTCGATGAGCTCAGCGAACGCCAGGATTTCCTTGAGGAAATGGCACGGATGATCCCCGAGGACGTGGTTCCTGAGGGCAAGGCCGACACGGTGAGCGATTCGCGCGCCGCGGCAAGCGAGACGGTGAAGAAGGTGGGCGCGCTCATCCCCGAGGCGCGCGGCCTTGCCGAGATCGAGGCGCGCCAGCTCGCCTTTGCCGAAAGGCTCACCCGCTTTGCCGATGCTCGCGCCCGCCGCGCCGAGGCGGCGATGCGCAAGCTCAATCTCGATCCGCGCCTCATCAGCCGCGAGACGCAGGAGGCCATGGGTGGTCCGTTCGAGGCGGTGCTCGGCGCCCGCGGGGAGATCGACCCGCGCTTCGAGCGGCTCGGCCTCAGCCTTGCGCGCATGGCGGTGCTCGAGCGCGCCCTTCAGGGTATCCCCCAGGTGGTGCCGGCGAGCGCCGAGGCAATCACCTCGGGCTTCGGCTATCGCCGCGATCCCATCAACGGGCGTGCGGCGATGCATTCGGGGATCGACTTCAAGGGCCCCCTCGGCTCACCGATCTTTGCCGCGGCGGCTGGCCGGGTCAGCTTTGCCGGGTGGAAGGCGGGCTATGGCCAGGCGGTCGAGATTTCGCACGGCAATGGCATCGTCACCCGCTATGCCCACCTCTCGCGCATCTATGTGAAGCCGGGCCAGCCGGTCGCCGCCGGGGCGACCATTGGCGGGCTGGGCAACACCGGCCGTTCCACCGGCCCGCACCTGCATTTCGAAGTGCGCGTCAACGACCGCGCGATCAACCCCCGCCCGTTTCTGGAGGCCGCCCCCGATGTTCTCAAGGAAGTCCGCGACACCGGATCAGCCCGCCCCCGCGCGCGCGGCGCGCAGCGTCCCTAGCCGGAGCATGGGCATGGCTTCGGGTTCGACCTTCTCGGTGATCGGCGCCGATGTGACCATCACCGGCAACATCGCCGCCTCGGCCGATCTGCATGTCGATGGCACGATCGAGGGCGATATTGCCTGTGCTGCGCTGGTGCAGGGCGAGACCAGCACCATCCACGGCGCGATCACGGCGCAGAGCGCGCGGCTGGCTGGCAAGGTCACCGGCTCGATCACCGCGCGCGAGCTGGTGATCCTCAAGACCGCGCAGATCGAGGGCGATGTGCATTATGATGCGCTGACGATCGAGCAGGGCGCCGCGGTCGAAGGGCGCTTTGCCCCCAACGCCCGCAGCGCCGCCCCGGCCGAGCCGGTGCGCGCGCTCAGTGCCGGGGAAGCGGCCTGACAGGCTAGAGCACCTCGGCGCGCAGGGCCTTGCGATCGAGCTTGCCGATCATGGTCTTGGGCAGGCTGGCGCGCACCACCACCTGATCGACCCGCTCGTGCTTGCCCACCCGGGCGTTGAGCCAGCTTGCCAATTCCTCGCCGGTGGCTGACGCGCCTTCGTTGAGCGTGACATAGGCGCGCGGCGCCTCGCCGCGATAGGCATCGGGAACGCCGATCACCAGCGCTTCCTTGACCGCCGGGTGTTCGAGCAGCACGTCCTCGACCACGCTGGGGAAGACCTTGAAGCCGCCCACCGCGATCATGTCCTTGATGCGGTCAACGATCTCGAGGAAGCCGTCGGCATCGATCCGCGCCACATCGCCGGTGCGCAGGTAGCGCTTGCCCTCGCGCACCACGAAGGTCTCGGCATCGGCCTCGGGCCGGTTCCAGTAGCCGCGCATCACCTGCGGGCCGTGGATGGCAAGCTCGCCCGGCTCGCCTTCCGGAGCAAGGCGCGAGGGGTCTTCCTTGTCGAGCAGGATCGCCTCGGTTCCCGGCACCAGCTGGCCGATGGTGCCGCGCTTGCGCAGGCCTTCATAGGGATTGGCCGCAACCACGCCTGAGCTTTCGGTGAGGCCATAGCCCTCGCACACGCGCACCCCCGTCACCTCCTCGAAGCGCACATGCACCGGCGCGGGCATTGGCGCCCCGCCGGAGATGCAGACCTTGAGGCTCGACAGGTCGGTCCTCGCAAGATCGGGGTGATCGAGCAGCGCCTGGAACATCGTCGGCACCCCGGGAAAGCCGGTGCAGCGATAGCGCGCGATGGTCTCGAGCACCTGCCCCGCCGCGAAGCGCGGCACCATCGCGATCGAAGCCCCCGTCACCATCGCGTGGTTGAGCAGCGCGGTGTTGGCAAAGACATGGAAGAAGGGCAGCGCCCCCATGAACACCTCGCCCGCCGGATCGCCAAACGGGTTCAATGCGGCGACCTGCTGGGCGTTCACCGAAAGCTGGTCATGCCCCAGCATCGCCCCCTTGGGCCGCCCGGTGGTGCCGCCGGTATATTGGAGGAGGGCAAGGTCGGCCGCGGTCACCTCGGGCAGCGGCGGCACCTTGCCTGCCTGCCATTCCGCCCAGCTCCACGGCGCCTGCACCTCGGCCCAGGCCTTGACCGAGGGCCCATGGGCAACCTCGGCGATCTGGCTGCGCTTCAAGAGCTTGAGCGCAAGGCCCTTGTACCACGGCAATTGCTCGGCGAGGCTCGCGACCACCAGCGTCTCGAGCGCCGAGCCATCGAGCACCTTGTGCGCGGTGGCATAGAGTTCGGGCACATCGAGCGTCACCAGCAGGCGGGTGCCGCTGTCGCCCACCTGCCAGGCCAGTTCCTCGACCGAGTAGAGCGGCGAGAAATTGACCACCACCGCGCCTGCCATCATCGCGCCGTAATAGGCGGCGGCATAGATCGGGACATTGGGGAGGAACAGGCCCACCCTATCGCCCTTGGCAATGCCCATGTTGATGAGGCCGTGGGCAAAGGCATTGGCCGCGGCAAAGATCTGCCGGTAGCTGTAGCTGCGCCCGAGAAAATGCAGGAAGGGCGCATCGCCGCGGCGGGCAACCGTTTCGGCGAGCAGCGCCGGCAAGCTCGCCGGGGCAAAGCGCGTGTCGGCGGGAACCGGATGGTGATAGGCCGCCGGGGCGGGCGCAAGGCTACTGACAGTCATGTCAGTAATTGTGGCGCAAGCCGCCCCGGCCCGCAAGCCAAATGGCGGATTTTTCTTGGGGCCTTGGGCGGCCCCACGCCCGGCGCCCCCTCTGGGTGGTGGGGGGCAGGTGCGGTTCAGCCGATCAGAGGAACCCGCCTTCCGGCTCGCTGCCTTCGCCGGCGGCCTCGGCCTCGCGCTTGCGGGCGAGCCAGGCCTCGGCCTCGGCCTCCTGCGCGGCCTGGGCGGCGGCCTTGGCCTGGGCCTCGCGCTCGGCGCGCAGCTCCTCGATCAGCTTCTCGCGATCATCGCGGCGCGAGGCGGCCTCGCCTTCACCCTCCGCGATCCCGGCGCGCTTGGCGGCCTTGGCCACCATCGCGTCAAGCTCGCGCTGCGAGCACAGGCCGAGCGTCACCGGATCCTTGGGGGTGATGTTCTGGATGTTCCAGTGGGTGCGCTCGCGGATCGCGGTGATGGTGTTGCGGGTGGTGCCGATCAGCTTGGAGATCTGCGCGTCGGAAAGTTCGGGATGGTTGCGCAGCAGCCAGGCAATGCCATCGGGCTTGTCCTGGCGCTTCGAGACGGGAGTGTAGCGCGGGCCCTTGGTGCGCGTCACCTCGAGCGGGGGCTTGTGCATCTTGAGCACATAATTGGGATCGGCCTGGCCGCGCTCGATCTCGGCCTGGGTAAGCTCGCCCGCGTGCACCGGATCGCGCCCGGTGTATTTGCTGCCCGCAAGGTCATCGGCCATGGCCTGCACCTCGAGAATGTGCAGCCCGCAGAAGGTGGCGATCTGCTCGAAGGAGAGCGACGTGTTGTCCACCAGCCAGGTGGCGGTGGCATGGGGCATCAGCGGCTTGGGCTGATCCTTGACGGCCATGGGAAATCTCCGTGCAAATGATAAGGGCCGCCCCTTACCGGAGCGGCCGCCTTGGCGCCTCTTATAGGGTGAAGGGCGCCGATCGGCAAGCGCGCCCTTGCGCGCCGGGGCGCGGCGCCCGATCACGCCCGCGCGATCAGAAGGCCGGGGCAGTCTGGAGCGAGACCGCCTGCTCCTCCTCGAGCGCCACCAGCCCGGCGAGGAACTGGCGCGTTGCCGCCTCCCAGCTGAAGCTCGCGCCATAGCGCGCGCAGGCGGCCCGGTCGCAATAGCGCGCCGCATCGATCGCGCGGGTGAGCTCCTCCGACAGCGCGCCGACCTCGCCGGTGACGATGTCGAGCGGCCCCGGCACCGGGAAGGCCGCGACCGGGGTGCCGCAGGCCAGCGCCTCGATCATGACGAGGCCGAAGGTGTCGGTGCGGCTCGGGAAAACAAAGACATCCGCCCCGGCATAGCAGCCGGCCAGCTCCACCCCGGTCTTCTTGCCGAGGAAGCGCGCTTCGGGAAACCGCGCCGCCAGCGCCACGCGCGCCGGGCCATCGCCCACCACCACCTTGGAGCCGGGATAGTCGCAGGCAAGGAAGGCCTCGATGTTCTTCTCCACCGCCACGCGCCCGACATAGAGCAGGATCGGCCGCTTAAGCCCGGCATATTCGGGCGGTGGCGGGGCGGCGGGGGAAAAGCAGGAAAGATCGACCCCGCGGCTCCAGTGGGTGAGCTGGGTGAGACCCTCGGCGCGCAATTGCGCCCGGATCGTCTCGGTTGCCACCATGATTCGCCGGGCCGGGCGGTGGAACCAGCGGATATAGGGCCAGAAGGCGCGCGCCGGCAGGCCGGTGCGGCGCGCGAGGTAATCGGGAAACTGGGTGTGATAGGCGGTGGTGAAGGGCACCTTGCGGCTGAGGCAATAGCGCCGCGCGGCAAGGCCCAATGGCCCCTCGGTGGCGATATGCACCGCCTCGGGCGCGATCCGCGCCAGCCGTCGCCCGACCGCGCCCGGCAGGGTGAGCGCGAGGCGGATCTCGGGATAGGTGGGCGCGGGCAGCGAGGGATAGCCCTCGGGCGAGATCACGCTGACCGCGATCCCCCAGCGCTCGAGCAGGGCGCAGGTGGTCGACAGCGTGCGCACCACGCCATTGGTCTGCGGGTGCCAGGCATCGGTGATGATCGCGATCGAGGAGGGCGCCGCGCGCGAGGGGGCAAGCTGCACCCCGGGCACCGGATCGGGCGAGAGCCGCACCGGACGGTTCACGCCGCCTCCCGATCTTTGCGCTCGGCCGATGCGGCGGGGGCGGGGGCAACGCCCGCGGACTCGGCGGTGCGGCGGCGGATCTCCTCGGGCCAGTGGAGGATTTCCATGCGCCCGTCGTGATGCTCGACCAGGGCGTTGCAGCCTTCCACCCAATCGCCATCGTTCCAATATTCGATCATCCGGCCATCATGCGCGAAGCGGCGGAACTCGGCGGTGTGGATATGGCCGCACACCACCCCGTCGACCCCGCGCTCGCCGGCGGCGCGGGCGACCACTTCCTCATACTTGCCGATGAACTCGACCGCGTTCTTGACCTTGTGCTTGGCCGCCTTGGAGAGCGACCAATAGGGCTTGCCCATCCAGCGCCGCACGGTGTTGACCGCGATGTTGAGCCGCATCATCAGGTGATAGGCATGGTCGCCGACGAAGGCGAGCCAGCGGTGCGAGAGCATCACCACGTCGAACTCGTCGCCGTGCAGCACCATCAGCCGACGGCCATCGGCGGTGGTGTGGAAGGCGGCGCGGCGGATCTCGATCCCGCCGAAATTGAGCCCGGTGAACTGGCGGAACATCTCGTCGTGGTTGCCGGGGATGTAGATGATGCGGGTGCCGCGCTTGGCGCGCTTGAGGATGCGCCAGACGATGTCGTTGTGCGCCGCCGGCCAGTAGAAGCGCTTCTTGAGCCGCCAGCCATCGATGATGTCGCCGACGAGATACATGGTCTCGCTGTCGACGCTGTCGAGAAAGTCGATCAGGAGGTCGGCATTGCAGCCCCGGGTGCCGAGGTGCACGTCGCTGATCCAGATGGTGCGGTATTGTCGGCGCGCTCGCCCCTCGGGCTCGGGGATGCGCGGGGCGGAAAGCGGGAAACTGGCGATATTGTCGGCGATGAGGTCGGAAAGGTCGGCGCCGGTCATGCGAAATCCCTAGCGTGTCACGTCTCGCGTCGCCCTCCCATGACAGGCAAATGTTACAGCCGACTCACAGCCGCGTGACGGTTTCGCGTCATTCCCCAGGCTGGGGCCCGCAGCGAGGCGCCCGCGAGGCGCACGGGCGCGGGAGCGTTTATGACAGGATTGCGACTAATCAAGCGGGCGGGGCAGGCCCTGCGCCTGCCCGCGGGTCGCTCGGCCGGTCAGTCCATCGGGACGAAGCCTGGCAGTGCCTCGATCGCGGCGATCCAGCGGCCGATGTGGGCATGTTGGCCAAGGCCAAAGCCGCCCTCCTCGGCAAGGTGGGTGTAGGGATAAAGGGCAATATCGGCGAGCGAGGCGGCCTTGCCGCAGAAGAAGGCGTGATCGGCAAGGTGCCGGTCCATGAGCTCGAGCGCCGCCGCGCCGGCCATGCGCTTGGGCATGATCTGGGCGCGCTGCTCGGCCGAAAGCCGTGCCTCGCCGACAAAGCGCAGCCAGAAGCGCAGCGTGGCGATATTGGGCTCGTGGCTGTATTGCTCGAAGAACATCCAGCGCAGCATATCCGCCTGGGCAAAGCGATCGGTTGGCACCAGCGCGCTGCCATGCGCGAGATACCAGCAGGCGGCATTGCTTTCGGGCAGGAAGCGCGCCTCGGCGCCATGGCCGACCTGAAGCACAGGAATGCGCCCGTTGGCGTTCACCGTGGCGAGAAATTCCGGCGTGCGCGTCTCGCCCTTCATGATGTCATAGCTGCGGGTGGCGAGCGGCAGGCCGAGCAGCGCAGCCGTGAGCCTGATCTTGTAGCAATTCCCGCTGCGGGGGTCTTCGTGGAGGGTCAGGGCCTCAGCCACCTGCCACCTCCAGCACGATCTTGCCGATATGCGCGCCCGCCTCCATCCGCGCGTGGGCGGCGGCAGCCTCGGCGAGGGGGAAGGTCATGTCCATCACCGGGGCAAGCTCGCCCTCGGCAAAGAGCGGCCAGGCATTGTCGGCGATCTCGTCGGCGAGCGCGGCCTTGAAGGCATCCGAGCGCGGCCGCAGGGTCGATCCGGTGAGGGTCAGCCGCCGCATCATCACCTGCGCCATGTTGATCTCGGCCCTCGCCCCGCCGAGCACCGCAATGGTGACATGGCGGCCATCCTCGGCGAGGCACTTGAGATTGCGAGGCACATAGTCGCCCGAGACCATGTCGAGCACGATATCGACGCCCCGCCCGCCGCTGCGGGCCAGCACCGCCGCGACAAAATCCTCTTCGCGATAGTTGATCGCAAGGTCCGCCCCGATGCGCTGCGCCGCGGCGCACTTGGCTGCATCGCCGCAGGTGACGATCACCTCCAGCCCGAAGGCCTTGCCGAGCAGGATCGCCATGGTGCCGATGCCGCTGGTGCCGCCGTGCACCAGCACGCTCTCGCCATCGCGCGCCATGCCGCGCTCGAACAGGTTGTGCCACACGGTGAACAGGGTTTCGGGCAGGGCCGCGGCCTCGGAGAGCATCATGCCTTCGGGCACGGGCAGGCAGTGGCGCCAATGGGCGGCGCAATATTCGGCATAGCCCCCACCGGGGGTGAGCGCGGCGACATGCTGGCCGATCATTTCCGGCGGCACCGCGGCGCCCACCGCCACCACCTCGCCCGACACTTCAAGCCCGAGCAGCGGCGAAGCCCCCGGGGGCGGCGGATAGAGCCCGGCGCGTTGCAGGCAATCGGGGCGGTTGACCCCGGCATAGGCAACGCGGATGAGCACGTCCTCGTCGCCGAGGCGCGGCAGCGGCGCGCTGGCAAGGCGCAGCACCTCGGGCCCGCCGGGCGCGTCGAACCCGATCACCTGCATCACCTCGGGCAAGCCTGATCCCGCGCCTGCGACCATCGCCCCTTGTCCCCCGTCACCCGGTATTAACCACGTTCGCAAGCGCGCATAACCGTCTCGCCGATTGACAGCAAGGCGCTTGGCGGGCGATGCTGCGCCGCGTGATGGAAGAACCTGATCGCCCTAGGCCGACCCAAGACGCGGTGAGTCGCCTCGCCAGCGAGGATCTTGCGCCCTATTCGCAGGCTGAGCTGGCAGAGCGCATCGCCCTGCTCGAGGCCGAGATCGCGCGGGTCAAGGCCCATCGTGATCGCGCCGCCGCGCACCGCGCCGCCGCCGAGGCGCTGTTTGCCAAGGGCAGCGGATGAGCCGCGGGGCGCCTCGAGCCGTGATGGCACTTGCGCTCTGGCAATCGGCGCCATCGCACCCATATTCCAGGAAACCATATTCCAGGAAACGGCGTCCCCCGCCCCTTCGCCAGGGGCACCCCAACCGCTGAAAAGGCCTCTCCCATGCCCAGCTTTGCCCAGAACCTCGAACGCACGCTGCACAACGCGCTCGGCTATGCGGCCGAGCGGCGGCACGAATATGCCACGCTCGAGCACCTGCTGCTGGCGCTGATCGATGACGAGGATGCGGCCCAGGTCATGGCCGCCTGCGGGGTGGACCTGGCCGAGCTGAGCGAGGTGGTGAAGCAATATCTCGACCAGGAATACCAGTCCTTGAAGACCGAGGAGGGCACCGATCCCCAGCCCACCGCGGGCTTCCAGCGGGTGATCCAGCGGGCGATCCTGCACGTGCAATCCTCGGGCAAGGACACGGTGACCGGCGCCAATGTGCTGGTGGCGCTGTTTTCCGAGCGCGATTCCTACGCGGTCTATTTCCTCCAGCAGCAGGACATGAGCCGGCTTGATGCGGTGAGCTACATCAGCCACGGCATCGGCAAGGGCGGGCGCCAGATCGAAAGCCGCACCCCGCAGGGCGCTGACAAGGCGGAGGAGACCGCCCAGCAGGGCAAGGAACAGGGCGGGAGCAAGAAGGAAACCGCGCTCGACCAGTTCTGCGTCAACCTCAACGCCAAGGCCGAGGCCGGCAAGATCGATCCCCTGATCGGGCGCGGGCCGGAGGTGGATCGCACCATCCAGATCCTCTGCCGCCGCTCGAAGAACAACCCGCTCTATGTCGGCGATCCGGGCGTCGGCAAGACCGCGATCGCCGAAGGCCTCGCGCGCAAGATCGTCGAGGGCGATGTGCCCGAGGTGCTCGCCGATGCGGTGATCTATTCGCTCGACATGGGCGCGCTGCTCGCCGGCACGCGCTATCGCGGCGACTTTGAGGAGCGCTTGAAGCAGGTCGTCGCCGAGCTTGAACAGATGCCCCACGCGGTGCTGTTCATCGACGAGATCCACACCGTGATCGGCGCCGGGGCCACCAGCGGCGGGGCGATGGATGCCTCGAACCTGCTGAAGCCTGCGCTCTCCTCGGGCGCGATCCGCTGCATCGGCTCGACCACCTACAAGGAGTTCCGCAACCACTTCGAGAAGGACCGCGCGCTCTTGCGCCGGTTCCAGAAGATCGATGTCAACGAGCCGAGCATCGAGGACACGGTCAAGATATTGAAGGGCCTGCGCAGCGCCTTCGAGGAGCACCACAAGGTCAAATACACCCCCGATGCGATCCGCACCGCGGTGGAGCTTTCGGCGCGCTACATCAATGACCGCAAGCTGCCCGACAAGGCGATCGACGTGATCGACGAGGTCGGCGCGATGCAGATGCTGGTGCCCCCCAGCCGCCGCAAGAAGACCATCACCGCGCGCGAGATCGAGGCGGTGATCGCCACCATGGCGCGCATCCCGCCCAAGTCGGTGAGCAAGGACGACAAGAAGGCGCTCGAAAATCTCGAGCGCGATCTCAAGCAGGTGGTCTATGGCCAGGACGAGGCGATCACGCGGCTTGCCACGGCGATGAAATTGAGCCGCGCAGGCCTGCGCGATCCCGACAAGCCGATCGGCAGCTTCCTGTTCTCCGGCCCCACCGGCGTCGGCAAGACCGAGGTCGCGCGCCAGCTCGCCCAGATCATGGGGATCGAGCTCAAGCGCTTCGACATGAGCGAATATATGGAGCGCCACTCGGTCAGCCGGTTGATCGGCGCGCCCCCGGGCTATGTCGGCTATGACCAGGGCGGCCTGCTCACCGATGCGATCGACCAGAACCCGCATTGCGTGCTGCTCTTGGACGAGATCGAGAAGGCCCATCCTGACCTGTTCAACATCCTCCTCCAGGTGATGGACAATGGGCGGCTCACCGATCACCACGGCAAGACGGTCGATTTCCGCAACGTGGTGCTCATCATGACCACCAATGCCGGCGCGGCCGACATGGCGCGCCAAGGCATCGGCTTTGGCGATGTCTCCAAGGAAGATGCGGGCGATGAGGCGGTGAAGAAGATGTTCACCCCCGAGTTTCGCAACCGCCTCGATGCGATCGTGCCCTTCACCTATCTCGGCAAGCAGACCGTGGCGCGGGTGGTGGACAAGTTCATCCTCCAGCTCGAGCTGCAACTGGCGGAACAGAACGTCCACATCCAGTTCGACAGCGATGCCCGCGGATGGCTCGCCGACAAGGGCTATGACAAGCTCTATGGCGCGCGGCCGATGGCGCGGCTCATTCAGGAGAAGATCAAGCAGCCGCTCGCCGATGAACTCCTGTTCGGCAAGCTTGCCGATGGCGGCGAGGTGCATGTCAGCATCAAGGACGGCAAGCCCGCCTTCGAGATCACCCCGGCCCCGCCCAAGGTGAAGCCGGCAAAGAAGGCAGGCGCGAAGAAGAAGCCCGCCGCAAAGAACCCCGCGCCCGAGGCGGGCGAGGGGTGAGCAGCGTCGCGCGCGCGGCGCTGGCGCGCTTACCCGCAGCGCTCGCGCTGCTCGTCGCCCCGCTGGCCCCGGCAGCGGCGCAGCGCGATGCGGTGAGCGAAGGGATGACCGCCAAGACCGCGGCCCTGCGGCTGGTTGAGGTGGGCACCTGGCGCTTTGCCACCCGCGCGGCTGACCGTCGGGGCAGGCCGCTGTGCCGCGAGGTGTGGCGCTTTGCCGCCGATGGCGAGGCCCGGGTGGAAAGCGGGCGCGAGCGGCTCACCAAGCGCTGGCGCACCCTGCCCGGGCCGGGCGGGCTGGTGCGGCTCGCCTGGCAATCCATCGCCAGCAACGGCGCGCCCGATTGCACCGGCACCGCCACCGATCCCGCGTCGCTACCCGGGCCGGAAGCCGATTTCGTGCTCCTGTTCCTCAATGATGGCAGCGCGCTCGCCTGCACGCCGCCGCCCGCCGCCGCCAATCCCGACAACACCTTGGAGAGCGCACAGGTGGTGCGCGCCGAGGCGTGCTGGGGCCGGATCGTGCCGGCGCCGCAGGGCTGAAGCCGCGGAACCGGCCCGCACGCTTGCGGGTTGGCACGCTTGTGCGCGCGCCCTTTTCCTGGATCAGGCCCGAGCCCTGGGGCATCCACATCGTCCCCGCCGATGCCTGGGTCGATCCCTCGCGCCCGGTGCCGCGCGCGCTCGTCACCCACGGCCATGCCGATCACGCCCGCGCCGGGCACGGCGAGACCATCGCCACGCCCGCAACCCTTGCGATCATGGCGCTGCGCTATGGCACCGGCGAGGGGGCCGTGCCGGCGGCCTATGGCGAGACCATCGCGCTCGGCGGCGGGGTTGCCGCCACCTTCCTGCCCGCCGGCCACGTGCTCGGCAGCGCGCAAATCCTGCTCGAGCACGCGGGTGAGCGGGTGATCATCACCGGCGATTACAAGCGCAGCCCCGATCCCACCTGCGCGCCCTTCGCCCTCACCCCGTGCGATCTCCTGATAACCGAGGCGACCTTTGGCCTGCCGGTCTTCACCCATCCCCCCATCGCCGGGGAGATCGCCAAGCTGCTCGAAGCGCGCGCGGAAAACCCCGATTCCTGCATTCTCGTGGGCGCCTATGCGCTCGGCAAGGCGCAGCGGGTGATCGCCGAGCTGCGCGCCGCGGGCCACGCCGACACGATCTGGCTGCATGGCGCCATGGCGGCGATGTGCCGGCTCTACGAGGAGCACGGCGTGGCGCTCGGCGATCTCAGGCTGGTGAGCGATGCGCCTTCCAAAGAGGCGCTGCGCGGCGCCATCGTCATCGCCCCGCCTGCCGCGCTCAACGACCGCTGGAGCCGCCGCCTGCCCGATCCCGTCACCGCCATGGCGAGCGGCTGGATGCGCGTGCGCCAGCGCGCCCGCCAGCGCGGGGTGGAACTGCCGCTGGTGATTTCCGATCATGCCGATTGGGGCGAGCTTACCGGCACCATCGCCGAGGTGAACCCGGCCGAGACCTGGATCACCCACGGGCGCGAGGAAGCGCTGCTGCGCTGGTGCGCGCTCACCCAGCGCCGCGCCCGGGCGCTGGCGCTCGTCGGCTACGAGGACGAGGATGACTAGCATCCCCGCCCCCGTCATCGCCTCACTTGATCGCGGCGAGCTCGGCCGCGATTTTGGCGAGCATTTCCTCGGTGATCAGCCCCTGCGAGAAGGGCGCCAGCGCCTTGAGGCTGAGCGCCTTGAAATCATTGTAGAGCGGGTGCTGGGTGAGATCCTGCCCGCCGAAATTGGCAGTCACCACCGCCTTGGCGCGTTCGTCGGCCATCAGCACCTCGATCGGGGTGTCGATGGTGAAGGTCCCCGTCTGGGTCGGGGCCGGCGCGGGGGTGGCAGCGTCCTGCGCCAGCGCAGCGGCGGGGGCGAAGGCAGCGGCAAACCCAAGCGCAAGGGCGGCAAGCGGGGCAAGGTGCATCGGCAAGGTTCCTGTCTGGCAAGGGGACTGACACAAGTGTCAGCAAGCCGCTTTAACGCCTCGCCCCGGCGGCGCAAGGCAGCAATGCAGGCGCGCTGATGCAGCACTTTGCCGCGCTGCTCGATGCGCTCACCTACACCACCAGCCGCAAGCGCAAGCTGGCGCTGCTCGCTGATTACCTGCGCACCGCCCCTGATCCTGATCGCGGCTGGGCGCTCGGCGCGCTCACCGGCGCGCTCGATTTTCCCGCGGTCAAATCATCGACCATCCGCGCGCTGATGATGCCGCGCATCGATCCGGTGCTCTGGGCCCTGTCGCGCGACTTTGTCGGCGACACCGCCGAGACCGCGAGCCTGCTCTGGCCCGCCCCGCAAGACGGCGCGGGCGCCCCGCCGCCGAGCTTGCATGAAGTGGTGGAAACCCTCGCCACCCTCACCCGCGCCAGCGCCCCGGGGGTGATCGCGGGCCTCTTCGACCGGCTCGATGCGAGCGGGCGCTATGCCCTCATCAAGCTGGCGACAGGGGCGCTGCGGGCCGGGGTTTCGGCGCGCCTCGCCAAGACCGCCTTCGCCCAGGGCTTTGCCGTCCCGCTCGAGGAGGTGGAGGAATATTGGCACGCGCTCGCGCCGCCCTATGCGCCGCTGTTTGCCTGGGCGGCGGGCGGGCCGGCCCCGGTGCTCGCCGATCTGCCGCGCTTTCGCCCCTTCATGCTCGCCCATCCGCTCGAGGACGAGCGGCTTGACCTCAAGGACTACGCCGCCGAATGGAAGTGGGACGGGATCCGCGTGCAGCTGGTGCGCGCAGGGGGCGCGGTGCGGGTCTATTCGCGCTCGGGCGATGACATCTCAGCCAGCTTTCCCGAATTGCTGGGGGCGCTGCCCTTCGATGCCGTGCTCGATGGCGAATTGCTGGTGCGCGGCAGCGCGCAAGGGGGCACGGCGGGGGGCGCGGCGAGTTTCAACGCGCTCCAGCAGCGGCTTGGGCGCAAGAGTGTCCCGGCGCGGATGCTGCGCGAATACCCGGCCTTCGTGCGGCTCTATGACGTGCTGCTGCTCGAGGGGCGCGACTGGCGCAGCGCGCCGTGGAAGTCGCGCCGCGCAACTCTCGAGGCGCTGATGCCGCGCCTGCCCGAAAGCCATTTCGATCTCTCGCCGCTGATCGAGGCGGCCGATTTTGCCGAGCTTGCCCGCCTGCGCGAAGGCGCGCGCGACGCGGCGATCGAGGGGCTGATGCTCAAGCACCGGGCGAGCCCCTATGTCGCCGGGCGCAAGGCCGGGCTGTGGTTCAAGTGGAAGCGCGATCCGCTGCTTATCGATTGCGTGGTGATGTATGCCCAGCGCGGCAGCGGCAAGCGCTCGAGCTTCTATTCGGATTACACCTTCGGCTGCTGGGACGGCGATCCCGAGGCGGGGGCCGAACTGCTCCCCGTGGGCAAGGCCTATTCGGGCTTCACCGATGCCGAGCTCAAGGCGCTCGACCGCTTCGTGCGCCAGCACACCATCGCACGCTTCGGCCCGGTGCGCGAGCTGGAACGCAAGCTGGTGGTCGAGGTCGCCTTCGATTCGGTGCACGCCAGCAAGCGCCACAAGAGCGGGCTGGCCATGCGCTTTCCCCGCATCCACCGCATCCGCTGGGACAAGCCCGCGCACGAGGCAGACAGGGTGGAGCGCCTGCGCGCGCTGGTGAAGGACTGACCAGGGGGCGCAAGCAGGCTTGCACAAAACCCGCTTGCCCGCCCGATTGCTGCGCCTTAGTTGCGCGCCATGCAACCCAAGATCCTCACCACCATGCGCGACTATTCCTGGTCGCTGTTCGTGCAAGATGCCATTGCCGGACTCACCGTGGCGTTGGTGGCGATCCCGCTCAGCATCGCGATTGCCATTGCCTCGGGCGCCGATCCGGCCAAGGGGTTGGTCACCGCGATCGTCGGCGGCTTCCTCATCTCGTTGCTCGGCGGCAGCCGGGTGCAGATCGGCGGGCCGACCGGGGCCTTCATCGTGGTTGTGTTCGGCGTGATCGCCGAGCACGGCTATGATGGCCTGGTGCTGGCCACGCTGATGGCCGGGATCATCCTGATCATCGCCGGCTGGCTCAGGGTCGGCAATCTCATCGCCTATGTGCCCGAAGCCGTGGTCAACGGCTTTACCATCGGCATTGCGATCATCATTGCCACCAGCCAGATCAACGATCTTCTCGGCCTCGGCCTCACCGGCCTGCCTGCCGATTTTCTCGAGAAGGTGCCGGCCTTGTGGGCCGGGCTGGGGCGGATCAATCCAGCCGCGCTGGCAGTCGGGGGCGCCGCGCTGGCGCTGATCATCGCCTTGCGCATGCTGTTCCCGCGCCTGCCGGGCCTGATCGTTGCGGTCGGCGTGGTCTCCGCTGCGGTTGCGCTCGCCGACCTGCCGGTTGACACGATCGCCTCGCGCTTCGGCGCCTTGCCGCGCGGCCTGCCGCTGCCCGAACTGCCGCCGATCACGCTCACCCGCATCACCGAACTGCTCCCCTCGGCGCTGGTGATCGCCTTCCTCGCCGCAATCGAATCGCTGCTTTCGGCGATGGTGGCCGATCGGATGATCGGCGGCCAGCACCGGCCCAATGCCGAAGTGAGCGCGCAGGGCTGGGCCAATCTCGGATCGGCGCTGTTCGGCGGGATGCCCGCGACCGGCGCGATTGCCCGCACCGCCACCAATGTCCGGGCCGGGGGCAAGACCCCGATGGCGGGCGTGCTGCATGCGGTCTTCATCCTGCTGATCATGCTCCTTGCCGCGCCGCTGGCAGGCTATCTCGCCATGCCCGCGCTTGCCGCGCTGCTGCTGATCACCGCCTGGAACATGAGCGAACCGCACAAGTGGCGCGCATACCTGGCCGAACCATGGGAAGATCGCGGCCTGCTGCTGGTGACGCTGGTGCTCACCGTGGTCGCCGATCTCACCGTGGCGATCGGGGTTGGGGTGATGCTCGGCCTGGCGCTGCGCCTGCGCGCGCGCGAGGGGGCAAAGGCCGATGGGGAGGCAGACTAGGCGGGCAACAGCCGCACCAGCTTGTGCCGCGATGCCCCGCCACGCTCGAGCGTGAGGCGCGAGGGCGCGACATCGAGCGCGCGGGCAAGCAGCGCGAGCACTGCGGCATTGGCCGCGCCCCGATCCGCCGGAGCGCGCACCTTGACGAGCACCGCCTCGTCGGTGAGCGTCACGCTCTCTTCCCGCGCGCCAGGCGTGACCTTGACGGCGAGCCGTCCCGCCGGATCGAACCGCGCCCGCAGCGCCTCGCTGTCGGGAAGCTGCGCCGGCGCGCGCGCCATCAGCCCCGCGCCGCGCTGGCCGCCGCCACCGCCGCGGCGTGGGCCCTGGCGTTCTCGACATAGTGGGCCGTGCCCATCCGCATCCCGGCGATCGCGGCATCGTTAAGCTCGCGCAGCTTTGCCGCCGGGCGCCCCGCCCACAGCTCGCGCGGGCCCATCACCTTGCGCTCGGTCAGCATCGCGCCGGCGGCGAGCATCGCGTCCGAGCCGATCACCGCCTTGTTCATCACAATCGCCCCAAGACCGACAAAGCCGCGATCATGGATGGTGCAGCCATGCACCATCGCCATGTGGCCGATCAGCACATCATCGCCGATCACCAGCGGCGAGCCATCGGGATCGCCGGGGCGGGGCGGATCGCAGTGGAGCACGCTGCCATCCTGGACATTGCTGCGCGCCCCGATGCGGATGAAGGACACATCGGCGCGCAGCACGCAATTGTACCAGATCGAGGAATCGGGCCCGATCTCGATATCGCCGATCAGCACTGAGCCGGGGGCGATGAAGGCGGTGTCATGAAGGCGCGGCGTCTTGCCGTGGATGGGGATGATGGTGACACCGGGGCGATCGGGGTGATGCATGGGTGGGGCCTTGCGCTTGCTACGAACCGATCAGCGTGTTCCACCGAAAATGCGCCAGTGTCGAGGCATATTGATCGCTCCACACCGTATCGCTGGGGGCTGCGAGCGGTTGCCAACGCGCGGCCCCGCTCGCCCGGGTGAGCGCCGCGAGCGTCTGCGGGCTGGGGCTGAGCACCACCCATTTCGATGGGGTCAGCCGCGCGCCGCCGGCGGGATTGTCGAAGCGTACCGCCGCGGCCATGCCGGCATCGCGCGCCAGCGCGGCGAGCACCGGCTCGAGCTCGATGAAGCGGTTGGAGATGTGCACCACCACCAGCCCCTGCGGGCGGATCGCGCGGCGATAGGCCGCCAGCGCCTCGCGGGTGAGCAGGTGCAGCGGGATCGCATCGGAGGAGAAGGCATCCACCACCAGCACGTCATACTGGCCGGCCGGCTCCTCCTCGAGCTTGATTCGGGCATCGCCGATCACGGTCTCGCTCTCGGGGGCGCAATCGGCAAGGTAGGAGAAGCGCCCGGCGCGCGAAAAGGCGAGCACCGCCGGGTCGATCTCGTAGAAGCGATAGGTCTGATCGCTCTGGCGGTAGCAGGCGAGCGTGCCCGCGCCGAGCCCGACGATCCCGACATCCGCCCCGGGGCCGAACAGGCGCGCGGCATTGGCCAGCACCAGCCCCACCCCGGCGCTGCGCCCGTAATAGGTGGTCGGCTCGCGCCGCTGCGCCGGATCGAGCGCCTGGCGCCCGTGGAGCGTGGTGCCGTGGGTGAGCTGGCGCAGGCCAAGCTGCCTGAGTTCGGTGAGGGTATAGACCCCGAAATAGCTGCGCAGCCGCTCGCCCTGGGCATAGGCGCGGCCCTGCCCCGGGCCGCCGATGCTGATCATGATGAGCGCGAACACGGTAAGGAAGGCGAGCCGGTTGAACTTGAGCGCCACCGCCAGCGCCGCCAGCGCCAGGAACAGCGCGAGGGCGATGAGCTTGGCCTCGTTGGCGGTGGCGAGGAACAGGTGCCAGGCCAGCAACAGCGCAAGGCCCACCCCGCCCAGCACCCACAGCAGGCGCCGCGCCGGATCGCTGACGAGCCGCTGCTGCCAGGCCATCAGCCCGCCCACCGGCACCAGCGCCGCCGCGGCGAACACCAGCAGTGGGTGTTCCCACACCCAATCGAACAGCAGCGGCGCGATCAACGCGGTGAACAGCCCGCCGAGCGCCCCGCCCGCCGACATCACCAGATAGAACAGCGTCAAGCGTGCAGGTTCGGGGCGCGTCTCGTACATCCGTGCATGGAGCGCCACGGCAACCACGAAAAGCAGCGTCACCGCCCCGAGCAAAAGGCCCACCCCGCCGATCGACTGCGAGACCATCGCCATCGCCCCGGCAAAGAGCAGCACATAGGGCGCGGCGCGGCTGACGATCCGCGCCGGGGCGCGGTTTTCGGCAAAGGCGAGGCTGAAGCTCAGCAGATAGACCCCGAGCGGGATCACCCACAGGAGCGGCATGGCAAAGATATCGGTGGTCAGATGCGTGGTGGTCGAGAGCATCAGACCCGAAGGCACCGCGGCGAGCGCCAGCCACAGCGCAATGCGCCGCCAGGTGATCGGCGCGCCTGCCGTCATGGCGCCATCCGCGCCCGGTGCCGGCACCGCTGCGGCCTGCGCCCCGGTGTTCCAGCGCGCCCCGGTGTCCCAGCGCGCCCAGGCGACCAGCGCCAGCAGCACCAGCATCGCCCCGTAGCCGAGGCTCCAGATCAGGCTCTGGGCATCGAGCGGCAGGAACGGCTCGATCAGCAGCGGATAGCTCACCAGCCCGGCAAAGCTGCCGAGGTTGGAGGCGGCATAGAGCGGATAGGGATCGCCCGCCTGCGGATCGGCGGCATACCAGCGCTGGATCAGCGGGGCCTGGGCCGAGATCAGGAAGAACACCGGCCCGACCGAGGCGAGCAGCAGCGCCGGCACCCAGAACACCTCCAGCCCCGCGCCAAAGGTGCCGATCTCGGCGAGCGTGAGCGGCAAGGTCAGCGCCGCGGCGGCAAGCAGCACGAGGTGCAGCACCAGCTGGCGGCGCAGCGGCAGGCGGCCGATGGCATGGGCATAGGCATAGCCGCCGAGGAGCAGCGCCTGATAGACCAGCATGGCGCTGTTCCAGACATTGGGCGTGCCCCCCAGCCGCGGCAGCGCCAGCCGCGCCATCAGCGGCTGCACCAGGAACAGGAGGAAACTGCCGACCAGGATGGCGGCGACAAACAGCGGGCGGCGTGACACCGGCATTCAAAACCCCTCGCTTGGCCTTGTTGCGCCAAGGCCTAGGCGAACATGGTTAACATCCGGTCAGCATGATCGGAGCGGCGGCGCTCAGGCGCCGATGAGGCGCGCGGCGTGGGCGGCGTGATAGGTCAATATCCCGCTGCACCCGGCGCGCTTGAAGGCCATCAGGGTTTCGAGCACCAGCGCATCGCGCTCGCCCGCCCCGGCGGCAGCAGCGGCCTCGATCATCGCATATTCGCCGCTCACCTGATAGGCAAAGACCGGCACGGCAAAGCGCGCCTTCACCCGCTGGACGATGTCGAGATAGGGTAGGCCGGGCTTGACCATGACGCTGTCGGCCCCCTCGGCGAGGTCCAGCGCCACTTCGCGCAGCGCCTCCTCGGCATTGGCCGGGTCCATCTGGTAGGTCTTCTTGTCGCCCTTGAGCAGCCCGCCCGATCCCACCGCATCGCGGAACGGGCCATAGAAGGCGCTGGCATATTTGGCGGCATAGCTCATGATCTGGACATTGACATGCCCGCCCATCTCCAACGCCCGGCGGATCGCGCCGATGCGCCCGTCCATCATGTCGGATGGGGCGATGATATCGGCCCCGGCCTCGGCCTGGTTCAACGCCTGATCGACCAGCACCGCCACGGTTGCATCATTGATGACATAGCCGGCGGCATCGACAAGGCCATCCTGCCCGTGGCTGGTATAGGGATCGAGCGCGACATCGGTGAGCACGCCGAGCGCCTCGCCGCAGGCATCCTTGATTGCCCGGATCGCCCGGCACATCAGGTTGTCGGGGTTGAGCGCCTCGGCCCCGTCGGCGCTGCGCCGTTCGCGCGGGGTGTTGGGAAACAGCGCCACCACCGGAATGCCGAGCGCCACCGCCTCGCGCGCGCGCGCCACGATGCCATCGACCGACCAGCGCGCAACGCCGGGCAGGCTGGCGATCGGCTCCTCCACGCCGCTGCCCGCGGTGACGAACAGCGGCCAGATGAGATCGGCGGGGCTGAGCGCGGTCTCGCGGTGGAGCGCGCGGCTCCATGAGGCGGCGCGGGTGCGGCGCAGGCGGGTGGCGGGATAGTTTCCGATCGTCATGGGCACAAGGTCTGGCGCAATCGCGCCGCGCCGACAAGCGCTTCAGCGCATGCCCCGGGCGATATCGACCTTCTCGATCTCGCGCACCGGCGTTTTCACCTCGCCCGGCTGGGGTTCGAGATCCTTGAGCGCGGCGCCGACCTCGATCTCCTTCAAGCGGATGAGCTGGCGGCGGAAATCGATGAGCTCGGTGCCGGTCAGCTCGGCCCGGGTGACGAATTGCACGCTCGCCGGATTGATCACCCGCCCGCCGCGATACATCTCGTAGTGAAGGTGCGGCCCGGTCGAAAGCCCGGTCGAGCCGACATAGCCGATCACCTGCCCGCGCCGCACGGTCATCCCCGGCGCCACGGCCATGCGGCTCATGTGGCAATAGCGGGTGGACAGCCCCCCGCCATGCTCGAGCCTGACAGCGATGCCGCAGCCGCCGGCGCGGCCCGCGGCGCTCACCCGCCCGTCGCTCACCGCCACGATCGGGGTGCCATAGGCGGCCTTGAAGTCGATGCCCTCGTGCATCCGGTGATAGCCGAGGATCGGGTGGCGCCTGAGGCCAAAGCCCGAGGTCACCGCCCCCGGCACCGGGGCAAGCAGGCCGCGGCGCTGCTCGCCCACGCCCGAAGCCTCGTAGAAGCGCCCATCCTTGCCCCAGCGCATCAGCTGGGTGCGCGGGCGCCCGCCGCGGTCGATCCCGGCATAGAGCACCTGCCCGGCCTGGCGTTCGCCAGTGGCGGCACGGCGGTAGGCCAGAATGACGTCGAACTCGTCGGCAGGGCTGATCTCGCGTTCAAGATCGATCTGGCTATCGAGCGCGCGGATGAACTCCTGCGCCGCGCTGGCCGGCACCCCGGCCTGGCGCATCGAGCGGAACAGGCTGCTGCCCACCACCCCGCGCAGCCGCAAGGGCGTGTCATCCACCCGGATCGGCTTGCGCGCGAGCGCCAGCGGCCCGCTCGGGATCACCGGGGTGCCATCGGGATTGCTCTGCCCCACCCCCGGGCGGGCAAGCTCGAGCGCGAGATCGAAGCGCGCACGCAAGGCCAGCCGATCGAGCGGGCGCGGCTCGCCCGGGGCCGGGCGGCGGCCGAGCACCACGTCGATCTGCGTGCCCGGGGCGATCTCGCTGAGCGGCACCGCCTCGCCCACCAGCGCCGCAGCGCGCGCGATATCGCCCGGCGCCACCCCGGCGCGGCGCAGCATCGCGGCAAAACTGTCCCCCGGTGCGAGTGTCGTCACCAGCGCGATCTGCGGGCGCTCGGGCGCGCTTGCGAGTGGGCGCACCGCCGCGGTCGGGCCCATGCGCCGCCCGCTGTCGCCCCCCAGCGCCAGCGGCACGATCATCTGGCTGCGCCATTCCTCGGCCACCGCGGGATCGCCCGGCATCACCGGGCGCGCCTCGAGCGGGGTGAGATCGGGCCAGAAGGCAAGCGCGGCGGCGCCGAGCGCCAGCATGGTGCCAAGCCCGCGAAACCAGCGGCGGCTGCCGATCGCCTCGGCCAGATCGGGGGCAAGATCGAGCCCGGCGATCCAGCGCCCGGCCGCGAGGCGCCATTCGTCGTAGCGCGCGCCCAGCCCGCTCACCTGGCGCGCCACCTGCCGCCGGGCGCGTTCGGCCTTCGACGGCGGGGCGAGCGCGCGCGACTTGCGCAGATAGGGCAGGAGTTCGCGCGCGGTCTCGGGCGGGATCGGCGCCGCCTCGGGCCGTCGGGGCGCGGGCGGGCCGGGCGGATCGACGGGCGCGCCGGCTTGCGGTGCGAGCCCATCGTCCCAATCGCGCGCGTGCTTCAACATCCCAGCCCCGTTTGCGGTGCCCCGGCGGGGCGGGCCTCGAGCGGCCCCCACGAGCGGCCCCTGCCGCGCTGTCCCTAACCGCAGATGCCTGCCAGAACAAAGTAAAGGCGGCCTTAACCAGCGACCAGCAGAGCCGTGGGCACGATAAGGTGTTATGCGTAGGCCTGCGCGCCGCAATCCCCCCACTCCCCACTCCGCGCGGTGAGGTCTTGCCGGCGCGGGCGCGGCCTGACACAAGCGCGGGCATTGTGAGCGCCGCCCCCCTCGCCCGCCCCCTTTCCCCGCGCGGCCATCGTGATGGCGACTTTGCGGTGCGCGCGGTGCTGGGGCCGACCAACACCGGCAAGACCCACCTCGCGATCGAACGCATGTGCGGCCATTCGAGCGGGATGATGGGCTTTCCCCTGCGCCTGCTGGCGCGCGAGGTCTATGAGCGGGTGCGCGCGCTCAAGGGGGATAACGAGGTCGCGCTCGTCACCGGGGAGGAGCGCATCGTGCCTTCGCAGGCGCGCTATTTCCTCTGCACCGCCGAGGCCATGCCGCGCAGCCAGGGCGAGGTCGCCTTTGTCGCGCTCGACGAGGCGCAACTCGGCGCCGATCCCGAGCGCGGGCACATCTTCACCGATCGCCTGCTCCATGCTCGCGGGCGCGAGGAGACCATGATCCTCGGCGCCGCCAGCCTCGCGCCGATGGTCAAGGCGCTGATCCCGGGCGCCGAGATCACCAGCCGCCCGCGCTTTTCGACGCTCAGCCACGCTGCCCCGGTCAAGCTCTCGCGCCTGCCGCGGCGCAGCGCGGTGGTCGCCTTCAGCATCGAGGAGGTCTATGCCCTCGCCGAGGCGCTGCGGCGGCTGCGCGGCGGGGCGGCGGTGGTGATGGGCGCGCTCTCGCCCGAAACCCGCAACCGCCAGGTGGAAATGTTCCAGGCGGGCGAGGTCGATGTGATCGTCGCCACCGATGCCATCGGCATGGGACTCAACCTCGATTGCGATCATGTCGCCTTTGCCGCGCTCACCAAGTTCGACGGGCGGCGGCGGCGGCGGCTGACCGCGGCGGAGATGGCGCAGATCGCCGGGCGCGCCGGGCGCCACCAGCGCGATGGCAGCTTCGGCACGCTGGCGGGGGCGGGCCGGGCCGGCGGCGCCCCGCTCGCCTTCACCGAGGAGGAGATCCACGCGATCGAGGAACACAGCTTTGCCCCGCTCACCCAGCTCTATTGGCGGAAGGCCGAGCCTTCGTTCGATTCGCTCGAGCGCCTGATCGCCGATCTCGAGGCCCGGCCCAGCCACCCGGCGCTCGCCGCGGCCCCCGAGGCGATCGATCTTGCGGTGTTGAGGCGCCTGGCGCAGGAGCGCCTCGCCGAGGAGGTGCGCGGGCCCGCGGCGGTGCGGCGCCTGTGGGAGGCCGCCTCGCTGCCCGATTTCCGCGGGCTCGGGGTTGAGGCCCATGCCCGCTTCGTCGCCCGGCTGTGGGCCGATCTCAAGGACGGCCACCTCGGCGCCGATTATGTCGCCGCGCGCATCGCCGAGCTTGACCGGATCGAGGGCGATATCGACACGCTCCAGGGGCGCATCGCCGCGATTCGCAGCTGGGCCTATGTCTGCCAGCGGCCCGATTGGGTGCTGGCGCGCGAGGAGATGGCGGCGCGGGCGCGCGCGGTCGAGGCGCGGCTGTCCGATGCGCTGCACGGGCGGCTGACCGAGAGATTCGTCAACCGGAGGACAAGGATCCTGATGAAGTCGCTGGGAGAGGAAGCATCGGCGCTGCCGGTCGCGCTCGAGGCCGATGGGCACGTGACGGTGGAGGGCGAGAGCATCGGGCGGCTCGAGGGCTTCCGCTTCCACGTCGATCCCGCCGCCGGGGCGAGCGATCGGCGCATGCTGCTCGCCGCGGGGGAAAAGGCGCTGCCGGCGCTGCTCGCGCGGCGCGCTGATTGGCTGCTCAGCGAAGGGCTTGGCGCGCTCGAGATCGCGGCGGGCGAAATCCGCTGGCAAGGCCGGGCGCTGGCGATGATCACCTTTCCCGGCCAGCCCGGTTCGGGCCAGTTCGGCACCCCGCGCCTGACGCTGACCCGCGAGGTGGCGCTGCTGCCCGAGCCCGCGCGGGCGCGGCTCGCCGCCGGGCTTGCCGCCTGGCTCGAGACCGAGTTGGCTCCGCTCGAACCGCTCAGGCGCCTCGCCGAGGCGGCGCGCGATCCGGCGGCAGGCTCGCAGGCGCGCGCGCTCGTCATCACCCTGATCGAGGCGCGGGGGGTGATCAGCCGGGCCGAGGCGGGGCTTGAGCACCTGCCCAAGGAGCTGCGCCCCTATCTGCGCCGGCTCGGCATCACCTTCGGCGCGCTCGATATCTTCGCCGCGCCCCTCATCAAGCCCGCGCCGCGGCGGCTGCTCCACGCGCTCGGGCTCGATCCGCGCCCGCTCGAACCGGCGATGCTGCCGGTGCTGGGGCCGGAGCGCTGGCCCGGGGGGCGCCTGCCAGCGGGCTATCGCCCGGCGGGTACCCAGGCGATCCGGGTGGATCTGGCCGAGAAGATCCTGCGCGCCGCCTTTGCCGCCCGCGCCGCCGCGGCCACGGCCCGCCCGGGGGTGCGCCACCCCGCCTTCCGGCTCGACCTCGCGCTGGCGATCTCGATCGGGCTGGAGGAGGGCAATGCCCGGCGCCTGCTCGGCAGCGCCGGGTTCCGCTGGACGCCGGGCAGGGCCTTGCCCGAGGGCGCGCATGGCCCGCCCGCGCCCGATCGCTGGCACTGGCGCCCGCGCCGCACCGAGGCCGCGCCGCCGCGCCAGGAGGGCAATGAGGGCAAGGCGCAAAAGCAGCGCAAGGCCGCCGCGCCCGGGGCCAAGCGCAGCGCGCCGCATCCGCACCAGCCGCCGCGCCGCCCAGCCCGGGGGGCGCGCGATTCCGGCCCGGCCCGCGCCGGCGGGGCCTTTGCCGGCCTTGCGGACCTGTTCAAGCGATGAGCGCGCCGCAGGCGATCCGCATCGACCGGCTGCTCGTCTATCTGCGCTTTGCCCGCACCCGCTCGGCCGCTTCGGCGCTGATCGCCGCCCATGCCCTGCGGCGCAACCGCGTGCCGGTGCGGCGCGGGAGCGAACCGGCGCGGGTGGGCGACGTGCTCACCCTCGCGCTCGGCGGGCGGGTGCGGGTGATCGAGCTTATCGCCCTGCCTGCGCGGCGCGGCTCGGCGGCCGAGGCGCTTGCCCATTATCGTGAGGTTGACGGCGCCGGGCTTGACCCTACATCGCAAATGCCCATAGCAGCAGCGCCGCCTGCGCCGGGCCAGCCCTGCAAGGATCCTTGAAGACCTCTCGTGAAAGAGCCGCAATGACTTACGTCGTCACCGAAGACTGCATCAAGTGCAAGTACACCGACTGCGTGGAAGTGTGCCCGGTCGATTGCTTCTACGAAGGCGAGAACATGCTGGTGATCAACCCCAGCGAATGCATCGATTGCGGGGTGTGCGAGCCGGAATGCCCGGCCGAGGCGATTCTGCCCGACACCGAGGACGGTCTTGAGAAGTGGCTCGAGCTCAACACCAAATATTCGGCGATCTGGCCCAACATCACCAGCCAGAAGGCCCCGCCCCCCGATGCCGATCAGCACAAGGGCGAGAAGGGCAAGTTCGAGAAATATTTCAGCCCCGAGCCGGGCGAGGGCGATTGAGGCGCCCGCGCGCCTGCAGGTCTGCGAGGCTTTGCAGGCACGCGCAATCTGCGACTCGCAATTTTGTTGCAAACCTGCTATAAGCTTTCTTGACCCCGCCGGTCCTTGCAGCCCGGCGCAGGCGAGCGAACCAGAAAGGCCCGACACCAGCAGCCCCCAACCGGATGATCACGCAACCGGCGCCAAGCCTCTGCCAGCCAGGGTCGCGCCGAAGGCCGGGTTGTCCGCTCTCATCCTGCCGGTGAGGCCCAGAGAAAGGAAAGTGCATGGCAAGCACCGCAACCGCATTCTCCGTCGGCGATTACGTGGTTTATCCCAAGCACGGCGTGGGCCGTGTGGTCGAGCTGCAGAGCGAGGAAATCGCCGGGATGCAGCTTGAGCTTTACGTGCTGCGCTTCGAGAAGGAGCGCATGACCTTGCGGGTGCCGGTGAGCAAGGTCGAGGCGATCGGAATGCGCAAGCTGTCTTCCGACAAGACCTTGAAGCAGGCGATGGAGACGCTCAAGGGCAAGCCCAAGATCAAGCGCACCATGTGGTCGCGCCGGGCGCAGGAATACGAGGCCAAGATCAATTCGGGCGATCTCGTCTCGATCGCCGAGGTGACCCGCGACCTGTTCCGCCCCGAGGATCAGCCCGAGCAGTCCTATTCCGAACGCCAGATCTTCGAGGCCGCCTCGAGCCGCCTCGCGCGCGAGCTGGCGGCGATGGAAGACACCGACGAGGCCACCGCGCTCGAGAAGATCCTCCAGGTGCTGCGCGAACACGCCCCGAAATATTACGAGGGCACGCAGGAGGCCTGAGGCCCCCGCAACCCCAAGACGCATCGGATCACGCCATCAGGGCCGCCTCGCAGCGGGGCGGCCCTTTTGCCGTGCCCGCCGCGCCGGCGATGCATAGGGGCGCCGCGCGGGCCTTGTGCGCCGGCGGCAGGTGTCTTATCTCGGCAATACGCCAACCTCCGGGAGAGCCCTTCATGCCCCGCTTCACCCCCCGCCCGCGCCCGCTGCGCCCTGCCCTTGCCGCGCTCGGCGCGCTCGCCCTGCCGCTGGCACTGGCGGCTTGCGAGGGCGCCGATGTCGAGATCAACGGGCAGAAGGGCGTGCCGCTTTCCGAGATCGAACTGGCCGGCCCGCCCCCGGGCGAGGTGGTGCTGGCCTCGGGCGACATGGTGGTGATCAGCCCGGGCGAGCGCCTCGCGATCTCGGTTGAGGGGGCGGGCACCGAGGGGCTGCGCTTCGTGCGCGATGACAAGGTGATCGGGATTTCCCGCGCGGAGGGCTGGAACGAGGGCGGCAAGGCCACGATCCGCATCACCATGCCCCCGCCGCGCACGCTGGTGGTGGCCGGCAGCGGCACGATCAAGACCGCGACGCTGGCGCCGAGCGCCGAGGTCTCGATCGGCGGCAGCGGGATGATCGAATTCGGCACCGTCGCGGCGGACAAGCTCGGCATCAATATCGGCGGGGCGGGCACGGTGCGCGGCGCGGGCAGCGCGCGGCGGCTCGAGATCAATATCGGCGGCAGCGGCGATGTCGAACTGGCCGGGCTCAAGGCCGACAGCGCCGAGGTGACGATCGGCGGCAGCGGCGATGTTGCCTTTGCCTCGGACGGCAAGGTCGAGGCCAACATCGCCGGCTCGGGCGATGTCAAGGTGACGGGCGCGGCCCAGTGCACGGCCGAAACCTTCGGCTCGGGCACGCTCACCTGCACCGGCGCGCTCGGCGGCGCGGCGCCGGCCCCGGCGGCGCTGCCCGCCCCGGCGCCCAAGGCGGGCCAATAGCGATTGCCAGGCGCGCCGGGGCGCGGCAGGATGGCGGCGATGCGCCCCTGCCGGATCGTTCTTGCCGCGCTTGCCGCCATGCTGCTCTCGGGCTGCCTTGCCCGCGCCGCGGTCGATGTGGTGAGCCTGCCGGTCAAGGTGGCAAGCCGCGGGGTCGATCTTGCCACCGAGAGCCAAGCGGAAGCCGACGAGAAGCGCGGGCGGGAAATCCGCAAGCGCGAGGAACGCCTCGGCGCGCTCGAGCGCGGTTACGCGCGGGCGATGGAGCGCTGCGGCGATGGCGATGATGCCGCCTGCGACAAGGCCCAGGCGATCCGCGCCGAGATGAAGGCGCTGAGCGCTGGGGTGCCGCTCGAACCGGACGCAGACTAGGCCGCGGCGCGGCGCAGCCGATCATTGATTGCCCGGCCCAGCCCCACATCGGGCACCGGGGCCACGGCGATGCGCGGCTGCGGGGCCAGCGCGGCGGCATGAAGGCAGGCATAGAGCCGCGCGGCGGCCTCGGTGAGATCGCCGCGGGCCGAAAGCGTCACCGCGCCCGCCACCGGGCCGAAGCCGATCAGGAACTCGTCTGCTTCGGCGCTCCGCGCCCCCAGCCGCACCGGCTTTCCCGGGGCATAGTGGCGCTCGAGCTGGCCCGGCGCCTCGATCGGCGCGCGCGCACCGCTCGCCCGGGCGGCATCGAGCGTGATCGGCCCGGGGCGCAGCTCGGCCAGGCTGCCATCGGCGCGCACCGCGAGGATGGTCGATTCGACCCCGCCGGGGCAGGCCCCGCCATCGAGCACGAGGTCGATCCGCCCATCGAGCGAGGCGAGCACATGCTCGGGGCGCGTGGGGCTGATGAAGCCCGAGCGGTTGGCCGAGGGCGCGGCGAGCGGGAAGGGCACCGCGCCGAGCAGCGCCTGCATCACCGGATGGGCGGGCACGCGCAGCGCCAGCGTGGGAAGGCCGGCGCTCACCGCCGGGGCAACCTCGGCCCCGTCGCGGCGCGGCAGCACCAGCGTCAGCGGCCCGGGCCAATGGGCCTCGGCCAGCGCGCGCGCCGCGGGGGAGAAATGCGCAAGGCGCTCGGCCGCGGCGAGATCGCTGAGGTGCAGGATCAGCGGGTTGAACGAGGGCCTGCCCTTGGCGGCATAGATGCGCGCCACCGCCTCGGCCCGATCGGCCCGCGCAGCAAGGCCATAGACCGTCTCGGTCGGCACCGCCACCAGCCCGCCCAAGTCGAGGATGCGCGCGGCCTCGGCGATCCCCGCTGCGTCCGCCAGCCGCACCTCTGTAACCTTCTTGCCGCTCATGCCCCGGCGCTATATGCGAAAGCCCGCCCTGCCAAGGCCGGGCGCAATTTCCCATCTCAAGGACGCCCCCCAAGTGACCGCCTTTGCCCCGCCCACCGCCGACCAATTGCTCGCCATCCGCGTCAATGCCGGGATCGCGGAATTGGCCCAGCACCAACGCTTCGCCCATGCCGAGCCCGATCTTGTCGAGGCGATCGTCGAGGGCGTGGGCCAGTTTGCTGCCGGAGAGTTCGCCCCGCTCAACCGCATCGGCGATGTCGAGGGCGCGCGGCTCGAGAACGGCGTGGTGCGCTTGCCTGAAGGCTTTGCCGCGGCCTACCGGGCCTATGTCGAACAGGGCTGGAACGCGATCGCCAGCCCCACCGCCTTTGGCGGGCAGGGCCTGCCCTTCACCCTTGCCTGCAACGTGCTCGAAAACCTTGGCGCGGCCAACATGGCCTTCACCCTGCTGCCGATGCTCTCGGTGGGAGCGATCGAGGCGCTCGAACACCATGGCTCGCCCGCGCAGCAGGCGATGTATCTGCCCAACCTCGTCAGCGGCAAGTGGTCGGGGACGATGAACCTCACCGAGCCGGCCGCGGGCAGCGATGTCGGCGCGCTGCGCACCACCGCCACACCGATCGAGACCGGCCCCCATGCCGGCAAGTATCGCATCACCGGGCAGAAGATCTACATCACCTGGGGCGAGCATGAGCTGGCCGAGAACATCATCCACCTGGTGCTCGCCCGCCTGCCCGGCGCGCCCGAAGGCTCGCGCGGCATCTCGCTGTTCGTCGTGCCCAAGTATCACGTCAACGCCGATGGCAGTCTCGGGCCGAAGAACGATCTGCGCTGTGTCAGCCTCGAACACAAGCTCGGCATCAACGCCTCGCCCACCTGCGTGATGAGCTATGGCGACAATGGGGAGTGCATCGGCGAGCTGGTGGGCGCGCCCAACCGGGGCCTTGCGGCGATGTTCACGATGATGAACAACGCCCGCATCAATGTCGGCAACCAGGGGGTGCAG
This sequence comes from Erythrobacter cryptus DSM 12079, assembly GCF_000422985.1. Classification (GTDB taxonomy): domain Bacteria; phylum Pseudomonadota; class Alphaproteobacteria; order Sphingomonadales; family Sphingomonadaceae; genus Erythrobacter; species Erythrobacter cryptus. Next base: position 79,248 of record NZ_AUHC01000010.1, read on the forward strand.
ATCGCCGAGCGCGCCACCCAGCAAGCCGCCGCCTATGCCCGCGACCGGGTGCAATCGGCCCGCGCCGGATCGCCCGACAAGACCCCGGTGGCGATCATCGAACACCCCGATGTGCGCCGCATGATCCTCAGGATGAAGGCGCTCACCGAGGGGGTGCGCGCACTGCTCTACTATTGCGCCGGGCAGGTCGATCGCGGCCATCTGGGCGACGAGGCCGCCCGCGCGCGGGCCGAGATCCTCGTGCCGCTGCTCAAGGCCTGGGGCACCGATGTCGGGGTCGAGGTGGCAAGCCTCGGCATCCAGGTGCATGGCGGGATGGGCTATGTCGAGGAGACCGGCGCCGCCCAGCACTGGCGCGATGCGCGCATCGCCCCGATCTATGAAGGCACCAACGGCATTCAGGCGGCCGATCTCGTCACCCGCAAGCTCGCTCTCGAGGGCGGCGCGGCGATCCGCGCGCTGTTCGAGACCATCGCGCGCGAGGCCGCAGGCGCGCCGGCGCTCGCCGCGCTCGCCCGCGATTGCGGCGCGGTGGCGCGCTGGATGCAGGACGAGGCCAGCCTCGATGATCGCCTGGCCGGCAGCGTGCCCTTCTGCACCATGGCCGCGGTGTGCGTGGCGGGCTGGCAATTGCTGCGCCAGGCCGAGGCGGTGGCCGCCGGGGCGGCGCCGGCGCTCGCGGCGACCAAGCCGGTGACCGCGCGCTTCTTCCTCGAACGGATCGTGCCCGAGGCCGCAGGGCTTAGCGCCGGGGCCACCGCCGGGGCCGCCTTGCTCTATGCCCTGCCCAGCGCGGCGCTGGTCGGCTGAGATGAACGACGACGCGCTCGCGCGGATCGCCGCGGCGCTCGAGCGGATCGCCCCGCCGCCACCCGCGCCGGTCGATTGGCGCGCCGCCCCGGCCTATTGGTGGGATGGCACGGGCGCGCGCGCGGTGCCGGTGCTCGACGCCCTGCCGCTCGCGCGGCTGCTTGGGATCGAGGCGCAGAAAGTTGCGCTGCGCGACTTGTGCCAGCGCCTCGCCACCGGCGCGGCGGCGCATGACGTGCTGCTGTGGGGCGCGCGCGGCATGGGCAAATCGGCGCTGGTGCGCGCCTGCGTGGCCGATGTTCAGGCCGCGCACCCGGGCAAGCTGGCGCTGGTGCAGCTCGCCCCCGGCGCGCTGGCAAGCTTCCCCGCGCTGATTGCCGAACTCGCCGCCCAGCCCCGCGCCTTCCTGCTGTTCATCGACGATCTCGGCTTTGGCGCGGATGCGCGGGCCGAAATGCTGGCGCTGCGCAGCCTGCTCGAAGGCGGGGTGATGCCGCGCCCGGCCCATGTGCGCGTGGCGGTGACCGCCAACCGCCGCGGCATCATCGCCCGCGAGGATTGGAGCGCGGCGATGCACGAGCGCGACGAGCGCGACGATGCCTTGGCGCTCGCCGATCGCTTTGGCCTGACGCTCGGCTTCCACCCGGCCGACAAGGACACCTATCTGGCCATCGTCGCCGCCTATGCCGAACCGGCAGGCCTTGCCTTCGCTGCCGAGGAGGCCATGGCCTTCGCGCGTGCGCGCGGCAACCTTTCGGGCCGCACCGCGCTGCAATTCGTCACCGAACTCGCCGGGCGGGCTGGCCGCGCGCTCTAGCGCCCCGCGCCCGCGCGCCGCGCCTTGGCCGCCTGCTGGCGCAGATATTCGGCCTCCCATTCGGCCTTGGGATCGCGCAGCACCGTGGGCTTGAGGGATTCGCCCGCAAGCGGGGCGATTGCCGGGGCGGGCGCGGCCTTGGGATCGATCACCCGCCAGATGATCCCGGCGGTATCGTCGGACACGAGCAGCGCCCCATCACCCGCCCATTCCACCCAGGTCGGCCGCCCGCGGGTGGTGCCATCGCCCTTGAGAAAGCCGGTGAGCACCGGCACCGGCTTGCCGGTGGGATTGCCCAGATCGTCGAAATCGACAAACACCACGTCATAGCCCGCGGGCGGCTTGCGGTTCCACGAGCCGTGGCGGGCGATGAAGGCACCGCTGGCAAAGCGCGCGCCCATGCGGTGGCCGGGGGCGCTGAACACCAGCCCCAGCGCGGCGACATGGGGGCCGAGCGCATATTCGGGCTTGCGCACATATTCCATCAGGAAGCGCGGCATCGGCGCTTCCACCCGGCGGTCGATGTTGGTCTTGTAATAGACCCAGGGCCAGCCATACTGCGCCCCCACCGGCACATTGGTGAGATAATCGGGCACCAGATCGCTGCCGAGCATGTCGCGCTCGTTCACCGTGGTCCACAATTCACCCGTCCAGGGGCTGAAATCGAGGCCATTGGGATTGCGCAGCCCCATGGCAAAGCGGCCCTGGCGGCGTGCGGCCAGATCATATTCCCAGATCATCGCCCGGCCTTCCTCCACCGCCATGCCGTTCTCGCCGATATTGCTGGCCGAGCCGACCGCGACATAGAGCGCGCGGCCATCGGGCGCCATTTCGATGTTGCGCATCCAGTGGTTGGCGCCCGCGGGCAGATCCATCAGCTTGCGCGGCGCGCCGGAGACCTTGTCGCTCCCCAAGTCATAGGGAAAGGCAAGGAGGGCATTGTGGTTGGCGACATAGAGCGTGCCCGCGCGCCAGGCGAGGCCCGAGGGCGAATCGAGGCCCTCGTCGAGGATCACCTTGCGCACTTCGGCCCGGCCATCGCCATCGCCATCGCGCAAGAGCACGATCTGGTTGGGCGATTGGCCGGTGGCCCCGGCCTTGCTCAGCAGCATCCCGGCGATCCAGCCCTTGATCCGCTCCATCAGCCCGGCCTCGCCCCCTTCCACCCGCGGGGCGCGGGTGAGGGCCACCAGCACATCGCCATTGGGCAGGGCATGGAGCACGCGCGGGTGATCGAGCCCCTCGGCAAAGCGCTGCACGGCCAGCCCCGCGGCTGCCTCGGGCGTCTCGTCGGCCTTCCAGCCCACCGGCTCGGCGATCACCACCGTGGGGATGGTCTGCGGATCGGGCTCGGCCAGCACCGGATCGGTGCCCGCCACCTCCTCGAGCGACAGGGCGGCGCTGTCCCCGCGGGTCAGCCACCACAGTCCCGCACCGGCGAGCACCACGAGAAGGCCAAAGGCGATTGCGATTTTGCGCAAAGTGGTCATGGAGGCACGCCATAGGCCCGGGGCAAGGCCCGGGCAATGGGCGAGAGAGCAGGACGCGCAGCCATGTACGATTTCAGGCCTGATCCCGCGCTGGGCACGCCGGCGCTTTACCGCGAGCTCATCGCCGCGGCCGAGGCGCTGACCGCGGACGAACCCGATCCGGTGGCCAACATGGCCAATCTCGCCGCGCTCTTGTGGGAGTTCCTGCCCGATCTCAACTGGGCCGGGTTCTACCGCATGGCCCCGCGGCGCGATGGGGCGGGCGCGGAGCTGGTGCTCGGCCCCTTCATCGGCCGGCCGGCCTGCATCCGCATCGCGCTTGGCAGCGGGGTGTGCGGCACCGCCGCGGCAAGTGGCGCCACCCAGCTCGTGGCCGATGTCCACGCCTTTCCCGGCCACATCGCCTGCGATGCGGCGAGCCGATCGGAACTGGTGGTGCCGGTGCGGCGCGCAGGCCAGGTGGTGGCGGTGATCGATCTCGACAGCCCGCGCCTCGCCCGCTTCACCCCCGAGGATGCCGCCGGGATCGAGGCCCTTGCCGAGGCCATCGCCGCGCGCATCTGAACGCGCACGCCGCGCCCGAACGGCCCGAAACGGGACAGGTGCTGCGCGGCGGCTTGGGCCGCGGCGGCAGGCGGTGTTAAACGCGTTGCTAACCATCTGCCGCTTCGGCGGCGCCACGGGGGATTTGAGACATGCGCCTGCCGCTCCGCCTTCTTGCCAGCCTCGGCGTGGCCCTGCCCGCGCTCGCCCTGCCTACGCTGGCAAAGGCGCAGAATTACAGCGACCTGCCGCCGCTCACCCCGATGGGCGAGGCTGAGATGCAGGCCCTTCCCGCCGACATGCGCAGCGCGCCCCTCCCGGCGCAGGTGGACGAGACCGTGACCGTGGTCGATGGGGTGGAGACCATCACCCGCACCCGCCGCATCGCCGCGCCGCGCCCGGCCGCGACCAGCACGCCCGCCGCGGCGCCCCCCACCGCGGTGCCCCCCACCGCGGCGCCCCATGCCGGCCCTGCCGCTTACCCCGGCGCCCATTATCCGGGCGGCTATGCCCCCGCCTACATGCCCGCCGCCGCCCCGGTGGTGTTCGAGCGCGAGCAGTGGCTCGCCGAATGTCGCCGCCGCACCAAGGGGATGGGGCGCGATGAGACCGGGCTCATCATCGGCGGGCTGCTCGGTGCGATCGCCGGGGGCGTGGCCGGTTACGAGATCGCCGGGGCGGGGGACCGGGTGCTCGGCACCGTGCTCGGCGCCGGCGGCGGCGGGCTGATCGGCGGACTGCTCGGCAGCCTGTTCGATCGCAACGACAAGCGCCGCTATGACTGCGAGGCGGCGCTCGATGCCTATCTCTCGCAGCCAACTGCGCGCATCGCCAGCCGCGAGATCGCCTATCCGGCCTATGGCGCCTATCCCGCCTATGCCTATGGCTATGCGCCGGCCTATGCGCCGGCCTACACCTATGCCTATGCCCCGCCGCCGCAGATGGTGCTGGTGCCGGTGCGCAGCGAGGTGCCGCAGCAGGTGGTGGTGCGTGAAAACATCCGCGAGGAGACCTATGCCGTGCCCGGCGCGGCGCGCGAAATCCCCGCCCCACCGCCCTCGCCCAAGATGATCAAGCTGCGCCGCGGGCGCTGAGGCCGCGGGCGAACAACAGATAGCCGCCGGGCGGGCTGCGCCACCGGCGCGCCTTGGCGCTGCCCTCACCCGCCAAACCAAGGCGGAAAGGCGCGCTCAGATTTCTCCGCCGGTGAGGCGCTGGCACACCAGATCGAGCTGATCGAGCGTGGTGTAGCGGATCGTGACGGTGCCCTTGCGCGGATCGGCCTCGGGCTTGATCTTGACCGTAAGGCCCAGAAACTCCTCGAGATGCTGCTGCACCGCACGGATATCGGCATTCTCGCCGGTGGCGGCGGCCGCGTCCGGCGCCGCGGTCTCGCCCCGCGGGGCGGCGCCCTTGCGCGCCAGGGTCTCGACATCGCGCACCGACAGCCCCTCGGCCACCGCGATCTCGGCGAGCGCGAGGGCATCGCCGTGGCCGATCAGCGCGCGGGCATGGCCCATCGAGAGCTTGCCCTGCTCGATGAGGTCGAGCACCTGGCCCGGCAGGCTCATCAGCCGCATCATGTTGGCCACGTGGCTGCGCGATTTTTCGACCAGCTTGGCGATATCGACCTGGAGCATCCCCTCCTCCTCGGAGAGGCGGTGATAGGCGCGCGCTTCCTCGACCGGATTGAGATCCTCGCGCTGGAGGTTCTCGATCAGCGCGAGCGCCATCACCTCGCGGTCAGACAGGTCGCGCACCAGCGCCGGGATCTCGTGCAGCCGCGCCTTCTGCGCCGCGCGCCAGCGGCGCTCCCCGGCGACCAGCTGATACCCCTCGCCATCGGGGTGCGGGCGCACGATGATCGGCTGGATCACCCCGCGCGCGGCGATCGAGGCCGCAAGTTCCTCGAGCGCGGCCTCGTCGAAATGCTTGCGCGGGTTGCCGGGGAGCGGACGGATGCTGGCAAGCGGCAGCATCCGCAAGGGCGAGGAGGGCACGGCCGCGCCCGCCTCGGCCCCGGCTGCCGGCGCCGCCGCCGCATCGGCGCGCACCAGCGGCTCCTCGCGCCGGGTCTCGCCGAGGAGCGCCCCCAGCCCCTTGCCAAGGCGCCGCGGCCGCTCTGCCGATGCGCGGGAAACCGCAGGATTATCAGTCATTTGGTTGGTGCTTTCGGTCATGCGGCCTGTCTTTCGGCGGGAAATCTTCCAATGAGTTCGCGCGCCAGCGCCATATAGGCGCGGCTGCCGCTGCAATGCTGGTCATAGACCAGCGCCGGCAGCCCATGGCTCGGCGCCTCGGACAGGCGCACATTGCGCGGGATCACGGTCTCGAACACCAGCTTGCCGAGGCATTCGCGCACGTCCTCGGAGACCTGGTCGGTCAGGCGGTTGCGCCGGTCGTGCATGGTCAGCGCCACCCCGATGATGCCGAGATCGGGGTTGAAGCGCTGCTGCACCTGATCGACCGTCTGGAGCAGCTGCGAGAGGCCCTCGAGCGCGAAGAACTCGCATTGCAGCGGCACCAGCAGCGTGTTGGCCGCGCACAGGGCGTTGAGGGTGAGCAGGCCCAGCGAGGGCGGGCAATCGATGAAGCACAGCTCGTGCCCCGAATGGCCGGCAAGCGCCCGGGCCAGGCGATGGGTGCGCCCCTCGAGCGCGACCAGCTCGACCTCGGCGCCTGAAAGATCGACCGTGGCGGGCACGATCTCGAGCCGGGGGATGCTGGTGGGCACGATCGCGCTCGCCAGCGGCACCTCGTCGACCAGAAGATCATAGCTCGAGACCGCGCGCGCGGCGTTGCCGATGCCCAGCCCGGTCGAGGCATTGCCCTGCGGGTCCATGTCGATCAGCAGGGTGCGCCACCCGGTCGCCGCCATGGCGGTGGCGATGTTGATCGCGGTGGTGGTCTTGCCCACCCCGCCCTTCTGGTTGGCAATGGCGATGGTCAGCATGGGTTTCGTCCGTCCTTCCCCGGCGCCGCTGCGCCCATCAGACCCTCACGATGATCCCGGCCTCGGGATCGGTCAAGGAATGTTTCACGTGAAACATTGCCCGAATCGCAGGATCAAGCCCTGCCAGTTCCTGCGCTGCCGAGCGGCCCTTGGGCAACAGATAGGCGGTCTGGTCTGTGGAGAAGGGTGCGGATAGCGCGAGGAGACGCGCCAGCGGCGCAAAGGCGCGTGCCGAAATGGCGCGGGCAGCAAAGGGGGGCACGCGCTCGAGCCGGCGCCCCTCCACCTGGCAATGCGGCAGATCGAGCGCCGCCACGGCCTCGCGCAGAAAGGCGGCGCGCAGCGCGCGCGCCTCGACCAGCACCACCGGCATCTGCGGGCACAGCGCGGCGATGACGAGGCCGGGAAAGCCCGGCCCGCTGCCGAGATCGAGCCACGGCCCGCCCGCCTCTGCCGCCAATGTTTCACGTGAAACATGGGTGATGAGCTGGGCGGAATCGGCGATGTGGCGCTGCCAGATCCGTTCCTCGCTGGCGCGGGCGATGAGGTTCTGCCGGCGGTTCTCGGCGAGCACCAGCGCAGCGAGCCGCTCGAGCCGGGCCATGCCCGCGGCATCGGCAAGCCCTGCGACAAAGGCGCGCGCCGCCGCTTCGCTGTCGATCATGCCGCGGGGCTCGCAGCCAGGCGCCGCGCGTGCACCAGCAGCGCCGCCAGCGCCGCCGGGGTCACCCCCGGCACCCTTCCCGCCGCGGCGAGACTGGTGGGCGCGGCGCGGGTGAGCCGCTCGACCATCTCGTTCGAGAGGCCCGGCACCGCGGCATAGGGAAAGTCGGGCGGCAGCGGCAGGGCCTCGCTCGCGCGCAGTTCCTTAAGCTCGGCCTCCTGCCGGGCAAGATAGGGGGCATAGGCGGCATCCTCGGCCAACTCCTCGGCAAGCTGGGGATCGCGCGCGGCAAGATCGCCGAGCCAGGGGCCGAGCGCCGCGGGCGTCACCCCGTCGAAGCGCAGCCATTCGGCGATGGTCTTGACCCCATGGTCGCGGCGCACCGGCAGGCCGAGATCGGCGAGTTCGCGCGCGTGGATTCGCTCGGAATGTTTCACGTGAAACATTGCCCGCAATGCCTCGCGCCGCTCCCACCAGGCGCGCCGCTCGGCCCCGATGCACGCGGCGGCGATCCCCAGCGGGGTGAGGCGCGTGGCGGCATTGTTGGCGCGCAGGCGCAGGCGATATTCCGCCCGGGCGGTGAGCATGCGGTAAGGCTCGGAGACCCCTTGCAGGGTGAGATCGTCGATCATCACCGCGATGTAGGAATTGGCGCGGTCGAGCACCGGGGCAGCCTTGCCCAGCGCCGAAGCCGCGGCCTCGAGCCCGGCCACCAACCCTTGCGCCGCGGCTTCCTCATAGCCGGTGGTGCCGTTGATCTGCCCGGCGCAATAGAGCCCGGGGATCGCCCGCAGCTGCAGATCGCGGCCCAGCGCGCGCGGATCAATATGGTCATATTCGACCGCATAGCCCGGCTGCACGATCACCGCCCGCGCGCAGCCCGGCATGGTGCGCACCACGATCTCCTGGACATCGGTGGGCAGCGAAGTGCTGATGCCATTGGGATAGACAAGGTGCGTATCCAGCCCCTCGGGCTCGAGGAAGACCTGGTGGCCATCGCGGTCGCCAAAGCGGTGGATCTTGTCCTCGATCGAGGGGCAATAGCGCGGCCCCGCCGCCGCGATCGCGCCCGAGAACAGCGGCGAGCGGTGGAGATTGGCGCGGATCGCCTCGTGCCCGGCGGCACTGGTGCGGGTGATGGCACAGAACACCTGCGGGTTCATGCGCCGCGGCGTGAGCGGCGACATGGTCCAGCCCTCGCCATCGGAGGGCTGCTCCTCGAGCACGGCCCAATCGATGCTGCGGCCATCGAGCCGCGGCGGGGTCCCGGTCTTGAGCCGGGCCATGGGCAGATCGGCATCGCGCAGCTGGGCGGCGAGGCGCTTGGCGGCATTCTCGCCGATGCGCCCGCCCTCGAAGCGTTCCTCGCCGCGGAACATCACCCCGCCAAGGAAGGTGCCGGTGCACAGCACCACATGTTTCACGTGAAACATCGTGCCATCGGCAAGTTCGAGCCCGGCCACGCGCCCGCCCTTGAGCACCAGCGCCGCGGCCTCGCCCGCCACCAGCGTGAGGCCCTCCTGCGCGTGCACCGCCGCCTGCACCGCGGCCTTGAAGCGCCTGCGATCGGCCTGCACCCGCGGGCCCCACACCGCGCTGCCCTTGGAGCGGTTGAGCATGCGGTAGTGGATCGCCCCGGCATCGGCAGCGCGCGCGATCACCCCGTCGAGCGCATCAACCTCGCGCACGAGGTGGCCCTTGCCCAGCCCGCCGATCGCGGGATTGCAGCTCATCGCCCCGATCGCGGCAAGATCGAAGCTGACGAGCGCGGTGCGCGCGCCCATGCGCGCCGCGGCGCAGGCGGCCTCAACCCCGGCGTGCCCACCGCCGACAACGATAACATCGAAGCTGTGCATGGGGCCGCGAGATAGGGCGCGCCGGCGCGCGCGTCAAAGGCGATTCGCCTGGGGGGGCTGCACCCGGGTATGGCGGCAATGTTTCACGTGAAACATTAACGGCAGCCCGAACTCATGTTCGCGGCAAGGCAACAAGCATTGGCGCCGCCGGGGGCGCGCCTATTTGCCGATGCAGAAGCGGCCGAACAGCGCGTCGAGCATGTCCTCGGTGGTGGCGCGGCCGACCAGCCGATCGAAGGCGAGCCGGGCGCAGCGCAGCTCCTCGGCGATCAGCAGCGGATCGGCAAGGCGCTGCGCCGCCGCCAGGGCCGCGGCCGCTTCGCCGAGCCGCGCGTGCTGGCGGGCGTTGAGCGCGGCCTCGCCCGGCTTGGGCAGCGCCGCGCGCGCCGCTTCGACCAGCGCCTGCTTGAGCGCTTCCAGCCCTTCGCCGCTTGCCGCCGAAACCGTAACCCGGGCGGCGCGCTTGGGGGCAAAATCGGGCCGATCGGCCTGCGCGGCGATCTCCCAGGCGCCGGGCGGGCCCTCGCCTTCCGGTCCCAGCCACAGCACCACATCAGCGCGCGCCAGCGCCGCGCGGGCGCGGGCGATCCCGATCGCCTCGATTGCATCGGCCTCCTCGGTGGCGCGCAGCCCGGCGGTGTCGATGAAGGTAAAGGGCACCCCGGCGATGGCCACGCTGCGCTCGAGCACGTCGCGGGTGGTGCCGGCAATCGGCGAAGTGATCGCCGCCTCGCTCTCGATGAGGGCATTGAACAGGGTGGACTTGCCGGCATTGGGCGGCCCGGCGAGCGCGACGCGAAAGCCCTCGCCCAGCCGCTCGGCGCGCGGGCGGGCCAGCCAGGCAGCGATCTCGCCTTCGAGCGCGGCAATGTTCCACGTGAAACATTGCGGCAGATCGGCGGCGTCCTCCTCGTCGGAAAAGTCGAGCACCGCCTCGATCTCGGCCGAGAGCGCGAGCAGGCGGGTGCGCCAGTCCTCGACCGCGCGCGACAGCGCCCCCCCGGCCATGGCGAGCGCCGCGGCGCGGGCCAGCTCGGTCTCGGCAGCGAGGAGATCGGCAAGCCCTTCGGCCTCGGCAAGATCAATCCGCCCATTGGCAAAGGCGCGGCGGGTGAACGCGCCCGGCTCGGCCCGACGCAGGCCCGGCACCGCGGCGAGCGCCGCCTCGATCGCCGCGATCACCGCACGCCCGCCGTGGCAATGGATTTCGGCCATGTCCTCGCCGGTGGCGCTGCCCGGCCCGGGCAGCCACAGCACCAGCGCCTGATCGAGCAGCGCGCCTGCCGCGTCATGAAGGCGCCGCAGCACCGCCCGGCGCGGCGGTGGCAGCGGCCCGGCGAGCGCCGCCAGCGCCGTGCCTGCCGCGGGGCCGGAGATGCGGATCACCCCCACGCCCGCGGGCGGCGCCCCGCTCGAGAGCGCGAAGATCGTCCCGCTCATGGTTGAGGCCCCCGGCTCAATCGCCGCTGCGGCCCCCGTCGCCGGCGCGCTGGGCCGCCTTCATCGAGCCTTCGACAAAGCTCTGGAACAGCTTCAGCCCGATCTGTCCCATGGGCGCGAGCGCCTCGGCATAGGGGCGCAGCTGTTCGGGGCTGGTGGCGCCCTGCATCGCCTTGGTGATGGTCTCGACATAGGCGCTGTTGGCGGCGCTGACATCGGGCAGACCGAGGAAGCTGCGCGCTTCTTCCGGGGTGCAATCGACTTCGATGGTGATCTTCATGGGGCCGGCCTCCTTCGCGCCTTGCGCGCGGGCTTCATTTGCGCTTGGCAGGCGCGCAAGGCAAGCGATAGAGCCTTGGCCCGCGCCAACAATCGAGGAGAGATTGCATGAGCCTCAACGAAACCATCCCCACGCTCGAAGGCGATGCCAGCTTCGGCGCCTATCTCGCCCGGCCCGAGGGCACGCCGCGCGCGGCGATCATCGTCATTCAGGAGATCTTCGGGGTCAATCCCGGCATCCGCCGCAAGTGCGACAAGCTCGCCGCCGAGGGCTATCTCGCGCTCGCGCCCGATCTGTTCTGGCGGCTCCAGCCGGGTTTCGAGGCCGATCCCGATATCGAAAGCGAGTTCCAGACCGCGCTCGAGATGATGGGCCGCTTCGACCAGGATCTCGCCATCCGCGATATCGAGGCCTGCATCCACCATATCCGCCGCACGCTCGGCATCGCCAAGGTCGGCTGCGTCGGCTATTGCCTCGGCGGGAGGCTCGCCTTCCTCGCCGCGGCGCGCACCGATATTGATGCGAGCGTGGGCTATTACGGCGTCGGCATTGACGGGCTGCTGGGCGAAAAGCACGCCATCGCCAATCCGCTGATGCTGCACATCCCCACCGCCGATGGCTTTGTTCCACGTGAAACACAGGCGGCGATGCACGCCGGGCTCGACGATCACCCCAAGGTGACGCTTTATGACTACGAGGGGCTCGATCACGGCTTTGCCACCGAGATGGGCAAGCGCCGGGTCGAGGAGGCGGCCCAGCTTGCCGACCGCCGCACCGCGGCCTTCTTCGCCGAGCATTTGGGATGAGCCGGGCGAACCTGGCGCGCTGGCACGCCTATATGGACGGCGGGTGCGATCCCGCCGTCCTTGCCGGTCTGCTGGCTGAAGACGCGGTGTTTCACTCCCCGGTGGTGCACACCCCGCAGGCGGGAAAGGCACTGGTGATGGCCTATCTCCTCGCCGCCGCCAAAGTGCTGGGCAACGAGAGCTTCCGCTATGTCCGCGAGCTGGTGGACGGAAACGAGGCGATGCTCGAATTCGTCGCCGAGGTGGATGGCATCACCATCAACGGGGTTGATATCATTCGCTGGAACGAAGATGGAACAATCAGCGATTTCAAGGTGATGGTGCGGCCCTTGAAGGCCATCAACAAGGTCTGGGAGATGATGGCGGCGACGCTCGCCGCCACGCGCGCCTAGTTCAGCACCGCGAAATTGACGATCATCTTGCGCACCTCCGGATCAAGCCCTGCCGGCAGGTCGCGCTCGAGCATCTCGCGGCGGTTCTCGATGCTCTCGGCGATCAGCACCCGCTTCATCGCCCAGCCCGGGCAGGCGCGCGCGGCGATCGCGCGCTTGTCGAGCACCGAGACGCCGGCATGGCGCGGATCGGCGGTGATGACCTCCATCAGCGCGGCGACCTCGGCCTCCTCGCCCTCGAGCAGCTGGAGGAAATTGCGCCCGTTGAACAGCAGCAGCCCGGTGATCCCGCGCGCCGGGTTGTTGCGCGCGCTGGTGGCAAGGATCGCGTCCACCTCCTCGCGCAGCAAGGTCGGCGCGGTGCTGATATAGAGATACTGGCTGAGCACTGTTCCCGTCCGTCACTTCCGCCCCGATCCCCCGGGCGCGTCGCCTTTGGCCTGCCTATTGGTTCATGGTGGCGAAGAAGTCCTCGTTGGTCTTGGAATCCTTCATCTTGTCGAGCAGGAACTCCATCGCATCTACGGTGCCCATCTGCATCAGGATGCGGCGCAGCACCCACATCTTGGAGAGGATATCCTTGCCCACGAGCAGCTCCTCCTTGCGGGTGCCCGACTTGCCGACATCGAGCGCCGGGAAGATGCGCTTGTCGGCGACCTTGCGATCGAGCACGATTTCGGAATTGCCGGTGCCCTTGAACTCCTCGAAGATCACCTCGTCCATGCGGCTGCCGGTGTCGATCAGCGCGGTGGCGATGATCGAGAGGCTGCCGCCCTCCTCGATGTTGCGCGCCGCGCCGAAGAAGCGCTTGGGCCGCTGCAGCGCATTGGCATCGACCCCGCCGGTGAGCACCTTGCCCGAGGAAGGCACCACGGTGTTGTAGGCGCGGCCCAGGCGGGTGATCGAATCCAGGAGGATCACCACGTCGTGCTTGTGCTCGACGAGGCGCTTGGCCTTCTCGATCACCATCTCGGCCACCTGCACGTGGCGGTTGGCCGGCTCGTCGAAGGTCGAGGAGATCACCTCGCCCTTGACCGAGCGCTGCATGTCGGTGACTTCCTCGGGGCGTTCATCGACGAGGAGCACGATCAGGAACACCTCGGGGTGGTTGTCGGTGATCGCCTTGGCGATGTTCTGCAAGAGCACGGTCTTGCCGGTGCGCGGCGGGGCGACGATCAGCGCGCGCTGGCCCTTGCCTTGGGGCGCGATGATGTCGATCACCCGCGCGCTCTTGTCCTTGACCGTGGGATCGAGCGTGTCGAGCCGCAGCTTCTCGTTGGGATAAAGCGGGGTGAGGTTGTCGAAATTGGTGCGCAGGCGCAGCGCCTCGGGATCGTCAAAATTGACCTTAACGAGGCTGGTGAGGGCAAAATAGCGCTCGCCATCGCGCGGGGCGCGGATCTCGCCCTCCACCGTATCGCCGGTGCGCAAGCCCCATTTGCGCACCTGATTGGGCGAGACATAGATGTCATCCGGCCCGGCCAGGTAATTGGCCTCGGGCGAGCGCAGGAAGCCGAAGCCATCCTGCAGCACCTCGATCGTGCCGATGCCCATGATCGGCTCGTCATAATCCTCATCCTCGGCCAGTTCGCGCAGGATCGAGAACAACAGGTCCTGCCGCCGCATGGTCGAGGCGCCCTCGACGCCCAGTTCTTCGGCCATGGCCACCAGCTCGGCCGGGGTCTTTCGCTTGAGGTCTTTAAGGTGCATCTTCGTGGTGTTCCGATGGGTTTGGGCTTGGCCGGGTGGTCAGTGCCTCTGCCGGGCAGAGGTGCCCCGGTGGGAGATGGGGCTGGGCTTGGAGAAAGCAGACCTGCCAAAGCCGCAAGGCGCGCTTTGGCAACCGGAAAAGACACCTTGGCGCATAGGCCCGGGCGCGCCCAAGGTCAATCGCGCAAATGCGCGCGCCGGGCCTAGAGGGGCTTCAAGTAAACCAGCACCACCACGAGCACCAGGATCAGCCCCGGCACCTCGCCGATCATGCGCAGCTGCTTTTCGCTGAGCGGACGCGCGCCGCGCGCCATCTTTTTGGTCTGCGCCACCAGCCAGCCGTGAAAGCCGGTGAGCGCCAGCACCAGGGTGAGCTTGGCGTGCAGCCACCCGTCGCTAAGCCAGCCCCCGGCATAGGCGAGGCTCAGCCCCAGCACCCAGACGATGATGAGGCTGGGCGTGAGGATGATCTTCCTGAGCTTGCCCATGCGCTCGGCCCACTTGGCCTCGCCCGGCGAGCCCGGCGCATGATCGAGCATGTAGATGCACTGGCGCGGCAGCATGAACAGGCCGGCGAGCCAGAACACCATGAAGATCACGTGCCCGGCCTTGAGGAAGAGATAGATCGAGGACAGGGTTTCCTGCATCTTTTCAGCCCCTCACCACGCCCAGCAGCGCCTCGACATGGGCGATCGGGGTGTGCTGGCCGATCCCGTGCCCGAGGTTGAAGACATGGGGCCGCCCGGCAAAGGCGGCGATGATCGCGCGCGCCCGCGCGGCGAGCGCCGGCCCCCCGGCCTCGAGCAGCAGTGGATCGAGATTGCCCTGCACCGGCATGCCTTCGGGCAGGCTCGCATGCGCCCAGGCCGGATCGAGCGTCTCGTCCAGCCCCACCGCATCCACCCCGGTCTCGCGCGCATAGGCAGGCAGCTTGGCCCCTGCGCCCTTGGGAAAGCCGATCACCGGCACCTCCGGGTGGCGCGCCTTGACCGCGGCGGTGATCGCGGCATTGGGGGCGATCACCCATCTTTCAAACTCGTCGGGGGCAAGGCTGCCCGCCCACGAATCGAACAGCTGCACCGCCTCGGCCCCGGCTTCGATCTGGCCGCTAAGGTATGTCACCGTCACCGCGATGATGGCATCGATGATCGCCTGCATCCGCGCCGGATCGCGATAGGCGAGAAGGCGCGCCGGGCCTTGGTCCTTCGCGCCTTCGCCCGCGATCATGTAGGTCGCCACGGTCCAGGGGCTGCCGGCAAAGCCCAGCATCGTCACCTCGGGCCCCAGCTGCGCGCGGGTGCGGCGCACCGTCTCATAGACCGGATCGAAGCGCGCAGGCGCCGGGGTGAAGTGATCGAGATCAACCTCAAGCAGCGTGGGCGAAAGCTGCGGGCCTTCCCCAGCGGTGAAGGCAAGGCCCTGGCCCATGGCATGGGGCACGATCAGGATGTCGGCAAACAGGATTGCCCCGTCAAACCCGAAACGGCGGATCGGCTGGAGCGTGATTTCGGCCGCCGCCGCGCTGTCATAGACCAGTTCGAGAAACCCGCCCTTCTCGGCGCGCAGGGCGCGGTATTCGGGCAGGTAGCGCCCCGCCTGGCGCATCAGCCAGATGGGCGGACGGGGCTGACGCTCACCCTTGAGCGTGGCAAGAAGCGGACCGGGCATGGCTCTCCTTAGATCAAATCAAATCAGATTGTAAAAGGAGGGATGAAGGGAAGTTGGCCTGTGGATTGCGGGAATTGCCGGAGCTTGCACCGCCCCGCCCCGCCCGGCCTCCCGCTCCCGATCGCTCGCGACTCTGCGCGCCGCGGTGGTCAAGCAGAGTTTATCCCCGCTCTTCCCAGCCTGTCGAAAGCGCGCCCGGCCTGTGTGCAAGGCCCGAGAGAAATGAGCGGGCAGCGGGGAGGAAAATCGCTCCCCCGCTTGTGAGACCGGCCCTCCCGTGGTTTATGCCGCCATCTGTCCACAGGCCCGCACGGGGCAAAAGCCGGCCCGCGATGAACCCGCTCAATCTCCACCTCGTATCCGATTCGACCGGCGAGACGCTGGAGATGATCGCCAAGGCCGCGCTCGCCCAGTTCGACAATCCCACCGTGGCCCGCCATTTCTGGCCGATGGTGCGCTCGCTCCAGCATCTTGACCGGATCGTGCCCGAGCTTGCCGCCCATCCGGGCCTGGTGCTCTACACCCTCGTCAATCCCGAGACCCGCCAGCGGCTCGAGGACCATTGCCGCCACCTCGGCCTGCCCGCGGTGGCGGTGCTCGATCAGGTCACCGCCGCGCTCGAGGCCCAGCTCGGCCAGGAGGCCCGCGGCCGGTCCGGGCGCCAGCACATGATGGACGAGAGCTATTTCAGGCGGGTCGAGGCGATCCAATACACCATCGCCCATAATGACGGCCTGGGCC
Source organism: Erythrobacter cryptus DSM 12079 (assembly GCF_000422985.1). Classification (GTDB taxonomy): domain Bacteria; phylum Pseudomonadota; class Alphaproteobacteria; order Sphingomonadales; family Sphingomonadaceae; genus Erythrobacter; species Erythrobacter cryptus. The sequence continues at coordinate 95,418 of NZ_AUHC01000010.1, forward strand.
ACGAGGACTGGGAGGAGGCCGATGTGCTGCTGGTGGGGGTGTCGCGCTCGTCCAAGACCCCAACCAGCATCTATCTGGCCAATCGCGGCTACAAGGTGGCCAATCTGCCGCTGGTGATCGAAAGCCCGCCCCCGCCGGCGCTGTTCGGCCTGCGCCGCCCGCTGGTGGTGGGGCTGACCACCACCCCCGAACGCCTGATCCAGATCCGCCGCAACCGGCTCCTCTCGCTCAACGAGGCGACCGAGACCGCCTATGTCGATAATGAGCGGGTGCGCGCCGAGCTGCAATTTGCCCGGCGCATGTTTGCCGATCATGGCTGGCCGGTGATCGATGTCACCCGCCGCTCGATCGAGGAGACCGCCGCGGCGGTGATCCGCCTGCTGCAGGAACGCGCGCGCCGGGGCGAGGGCGAGCCCGGCGCCGGGGGGATCCTGTGAGCGCGGCGCGGCTGATCCTGGCGAGCGCCAGCGCCTCGCGCCGCGCGATGCTTCAAGCCGCCGGGGTGGCGCACGAAGCCATCCCCGCCGCGATCGACGAGCGCGCGTGCGAGGCCCGGCTCGGCGCCGCGCCGCCCGCGGAGGTCGCGCTCGCCCTTGCCGAGGCCAAGGCCGCCGCCATCAGCGCCGCGCACCCGGGCGCGCTGGTGCTGGGAAGCGATTCGCTGGTGGTGTGCAAGCACCGGCGCTTCGACAAGCCCAAAAGCCGCGCGGAGGCCGCGGAGCACCTGCGCTTCTTTGCGGGCGCAGTGATGGAGCTGCATTCTTCCGCCGCGCTGGTGAAGGACGGGGTGTGCATCTGGCGCCATGCCAGCCTTGCGCGGCTCCATGTGCGGCCCTTGTCCGAGGCCTTCATCGAAGATTACCTCGCGCGCGAATGGCCCGCGATCGGCCAGACCGTCGGGGCCTTCCGCATCGAGGGGCCGGGGGTGCAATTGTTCAGCCGCATCGAGGGCGATCACTTCACCGTGCTCGGCATGCCGCTCATCGCCGTGCTCGAGGCGCTGCGCGAGGAAGGGGTCTTGCTCGCATGACCCGTCCCTATGCCGAGGTGATCGGCGATCCCATCGCCCAGTCCAAGTCCCCCGCGATCCACGGCTTCTGGCTCGACAAGCTCGGGATCGAAGCGGATTACCGCGCCTGCCATGTCCGCCCGGATGAACTGGCTGCCTATCTCGCCGCGCGCCGCGCCGATCCGCTCTGGCGCGGCTGCAATGTCACCATGCCGCACAAGCAGGCGGTGATCGGCCTCATCGACGAAGTTGCCCCGCCCGCCGATGTGATCGGCGCGGTCAACACCATCGTGCCCGCGGGCGACGGGCGGCTGATCGGCACCAACACCGATGCGGCGGGCTTTCTCGAGCCGCTCGCGCACGCGCTGGCCCAAACGCACCTGTTTCGCATGGCGCGGATCATCGGCACCGGCGGGGCGGCGCGGGCGATCATCACCGCGCTGGGGCAGCAAGGCTTCACTCTGGTGGTGGCGGGCCGCGATCCGGCCAAGGCGCGCGCCCTGCTCGATGAACTTGCGCCCACGGGCGAACACCACGCCATCGACCTTGCCCATTTTGCCGCGCCCACCGATTTTGCCTTCGATGACCGCGCGGGCATCCTCGATCTCGTGGTCAATGCCTCCAGCCTCGGGATGACCGGCCAGCCCCCGCTTGCCTTCGACTGGAGCCACGCGCCCCCCGGCGCGATTGCCTATGACATCGTCACCGCCCCGCGCGATACGCACTTCCTCAAGGCCGCGCGCGCGGGCGGGCACCCGACGATCGACGGCCTCGCCATGCTGATCGGGCAGGCCGCGATTGCCTTTGAACGCTTCTTCGGCGCGGCCCCACCGCGCCAGCACGACCACCAGTTGCGCGCGATCCTGAGCCAATGACCAGACCTCTCATCATCGGCCTGACCGGCTCCATCGGCATGGGCAAATCCACCGTTGCAGGCATGTTTGCCGAGGCCGGCATTCCGGTGTTCGACGCCGATGCCGAGGTGCGCGCGATGCAGGGACCGGGGGGCGAACTTGTGCCCGCGATCGAGGCTGCCTTTCCCGGATCGACCGGGCCGCAAGGCGTCAACCGCGAGAAGCTCGGCGCCGAGGTCTTTGCCGACAAGGCCGCGCTCGCCCGGCTCGAGGCGATCGTCCACCCGGCGGTCGCCGCCCGGCGCGCCGCCTTTCTCGCGCGCCACGCCGACAAGCCGGCGGTGGTGTTCGACATCCCCCTGCTGTTCGAGCGCGGCGGGGATGCGGCGGTCGACCTTGTCGTCGTCGTCTCCGCGCCGGCCGAGGTGCAGCGCGCAAGGGTGCTTGCTCGCCCGGGGATGACGCCTCAGAAGCTCGATCACATCCTCTCGCTGCAATTGCCCGATGCCGAAAAGCGCGCCCGTGCGCACCATGTGATCGACACCGGCACCAGCCTCGAGGCGACCCGCGCCGCGGTCGCCGCGCTGATCGCCGCGCTGCCCGCGCCCTAGCTGCACGCAGCGCTTGCAAGCCGCCGCACATGGGAGGATAGTGGCGAGAATGCGGGAAGTGATCTTCGATACCGAAACCACCGGGCTTGATCCGCGCAATGGTGATCGCATGGTGGAGATCGGCTGCATCGAGATGATCGACCGGGTCGAGACGGGGCGCACCTTCCACGCCTATTTCAACCCCGAGCGCGACATGCCCGCCGAGGCCGAACGGGTGCACGGGCTTTCGAGCGCCTTTCTGGCCACCAAGCCGCGCTTTGCCGAGGTGGCCGAGGAATTGCTCGCCTTTCTCGGCGATGCGCCGCTGGTGGCGCACAACGCCGGCTTCGATTTCGGCTTTCTCAATGCCGAGCTGGAACGCGCGGGCCATGCCCCGATCGCGCTTGAACGCATGGTCGATACCGTGGCGCTGGCCCGGCGCAAGCACCCCGGGGCCAAGCTCAGCCTCGATGCGCTGTGCACGCGCTACGGGATCGATCGCAGCCACCGGGTCAAGCACGGGGCGCTGCTCGATGCCGAACTGCTCGCTCAGGTCTATGTCGAACTGACCGGCGGGCGCCAGATCGGCCTTGGCCTTGCCGAGACCGTGGTGAGCGCCAGCATCACCGCGCTCAGCCCCCATTCCACCAGCGGCAACGCGCCCTGGCATCGCCCCCCCGGCGATCGCCCGGTGCGCCCGCCGCGTCCGCACGTTGCCAGCCCGGAGGAGCTGGAACGCCACGCCGCCTTCATCGCCGGGATCGAGAACGCGCTCTGGACCCGCTGACGCCTGGGGCGGCTGCCCAAACTCATCCGGAAATCCTCAACCTTGGACGGGAGGACTGAACGATCATGGATATCCGCATTTCCGGCCACCAGATGGACACCGGCGCCGCGCTCCAGCAGCACGCCGCCGAGCGGCTCGGGGCAATCGTCGAGAAGTATTTCGAGCGTGCGCTTTCGAGCCACGTCACCTTCGCCCGCGCGCCCGCCGGGGCCTTCACCTGCGACATCGTCACCCACGTGATGCAGGGGCTGATCCTCAAGGCCCAGGGCCAGGCGCATGATGCCCATGTCGCGCTCGATGACGCGGTGGCCAAGATCGAAAAGCAGCTGCGCCGCTACAAGCGCCGGCTCAACGCCCGCCACGAGGCCGCCGATCACGCCCGCGCCGAGGAAGAGGCGGCCTATACCATCTTTGCGGTCGAGGAGGACGAGGACGAGGAGGTGGTGGCCGATGCCCCGGTGGTGATCGCCGAGACCCGGGTGGACATTCCCACCGCCACCGTGGCCGATGCGGTGATGCTGATGGACCTGCGCAACACCGGGGCGCTGTTCTTCAAAAATGCTGGCACCGGGCGGCATAATATGGTTTACCGGCGCGCCGATGGCTCGATCGGATGGGTTGAGCCAAGATAGGATCGCGAGAGGCTCGAGGCGCTCAGCCACAGCCCCGTGCCGCAAGCTGCCGGCACCAAGGTCCAGACGGCACGCAGGGGGGCCACGCCCCGGCCCGGCAGCGCAACCAACGCGGCGCCGTGCCGGATCTTCCCGCCCCCGGCGGGGCCACGCAATCGGGATTCGTGACAGGATGGATGTGAACCTTGCCCTTTCGCCGCAGGCCATCGCGGTGGCGCGGCTCGATTCCAAGCCCAAGGTGCTTGCGCGCATGGCGCAGCTCTTGAGCGAGGCCTATGGACTAGACGAGAGCGAGGTGCTCGAGGGGCTAGAGGCGCGCGAGGCCTTGGGCAGCACCGGCTTTGGCCGCGGCGTCGCCATCCCCCATTGCCGCAGCAAGGGGGTGCGCCGCCCCTCGCTCGCGGTCTTGCGGCTCGATCCGCCGATCGATTTTGCCGCGCTCGATGCGCAGCAGGTGGCGCTGGTCTGCGCCCTCGTCTCGCCCGAGAACGCCGGGGCCACCCACCTCCACGCGCTCGCCGCGATCTCGCGCCTCACCCGCGATGAGGCGATGGTGCAGATGCTCGCCGATGCCCCTGATGCCGAGGCGATCTATGCCCTCCTCACCAACCAGTTCCTGCGCGATGCGGCCTGATTCGTGCCGGGGCAGTGATGGCTGAAGCTGACGACGAGGGGCATGGCCACGGCCGGCCAAGCGGGGCCGAGGAGCATTTCCGCGCGCTCGAGCGGCTCTATGCCGCCGCGCCGATCAACCGCAAGTTTGCCAGCCGCCTCACCATTCCGGGCGAGGGCCTCGCGCGGCTGACCTTCACCGTCACGCCCGAGGATTACCACGCCGCCGGGGCGGCGCACGGCACCATCTATTTCAAGATGCTCGATGATGCCGCCTTCTATGCCGCCAACACCCTGGTGACCGATCGCTTCCTGCTCACCACCAGCTTCAACCTGCTCTTCACCCGCCCGGTGCGCGCCGGCACGGTCACCGCCGAAGGGCGCTGGGTCAATGGCCGGCGGCGGGTGTTCGTGGCCGAGGCGCGGCTGATCGATGCAAGCGGCGAGGAGATCGGGCGCGGCACCGGCACCTTCATGCGCTCGCGCATCCCGCTTTCGGGCCTTGCCGGCTATGCCGCGCCGGGCCTTGCCGGGGATTGAGGTGAGCGCGCGCCTGCCCGCGCGGCTCGAGGTCAGCGCGATTTTGCGCCTGGCCGAATCGCAGGGCGGCTTTGCCACGGTGCTCGCCCGGGGTGAGCCGGATGCCGGAACCATCCTGATTGTAACCCTGATGCGCGGCACGGGCGCGGTGCTTTACGAAAGGATGCCGCAACCGAGCGGCGCCAGGCCATATGTTGCTGCAAAGCGGCAAAGCGAGGAAAACCCGTCCGAATTCGAGGAATACCTGGCCCGCAGGCGGCGTCAGGACCCGGATGCTTGGCTGATCGAGGTGGATATCGCGGATCCGCCACGGTTCATCGCGCAATTGAACGATTGCGATTGACCGGCGGCGCCAGCAACCTACCTGCGCGCCGACTTTCGAGCGCAGGCTCGCCGCGCGGCATTCCGGCCGGGCGACGGGCACGCCAGTCGGGGAACGGCCGGCAGGCCCCATCGAACCCGCGCAGCCCCGTGGAGGGCTGGCCCTGAGAGGTTCGCGCCTGCGTCGGTGCCCGTTCACCGCACGATCTGTTTCCGTTGATGAGTCGCAAGACTGCCACTTTGGGTGCGATTGTCGCGCTCGCCCTTGCCACCACCCTGTTTCCCAGCGGCCGCGATGCCGCTGCCCTTGCCGAAGCTGCCAGCCCCACCGAGGCCCCCGCGCCCGCCCCTGAGGAGCAGGTGCCCGCCGCGCCGCGCTTCATCTCCGCGCCGGTGGTGCAGCCCCTGCCCCCGCAGGATCGCGCTGTGCCCGACCTGCCCGATGCGGCGGGCGAGGCCGGATCGCTCGAACAGCTCGTTGCCATGATCGATACCTCGGCCCCGCTTGATCCCGAGCTGCGCTGCCTTGCCGGCGCGGTCTATTTCGAGGCCCGGGGCGAGCCGCTCACCGGCCAGCTGGCGGTGGCCGAGGTGATCCTCAACCGCGCCGCCGATCCGCGCTTTCCTGCCACCTATTGCGGCGTGGTGCGGCAGAAGGGGCAGTTCTCCTTCATGCGCGGTCGGCACATGCCGCCGATCCCCACCGCCTCACCCGCGTGGAAGCGCGCCCGCGCGATTGCCGAGATCGCCCATCGCGGCCTGTGGGAAAGCCGGGCGAGCGCGGCGATGTTCTTCCACGCGCGCCATGTCAGCCCGGCCTGGCGCCATTCCAAGACCCGCCTCGCGCAGATCGACACGCATATCTTCTACCGCTGAAGGGCCTGTGGCTCAGAGCGCGATTTCGGCCCACACGGGGGCGTGGTCGCTCGCCTTCTCGCGCCCGCGCTGGGCCTTGTCCACGCCCACGGCCACCAGCCGATCGGCACATTCGGGCGAAAGCAGGATGTGATCGATGCGAAAGCCGTGGTCGCGCGGCCAGGCCCCGGCCTGATAGTCCCAATAGGTCCACACCCCGCCGCGCGGATTGTGGGTGCGCAGCGCATCGGTCCAGCCATCGGCGAGCAGCCGGGCATAGGCGGCGCGCGACTCGGGCTGCATCAGCGCATCATCGGCCATGGCCTTGGGCGACCAGACATCATCATCATGGGGGATGACGTTGAAATCGCCGAGCACCACCGCCGGCACCTCGGCGGCCCAGATCGCCGCCATGCGCTGGCGAAGCGCAGCCATCCAGGCGAGCTTGTAGGTGAACTTGGGGCCCGGCTGGGGGTTGCCGTTGGGAAGGTAGAGGCAGGCGATGCGCAGGCCCGCGACATCGGCTTCGAGATAGCGCGCCTGCTCGCCCTCGTCCTCCCCCGGCCCGGCCACACCAAGCCCGCGCTGCACCTCGGCGAGTGACAGCCCGGCCCGCGCATCGGCAAGGATTGCAACCCCGTTGAAGCCCTTCTGCCCGTGCCAGATCGCCTTGTAGCCGAGCGCGGCGATATCGGCCTCGGGGAAGCCCTCATCCGCGGTCTTCAATTCCTGCAGGCAGGCGATCGCGGGGCGGGTTTCGCTGAGCCATTCGGCAAGGCGCGGCAGGCGCGCCTTGATGCCGTTGATGTTGAAGGTGGCAATCTTCATGCGGCCCTGATGCCGCAAAGCGCGCGGCGCGTCTAACCTAAATCCCGAAGCTCGCCCCGCAGCCGCAGCCCGAGGCGGCCTGGGGGTTTTCCACCCGGAACGCCGCCCCGCCGAGCGATTCGACGAAATCGACCGTGCTGCCGGCGATGAGATCGAGGCTGACGGGATCGACCACCAGCCTCACCCCATCGGTCTCGCTCACGCTGTCATCGGGCGCCGGGGCATCGGCCAGCTCGAACTTGTATTGAAAGCCCGAACAGCCCCCGCCTTCCACCGCAAGGCGCAGGATCGGCGGGCGCGACTGGCGCGCGGCGATCGCGGCGACGCGCCTTGCCGCGGCAGGGGTGAGGGTGAGCGGGGCAGCGTTCATTCCGATGATCTAGGGTGCCCGGGCCGGCTGCTCAAGGGTCAGCCCGCCTGGATATAGTGGCGCAGCGCCTCGGCCTCGTGCTGCACCTCGTCGATCTTGTGCTTGACGAGATCGCCGATCGACACGAAGCCGATGAGCTTGCCCTCCTCGACCACCGGGAAGTGGCGGAAGCGGCGGCGGGTCATCATTCCCAGCGCCTCATCGACGGTAGTCGAAGGGGCCACGGTGATCGCCGGCGAGGTCATGATCTCGCTCACCGGCTGGTCGAGGCAATCGCGGCCCTTTTCGGCGAGGCAATAGATCACGTCACGTTCCGAGACGATGCCGACCACCCGGCCCTCGCGCAGCACCGGCAGGGCGCCGATGCGGCGGGTGGCAAGCAGCGCCACCACCTCGCTCACCGGGGTGGCGCAATCGCAGGAAATGATCTCGGCCGGGCCGCGCCGGGCAAGGATTCGGGCGATGGTCATGGCGGGCTTCCTCTCTCTCGTGGGCGCCAAGATTGCCACGATTCCGGCCAAAAGGCGAATCCGCGCGGCGCTGCGGGCGGGCGGGCACTTGCACCGCGGGCAAGGGCCCTTGCGCGCATCGAGCGTTGCCAAGCGCCGCGGGGCGCGCCATGGCTGCGGGGTGACGCAGCGCAAGTCCCCGCTCGAGGATCCCATCAATGCCGCCCATGCCTGGGCGCGCTATCGCCGCATCATGCGCTGGCTTCTGGCGGCAACGGTGCTCACCGTGGGGCTGGCCATGGGCCTGCTGTTTGCCTTCAACGGCATGATCTCGGTGCATTTCTACATCGCCGTGGCGCTCGGCATCAGCTTTACCATGCTGCTTGGCGGCGGGCTGATGGGGCTGGTGTTCCTTTCCCACGGCACGGGCCACGACGAATCGGTCGACAATCACCTGCCCGCGCGGGACGAGGTGTGGCTGCCGCGCCAGGATTGATTTCACGCGCCTAGGCGGGCGGGGTCAGGCGATATTCGGCCACCGGCACCCCGCCGATGAGGTGTTCCTGAATGATCCGCTCGAGCACCGCGGGGCTGCACGAGTGGTAGAAAACCCCATCGGGCCAGACCACGGCGACCGGCCCGGCGGCGCAGATCTGCAGGCAATCCACCTTGCTGCGCTGCACCCCGCCGCGCCCCTGCTGCCCCGCCTCACCCCCGCGCCGCGGGCCGACGAGGCCCAGCTCCTTGAGGCGCGCCTTCAGGAACTGCCAGCTCTCCTCGCCCGCCGCGCGGGTGCAGCACTGCTGCTTTTCCGACAGGGCGCACAGCATGATGTGCCGGGTGATGCCGCTGCCGCGCGCCGCATCGCCATAGTGGCGCGCCAGCGCGGCGCGGGCGGCGGGCAGTTCCTGGCGGCTCACTGGCGCTTGTCCGCCTTGAGCCAGCGGGCGAGCCAGGCGAACACCGTCTCGTGCCATTGCAGCGAATTCTTCGCGCCCAGCACCCAGTGGTTCTCATCCGGGAAGACCAGCAATTGCGCCGGCACCCCGCGGCTCTTGAGCGCGGTGTAGGCGCCCAGGCCCTGGGTGTAGGGGACGCGGAAATCCTTCTCGCCCAGCACCACCAGCATCGGGGTTTGCCACTTGCTCACGTGATTGGCCGGGTTCCAGCGCTCATAGGTTTCGCGCGCGGCCTCGTAGGTGCCGCCGAAATCCCAGTGCGGGAACCACAATTCCTCGGTGGCATAGGCAAAGGCGCGGGTGTCGAACAGGCCGTTGTGGTTGACGAGGCAAGAAAAGCGATCGGGCCATTGCCCGGCGATCCAGTTGATCATGTAGCCGCCATAGCTCGCCCCGAGCGCGCAGGCCCGGCTGCCATCGATCTGCGGGTCGAGCGCCAGCGCCGCCTCTAGGCCCCGTTGCAAGTCCTCGAGCGGCTTGCCGCCCCAATCTTCGCGGATGGCATCGGTGAAGGCCTGGCCATAGCCGGTCGAACCGTGGAAATCGATCGATATCACCGCATAGCCCTGGCTGGCAAAGACCCGCGGGTTCCAGCGGCTTGACCAGGCATCGTTGAACGAGCCTTGCGGCCCGCCGTGGATGAACAGCAGCGCCGGGATCGGCCCGGTCTGATCGGCAAGGCGGGTGATCTGGCCCCACACCTCGGCCCCGCCCGCCCCGGTGAAGCGCAAGCGCCGGGTGATGATATTGGCCATGGCCCCCATGCGGGTGGTGGCAATATCGGTGAGCGGGCGCGCCTGGCGGGTGCCTTGCGCGAGGAACAGCTCGGGCGGATTCCCGAGCGAATCGCGGGTGAAGATCAGCCGCCCGCCGGGCAGCGCTGCCAGGTTGGCGATATGCGCTTCCGTCCCGGCGATGAGATCAAGCTCCTCCACCTTGCCGCTGGCGATGTCGATGCGGAAGGCCGGGGTGTCGAGCACCTTTTGCGCGGTGGCGATCAGGCTCTTGCCATCCGCGCTCCAGGCAAGGCTGGCAAAGCTGAGATCGACCGCCTCGGTCAGCGCGCGCTGCGTGCCGGTTTGAAGATCGAGCAGCTGCACCACCTGGCGATCGGCTTCGTATCCGGGCCGCGCCATCGCCAGAAAGGCAAGGTGGCGCCCATCGGGCGAGACCACAGGGGCGGTGTCGCTCGCGCGGTTGGCGGCGGTGAGATTGCGCGGTGCGCCGCCGGACAGATCGGAAACATAGATGTCGAGGTTGGTCGAGGTCGGCTCATCCGCATCGGCAAGCCGCGCGGTGAAATAGAGCGCGCTGCCATCGGCGGCAAAAGCGATTTCCTCACCCCCGCCGAAGGGCATGGTCGGGCTGTCGGCGGTGATGCCGCTTTCCGGATCGCGCCCGTCGGCAGGCACGCCGTCGCCCACGGCCACGCCCTCGGCCAGCGGATAGACGAAGATGCGGTTGTGGATCCCCGGGCTGGCCCAGCGATCCCAGTGGCGCACGAAGCCCGTGGTGCTGTCATAGAGCCGCCCGCTGCCGGGGCCGGGCAGGTGCGCAGGGGCCATGTCCGGGCAACCGAAGCGCGGGCAGGCGCGCGGCACCGCGCCCCACACCGCGATCGCCCGGCCATCGGGGGAGAGCTTGAAGCCCTCGACATCGGCCTCGACCTCGGGGGTCACCGGCGTGGGCGCGCCGAGCGTGCCGTCCTTGGCAAGGCTCGCCCGCCACACCCGGCTGCGTGGGGGCGCGGTGCTCTCGGCCCCCGGCAGGTTGCGGCTCGAGAGGAAATAGAGCGCGCCGTCAGCGCCGAAGGCGAGGCTCGCGGCGCCGGGGCCAAGATCGAGCGCGATCGGGGCGCTGCCCGGGCGGGTGAGATCGATGAGGTAATGCGCCTGGCTGCGCGCGAGGCTTGCAGGATCGGTGAGGGTGACGCTGAAGACCGCGCGCGTGCCCTCGCGGTTGACCGCGGGGGCACCGAGCCGCGGCAGGGTGACGAGATCGCGCGCGCCCATCGGCGCGGCGGGCTGTTCTGCCGGCGCGGCGGGGGCGATGGTGTCGCCCGTCTCTGCGGCGAGCGGGGCGGGAAGGGCGAGGGCGGCGGCGACCAGCGCGCCGAAAGCGGTGATGTGACGCATGGGCGCGGGACTACTCCCCTCGCCCCGGCAATGCCAGAGCCTAGCGGCGCTTGCCGACGATCCGGGCGATTTCGGCCTGCACCAGGCGTTCGACCATGGCGGGCAGGTTGGCCTCGAGCCACTCGGCCAGCATCGGGCGCAGCAATTCGCGGGTGAGCCCTTCGAGCGAGGTTTCGCCCTGGCGCACGATCTGCGGGCGCGCGCCCGGCTCGGCCAGCATGGCGAGCGCGGCGAGGTTCTCCTGCATCGCGCCCACCACCGGCTCGGCGATCAGCGGGGCTTCCTCACCCTCGGCGAGCGGCATGGCCGGCACATCATGGCCCGCCTCCTCCTCCCCGGCATATTCCATGTCGGCAAGATCGAGCACTTCCTCGGCATCCTCCACGCGGTGCGGACGCGCCAGCGGCGCCGCCTCGCGCGCGACCTCCTCGGCCTGCAGCGCGCGCCGCCGCCGCGCCTCGAGCGCGCCGGCGCGGTTGTCGCGTGCGATCACCTTCTTGATCGATTCGAGGATTTCCTCGACCGAGGGTTCACTGTGCTGCGCCATGATCTGCCCCACCTGCCTGCACCTGCCCGCGACAAGGCCCTGTCCCGAATCGGGAAAGCCTATTCGCCGGGGGCGAGTTGCGGGCCGATCATTGCGTCGGGGGCAGGAATGTCAACGGTGCTGGTCGATTTCGCCGCGGGCCTGGGATCGCGGTCCCAGTCCCACAGCTTGCTGCTCACCCGCCGGGCGTTGACTTCGGGATCGTAGAGCACCCCGCCATCGAGGTTGAGATCGCGCGCCTCGGCCCGGCCCATCAGCGCCAGCAGCGAGAAGCCCGCGACATAGGCGTTGCGCCGCGCGGTCACCAGCTGCACCCGGGCCTGGAGCAGTTCCTGCTCGGCATTGAGCACGTCGAGCACGGTGCGGTTGCCGATCGAGTTTTCCGCGCGCACCCCTTCGAGGCTGAGCTCGGCCGCCTCGACCGCGGCCTGGGCGCTCTTGATCACCTGATTGGCGGCTTGCCAGTTGGCGAAGGTCGAGCGGGTCTCGGCAATCACCTGGCGTTCGGCAGCGATCACGTCCTCGAGCGCGGCGCTCTCGCGCGCCCCGGCCTGGCGCTGGCGCGCCGCGGGCAGCCCGCCCTGAAACAGCGGGATGGTGAGCCGCACCCCGGCGTTGGCAGTGGTTTCGCGCTGGACGAACTGCGCCGCCACCGGCCCGCCGAGCGTGCCGAAGAAGTCGCTGTATTGCCCGTTCACGAACACGCCCAGCGTCGGCAGGCGTCCCGCGCCGGCAACCTTGGTGTCGAACCCGGCGGCTTCGGCGCGCAGGCGCGCGGCCTCGAGATTGGGGTTGTTTGCGAGCGCCGCGGCGATGGCCTCTTCGAGCGTATCGGGCAGGCCGGGAAGCGGCGGCGGCGCCTCGAGCGCGCTCGCCGGGCGACCGACGAGGCGGATATAGGTCTCACGCGCGGCGATGAGATTGGCCTCGGCCTGCTTGAGGTCGCCCTCGGCCACGGCGAGGCGCGCGCGCGACTGGGCGACATCGGTGATGGTGAGGTCGCCGATCTGGAAGCGGTCGCCGGTTGCCTCGAGATTGGTTTTCAGCACCGCGACATTGTTGGCCGCGAGCATCGTCAGCGCCTCGGTGCGCAGCACGTCCATATAGGCGGCGACCACCTGGCTGAACACCACGCTTTCGGTGTTGCGCAGATCGGCCTGCCCGGCCTCGACCCGCTCCTTGGCGGCGGCAATGGCGTTGCGCACCGCGCCGCCCGAATAGATCGGCACCAGCGCCTGGGCCTGCACCCCGAGGTTGCGCTCGGGCGCGGTGAAGGCGTTGGCCGACTGGCGCAGAAACTCGGTGTGGGTGGCGGTGAGATTGAGCGAGGGCAGGCCCGGCGCCCGGGCAATCGGCACGCCCTCGTCGATCGCGCGCTGGTTGGCGCGGGCGGCCTCGAGCGTGGGATTGGTGCCATAGGCATTCGCCAGCGCCTCGCGCAGCGTCTCACCCGCCGCCGGGCCAGCGCCGAGCGCGAGCGCGAGCACCAAAGCGCCCGGCGCCGCGACCCGCGCAAGGGAAGCGCTCGGCCGCCTCACGCGAAGGTCCAGCCCCGAGGCGCGTCGAAGGCGTGGAGCACCGGGATGCCGAGATCCTCGATCGGCTGGAGGCTCACCTGCCCGCCGATCTTGCGCCCCGATGCGAGGCGGGTGACGCCGCGCAGCACCAGCCCGGTGACGATCCTCCCGCCCTCGGCGAGCGCCGCAGCAAGCCCGTCGGGCAGGCGCTCGATCGCCCCGTCGATGAGGATGAGATCGTGGCTCCCCGCCACCGTGCCCTTGGCGGCTTCATCGGCGGGGATTTCGGCAAGGCTGCCGACCAGCGGGGCGACGAGCGCGGCAAGGTAGCCGGTGCCCCCGCTCACCACCAGCGCCGCATCCTTCGAGGTGGGCGCGGCTTCGCTGAGGAGCTTGCCATAAAACAGCGGCGCGGCCAGCACCCGGCCCTCGCCCAGCGCAATCGCGCGGTCGATATAGGCGAGCGCGGCCTTGTCTGCAGGCAGGAACTCCTCGCGCGGCACCGCCAGCATCCGCGCCAGCACATATTCCTCGTTGACCCCGCTGGTGCGCAGCTGGCTGTCAACCATGGCGCGCCGCGCGGTGGCAAAATCGGGCAGGGTGATGGTCATGGTCTCGATCATGTCTCCGGCTCGGCTGTATTATGTGCGCAATACAGCCCGTCAAGCCCTCCTTAAACCCGCCGCGGCGCGCTTCCAAGCGCTTTGCGGCCCCGTGCCGTGGCCGCCCGGCGGGCAATTTCGCCCTTTGACCTTGGCGGCGGCGAGTGCTTAGGGGAGCGCGGCGACAAGCGCTGCGGTATTCGACTTAGCGAGGGATGGGTTCGATGAGCGACATGATGCGCGAGGATGGGGCGGTGCGGATCGAGACCGATTCGCTGGGTGAGGTGGCGGTGCCGGCGCATGTCCACTGGGGCGCGCAGACCCAGCGTTCGATCATCAATTTTCCGATCGGCGGCGAGAAGATGCCCCCCGCCCTGATCCGCGCGCTGGGGGTGCAAAAGCTCGCCGCGGCGCGCGCCAACATGAAGCTCGGCGTGCTCGATCCCGCGCTCGGCGAGGCGATCGTCACCGCCGCGCGCGAGGTGATCGACGGGACGCTGGCTGACCAGTTCCCGCTGGTGGTGTGGCAGACCGGCAGCGGCACCCAGACCAACATGAACGCCAACGAGGTGATCGCCAGCCGCGCCAACGAGATCCTCACCGGCAAGCGCGGGGGCAAGAGCCCGGTTCACCCCAACGACCATTGCAACATGGGCCAGTCCTCGAACGACACCTTCCCCACGGCGATGCACATTGCCGCGGCCTGCGAGGTGATCGATCACCTGCTGCCGGCCTTGAGGAAGCTCCACGGCGCGCTCGAGGCCAAGGCCGAGGAGTTTGCGCCGATCGTCAAGATCGGGCGCACCCACCTCCAGGATGCCACCCCGATGACGCTGGGGCAGGAATTCTCGGGCTATGCCGCGCAGGTCGGCTACGGGATCAAGCGGATCGAGGCGGCGCTGCCGCGCGTGCTCGAGCTGGCGCAGGGCGGCACCGCGGTGGGCACCGGGATCAACGCCAAGGTGGGCTTCGATGTCGCCTTTGCCGCCGAGGTCGCGGCCGAGACCGGGCATGCCTTCGTCACCGCGCCCAACAAGTTCGAGGCGCTGGCCGCGCATGATGCCATGGTCGAGCTGTCAGGGGCATTGAACGTGCTTGCCGTCAGCCTGATGAAGATCGCCAACGACATCCGCCTGCTGGCCTCCGGTCCGCGCTCGGGCCTGGGCGAGCTGATCCTGCCCGCCAACGAGCCCGGCTCCTCGATCATGCCGGGCAAGGTCAATCCCACCCAGTGCGAGGCGATGACCATGGTCTGCGCCCAGGTGATGGGCAACCACGTGGCGGTGAGCGTGGCCGGATCGCACGGGCACCTCGAGCTCAACGTGTTCAAGCCGGTGATCATCTACAACGTGCTGCAATCGATCCGGCTGATCGGCGATGCCGCCCATGCCTTCACCGACAATTGCGTGGTCGGGATCGTGGCCAACACCGCCCGCATCACCCAGCTGTTGAACGAAAGCCTGATGCTGGTCACCGCGCTCAATCCGCATATCGGCTATGACAATGCGGCGAAGATCGCCAAGAAGGCCCATGCCGAGGGCACCACGCTCAAGGCCGCGGCGCTGGCGCTCGGGCTGCTCACCGAGGAGCAGTTCGATGCCTGGGTGGTGCCGTCCGAGATGATCCGCCCGCGCGATTGAGGCGCGCGCAGGATTGGGCCGCGGTTTTTTGGGGGGCGCCTCGCTGAACAGGCGTTCAGCTTTCGACCAAGGCGCAACCGCGCCCGACCACCGGCGCCGCCCGCCATGGCGCAGCGCCGGGCGCGGCGCTATCTGGCAGGGCCAGAATGATGGCTGATTCCCTACCTGCGCCCGGCCCCGGCGAAAGCGCGCCGCGCGTGCCGCTGCGCGCCGTGCTGTTCTCGATGGTGGTGCTGTGGGCCACCTATTTCCTCCTCACCACGGTGCGCAGCCTGGTGATGGACATCGGCTTCCAGTTCGAGCTGGCCTGGCGGCGGCTGGTGGTGACCGCCATCGGCATCGCGCTGACGCTGGTCCTGTGGCTGCTCTTGCGCCTGTTCGACAACCGCGCGCTGTGGATCAAGATTTCCGCCGCGATCGTGCTCGCGCTTCCTGTCGCCCTCGCGATCGGCCAGGTCAATTACTGGGTGTTCAAGGATATGTCCCCGGCGATCGAACGCGCCTATGGGGAAAAGCTCAATCTCAACCTGCGCCGCGATGAGAGCGGCAACCTGCTCGTCGATGTGCCGCTGCAGGGGCCGGGGGGCACGGCGGCGGGCACGCAATCGGTGATCATCGAGCCGGCCGAGACGCTGGGGGATTTCTGGCGCAAGCTGCTCGATGTCGCGCTTGGGCGCTATTTCCTCCTGCTTGCCTGGGCCTCGACCTATTTTGCCCTGCTCGCCGGGGTGCAGGCGCGCGCGGCGCAGCGCCGCGAGGAGCAGTTCCGCTCTGCCGCCAAGGCCGCCGAGCTGCGCTCCTTGCGCTATCAGGTCAACCCGCATTTCCTGTTCAACACCCTGAATTCGCTCTCGGCCCTGGTGATGACCGGCAAGACCGAGGCGGCCGAGACGATGATCCAGACGATCAGCCGCTTCTATCGCCATTCGCTCGCCGCCGAGCCCACCGCCGATGTCGCGCTGCGCGACGAATTCGATCTGCAAAGGCTGTATCTCGAGATCGAGGCGGTGCGCTTTCCCACCCGTCTCAGGGCCGTGTTCGATCTGCCCCAGGGGCTGGAGGATGCGCGCCTGCCGGGGATGATCCTGCAGCCGCTCGTGGAAAACTCGGTCAAGTACGCGGTCTCGCCGGTCTCGCGCCCGGTGACGATCACGCTCGCGGCGCGCGAGGAGTTCGATCGGCTGGTGATCACCGTCAGCGATGATGGCCCGGGCGTGCCGCAGGGCGCGCAGCACGGCTTCGGCATCGGCCTTGCCAATGTGCGCGACCGGCTCGAGGCGCGCTTAGGCCCCGATATCGGCTTTGCCTCCGGCCCGGTGCCGGGCGGCTATCGCAGCGAGATCCGCATTCCCCTATCCCGGATGAGTGGCCCCCATGCCTGAAGCCATGCCCGAAACAAGCCATGCCTGAGACCAGCGAGACCCAGCCCCAGGTGCTGCGCACCCTGATCGTCGATGACGAGCCGCTCGCGGTCGAGCGGGTGCAGGTGATCTGTGCCGAGATCCCCAGCGTTGCCGTGGTCGGCACCGCGAGCGACGGGGCCGCGGCGCTGCGCCTGGCTGAAAAGCTCCAGCCCGATCTGGTGCTGCTCGACATGACCATGCCCGAGCTTGACGGCCTTGGCGTGGCGCGCCGATTTGCCGAGCAGGAAGCCGCCCCGGTGGTGATCTTCGTCACCGCGCATGATCACTTCGCGGTCGAGGCCTTCGATCTTGAAGCGGTGGACTATGTCTTGAAGCCGGTCTCGGCCGATCGGCTCGCCCGGGCGATCACCCGCGCGCTCGCCCGCCGCGGGCAGCGCCGGCCGCGCCAGGGCCGCTATCTCGAGGAACTGTGGGTGCCGCACCGCTCGGAGCTGTTGCGGATCGCGGTGAGCGAGGTGCTGCGCATCGATGCCGAGCGCGATTATGTGCGCCTGCATGTCGGCACCGGGCCGGCGGCGCGAAGCTATCTGCTGCTCCAGACCATCGCCGGGCTCGAGGCGCGGCTCGATCCCGAACAGTTCATCCGCATCCACCGCTCCACCATTCTCAGGCGCGATCACATCCGCGGCCTCAGGCACGATGGCCTCGGGGTGTGGTCGGCCGAGCTGGTGAGCGGCGAGGCGCTGCGCATCGGGCGCACCTACCTCGCGCGGGTCAAGGCGATGGCGGGGCGCTGACGCGCGCGGCCCGCCTCTATCGGGCCTGCGCCTCGGGAACAAAAAGACGGCCCGAACCCCAGGGACTGGAAGGGTTCGGGCCGTGGCAGCTGCGCGCAGCCTTTCGGGGGAGGTGCGCGCAGGATCGGGAGGGGGCGCAGGTCAGCCGCCCCGCTGGTCGGCACGCACCAGCGCGGCAACCTGCTGGCGGGCCTCGGCGCGGGCCTTGGCAAGGCAGGTCTTGACTTCCTGCGAGAGGATCCGCGAGCCGGTCGTCAGGCTGGTCACGCGGCCCACCTGGCGCACCGCCTTTTCCACCCGCTGATCGAGTGCGCGCTGGCCCGCCGGCGTGGCAAGGTTGAGGTCATCGGCGCTGACGGTCACGCGCATCTGTTCCATCTGGCCAGCCTGGGCGGGGGTGAAGGCGGCCGCGGCAAGGCCGGCGGCGGCAACCGCATGGGTCATCAGTTTCGCAAGGGGTTTCATGGGCTTGTCCTTTCCTCTGCAGCGGCGCCGGGACCAGTCGGGGGCCGGTCGCGGGGGGCTTTCGGCGCCGCTGCTGAACCCTTGATAGCCGCCCCGCCGCGCCGGCGCAGCCGCGCCTCGACCAAAGCGGCGGCGCACCTCGACCGGCGTGGGGGCGGGATGACGAAGCGCGCGCACCGGGCGATGAAGCGCGGTTTCCAATCGACCGGCGCCGCACCATATTGGTAGGCATGGGCTGGGCGACATTTGCGATCTTCGTGCTGGGCATCGCCAATTTCGCGATGGGCAAGGCGGTGTTTGAAAGCGGCCACCCGCTGTTTGCGCGCCTGCCCCGGTCGAGCCAGCTTTTGAGCCGCCGCGCCTCCTTCTTCACCGAATTCGTGGTGCTGTGCCTTGCCCTGGCGCTTTCGGTCGAGGGCTGGCCGGGCTTTGTTTTTGCCTATGCCGGCTACACGGCATTGAATGCGCTTGCCACCTGGCTTGTGCTCACCGGCAGGCTATAGGCGGGCGCGATGACCACCCGCCTGTTCCATATCAGCGATGTGCATTTCGGGGTCGAGGACAAGGCCGCGCTCGATGCGGTGGCGCGCGCGGTGGCCGATGAGCGGCCCGATGCCGTGGTGTGCACCGGCGATCTCACCCAGCGCGCCAAGCATTCCGAATATGCCGCGGCGGCGCGCTGGCTGGCGGGGCTCGGGGTGCCGGTGGTGCTCGAGCCGGGCAATCACGATCTGCCCTATTACAACCTGTGGGAACGCTTTGCCGATCCCTTCCGCCGCTATCGCCGGCTGCGCGCGGCGGTTCCGGGGGACTTTGCCTCGCCAGATGTGGTGCTGGTGCCGCTGCGCACCACGGTGCGCGCCCAACCGCGCTTTCCCTGGTCTGACGGGGTGGTGCGCCCCGCCGCGCTGCGCCAGACCCTCGCGGCGCTGGCGGGCTTGCGCGACGATCCGCGCACCCGCATCGTGATCGCGCATCACCCGCTGCTCGGACCCCCGGGCCAGCGCCGCAACCCCACCATCGGCGGTGACGCGGCCTTTGTCGCGCTCGCCGCGGCCGGAGCTCATGCGGTGATCTCGGGCCATGTCCACGTGCCCTTCGATCAGCTGCGCAGCCATGGCGGGCAGAGCCTGCGGATGATCGGCACCGGCACGCTTTCCACCCGCCTGCGCCGCGGCGTGCCGCCTTGCTATCGGGTGATCACCTGCGCGCCCGGGGGGGAAATCAGCACCGAAATCCGCAGCCTGCCGGGCGCGGCGCGGTAATCTTGCGGGGGCGGGCCTTAACCCTTTTTCGAGGTTTGGCATTAAGGAATTGTTGATGGAATCACGGCGCCGGTGGGGGTGGCGGCGCGCTGGCCCTGCGCCCCGGCCCGGCCCCCGCGGCGGAAAAAGGCAAGCGAGCGAGGACAGGGTGATGGATTTCATCAAGGCGGCGAGTTTCGGCGCGGTGCTCTCGGCGATCATCGCGCTGGTGATCGGTTCGCAGGGCACCAGCGCCGGGCCACTGGCGATCCACACGGTGGCGCTGGCCGAGACCAGGTTCTACTGGTCCTGGCCGATCTTCTTCTCCGGCAGCGGTCTCGCCTGGGGGATCATGCTGCTGCAACGCTGAGCCGCAAGAGCGTTGCCCAAAGGGAAAGGGCGGCTCCCGCCTGGGGAGCCGCCCTTTCTCGTTGCCGCCCGCAAGGGGGCGCCGGGGCTTAGCGCTTCGAGAACTGGAAGCTGCGGCGGGCCTTGGCCTTGCCGTACTTCTTGCGCTCGACCACGCGGCTGTCACGGGTGAGGAAGCCGGCCGCCTTGACCACGGGGCGCAGCTCAGGCT
Source organism: Erythrobacter cryptus DSM 12079 (assembly GCF_000422985.1). GTDB lineage: Bacteria > Pseudomonadota > Alphaproteobacteria > Sphingomonadales > Sphingomonadaceae > Erythrobacter > Erythrobacter cryptus. Next base: position 115,115 of record NZ_AUHC01000010.1, read on the forward strand.
CGTACTTGGTCAGCGCCTGGGCGATCCCGTGCTTGACCGCGCCGGCCTGGCCCGAAAGCCCGCCGCCGCGCACCGTGGCGATCACGTCATACTGCCCGGCACGATCGGTGATGGTGAAGGGCTGGTTGATGACGAGGCGCAGCGTCGGCCGGGCGAAATAGACTTCCTGATCGCGCCCGTTGATGGTGATCTTGCCGGTGCCGGGCTTGACCCACACTCGCGCCACCGCATCCTTGCGGCGGCCGGTGGCATAGGAACGGCCCTGGGCATCGACTTCGCGCGCGCGCAGCGGGGCGGTGGTGCGGGCGATTTCGGCGGCATCGCCCTGCGGCACGGCGCCGGCAATGTCCTTGAGATCGGCCAGATCGGTGACGGTGGTGGTTTCAGCGGTCATTACGCGGTGACCTTGTTCTTGCGGTTAAGGGAAGCAACGTCGAGCACCTGGGGCTGCTGCCCGGCGTGGGGATGCTCGCTGCCGGCATAAAGGTGCAGCGCCTTCATCTGCTTGCGGCCAAGCGGCCCGCGCGGGATCATCCGCTCCACCGCCTTTTCCAGCACCCGCTCGGGGAAGCGCCCGCCCAGCACCTTGGCCGGGGTGGTCTCCTTGATCCCGCCGGGGTGGCCGGTGTGCTTGTAATAGACCTTCTCGCCCATCTTGTTGCCGGTGAACTTCACCTTCTCGACATTGATGACGATCACGTGATCGCCGCAATCGACGTGCGGGGTGTAGCTCGGCTTGTGCTTGCCGCGCAGGATGTTGGCGATGATCGCGGCGAGGCGGCCGACGACGAGGCCATCGGCATCGATGATGTGCCAGTTCTTCTCGACCTCGGCCGGCTTGATCGACCGGGTCTGCTTGCTGAGCGCCTTCATGGCATGTGTCCTTGCTTCTTCAAGAGGCTTGGCATGGGGCCTTGCGAGGGGCCCCTGCCGCCCGCTGGCCCCGCGCCCCGCCGGATTCGCCCCGGCACGGGCAGGCCGCGGAAAGTGCGGGGCCAATGTCGCCGAGCTTGGCGAAAGTCAAGCAAAAGCGCGGTTTCGCCGTAGGGTAAAATAATACCGCAAGGGCGCTTCGGCCCCTGGCGGCAAGAGATCGCCCATCCGCCACAGCTCCTCGCGGCGGCGTTCCTGCGCGCCGATGCGGGTGGTGATCACGCGCTCGGCCCGGCTGAGCCAGGGGGCATCGGGCTGCGGCGCGGCGCGGTATTCCACGGTGAAGCTGCCGATCAGCCCGTCGGGCAGGGTGAGCGTCTCGCGCACCACACTCGGGACCCCGGTGGGAAAGAACAGATCGCGCGGCAGCTGTTCAAACAGATCAGCCCCGACGGCATCGAGCCGGGCGAGATAGGCGCGCTGGAGCGCCCGCTGATCGGCCGGCCCCGGCCCGCGCGCGATCAGTTCCTCGGCTGCGCCAAGCGCCGCGGTGACCGCCTCGCTCACCCCTTGCGCATCGGCGACCGGCAGGATCGCGCCATCGGCATCGAGCATCAGCGGGAATAGCCCGGTCTCGGTGCGCTGCTGCTCGATCCGGGCGAGCGCGGCAAGCTGGGGCGGGGCATTGACCTCGGCAAAGAGCTGGCGCCCGCTCACCGCGATCCCGCGGCCCTGGGGCGCAAACCACACCTCCCAGCCGCGCCGCACGCTGAGGGCGCTGTGCCCGCCGACCACGTGGGAGAGCACCCGCTCGAGCCGCTGCGGGCGCTGCGGCAGGCTGAGCGGCGACGCCCCGCCCGTCGCCGCGCTGCGCCCCGCCGCGCCTGCTGCAAGCCCGGCGCCGAGGAGCGCGATGAGGCGGCGCCGGGTGATCGCAGTGCTCGCCATCCTCGCATCCCCTCACACAGGCGCCGGCGTCTTCCCGCCCCGTTGCTCAGCCCTACGCCGCGTCCGGTGGCGCGCCGGGCAGCGGCGCGGCGCAGCTTGCCGCAAGCCAGGCCAGCGTGGCCGGATGGGCAGCCGCTGCCTCCCAGCCGATGATCGCGGGCGTATCATAGGGGTGGAGTGCGCCCAAACGGTTGACGAGTTCGGTCAAGCATTCCTTGCGCGTCTTCAGCAATACCCCGGCCTCGCTGGAGCTGTCGCGCGCGCCCTGCCAGGTGAAGTGCGATTCGATCGTACCGATGATGTTGGCGCAGGCGATCAGCCCCTCGTCGAGCAGAAGCGCCACCGCCGCACGGGCGCTTTCGGCATCGGGAAAGGGGCACCAGACCAGCGCCGCGCCGTTCATTGTCGCTGTGCCCGCACAAGCGCATCGGCGTGGAGCGCCCACGCGGTGGTGGCCACCGTCAGCGCGCCGAACAGCTGGTGGGCCGCGGCGATCCACAGCGACACCTCGCTCATCACCGTGGCAATGCCGAGCAGCACCATGGTGCCAAAGGCGCTGTGCACCGCGATGCTGGCAAAGCGGTCATGCCGGCGCACCCGTCGTGCCAGCCACACCAGCGCCGCCACCGCCACCCACGCCCACCAGCGGTGCAGGAATTGCAGCAGGAAGGGATCGTTGGTGAGCGTCCACAGGGCGCCGCGCGACCAGTCGATCTCGGGCACGAGGCGCCCGTTCATCAGCGGCCAGTCATAGGCGGCGTGCCCGGCATTGAGCCCGGCGACAAAGGCCCCTAGCAGCAGCTGCACCATGAGCACCGCGGCGATCAGCAGCCCGGCAGGGGTGGGCAGCGCCGGGCGCGCGGCCGCATCGGCGGCAAGGCGTCTGAGATCGCGCGCCGTCCAGATGAGGCCGCCGAGCAGGAACAGCGCGGTCAGGAGATGCGCGGCCAGGCGAAAATGGCTGACATCGGTAAGCTCGCTCGCGCCCACGCCCGAGGAGACCATGAACCAGCCGAGCGCCCCCTGCCCGCAGATCAGTGCAAACAGCGCCGCGAGCCGCCAGCCATAGCCCGCCGGGATCGCCCGGCGCAGCGCGAACACCGCAAAGGGCACAAGGAAGGCCAGCCCGATCACCCGGCCAAGGATGCGGTGGAACCATTCCCAGAAGAAGATGAACTTGAAGGCGGCCAGATCCATCCCCGCCGGCCCGGCTTCATAGCGGAACTCGGCGGTCGCCTGATATTTGGCGAATTCGGCCTGCCAGGCCGCTTCGCTCAGCGGCGGGAGGATGCCGCTCACCACGTTCCACTCGGTGATCGAAAGCCCGCTTTCGGTGAGCCGGGTGATCCCGCCGACCAGCACGATCAGCACCACCAGCCCCGCCACCAGCTCGAGCCAGCGCGCCAACGCCAGCGGCCGGGCGCGGGTGGAGGGCGGGGCGGCGATCGGGTGCGGGGCGGGGGCGGCGGTGCTGGCCATGGCGGCTCTTTGTGCCGGGCGCGCCGCCAGCGCAAGCCCGTTTGGCGCAAGCACCCATGCGGGACGCGCACCCAATCGAGAAGCTGGGGCACGGGCGCGGCGCCAAGAAAGGCGCCATCGCCGCTTGCGCAATGTGACAACATTACATATGTGCAAGGGCGAGATGTGCCTTCCCGGATTTCCCTTCGCGACTCGCAGCGTCCTGCGCCGCCGCCTCGATCAGGTGGGGCTTGGCCTTGCCGGGCTGTGCGCGCTGCACTGCATCGCCACGCTGGTGCTGGTCTCGGCGCTGGGGCTGGGCGGGCATTTCCTGATGGACGAGCAGATCCACCGTATCGGCCTTGTCCTCGCGCTCGGGGTGGCCGCGCTGGCGCTGGGCTGGGGGCTGCGGCGCCACCGGCGGCGCCTGCCCTTCGTGGTCGCGCTGGCGGGCCTGGCGCTGATGGCCGGCGCGTTGATGGTGCCGCATGGCCCGCGCGAATTCGCGCTCACGCTCGCCGGGGTGGGGATCGTCGGCGCGGCGCATTGGCTCAACCTGCGCGCGGGCCGCTGAGGGGCCACGCGCCGCCTCGTCAAAACGCGCGCTTGCAGGCCGGGCGCAAGGCCCTATGTCTCGCGCCATGATCAAGTCCTTCACTCTCAACGGCGCGCCGCACCGCTCGGCCGCTGCCACGCTTGCCGAGCTGGTGCGCGAACTCGAACTTGCGCCGGAAAAGGTGGCGGTGGAACGCAACGGCGAAATCGTGCCGCGCTCGACCCTTGGGCATGCGCCGCTGGCCGAGGGCGACAAGCTCGAGATCGTCCATTTCGTCGGCGGTGGGGATCATGCCGCCCCGGCCGAGGATTGCTGGAGCGTCGCGGGGCGCAGCTTCCGCAGCCGGCTGATCGTGGGGACGGGCAAATACAAGAGCTTTGAACAGAACGCCGCCGCGGTCGAGGCAAGCGGGGCGGAAATCGTCACCGTGGCAGTGCGCCGGGTCAACATCTCCGATCCCAAGGCGCCGATGCTCACCGATTACATCGATCCCAGGAAGATCACCTATCTGCCCAACACCGCCGGGTGCTTCACCGCCGAGGAGGCGATTCGCACCCTGCGTCTCGCGCGCGAGGCGGGGGGATGGGATCTCGTCAAGCTCGAGGTGCTGGGCGAGGCGCGCACACTCTATCCCGATATGCGCGAAACCCTGCGCGCCACCGAGGTGCTGGCCAAGGAGGGCTTCCTACCGATGGTCTATTGCGTCGATGACCCCATCGCCGCGCGCCAGCTGGAGGAGGCCGGGGCGGTGGCGATCATGCCGCTGGGCGCCCCGATCGGCTCAGGCCTTGGCATCCAGAACCGCGTCACCATCCGCCTGATCGTCGAGGGCGCGAAGGTGCCGGTGCTGGTCGATGCCGGGGTGGGCACGGCCTCGGACGCGGCGGTGGCGATGGAACTGGGCTGCGACGGGGTGCTGATGAACACCGCCATCGCCGAGGCCAAGGATCCGGTGCGCATGGCCCGGGCGATGAAGCTCGCGGTGGAGGCCGGGCGCGAGGCCTATCTTGCCGGGCGCATGGGCCGGCGGATGTATGCCGATCCCAGCTCGCCGCTTGCGGGGCTTATTTGACCTAGCCGCAAGCGCCGGCGCGCGCATGCCGCCCGCCAGCCTATCGTCTCGACGCCAGCGGCGATTTTCATACCTAACCCTAAATTAACCATCTTGGGCGACGTTCTTCCGGCACGAAGGAGACGCGCCATGATGCTGCCGATTGCCGAGATGCGCGAATTTGCCGGCTTTGCCCCGGCCGAACAGCGCTACATCAAGCGCAGCCTCGATATCGGCCTGGCCCGCACCGATGCCTTCCGCCGCTGGGGCCGCAGCGAGGCCGAGAACATCGCCATCCGCCGCCAATATGTCGCCTATCAGGATCTGAAGACGCTGCGCGGCCTGATCCCGCAGGACAGCAGCGGCCAGGAGGTCGAGCGCTTCCTCGGCAAGCTCGTTCGCCTTGCCGCCTTCGATCTCGAGCAGGGGCGCCTTGCCAGCTTCTCGGCCTTCCGCTTCCTCTATGAACGCCTGCTCGGCGCCAGGGTGCGCCCTTTCCTGCCGGCGGCCTTCTGCGCCGCCAGCGCGCTGCCGCTGATCCCCCCGGCGCGGCGCAAGCTGTTGCTGCAATCGCTCTCCGAGGCGGCGGCCACCGCCCCCGGCTGGTCCGAGCGCGAGCCGGTGTTCTTCCCCGAATATGTGGACGACTTCGAGGCTGCCTAGCTGCTAGGATCGGGCGCATGGCTGTGCCCTATCACCCTCCGGTCAAGCGCTCGCTCACCATCGCGGGCCATGCCACCTCGATCAGCCTCGAGCCGCTGTTCTGGGAGATGCTGCGCGCCGCCGCGGCGCGCGAGGGGCTGGCCGTGGCCGCGCTGGTTGCCCGCATCGATGCCGAGCGGATCAAGGCCCCCACCCCGCCGGGCCTTGCCAGCGCCATCAGGGTATGGCTGGTCGCCAATCGCCCGGCCTAGTCAACCAACCGGCCTAGTCATCCACCCGGGCGATATCCGCGCCGACCAGCTGGAGCTTTTCCTCGAGCCGTTCATAGCCGCGATCGAGGTGGTAGAGGCGGCGCACCGTGGTCTCGCCCTCGGCGGCAAGCCCGGCGATCACCAGGCTCATCGAGGCCCTGAGGTCGGTGGCCATCACCTCGGCCCCGGTCAGCCTCTCCACGCCCTTGACCACCGCGGTGCGCCCTTCGGTGGTGATGTTGGCGCCCATGCGGCGCAATTCGGGCACGTGCATGAAGCGGTTCTCGAAGATCGTCTCCTTGAGCACGCTGGTGCCCTCGGCCCGGCACAGGAGCGCCATCAGCTGGGCCTGCATGTCGGTGGCAAGGCCGGGATAGGGGGCGGTGGTGAGGTCAACCGGTTTGAGCGCACCATTGGCCTCCACCGTCACCCCCTTGGCATCCCAATCGACATGGATGCCGATCGCCTGGAGCGCGTGGATGGTGGCCATCATGTCCTCGGCGCGCGCGCCCTCGAGCCGCACCGCGCCCCCGGTGATCGCCGCCGCGCAGGCATAGGAGCCGGCCTCGATCCGGTCGGGCATCACCCGGTAGGTCGCCCCGTGCAGGCGTTTGACGCCGTGGATGGTGAGGCTGGAGGTGCCGATCCCCTCGATCTCGGCCCCCATCGCCACGAGCAGATTGCACAGATCGACGATCTCGGGCTCGCGCGCGGCGTTGAACAGGCGGCTGGTGCCCTTGGCCAGCACCGCGGCCATCACCGCGTTCTCGGTCGCCCCCACGCTCACCACCGGAAAGTCGAAATCCCCGCCGGGCAGGCCGCCATCGGGCTGGTGCGCCTTGACATAGCCGGCCGCGAGCTCGATCCGCGCGCCGAAGGCCTCGAGCGCCTTCAAATGCAGGTCGATCGGGCGGTTGCCGATCGCGCAGCCGCCCGGCATCGACACCGTCGCCTCGCCGGCGCGCGCGAGCATCGGCCCGAGCACCAGGATCGAGGCGCGCATCCGCCGCACCAGATCATAGGGGGCGACCGTCGAAGTGATGCGCGGCGCCTCAAGGCTCATCACCCGCCCGAAATCCTCGGGCCGCGTGCCCTGGATCACGGTGGTGACGCCGAACTGGTTCATCAGGTGCTGGAAGCCATCAATATCGGCAAGCCGCGGCAGGTTGCGCAGCGTCAGCGGCTCCTCGGTCAGCAGCGCACAGGGGATGAGGGTGAGCGCGGCGTTCTTGGCGCCCGAAATCGGAATCGTGCCGGAAAGGCGCTTGCCGCCGTGAATGATGAGCTTGTCCATCCGCCCGCCTTAGCGAAAAGTGCCTCTGGCGCAACATCGCCGCATGTGCGCGCAACAATGGTTGACCACCTCGCTGCAGCGCGGCACGAGAGCCGGGCGCGGCCTCACCGCCGAGACAGTGTCACAACGGGGTTCCCATGTCCGCCACGCCGAGCCGTCCCAAACCGATCAGGAAAGCGGTCTTTCCCGTTGCCGGCCTTGGCACCCGGTTCCTGCCCGCCACCAAGGTGGTGCCCAAGGAACTGCTGCCGGTGGTCGATCGCCCGCTCATCCAATATGCCGTGGACGAGGCGCGCGAGGCGGGGATCGAGCAGATGATCTTCGTCACCGGGCGCGGCAAGACCGGGATCGTCGAGCATTTCGACATCGCCTTTGAACTCGAAAAGACCATGGCCGAGCGCGGCCGCGATACCTCGGTGCTCGATTGCACCCGCGCCGTGCCGGGCGATGTCATCGCGGTGCGCCAGCAGGTGCCGCTCGGCCTTGGCCATGCGATCTGGTGCGCCCGCGCGATCGTGGGGGACGAGCCCTTTGCCATCTTCCTGCCCGATGAGCTGATGGTGGCGCGCGCCGGCGGCAGCGGCTGCATGAAGCAGATGGTCGAGGCCTATGAAGAGGTCGGCGGCAATCTCGTGAGCGTGCTCGAGGTGCCGATCGAACAGGTCTCGAGCTATGGGGTGATCGCTCCGGGCGAGAGCCGCGGCAAGCTGACCGAGGTGCGCGGCCTCGTGGAAAAGCCCCCGGTGAGCGCGGCGCCCTCGAACAAGATCGTCTCGGGCCGCTATATCCTCCAGCCCGAGGTGATGGGCCTGCTCGCAGCGCAGGAACGCGGTGCCGGCGGGGAAATCCAGCTCACCGATGCCATGGCCAAGCTGATCGGCTCCCAGCCCTTCCACGCCCTCACCTTCGATGGCGCGCGCTATGATTGCGGCAGCAAGGTCGGCTTTGTCGAGGCGACACTGGCGATCGCCCTGTCGCGCCCCGACATGGGCGAGGCGGTGCGGGCCATGGCGCAGCGGCTGCTCGGCTAGGCCGGCGTCACTCTGATCGGCAGGGTCTTCAATCCGCCGACAAAGGTGCTGCTCGCGCGCTTGGCCTCGCCCGCCGGTTCCACCGCGGCGATGCGATCGAGGATCGCCTCGAACAGGATCCTCATCTCCAGCCGGGCCAGGTGGAGGCCGAGGCACTGGTGCGCCCCGGCGCCGAAGGCGAGGTGGCGGTTGGGCGAACGGGCGGCATCAAACCGGCGCGGATCGGCAAATTGTGCCGGATCGTGGTTGGCCGCGACATAGTTCAGCATCAGCCAGTCGCCCGCCTTGATCGCCTGCCCGCCGATCTCGCAATCCTCAGCGGCGGTGCGCATGAAGTGCTGCACCGGGGTGGTCCAGCGGATCGCTTCCTCGACAATGCCGGGCAGCAGGCTGCGATCGGCGCGCACGCGGGCATATTGTTCGGGATCATTCGCCAAGGCCTGCATCGCCCCAGCGGTGCTGGCCGAGGTGGTGTCATGCCCGGCGGTGGCGACGATGATGTAATAGCCCGCCATGTCGCGCGGCGGCAGCGGCTGGCCATCGACCATGGCATTGGCGATCACGCTCGCCACGTCATTGGTGGGGTGCTTGCGCCGATCCTCGGCAATCGCGGCGAAATAGTCCTCGAAGCTGCGCACCGCCCCGGCAACGATCTGCACCACCTGATCGGGGGTCATGTTCTCCATGCCGGTGCCCGAAAGGTCCTTGTCCTGCCCGCCGAACAATTGCTGGGTGAGCATCAGCATGCGCGGCTCATCCTCCGGCGGCACGCCGAGGATCTGCATCACCACCCGCAAGGGATAGGGGCCGGAGACCTCCTTGACGAAATCGACCTCGCCGCCCTTCTCGAGCATCTGTTCGACCATGCGCGCGGCCAGCGCCTTCAGCTCCGCCTCGAGCCGGGCAAGGCTGCGCGGCATGAACCATTCCTGCGTGAGCTTGCGATATTTGGGGTGGATCGGCGCATCGAACACCACCAGCGAATCGACCAGCATGTTCGATCCCGTGGCCGCGCGCGAGAAGGCGATCGCCTCGTTGAAGCTGAACACCACGGGGCGCGGATTGTTGAGGAAGCCGGCATTGTCCTTGGAGATGCGCATCACATCGTCGTAGCGGGTGACGAGCCAGAAGGGATCGAACAGGCCTTCCGTCTCCGGCGCCACCAGCGCCACCGGGGTTTGGGCGCGGATCTCATCGAAGGTGTCGAGCAGCCCGTGCCATTCGGCATAGGCATGGGGGTCGATCACCTGGCGGGCGATCGGCCCGGGCAGCACCGCCGGCCCGCTCACGCCGCCGCCCCGGCTTCGGCCTCGGCGCGCGCCTTGGCGGCATATTCATCGCGCAGCTCGCGCTTGTAGAGCTTGCCATTGGCCTCGCGCGGCAGGCTGGCGCGGAAATCGAACAGCTTGGGCATCTTGATCCTGGCAAGCTGCGGGGCGAGGAATTCGCGCAGCTCGGCCTCGAGCGCGGGGCCGGCATCGGCCATGTTGCGCGGTTGCACCACCGCCACCACCTTCTCGCCCAGATCGGGGCAGGGCGCGCCGATCACCGCGGCATCCATCACCTTGGGATGGGTGATGAGCAGGTTCTCGATTTCCTGCGGATAGATGTTGACGCCCCCGCTGATGATCATGTGGCTCTTGCGGTCGGTGAGGAACAGGAAGCCATCCTCATCCACATGGCCGATGTCGCCCAGCGTCATCCAGCCCTTGGGGTGCATTGCCTCGGCGGTCTTCTGCGGGTCGTTGTGATAGGTCGGCAATTGATCGTTCTCGAAGAAGATGAGCCCGTCCTCGCCCGGCGGCAATTCCTCGCCATCAGGGCCGCACACGTGCAGCTTGCCGTGCACCGCCACGCCCACCGTGCCGGGCTTCTTCAGCCATTGTTCGGACTTGACCAGCGTCATCCCGATCATTTCCGAGCCGGCGTAATATTCGTTCACGATCGGCCCCCACCATTCGATCATCGCCTGCTTGATCGGCACCGGACAGGGGGCAGCGGCGTGGATCGCGCGCTGGTGGCTGGAGAGGTCATATTTCGCCCGCACCTCCGGCTCGAGCCGCAGCAGGCGCACGAAGTGGGTCGGCACCCACTGGCTGTCGGTCACCTTGTAGCGCTCGATTGCTTTGAGCGCTTCTTCGGGATCGAACTTCTCCATCATCACCACCGTGCCGCCGAGGCGGTGAACCACCGAGCACCAGCCGATCGGTGCGGCGTGATAGAGCGGGGCGGGGGAGAGATAGACCATCGAGCCATCGGCCGGCATGCCCATGCCGAGCGTCGCCAGGCCGAGCAGCGGCACCGGCGCCTGGGGATCGGGATCGGCCGGCGGGGCCGGGCGGATGCCCTTGGGCCGGCCGGTGGTGCCCGAGGAATAGAGCATGAGCAGGCCCGCGCTCTGATCGGGGATCGGGGTCGTCGGCTGCGCGCCCAGCGCGGCGGCGAAATCTTCATCGCCCCCCGCATCCATCACCAGCACATCAAGCCCCGGGCATTCGGCGCGGATGCCCTCGAGCACCCCGGCAAAGGCGGTGCTGGTGATCAGCAGCTTCGCCTCGGAATCGCGGATGATATAGGCCGCCTCGGGCGCGGTGAGGCGCGAGGAGATCGGCACCATCATCGTGCCGGCGCGCTGCGAACCCCAGATCAGGGTGAAATATTCGATGCGGTTTTCGAGCAGCACCGCAAAGGCATCGCCCGGCCCGATCCCGCGGGCGCGCAGCAGATGGGCAAAGCGGTTCGATTCGGCGTCCATCTCGCCATAGGTGATCTGCTTGCCCGATCCGGTCATGATCACGGCGGGATGATCGGGGCGCTTCGCGGCGTGCGCGATCGGGTGCATCGACATGTTTCTCTCCCTTGCGGCCCCGCGCCAACACGGCCGGGCCTCACGTGGCTCTCCGGAAGAAAAATCTAGCGCCCGCGGGAACGCCCGCAAGGGAAAAGAGTATGTGATTTGCTACCCAAAAGGCGCGTCACCCCGGTGGCGGGGTAGCCAAGGCCGAAAGGCAAGAAAAAAGGCGGCGGGAAGACCCGCCGCCATGTTCGGACACCCTCTCCAATGTCCGGCCCGCATCCAGCGGGCAATCCTGCAAAATCCGGGCTGCCGATCCGGGCCGCCCTCCCGGCTTTCCTATTCGCCGCCCTGTCCGGTCAAACGGGCATCGCGGGCATAGGCAAGCTGGGCCTCGCTCTCCACCATATACGGAATCGGATTGACTGCAACCCCCTCGACACGAACTTCGTAATGAAGGTGCGGGCCGGTCGACCGCCCGGTCGAGCCGACATAGCCGATAAGGTCGCCCTTCTTGACGCTGTCCCCCGCGGCCACGGCAAGGCGCGAGAGGTGGGCATAGCGCGTCTCGAGCGCGGCCCCGTGGTTGATGCTGATGAACAGCCCGTAGCTCGAATACCAATCCGCCCGGCCGACGATCCCGTCTGCCGTGGCATAGACCGGGGTGCCGGTGGGGGCGGCAAGATCGATCCCCTGGTGGTGGCGGCGCCCGCCGAGCACCGGGTGGTTACGCATGCCGAAGCCGCTGGTGAGCTGCGCGCCCTCAAGCGGCATGCGCGAGGGCACCGAAATGCCGCGCTGCGGCAGCGGCGAGGAATAGGCAGGAACCGCCGCGCCGGCGGCAGGGCCGACCGGGGTGCCGAGCACCGGGGTGGTGCGCTCGATCGCGGTCCAGCTGGCAAAGAGCGACTTGAAGCGCGGATCGCCCGCCTCGGCGATCTCGCCCTGGGCCTCGCGCACCGGCTCGAGCACGTCGGCGCTGGCATTGGCGGCATTGGCACTGTTGGCTGAGGCCGGTGCGGCAGCGGCAAGGATGGCAGCTCCGCCGACCGAAGCGGCGAGCCTGAGCACGTGACGCACGAGAAAATTCATAGCCGACCCGGTTCCCATCGCGGCGCGCGCCGCAGGTGCATGTTCCCGGCACGTCTTGTGCGTGCCTGCGATGGGAGGGAGTTATCCGGGCGAGTCGTTAAGAGGCAATCGCCGCGTAAAAATCGCGCGACAAACCGGCTGCAAGACGGGCTGAGTCGTTGAACGGCGGCTTAACGGCACCGCGAAAATGCCGTTTCACCAAGCTTTGCCACAGGGATTCGGGCGCGGCCTGCGCCATTTCGGCACAGCGCAAAAAATGCTTGGTGCCGATCGCCACATGGCGGATTTCATCGTCAAGGATGCGATCGAGGATCTTTGCGCCATGGGCATCGCCGCTCGCCGCCACGCGCGCGCGGGTGGCGGGGGTGACATCGAGCCCGCGCGCCTCGAGCACCATCGGCACCACCGCCAGGCGCGCGGCGACATCGTGGCTGGTGGCCGCGGCCGCTTCCCACAATCCAGCGTGCACCGGCAGCGCGCCGTAATGGCTGCCGAGCGAATCCAGCTTGCGCGCCAGCAGGGCAAAATGCATCGCCTCGTCCGCAGCGACGCCGAGAAAATCGCTGACGAAGCCGCGCCCCATGGCTTCGCCGAAGCGCCCGGCCATGTCGAGCGCCAGGTCGATGGCGACGAATTCGATATGGGCGAGCGCATGCCACAGGGCGATGCGCGCGCGGGGCGAGCCGCCGCGCCCGCGCTTGGGCATCTGGCCCGGCGGCAGGAACACGAGGGTCTCGGGCCAGGCCGGCGCCGCGGGCATGGCGACATCGAATTCCCAGGCGAGTTCGCCGCGCCGCCAGGCGCGCACCAGCGCGCGGGTGGCAAGGCACTTGGCCCGCGGCTCATTCGTGAGCAGTGCGGCGCGGATGGCGCGGGCCAGGCTCGTCATCGCTGCAGCCTCAAAGCGCCTTGGCCGCCTCGAGCACCTCGGCGGCGTGACCGGCGACCTTGACCTTGTCCCAGATGCGCGCGATCCGCCCTGCGGCATCGATGAGGTAGGTGGCGCGCACCATGCCCATATAGGTCTTGCCGTACATCTGCTTTTCCGCCCACACCCCGAGCGCATCGGACAGGCCGCCCTCCTCGGCATCGCTGGCAAGCGGCACGGTAAGCCCGTGCTTGGCGATGAACCTGGCGTGCCTGGCGGGCGGATCCTTGCTTACCCCCAAAAGCTTGGTGCCGGCCGCCTCGAATGCGTCCTTGAGCGCGGAGAAATCCTTGTTCTCGGTGGTGCAGCCGGGCGTGTCATCCTTGGGATAGAAGAAGATCACCAGCTTGGAGCCACGGAAATCCGATGGCTTGATGCTGCCTCCATCCGGGGTCTGCATGGCAATATCGGGGATGGGATCGCCAACGCCGGGAAAGCTGCTCATTCGTTGTCCTCCTCAAGGGGCTTGTGATCGCCTGCCAGAATGTCCTGCCCGAAGATTTGTTTCCACACCCCGGCCACCACCTGGCGCGCCTCGGCAAAGGCGGCAATCAGCGCCGGATAGCTCGCATGCCCGCAGGCGCGCGCCAGCGCCCGCGCGCCCGAAGGGGGCGGTTCCTTGCCGTCGGGGGCGAGCAGGCGGGCGGCCACCAGCATCCGCGTCATCAGCCGGTGCGCTTCGCCGAGCGCATCGGGCACCAGCCCGGCCTTGGCGAGCGCGCCGAGCGCCACCTCGAGATCGGGCGCCATCGCCGCGGGCGCGGCCAGGCGCAGCGGGCGGCCATCGCCGGCCTCGCCCTTGAGCTGCAGATAGTGGGCGAGGAACTCGATATCGACCAGCCCGCCGCGCATCAGCTTGGCATCGATCGGCCCGCTGGGGTGCTTGTGCCGCGCCATCTCGGCGCGCATGGCGAGCACCGCGCTGCGCAGCGCCGCCTTGTCGCGCCGGGCGTGGAGCACCTCGTCCAGCACCGCGCCAAGCTCGGCGCGCGCGCCATCCGAGCCGAACAGCACCCGCGCGCGGGTGAGCGCCATGTGCTCCCAGGTCCAGGCGGCCTCGCGCTGATACTTGGCAAAGGCCGCGGTGCTCACCGCCAGCGGGCCCTGGTTGCCCTGCGGGCGCAGCCTTGTGTCGACCTCGTAGAGCGCCCCCTGCGCGGTCGGCACCGACAGCGCCGCGCTCACCCGGCTGGCAAGGCGGTTGTAATAGGTGGTCGCGCCCAAGGGCCGCTGGCCATCGGACTGGGCGGCAAAATCGCCGGTGAACAGATAGACGATGTCAAGGTCGGAGGCATGGGTGAGCGCCCCGCCCCCCAGCCGCCCGAGCCCGAGGATCACCAGCTCGCTGCCCGGCACGCGGCCATGGCGGGCGGCAAATTCGCCGATCGTCGCCGTGGCGGCCAGCTCCATCGCCGCCTCGGCGGTGCGCGAGAGCGCCCGGGCGATGGCGAGCGGATCGGCGAGGCCCTCGATCAGCTGGATGCCGAGGGCAAAGCGGATTTCCCCGGTGATCACCCGGATCGCATCGAGCAGCGCCTCGTAATCATCGCGCACCGCGGCGCCCTGCATCCGCACCATGATCGCCGCCTTGTCGCCCGGCAGCTTCAGCGCGTCGCGGTCGATCAGGGTGTCGAGCAGTTCGGGCTTGCGCGCCAGTTCGTCGGCCAGCACCGAGGCAAGCGTGAGCGCGGCGACCAGCCGCGAGAGCAGTTCGGGCCGGGCATCGAGCAGGCGGAAGGTGGTCACCAGGCTGCCGGCGCTTTCGATGATGCGCTGCCAGCGGGTGAGCGCGCGGGGCGGATCGTCGCTGCGCGCGATGGCTTCGATCAGCCGCGGGGCGAGCCGGTCCCAGGCGGCGATCGCCTGCGGGCTGCGGATCGCCGGATAGCGCCCGTCGCGCCAGCTTTCGATGCGTTCGGCAAGCGCCTCGGGCTCGCTCAGACCCCAGGCGGCAAGCTGCCGGGCGAGCGCGCTTGCCGGCAGGGGGCTGGCCGGCGCCGGGGCGGCCGCGCCCGTGCCGATCAGTTCCTCATAGAGGCGCGCGCTGCGGGCGGTGATCCGCGTCAATTCATCCACCAGCGCTCCACCATCGGCCAGCCCGTCGAGCCGCGCCACCTCGTCGAGCGCCGCGCTCTCGGGCAGGGTGTGGGTCTGGCGGTCGTGCACCATCTGCAGGCGGTGCTCGATCTGGCGCAGCCGGTCATAGGCCTCGCCGAGAATGCGCGCGGCCTCGGGCGCGATCCAGCCGCCCGCGGCAAGGGCATCGAGCCCGGCGCGGGTGCCGCGCACCCGCAGCGAGGCATCGCGCCCGCCGTGGATGAGCTGGTGGGTCTGGGCATAGAACTCGATCTCGCGGATGCCGCCGCGCCCGCGCTTGACATCAAAGCCGGGGCCGGGCGCGGCTGGCCCCTGATATTCGGAGCGGATGCGCTGGGTGAGCGCGCGAATTTCCTCGATCGCGCCGAAATCGAGCTGGCTGCGCCAGACGAAGGGGCGGATCTGGGCGAGGAAGGCCTCGCCCGCAGCGACATCCCCGGCGGCGGCGCGGGCGCGGGTGAAGGCCGCCCGCTCCCAGGCCAGGGCTTCGCCCTGGTAATGGGTGAGCGCGGTGCCGAGCGGCACGGCAAGCGGGCTGATCTCGCTTGCGGGCCTGAGCCTCAGGTCCACCCGCAGGGCATAGCCATCGGGCGTGTTTGCCGAAAGCAGCGCCACCACCCGCCGGGCATAGCGCTGCGCCGCCTCGCCCGGATCCTCGCCCGCGCGGCGCGCCAGCGTCTCGCGGTCATAGAGGAAGATGGGATCGATATCGGAGGAATAGTTGAGCTCGCCCGCCCCCTGCTTGCCCAGCGCCAGGGCGATGAAGCCGACAGGAGAATCCGCGCCGGTGCGCTCGGCAATCGCGGTGCGGATCGCCCGGTCGAGCGCGCGGTCGGCAAAGGCGGTGAGCTCGCCCACCACCCGCGCGAGCGGGAAGGCGCCGGCAAGATCGCCAATCGCCAGCGCCGTGGCGAGCGCCAGCCGCTCGCGCCGCAGGGCAACTTCGGTGTCGGGATGCTCGCCTTGCGCGCGCGCCCAGGCGAGCGCGGCCTCGCCCTCGCCCGCCGCGAGCAGGGCGGCAAGCGCCTCCTGCCGTTCGAGCGCGCGGGCAAGGAAAGGCGCATGCGCGCGGGCGCGGCGCAGCGCGCTGTCCCAATCGGGCGTGCCGGTCTCTCCCATCGCCGCCCTCTGTGGCGCGCGGCGGGGCCGGGCGCAAGCTTGCATGGGCGGCGCGGCTCTGCAAAGGAAGCGCCGCTCCTCAAGACCTTGTGAAAGCGCACCACCATGGCCACCTTCCGCCCGCTTGCCCTTGCCGCCCTCGCGCTGCCGGCGCTGCTGCTCGGCGCCTGCGACGCCTTGCCCGCGCCGGCAAGCGCCGATGCCGCGCTCGACATTCCCGAGGTCGAGTCCGGCGCCATCTCCGAGGCGACGATCAAGGATGTCACCCGCCTGCTGGCGAGCGATGAGTTCGAGGGGCGGATGCCCGGCACCATCGGCGAGGAGAAGACCATCGCGCTTCTGACCGAGCGCTTCAAGGCCGCGAGGCTGAAGCCCGGCAATGGCAATTCCTGGGTGCAGGAAGTGCCGCTGGTCGAGATCACCGGCAAGGATTACGCCCCGCTCACGCTCACCGGCAAGGGCGCGCCGATCGCGCTGCAGTTCGGAAAGGACTGGGTGGGCGTTACCTATCGCGAGGAAGCCAGGACCACGCTTAAGGACAGCGAGCTGGTGTTCGTCGGCTATGGCATCAACGCGCCCGAAAAGGGCTGGAACGACTATGCCGGGCTCGATGTCCGGGGCAAGACCGTGGTGATCCTCGTCAACGATCCCGACTGGCAGGCCGAGGGGCTTGAAGGCCCCTTCGGCGGCAAGGCGATGACCTATTACGGGCGCTGGACCTACAAGTTCGAGGAGGCCGCGCGTCAGGGGGCGGCCGCGGCGCTGATTGTGCACCAGAGCGCGCCTGCGAGCTATGGCTGGAACGTGGTGGAAAGCTCGTGGACCGGTCCCCAGGCCTATCCGCAATATGGCGCCAATCCCCCGCCACGCACGCAGATGAACGGCTGGATCACCGAGGCCGCGGCGCGCAAGGTTCTGGCCGCTGCCGGGCAGGATCTCGATGCGCTGACCAAGGCGGCGCAGACCAAGGGCTTCAAGCCGGTGTCCTTGGGCCTTGCCGCCGCCACCAGCTTTGCCAATGATCTGCGCCGCTTCTCCTCGCACAATGTGATCGGCATTCTCCCCGGCAGCGAGGCGCCCGATGAATATGTGCTCCACACCGCGCATTGGGATCACCTCGGGCGCTGCACCCCGGCGCGCGACGGGGATGACATCTGCAACGGGGCGATCGACAATGCCACCGGCACCGCCGCGCTGGTGGCGCTGGCCGAGGCCCATGCCAAGGCCGGCCCGGCACGCCGCAGCCTTGTTTTCATCGCCCTGACCGCCGAGGAATCGGGCCTGCTCGGCGCCTATCACTATGCCGCCAATCCGATCTTCCCGCTCGCCCAGACGGTCGGCGGGGTCAACATGGACGCGTTGCAGATGGCCGGGCCGGCGCGCGATGTCACCGCGATCGGGCTGGGCAAGTCGGCCCTCGACCGCTTCCTCGAAGCCGCGCTCAAGGCTGATGGCCGCGTGATCACCCCCGATCCCAAGCCCGAGGCGGGCTATTACTACCGCTCGGACCATTTCGCCCTCGCCAAGCGCGGGGTGCCGATGCTCTATATCGATGGCGGGCAGGATCTCATCGAAGGTGGCCGCGCCGCGGGCGAGGCCGTGGCCAAGGACTACACCGAAAACCGCTATCACGGCCCCAAGGATGAGTTTGACGAGGCCTGGGACTGGTCAGGCGTGATGGCCGATCTTCAGCTCTATTACCGGCTCGGGCGGATGCTGGCGATGAGCACCAGCTGGCCCAATTGGAACGAGGGTGACGAGTTCCGCGCCATCCGCGAGCAAGCCTGCCAGGCTGCCAGCAAGGGCTGCTGAGCGGCACCATGGGCGCGCTGATGCCCCCCGAATGGGCGCCGCAGCAATGGCTGTGGATCGGCTTTCCGCACCTTGCCGAGGAGTGGCCCGGCTGGCTCGAGCCGGCACAGCGCCAGATCGCCGCCTTTGCCAGCGCGGTGGCCGAGAGCGGGCAGGAGGTGCGGCTGCTGGTGCGCGATGAAGCCAATGCCGCGCGCGCCCGGGCGCTGGTGAGCGGCAAGGTGGTGCTCGATGAGCGCACCTATGGTGATATTTGGCTGCGCGACACCGGGCCGCTGGTGGTGCGCGAGGCCGATGGCGGGCTCAGCGCCCGCTGCTTCGGCTTCAACGGTTGGGGCGGCAAGTATCTCATGCCGGGCGACAGCACCATCGGGGCGGAGCTGGCGCGCGATGCCGGGCTGGCGATCACCCATGCGCCGATGATCCTCGAAGGCGGGGCGGTGGATGGCGATGGCACCGGGCTGGTCGCGACGACCGAACAATGCCTGCTCAACCCCAACCGCAATCCGCACCTGAGCCGCGCCGAAATCGAGGCGGAACTGCGCGCGCAGCTCGGCTTTGCCCGCGTGCTGTGGCTGGGCGAGGGCCTCATCAACGATCACACCGATGGGCATGTGGACAATCTTGCCCGCTTTGTCGGTCCGAACCGGCTGGTGGTGCCGGAAGCGACCGGCAAGGACGATCCCAATGCCGCGATCTATGCCGATGCGGCGGCACGCGCGGCAGACGCCGGGGTGGAGGTGGTGCGCATCCCCTCGCCCGGGCGGATCACCCGCGATGGCCGGATCGAGCCGGCAAGCTATGTCAATTTCGCCATCACCACGCACCTCGTGGTGGTGCCGACCTTTGGCAGCCCGCATGATGCCGATGGGGTGGCGGCGATCGCCGCGCTGTTCCCCGATCGCGACACCATCGGCCTTCCGGCCGAGGCGGTGCTTGCGGGCGGCGGCGGGTTTCACTGCGCCAGCCAGCAGATGCCGGCCTGAGGCGCGCCCGTTAACGCTTCCTTAGCACATTGCCCCCAGTCTGCGGCACATGACCCGCGCCCTTGCCCTTCCGCTCACCGCTGGCAGCCGCCTCGATGCGGCCGGGCTGGCGCGCCAGGTGATCGTGCTTGCCTGTGCCGCCGCACTGATCCTTGCCGGCCCGGTGCTGCCCTTCTAGGCCGGAGGGGTTCAAAGCAGCCGCGCCAGCGCGCCGAGCGCCGCCCCGCCCAGCACCAGCCCGACCGCGCTGCGCCAGGCGCGATCGCTGATTCTCCCTGAGACCATCATCCCCAGGCGGTTGCCGATCAGGATCACCGGCAGCAGCGCGAGCGCCAGCACCAGCAGCTCACCCCGCAGCACCCCTTGCCACCAGGCCGCAGCGAGGCCGGCGAGCGCGGCGAGAGTGAAGATCAAGAGCATCGAGGCCTTGATGGTGACGCGCGGCAGCGCGCGCCCGGCGTAATAGGGCACCACTGGCGGCCCCGGCATCCCGGCATAGCCGGTCATCAACCCGCTTATCACCCCCACCGCCCCTGTCACCCACGCGCCCGGCACCGCCGCCGGGCGGGGCGGGAGCAGGATGGCGAGGAAGGCGCTGAAGGCGATGAGCGCGATCACCAGCCGCGCCGCATCCGGCCCGGTGAGGATCAGCGCCGCAAGCCCGAGCGGGGTTGTCAGCGCCACCAACGCGCTGATTGCCCAGGCCGATGGCTCGGCCGCGCGCACCAGCATCCGCATCTCGGTAAGGCCAATGAGGAGCGAGAGCGCATTGCCCAGCACCACCGCCTCGACCGGGGGGAGCGCCAGCGCCAGCACCGGCACCAGCAGGATCGCCATGCCAAAGCCGGTAAGGCCGCGCACGAAGCTCGCCCCCAGCGCCGCGAGCAGCGCCACCGCGATCTGGAGCGCGTCAAGCGCGCCGAAGATCGCCACCTCAAGCGCCTCAGCCCGCCGCGAGATCGGGCGGGGTGGCCTCGGCCTTGAGCATCGCAATTGCCTCGGCAAGCGGCATCACCTTCTGGTGCTCGGCGCCCAGGGTGCGCACCGCAATGGTGCCTTCCTCGGCCTCGCGCTTGCCCACCACCAACAGGTGGGGAACCTTGGCGTGGCTGTGTTCGCGCACCTTGTAGTTGATCTTCTCGTTGCGCGTGTCGGTTTCCACCCGGATGCCGGCGGCGCGCAGTCGGGCGGCGACGTTCTCGGCATAAGCATCGGCATCCGAGACGATCGTGGCCACCACCGCCTGCACCGGCGCAAGCCAGGTCGGCAGCTTGCCTGCAAAATGCTCGATCAGGATGCCGATGAAGCGCTCATAGGAGCCGAAGATCGCGCGGTGCAGCATCACCGGGCGGTGCTTCTCGCCATCCTCGCCGATGTAATGGGCATCGAGCCGCTCGGGCAGCACCCGGTCTGACTGGATGGTGCCGACCTGCCAGGTGCGCCCGATCGCGTCGGTCAGGTGCCATTCGAGCTTGGGAGCATAGAAGGCGCCCTCGCCGGGGAGCTCTTCCCACTCCAGCCCGTTGGCCGTCAGCGCATCGCGCAATTCCTGCTCGGCCTTGTCCCAATCGGCATCCGAGCCGAAGCGCTTTTCCGGGCGCAGCGCGAGCTTGATGTCATAGGCAAAGCCGAAATCGCGATAGACAGAGTCGGCCAGCGCGATGAAGGCCTGCACCTCGCCCACCACCTGGTCTTCGGTGCAGAAGATATGGGCATCATCCTGGGTGAACTGGCGCACCCGCATCAGCCCGTGAAGCGCCCCGTGCGGCTCGTTGCGGTGGCAGCAGCCCATTTCCGCAAGGCGCAGCGGCAGATCGCGGTAGCTGGTGATGCCCTGCTTGAACACCATCACGTGCGCCGGGCAGTTCATCGGCTTGATCGCCATCCAGGCCGCATCCGCGGCCACCTTGGGGGCGCTGGTGCCGGCCTCCTCGTCCACCTCGGGCACGATATCGGGCACGGCGAACATGTTCTGGGCATATTTGCCCCAATGGCCCGATTGCTGCCATTGGCGCACGTCCATAAGCTGCGGGGTCTTGATCTCGCGGTAGCCCGCGGCATCGAGCTTGCGGCGCATATAGGCCTCAAGCGCGCGCCAGATGCGATAGCCCTTGGGGTGCCAGAACACGCTGCCATGGGCCTCTTCCTGCAGATGGAACAGGTCCATCTCGCGCCCGAGCTTGCGGTGATCGCGCTTGGCGGCTTCCTCGAGCCGGGTAAGGTGGGCTTGAAGCTGTTTCTTGTTGAGCCAGCCGGTGCCATAGATGCGGGTGAGCTGGGGGTTCTTGGGATCGCCGCGCCAATAGGCCCCGGCCACCCGGGTGAGCTTGAAGGCGTCCGGATCGAGCCGCCCGGTCGAGGGCAGGTGCGGGCCGCGGCACATGTCGAGCCAGTCATCGCCCGACCAATAGACGGTCAGCTCCTCGCCCTCGGGCAATTGCGCCGCCCATTCGGCCTTGAACACCTCGCCCTCGGCCTGCCAGCGGGCGATCAGCGCCTCCCGGCTCCACACCTCGCGGCGCAGGGGTTTGTCGGCCCGAATGATCTCGCGCATCTTCTCCTCGATCGCGGGCAGATCGTCCATGCCAAAGGGCTCGCGCCCCTCGGGGGCCTTGACGTCGTAGTAGAAGCCATCCTCGGTCGCCGGGCCGAAGGTGATCTGCGTGCCCGGCCACAAGGCCTGCACCGCTTCGGCCAGCACGTGGGCATAATCGTGCCGGACGAGTTCGAGCGCCTCGGCCTCGTCGCGCGCGGTGATGAGGGCAAGCTCGGCATCGCCATCAAACGGCCGGGAAAGATCGCGCAGCTCGCCATTGACCCGCGCCGCGAGCGCCGCCCTGGCAAGGCCGGGGCCGATCGCCGCGGCGACATCGGCCGGGGTGCTGCCGTGCGGCATCTCGCGCACCGAGCCATCGGGCAGGCTGATCTTGAACATGTCGGTCATCGCTTGTGGTCCGTCTGGTTTGGGCCGCCCTTAGGGCAAAGGGCAGGGCACCGGAAGAGCGGTGTTGCGGGAGACATCCGGTTCGGGAAGGACACCGCGCCGCCCCGATCCGGGCGGCGGGCCGGCGGGCCTCAACCCGCGCGCCGCCACCCCCGGATGGCCGGGGTGGGGGTGGTGCGGGTGGTGGCCGGGGCAGGAAGCATGGCTTCAGCCCTTAGCCGCCCGGCGCGGCCCTGTCACGCCCGCGCCGATGCGCTGGCCGATCAGACGGTGAGGCGGCGCGCGCCCTTTTCGGCGGTGATCCGGTGGGTGGCGGCGAGTTGGGTCGAACGCTCGCGGATGCCGGAAAGAAAGCGGAACTCGCTGCTGGCGCGCGCCGGGGTCAGCTCCACCAGCATGTAGCCGCGCTGCGCCGTGTCGGCCCATTGGAGCTGGGGGTTCTCGGCCACCAGCGCACGGGCCATGTCCTCGGGCTTGACGGAGGAGAGATAGGTCTCAAATCCCGGCGAGGAGACCGAGGACACGCCCCATTCCACGCCTGCCGGGGCGCCCTGGTAATCGAGATCGAAGGCCCAGGCATTGTGGGTGTCACCCGCCAGCACCACGAGATTGGCGTCGGCCCCGAGCGCCGCCTCGAACAGGCGCGCCCGGGCGGCAGGGTAGCCGTCCCAGGCATCCATGTTGAGCGGCAGGCCCACGCCCGCGGCCAGGCTCGCCGCGGCAAGGCGCTGGCGGACAAATTCGGGCAGGCCGGTGCCGAGCTGGTCGATGAGGCTGCGCGGGGCCTTGAGATTGCCGATGAGCACCTGCTGCACCAGCACCTGCCAATGGGTGCCGCGGGCGCGCGAGGCCTTGAGCGCCGCGGCGAGCCAGGCTTCCTGCGCCGCGCCGAGAAGCTGGCGATCAGGATCGGCCCAGGCGCCATCCCTGAAGCGCGCGAGCGCGGCGATCATCGCCTGCGGCTCCTTGAGCCCGGCGAGCACCGCGCCAAGATCAAGCTGCTTCTCGCGCCCCTCGATCCGGGTGTCGAGCCGGAACAGCGTGGCGAGGTCGCCCACCTGATAGGCGGCATAGGGCGCATCGGACACCGGCATCCATTCGCGGTGTGCCCGGCGCGCGGCAGCCTTGCGCGCCTCCCAGCTCCCCTCGGTCTCGCTCTGGTGGTTCTCGGCCCCGTCCTTCCAGGCATCATTGGCGGTTTCGTGATCGTCCCACACCACGATCATCGGCAGCACCTGGTGGAGGCGCTGGAGATCGGGATCAGCCCGATAGGTGGCATAGCGCAGGCGATAATCGGCCAGCGCCACGATCTCGCTTGCCGGCGCCAGCACCCGCTCGGGATGGGCCTGGGGCCGGTCGGGATATTTGCCCGCCTCGTATTCATAGATGTAGTCGCCCAGATGCACCGCCAGATCGGCATCATTGGCCGCGGCGGCATGGGCATAGGCGTTGAACCAGCCAAAGCCGTAATTGGCGCAGGAGAACACCGCGAGGCGGAAGGCTGCGGTCGGCCCATCGGGCAGGGTGCGGGTGCGGCCCACGGGCGAGGCGCTGCCATCGGGGGCAAGGAAGCGGTAGAAATACCAGCGCCCCGGGGCAAGGCCGGTGGCAATCGCCTTGGCGCACCAGTCGCGCTCGGGCTCGGCGCGGGCGCTGCCTTCGGCCAATATGCGGGCAAAATCGGCGCTTTCGGCCACCTGCCAGACAAGATCGGTTCCTGCCTCGGCGACATGGCGGGTCCACAACAGCACGCTGGTCGGCCCCGGTTCGCCGCTCGCCACGCCATGGGTGAAGCCGCGGCCAAAGCTGTGCGCGGCAAGCGGGGTTGCAGCCAGCGCGGCGCCCGCCCCGGCAAGGCCGAACAGGCCGCGGCGGGTGAGCGCGCCGGCGCGCGCGGCGCTGGTGCGGTTGAGAGCGGGGGCGGGCGGGGCAGGGGGCTGAGCGCTGGTCATGGTGTTGGGCTAGCTAGGCCGTAAACTCATAAACTGGCTTGCGTGGACGGCAAGTGATTGATTCAAGGTTCGGGAAAGGAGCCTTGGATATGCGCCGTCGTTTTGACCT
>NZ_AUHC01000011.1 GCF_000422985.1 Erythrobacter cryptus DSM 12079
CGTCGAAAGCCCGGGAAACCGCCGCCAGAAGCCGATCCCATACCCCCGCCTTGCGCCAGCGCACGAACCGGTTGTAACAGGTCGTGTAAGGCCCATAGCGTTCGGGAATGTCCGCCCAGGGGCTGCCGGTGCGAAACCGCCACAATATCCCGTTGATCACCCGGCGATCATCCACCCGAGGCACGCCACGGCTCTTGTTCGGCAGCAACGGCTCAATCACCGACCACTCGAAATCTGTCAGGTCAAAACGACGGCGCATATCCAAGGCTCCTTTCCCGAACCTTGAATCAATCACTTGCCGTCCACGCAAGCCAGTTTATGAGTTTACGGCCTAACGCAATTGGCAGGGCGACGCGCGCCCCAAGCGCCCCTAAAACCGCCTGGCCCATCCCAGCAAAAGAGCCCATGCCATGATGATCCTCCATTCGAGCCTCGGCCCCAACCCCCGCCTCTTGCGCATGTTCCTGATCGAGAAGGGGCTTGAGGAAGGGCGCGATTTCACCCGCATCCATTATGACATCATCGCGGGCGAAAACCGCCGCAACGCGGCCTATCTAGCCAAGAACCCGCTCGGCACCATGCCGATGCTCGAGCTTGACGATGGCACCTGCCTCACCGAAAGCTGGCCGATCTGCGAATATGTCGAGGAAATCCACCCCGACCCCAACCTCTTTGGCGCAACGCCGGTGGAGCGGGCCGAGGTGCGCAAATGGGCGCGACTGTTCGATCAGGAAGTGGTGGTGCCGATGACCATGGGCTTTCGCGCCACCACCGGCCGGCCAATGTTCGAGCCGCGCATGGCGGTGGTCTCGCCCGAGGCCGGGGCCGAACTTTTCGCCATGGCCGATGCCAAGTGGCGGATGTTCGATGGTTTCCTGGGTGCGCGCGACAATATCGCGCTTGGCCGTTTCACCTTTGCCGATCTCATCATCTTCGCCTTTGCCCATTTCGGTTTCACCGTGGGCTGGAAGCTGCCCGAAGGGACGGACAATCTTGCCCGCTTCGTCGCCACGCATAACCAGCGCCCCTGCGCGGCGGTGTGGCAGCAAGCCGAATGAGGGGCGATCTTGCTGGCAAGGTGGCGATCGTCACCGGCTGCGCGAGCGGCATCGGCGCGGCGACGGTGCGCCGCCTGCGGGGCGATGGTGCCGAGGTGCTCGGCACCGATGTCGATGCCGTGCGCGGCGCGGCGGCCTGCGCCGAGGCGGGCGCGCTGTTTGCCGTGCAGGATGTTGCCGCGCGGGGAGATTGGCCGCAGATCATTGCCCGGGCGCGCGAGGCCTTCGGGCGGCTCGACATTCTCGTCAACAATGCCGGGATCGTCTCGGGCGCGGCGATCGGCGAGGGCGAGGATGAGGCCATGTTCGCCGCCTGGGACCGGGTGCTCGCGGTCAACCTCACCGGCACCATGGCCGGCTGCCGCGCCGCGATCGCGGCGATGCGCGCCAATCCCGGCGGGGCGAAGGGCGCGATCGTCAACATCGCCTCGACCAGCGCGATCGCCGCGCTGCCGGGCGATCCCGGCTATTCGGCGAGCAAGGCCGGGGTGCTGGCGCTCACCCGCTCGGTTGCCACCTGGTGCGCGCGCCACGGCCTGGCGATCCGCTGCAACGCGGTGATCCCGGGGGCAACCATGACCGGCATCCTCGCCGAGGCCGAGGCGCAGACCCCGGGGCTGATCGCCGCGGTGGCGCGCACCTCGCCGCTCGGGCGCCTTGCCGATCCGGCGGAAACCGCCGCCGCGATCGCCTTTCTCGCCAGCGACGAATGCCCTTTCATGACCGGAGCCGAGCTGCGCGTCGATGGCGCCGCGCTGGCGATCCACCCCGGCTTCTAGCCGCCGCGCAGCCGCGCCAGATAGCCGCTCGGCCCCATCTGCGCCGCGGTCCAGGCGAAGATGGCGAGCGCCAAGAGGCCCGAGACGAGGCACACGCCGAACACCGCGAGCGCGAGGGCGCTCGGCCCGAGGCTGGGGCCGAGCGCATCGCTGAGCGCGCCGATCACCGCCAGCCCCAGCGCCTGGCCGACGAGGTTGTTGAAGAACAGCGCGATCGCCACGGCAAAGCCGCGGCTCGCCGGATCGACCGCGGCCTGGATGCCCGAAAGGATCCCCGCCTGGCTGGCGACATAGATGGCATAGGCAAGGCCGAACCAGCCGAGGAAACCCGCAAGGCTGGCGGAAGCGAGGCTCACGCCCAGGGGCACGACGCAAGCAAGGCTCACCACCCCCGGCAGCCAGGCGCGCCAACGCTCGTCCCTGAGGCACAGCCAGTGGGTGAGATAGCCGCCGAGGATCGGCCCCGGGATCCCGCCAGCCAGGAAGGTGAGGCCGAGCGTGAGGCCGACCGCACCGGTCGAAATCTCGAATTGCCGCAGCATCACCGCCGCCATCCAGAAGGCGAGCGCATAGCCGATCATGATCTGCACCGCCCAGCCGAGCGCGAGGCCCATGAACACCCGGTTGCTGACAAGGCCGCGCACGGTTGCCCCCAGCGGCAATTGCCGCACATCGCTGCCCGGCGGGGCAAAGCGCCCGCGCCGCGGCTCGCGCACGGTGAGATAAAGGAGCGCGCCGATGGCAAGCCCGGGCAGGCCCATGAGGATGAAGGCCCAGCGCCAGCCGAAAGCCTCGGCAAGCTGCCCGCCGAACACCAGCCCGGCGGCGGTCCCCACGGTCGAACCGAGGGTGAGGAACCCCATCGCCTTGGCAAGCTCGGCGGGCGCGAAGAAATCGGCCACCAGGCTCTGCGAGGAGGGGCCGGAGCAGCCCTCGCCCACCCCCACCCCGGTGCGGGCGAGGAACAGCGTCCAGAACCCGCTCGCCAGCCCGCAGGCCGCGGTCATCAGGCTCCAGAAGCTGATTGCCGCGGCAACAATGCTCTTGCGCGTGGCGCGGTCGGCGAGGCGCGCAGCGGGAAAGCCAGCCAGCACATAGACGAGGCTGAAGGCCGCCCCGCCGAGCAGGCCAAGCTCGAGATCGGTAAGGGCAAAGGCGGCCTTGATGTCCTCGACCAGAATGCCGAAGACCAGCCGGTCAGCCACGCTGAAGGCGCTGGTGAGCGTGAGCAGGGCGAGCACATACCAGCGGTAAGCGCCCCCGCCTTCACCCCCCGCCGCGCCCGCGGCCCCGGCCTCAGTGGTGGGGGCGGGCGTAAAGCCCATTGTCCACCGGGATGGTCAGCCCATTCAGGAACCGCGCTTCGTCCGAGGCAAGGAACAGCACGCAGGCGGCCACGTCCTTGGGGTGGCCCAGCGCATCGGCGGGCAGCGGCCCGTCGGGGATCTCCATCGGCTTTTGCCCGGCGCGTCCCGAGACGCCCATCACCATCGGCGTTTCGATCCCCCCGGGGGCGAGCGCGTTGACGCGGATGCCATAGCCCTTGTCCTGGAAATCGATCGCCAGGCTGCGCGTCAGCCCGGCGATCCCGGCCTTGCACGCGGCATAGGCCGGGATGTTGCCATAGCCCATCAGCGCCGCGGTCGAGGCCATGTTGATGATCGATGCGCCGCCCCCGCCATTGGCAAGGTGGCGGTGCTTCATCAGCGGCACGGCATATTTGCAGCCGAGGAAGGTGCCGACGAGGTGGATATCGAGATGCAGGCGGAAGTGCGCGAGGCTGCAATCCTCAATGCTCTCGAAGATCACGTTGCCGGCATTGTTCACAAGGATGTCGAGCCCGCCGTGGCGTTCCGCGACTGCGCGCATCACCTCGATCCACTGCTCCTCGCTGGTGACATCGAGCGCCATGGCATCGCCGCCGATGCTGTCTGCCACCTGGTGCGCGAGTTCCACCTCGCGATCGGTGACGATCACCTTGGCCCCCTCGCGCGCCAGGGCCTCGCAATCGGCCTTGCCAAGGCCCATTGCCCCGCCCGTCACCAGCGCGACCCGGCCTGCCACTCTGCCTGCCATGCCCTTCTCTCCCCGCCTGTTTTCTTTCCGCCGAGCCTATCGGCGCGCCGGGCGCATGCCACTGGCGAAAGCGCGAGGCCGCGCAAGGGGCCGGAGCGCGCTATTCTCCTTGCCCGAGGGAGAGCGCCGATGATGGACGCCAAGGAAGTCGCGCACTGGAAGGCGATGATGGAATGGGAGGGCCAGCGCAGCGCCCCGCCCGAAGGCTTCCCGGCCCTGCCCGACATGCCCGCCGCGCGCTACACCAGCCCCGAATATTACGCGCTCGAACAGGCCCACGTGTTCCGCAAGAGCTGGCTGTTTGCCGGGCACATGGACGAAATCCCCGAGCCGGGCTGCTTCATGCGCTGGGACAATGCCGGCGAGCCGGTGGTGATCGTGCATGGGCTGGACGGGGTGGTGCGCGCCTTCTACAACATCTGCCGCCACCGCGGCGCGCCGGTGGTGACCGAAGAGCGCGGCAAGGCGCCGCGGCTGGTGTGCGCCTATCACCACTGGACTTACAAGACCGACGGCACCCTTGTCGGCCTGCCCGAGCGGCGCGATTTCCCGCCCGATTTCGACCTTTCCTGCCGCAGCCTCATCCCGCTGCGCTGCGAGCGTTTCGGCAAGGTGATCTTCGTCAATTTCGACGATCAGGCGATGCCGCTCATCGACTGGCTCGGGCCGCTGGCGCGCGAGTGGGAGGAGTTCGCCTTCGACCGCATCCGCCTGGCCGCGCGCTACAGCTTCGATCTCAAGTGCAACTGGAAGGTGGCGATGGAGGCCAACATGGAGGTTTACCATGTGCCCTATATTCACCCCAGCACGGTCGCCGAATTCGTCGATCCGCGGCGCAACCACAACACCTTCTATCCCAATGGCCATGCGCGGATGCTCGCGCCCACCCCTCAAGGCACCAGCCGCGAACATGCCCGCGGGATCGACAGTCCGCCGGGCTGGCACCAGATCGAGAGCGTGGGCGAGCTTGGGCGCAGCTGCACCCAGAGCTACACCCTGTTTCCCAACTGGGTGAGCCCGCTTTCCAACTTCTTCGTGCCCCCGCTGTTGTTCTGGCCCACCTCGCTCACGACCACCCGCTTTGAAGTGGTGACCATGGCGCTTGATTGGGACGCGGATAGCCCGCCGCCCGATCTGTGGACCGTGCCCGATCCCGATGCGCCCAACGGGCGGCGCCTGAGCCAGGTGCTGCTCGAGGACACCCAGTTCGGCGAGGCGATCCAGCAGGCGATGCAAGGCGCGGCCTTCCGCTCGGTGCCGCTGTCCTATCAGGAGGCGCGCATCTATGCCTTCCACCAGGCGCTCGATGCGATGATCGGCATTGCCAATGTGCCGCGCGAGCTGAGGGTCGCGCCGGTGATCGGGCCGGAATGGATCTGGCCCAACGATCCGCGCCCTGCCTTGCGCGATGCCGCCGCCGCCGCGGCGCGCGAGGCGGCCGAATGACGCTACGGAAATGATGCTTTTGAAGGGCGGTGTGACCAATTTGTCGCAGTTTGGCCTTGTGCCTATCGCTTTTGCTGATGGCGCACCGGCCGGGCCGCCATACACCTGCAACCCATACCGAAAGGCGCGTGGAGAGGCGTCTGAGGGGAAGGCAAGAGACGGGCGCGCGGGCGAGCCGCGGCCCGGTTGGGGAGAGAGAGCGATGACCAGACTTCATGCCCGAATTGCGTCCGGCGGCCTGCGCCGCGTCCTCCTGTGCAGCGCCGCGCTGGGCGGGCTTGCCGCGATGCCCGGCACGGCCCTTGCGCAGGACTTGCAGGACGAGACGCCGGAGGCCGAGACCGAGCGGGTGATCATCGTCCAGGCCCGCCGCCAGAACGAAACCCTGCAGGAGGTGCCGGTCACCGTCACCGCGATCGGCGGCGACACGCTGACGCGCTACAACATCGACCAGATTGCCGATGTCACCAGCCGGGTGCCGACGCTCAACGTCCAGGTCGGCGGCTCGGGCTCGGGCGGCCAGCTCTCCCTGCGCGGGGTGGGCTCCTCGAACATCTCGGCGGCCTTCGATTCGGCGGTCGCCTTCGAATATGATGGCGTGATCGTCTCCTCGATGCGCCTGGTGCAGGCCGGGTTCTTCGATGTCGAGCAGATCGACGTGCTGCGCGGCCCGCAATCGCTGTTCTTCGGCAAGTCGGCAACCGCCGGCGTGCTCTCGCTGCGTTCGGCCAATCCGACCTCGCGCTGGGAAGTGGGGATGCGCGGCTCCTATGAATTCGAGGAGAAGGGCTATCTGCTCTCGGGCTATATTTCCGGTCCGCTGTCCGACACGCTCGGCATTCGCCTCGCCGCGCAGTTCAACGACATCGACGAGTTCCAGAAGCTCCAGCCCGGCACCCCGGCGGTCAACCAGGAGCGCGGCCTTACCGACTTCATCGGGCGCCTGACGCTCGACTGGAACCCCTCGGATCGCTTCCGCGCCAATTTCAAGCTGCAATACACCAAGAACGAGAACGACGGAGCGATCGGCACCGCCGAGATCAATTGCGGCGCCAATGGCGTGGCCGATGCGGTGTTCCTGCTCGGCGGAGCGGTGCGCATCCCGGCGGGCTATGATTGCCGCGCCTTCGACCAGCGCTACTACCTCACCGATGCCGCGCCGCAGCTCGCCCCGGGGGTGCCCACGCCCTCGAAGGCGGCCGGGCGCAACGGCGTGCCTTTCGGCGAGACCGAAATCTGGTTCGGGCGGCTGCAATTCGATCTCGATCTAAGCGACACCCTGTCGCTCACCTCGGTCACCGGGCTGCTCAACATGGATGCGGTCGATTTCGACTGCTATGCCTATGGCGGGCGCTTCCCCGGCCCCAATGGCACCTTCATCCCCGGCGGGGCGGGCTGTTCCGACCCGATCAATTCGCTCGAGCAATATACCCAGGAGCTGCGCCTGCGTTCGGACTTCGACGGGCCGTTCAACTTCATGCTCGGCGCCTTCTACGAGGATCGCACCTTCATCTTCGACACCGCCCAGCAGGGGGTGAACATCTCCTTCCTCGGGCCCGATCCGGTCACCGGCTTCACCTATGACTGGGACAAGATCCACACAACCAAGACCGAGGCGCTCTCGTTCTTCGGCAGCGTGATGTTCGACATCACCGACAAGCTCGAGCTTTCGGGCGGGGTGCGCTGGACCGACGAGAAGAAGGTGCAAACGATCAGCGTGCCCTATCTGCACACCTTCCTGCAGGGGCCAGCCTTCGTGCGGCCGGGCTTCTTCTCAGGCCCGATCAACTTCCAGGACGACAATATCTCGCCCGAAGTCACGCTGCGCTACCAGGCCAACCCCGATCTCAACATCTTCGCCTCGTTCAAGACCGGGTTCAAGTCGGGCGGGATCGACAATTCGGCGCTGCCCTCGAACAGCCTCAGCCAGGCCGCGCTCTCGGGCGATTTCTCCTCGCTGATCTACCAGTCGGAAAAGGCCAAGGGCGGCGAGATCGGCTTCAAGTCACAATGGGCGGGCCGCGACTTCACCCTCAATGCCACCGCGTTCTACTATGTGTTCGAGGATCTGCAGGTGCAGAACTTCAACGCGGTGACCATCCAGTTCGTCACCAGCAATGCCGGCGAGCTGACCACCAAGGGGGTGGATCTTGAAACCCGCTGGCGCACCCCGGTGAGCGGGCTGACGCTCTCGGCCAACCTGTCCTACCTCGATTCGGAATATACCGACACCTTCCTCCAGCCGGGCGGACAGGGCGGGCTTGTCGACCTCAAGGGGCGGCGCGGCAGTCAGGCACCCGAATGGGCCGGCAACCTCGCCTTCGACTGGGCCGTTCCGCTGAGCGACAATCTCGAGCTGTTCCTCTCGGGCAACGCCGCCTACAATGATGGCTACATCACCGACGAGACCTCGCTCAACGACTATGTCCAGCCGAGCTTCTGGCTGCTCGATGCCAATGTCTCGATCGGCCATCCCGATGGCCGCTGGAAGCTCTCGCTGGTGGGCCAGAACCTCACCGACAAGATCTTCGTGATCACCACCGGCGGGCGGCCCTTCCTCCAGCCGGGGGTTGGCGATGACTTCGTGATGACCCAGAACCGCGGCCGCCAGGTCTTTGCCGAGGTGAGCTTCAAGTTCTGACGCGCTTCGTCCGAGGGGGGACAAGCCGGGGGCGGGCCAGCAATGGCCTGCCCCCTTGGTTTATGCACCGCGCCGCGCTTTGCCAAAAATGCGCATTGCCCCGCGCCGGGCGAGGGCCGATGCTCCGGCCTTAAGGACGAGCGGCGGGAGAGGATTGTCATGTCACGCGAAACGCTGGTCGAAATGACCCGCAATCTGGTCGCCCACGGGGCGGCCGGGACGATGGAATATGCCGAGGATGTGGTGCGCATCCCGGCCCGCAGCTACACCGATCCTGAACTCTTCGAGCTGGAAAAGCAGCGCATCTTCCGCCGCCTGCCGCTGATGGTCGCGCCCAGCTGCGAGCTGCCCAATCCCGGCGATTACAAGGCGATGGATATCTGCGGCGTGCCGCTGCTGCTCTCGCGCCAGAAGGATGGCAGCGTCGGCGCCTTTCTCAACATGTGCACCCACCGCGGCAATCCGCTCGCAAGCGGCACGGGCAATGCCAGCCGCTTCACCTGCGGCTATCACGGCTGGACCTTCAAGGCCGATGGCGCGCTCCTCGGCGTCGCCTCGCCGCAGGATTTCGGCCGGGTGGACAAGGCCGCGCTGTGCCTCAAGCGCTTTCCCGTCCATGAAAGCGCAGGGCTGATCTGGGTGATCCTCGATCCGGCCTCGCGCCTCAATATTGCCGATTATCTGTGCGGCTATGACGGGCTGCTGGCGGCCTTCGGCTTTGAGCACTGGACGCTGTTTTCCCAGCGCACCCTCGCCGGGCCGAACTGGAAGACGGCCTATGACGGCTATCTTGATTTTTATCACCTGCCGGTGCTGCACGCCAACACCTTCGGCGCCGATTTCTACAACCGCGCCAATTACTTCGCCTTCGGCCCGCACCAGCGCCTGAGCACCCCTTCCAAGTTCGCGATCAAGGTGCAGGGCGAGGATGACCAGCAGCTCGATCTCGAGGCCATGTCCGATGCGGAATTGCCCGAGGAAGTGCTGGTGCAGGGGGTGTGGACGATCTTCCCCCACATCTCGATCGCCAGCTTCTACGGCGGCGGGCAGCGCGGGGCGATGATCAGCCAGCTCTTTCCCGGCGAGACGGTGGGGGAAAGCTATACCACCCAATATTACGTCATGGAAAACCAGCCCGAAACGCCCGAGCAGGTCGAGGCGGCGCAGGACCAGTTCAATTTCCTCGAGGTGGTGGTGCGCGACGAGGACTATGCCACCGGCAAGCGCCAGCACCAGGCGCTGCAATCAGGCCTGCTCGATGAGGTGCTGTTCGGCCGCAACGAGAAGGGGGGGCAAGTGTTCCACCAATGGGTGGAACGGCTCACCCATGCAAGCGACGAGGAGCTGATCGCGATCTTCGCCGCCGAGCAGCGCCAGGCGGCTGAATAGGCACGCAGGGCGAGCAAAAGGGGCGGCGGGCCTGGCCCTGGCGCCTCTTTTGCTCGCCCTGCCGTCTGACTGTGCCCTGGCTTCAGCCGAAAGCAGGCCGGTAATTGCTCTCGCCCCAATCCTGGCGCTTGGTCCATTCGCCCATGGTCTCCAGCTTGCCCTCAAGCTCGGGGAAGCGCTCATAGACATGGTCCATGTCAACCGCGAAGGGCCGGGTCGGGGCATTGTTGTTGTATTCGTAGAAGGCCTCGATCCCCTTGGCGAAATCCTCGCGCATCGCCTCGGGCATCTCGTCGCCAGCGGCGGCGACCAGATAGCGGCCGAACTCGGCCGGGGTGCAGGGATCATATTTGATCGGCCTTCCCAGCGCCTCGGAAAGATGCTGCGCCACCTGCTTGCCCACCAGGCGCTCCGGCCCGCCGATATTGAGCCAGGCGCCTTCCATGTCGGGTCGCTCGAGGCTCGCCAGCATGAAGCGCGCGACATCATCGAGGCTGATCCAGTTGGCCTCGAGATCAGGCTTGTGCGGATAGACATAGCGGCCTTCGTTGACGATGAAGGGCCGCGCCCAGCCAGTGAGCAGGTTGTCCATGAACAGCACCGAGCCGAACACCGTGCCCGGCGCGCCCG
The DNA here is from genome assembly GCF_000422985.1 of Erythrobacter cryptus DSM 12079. Lineage (GTDB taxonomy): Bacteria > Pseudomonadota > Alphaproteobacteria > Sphingomonadales > Sphingomonadaceae > Erythrobacter > Erythrobacter cryptus. The sequence goes on from NZ_AUHC01000011.1 coordinate 10,020, forward strand.
AGCGCCACAGCGCGTTGATGCCCTTGGTGTTCTCGCCATAGGTGAAGGGATCGCCGGGCTTGTCGGGGATCCAGCTCGAGGTGTTCCACACCACCCGCTTGACGGCGAGTTCGGCCGCTGCCTTGCCCACCTGGCCGACCAGCACCGCCCGATCAGCGCGCGCCTGCAGGGGATGGGTGTAGAAGATATAGTCCGAGCCTTCGAGCGCGGCGCGATAGGTCGATGTATCATAGAGATCCATCGGCCGCACCTCGACCTTCTCGACCCCCTCGATCGGCGCGCCTTCAAGCGCGTCGGGGCGGCGCGAGATCGCCCGCACCTCATAGCCCGCCTTGAGCGCCTGGCGCACCTGCGCCAGCCCCTGCCGGCCGCTTGCGCCGATCACCGTGATAAGTGCCATGCTCTCTCTCCCCGCTTGTGGCTTGTGCAAGAGACTAGGAAGCCCCCACCCCCCGCGCACCGCGCCAAAGTGATAGCTGGCCGCGTGCAGCCCCTGACAAAAAGGCGGGGTTGCCGCGCGCGGGCACGGGGCCAACAAGCATCGCCATGGACAACCGCATCTGGCGCATCGCCCGCCGGCCCCAGGGCAGCGATTTTGCCGCGGCGCTGGAACTGGTCAGCGCCCCGCTCGCCCCGCTTGCCGCGGGGGAGATCCGCATCCGCAACACCCATCTGTCGATGGATGCAGGCACGCGGCTGTGGCTCACCGATCGCACCGATGGCTACCAGCCGCCGCTGCCCATCGGCGCTGCCATGACGGGGCTGGTGCTGGGCGAGGTGATCGAAAGCCGCGCCGATGGCTTTGCCCCGGGCGATCTGGTGCGCGCCTTTGGCCAATGGGCCGATATCAGCACGCTCGATGCGGCAATGTCGGGCGCGATCCGGCTCGATCCTTCCGTGCAAGACCGGCGCGCCTGGTTCGGCCCGCTCGGCATGAACGGCTGGACCGCGCTGTGGGGCGTGGAACGCACCGGCGCGGCGAGGCCGGGGGAGAAGGTGCTGGTTTCCGCCGCGGCCGGGGCAACCGGCATCCTTGCGGTGCAGATCGCCCGCCTGCTGGGCTGCGAGGCCTGGGGCATCGCCGGCGGGCCGGCCAAATGCGCCTATCTGCTAGAGGAACTCAAGATCGCAGGGGCGATCGATTACAAGGCCGGCGATCTCGAAACTCAGCTCGATGCGGCGGGCGGGTTCGATGTCTATTTCGACAATGTCGGGGGTAAGCTGCTCGATGCGGTGCTGCTGCGGATGAACCACTATGGCCGCATCGCCGTGTGCGGGCTTGTGGCCGATTACGCCGCCGGCACCCGCACGGCGCCGAAAGAATTCGACCAGGTGCTGATGCGGCGCTTGCGGGTGGAGGGCTTCTTCTCGCCCGATTTCATGCACGAGGGCGAGAGCCTGACCGCGCGGCTGCGCGCATGGTATGAGGCAGGCGCGCTCACCATGCCCTATGACGTGACGAGGGGCCTCGAGCACACGCTTGTGGCCTATGGCAAGCTGTTTGCCGGGGCCAATATCGGCAAGGTGATCGTGGAGCTTGAAGGATGAGCGGCACCATCGAAGACCGTGAGGCGATCCGTGACGTGCTCGCCGCCTATGCCCATGCGATCGACCGGCGCCGCTGGGAGATGATGGAGCGCCTGTTCCATACGGACGCCACCTTCCGCTTCGGCCTCGTCCAGGGCGACTGGCGCAGCTTCGTTGACCAGGCCCGCGCGATCATCGACCCCTGCCTTGCCACCCAGCACCAGCTGGGCCAGACGCTCTTCGGCTTCGAGGGCGACAGCCTCTGCCACACCGAAACCTATATGACCGCGATGCACACCATCCCGCCCGGCTATCCCATGACCGCGGCCTTCCCCGACAAGGGGGTGATCTATTCGGGCATCGTCGCGGGCCGCTATGTCGATCGCTTCGAGAAGCGCGGCGGCGTGTGGCGCATTGCCGAGCGCACCGGACTTTATGACTGGCGCGAGTTCCGCCTTGCCGAAGGGGTGGACCTGTCCGACGCCCCCGAGGGCGCGGCCGGATATCACGATGCGCGCGACCCTTCGACCGCGGCGGTGAGGGCCTGGCTGGGCTAGGCCCGGCGGATGGCGAACACGGCGCTCATGGTGGCGATCTGTTCCTCCCCCCGCCAGATCGCGCCCGAGCAATAGGCCGTGCGCCCGCCCAGCCGGTCGATCCGCACCCGCGCCTCGAGCCAGTCGCCAAGCCGCGCGGCGGCAAGGTAATTGACCGTGAGCGTTACGGTGGCAGGCGCGAGGCGCGGGCGCTCGGCATCATGGACGGCATGCGAAAGCGCGACATCGGCGAAGGTCGAGACCACCCCGCCATGAGCGGCGTCCTGATAATTGATGTGGTGCGGGCAGATGGCCAGCCCCACCACCCGCACGCCCTCGAGGGCAGGGCCGAGGTAATAAGGCCCGCCATGATCGAGAAAGCCGGGGGAAAAGCCGGCCGGGTCAAATCCTGCGGGAATCGCCATTGCCAAAGCCTAGCGCCCCGGCGGCGGCGCGCCCGCTATGAATTGTGTGAATGACAAGCGCCGGGCGCGCAGGCTATCCCCGTTAGCCATGGGAGAGAATGTGCTGATCGAGGCCGAATCCTTCTGCGAGATCGTGGCCGAACATGCCCGCACCCAAGGCGATGTTCCCGCCTTCACCTTCGGCGCGGAGACCATCACCTTTGAAGCGCTCGATGCCGGGGCCAATCGGGTTGCCAATGGCCTCGTGGCGCTCGGGGTCAGGCCGGGCGAGCGGGTGGCCTATCTCGGCAAGAACCACCCGCTCTATTTCGAGGCCTTCCTTGGCGCGGCGCGGATCGGCGCGGTGATGACCCCGGTCAACTGGCGCCTCGCCCCGCCCGAGGTCGCCTATATCCTCGGCAATTGCGAGGCGCGCGTGGTGTTTGTCGGCGCCGGTTTTGCCGAGCTGCTCGCCGCCGCGCGCGATGAGGCGCCGCGCATCGCCCATATCATCGGCATCGATGCCCCCGATCATGCCGGCACGGATTACCGCAGCTGGCGCGATGGCTTTGCCGTCACGCCCCCGGCACACCGGGTGCGCGCGGGCGATGATGCGCTGCAGCTCTACACCTCGGGCACCACCGGCAAGCCCAAGGGCGCGGTGATCACCCATGGGTCGATCCTTTCGAGCCGCGATTCCTCGGGCCAGGAGGGCGAGCTGCGCGAATGGCAAAAGCCGATCCCCGGCGATGTCACCCTGCTGGCCATGCCCTGCTTTCACATCTCGGGCACCGGCACCGGCATCGGCACCATGGTGGCGGGCACCAATGCCATCGTGCTGCCCGAATATGATCCGACCAAGGCCCTCGAACTCATCGAGCAATATCCGATCTCCAAGATCTTCCTTGTCCCTTCGGCGATCCAGATCCTGCTCAACCACCCGCGGGTGCACGAGGTCGATTTCTCGCGGCTCAAATATGTCACCTATGGCGCCTCGCCGATTCCGCTCGAGCTGATGCGCGAGGCGATGCGGGTGATGGGCTGCGGCTTCGTGCAGATGTATGGCATGACCGAGACGAGCGGCACCATCGTCGCGCTCGATCCCGAAGACCACGTGCCCGAGGGCAGCCCCAAGATGCGCTCGGTGGGCAAGCCGCTTGCCGGGGTGGAGATCAAGGTGATCGACGAGGCTGGCAACGAGGTGCCGGTGGGCACTGTGGGCGAGATCGCCACCCGCTCGTCCAAGAACATGCGCGGCTATTGGAACAATCCCGAGGCCACCGCCGCCACCATCGATGCAGACGGGTGGCTGCGCACCGGGGATGCCGGCTATCTCGACGAAGACGGCTACCTCTACATCCACGACCGGGTGAAGGACATGATCATCTCCGGCGGCGAGAACGTCTATCCGGCCGAGGTGGAAAACGCGCTCTATTCGCACCCCAAGGTGGCCGATGTTGCGGTGATCGGGGTGCCCGATTCCAAGTGGGGCGAGGCGGTGAAGGCCTGCGTGGTGGTGAAAAAGGGCGAAACCCTCACCGAGGCCGAACTCATCGCCCATGCCCGCAAGCTGATCGCCGGCTACAAGTGCCCCAAATCGGTCGATTTTCTCGAGGCCCTGCCGCGCAACCCCTCAGGCAAGATCCTGCGGCGCGAGCTGCGCGCGCCCTATTGGGCGGGCAAGGATCGCAACGTCAACTGAGATGCGCGCCCTTGGGCTTCGCGTGCGCCAGTTGGCCTACAAGGTCGATGACCTCGAGGCCGCAATCAGCGCGCATCACCGCCTGTTCGGCTCCGGCCCGTTCTTCGTCGCGCGCCACATTGCCCTCACCGCCTCGCAGCACCGCGGGGTGGAAAAGCCCTTCGACCATTCGAGCGCCTATGGCCAATGGGGCCAGCTGATGGTCGAGCTGGTGGTGCAGCACAATCCCGATCCCTCGGCGCTGCACGACATGTTCCCCTGGGAATCGGGCACGCAGGGGCTGCACCACGCCGCGCTGTTCGTCGATGATGTGGCAAGCGCGATTGCCTGGCTGGGGGGAGAGGGCTTTCCCCTCGCCCAGCTTTCGCGCACCGCCAGCGGCACGGCCTTTGCCTTTGTCGATACGCGCGCGCGGCTTGGGCACATGCTCGAGCTTTATGAACCCACGCCGCTCCTCACCGGCTTTTACGACATGGTCGCCCAAGCTGCGCGCGATTGGGACGGGCGCGATCTTGTCCGCGAGCTTGGCTAGCCCGCCGCAAGCGCGGGCAGGCCCACCAGCGCCGCCCGGCACTCGGCATCGGCCAGCGCGGCGAGCACGCTGAAGGCGACGAAGCGCGCCTCGCCCAGGTGCGCGACCAGCGCGGCGGCCTCGGCATCGCTGATCGCGGTGTGTTCAAACGGGATGCGCCGGGCATAGGCGAGCGCGGCGCGCGTGCCCGCGTCCAGCCCTGCCTCGTCCGGGGCATCGCCCAGCCCGTGCACCGCCGCCACCGCGCGGCGCACCAGCGCCACCAGCACCGGATCGAGCGCGGCCTCGGTCTTGCTGCAGAAATCGGCATAGTGGCGCTGAAGCAGCGGATCGCCCGCCAGCGCTGCGCACACCGCGCTCATGCCGCCGGCTCCAGCACCGCCGGGGTGGGCAGCACGGTGCGCTCCATGCTCTCCGGCTCGAGCCCCATAATGATGAGCGCCTTGGCAAGCGCGAGGAACAGGCTCACCCCTAGGCCCAGTTCCGCAATCTGCTTTGGGGTGAAGTGGCGTTGCAGTGCAGCACGCGCGTCGCCGTTCAGCAATTCGGGATCGTGGATCAGCGCATCGGTGAACTTGAGCGCGGCCTTCTCGGCGTCGGTCAGTTTGGCGCTGGTTTCATAGCCATCGGTGATGTCCTCCACCACCTCCTCGCCGAGGCCCTCGGCGAGCGCCTTGTCGAAGCGGACATTGCGGCAGAACCCGCATTCGGTCACGCGGGCATTGCGCATCCGCGCCACCTCCTTGATCCGCGCGCTGAGCACCTCGGACTGCCAGAAGCGGCCATAGAGGGCAAAGAAGCTCTGCGCGATTTCTGGCTGGTGGGCGAGCACCGCGGCGAAATGCGGCGGCTCACCGGCAAGGGCCGAGGACACGCGGGGGATGGTCGACATGCACCTGCCTCCTTCAAGCGGGAGAATAACAGCCGCAGGCGCAGCGCCAGCCTCGCCATTTTCGCAGGGGAGGCCGGGGCGTTGCCGTGGCACATTCGGCCCGCAGCATTGATCAAGGGAGACAAGGCCATGCCCGGCGAGGCACAGCGCGTGATCGAGGAATTCTGGCGCATCCAGGACAGCGGCGATTACACCAGGCTCGCCCCGCTGTTTGCCGAGGACGCGCTGCTCGAAGACCCGATCTGGGGCCAGTATCGCGGGCGCGAGGCGATCCTCGGCTTCATGACCAAGATGGTCGAGGAGATGGGCAGCCGCAAGGTGCACTTCACCGTCGATGAGATCTGCGGCGATGACCATGCGGTGTGGGCGCGCTGGACCATGCACATGGAAGGCCATCCTGCGCGTGGGGGCGTGGGCATCTACAAGGTCGAGGGCGGCAAGCTCACCTATTACCGCGACTACATGGACCCGGCGGGGGAATAGCTTTGCCTGCTTGCCCCCCTCCCCAGTGGCAGGGGGGCCTTCACATCGGCCGATAATCCGGGTGCCCGCTGTGGGTGAGATCGAGCATCGGCAGCGGAAACTCGGCCCGCGGGCTGGCATCGGGCTGATCGGGCATGGGCATGGTCCAGTCCATGATGTAGCGGCGGCTGGCGATGCGCCACTCGCCATTGCGCTTCTCATAGGTGTCGAGATAGCGCCCACCATACATGTTGCCGCGATAGGGCGCGCTTTCCCCTTCGCGGCGAAAGCCCAGGGCGATGCCATAGGCCTCGCCCTCGGCGGTGGTGGGCGAGGTCAGGCGGATCGCCAGCGGGGCGAGCATGTGCCAGCGCCGCCCGGTTGACCGCTCGACCTGCATCACCACCGGCACGAACTCGGCCGCACTGCCCTTGAAGAAGCCATAGTCGATCGCCGCATCGGGCCAGTAGCACGCGGCCTGCCCCGCATCATCGAGCCAGTCGAGCGTGCGGCAATAGCGCGCGATGAGCTCGTGGATCGCCTGCTTGTCGCTGAGCTCCTGCACCTGCCGGGCGAGGCTTTCCAGATCGCTGCTCATGCCCGGGTGCTCCACCATGCCGGGATCGTCAGTGGAAAGCGTTCCTGCGCGGTTTTCATCGCCTCGCTCGCATCCGGCCCAAGCGGCGGATCGAGCGTGTGCGGCAGCCCGCCGCCCGCCCCTTCGACCGGATCGACATATTCGAGCTTGATCCCGGCCAGCACCGCGGCAAAATCATGGCCCTCGTGGTGGTCGGACATCTGGTGGTGATAGAAGGCCCACTTGTCCTTGAAGCTGAGCAGGCAATAATAGCTGAGCGGCGCCTCGCCCTTCCAATATTCATAGCGGATCACCCCTTCCTCGGTGGCGAAGGTCTGGCGCACCATGTCGTGCATGATCGCCTCCCACTCTGCCTCCATGCCGGGCTTGATCTTTATGTGGGCAAGCAGCGTGGCCATCGGCGGGTCTCCTCTCAGGCGCAGGTGAGATTGAGCAACAGGCGGTAGATGCCGAGCATGATCCCGCCCTGATGGCGGAAATCATTGCCCGGGGCATAGGCAAGCGCGGCAAAGGCATCGGCGAGGCGATCCCAGGCGATCGTCTGTTCGAGGCGCGACAGGTTGGAGCCGGGGCACGAGCGCGGCCCCTGGCTGAAGGCGAGGTGGCGCGTTGCGGCCTTGCGATCGAGCTTGAGCTCGAGCGGATCCTCGAACTCGTCGGCATCGATATTGGCCGCCGCCCAGCGCAGGTGCAGCATCGATCCGGCGGGCACGGGGACGCCCTGGAACACCTCGTCATGCGCACAGATGCGGGTGGAAAGCCCCTGGGTGGGACTGCGCAGGCGCATCCCTTCCTCGATGAAGGTGCGGATCAGCGCACGATCGGCCCGCAGCCGATCGAACACCCCGGGCCGCTCGCACAGCAATTGGGCCTGTTCGGCGATGGCATATTGGGTGGTCTCCAGCCCGCCGATCACCATGGCATAGACAACGCCGTTGATCTCGTCATCGGTGAGCCTGCGCCCCAGGGCCTGATATTCGACCTGGGTCAAGAAGCTCACCATGTCATCCTGCGGGCGGGCGCGCTTCTCGCGCGTCTTTTGCGCCACATATTCCCTGAAGCCGGCAAGCAGGCGGAACTTCTCGGCGGTCTGCTCAGGCGTGAGCAGGTTCTTGTGGGTGGTGCCGTGGACATAGCTCATCACCTGGGCATTGCCCCAGATCTCGAGCTGGGGGATGTCCTCCTGCGGAAAGCCCAGCACATCGGCCATCACCCGCTGCGGCAGGGGCCGGGCAAAGTCGGCGACGAAATCGACCGCCTCCCCGGCCCGCGCCTTTGCAGATAGGCCGGTGATGAGATCGTCCACATGCCGGGTGATCATCGCCGCATGGCGGGTGCAGCCGGGGCCGACCCATGGGTCGGTCAGCTCCTTCCGGTGCGCGCGCCACAATTCGGGCGTGGGGCGCAGCGAGACGATGCTGGCCACCATCGCGTCGATATCGGGGATGTGGCTCGGCATCTGGCCAGACTGGATGATCTGCGCCACCAGCAGCGAGAGCGTGGGCGGGAAGCGCTCCCAATCCATCACCACGCGGCGCACGTCCTCATACTTGGTAAGCACGAAGGCATCCGAGCCAGGTGTCAGCCCCTCGCCGGGAAGGCGCAGCACCGGGGCCTCGGCGTGGAGGATGGCATAGGCATCATACCAATGCTCCTGCGCGCCCGGCGCGAACAGATCGACCTCGGCCAATGTGCGCGGCGGCTGTGCCTGCAATGCGCCTCTCCCCAATGGGCCTCGCTTGCCTCGGGCGGCCCGCTTAGCGAATCCGCCAATTGCTGATGCCGGAGTTGTCCCGCAGCCTTGCCCTTACGGAAACGGGCTAAATTGCCAGTGCCGCAAGGGGAGAGACCTGTGAGCCGCATCACCAAACTGGCACCCGAACAGTGGGACGAACGGCTCCGCGCCGCGGTCCGGCCCGAAAGTCTCACCGATCTCGAACAGGGCCTCACCCGCTTCTTTGCCCATTGCCCGGAGCAGGCCCTGGGGCTGATGGGCTTCGGGGGCGCGCTCAAGCGCCATCGCCGCCTGCCCGAGCGGCTGGTGGAACTGGTGCGCCTGCGCATCGCCTTCTTCAACCAGTGCCGCTCGTGCATGGCGATCCGCTATGCCGATGCCCTGGCCGACGGGGTGAACGAGGGACTGATCTGTTCGCTCGAACGCCCGCAGGAGGCCGAAAACCTCTCCGCGGCGGAGAAGGCTGCGATCCGCTATGGCGAGCTGATGGCCACCGATCACCTCGCCATCGATGATGGCATCTATGCCGAGCTCAAGGCGCATTTTTCCGAGGCCGAGATCGTCGAGCTGGGCATGACGGTGGCCTTCTTCGTCGGCTTCGGGCGGCTGGCGGCGACCTGGCACATGGTCGAGGAACTGCCCGAAGCCTTCCAGAAGGCCGAGACCATCGCCCCCTGGGGGGCCGAGAGCATCACGGTGCGCTGATGGCAAGCACCCCCGATACCGCAGATGCCCCCACCGGCCCGGTGATCAACCTGTTCGATCCCGAGCTGCAGCAGTGCCCCTATGCTGCCTACAAGACCCTGCGCGACGAGGCCCCGGTCTACAACATCCCCGGCACGCCGATCTGGGTGGTCAGCCGCTACGAGCATGTGCGCGAGGTGCTGATGGACCCGGAGCGCTTCCCCTCGACCGCGGCCAATGAGCTGATGCGGGCCAGCCCCACCGATCTCGAACGCGGGCGCAAGGTGGCAGCGCGCTTCCGCGAGAAGGGCTGGCTGCCCGCCCCCACGCTCGCCGGGCGCGACGATCCCAATCACAAGCAGATGCGCAGCATGTTCAACGAGGCGTTCAAGCCCAGCCGCATCAAAGAGATCGACCCCAGGGTCGAGACCCTCGCCTATGAGCTCATCGATGCCTTCATCGATGAGGGCGAATGCGATTGGGTGCGCCAGTTCTGCATCCCCCTGCCGCTGTTCATCATCGGCGAGCAGATGGGCGCGAAGCGCGAGGACATGTGGAAGATCAAGGGCTGGACTGATGCCTTCTTCCACCGCATTTCCCTGATGCTGCCCGAGGACAAGCACCTCGAAATGGTCGATCGCGAGATCGAGGCCCAGCACTATTTCCAGCCGATCTTCGAAAAGCTGCGCGCCGAGCCGGATGGCAGCCTGATATCGGTGCTGGTCAACACCGTGATCGAGGGATGGGGCCGCACGCTTACCGACGAGGAGCTGCACGCCGAGATGATGGCCGACACCTTTGTCGGCGGCTCGGAGACCACCACCAATGCCCTTGCCGCGGGCATGAAGCTGCTGATCGAGAACAAGGACGTGTGGGCAAGGCTCAAGGCCGATCCCGAGCGTTACCTGCGCAATTTCGTTGAGGAGGTGCTCAGGCTCGAAAGCCCGGTGCAATCGCTGATGCGCTTCACCCACAAGGATGTCGAGCTTGCCGGGGTGACCATCCCGGCCGGATCGGTGGTCAATGTCCGCTATGGCGCGGCCAACCGCGATGAACGCATGTTCCCCTGCCCCGACACACTCGATCTGGATCGGCCCAAGCCCGGCGCGCACCTTGCCTTCGGCTCGGGCACACACCATTGCCTTGGCGCCCCGCTCGCCCGGCGCGAGCTGACCTGGGGCTTCAAGGCGGTGATCGACCGCTTCGAGGACATGGATTTCGCCCCCGGCAAGAACGACTTTGCCTATCACCCGCATTTCCTGCTGCGCAGCCTCAAGCAGCTCCACATCACCTTCGTGCCGAAGAAGAGGCGCTGAGGTGGCAACGCGCGCCAGGCCCGCCCCGACGCGGATCGATCTTGCGCCGCGGCCGCTGCCTGCGCTTTCGGGCGGGCCGATCGACGGGCGGCGTTACTGGTGCCGCGACTTCATGGCGCGCGAATGGGACGCGATCTGGACCAGGGCCTGGCTGATCGGCGGGCTGGCGAGCCAGGTGGCCCGGCCCGGCGATTTCTTCACCTATGATCTCGGGCGCGAGAACATCCTTGTCATCCGCGGCGAGGATGGGCGGGTGAGGGCCTTCTACAATGTCTGCCCGCACCGCGGCAAAAGGCTGGTAATGGCCGAGGAGGGCCAGGCCCGGCGCCTGTCCTGTTCCTATCACGGCTGGCGCTTTACCAGCACCGGCGATCTTGGCTTTGTCCCTTGTCCTGAGGATTTCGCCGGCGGCAATCCCTGCGGCAAGCTGCGGCTGGAAGAAGTCAAGTGCGAGGTCTTTGCCGGCTTCGTCTGGGTCAATCTCGATCCCGCCGCCCCGCAGCTTGCCGATCACCTCGGCCCGGTCGGCCCGCAGCTGGCGCTCTACCGCATGGAGCAGATGCACCGCACCCACTGGGTGACGCTCGAGGGTGACTGGAACTGGAAATGCGTGCAGGACAATTTCAACGAGAGCTACCACCTGCCCTTCGTCCACCCGCAGACCCGCTTCGTGATGGAGCAGAGCTACAGGGACTGCCAGTTCGATCTCTATGCCCCGCACGGCCATGCGCGCATGATCATGCCCGGCGCGCGGCCCTCGCGCGCGCTGCGCGGACACGTGGACACAGTGCTCGAGATGATGCGCACCGAACTGGTGTTCTGGGGGCTTGATCCTGAGGATTTCCGCGATGATCCTTCAGCGATCCGGGCCGCGCTGCAGGTCGCCAAGCGCGCGCGGGGCGCCGAGAAGGGCTATGATTTCAGCCATTTCCACGATTGCCAGCTGACCGACCATGTGCACTTAACGATCTTTCCCAACCTCAGCTTCAGCCTGAAGCCGGATGGCTGCATCTGGCTGCGCGCCGATCCGCACCCGACCGATCCCGAGCGGTGCTATTTCGATATGTGGTATTTCACCTGGTTCCCCGAGGGCGCCCAACGCTACTACGCCTATTCGATGGGGCAGGAGGTTGATCGCACCGTCCGCGCGCCGCACCAGCGCGGGAAGGTGGGGGAGTTCTCCTGCGGGCCCGGCATCGATCAGGACGTGGCGATCTGGAGCGAACAGCAGAAGGGGCTGCGATCACGGGGCTACCGGGGCGGGCACCTTGCAGGGCAGGAGGCGCGGGTGCGCTTCTTCCACGACACCATCGACCGCTGGCTCGAAGGTCAGAGGTTGGCCAGCGCCGCAGCGCGCCCGGCGAGATAGCCGAAGGTGAGCGCCGGGCCCAAGGTCCCGCCCGCGCCGGCATAGACGCCGCCGGTGGGCGCGGCGATGGCATTGCCCGCCCCGAACAGCCCGGCAATCGGCGCGCCATCGTGGCCGAACACCCGGCCCTTGCCATCGGTGCGCGGCCCGCCATTGGTGCCGAGCAGCCCCGAGGCGATCTCCACCGCATAGAACGGTGCCTTGCGGATCGCGCCCAGGGTAACAAAAGGCCCGGTGCGCGAGCGATCGCCATAGAAATGGTCATAAGGGCTGGTGCCGCGGCCGAAATCGGGATCGGTCCCCGCATCGGCATGGGCGTTGAAGCGCGCCACGGTGGCGCCGAGCACGGCCGGATCGAGCCCGATCTGCCGCGCCAGAACCTTGATCGTCTCGGCGCGCATCACCCAATCGGGCAGCGGCTGGCCCGGCTGGCGGGTGCCGAGCGGATAGCGCGCGGCATATTGCGCATCGAAGATCAGCCAGGCGGGCAGGTTCGGATAATCATAGCGCGTGGCATCGAACTGGTGGAACACCCCGCCGAGCGCCGAATAATTGGCCGCCTCGTTGCAGAACCTCTTGCCCGCGCGATTGACCATGATCGAATGGGGCACGGTGCGCTCGATCAGCACGATCTGCGCGCGCGGCGCGCCGCCGGGCCAGGGCGCATCGGGGGTCACCAGCGTCGGCGCCCACCAGGCGCTGGTCATGTTGCCGAGCCGCGCCCCGGCGGCCATGGCGAGCTTCAGCCCCTCGCCGGTCGCGGTCGGCGGGCTGGCCGGGGCCGTCACAGGCCCGCGCAGGAAGGTCTGGCGCAGATCCGCGTCCCACTCAAAGCCGCCGGTCGCCAGCACCACCCCGCGCCGCGCGCGCAGGGCAAGGGGCTTGCCCGCCTGCACGCCTTCGATCCCGGTGATGCGCCCACCCTCCATGATCAGCCGCTGCGTCTCGACCCCGAGAAGCGGCTCGATGCCGCGATCAAGGCAGGCCTTTAGCAACCGCGCCACCATCGCCTGGCCAAAGCCGCATTGGCGCGCGGCAAGGCGCTGGGCGAGCACCTCCGGCCCCGGCACCGCCGCAGCCCCGCCGAGCGGGGTCTCGCGCAGCATCAGCGGGCGCGGCTCCTCGATCGCGTAGATCCGCGCCGCCCATTCCCCCAGCTCGCCGAGATCGAACAGGTCATGATCGAGCGCGCGGCTGCCCTGCGGCTTGGCGCCGGGCCGATCGGTGTAGTAATCGGGATAGCCCGGCAGCACCGCCACCTTGAGCGCGCCGATCGCGGCCAGGAAGGCCAGCGCCTCGGGCCCGTGATCGACGAAAGCTTGAAGCGTCTCGTCCACGAGATCGCCATGATCGAGGCTGCGGAAATAGGCGAGCGCATCCGCGCGGCTGTCGGCGATGCCGGCGGCGCGCATCCACGGATTGTCCGCCACCCAGATCACCCCGCCCGAGACCGCCGAGGTGCCCCCGATCCGCTCCCAGCGTTCGACCAGGCACACGCGCGCCCCGGCCTCGTGCGCGGCAAGCGCGGCGGCCATGCCCGCTGCGCCCGTGCCCAGAACGATCACGTCAACCGCGTCCATGGCCCGGTTAGAGCGCCGCCGCCCCGCCCCGGGCAACCCGTCATTTTGGCAAGGTGCGCTGGGCGCGGGGCGCGGCTAGGCAAGGTGCGGGAAGGAGAGAGGCGATGAAACTTCACGGCAAGATCGCAGCCATCACCGGGGGCACGGCGGGCATGGGGCGCGGCATTGCCGAAGCCTTCCTCGCCGAAGGGGCCAAGGTCGCGCTGTTTGCGCGCAATGCGGACAAGGGCGCAAAGGTGCTCGAGGAGCTTGGCGCGGGCGCCAACGCCATCTTCATCGCCGGGGACGTGATGAACCAGGCCGATATCGAGGGCTTCATCGACCAGGTGATCACCCATTTCGGCACGCTCGACATCCTCGTCAACAATGCCGGGGGAGCGGGCGATCTGCAGCCGCTCGTCAATCTTTCGGATCACGCCTTCGACGAGGCGATGAAGTGGAATGTCTATTCCACCTTCTGGGCCACGCGCCGGGCGCTGCCCACGATGCTCGCCAAGAAGAACGGGCGGATCATCAACATCTCCTCGATGGAGGGCAAGCACGGCAAGCCGGTGCTCACCGCCTATTCGGCCGCCAAGCACGCGGTCAACGGGCTGACCAAGAGCCTTGCGCGCGAGGTCGGCGCGCAAGGGGTGACGGTCAACGCCATCTGCCCCGGCCTCGTCATCACCGACATCATCCGCAACAACGGCCCGGCGACCGCCAAGGCGATGGGCATGGCGCTTGAGGAGATGATCGCCATGTTCGCCGAGGAAGCGGCGATCAAGCGGCCCAACACAGTCGAGGAGATCGCCGCGGTGGCGGTGCTGCTCGCCAGCGAGGCGGGCGCGGGGATCACCGGGGCGCAGATCAGCGTCGATGGGGGCACGGCGCAATATTGAGCCTGCGCGCCCGGCGCGGCGCGCTGGCCGGGCAGCGCCAATGTTTCTGCTGCGCCAATGTTCCACGTGGAACATTGGCGCAGCGCTTCACCCCTGCTGCTGGCGCGCCATCGCCGCTGCCACTGCCGCGGCGACATCGCCCGCCTGGGGATTGCCGCGCAGCGTCAGCCCGCCATTGGGCTGGATGTTCTGACCCGTCACGAAAGCCTGGTCGGTGCACAGCCAAAGGCACGCATGAGCAACGTCATCGACGGTGTTGAGCCGGCCGAGCGGATAGCGCGGCAGGAAGGCATCGACGAGGCCCGGCACCTGGAAGCTCTCCTGCGTCATCGGGCTTTGGGTAAAGGCGGGCGAGACGGTGTTGGCCTTGATCCCGAGGTGGCCATAATCATTGGCCACGCATTCGATCAGCGCCTCGGCCCCGCGCTTGGTGCCGATATAGGCGGCATGGTTGGTGATCAGTGCCTTGGTGGTGGCCGATGAGAGGCTGATGAGCGAGCCGCCGGTTGGCTGCTGCTGGCTCATCACCCGCACGAAGGCCTGCAGGAAATGGTGCACGCCCTTGAATTGCAGATCGACGATCCGGTCGAGCTGCTCCTCAGTGATCTCCTCGAGGCTCGCCAGAAGCCCCCAGCCGGTGGTGTTGATGGCAATATCCACCCGCCCGAAGGTCTCGCGCGCCTGGTCGGCAAGACCATGCACCTCGCCGTGGCGGGTGATGTCGCACAGGGCATGGGCGCCGCCGATCTCTTCGGCAAGCGCGGCGAGCGGGCCTTCTTTGCGCCCGGCCACCATCACCCTTGCCCCCTCGCGCGCAAACAGCCGGGCGATCGCCTGGCCCATGTTGCCTTCCGATGCCGCGCCGAGCACCACCGCGCTCTTGCCCTCGAGTTGTCCCATCGCCGCTCTCCTCATCCTTGGCCCCACGCCTACCACGCTGCATGGGACCAAGGCCCTTGCCAAAAGTGGGCATTGTCCGCCCGCCCAGCCGGGCCGATAGCCGCACCCACCCAGCAGGAGAGGATGCAAGCCATGTTCACCGGGCCGCTCGAGGATCGCGTGGCGATCGCCGAACTCAATGGCACCTATGCCGATGGCGTGGTGCGCGGCGATGCGACCACCTGGGCCAGCGTCTGGGCGGAGGACGCGCGCTGGGACCTGATGGGCCACCAGACCGAGGGCAGAAACGCGATCGTCGCCTTCTGGCAGCAGGCGATGAGCGGCCTTGAAGCGGTGAGCTTCCACTGCATCCCTTGCATGATCGCGGTCGAGGGAAACCGCGCCACGGCGCGGGTGCAGACCCAGGAGATCCTGAAGCCCAAGGAGGGCAAGGCGCGCCATGTCGGCGGGCTATACGAGGATGAATTGCGCAAGATCGACGGGGCCTGGCGCTTTACCAGCCGCACCTTCCGCATCATCGCCGAGTTTGGAGCAGAGGGCTGAAATCCATGGCAAAAATCCTCATTTCCGCGCAGATTGACGTTGATCCCGCCCGGCGCGCCGAAGCGCTCGAGACCGCCCGGGTGCATATCGCCGCCGCGCTCGCCGAAAAGGGCTGCATCCACTATGACTGGAGCGCCTGCGCGATGAACCCGGCGCGCATCAACGTGTTCGAGGAATGGGAAAGCGAGGAGGCCCTGGCCGCCCATTTCCGCGATCCGGCCTATCTGGGGATGCGCGATCACATCGGCCGCTTCGGCATCACCAGCGCGGTGAGCCGCAAGTATCGGGTGGACGCCGAAGCGCCGGTCTATGACGAGGCAGGCCTGCCAAGCGCGGCCTTCGGCTAGGCCCTGGCGCCGTGCTGCTGGGCGCGATCCTTGCAGGCGGCGCGGCGCGACGCTTCGGCAGCGACAAGGCCGCGGCCACCTGGCGCGGCCAGCGGCTCATCGATCATGTCGCCGCCGCGCTTGGGGCGCAGTGCGATGGGATAGTGGTGTGCGGGCGGGCCGAGCCTCCTTTCCCCTCGCTTGATGATTGGCCCGCGCCCGGCCTTGGGCCGCTCGGCGGGCTGGCCGCGGCGCTGCGCCATGCCGAGGCCCACGGCTTTTCCCACGTGCTTTCCGCCGGGGTCGATGCCCCCGATCTGCCGCACGATCTTGCTACCGCGCTTGCCGGCGCGGGCGCGGCGATCCTGGCGAGCCAGCCGGTGATCGGGCTGTGGCCGGCGGGCCTTGCAGGCGCGCTTTGTGACTATCTCGCCGGCGGCGGGCGC
The DNA here is from genome assembly GCF_000422985.1 of Erythrobacter cryptus DSM 12079. Classification (GTDB taxonomy): domain Bacteria; phylum Pseudomonadota; class Alphaproteobacteria; order Sphingomonadales; family Sphingomonadaceae; genus Erythrobacter; species Erythrobacter cryptus. The sequence continues at coordinate 26,453 of NZ_AUHC01000011.1, forward strand.
GCGCTTTATGGCTTTGCCGCCGCGGTGGGCGCGCGCGAGGTCGTCCTCCCCCGCCCGGTGATGAACGTCAACCGGCCCGAGGACCTTGCCTAGAGCCTCAGCATCTGCTTGCCGCGGTTCTGGCCCGAAAACAGGCGTTGCAGGGTGGCCGGGGCGTTCTCAAAGCCGTGCTGGATATCTTCCTGATAGGTGAGCCGGCCGTCCTTGACGAAAGCCTCGAGCCGCTTGCGGATCGCCGGAAACTCGCTCGCCCAGTCGAGCACGATGAAACCGGCCATGGTGCCGCGGCGGAAGACGAGGTTGAAATAATTCTCCGGCCCGGCGGGGAGCGTTCCGGTTTCATAGCGGCTGATCCCGCCGCAGATCACCACCCGCGCGCCGGTGGCGATCTGGCTGAGCATGTCGTTGAGGATCTTGCCCCCGACATTGTCATAGATCACATCGACCCCGCGCGGGCACAGCTCTTTGATCTGGTCCCTGACGCTGCCGGCCTTGTAATCGATCGCGCCGTCATAGCCGGCCTCGCGCACCAGCCAGTCGCACTTCTCCTGGCCCCCGGCGATGCCGATCGCCCGGCACCCGGCGATCTTGGCAAGCTGGCCGACGATGCTGCCCGTCGCCCCGGCCGCGCCCGAGACCAGCACGGTATCGCCCGCCACCGGCTTTCCCACCTTGAAGAGGCCGCACCAGGCGGTAAGCCCTGTGGTGCCCAGCACTGAGAGCACCGCGGTGGGGGGCAGCGTGGTTTCAACCCTGGTCAGCTCCTTGCCGTCAGACACGAGATATTCGGTCCACCCCGTGGTGCCGAACACCAGATCGCCCACGGCAAAGCGGCCGCCGTTCGAGGCCACCACCTCGCAGATGCCGCTGCCGCGCATGACATCGCCGATCGCCATGGGGGCGACATAATCGGCGATGTTCTCCATCCAGCCCTTCTGCGCCGGATCGAAGCCGAGATAGAGCGTTTTCAGGAGCATCTGCCCGGGGCCGGGATCGGGCAGCTCGGTGGTGGCAAGGCGGAAATCATTGGCAATGTCGATCGGGCGGCCGCGCGGGTGGCCGTTGAGCAGCCATTGGCGGGTGGTGGTCGGCATTGGTCTCTCCTTGGGTTGTCGCCATGCTATGGCGGAGGCGCGCCGCAGCGCTCCACGGACAAAAGTGTCAGTCGAGCGGGCCCTCGCCTGTGCTAGTCTCGAGGGCGAGGGAGAGGATCATGCGCGCGCACACCCACAAGACCTTCTGCCGCTTCTGCCATGCCAATTGCGCGATGGAGGTGGATGTTGCCGACGGGCGCGTCATCGCCGTGCGCGGCGATCCGGATGACCCGGCCTTTGGCGGCTATACCTGCATGAAGGGCCGCGAACTGCCCGAATCGCACAATTCCCCCGATCGCCTGCGCCAGAGCCTGGTGCGCAACGAAAGGGGCGAATTCGTGCCGACCCCGATGGACGAGGCGCTTGCCCATGTCGCGCGGGAACTCACGCGCATCATCGATACCCACGGCCCCCATGCGGTGGCGGTGTTCATGGGTTCGGGCGGGTTCCAGAACTCAGCGGCGATGGCCGCCTCGCTCAGCTTTGCGCAAGCGCTGGGCAGCCGCAATTTCTACACCTCGGTCACGCTCGACCAGCCCGCCAAGGTCTTCACCACCGCGCGCTATGGCAAGTGGATGGCCGGGCCCAACACCTTCAGCGAGAGCGATGTCGCCTTCTTCATCGGCAACAACCCGATCGTCTCGCACTATGCGCCGGTGGGGGGCGTACCGCCCTTCAGCCCCTCGCGCCGCATCCGCGACCGCAAGGCCGAAGGGCTGAAACTCATCGTTGCCGACCCGCGGATGAGCGATGTCGCGCGGCTGGCGGACATCTACCTCCCCGTAAAGCCCGGGGAAGACCCGGCGATGCTCGCCGGGATGCTCCACGTCATCATCGCCGAGGAGCTTTACGACCGCAATTTCGTCGCCGCCCATGTCGATGGCTTTGCGGCGCTCGCCGAGGCGGTCAAGGCCTTCCCGCCCGAGGTGGCGGCAGCGCGCGCCGGGCTCGACAAGGACCAACTGATTGCCGCGGCGCGGATGTTTGCCGGCGGCGCCAAGGGCTGCGCGGTCACCGGCACCGGGCCGGAAATGGCGGGCAACGGCACGCTCACCGAATATCTCGTCACCTGCCTCAACACCATCTGCGCGCGCTTCAAGCAGGAGGGCGAGAAGGCGGCGATTCCGGGCGTGTTCAGCCCGCTTCAGGGCCCGCGCCGCGCCCAGGTTGGCCCGCCGGCGGTGATGTTCGGCGCCGAAGGGATGCCCAAGTCACGCTTCCGTGGGCTGGGGCACCTCGGCTGGGAAATGCCCTGCAACGTGCTGGCCGATGAAATCCTCACCCCCGGCGAAGGCCAGGTGCGCGCGCTGATTTCGGTGGGCGGCAATCCGGTGGTGGGCTTTCCCGATCAGGCCAAGATGGTGCGCGCGCTCGATGATCTTGAGCTGTTCGTCCAGATCGATCCGTGGATGAGCGCCTCGGCCAAGCGCGCCAGCGTGGTGCTCGCGCCCTCGCAATGCCTCGAGCGCGAGGACATCACCAACCTTTCCGAATGGTGGCACGAGGAGCCCTATGCCCGCTACACCGAGGCGATCGTGCCGCCCCCGGGCGATTGCATCGACGAATACGAGATGTTCTGGACGCTCGCCAGGCACCTCGGCCTGCAACTCATGCTCGCCGGCGGGCCGCTGCCGATGGACAGGAAGCCGAGCAAGGAGGAATTCCTCGATCTTGCCACCGCCGGGTGCCTCAAGAAGCCTTCCGAGGTGCGGCGCGATTGCCAGGCCCATGGCGGGGCGGCGATGGTCTATCCCGCGCTGCACCCGGTGGTCGAACCAGCAGATGAAAGCCAGTTCCACCGCTTTGATCTTGCCGCCGGGGCCATGCCGGACGAGCTCCTCAGATATGCCGAGAACCGCGCGGCGAAGGAGGGCTTTGACTTCCGCCTGATCAGCCGCCGCTCGAAAAGCAGGTTCAATTCGATCGGCCACCCGCTCAAGAACCTGCAAGCGAGGGCCACCACCAACCCTGCCTATATCCACCCCGATGACATCGCCGCCCTCGGGCTCGAGGAAGGCGGGATCGTGGCGATCTCCAGCCCGCATGCCACCATCTATGGCGTGGTCAAGGCGAGCGACAAGCTGCGGCGCGGGATCGTCTCGATGGCCCATGCCTATGGCGATGCCGATGCCGGCAAGCACGATGTGCGCACCCGCGGTTCTTCCACCAACCGGTTGGTGAGCGAGGTGGTCGATTATGATCCGATCACCGGCCAATCGCTGCAAAGCGCCATTCCGGTGCGGCTCGAACCGGCCTGATCCTCGCCCGACACACGCAAAGGAAACCCATGCCCCCCAACCGCCGCTTCCTCTTGATGCGCCGCCCCCAAGGCACCCCGGTGCCCGAGGATTTCGCGCTCGTCACCCAGGAGACCCCCGCGCTCGCGCCGGGTGAGTTCCTGATCCGCAACCACTATGCCTCGCTCGATCCGGCGATGCGCGGGTGGATGGATGCAGAAGGCAATTACATGCCGCCCATTCCCTTGGGCGCGCCGGTGCGGGCGAGCACCATCGGGGTGATCGCCGAAAGTCGCGCCGAGGGCTTTGCCCCCGGGCAATGGGTGATGGGCTTGAACGCGCTCGAGGACTATTCGGTCGGCGTTGCCGGGGGCTTTACCCAGGTGATCGATCCGGCCGCGGTGCCCAGCATCACCAATTACCTTTCGATCTTCGGGGCGGTGGGGATGACCGCCTATTTCGGCCTTTTCGAGGTGTGCGAGCCAAAGCCCGGTGAGACCGTGCTGGTCTCGGGGGCGGCCGGCGCGGTCGGCAGCCTCGTCGGCCAGCTCGCCAAGATCCACGGCTGCCGCGCGGTGGGGATCGCAGGGGGGCCGGCCAAGTGCGCGCGCCTGACCGAGAAATACGGCTTTGACGCCGCGATCGACTACAAGGGCAAGGACGAGGCAGCGCTGAGCGAGGCGATCGCGGCGGCCTGCCCCCATGGGGTTGACGTGATCTTTGAAAATGTCGGCGGGATCATCCTCGATGCCGGGCTGATGCACCTCAACCTCCACGCCCGGGTGGGCCTGTGCGGCCTCATCAGCGAATACAACACGGCGCCGCGCGGCTGCCGCAACCTGTGGCAGCTGATCGTCAAGCGCGCGCAGATCCGCGGCCTGTTGGTGGCCGATTATGTCGATCGCTTTGCCGAGGGCGCCGCGCAGATGGGCCAGTGGGCCGCGCAAGGCCGGCTCACGATCGATGAACATATCGATGAAGGGCTGGAAAACGCCTTCGCCAGCTTCATGCGGCTGTTTGCCGGCACCAATGACGGCAAGATGATCCTCAAGATCGCCTGATGGCGCGCAGCCTGCTCGTCCTTTCCGGTGGGCACCCTTATGAGGCCGGGCCTTTCGGCGAACTCCTCGCCAGCCTCGGCGATTGGCAGATTGCCCACCTCGTCCACCCCGAGGGCGGCGAGGCCGATGCTGCCGCGGCGATCGAGAGCGCCGATGCGCTGCTGTTTTACGACATGCCGGGCTACAGCTTTGGCGCAGGCAGGGTGACGATGCGCCCGCCCTCGCCCGCCTATTGCGCGGCGCTCGCCCGCCGCTTTGCCAGGGGCAAGGGTGCGGTGGCGCTGCACCATGCCCTTGCCGGCTGGGCGCTGTGGGCGGAGTGGCACCAATGGCTCGGCGGGCAGTTCCACTACCAGCCGGGGCCGCACGGGCCGGATTCGGGATACCGCCACGAGGTCGCCTACACCGCCCGGGTGGTGGCCGATCATCCCGTCACCCGCGGCCTGCCCCAAACCTTCCCCGTCACCGACGAGCTTTATCTGTGCCCGATTGACGAGGCGGCGATCACCCCGCTCGTCAGGGCCGAGGGCTTTGCCTTCTCCCGCGACAATTTCTATTCCGCCGCCAAGGCGGTGGCCGGGGCGATGTTCAGCCGCGCCGGCTGGGATCACCCCGATGGCAGCAATTGCATCGCCTGGCAAAGCCGCCGCGCGCCCGCCCCGCTCGTCTATATCCAACCCGGCGATGGACCGGCGGCCTATGCCCATCCCCACCTGCGCCGGCTGATCGCCCAAGCGCTCGCCTACACTGCTCAAGGAGCCTGCCCATGACCCCGGAGGAAACCGTCACCGCCTTCATCGACCAGTGGAACCGCAACGACATGGAGGCCATGCTGGCCATGTGCGCCGAGGAGGTGGTGTGGCACAACATCCCGATGGAGCCGATCCGCGGCAAGGAAGCGATGCGCGCCGCGGTGGAAGGCTTCATGGCCGGGGTGGAAGGCTGCGCCTGGCAGGTGCACGCCATCGCCGCCAGGGGCAACACGGTGCTGACCGAACGCACCGACGGCTTTGTCCTCAAGGACGGGCGCACAGCGAAGATCCGGGTGATGGGCACCTTCGAGATCGATGCCGCCGGGCGCATCGCGGCGTGGCGCGATTATTTCGACATGGCCGAGTTCACCCGCGAATTTGGCAGCGCCTGATGCACGCAGCGCAATCCTAACACAAACGCGCATCGCATCCGGGCGCGGGGCGTGGCTAGGCTTTGCCATGCAATTCCAAGGTGCCGGAGCCGCCCGATGAACAAGCCCGAAGGCAATATCTTTGCCCCCGAGACGCTGCTTGATCCCTTCGACTATTACCGCGCCGTGCACGAGGCCGGGATCGGGATCGAATATCTCGAGGGCATGAACACCTACGTGGTCTATTCCTATGACCTGTGCAGCGAGGCGGCCAGCAATCCCGAGGTGTTCTCCAATGATTTTACCGCGCTGATGGGGCGCGAGGCGGAGGAGGAGATCAAGGCGATCCTGGCCGAGGGCTGGCCCGATGTGCCCACCCTGCTGACCGCCGATCACCCGGTGCACACCCGCAACCGCAAGCTTGTGAACCTTGCCTTTTCCGCCCCGCGGGTGAACGCGATCGAGGCGGACATGCGTGCCAAGTCGATCGAGCTGATCGAGGCCTTTGCCGACAGGGGCGAATGCGAATTCGTCGAGGAGTTCGCCGTGCCCCTGCCGGTGGCGATGATCGCCGGGCAGATCGGGCTCGAGGACGATCCCAAGCGGGTCAAGGCCTGGTCTGACGCGGCGGTCGATCGCTTCAGCCAGATGATCGATTTTGAACGCAAGAAGGAATGCGCCCGCAGCCTTGTCGAGTTCCAGCACTATATCAAGGGCCTGATCGACGAGCGCCGGGCGCATGGCGGCAATGACCTGTTGACCGATCTGGTCGAGGCGCGGGTCGAGGGCGAAACCCCGCTCACCGATCCGGAAATCATGTCGCTGATGCAGCAGTTCATGGTGGCGGGGAACGAGACCACGACCTCGACGCTTGCCGGGGGGCTGCTCCAGCTGATTCGCAACCCCGATCAGATGGCCAAGGCCAGGGCCGCCGCCGGCGGGCGCGATCCCAAGCTGATCATGAACCTGGTGGAAGAGGCGCTGCGCTATGAAACCCCGACCGCGGGCATGTGGCGGATCGTCAAGAAGGACACCGAGCTTGGGGGCATGAAGATCCCGGCGGGCGCGGTGATGCAGCTGCGCTATGCCGCGGCCAACCGCGATCCGAAGAAATTCCCCGATCCCGATCGCTTCGATATCGAGCGCGCCAACGCCCGCGCGCACCTGTCCTTCGGCAAGGGGCCGCACATGTGCGTGGGCAACATGCTCAGCCGCAAGGAGATGCTGGTGGCCTTCGACGAGCTGCTCGAGCGGCTCGATAACTTCGCCATCGCCGACGAGAACGCCATCCGCATCCTGCCCAACATCCTGCTGCGAGGGGTCACCCACCTGCCCATCACCTTCACCCGCAAGGCCTGAAGCCCATGAATTTCGATCTTTCCGAAGAGCAGCAGATGTTCGTGGCCGCGGTGGAGCGCTTTGCCGCGCCCATCGACGTGCCGGCGCGGCGGCGCCTGCGCGCCAGCCCGGGCGGCTATGACCGGGCGCGCTGGCAGGAGCTGGCGGGGCTCGGCCTCATCGCGCTTGCCGCGGGCGAGGCGGCGGGCGGGCTGGGCGGCGCGCCGATCGATCTGGCGCTGGTGGCCGAGGCGCTGGGCAAGGCCAATGCCCCCGATCCGCTGATCGAGCTGGGATTTCTGCCGGCGCTGCTGCTCGAACGCGGCGGCGAAGCCGAGGTGCTCGCCCGGGTGATCGGTGGCGAGACCATCGCCACCTTCGCCTGGACCGAGCGCGCGCAGCGCTACAGCCTCACCCCCCGCGCCACCCGGGCCGAGGCCAGGGGCGATGACTTTGCCCTTACGGGCGAAAAGACCATGGTGATGGGTGCAGGCCTTGCCGACCTGTTCATCGTCACCGCCGAGTGCGCCGGCGAGACCGCCTGCTTTCTGGTGGAAAGGGATGCGCCGGGCCTTGAGCTGCGGCCCTATCGCCTTGCCGATGGCAGCATCGCCGGCGAGCTGCGCCTCACCCGCACCCCGGCGCGCGCGCGCCTCGCGCTTGATGCCGCAGCGCTCGGCGAGGTTGCCGCCGATGTGCGCCTTTATGCCGCGGCCGAGATGGTCGGCCTGGGCCAGCGGCTGCTCGAGGACACGCTCGCCTATGTCAAGCAGCGCGAGCAGTTCGGCGTTGCCATCGGCAGCTTCCAGGCGCTCCAGCACCGCCTCGTCGATTGCTATGCCCGGGCCGAGCAGGTGCGCTCGATGCTCTATCGCGCCGCGCTCACCGATCGGGCCGATGCCACCGCCTGGCAGCGCGCCGCCGCCGGGGCCAAGGCCTATATCAGCGAGAATGTCGATGCCATCGCCCGCGAGGCGGTGCAGATGCACGGCGGCATGGGGATCACCGATGAACTGGCGATCGGCCATGCGATGAAGCGCGTCCTGCTGCTCGCGCGCCTGTTCGGCGATGCCGACAGCGTGCTCGCCGAATATGCGCAGGCAGCCTGAGCGCGCGGGGAGGGGACAGGAGAGCATGGGCGAGAAGATCGATCCCAATCTGTGGAGCGACGATCCCGAACCGCACCTCATCGGCGGGCGGCTGCCTTCGGGCGAGATCGTCTTTCCGATGCCGGTGGGCGATGCGGCCGAGGGGGTTACGCCTTACAAGCTCAAGCGCCGCGGGCGCCTGTGGTCGTGGACCACGCAGGGCTTCCTGCCCAAGGAGCCCTATATCGGCCCCGGTGCCGGGCCGGGCGAAGGGCCAGAAGACTTCAAGCCCTTCCTCCTCGGCTATGTCGAACTTCCCGGTGAAGTGATCGTCGAGAGCCGCCTCGTCGATTGCCAGCTTGCCGATCTGCACCTCGGCATGGAGCTGGAACTGTGCATCGTGCCCTTCAACGCGCGCTATGACACCTTCGCCTTCCGTCCTGTCAGCATCAGCGAGGCCCAAGCCGCATGAGCGAGAATGTCTACATCATCGGCGCCGGGATCCACCCCTTTGGCCGCACCGAGGGCCGCTCGGGCCGCGAGCAAGGGGTGGTGGCGGTGCGCGAGGCGCTGAAGGATGCGGGGCTCGAATGGGCCGATATCGAATGCGCCTACGGCGGCTCGGCCGCGGCCGGCAATGCCGATATCATGGTCAACGAGCTGGGCCTTACCAGCCTGCCCTTCACCAATGTCGCCAATGGCTGCGCCACCGGGGGCAGCGCGCTCGCCTCGGCCCAGCAGGCGATCGCCAGCGGCATGTATGACCTGGCCCTGGCGGTGGGCTTCGACAAGCATCCGCGCGGCGCCTTCAACGCCAAGCCTGCCGATTATGGCCTGCCCGACTGGTATGGGCAGACCGGGATGATGCTGACCACGCAGTTCTTCGCGCTCAAGATCCAGCGCTACATGCAGCTTCACGGCATCAGCCGGCGCACGCTTGGCCTCGTGGCCGAAAAGGCCTTCCGCAACGGCAGCCTTGCCCCCCATGCCTGGCGGCGCAGCCCGGTCGATCTCGACACGATCCTCAACGCCCCCGTGATCAACGATCCGCTGACCAAATACATGTTCTGCTCGCCCTCCGAAGGGGCGGTGGCGCTGATCCTGGCGTCGGAGAAGAAGATGCGCGCGCTGGGCGCGGATGGCGTGAAGATCCGCGCCATCGCGGTCAAGACCCGCCCGCCCCATTCCTTCGAGGTGTTCCAGCCCGGGGTGAGCATCGAGGAGGGCGGCAAGCCCACGGTGCTCGCCAGCAAGGCCGCCTTCGCGCGCGCCGGGATCGGGCCGGAGGACATTTCGGTTGCCCAGCTCCAGGACACCGAAAGCGGGGCAGAGATCATGCACATGGCCGAAAACGGCTTCTGCAAGGATGGCGAACAGGAAGAATGGCTCGCCAATGGCTGGAGCGAGATCGGCGGGCGCCTGCCGATCAACACCGATGGTGGGTGCCTGGCCTGCGGCGAGCCGATCGGGGCCTCGGGCCTGAGGCAGGTCTATGAGAACGTCACCCAGCTGCGCCAGCGCGCCGGGGCGCGGCAGGTGCCCGGGCGCGACGGCAAGGGGCCGCGCTTCGGCTACAGCCATGTCTATGGCGCCCCGGGGCTTTCGGCGGTGGCGATCCTGGAGCGCGCATGAGCCGGATGGAGGGCAAGGTCGCGCTGGTCTCGGGCGGCGCGGAAGGGATCGGCGCGGCGGTGGCCCGCGCGATCGTGGCCGAGGGCGGCAGCGTGATGCTGGGCGATGTCCAGCTTGACAAGGCCGAGGCCCTGGCGCGCGAACTGGGCGATCGCGCCGCGGCGGTGGCGCTTGATGTGCGCGCGCTTGACCAGTGGGAAGCCGCGGTGGCGGCGACCCAGGCGCGCTTCGGCAAGCTCACCGTGCTTGCCAATATCGCCGGGATTTCCGAGCCCGGCACGGTGACCGATGGCCCGCTCGAGCTGTGGCACCGCACCCTTGCGATCAACCTCACCGGGCCGTTCTACGGGATGCGCGCGGCGATCCCGGCGATGGTGGCAAGCGGCGAGCCTTGCGCGATCGTCAATATCGGCTCGATGATCGCATTGCGGCCCGCGGCCTTCGTCGCCGCCTATTCGGCCTCCAAGACCGGCCTGCGCGGGCTCACCCAGTCGGTCGCGCTCGATCTGGCCGCGCGCGGGCTGCCGATCCGGGTCAACATGGTGCACCCGGGCGCGATCCGCACCCCGATGTATGAGCGCTACAAGTTCTCCGGCGCCGACAGCCCCGAGAACATTGAGGCCAATTTTGCCGCCACCCATCCGATGAACCGCATCGGCGAGCCGGAGGAAGTCGCCCGCGCGGTGGTGTTTCTCGCCAGTGACGAGGCCGGCTTTACCACCGGCTGCGATTTCACCGTCGATGGCGGCGGGTCGATAAGGAGCTGACATGGCAGACCATGGAGATCAGCCCGCGCGGCGCATCGATGCCCATTTCATCGCCGCGGGCAAGTATCACGATATCGACCATGCCCGGCTCGAGATCCTGAAGCTCCTCGCCGAGCATCCGCAGGTCCGCACCACGGTGGCCTGCGACTATTCGGGGCTCGAACGGCTCGATCAGTGCCGCTTTCTCATCACCTATACCTGCGATCTGATGCCCACGCCCGAGGAGGCCGCGCAGCTGCGCGCGTGGATGGAAAAGGGCGGCAAGTGGATGGCGCTGCACGGCACCAATTCGATCCTCGTCTTCACCCCCGAGGGCCTGGTCGATGCGCCCGAGACGCGCCCGGATGTGATGGAGATGCTGGGCACGCAGTTCCTTGCCCATCCGCCGATCGACAAGTTCTTGGTCGAGGTGGTCGATGGCGCGCACGAGCTGACGCGCGGCATCGCCGATTTCGAGGTGGTGGACGAGCTTTACCTTTCTACCACCACCGCGCCGATCGAAACGCTGATGCAGACCAGCTTCGAAGGCGAGGCCACCGGCTTTACCCGCAGCCACTGGGACAAGACCAGCGTGCCTATCCTTTATACGAGGAAGATCGGCGCGGGGCAGATCATATACAATACGCTCGGCCATTGCCGCGGGCATTATGACCTTCCCGGCATGGTCGATTTCTATCCGCACAAGGAAATGTGCGCGTGGAATTACGATGTCTATTATGAGCTTTTGCGGCGCACCATCCGCTGGGCCATGAGAGACGGGGCCTGAACGGACAGAGACTTGCGACGCCTGGGATCGAACTGACATGGACATGGATTTCTCGCCCGAGGATCTCGCCTTCCGCGAGGAAGTGCGCGCTTTCCTCAAGGACAACCTGCCCGAGCGGCTGCGCGATGGGGCGCGGCGCACGCCGGGGGTTTTCGTTGAGCCCGATATCGGGATGGAATGGCACCGCATCCTCTACAGAAAGGGCTGGGTCGCCCCTCACTGGCCCAAGGAGGATGGCGGCACCGGCTGGACCCCGACGCAGAAATTCATTTTCGAGAAGGAATGCGCGCTCGCCGGCGCCCCGGCGCTCGCCATTCTCGGCTTGCGCCTGGTTGGCCCAGTGATCTGCGAATTCGGCACGCCCGAGCAGAAGGCGCGCTTCCTGCCGCGCATCCTTTCGGGCGAGGATTACTGGTGCCAGGGCTATTCCGAGCCGGGTTCGGGCTCCGACCTTGCATCCCTGAAGACCTCCGCCCGGCTGGAGGGGGATGAATATGTCATCAACGGCTCGAAGATCTGGACCACCCACGCCCACCACGCCAACTGGATCTTCGCGCTGGTGCGCACCGATCCCACGGTGAAGAAGCAGCAGGGGATCAGCTTCCTCCTGGTGCCGATGGATCAGCCCGGGGTGGAGGTGACGCCGATCTATTCGATGTCGGGCGATCACGAGGTCAACCAGGTGTTCTTCACCAATGCCCGCACCCATGTGTCGAACCGCATCGGCGCAGAAGGGCAGGGCTGGAGCATCGCCAAGTTCCTGCTCGAAAACGAGCGCGGCGGATCGTGCTTTGCCCCACGCCTCCTGCAATCGATCGAGCGGCTCGAGACGCTGGCGCGCACCCAGCCTTCGGGCGTCAACGGGGCGATCGCCCACGATCCGCGCTTCCGTGATCGGCTGGCGCGGGTCAGGCTCGAGGCCGAGGCGCTCGAGGTGACCGAGCTGCGCATCCTGGCCGAACTGGCCAAGGGGCGCGGGCCCGGACCGCAGACCTCGCTGGTCAAGCTGCTCGGCGCCAATATCGGCCAGCAGGTCGATACCTTGCGGCTCGAACTGCTCGGCCCGGACGCCCTGCAACTGCCGCTCGAACGCCCGCTCTATGGCAACGAGGCGCCCGAGCCGGTCGGCAGCGAATATGCCCAGATCGCCATGGGCCGCTATCTCAACAACCGCGCCGCCACCATCTTCGGCGGATCGGACGAGGTGCAGAAGAACATCATTGCCAAGACCGTGCTGGGGCTGTGAGGCTGAAACCGCCCGCCTGAGGCCGCGTTGAGGGCAAGCGCCAAGCGCTTGATCGGCCGCGCCGCGCAGCCGGCGGCTGGCAGAGAAGTGACGAGGAAGGACACATCCCATGGACGTTTCAAAGCTGATGTTCCGCGATGGCCTGATGGAAGGCGAGCGCATCCTGGTGACCGGCGGGGGCACGGGGCTTGGGCGCGAGATGGCCGAGGCCTTCCTCGCGCTGGGGGCGACGGTCTATATCTGCGGGCGGCGGCAGTCCAAGCTCGACGAGACCGCCGCCGAACTCACCGAGCGCCACGGCGGCAAGATCGTCGGCATGGCCTGCGACATCCGCGATGCCGACATGATCCACGAGATGGTTGACCGGATCTGGGCCGATGGCGGGGCGCTGACCGGCGTGGTCAACAATGCCGCGGGCAACTTCATCAGCCGCACCGAGGATCTTTCGGTGGGCGGCTTTAATGCCATTGCCGATATCGTCATGCGCGGCACCTTCTATGTCACGCTCGATGTCGGCAAGCGGCTGATCAAGGAGAAGAAGAAGGCAAGCTTCCTCTCGATCCTCACCACCTGGGTGTGGTCGGGCAGCGCCTTCGTGGTGCCGAGCGCGATGAGCAAGACCGCGATCCACGCCATGACCCAGAGTCTTGCCACCGAATGGGGCCGCTATGGCCTCAGGTTCAATGCCATCGCCCCCGGCCTGTTTCCGACCAAGGGCATGAACGCAAGGCTCAATCCGGGGAGCAGCGGCGACAATCAGAAGAACCTGCTCAACCCCATGGGCCGCGCCGGGGAGATGCACGAGCTTGCCAATCTCGCGGTGTTCCTGATGGCCAAGGGGGCCGAATATGTGAACGGCCAGACCATCGCCATCGACGGGGCGGGCTTCCAGGCCAATGGCGGCACCTTTTACCCCATGCTCCACGCGCTCGGCGATGCCGAGTGGGAGGCGATGCGGGCGATGATCAAGGGCACCAACGAGAAGGACAAGGCCGAGCGCACCGTCGGCTGACGCGCGCCCCGGATCGGCCTTGCTCTCAGCCCTGGCTGCGCCCGCGCGCCTGCACCGCGGCGCGGCGCGCCTCGACCGCCTGCGGGCTGACCGCGGCATTGGCCGCGGCTGAACGCGCGGCCTCGAGCGCGAGACCCTCGGCCAGGCTCACGGCAAAGCCATCATCGATGAGGCGCTTGTAGGCGGCAAGGAAGGCCGGGTCGATCCCGGCCATGTCGCCTGCAAGGCGGCGGGCGAGCGGCAGGAGTTCCTCGGGCGCGACGACGTGGTTGACCAGCCCCCAGGCATGGGCCGTGTGGGCATCGAGGAAATTGCCGGTAAAGGCCAGTTCCTTGGCCCGCGAAATGCCGATCATCCGGCTCAGCTTCTGCGACAGGCCCCAGCCCGGCACGATCCCCACCCGCGCATGGGTATCGGCAAAGCGGGCAGTGGTGCTGGCGATCAGCACGTCGCAGGCGAGCGCCAGTTCGAAGCCGCCGGTGATCGCCACCCCGTTGATCGCCCCGATCACCGGCTTGGAGCATTGTTCGACTGCTTTGACCGGATTGTCGGCCGGATCGGTGGCATTGGCGCTGCCGAGCGCGCCCGCCTCGCTCCCCAGTTCCTTCAGATCAAGCCCGGCGGTAAAGGCGCGCGTGCCCGCCCCGGTGAGGATCACCACGCGCACGGCCTCATCGCCATCGAGCGCGCGCATCACTTCGGCCAGGCGCGCGCGCAGCGCCCGGTTGAGCGCGTTCATCGCCCCGGGCCGGTTGAGGGTGACGGTGGCGATGCCCTCGGCCACTTCGCACAGAACCACATCCGCGATCATTCCAGTCTCCAGTCGATGGTGCCGCGCCCATTCGCCGCAAGGAAGGCGTTAGTCTGGCTGAACGGGCGCGAGCCGAAAAAGCCGCTGTGCGCGGACAGCGGGCTGGGGTGGGGCGATGAAAGGACGAGATGGTGCGAGGGGCGCGCCAATTCGCGCACCCGGCTCGCCTTCTTGCGCGCGTGGCTGCCCCACAGGATGAACACGCTCGGCTCTGCCCGCGCCGCCACCGCGGCAACGCAGGCATCGGTGATCGCATCCCAGCCGCGCCCGGCGTGGCTGCCGGCCTTGCCCGCCTCGACCGTGAGCGTGTTGTTGAGCAGCAGCACCCCCTGGCGCGCCCAGGGCGAAAGATCGCCGCAGCGCGGCACGGGTACGCCGCAATCGGCCGCAAGCTCCTTGAAGATATTGACCAGCGAGGGCGGCAGCGGCACCCCGGCGCGCACCGAGAAGGCAAGGCCATGTGCCTGGCCCGCCCCGTGATAGGGATCCTGCCCGAGGATCACGCAGCGCACCGTCTCGAGCGGGGTGAGCGCCAAGGCCGCCAGCCGCTCCCCGCGCGGGGGATAGATTGCTTTGCCCGCGGCTTCCTCGGCCGTGAGCCAGCCGCCCAGCCGCCGCGCCTCGGGCGCGGCGAGCACGGGTTCGAGCACGCCGCGCCAGCTTTCGGGAAGCGATTCGCCTGCCATTGCGCGGCGCAAATTCGCACGCCGCGGCCAAGCGGGCCAATCGGCGCTTTCACTCTTTCCCCAATCGGCGTAGGGCGCGGGGCCATGGCTGTGCATTTCCACGAAGAAGACCTGCCCGCCGGTGTGCTGGTGAATGATCGCCCGCTGGCGGTGGATACCGAAACCATGGGCCTTGTCACCCACCGCGACCGGCTGTGCGTGGTGCAATTGTCCGACGGCACGGGCGATGAACACCTGGTGCGCTTTGCCCCGGGCAGCACCTATGACGCGCCAAATCTCAAGGCGGTGCTGGGCGATCCGGCACGGCTCAAGATCTTCCACTTCGCCCGCTTCGATCTGGCCGCGATCCAGCACTATCTGGGGGTGATGGCAGCGCCGGTGTTCTGCACCAAGATCGCCAGCCGCCTGACCCGCACCTATACCGACCGGCATGGCCTCAAGAACCTCGTCGAGGAACTGCTGGGCGAGACCATTTCCAAGCAGCAGCAATCCTCCGATTGGGGCGGGCCGGTGCTCTCCGAGGCCCAGCGCGACTATGCCGCCTCGGACGTGCGCTATCTCCACGCCCTGCGCGATGAGCTTGCCGCGCGCCTCGCGCGCGAGGGGCGCAGCGCGCTCGCCCAGGCGTGCTTCGACTTCCTCCCCGCCCGCGCGCTGCTCGATCTGGCCGGCTGGGGCGAGGCCGATATCTTCAGCCACGTGTAAGGGGCAAGAAGGCACAGCCGGCAGCATGGCCCCCGTCCACCACAGCGCGCAGGAGACCAACGAGGCACGGATGCTGCGCAGCCGGCGCCAGCACTTTGCCGCGCCCGGCGGCACGCATGACCGGCTGGTTGGCTTTCTCGCCCGCGCCCTGCCGATGGCAGTGGGGGTGATCGCGGCGCTGATGATCCTCACCCCGCTTTCGCCGCGCGGGGAGGTGAGCTTCCTGCTCGATCGCAACAAGGTGGCGGTGATCCCCGATCGCCTCAGCGTCGCCAATGCCATGTATCGCGGGCGCGACAGCGCCGGGCGCCCCTTCGCGCTCACCGCCGGGGCGGCGGTGCAGCGCTCGAGCCGCGAGGGGCTGGTGCGGATGGAGGACCTCGTCGCGCAATTGCTGTTGAGCGACGGGCCGGCGCGGCTTTCCGCGCGCGGCGGGGTCTATGACATCAGAGCCGAAACCGTCACCATCGACGGGCCGGTGCGCTTCACCGCCAGCGATGGCTATGCCATGATCGCGCGTGGCGTGGCGATCGATCTCAAGGCGCGCCGGCTGCGCGGCGAGGACGGCGTCTCGGGCGAGGTTCCGGCCGGCACCTTTTCCGCCCGCCGGCTCGAGGCCGATCTTGCCAGCCGCACGATCACGCTTGAAGGCGATGCCCGCCTGACCATGGTGCCCGGAGAATTGAGGATGCCGCGATGACCGATCTGCCCCCTTCCCGCCCTTCGCTTGCCCGGCTGGCGCTTGGCTGGGGCGCGGGCGGCTTCGCGCTCGCCGCGGTGCTGGCCGGCGGGATCGAGCTTAACGCGCAGACGCTGGCCGGGCACGATTCGAATGCGCCGGTGAGCTTCGATGCCCAGCGCATCGAATTGCAGGACCGGGCCAACCGGGTGATCCTTTCGGGCGATGTGGTGATCGAGCAGGCCGGGCTGCGGCTGCGTTCGGACCGCACGCTGGTCGATTTCACCGATGCCGGGCGGCTCGAACTCCAGCGCATCACCGCCACTGGCGGGGTGGTGGTCACCCGCGGCGAGGAACAGGCCACCGGCGACAGCGCGATCTATGACGTGGGCCGGCGGATCATCACCATGGCCGGCAATGTCCGCCTGCGCCGCGGCGTCACCGACCGGCTCGAGGGCGGGCGGCTGGTGATCGATCTCAACAGCCGCAATGCCAGCGTCGATGGCAGCGGGGCGCGCCCGGGCCGCGTCACCGGCACCTTCAATGTCCCGCAGCGGCGCGAGGGCAAGCAGCCCTAGGGAAGAAGGCTCGCCTGCCTCAATAGGCGTTGCGGTGGCACAGCACCATCACGGTGCGCAGCATGATGCCGATGTCGCGGCGCAGCGACCAGCCCGAGATATATTCAAGATCGGACTGGAGCCGGTCGGTCAGGTCCTTCTCCTGCTCGGTCGCGCCGCGATGGCCGCGCACCTGGGCCAGCCCGGTCAGCCCCGGCTTGAGGCAGCGCCGCTGCCAGTACTTGCGGTCGATATCCCAGAAATACTTGTTGTTGGCGCGGCTGCCGAGCGCGTGGGGGCGCGGGCCGACGATCGACATCTCGCCCTTCAAAACGTTGAGGATCTGCGGCAATTCGTCGATGCTGGTGCGGCGGATGAAGGCGCCGATGCGGGTGATGCGGTCATCATCGCGCGCGGTTGAACGCTCGCCATTGGGATCGAGCTTCTCGGGCCGCATCGAGCGAAACTTGTACATCTCGAAGAACTGGTTGCCGCGCCCCAGCCGCCGCTGCACGAACAGCACCGGGCCGCCGTCCTCGAGCTTGATCAGCAGCGCCACCAGCAGCAGCAGCGGGGAGAGCAGCACCAGCGCGGCGCTGGCCACCACCAGATCGAAGCCGCGCTTCAGGATGCGCGCGCGCAGGGCCAGCGGCCCGGTCGAGACCACCAGCGTGGTGCGCCCGATGTCGTCATAGCGGTGCACGCCCACTGCCCCGAGGCTGTGCGCCGGCTCGCTCACGATCTCGCCATAGACCCCGGCGCATTTGAGCAGGAAGGCCCACTCGCCGCGGCGCTCCTGCGGGCAGGAGACCACGACGTGATCCTGGTTGCGCAAGAGCTTGCCCAGGCGATCGAGCATGAAGGGATCATGGCTCGCCGGATCGAGGCTGAACTCGCGCGCCGAGATCGTCTCGGCCCCGGCATAGGCAAAGCTCGGCCCGCCATCATCGATCACCAGGTGGTTCGACACCCGCCCGCCCCAACGCCGCGCGATCACCATCGCCATCACCCGGCGCAAGGCCACCAGCAGCACCGCGGTGAACAGCATCCCCAGCGTCACCGCGGCGCGCGAGAAATCCTCGTTCGACTTGGTGTAGAAGGCGAGGAAATTGACCAGTGCAGCGGTGATCACCAGCGCGGTGAGCGCCTTGCGCACCCCCAGCAGCCAGTCATTGAGGGCGCCGATCCCGTAGGTGCCGTTGTAGAGCGCGATGGTGAAATAAACCGGCAGCATCGCCTGGGCCGCCACCATGGCATTGGTTTCCCACCAGCGCCCTTCCCAGATCAGCGCGGCCAGCGCGAAGCTCAGATTGAGCAAGGCCCCGTCGATCAGCATCAGCAGCATATAGGCCCGCAACCGGCGCCGTTCGAGCGAGGGGGCGATCTTGCGATCGACCGATTCGTGTCGGATGGCATCGAGCAGTTGCGACGTGACGCGGTTCATGAAGTCCCTTCCCCCGGCGGGCGCGACCCCTCATGACTCTTATGTAGTTTTACTTATACACCCATACGTCATTTGTGCGCGTGCGAAAAACGGCTCGTCACATTTTGCTACCGCTTCGCAGCAAAACGGCCAATCTCCGCCAGTTCCTGGGCCAGCAGCAGCTCGGCCGCCTGGCTGTTTGCCAGAAGGGTGCGGTGCAGCATCGCGAGTCGCGCGATCAGCCGGTCGAGCCGAGTCTCCCCGCCGGCGCGGCCTGCCGGGCGCATCCAGCGCTCGAATTGCTGGGTGATCGCGCGTTCCTCGCGGAAGAAGATGCCAAGCTGGAGCTTCTCGGCCGGTGACAGGGCCTGGATGCGCCCCTGCGGGCCGAGCTTCGCCGCGATCTGCGCCAGCTGCGCCGCGCGCCGCTCGAGCGCGAGCACCACGCCCAAGGGATTGAGTGCCAGCTCGCGCATCCGCCGCACCTCGCCGCCGATGCGCGCAAGCTCGCCGCCGAGCACGGCGTTGACCAGGGGGGCAAGGCTGTCCTCCTCGGTGGCAGCGCCGATCGCGGCGTGATCGGCAGGCGTCACCGCCTTGGGCGCCGTGGGATCGGCATCGCAATAGAGCGCGAGCTTGTCGATCTCGGACTGGGCGAGGCGCACGTCGAGCCCGGCGGCCCGGGCGATGCGCTCGGCAAGATCGCCGCCGAGCCTGAGACCCGCCGCATCCGCCATCGCCCGCACCGCCTGGGTCACCGCGGCAAGATCGGGCGGATGGAACATCGCCACCAGCGCATCGCTGCGCTTTTCCAGCAGCTTGGCGGTGCGCGACTTGTCGCTCGCGCCGCTGGCGACCACGATCACTGGCGCGGCCTCGCCCGCGCCCGCCGCGGCGGTCTCGATCAGGAACTGGAGCGCATCATGGGCCTCATCGCCCTGGGCACGCACCCAGATGTGGCGCGCGCCCCCGAACAGCGAGGCCGAGCGCGCCTCATCGCCCAGCCGGGCGGGATCGCGCTTGAGCTCGGCCCCGGCGAGCTCCACCCGCTCGCTCGGATCGGGCAGGCTGGCCACCAGGCGGTTGGCCGCGGCGCTCGCCCCGGCCTCGTCAGGCCCGCAGAAGAAGAAGATCCGCAAGCCCAGGAAGCTCGCGGGCACCCCGCGCAGGAAATCCTTCTGGGTCGCCTTCACCGCCCGCCCCGGGCCTCGGCCCGCAAGGTCAGCGCGACCTGAGTGGCGATACGGTCAGCCACTTCGAGCGCGAGGTTTTCGAGCGCCTTCTGCTCGGCGGCAATCGTGGCATATTCGCTCGAGACCACGTCGATCCCCGCATCGGCCCCGGCGGTGGCATCGAGCAGCACCGCGCCGCTCGCCAGATCAATAAGCTGATAGCGCGCCCGCAGGATGCGCCGCTCGCGGGTGATGGTGTCGTCATTGAGCACGCCGAGCGCCTCGAGCGAATCGTCGAGCCTGACATCGAGCCGGTAACGCGGCACATCGTCACCGGAAAGGCCGAGCCGGGCATCGAGCGCGTTCTTGACCAGCCAGCCGCCCTGCCCCGGGATCGCCGGCACCTCGACGGCAGCCAGCCCCGCGGCAAGGCTGCCCCCCGCCCCGCCGCCATACATCGGCGAAAGCCCGCAGGCGGCGAGCAGCAGCGAGGCGAGCAGGGGCAAAAGGGCGCGCATCAGGTGACGATATTGACCAGCCGGTCGGGCACCACAATCACCTTGCGCACCGGCGCTCCGGCGAGCGAGCGTTGCAGGTTGGGCGCGGCAAGGGCGAGGGCCTCGAGCGTCGCGCGGTCGGCCCCCTTGGGCGCGGTGACGGTGTCGCGCAGCTTGCCCATGTGCTGCACCGCGATGGTGACCTCGTCCTCGACCAGCAGCGCCGGATCGGCCTCGGGCCACGCGCTCTCGGCGACAAGACCGGTGTTGCCCATCGCCGCCCAGGCTTCCTCGGCAAGGTGTGGCATCATCGGGGCGATGAGCTGGGCAAGCGTGCGGATCGCCTCCGAGCGGCTGGCCGAAGGCGCGGCCTTCTCGATGGCGCCGGCAAGTTCATAGATGCGCGCCACCGCCTTGTTGAAGGCCAGCGCCTCGATATCACCGGCCACGGCGGCGATGGTCTGATGGGCCTTGCGCGCGAGCGCCTGGTCCTCGCCGGTGGCGGCAGGGTCATGGGCCTTAAACAGGCGCCAGAGCCGCTGGACAAAGCGCGCGCAGCCCTCGATCCCGGCATCGGACCAGGGCAGATCGCGCTCGGGCGGCGAATCGGAAAGCATGAACCAGCGCACCGCATCGGCACCGTGGCGCGCGATGATCGCATCGGGATCGACGACGTTCTTCTTCGACTTCGACATCTTGATGACGCGGCCGATCTCAACCGGCGCGCCATCGGCGATCAGGGTTGCGCCCTCGGCGGTGCGGCTCACTTCCTCGGGGCCATAGAACACCGGCACGCCGCGCGCTGCATCGATGCGGCTGTAGGTCTCGTGGGTCACCATGCCCTGGGTGAACAGCGCGGCGAAAGGCTCTGTGAGGTTGAGCTTGCCGATCCGCGCCAGCGCCCTTGTCCAGAAGCGGGCATAGAGCAGGTGCAGGATCGCATGCTCGATCCCGCCGATATAGTGCTTGACCGGCAGCCACTTGGCGACTTCTTCAGGGTCGAAGGGCTTGTCGGCCGGCTGGCTGGCAAACCGCAGGAAATACCACGAGGAATCGACGAAGGTGTCGAGCGTGTCGGTCTCGCGCAGAGCGGGCTTGCCGCATTGCGGGCAGGCGACATGCTTCCAGGTCGGGTGGCGCTCGAGCGGGTTTCCGGGAATGTCGAAAGTCACATCCTCGGGCAGGGTGACGGGGAGCTGATCCCGCGGCACCGGCACCACGCCGCAGGCCTCGCAATGGATGAAGGGGATCGGCGTTCCCCAATAGCGCTGGCGCGAAACGCCCCAGTCGCGCAGGCGCCACACCGTGGTGCCGCGGCCCCAGCCTTCGGCCTCGGCGCGGGCGATCACCGCCTGCTTGGCCGCCGCGACGCTCATCCCGTCGAGGAAATCGCTGTTGACGATCACCCCGTCGCCCGCTTCCGCCTCGCGGGCGAAGGGCGCATCGGCCTCGCTCGGATCGCGCGCCACCACCCGAAGGATCGGCAGGCCATACTTGCTGGCAAACTCAAAATCGCGCTGGTCATGCCCCGGCACGCCCATCACCGCGCCGGTGCCATATTCCATCAGCACGAAATTGGCGATGAACACCGGCAGGGGCGCGCCCGTGAAGGGGTGGCGGGCGGTGAGCGCGGTGCGATAGCCCAGCTTTTCCGCGGTTTCGAGCGCGGCGGCGGTGGTGGCGCCCTTCTGGCATTCGGCGATGAAGGCGGCGATCTTGGGATCGCCTTCGCCAAGGCGCTGGGCGATCGGGTGATCGGCGGCAATGGCAACGAAGCTCGCGCCGAAGATGGTGTCGGGCCGGGTGGTGTAGACCGGCAGCGTGGCGCCGTCCGAGAGATCGAAGGAGAACTCGAGCCCCTGGCTCTTGCCGATCCAGTTCTCCTGCATCAGCCGCACCTTCTCGGGCCAGTTCTCGAGGCTTTCGAGGCCCTGGAGCAGCTCCTCGGCAAAATCGGTGATCTTGAGGAACCACTGGCTGAGCTTGCGCTTCTCGACCTCGGCGCCCGAGCGCCAGCCCTTCCCGTCGATCACCTGCTCGTTGGCGAGCACGGTCATATCGACCGGATCCCAGTTGACGGTCGATTCCTTGCGATAGACGAGGCCGGCCTCGTAGAGATCGAGGAACAGCGCCTGTTCATGGCCGTAATATTCGGGATCGCAGGTGGCAAATTCGCGGCTCCAGTCGAGCGCGAAGCCGAGCCGCTGCAATTGTGCCTTCATCTGGGCGATGTTGGCGCGGGTCCAATCGCCGGGGTGCACCCCCTTTTCCATCGCCGCGTTCTCGGCCGGCATCCCAAAGGCATCCCAACCCATCGGGTGCAGCACCTCGGCCCCACGCATCTTGAGATAGCGCGCCAGCACATCGCCCATGGTGTAATTGCGCACATGACCCATGTGGATGCGCCCCGAAGGATAGGGGAACATCTCGAGGATATAGGCCTTGGGCTTGGGGCTTTGCGAATCGGCCCTGAAGCTGCCAGCCTCGGCCCAGGCGCGCTGCCAGCGCCCGTCAGCCACGGACGGATCGAAACGGGTCTCGCTCATGCGGGTGGTTCCGGTGGCGGGTTTACGAAGCCAGCGCCTGGCGCCGCAAATCGCGCGCCTTGGTGAGGATGATGTCCTCGAGCTTCTGCACCGTGGCAGCCTGCACGGGCGCTTCCACCCAGACGCCATTGCTGATGACCTGACGGCTCGCCGCCACCCGCAGCGCATCGGCGCGCAGGTCCTGATCGAGGATGGTCACGGTCAGCTTCACCCGCTCACCCGGGTTGGCCGGGTTGGCATACCAGTCGGTCACGATCACGCCCCCGGCGCTGTCGGCCTGGAGCAGCGGGGCAAAGCTCACCGTCTCGAGCGCGGCGCGCCAGAGATAGGCATTGACGCCAATGGTGTTGATCTGCGCCGCGGCAAGCTCGGTGCGCGGACGCTCGTTGCCGCCACAGGCCGCAAGCCCAAGCAGGGCCGCACCTGCCATCACGGCCGGGATGGTGCGGAAAGGCACCGGGCGGAAGCGGGCAAAGGGGGCGCGTGTCACTGCCGGATCGTCCTTATCGTCATGCTTGCGCCTGCTCTATAGCCGCATGGCAGCTTGCGGCAAGCATCATCCGCCCCGCGCGCCAAGCCGATCACGGCCTTGGCACCCTTTGCCGCGGGTGAATGCCCGTTGCGGACGGCCTCAGGCAATTGTGTGCCTGAGGCCACAGGTTCTTGCCAAAACCCCGCGCCCCAGTGTGCAAGCCATTGCACCTTATCGGCAATGGCCTATCACCTTTTTGGCAAGGTGCCTTTCGACTCATCCCGGGTTAAGGCTGCCATGCTAGGCACGGCGGAAATGCCGGCAGGTTTGCAGATGGGTTGCATGGTCATGGCAAGGCGGATGATCACGGCGGAAAGGGCGCGGCGCAAGCTGCCGCTCCTTGGCCTGTGCGCCGCGCTGGCGCTGGCAGTGCCGAGCACCGGCTGGGCGCTGGCCACATCGCTGTCCGGGGCGGAAGCCCGCGCCGCGCTCGAGGCTGCGGGCCTCGGCGTGTTCACCCCGGCCAAGGTCGATCCCGAGCTTGCCGCCCGGGTGGCGGACAAGGCGCGCCTCCACGGGCTGCGCTTCACCCCGGCGCGGGCCAAGCCGCTTGAAGGCTCGCGCACGGTGACGGTGGCGGTGCGGGTCGATGACGAGGCGGCACGGGCGATCTCGGTGCGCAAGCCGATCGAGGCGGCGCCGGGCCGCGGCCTCGGGCTGGCCGGGATCGATGTCAGCCGCTTCCAGCTTGGCGCCGCGCGCGGCTATGAAAGCTTTGCCCGCAAGGTCGATCTCTCGGCGAGCGTGCGCCCGATGGCCTTGCCCGATCTTGCCCAGTTCGAGCCTTCGCGCCCCAAGGCGGAAGAAAAGCCGGGCCGCTGGCAGACCCGCATCGCGCTTGAGGATCGCGCCATCGCCGGGCGCTCGCCCAATACGCTCGATGCCACCGCCGCGCAGTCGGTCGAGGTGGCGGGCAGTTTCCGGCTCTCGCGCAATCTCAATGTCACCGCCGGGGTGCGCTATTCGCAGGAGCGTGACCGTCTCAGCCCGCTGACCAGCTCGGTGCAGGACAGCCAGGCGGTCTACGTCGGCACCCAGATCAAGTTCTAGGGGCCGGCTGGCCCCCTTCTCCATTCCGCCCCGCCGCCGCGGCGCGCGCGCATAGCTATTCCCCGCTTTTCCTTCCGCTACGGCACGGCTAGGTTGGCCGCGCCAGCACAGCAGATTGGGGAGAACAGGCATGGGCCGGGTTGCGATCGTCACCGGAGGAACGCGCGGGATCGGCGAGGCGATCTGCCGCCGCCTCCAGCGCCAGGGCCACAAGGTGATCGCCAATTATGCCGGCAATGATGACAAGGCGCGCGCCTTCACCGAGGCGACCGGCATTCCCGCCTACAAGTGGGACGTGGGCGATCACGAGGCCTGCCTTGAAGGCTGCGCCCGCATCGCCGCCGAGCATGGGCCGATCGAGATCGTCATCAACAACGCCGGGATCACCCGTGATGCCACCCTGCACAAGATGAGCTTCGAGGACTGGAACGAGGTGATCCGCATCAACCTTGGCGGCTGCTTCAACATGGCCAAGGCGACCTTTCCGGGCATGCGCGAGCGCGGCTGGGGGCGGATCGTCAATATCGGCTCGATCAACGGGCAGGCCGGGCAATATGGCCAGGTCAATTATGCCGCCGCCAAGAGCGGTATCCACGGCTTCACCAAGGCGCTGGCGCAGGAGGGCGCCAAGTTCGGGGTGACGGTCAATGCCATCGCGCCGGGCTATATCGACACCGACATGGTCGCCGCGGTGCCCGCGCCGGTGCTGGAGAAGATCGTGGCGAAAATCCCGGTCGGCCGGCTCGGCATGGCCGAAGAGATCGCCCGCGGCGTTGCCTTCCTCACCTCGGAAAATGCCGGCTTCATCACCGGCTCTACCATCAGCATCAACGGCGGGCAGCACATGTATTGAGGCGGGGCGCAGGCGGGCAGCAATCCGCCCCCCGCGCCCCCTCACCCGCGCTCAGGCGCGATAGAGTGCGTCGATCCGCTCCTGATAGCGCTCGCGGATTTTGTGGCGGCGGATCTTCATGCTCGGGGTCATTTCCTCGTTCTCGATGGTGAAGGCCTCGTCGGCAAAGGCAAAGCCGCGCACCTTCTCGATCACCGAGAGATCGGCATTGGTGCGGTCGATCGCGGCGCGCACCGCAGCGCGGAAGGCGGGCAGGGCCTGGAGCGCCTTCAGATCGAACTTCTCGCCATTGGCGCGCGCCCATTCCAGCGCCCATTCGGGATCGGGCACGATCAGCGCCACGACATAGGGTCGCTTGTCGCCGCTCACCATCGCTTGGGCGATCTCGGGCTGGAGCGTGAGCATCCCCTCGACCTTCTGCGGGGCGATGTTGTCGCCCTTGTCGTTGACGATCATGTCCTTCTTGCGGTCGGTGATCTTGATCCGGCCCTTCTCGTCGAGGTGGCCGATATCCCCGGTGTGGAGCCAACCGTCCTTCAGGGTGCGGGCGGTTTCGGCCTCGTTGCGCCAATAGCCGTGCATCACCAGCTCGCCGCGCACCAGGATTTCGCCGTCCTCGGCGATGCGCACCTCGACGCCGCTGAGCGGCGGGCCGACAGTGTCCATCTTGAGGCCCACCGAGGGCCGGTTGCAGCTGATCACCGGCCCGGCCTCGGTCTGGCCATAGCCCTGCAGCATGGTGAGGCCCATCGCCTCGAAGAAATTGCCGACTTCGGGGTTCAAGGGCGCCCCGCCCGAGACCATCGCCTTGATCCGCCCGCCGAACTTGGCGCGGATCTTGGGCCGCAGGGTCTTTTCGACGAGGAAATCCATCGGCCGGTCGCGCAGGCGCTTCTTGCCCTCCTTGGCATGTTCGGCGATCCTGAGCGCGGCATCCATGAGGAAATTGGCCAGCCGGCCCTGCTTTTCCACCTGCTTCATGATCCGGGTGCGCAGCACCTCGAACAGGCGCGGCACCACCACCATGATGGTGGGGCGGGTCTCCTCGATATTGCTGGCGAGCTTTTCCAGCCCTTCGGAATAGAAGATCTCCGCCCCCACCCCGATCGGCAGGAACTGCCCGCCGGTGTGCTCATAGGCGTGGCTCAAGGGCAGGAAGGAGAGGAAGCGTTCGTCGGTGATGCCGAAATCCTCGACCAGGATTTCCGCCGCACCGAGCACGTTGCACAAGATCGCCCCGTGGTGCTGCATCACCCCGCGCGGGGCGCCGCCGGTGCCGCTGGTGTAGATGAGGCAGGCGGTGTCCTCACGCCCGATCGCGGCGATGCGCGCCTCCACCGCGGCGCGCGCGGCCGCCGCATCGCCGGTGATGAGCGCCCCCCAGTCGTGATAGTCGAAGCTGCCCGCCTGCTTGCGGTGCAGATCATCGATCCCGATGACGTGTTCGACAAGGCCGGTCTGCGCGATCGCGCCGACGAGGGGCGCCAGCAGCTTCTCGTTCGAGACGAACACCGCCAGCGCGCCCGAATTGTCGAGGATATGGGCATGATCGCGGCGGGTGTTGGTGGTGTAGGTGGGCACGGTGATGCAGCCGGCAGCCATGATCGCTAGATCGGCGATGCACCATTCGGGGCGGTTTTCCGAGACCAGCGCCACCCTGTCGCCATCCTTGAGGCCGAGGCCGCGCAGCGCCTCGGCGAGCAGGCACACCTGATCGGCCACCTCGCGCCAACTGAGCGTCACCCATTGGCCCCTTTGCTTGCGCCCGAGGAAGGGAGCATCGCCCTTCTCGTCAGCCCGCCGCAGGAACAGCTCGACGAGGTTGCCGGTGGCGGCGATGTCGGCCAGCAGCGGGTTGCCGAGCGGCGTGGCATCGGCGCGGGTCGTGCCGCCGGTGGCGGCGGGCAGCTTGGGGGCGTGCACTGGCAAAGGCTCCTCGTCCCTTCTTGATCTTGTGCGCGGGGGGCAGGGGCGCGACCCGCATGAGCGTACCAGATTAGAACTTGCGCGCCGTAGCGGCAAGCGACCTGCGCGCGCCCTGGCTCAAGGGGTGACCGCGCTCGCCAGCCGCGGCTCGCTTGCCGCCTCCCAGCTGCCATCGGCGCGCCGGGCGATGGCATTGGCCTTTATCGGCGCCGCGCCAGCGCGCAAGCCCTTGTGGCCGAGCGCGCGCAAGGGCTCCTGCATCGCCTCGAGCGGGGTCCCCGCCTCGATCAGCACCGCATCGCCAAAGGCCATGGCAAAGGGCAGGGCGAGCGCCTCCTTCGCCCCGAGGCCGAAATCGATGACGCCGATGATCGCCCGGGCAACGGTCACCGGAATGGTCGGCCCGCCCGCCGCGCCCACCACCAGCACCACCTTGCCTTGCGCATCATAGACGATCGTGGGCGCCATCGAGGAGCGCGGGCGCTTGCCGCCCTCGACCCGGTTGGCCACCGGCTTGCCATCGGCCTCGGGAGTGAGGGTGAAATCGGTAAGCTCGTTGTTGAGATAGAAGCCGCCAAAGAACAGCCCCGAGCCGAAGGCGCCCTCGATCGTCGAGGTGTAGCTCACCGCATCGCCCGCAGCATCGACCACGGCAAAATGGCTGGTGCCGTTCTCTGGCTCCTCCGGCCCGTCGCCGCGGGCGCGCGGGGCGCCGGGGGGCACCCCGGCCGCGACCTTGTCCTGCGCGCGCGCCGGATCGATCAGGGCCGAGCGTGCGGCAAGATAGGCAGGATCGACCAACCCGGCGACCGGCACGGCGACGAAATCGGAATCGGCGGCATAAAGCTCGCGGTCGGCATAGGCGAGGCGTTGGCTTTCGATGAACAGGTGCCAGAAGGTCGGGCTCTCAGGCCCCAGCGCGGCCAGATCGAAGCGCTCGAGCTGGCCGAGGATCTGCGCCACCGCAATCCCGCCCGAGGACGGCGGGCCCATGCCGCAGACCCGATAGAGGCGGTAGCGGATGCACACCGGCGGGCGCTCCTTGGCCTTATAGCTGGTGATGTCAGCGGCACTCATCCGCCCGTCCTGCGGGGTTTCGGCCGCGACAAAGGCGGCGAGCGCCGCGGCAGGCGCCTCGCCATACATGGCCTGCGGGCCGTCCTTGGCGAGCTTGCGCAAGGTGGCGGCAAGCTCGGGCACACGGATCACCGTGCCCACCGGCAGGGGGTTTCCGTCCTCGCCGAAGAACAGGCTGCGCGCAGCATCGCTCTTGTCGGCCCGGCCGCGGTTCGCCGCCAGCGAATCGTAAAGCCGCCGGTTCATCACGAAGCCATCTTCGGCAAGGGCAATGGCAGGCGCGAACAGCTTCGCCCAGGCCAGCCGCCCATGCGCCGCGTGCGCCTTGGCGGCGAGCGCGATATTGCCCGGCACCCCGACGCTGAGGCCCGAAAAGACGCGCGTCTCGCGCGGCAGCAGCTTGCCCGATGCGTCGAGAAAGCGGGTGGGCGTCGCCGCGGCAGGGGCGGTCTCGCGCCCGTCATAGCTGGTGAGCGCGCCCTTGCGGCCATCGGCGTGGAGGAGGAGGCCGCCCCCGCCGATGCCTGAGGATTGCGGCTCGACCACGGTGAGCGCCAGCATCACTGCGATCGCCGCATCCATCGCCGAGCCACCTTGCGCCAGAATCGCCTCGCCCGCCGCAGTGGCGCGCGGATCGGCGCTGCTGACCGCGCCCGGCGCGGCTGGCGCGCTGGCGGCAAGGCCTTCGGGCGCGCCCTGGGTGCTGGCGCAGCCGGCAAGGGCAAGGGCGAAGGGGGCAAGAAGCGTGGCAAGACGGCGCATGACCATTACCTGCTATGCGCTTCCCACCGCTTCGGCAATGCTGGCAAAGCCATCGCGCCGCATGAGGCGCTCAAGCCCGCGCACGATCCGCGCGCCAAGGCCGGGGCCGTGATAGACCATCGCCGAATAGAGCTGCACCAGCGAAGCGCCCGCGCGGATGCGCTCCCAGGCGTGTTCGGCGCTGGCGATCCCGCCCACCCCCACCAGCGGCACCGCCCCGCCGGTGGCCTTGCGAAAATCGCGCAGGCGCTGGGTTGCCAGCGTGCGCAGGGGCGCGCCCGAAAGCCCCCCCGCCTCGCCCGCTTGGCGTGAGCGCAGCGCCGGGCGGCTCACCGTAGTGTTGGCAACCACCAGTGCGCCGAGGCGCTTGTCGATGGCGATGCGCGCGATGGCGTCGATATCCGCCGGTTCGAGATCGGGGGCGACCTTCAAGAACACCGGCGGAGGGGCGGATGGCGTGGCCGCATCCCGCGCCGCGATCACCGCATCGATGAGGCCGGCAAGCGCGCCCTCGTCCTGCAGCGCGCGCAGGCCCGGGGTGTTGGGGGAGGAGACATTGACGCACAGATAGCTCGCGACCGGGGCCATCATCCGGGCCATCTCGCCATAATCGGCGATACGATCGGGCGAATCCTTGTTGGCGCCGATATTGACCCCGACAATTCCCGGCCGGCCCGCGCGCGCCTGCAAGCGCGCCAGCGCCGCCGCGGCCCCGGCATTGTTGAAGCCCATGCGGTTGATCACCGCCTGATCTTCAACCAGACGGAA
The DNA here is from genome assembly GCF_000422985.1 of Erythrobacter cryptus DSM 12079. GTDB lineage: Bacteria > Pseudomonadota > Alphaproteobacteria > Sphingomonadales > Sphingomonadaceae > Erythrobacter > Erythrobacter cryptus. The sequence continues at coordinate 55,861 of NZ_AUHC01000011.1, forward strand.
CAGCCGCGGCCTGGGGTTGCCCGCCTGAGGCAGCGGGGTGATCGAGCCGACCTCGGCAAAGCCGAAGCCAAGGCCGATGAGCGCGTCGGGCACCTCGGCATCCTTGTCGAACCCAGCGGCAACCCCGACCGGATTGGGAAAGGAAAGGCCCGCAAGCGTGATCGCCAGCGGCCCCTCGGGCGGCGGGGCGGGGCGTGGCGGCAGGGCCGCGAGCGCGCGCACCGCAAGGCGGTGGGCATTTTCGGGATCGAGCGCGAAGAGCGCGGGCTTCAAGAGGCTGAACAGCATCGCGCCCTTGCGCCTAGGTGAGCCACGCGGCGCTGTCGAGTTCCTGCCGCGCGCTGCGCTGCCAGCCTGCGCGGCAAATTCTCAGCCCCGGTTCAGCTTGCCCCCGCCGCGATGGGCCCGGCGCTTGTCGCTTGCATACAATCCCGCCGCGCAATTGCGCGATATAGGTCGCCTTGCGACCCGAAGGGCTCGGAGCAGGTTTGCGAAGAGTTCCTCAACTCATGAGGGCGGCATTCCTGTTGGGGGTGCCGCCCCTTTTTCGCCCCCCTTCCATTATCGTCCCGGCAAAAGGGCGGGAAACAAAGCGGACGCAAAGGGTTTGGCAGCGCAATGGACGCGATCGCCTCACCCCACCCTTCCGGTGCGCCCGGCGATGCGCCCCCGTGCTCACGCCCCCGGCGCTCATCGCGGTCGATTACATCCCCCCGCCCGCCGCGATCGCGCCGCTGGTGACGACGCTCTACCATTTCCGCTGCGACGAGCCGCTGATCCGCGACATCCAGCCCGCCGCGATCGGCAATCTGTGCCTGTTCCCCCATGGCTCAGGGGAGATGCACTTTGCCGATGGGCGGCGCGATCCCAACCACGCCGTGGGGCTGATGACCCCGCTCTCGCGCGCCACCCCGATCGTGGTCGAAGGCCCGTTCCACGCCTTCGGCGCGGCGCTCACCCCGCTCGGCTGGGCGGCGCTCACCGGGCTGCACGCGGGCCAGCACCGTGACCGGCTGCTGCCCGCGGCCAGCGTGCTCGGCCCGGAGATCGAGGCGCTCGGCAATCGGCTGATCGCCGCCTATCGCACCGGAAGCCTCACCGGGCGGGAATGCGCGCTCGAAATCGGCGGCTTCATCGCCGCCCGCGCTCGGCCCCTGCCGCAGCGCCACGTGGCACTGATCGCCGCGGTGGGCGCCTGGCTGGGCGCCGCCTTCAACCCCGAAGTGGGCGATCTGGCCGGAGCGGCAGGCTATTCGCCGCGCCAGGTGCAGCGCCTGGTGGAGCGCTATTTCGGCCTGCCGCCGCGCGCGCTGGCCCGCAAATACCGGGCGCTGCGCGCCGCAGCGCTGCTGGCAGGGCCGCAGCTTTCGCTGGCCGAGGAGGCGGCGCTCGCCGAAGCCTTCTTCGATCAATCGCACATGATCCGCGAAATCGTGCGCTTCATCGGGCGCACCCCGGCGCGGCTGGCGGACAAGGCCACGCCCTATCTGGCCGAGATGATCGCCCCCACCAACCTGCGCGAGCTCGAGGTCTGAGGCCGCGCGGGCCGGCTCCGCTGCCGGCTCTCGACAAGCCGGCGCCTTTGCCGCATGAATCCGGGCGAAAGAGGCGCAAGGCCGCGCCCGGGCCGCGAAAACAGAGCACAAGGGGGCCCCGCAATGGGGGCAGGGTTGCGTTTCGCCTATCGTATCATCGCGCCGCCCGAGCCGGCTTCTGGACTGATCAACACCTTCTATCTGATCGAGACCTACGCGCCGCGGATCGAGGAGGCGATCCCGGCCTATTCGGCGCAGCTGGTAGTGATGGTCCGCGGGCGGCTCGAGATCACCTATGCCGACGGACATACCGAGCGCTCCGGCGCGCTGGTGCTCAACGCCCCGCAGCTGCGCGCGGCGCAATGCGTGATCGAAGGCCCGGCGTTGATCCTGGGCGCCTCGCTCACGCACACCGCCTGGCAGGAGCTTGCCAACCTGCCCGCCGATGCGGTGCATGACCGGCTGATCGCCCCCGAAACGGTGCTTGGACCCGAGGAGATCGCCGCGTTCGAAGCCGCGGCCGCCGCCTGCGCGGCGGGCAAGGCCGCGCCCGAGACGCTGTGTAAGCCGCTTGTCAACGTCGTCGCGGCCCGGCGCCATGCGCTCAATCCTGGCCATCGGCGGGTGATCGAGGCGGTGCTTGCCTGGCTGGCCGAGGGGCTCGAGCCCTCGCTCGGCGCGCTGCAGGCGAGCGTCGATGTCTCCCCGCGCCAGCTCCAGCGCATCTGCCGCCGCTTCTTCGGGGTGCCGCCAGCCCAGGTGCTCAAGCGCTTCCGCGCGCTGCGCGCCGCGATGGTGCTGGCCCAGCCCGCGCTGAGCGAGGAGGTGCGCGCGCAATTGCTGGCCAGCTATTTCGATCAGGCCCACCTCATCCGCGACATCCGCCGCTACACCGGGCGCACGCCCTCGCAGCTCCACCCCGATCTCATCTCGAGCGGCCTGCTCGATCCGGCCGCGCATGGCGAGGCCGCCGCCCCGATTGCGGCGGCCAAGCCCTGAGGACGGCGCCCGCCGGCAAAGCCGCGGTTGAAATCGGAGCACATTGCTCCTAATTGCCAAATCAGAACGAATCGCTCTGATTTGAGAACCATTCGCAATGCGCCTGTCCAACCTTGCCGATTATGCCGTGATCACCATGTGCCAGGCGGCGCTCCACTGCGGCAGCGGGCGGGTGAGCGCAGCCGAACTGGCGGCGGAAACCGGCCTGCCGGTGCCCACGGTGCAGAAGCTGGTCTCCAAGCTCACCGCCGCGGGCCTGCTGCGCTCGGTGCGCGGCGCGCATGGCGGGTTGCAGCTCGGCCGGCCCGCGGCGGCGATCACCGTGGCCGATATTGTCGAGGCGATCGAGGGGCGCATCGCGCTCACCGCCTGCATCGACCATGCGGTGTGCGACTATGAGAGCGGCTGCACGATGAAGCCGCATTGGCCGATCATCAACGAGGCGCTGCGCACCGCGCTTGCCGGGATTACCCTGGCCCAGCTGCGCGGCCCGGCGCTGGCAGCGCGCGCCCCGCTTGCAGAGGACCACCCGGCATGAGCGACGAGATCGAAATCCAGGACCGGGCCGAACGCGACAGGCAAGCGCGCGAGGCCGCCGCGAAGGTAGCCGAATACGAACATGGCTGGGCGGCCGATATCGAGACCGAATTTGCCCCCAAGGGTCTCAATGAAGACACCATCCGCTTCATCAGCGCCAAGAAGGGCGAGCCCGAATGGATGCTCGACTGGCGCCTCAGGGCCTTCCGCCTGTGGCAGGGCATGAAAGAGCCAAATTGGGCCAAGCTCGGCTATCCGCCGATCGATTATCAGGACGCCTATTACTACGCCGCGCCCAAGAAGAAGCCGGCGCTCAAATCGCTCGATGAACTCGATCCCGAGATCAAGGCGGTCTATGACCGGCTGGGCATCCCGGTGGCCGAGCAGGAAGTGCTCGCCGGGGTCGAAGGCGCGCGCAAGGTCGCGGTCGATGCAGTGTTCGACAGCGTTTCGGTGGCCACCACCTTCCGCGAGGAATTGAAGCGCGCCGGGGTGATCTTCCTCTCGATCTCCGAGGCGATCCGCGAATATCCCGATCTGGTGCGGCGCTGGCTGGGCAAGGTGGTGCCGCAGCACGACAATTTCTTCGCCTGCCTCAACAGCGCGGTCTTTTCCGACGGCACCTTCGTCTATGTGCCCGAAGGCGTGCGCTGCCCGATGGAGCTTTCCACCTATTTCCGCATCAATGCCGAGAACACCGGCCAGTTCGAGCGCACGTTGATCGTGGCCGACAAGGGCGCCTATGTCAGCTATCTTGAAGGCTGCACCGCGCCGATGCGCGATGAAAACCAGCTCCACGCCGCGGTGGTTGAACTGGTCGCGCTCGATGATGCCGAGATCAAGTATTCGACCGTGCAGAACTGGTATCCGGGCGATGCCGAAGGGCGGGGCGGGATCTACAACTTCGTGACCAAGCGCGCGCTGTGCCAGGGCGCGCGCAGCAAGGTGAGCTGGACGCAGGTGGAAACCGGGAGCGCCATCACCTGGAAATACCCCTCCTGCGTGCTCAACGGCGAGGATTCGGTCGGCGAGTTCTATTCGGTCGCGGTCACCAACAATTGCCAGCAGGCCGATACCGGCACCAAGATGATCCACAATGGCCGCGGCAGCCGCTCGACCATCATCTCCAAGGGCATCAGCGCCGGCAGGTCGAACAACACCTATCGCGGTCTCGTGCGGGTGGGGCCGAATGCCGATAATGTCCGCAATTTCACGCAGTGCGACAGCCTTTTGCTGGGCGACCAGTGCGGCGCGCACACTGTGCCCTATATCGAGGTCAAGAACCCCACCGCGCAGATCGAGCACGAGGCGACCACCAGCAAGATCAGCGAGGATCAGCTGTTCTACGCCATGCAGCGCGGGCTGGCCGAGGAAGACGCGGTGGCGCTGATCGTCAACGGCTTTGCCCGCGACGTGCTCAAGGAACTGCCGATGGAGTTTGCGGTCGAGGCGCAGAAGCTGCTGGCGATTTCGCTTGAGGGGAGCGTGGGGTGAACCTTGCCATCCTCGCCTTGGGCACGGTCTTCGTGTGGGTCACCGGTTTGTTCTATCTCCGGCATGTCCGCGAATTTCTGCGGATGCGGACTGACCGGATCACCTTCGAACTGTTCCCCTTCGCCAGATCAGCCGAATTGCAGAGCGGCGGGTTCTGGCACACGATCCTGCGCGGCGTTCACGGGATCTCGGCGATCCTTTATGTGGTGATCGGCGTGCCGATCATGTTGTTTTTCATGGGCCTGCTGCCGTTCATGCTGGTCCGCCAGCTGATGCAGGGGTGAGAGAGAGCCGATGACCACCCGCAAAACCCTCGCCCTCAACCCCGAGGCCACCACCGCCGAAGCCCCCGCGCTCAAGAAGAAGGGCCGCGGGTGGGAGATTTCGGAGAAGCGCCTCGATGCGCTGCACGAACAGGCGCGCGAGCTGCGGCGCCATTCCACCGAGGCGCACAAGGCGCTCGCCGCCAGGTTCGCGGCGGCCGACATGGGCCGCTACGCCTTCAAGCGCCACGCGGTGGTGGGCAGCGCGATTGTCGATTTCGTCTGCCACAACCTCGGCCTTGCCCTCGCCATCGACGAGGAAGGGCAGAACGACACGCTCGCGAGGCGGCGCGACAAGAGCCTTGAAAGCGTCGGCATCAAGGTGATGCGGATCGCGGCCAAGGATATTCTCGAGGATATCGACGCGGTGCTCGCCCGCATCACCCTCGCCATGCGTGAGCGCATCGCGACGAAGACCAGGGCCGCCCACGCCCATAGGGCAGCCAACCCCAAGCAGACCTATTCGCGCCCGAAACCGCGCGCCCCAAGGAACGATTGATGCTCGAAATCACCAATCTCCACGTCAGCGTTGCCGACAAGCCGATCCTCAAGGGCCTCACCCTCTCTGTCCCCGCGGGCGAGGTGCACGCGGTCATGGGCCCCAATGGCGCGGGCAAATCGACCCTCGCCCACGTGCTCGGCGGCAAGCCGGGTTATGAGGTGACCGCAGGCAGCGTGACCTTCCGCGGGGAAGACCTGCTTGCGCTCGAACCGCACGAGCGCGCGGCGAGGGGCCTGTTCCTCGGGTTTCAATATCCGGTCGAGATCCCCGGCGTTTCCAACGTCCAGTTCCTGCGCGAGGCCTTGAACGCCCAGCGCAAGGCGCGCGGGGAAGAGCCGCTGTCGGGCGGCGAATTCCTGAAGCTCGCCCGCGAGAAGGCGGCGCTGCTCAAGATGGACATGGAAATGCTGAAAAGGCAGGTCAATGTCGGCTTTTCCGGCGGCGAGAAGAAGCGCGCCGAGATGGTGCAGATGGGCATTCTCGATCCCGCCTTCGCGGTGCTCGACGAGACGGACTCGGGCCTCGATATCGACGCGCTCAGGATCGTCGGCGCAGGGATCAATGCGATCATGCGCAGCGCGGACAAGGCGGTGCTCCTCATCACCCACTACCAGCGCCTGCTCGATGTCGTCGCGCCCGACAAGGTGAGCGTGCTCGCCGATGGCCGCATCCTCGAGACCGGCGGGCCGGAGCTTGCCCTGAGGCTCGAGGCCGAGGGCTATGATGCGGTGCTGGCGTGATGGCTGAGGCCGCAACCCTTCCCACCCGCCGCGATGAGGCCTGGCGCTATGCCGATATCGACGCAATCGCGCGGCTTGGCGCGGAAGCGCTCGCACAGTGGCAGGCGTTGGATGTGCCTGCGGGGACAAGCCTGACCCGCTGCCTCGTGGTCGGCGCGGATGCGCCGGAGGTGCAGCGCTGGCGCGTGCGGCTGGAAGACAGCGCGCGCGCGGGTTTCTTCATCGTCAACCGCGGCGGCGATTACACCCGCGTGGAGCTGGAGGTGCACCTTGCCCGGGGCGCGCATTTCGAATTCGGCGGCGTCACGATTGGCGGGGCCAATGAACAGGGGGGCGTGACCCGCGAATTCGTGACCACGGTGATCCACGCCGAGCCGGAAGCCAGCTCCAACCAGGTGGTGCGCGCCGTCCACTGGGGCGGGGCGAGCGGCAATTTTCTTGGGCAAATCAAGGTTGCCCGCCACGCGCAGAAGACCGATGCGGCGCAGGACTTCAAGGGCCTGCTGCTCGAGGCCGGCGCGAGCGCCAATGCCGTCCCGCAGCTCGAAATCTTTGCCGATGATGTCAAATGCGCCCACGGCGCCACTGTCGGCGCGCTCGATGAGGCCGCGCGCTTCTACATGATGGCGCGCGGGATCGCCCCGGCCACGGCCCAGCGGCTGCTGGTGCAGGCCTTCATCGGCGATGCCTTCGTCGCGCTTGCCGACGAGGCCGAGCGGGAGCGCCTGCTCGATGCGGCGCTCGGCGTGCTCGAAGGAGCGCGGCTGTGAGCGCCGCCACCACCCTTGCCCCGCTGGTCGATGTCGGGGCCGACTTTCCCGGCATGGTCACCCATGACGGCAAGTCCTGGCACTATCTCGACACCGCCGCCACCGCGCAGAAGCCGCGCGCGGTGATCGACGCCATGGCCCGCGCCCTGGGCGAGGATTACGCCACGGTGCACCGCGGGGTCTATGCCCGCTCGGCCGAGATGACGCTCGCCTACGAGGCGGCGCGGCGCAAGGTCGCGCGCTTCATCGGCGGTGCAGAGGACGAGCTGGTCTTCACCCGCGGCGCGACCGAGGCGATCAATCTGGTGGCGCAGACCTGGGGCCGGGCAAACCTGAAGGCGGGCGATCGCATCCTGCTCTCGCAGCTTGAGCACCATTCCAACATCGTGCCCTGGCAGATGGTGGCCGAGGCCACCGGCGCGGTGATCGACGTCTGCCCGCTCACCCGCGATCACCGCATCGACCTCGATGCGGCCGAAGCCATGCTGACCGAGCGGCACCGGCTGATCGCGCTCGCCCATGTCTCCAATGTCACCGGCGCCGTGCTCGATGTGCCGCGCGCGGCGGCGCTGGCGCAGAAGGTGGGGGCAAGGCTGCTGCTCGACGGGTGCCAGAGCGCGCCGCACATGGACGTCGATGTTGCCACGCTGGGGTGTGATTTCTTCGTCTTTTCCGCGCACAAGCTCTATGGCCCCACCGGGATCGGGGCCTTGTGGGCGCGCCGCGAAGTGCTGGCGGCCATGCCCCCCTACCAGGGCGGCGGGGCGATGATCGACCGGGTGACCTTTGCACGCACCACCTATGCCCCCGCGCCGCAGCGCTTCGAGGCCGGCACCCCGGCGATTGCCGAGGCGATCGCCTTTGCCGCAGCGGTGGACTATGTCAGCGCCATCGGCACGGCTCGCATCCACGCGCATGAACAGGCGCTGGTCGCCCGGCTGCGCCGCGCGCTGGGGGCGATGAATGATGTGCGCCTGTTCGGCCCGGACGACAGCGCCGGGATCGTCAGCTTCGTGATCGAGGGCATCCACCCCCACGATCTCGGCACCATTCTTGATGAAGCCGATGTCGCGATCCGCGCCGGGCACCACTGCGCCCAGCCGCTGATGGACGCGCTTGGCGTTCCGGCCACCGCGCGGGCGAGCTTCGGGCTCTATTCGCAAGAAGCCGATATTGCCGCGCTGGTTGAAGGAATCGCGCGCACCCGCCGGATCTTTGCCAGAGGATGAGATGATGGACAGCGCCGCCGACATCACCCCCCGCAAGCCGCCCCGCGCCAGGGTTTCGGACGCCATCGATCCCGACGCCGCCCCCACCCCGGCCGCTCCCGAGGCTGCGCCCCCGCCGCGCCAGCGCGATTATCTGGAAGGATTTCTTGCCGCCAGGCCCGCCGAGGAGGCCGCCCATGGCCCGGGCAGCGCGCTGCAGGAAGCGGTGATCGCGGCGCTGCGCGAGATCTATGACCCGGAAATCCCGGTCAACATCTACGATCTCGGGCTGGTCTATGGGGTCGAGGTGGACGAGAATGCCGATGCCACCATCACCATGACGCTCACCACCCCGCATTGCCCGGTGGCCGAATCGATGCCGGGCGAGGTCGAACTGCGCGTTGCCAGCGTGCCGGGGATCCGCGATGTCGAGGTCAACCTCGTCTGGGATCCGCCCTGGGGCCCGCACAAGATGAGCGACGAGGCCCGGCTCGAGCTGGGGATGCTGTGATCGCGATGCCCTGCCCGCCCCCGGCCCTCAGCATCGCCCTTGCCGATTATCGCGATCCCCGCGATGCCGCTGCCCTGGTGGCCCTGCTCGATGCCTATGCCCGCGATCCCATGGGCGCAGGCACGCCCCTGCCCGAGGCGGTGAAGGCGCGGCTGCCGGGCGATCTTGCCGCCAACCCCCAGGCCTTTTCGCTGCTGGCCTGGCTCGGGGGGGAGGCGGTGGGGCTGGCCAATTGCTTCGTCGGCTATTCCACCTTTGCCGCTGCCCCCTTGGTCAATATCCACGATCTGGCCGTGGCGGCGCACCAGCGCGGCAAGGGCATCGGCAGGGCGCTGATCGCCGCGATCGAGGCCGAGGCCTTGAAGCGCGGGGCCGCAAAGATCACATTGGAAGTGCTGAGCGGCAATCCGGCGCGCCGGCTCTATGCCGCCTGTGGCTTTGGCGACTACCAGCTCGATCCCGCCGCCGGGCAGGCGCTGTTCTGGCAGAAGAGGCTGAGATGACGGACACCCCCACCACCACCCGCCCCGCGCCCAAGGCCGCCGTCACCCTCACCCCGCGCGCCGAGGCGCGCATCGCCGAGCTGATGGCCAGGGCCCCCGAAGGTGCGATCGGGGTGAAGCTCTCCACCCCGCGGCGCGGCTGCTCGGGCCTGGCCTATTCGGTCGATTACGTCACCGAGGAAGCCCGCTTCGACGAGAAGATCGAAACCCCGGGCGGCACCTTCTATATTGACGGGGCGAGCGTGCTCTACCTCGTGGGCAGCACCATGGACTGGCGCGAGGATGATTTCAGCGCCGGCTTCGTCTTCGACAACCCCAATGCCAAGGGCGCCTGCGGCTGCGGCGAGAGCTTCATGGTCTGATCCCGCGCGGCGCGCGGTTCAGACCTCGGCGGCGAGCCGGGCAATGAGGCGGGTTTCGAGCTCGTCGACCTCGCCATCGGCGCCGATCATGCGCGCGAGCCATTCCTGCTCGAAGGGCGTGACCTCGGCCCCCGCCGCGGCGAGGGCGCCATAATCCGGCCCGCCCGGCTGCTTCTTCCCGAAGACCTTGCCGAAATGGTTCATCACCTGCGGCGCCTCGCGCGCCAGCCGGGTCATGAAGCGCCCGACGCTCGCCTGGTTGTCGGCGATGAAGGCTTCCAGCTCGCGCCGCCGAGCGTGATCAAGCTGCGCATGGGCAAGGGTGAAGCCCTTGAGATAATTGGTAACCCCATCGAGGAACAGCGCCTCCCACTCGGGCGCGTTCTCCTCGGCGAGGGTCGCATCCTTGAGGCGGAAGAGCATTTCGGCATCGTGGCGCGTCACCGCCGCCGGGCCGTGGCCGCCGCTGGCAAACACCACCCGGCGCACGATCCGGCATTCGGCCGCGGTGATGTGGGTGGCGGCAAGTTCGCCGCCGCAGCGCGTCGGCCCCACGCCCGAGAGCACCGCGCGTTCGACCTGGGCGAGCACATAGTGCTTGAGCCGGTCGGGAGTGTTCTCGGCGCGCTCGAGGATGCGCACCAGGCATTCGAGCTCGGCCATGGTCTCGACCACGCCATCATGATCGACCTGGCTGATCAGCCATGCGGCCTCGTCCTCGGAACATTGCAGCCGCGGTGGGGAGCCGTTGAGCACGAATTCGCCGATCGCCTCGACGAAGAAGTCGCACCATTCGGCGCTGCGCTCATGAAGCGCGGCGTTGAGCGCGAACAGCGCCTCGGCCTCGGCCCGGGTGATGAGCCCGTCGCCCCAGCCTTCGCGGCGCAGCGCCAGCAGGGTGTCGGCGGCAAGCCGCCCCTCGGCCGTCGCGGCCCTGGCGATGGCGATGAATGGTGTGGTCATGCGCGCCCCCTCGAGGTTCGCCGGGGGAATGGCACAGACAGGCTTAAGACCGGGTTACCGCCGCTCGAGCTCGCGCAGGCAATCGGCCGGATCGCGCGGCGCGCCGCCCTGACGCTGGCGCGCGGCAAGGTGGGTGGCGGTGGGCTCGGCCCCGGCGCGTAAGGGATAGAGGTAGATATCGAGCACGCAGGAAGGCCCGGCAAACTGGAGCTTGCGCGCATCGCCCTCGGTCAGCGTCAGCCGCGGCGTGCCCAAGCGGCGGGTGAGCGCGGCGCCGGTTTCACCGATCACCCCGTCAAGCCCGGCCCCGCGCATCACCTGCGGCACCACCACGATGCTGCTGCGCGCGCCCGCCACGCCGGGGGCGGGGGCGGCGGGACGCGGTGGCGGCGCACCGGCACAGGCGGCAAGCGCCAGCGGGCAGGCGGCAAGCAGGGCCAAGGCACGGCACGGCAGCATGCGCCAAGCCGATGCGGATCGGGCGCGCCCAAGTCAACGCCAGAGGCGCGCCGCGCTGCGCACAAGAGATGCTTGGCGGCGCGGGCGAACGCGGCTAGGCGGCGCCAAGCCACAAACCCGAGGAACCGCCCGTGACCAATCCCACCCCGCCCCGCTACGATGTCATCGCCATCGGCAATGCCGTGGTCGACGTGATCGCCGCGTGCGAGGAGGAGCTGATCGAGGAGCTTCAGCTCAACCGCGGCGGCATGACCCTGATCGACGAGGCCCGCGCCGAGGAACTCTATGAGGCCATGCCCCCGGCGCGCGAGGTCTCGGGCGGCTCGGCAGCCAACACGCTGGCCGGCCTTGCCATGCTCGGCCTCGAATGTGCCTTCATCGGCCAGGTCGCCGACGACCAGCTCGGCAAGGTGTTCCGCCACGACATGCGCGCCACCGGCATCGATTTCGACACCCCGGCGCGCCCCGGCGAGCCGGCAACGGGCCGCGTGCTGATCTTCGTCACCCCCGATGGCGAGCGCACCATGAACACCTTCCTCGGCGCCGGGCAATATCTGCCGGCAAGCGCGCTCGATGAAGACCTGATCGCGAGCGGGGCGATCCTCTATCTCGAAGGCTATCTGTGGGACCCAGAAGAGCCGCGAGGGGCGATGCGCCGCGCGATCGAGGTGGCGCGCGCCGCCGGGCGCAAGGTGGCCTTCACCGCCTCGGAAAGCTTCGTGATCGAACGCCACCGCGCCGATTTCCTCGCCATGATCGACGAGGGCGTGATCGACATCCTGTTCGTCAACGAAAGCGAACTGGCCACCCTTACCGGCGAGGCGGATTTCGAGGCGGGCCTTGCCGCGGTGGCGGGCAAGGTGCCGGTGCTGGTGGCGACCCGCTCGGAGAAAGGCGCCGTGGCCATCGCCCATGGCGAGCGCGCCGAGGTCGCCGCGGTACCGGTGATGAAGGTGGTCGATACCACCGGGGCGGGGGATCAGTTCGCCGCCGGGTTCCTCTCGGGCTATGTCAAGGGCGAGCCGCTCACCCGCTGCCTGAAGCGCGGGGCGATCTGCGCCGCGGAAGTGATCTCGCACTATGGCCCGCGGCCCGAGGCCGACATGCTGAGGCTGATGGAAGAACGCCTCTAGGCGCGCCTATTCGTCGGGCACATAGCCCGCGTGCCGCAGCGTCACCATATAGGCGGCGATCTCATTGATCTGCGGCCGGGTGAGGGTGAAATCCATCTGCTCCGGGTAATTGTGCGCATCCGCCAGCCAGTCGGCGAGCGAGGTTTGCGACAGCCCCGGGCGGTTGGCGATCGCGGCAAAGCTGGGTGCGGCCGGATTGGGCGAGAGGAACGGCGGTTCGACCGCATGGCACCCGCCGCAGGCCGCCTCGATGAAGGCCGGGGCACGGGTATCGGGCGACGGCGAGGTCGGCTTGCCCAGCATCGGCGGGGGGTTGTCGCTGCCCGGGGCGGAGGCGCAGGCGGCAAGCGCGAGGCAGGCAAGCGGGGCGATGCAGGCGAGGCGATCGGTCATGCTGGCCTTATCCTTGCTGTTTGGCGCACAATCCTTGATCGGGATCAATTATCTGCCCCTGCCTGCTCGCGCGCCACTTCGCGCCAGCCGATATCGCGGCGGCAGAAGCCGGTGGGGAAGCTGATCCGGTCCACCGCTTCGTAGGCGCGCTGCTGTGCCTCGGTGACGCTGCGTCCCAGCGCGGTGACATTGAGCACCCGCCCGCCATTGGCCACCAGCGCCCCGTCCTTGATCGCGGTGCCGGCGTGGAACACCTTGGCCCCATCGGCCTCGGCATCATCGAGCGCGATTTTCCCGCCCTTGTCCGGCGTGCCGGGATAGCCTTTGGCCGCCATCACCACGGTGAGCGCGGCCTCATTGCGCCAGGCGATTGCGGCGTCCTCCAGCTTCCCTTGCGCGCAGGCGAGCATCAGCGCGACGAGATCGCTTTCGAGCCGCATCATCAGCACCTGGCATTCGGGGTCGCCAAAGCGGACATTGTATTCGATGAGCTTTGGCCCCTCGGCCGTCAGCATCAGCCCGGCATAGAGCACGCCCTGATAGGGATGGCCCTCCTCGCGCATGGTGCGCACGGTCGGTTCGATGATCTCGGCCATCACCCGGCCCTGCAAGTCGCTCGTCAGCACCGGCGCGGGGGAATAGGCGCCCATCCCGCCGGTGTTGGGGCCGGTGTCGCCCTCGCCCACGCGCTTGTGATCCTGCGCGCTGCCGAAGGGGATGATGTGGGTGCCATCGGTGAGCGCGAAGAAGCTTGCTTCCTCGCCTTCGAGGAACTCCTCGATCACCACCTCGGCCCCGGCGCTGCCAAAGGCCCCGCCGAACATCTCGGCAAGCGCCGCCTCGGCCTCGGCGAGGCTCTGGGCGATCACCACGCCCTTACCGGCGGCCAGCCCATCGGCCTTGAGCACGTAAGGTGGGGCAAAGCGGGCGAGCGCGGCGCGGGCCTCCTCCAGCGAGGATGTCCGCACATAACCCGCGGTGGGAATGCCGGCGCGGGCGCACAGGTCCTTGGTGAAGCCCTTGGAACCTTCCAGTTGCGCCGCAGCGCGCGAGGGGCCGAACACCGGCACCCCCGCCGCGCGCAGGGCATCGGAAAGGCCATCGACCAGCGGCGCCTCCGGCCCGATCACCACCAGGCCGATGGCACGATCCGCACAAAAGCCCACCACCGCCGCGTGATCGGCAATGTCGAGCGCCACGATCTCGGCCTCCTCGGCAATGCCGGGATTTCCGGGGGCGGCGTAAAGGCGGGTGAGCGAAGGGGATTGCGCCAGCTTCCAGGCCAGCGCATGTTCGCGCCCACCCGAGCCGACCAGCAGGATATTCATGGCACCTCCGCCCACTTCCGACAGCAACGCCGGGCTGGTAGCGCGCCAATGGCCCGGCGACAACGCCGAGCCGCTGAGCGTGAGCGCGCTGGCGGCGCTGCTCAAGCGCACGGTGGAGGAGCGCTTCGGCTTCGTGCGCCTGCGCGGCGAGCTTTCGGGGGTGAAGCGCGCCGCCTCGGGCCACCTCTATTGCGCCCTCAAGGACGAGAGCGCGGTGATCGACGGGGTGATGTGGAAGGGCACCGCGGCGCGCCTGTCCTTCCGCCCCGAGGATGGGCTGGAAGTGATCGCCAGCGGCAAGCTCACCACCTATCCCGGGCGCTCCAAATATCAGATCGTGATCGAGAGCCTCGAGCTTGCCGGCGAGGGCGCGCTCCTCGCGCTGCTGGAAAAGACCCGCGCAAGGCTCGCCGCCGAGGGCCTGTTCGCACCGGAGCGCAAGCGCCCCCTGCCATTCCTGCCGCGGGTGATCGGCGTCGTCACCTCGCCCACCGGCGCGGTGATCCGCGACATTCTCCACCGCCTTGCCGACCGCTTTCCCAGCCACGTGCTGGTCTGGCCGGTGCTGGTGCAGGGCGAGGGCGCGGCGGCGCAGGTGGCAGCGGCCCTGCGCGGCTTTGCCGCGATCGCACCCGGCGGCCCGGTGCCGCGCCCCGATGTGGTGATCGTCGCGCGTGGGGGCGGATCGATCGAGGATCTGTGGGCTTTCAACGAGGAAGTGGTGGTGCGCGCGATCGCCGAGTGCCCCATCCCGGTGATCAGCGCCGTGGGGCACGAGACCGACACCACGCTGGCTGATTTCGCTGCCGACCGGCGCGCCCCCACCCCCACCGCGGCGGCGGAAATGGCAGTGCCGGTGCGCGCCGATCTCATGCTTACCCTTGCCGATCTTGCCGCCCGCCAGCGCCGCGCGGTCACGCGCCCGCTCGAGCTGGGGCGCGAGCGGCTGGCGGCGCGCGTGCGGCTGCTGCCGCGCCCGGAGAACCTGCTCCAGCCGCAGGCGCAAAGGCTCGACGATCTCGCCGAGCGCCTGCGCCGCGCCCTTTCTGACCGGGCGATGCGGGGGCGCGAGCGGCTCGCCGGGGTGGCGGCGCGGCTCTCACCGGCGCTGCTGGTACGCAGCGCGGCCGAGGCGCGGCGGCGCCTCGAAGCGGTGCGGCTTGTCCCCGCGCTCGCCCGACGGCGCATCGAGACCGGGGCCGAGCGCCTCGCCGCGCTTGCCCGGGTGATGGGCCAGCTGCACCCCGAAGGCCCGCTCGCGCGCGGCTATGTGATCGTGCGCAGCCGCGCCGGGCGCGCGCTCACCAGCCGCGCTGCCGCGGCGGGCGAGCCGGGGCTGGTGCTGCAATTTGCCGACGGCACGCTCGATGCCGTCCCTGCGGGAAGCCCCGCCATTGCCCGCACGCCGCCCCGCCGCCCCGCCCGCCCCGCGCCGGACGCGGGGACGCAAGAGGATTTGTTCGGCTAGGCCCGCTCTGCTATTACCCTTGCCATGCTGATGACCCCTGCCGACAAGGCCGCCAAGCTCTATTACGGCCCCTCCAGCTTCCGGGTCCTGAGGCCCGGCACCCATGTCTATTGCGCGGTGACGGGCGAGGCGATCCCGCTGGCTGAACTGCGTTACTGGAGCGCCGAGCGGCAGGAGGCCTATGCCTCGTGCGAGATCGCCACGCGCCGCCTGCTCCAGCTCGACAAGCCGGGCCAATAGCCGCGCCGATGCGCAAGTGGCGGCGGGTGATCGCGGCGCTGGCCGTGGCTGCGGCCTGCGCGCCGGGCACCTGGCTGCGCGCACCGGTTGATGCGCGTCCGCCGCAGCATGTCACCATCACCCGCATCGCCGGGCCCGCGACCGTCAGCAGCGCCCCCGGCTGGCGGCGCGAAGGGGTGTGGCAGATCAGCGCGCCGGGGTTGCGCTTCGGCGGCTTTTCGGCGTTGCTGGCGCTGCGCCCCGGATCCTTGCGCGCCTTTTCCGACCGCAGCTTTCGCCTCACCCTCGATGAGCCGGGCCTGCCCAATGCAGACGGGAGCATGAACCGCCAGCTTTCGGTGCGCGGCCTTGCGCGCCACCTCACCGACATCGAATCGGCCACCCGCGATCCGGCGAGCGGCCAATACTGGCTCGGCTATGAGCAGACCCACGCGATCCAGCGCTTCACCATCGCCAGCCTGCCCGCTGGCGAGCGGCTGCTCGCAGGTCTGGTGGACTGGCCCGAGAATGCCGGGATCGAGGCGATGGTGCGCCTTGCCGACGGGCGCTTCGTCATCATCCCCGAGGCCGGAGACACGGGGCTGATCTTCGCGCGCGACCCGGTTGCCGGCGGCGCGCCGCAGCGCTTCCGGTTCCGCCTGCCGGGCAAGGGCTATGTCGCAACCGACGCGGCGCAGCTGCCCGATGGCCGCCTCCTCGTGCTGCTGCGGCGGCTCGAATGGCCCGGGCGCGAGGCCTGGCCACCCTTTTCGGCCATGCTGGCGATCGCACCGCCGCCCCGGCCGGGCGGGATCTTCGCGCCGCGCCTGGTGCTCAGGCTCGACGCGGTAGTGCCGCGCGAGAATTACGAGGGCCTCGCCTTGCGGGCGCGCGATGATGGGCAGGTCGATGTGTGGTTGATCTCGGACGACAATTTCTCGGTGTTCCAGCGCACCCTGCTGGCGCGGCTGGTGTTCGATCCGGCGGGATGAGCCGGACAAAGCAAAGGCGCCCGGGACCCGGGCGCCTCAGCTTTGCGCTTGCCAGTGTGGCAGGAATCGCCCCCTTGGCGGGGGCAGCGCCGATCAGGCCGCGGCCTCGGCCTTGATCAGCTCGCGCTTGACCTTGCGGGCATTGGCCGAGAGCTTGTCGTCGCTGGTCTTGAGCAGCCAGTTGTCCAGCCCGCCATTGTGCTCGACCGAGCGCAGCGCGTGGGTCGAAACCCGGAACTTGAAGCTGCGGCCCAGCTTCTCGCTCATCAGCGTCACGTTCTGCAGGTTGGGCAGGAAGACGCGCTTGGTCTTGTTGTTGGCGTGGCTGACATTGTGGCCGATCTGGCGGCCCTTGCCGGTCAGTTCGCAGATGCGCGACATGGTCTCGTCTCTTCTCGTGAAAGCGGGTCTAAGCCGGGAAAGCGGCGCGCATAACGGTGCCGCCCCGAATCGTCAAGCGCGTTGCAAGCGCGTGCCACCGCGGCTAGCCCGGCAGCACGATGACCCGCTGGCCACTTCCCCCGCCGATGCAACGCGCGCTCGACGAGGCGCGCCGCGCCGCCCGAGCGGGCGAAGTGCCGATCGGGGCGGTGGTCGTCAAGGACGGACGCGTCATCGCCGCGGCGCACAATACCCCGCGGGCGCTGCACGATCCCACCGCCCATGCCGAAATCCTCGCCATCCGCGCCGCGGCCAGGGCGCTTGGCGATGAACGCCTTTCCGGGTGCGAATTGTGGGTGACGCTCGAGCCTTGCGCGATGTGCGCGGGCGCCATCGGCCATGCCCGCATCGCCCGGCTCTACTATGCCGCGAGCGACCCCAAGGGCGGCGCGGTCGAGCACGGAGCGCGGGTGTTTGACCAGCCCCAGTGCCTGCATCGGATAGAGGTCTATGCCGGGATCGGGGCTGAGGAGGCCGCCGAACTCTTGCGCGCCTTCTTCGCCCAGCGGCGCTGAGCCGGGGCGTCCTCGGCCTCAAAGCCCGCGCCAGATCCGGGCCGGGGCCTCATCCCCGGCGCCGCGGCGCGCGGGCGGGCAGGGCGCGGGCTGGAAGGCTCTGCCATAGCACAGGCGGATTTCCTCGAGCCAGCCGCGCGGACCCAGCTTCACCGCGATCGCGCGTGCCGGCCAGCCGGGGTTGGCTGCGGCAAAGGCGGCGCGGATGCGCCCGGCGGTGAGGCCCTCCTCGCGCGCGATGCGGTCGTAATCGGGCAGGCTCAGCCCCTCCCACAGGATACGGATGACCTTGAGATATTGCCCCGGGCGGCGGGTCATGCAGGCCCCGTGCTTGGCCCATTGGCGCGCGACCAGATCGGGCGAGGGCATGAGGCACAGCGCGCCGCGCAGCTCGGCCGGGCTTGGGGCCGCGCGCGCCGGGCACCATTGCGGCCAGCCGCGCGGGCCTTGGGGCCACAACCCGTGCACCACGAGGCCAAAGCGCCCGCGCGCGCCGCTGCATTGCAGGTGATGCGCGCGCGCCTTGGTGCGGGGGCGGCAGAACTCGGGGCTCCAGCTCAGCGCCAGGGTGTAGCCGGAGACGGGGAGCACCCGGCGCGGGCCATCGGGCGCGATCCTGGGCACCGCCGCAACCACCGGCGCGCGGCATTGATAGGCCTGCGCCCGGGCGGCGCCGGGCAGGGCCAGCACCAGCGCCAGCACGGCGACAAGGCTAATCGAACACCGCAGGATCGATCTCCTGCCTGCGCGCGAACCAGCGGGTGGCCTGGGGGGTGAGAAGTGCGGCCATGGCGATGGCGATGAGCAGCGTACCGGCAAGGCCCGCCGGATCGCTCAGCACAAGCCGCAAGGCGCCAAAGCCCAGCACCAGCCAGCGGGCAAAGCGCGCGGCCAAGAGATAGATCCACACGAGCGGAATGAGCGCGATGGTGAATTCGGCGCTCAGCGCGATGATCGTGGCCTCGCGGTCCCAGGCGATCAGCGGAAGATTGGCGGCATAGACCGTCTCGGCCAGGGGCAGATCGGCCAGGCCATACGCCAGCCGCAGCAGCGCGGCGGCGAGGAAGGCGGCGGCAAAGATGCGGATGGCGAGCGGGCGCGGGCGGCCGAGCGGGATCATAGCGGGGCAAAATCAAGCCCGATATCGGCCGCGGGCGCGCTTTGGGTGATGCGCCCGACCGAGATGTAATCGACCCCGCTTGCGGCCTTGGCGGCGATGGTGTCGAGGTTGACGCCGCCGCTCGCCTCGGTCGGCACCCGGCCCGCAACCAGCCGCACCGCCTCGGCAAGGGTTGCGGCATCCATGTTGTCGAGCAGCAGGTGATGCGCGCCCGCCGCGAGCGCGGGCTCGATCTGCTCGAGCCGGTCAACCTCGCAGATGATCCGCGCAACGCCCGCCTCACGTGCGCGGGCCACCGCCTCGGCGACGCTGCCGGCAACAGCAATGTGGTTGTCCTTGATCATCGCCGCATCCCACAGGCCCATGCGGTGGTTCTGCGCCCCGCCCTGGCGGGTGGCGTATTTTTCCAGCGCCCGCAGCCCGGGCAGGGTCTTGCGGGTGTCAAGCAGGGTGCAGGCGGGATTGCCGCCGGGGGCGCGCATGGCGGTGACATAGGCCTGGGTCAGCGTGGCGATGCCGGAGAGGTGCTGGACGATGTTGAGCGCGCTGCGTTCGGCGGTGAGGAGGGCGCGCGCCGCGCCCTCGATGCGCATGAGATCGGTGCCGGCGGGCACCTTGTCGCCGTCGTGCACCAGCATGGTGATGGTGCAATCAGGATCGAGGTGGCGGAAGAAGGCCGCCGCCACCGGCAGCCCGGCGACCACGATCGCATCGCGGCTGTCCATCACGCCCGAAAAGCGCGCCTCGGCGGGGATCACGCTTTCCGAGGTGACATCCCTGCCGCCCCCGGGCAGGCCTTCGCCCAGGTCCTCGGCCAGCGTCGCGCGCACAAAGGCATCAAGATCAAGGCCCGGCAAGGAAAAGGACATGGCAAAATCTACTGTGCTTCGGGATCGCTGTGGGGTGCAAAAAAGCGTTCGTGCAGTCCGGCGATATAGATTCGCGCATTACGATCACCCTTGCGGGCCGCAGCCATGCTTTCGACAAGTTCTGCAAGCGCCTCCTTTCCACCGGCCCTGCCCTGAAGGAACTGCGTGATCGCCGCGATGTGGCTTTCGAGCAAGGCGCTGTCTTTCGCATAGGGATCGACAACTTCGGAGCGGGCCCTGTGGCTGCTGCTGCGCATCGCTCCGATCAGAACATTGTCGGGCGCCTTGTTCAGCTTGTCGATCGTATCGGCGTGGACGATCAGCTTCGCGCCTTCCTTGATGGCGGCGTGATCGACGGATTTGAGCATATCGAACAGATCCATGGCAGACTGACCGGCCTGTGCTTCGTTCTCGGACAGCATCACGGTGGCGAGGTGATAGTGCAAGAGACGCCACTCTTCGGGCTGTTCTTTGGCGGCGTGGCTTTTCTGCGCGGCATGGAAGATCAGAAATCGTCCCGCGGGCCCAACCATGGCCTCGAGCAGCAGTTCCTTGTCGCGCTGGAAAACGCTGGAGTTGCTCATTCCTGAATTGCGACCGGCACCCCTCCCTGCCTGTGCCACGGCTGCCCGTGCTATGACCAGTTCGAGCAGCAGACGGATCTCCTGCAAGCCGTCCACCACTTCGGTTTCACGACGATATTCTGCGGACTGCATGTGCAACGCGAGCACCAGCCCGACCGTGGCCACGATCAGGGCGAAAGACGATGTGATGGCGGCGCTGTTATCGCCACTGCCGGGCAAGTTGGCGCCGAATTCGAACACCAGCACCGCGATGCCGGCCAGAAACGAGAGCACGGCCAGAAGCCGAATGATGTTGCGATAGAACCGGATCGAAGTCATCAGCCCGCCCCCTTTCTCGCCACGAACGGGAGCACGCTGCTCCGGCAGGAGAGCGAGGTTGTCAGAGGCCGGGGCCCACTTGTCAATGCACGAAGCGCGCCACCACGTCCCGGTAGGAGCGGCTCACCTTCACCTCGGCACCCGATTCCAGCACCAGAAAGCATTCGCCATTGGTGTGCGGGCGCACCTGGCGCACCAGATCGAGATTGACGATGGTGGAGCGGTGGACGCGCTGGAACTTCCTCGGATCGAGCCGGCGTTCCAGATCCTTCATCGTCTCGCGCAGCACCAGCGAATTGTCGCCGGTGGAAATGATCATGTAATCGCCCGCGGCCTCGATGTGCTCGATGGTATCGACCTCGACGCGGAAGATCTGCCCGCGATCCTTGACATTGATGAGCTTTTCAAAGCGCCCCTCGCTCTCGCTCACCGCCTGGGTGGTCTCGACAAAATCGGCCACCCGCTCGGGCGCGACCTCGGCGAGCACGTCGAGCAATTGCCCGGCATCCTCGGCCGATTTCTTCTCGGCAAGGCGCTGGCGCACGCGCTCGATGGTGTCGGCCAGCTTGATCTCATCGACCGGCTTCATCAGGTAGTTGACGGCATTGGCCTCGAAGGCGCGGATCGCGTGCTCCTCATAGGCGGTGACGAAGACGAACAGCGGCGGCTCGATATCCATCACCCCCTTGACCACGGAAAAGCCGTCAAACCCCGGCATCTGGATGTCGAGGAAGACGAGGTCGGGCTTTTCGGTCTTGATCTTGCGGATCGCCTCGCGCCCGTTGGCGCAGGTGTCGATGATCTCGACGTCCTCAAAGGCAGCCAGGCGGTGGGCAAGGCCCTGGATCGCAAGCTTTTCATCATCGACGAGGATGGTTCTGATGGTCATGCCGAAGTTCCGATGGCTTGTTGGGGGGGATTGAGGGGGACGATCTTGCCCGCCTGCGCCGCCGGGCCGGGTGCCGGGGCGGCGGCGGGGGCAGGGGCCGGCGGCGCGGCCGGGACATAGGGGATTTCGATCAGCACGGTAAAGCCGCCGCCGGGCTGCGAGGAGGTCTCGAAGCGCTGGTTCTCGCCATAGGCCTGGATCAGCCGGTTGCGGATATTGGCAAGGCCCACCCCGGTGGAAACCGGGCGGCCAGACGCCGGATCGCCGCTGTCGGCGCGGCCGAAGCGCGCCGGATCGTCCGCCCCCGGGCCGGTGTCCTCGACCATCAGGCGCAGCCGATCCCCGATCACACGGGCGCTGAGCGAGATGCGCGCGCCCTCCTCCTGCGGGCTGACGGCATATTTGATCGCGTTTTCCACCAGCGGCTGGAGCAGCATTGCCGGAAGCTGCGCCTGGAGCGCGGCGTCCTCGATGGCGAAATGGGTGCGCAGCCGCTCCTCGAAGCGCATCCGCTCGATATCGAGATAGAGCTGCAGGGTCTCGATCTCCTGCGCCAGCGTCACCTGGCTTCCAGGCTCGGCAATCAGCGTGTGGCGCAGGAAGCTCGAAAGGCGGGTGAGCATGGCGTTGGCCGGCTCGGTCTGCTTGAGGAGCACCAGCGTGCTGATCGAATTCAGGGTGTTGAACAGGAAATGCGGGTTCAATTGATAGCGCAGCATGGCCAGCTGGGCCGCGGTCGCCTGGGCCTCGAGCCGCTCGAGCCGGTCGGCCTGCTGCTCGACGGTGAGGAAGAAATTGATCGCATAATAGAGCGCGCTCCACCCGCCCAGCAGCGTCAACGGCAGGTAGAGAAGGCCGATCAGCCGCTGCACGAAGGTGGTCTCGCGGCTGCCGGCGTAATAGATGCCCTGCACCCAGGCATCGATCGAGGCGTGGAGCAGCACCGCCACCACCAGCACCAGCGCGGTCACCCCCCAGGTCACCAGCGGGCGCTGGCGGATCAGCTGGCGATAGATCACCGAGAGGATGAGGCTGATCGAAAAGCCGGTGATGGTGGTCACCAGGATCAGCACCAGCAGATCGGGCGGCTGGCCATTGGCGAGCGCCGAGACCGCGCGCAGCAGGAAGGCGGCGCCCCAGCCGGCCAGCTGGAGGTTCCAGAACGCCCGGTTCTTGCTGGCGAAGAACGGCGCAGCCTGGAGCGGAAGCACGGACATGTCGCGTGTCATCTAGCCGATTTTGTCACACACCGCATGGGAAAAGCGCGGGTTTGCGCCGCGCTCCAGCCACGTCCCGGCGCGCCGCTAGCGCCTGGGATCGTCGGGCAGCCCGCCTTCAGGATCGATCTCACGGCGGAAATGGCGCGTCCAGTCGGCCCGGCCCTCGCGCGCCATCAGCGCGGCGATCTGAGGCAGTTCGGCGGCGATGAAGCGCGCGCGCTCGTCCCAGCCATCGTGCTTGCGCAGCCTGAGGATGCCGGCATCGTGCTTCGCCCCCCATTGCCGCATGAAGGTGACCCCGGCGGCCGGATCATAGCCGGCATTGGCGAGCAGCCAGGGGATCAGCCGGTCGGCCTCGCGCTCGGTGCGGCGCACGTGGCGGCGCGAGCGCCCGTTGCGATCGAGCCAGGCGCGGTGGCCGAGCACGTTGTGCGCCAGTTCGTGCGCGACCAGCGCGGCAAACACCGGCTCGTCATAGGAAAAGGCGGGAAAGCCGATGCCGATCACCACCCGCGCGCCATCGGCCACGGCCTTGTCGCCCTCGCCCATCAGTTCGAAGCGGGTACCGCAGACCTCGACCGGGGCGAGCCGCGCGCTCTGCCCATCGGCAAAGGTGATGGTGATGCCGCCGTGCTCGGTGAGCATCGCCTCGATATGGTCATGCGCGCGGGCAAGCCGCTGCCAGTCCATCCGCGGGCCGGCGGGCCAATCGTTGGGATCGAAGCGTTCGAGCCTTGCGATCTCGCGGTTGCGGGCAAACGCCCCGGCGGCGGCAGCGGGCGAGCCGCGCGCGGCGGTCTCGACCGCGAAATCGCGGGCAAGGCCAAGCGCCCGGCGGGCAATGTCGGGCGCGCCGTAGCTCGCCATGTCCTGGAGCTGCAGCCCGATTGCCGGCACGCTGCGCGGGCAGAAGGGGGCATTGCCGCGCGCCAGTTGCCAGCCCACGTCCTGCAGGCGCTGATCGGCCTCCTGAAAACGGGCGATCGCGGCGCGCTCGGCGGCATAGTCGATCGCCTGGGCGGCGAGCGGCGGGGCCATCACCCACCCCGCCAGCAGGGCCACCAGCAGCAGCGCCGCCCTCACCCCGCCTTTTCTCCGGCAAGCGCGGCCTTGAGCCGCTCATAGCCCACCGCTCCGCCGATCGGGCGGCGCCCGGCGATCCAGGCCGGGGTGCCGGTAAAGCCGAGCGCGCGGGCATAATCGAGATTGCGGGCGATCTCGCCGCTCACCGCCTCCGAGGCGGCATCGGCCTCGGCCCGGGCCATGTCGAGCCCCGCCGCACGCGCCGCCGCGGCGACATCGCCGGTGGCGAACATGGCATCGTGGAAGGCGCGGTACTTGCCCTGGAGCGCGGCGGCGAGCGCCATGCGCGAGGCCGCCTCGCTGCCCTCGAAGATCGGCCATTCGCGGATCACCACCTTGAGATCAGGGTCCTCGGCCACCAGCCGGTTCACGTCCTTGAGGCTGGCCTCGCAATAGGGACAATTGTAATCGGTGAACTCAACCAGCACCCGGCTGCCCCTGGGATTGCCCAGCACCGCACCTGGGAAGGGGGCAAAGACCTCATCGCCCATCGCCGCGAGGCGTTTGGCGGCTTCCTGTTCCTCATAGGCCTGGGCCATCTGCGGCAGGAGATCGGGATTGGCGAGCAGGAAGGCGCGGGTGCGCGCCTCGCCCAGCCCGGAATAGTCCCAGATCGCCGCGCCGAGAAAGCCGAAGACGAGCGCGGTGAGCGCGGTCAGCAGACTGGCGCGCAGGCCGGAAGGCGCAGCGGCAGGGGTGGGATGATCCTGGGGCATGTCCTCAAACGTGTGTGGCTATGCGCACGAGCCTAGCGCCGGTTGCGCGCGCGTTCCAGTTCGGCGCGCGCCTCGAGCGCAATATCCTGTGCGCGCAGCCAATCGGGCGAGCCATAGGGCAGATAGGCCTCGGCCGCCTGGGCATTCTGCAAGGCCTCGGGATAACGGCGGCTCATCACCTGCTGTTCGGCGCTGGCCAGGCGGGCGCGGGGAATGTCGCCGCGCGCCTCATAGACCACGCCGAGCTGATACCAGGCAAAGGGGTTGTAGCGATCGCGCTGCACCGAGGCGCGCAGCACCTGCTCGGCCTCGGCATAATTGGCCTTGTCCTCGGTGGCGATGAGCGCATGGCCGAGCATCGCGGCGATCAGCGGATGGGCGCGGGTCAGCTCGCTGGCGCGGCGCAGCGGGGCCAGCGCCTCGCGCACCCGGCCCGATTCGAGCAGCACCTGGCCCTTGAGCTCGAGAAACCAGGGATTGTCCGGCTCGGCTGCAAGCAGCGCCTCGGCCTCGGCGAGCGCGAGATCGACCCGCGCCTCCTTGTGATAGGCATAGGCGCGGGCATAGCGCGCAGGCACGCTGGTGTCGGAGGGCGGATAGGTGCGTAAGGTGCGCTGCGGCTCGGCGAGATAGCCGAACAGCTTGGCCTTGGCCCGCACGAAGCGCGCCTGCAACTCAGCGTCGGCGGGCGCATCCCAGGCGGGGTCTTTCTCGAGCAGATCGCGCAGAACCTGGATGCGATCGCCGGTGAGCGGGTGGGTGCGGGCATAGGCGGCCTCGTCGGCCTGGCTGTAGCCGGCGCGGATCTCGTTGCCGCGCAGCCGCTCGAAGAAGCGGATCATGCCCCGGCCCGAAATCCCCGCGCCCGAAAGATAGCGCGCCCCGGCAAGGTCGGTCGCGGCTTCCTGATCGCGGTTGAAGGACAGGAAGCTGCCGATAGCGGCCTGCTGCCCGGCAGCGATCACCCCCATCGCCGCATCGCCCGCCCCGGCAATCGCCGCACCGATGCCAAGGAGGAGCGAGAGCAGCGAGATATTGGTCGCCGCCCGGGTGCGCTCGTCGGTGCGCACCGCGTGCCCGGCGGTGATATGGCCAAGCTCGTGGGCGAGCACGCCCTGCACTTCCTCGGCGGTTTCGGCAGCCTCGATGAGGCCGGTGTGGACATAGATCGCCTGCCCGCCGGCAACGAAGGCGTTGATCGAGGGATCGTTGATCAGCACCAGCTCGACATGGCCAGGCTCAAGCTCGCTCGCCTCGATCAGCGGGGCGGCCATGTCGCGCAGCAATTGCTCGGTCTCGGCGTCGCGCAGGATCGACTGGGCCGCGAGCGGCTCGAGCGCAAGACCGAGGCTGGCGATCAGCGCGCAGGCAAGGGCAAGGGGCTGGAAGCGGCGGGGCATTCACCCCAAGCCTAGTGCGATTTGCCCTGAACGCAATCTGAAGCGTGGCGCGAGGGGGCGCGCCTCAGGCGCCGAGCTTGCGCGCCGCCCTTTCGATCTGGCCGATATCCTCGGGCAGTTCGCCGAGAATCTCGGCGCAGCCCACCTCGTCACGACGGATCAGCACCAGCGCGAATTCCGGCCCGGCCCCGTCGAGATCCTCGAGCGTGATGGCTGCGCGCGCGCGCAGCTGGGCGGCAATGGCCTCGCGCAGCACGCGCGGGGCCTCATCGGCGCGGCCCTGCTCCTCGCGGCGCAGGCGGCGTTCGGCCTGGACCACCGCCTTGATCCCGCCCTCGGTCTCGGCGAGGAAATCGGCCAGCTGCCCCTGGCCCAGCCCCAGCCGCCGGGCGTGGCTGAGCACCGCGGCATATTCGGTGAGGCGGGTCTTGTCGTAATCGGCGCCGAAGACGAGCTTGACCACCGGGGTCATCGGCGCGCGCTCCTGCACGGCAATGCCGGCCTCGGCAACGAGCGCGGCGTAGTCCTGGGGCGCGGCCGCAGCGGCGAGCGCGAAATCATAGGCGCGGCTCACCGCGGCATAGAGCGCGGCGCGGCTGCGATCCTCGCTGCTCTCGGCGCTGCGGGCAAGGCTCTGCGCGGCTTCGAGAAAGGCGCGCAGCCCCACCGCTTCGCCGCGCGGCGAAGGCATGTCGTCACGCGCGGCAAGCGGCACCCCATCCACCTCGCCTTCGTCGGCAGGCGGCGCGAATTCGGGGGCGAAATCGGCAAGCGGCCCTTCCTCCTCGAGCGGCACCGGCGGATAGTCGGCCAGGTTGATCGCCTTCTTGGCCGGGGCCTCGATATAATCGGCGAGCGAGGCGAAATTGTAGGGGCCGCTGTCCTCCTCGCCCTCGTCCTCGTCATAATCTTCTACATCAAGATCAAAGCGGCTGAAATCGGGCAGTGCCTCCTCATCCGCGTCCGCCTCGTCAGTGGCGAAGAACCCGGTCTCACGCGCCTCCGCCGGCATCTCGAGGCTCTCATGCGCCGGGGAATCGGCCCAGTCGGTGAGCGGTTCGGCCGGGCGCGGCGCGGGCGCGGGTTCGGACTCGAGGTCGAGCGCCTGGTCGATCTCGAGCAGCAGCTCGTCCGCGGTGATCTGGTCGGCCAGTTCCTTCCAGTTGATCACCCCGTAGATGAAGTCGATCGTGGCATCATCGCGCGAGAAGGGCAGCAGGATGCCGCGATAGAGGATCGCCGCCCCGCGCTGGTTGACGAATTCGGCCTCGAACCCGATCGGCGCCTGGTTGGCGAGGATTTGCAGATAGTGATCGGTGATGCGGCTGAGGAGCGAGCGCGGCGGCACATCGGAAAGCCGCAGGATCGGGCCCTGGCTGCCGCATTCCTGCGCGAGCCTTGCGCCCAGAAAGCGCACCTTGGGATCCTCGATCCCTTCGGAAAAGTCGAGCAGCACCGAATAGGGGCCGAAATCGGCAAGGCCCGCCGGATCGAGATCGTCGATATGCGGGAACATGCGCTCGCCCAAGAGGCTCGCCCAGTGGTTGTAGGCGCGCACCTGCATGCGGCGCTCGTCCTGGCCGATGGCCTCGGGCGGCAGGTCGCGGCGCGCGGCCGGCGCGGCGCTTTCGTCCTCGGGTGCGTCCCAGTCCCGATCGGCCTCGGGATCAAAGGTGCCGCGCAGAGTGTCCATGGCTGTCATCCGCCCCTTCATGCAGGTCTTGCCCGCAGGGTTTGGCGAGATGTGGTAAAGATCGCGTTAAGCCCGCGCAGGGCCGCGCAGGCCCTCACAGGAAATAGCGCATCCTGATGGTCATGCGGCTGGTGCCCTCGCCCTGGCGGAACACCGCATCGCCGAATTTGGGCGGCGCCATCTTGACCGGGGCATCGCGCGAGAAGCCATAGCCTTCGCGCGGCATCATCCCCATCGCCCGATCGGCCTTGCCGTTGCCGTTCTCATCGTGGAGCAGCGCGATCGCATAATCGCCCGGCGTCACCCCGGTGAAACGGATCTCGAGCCGCGCGGCCGCGGGCACCACCACGCGGTGCGAGGCCGGGTCCTTGATGCAGCGCGGGAAGATATCGGCCCGGCTGGTCATGCAGGCGCGCACCACGCCCTTGGTCGAGCGCAGATCGGTGACGGTGATCACCACCTCGCCCGCGCGCGCCTCGGCAGCGCCAAGCACGCCCGCCATAAGCGCGAGGGCGCCCGCCAGCCCCAGGCGCAATGGCGCCCCCATCAGGCTGCCTCCGGCCGGGCCGCGCCATGCCCGGCTGCCGCCACGATCCGCCGCGACAAGCCCCGGTCGGTGCCGCACAGGCGATCCCACACGCGGAAATAGAGGCCGAAATTGCATTGATAATCCTCGTGATGGCGTTCGTGGTGGCTCGCGGTGATGAGCCAGCCGCCCAGGGGCGAATGGACCAGCCAACGCGGGAAACATTCCCAGCCCATGTGGTTCGTCACACCCATGACGGTGGCGATGGTCAGCACCAGCCCCAACATGGCAACGTGGATGGGCACGATAAACACCAGGAGCGGCACCACCACCGCGCCGGTCACGGCCTCGATCGGATGAAAGCTCATCGCCGTCCAGGCGGTGGGCGGGCGGCTGGCATGGTGCACCGCATGGGCAAGCCTGAACCAGCGCGGCCGGTGCATCAGGCGGTGGCTCCAGTAGAAGCAGGTGTCCTGCACGGCGAGATAGATCAGCACCGAGATCGGGTGATACCACCAGGGCAGCGCCGCCCAATCGGCGGTGATCCTGGTCCAGCCAAGATGGTTCCAGGCCCACAGCACCATCCCCGCCGGAGCGCCATAGATCGCCGCGGAGAGCAGCGACCAGCCAATCTCGCGCCTGATCTGCGCGGCCTTGCCGGCATAAAGCCCCGGGCGCAGCCGCCCGGTCAGCAGCGCGAACAGCCCACTGGCGGCGAAATAGCGCAGCGCCACGATCGCGGTGACGGCAAGGCTGACGATCAGCAGCGCCAGCGGCACGGGCAGGTCAGGCGGCAACATGGCTGCGCTCTATGCCGCAAATGCACCGGTCGCGACAGGGTAAAGGCGCGCCGGCCTCATTGCGCGGCAAGCAGCGCCGCGCCCTGCGGATCGCACAGCGCCAGGTGCCGGCGCATGGCCAGGCGCGCAAGGCGCGTGGTCTCGGCCCGGCGCCGCGCCGGGGCCATGGCCCTGAGCGCTGCGGGGCGCAGGATCTCCGCATCGTAGGCATCGGCGACGATCACCCCGCAGACCTCCGGGCGATAGGCCGCCTGCTCGAGGGGCGCGCGATCAAGCCCCATCGAAAGCCCCCAGTAGAAGCGATCGCAGAAATCGAGATAGTCCTCCCACTTGGCATCGCCGAGCAGATCGGCGCGGGCCACCTTGATCTCGACGATCAGCACCTGCCCGCGCGCGTCGATCCCCATCAGATCAGCCCGGCGGCCATTGGGTAGGGGCACCTCGGCAAGGCACCAGATGTCGTTGCGGGCAAACAGCCGGGCAATGCCGCGCGCCACCGCAGCAGCGCCATGGCGCGGCGAATCGCTGGGGCCATCGCCGGGGGCAGGGGGTGCAGGGCGCATCGTGCCCCCGATGGAACAAACAATGAACTTCGTCAAGCCTGCGCGGTTGCCGCGGCAGCGGCGGGCGCAGGGGCGCCGAGCAGCGCGAGCATCGCCGCGCGCGCGGCGTGAAGCTCGCGCCACAGCGCCAGCGCCGGGGCGCAAGGATCCTGCCCGCGCGCCACCAGCGTCTCGAGCGCGGCAAGCCCGGCCGCGAGCATGGCGCGGCAATCCGCGATCGCCTGGGCGAGCAGCTGGCGCTGGCCGGGCCGGGCCGCGGCGATCAGCGGGGCAAAGCGCGTGGTGGTCTCGTCTGGCTCGGCGGCAAGGCGCGCGAGCAGAGCGAGGCGTGCCGCCTCGCCCTGGAGCGCCGCGAGCGCTCCGAGCAGCGCTTCGGCCTCGGCCTCCCGCGATGCGGCAGGCGGGAGAATCGTCTCGGGCGGAAGCGTGGCCATGGGGCCGAGCCTAGGCGGGCGTGCTTGCCGATTGGTTAAGCCTCCCCCCGCGGCGGGGCGCGAGAGGGGGCGCCGCCCCGGGACAGGGCGGCGCACCAGTGCGCAGGGCAGCGCGATCAGGAACATTTGTCTGGCGCCGCGCCGCGCCACTTGCTAAGCGCCCGTCCGCGCGCGATCAGCAGCGCGCAGCGCATGGCACCATGCACCCGTAGCTCAGCTGGATAGAGTGCTGCCCTCCGAAGGCAGAGGTCACAGGTTCGAATCCTGTCGGGTGCGCCACCGGGCTTTCTACGACGACAAGTTATTTGTCGGTAGTTAACTGAGCTAATTATTGCGAACAGCCAGTCTCAAGAAACAGCGCTGGCACAAGTTCGCCGCGAATTGGCGCTTTTCGACCGCCTTGCACATTTCTGAAACACGCTGAACTCATGGACTCAATGCCAATTGAGTCCGCGCGCGATTTTCGCTAGCCTCCGAGGGTGCCGTGTTGATGGAGGCTCTCTTTGGCTCGTTTGATTTGGCCTCGCGCTTCGAGACGTGAACCTGATCCTGCTCGATACCAGCAAAGGCCCGATTTCGTCTCGCGCGATCCGAGAGTTGTGGGCGCGCCGATAGAGCCACCTTCTGATCGAGTCTCGGTGCGAAATGTGGCAAAGCGCACAAAGAGAAAGCCGCGCCGCCCGAATGGAAGCGAGAAGACCAAATCACGCTACTTACAGTATATGCAGCAAGTCGAGGATAAAAACCGGGAGGCCCGCGAGCGCCGGAAGCGAGAGGTGATTAACAGGAGAAATTTTGAAGAGTACTTTGGAACGCCTGAATATAGGCAGAAATTATTGCAAGAGAGTCAAAATACTGCAAAGATAGTTAGATCGAGACGAGAAGACCTGCTAGCAACGGCTAGGAAAATTTTTTCCAATGACTCAGATCTGAAAAACCCATTCAGATTTCAATTGCCGAAAAAGTCCCCGCGAGGATCTTGATTTTATTGAGTTGGCTTGGGGTAATTTGGGGTGACCTGCTTATCGGCATGCCCAAAACACCTCAATCCGCCCGCAGCTGCTTACATGCTCTGCAGTTCGCTTGCCAAGCGAGCCGGAACAACAGTCTTCGGGCGTGAAATTTCTAAACTGTGCTGCGAGGGCAAGGTCAGGTGTCCGCAACGCAAGACTTTGCCTCGCGCTTTATCTTCCCAGCCACACGATCCCTGCCGCACCACAACTCCTTGAACGACGCTCGTCGCGCCGCGGCTGAGCTTTGTCGCGCGGCGCTTGCCCT
This sequence comes from Erythrobacter cryptus DSM 12079, assembly GCF_000422985.1. GTDB lineage: Bacteria > Pseudomonadota > Alphaproteobacteria > Sphingomonadales > Sphingomonadaceae > Erythrobacter > Erythrobacter cryptus. The sequence goes on from NZ_AUHC01000011.1 coordinate 86,749, forward strand.
TGCGCGCCGATCGGCGCTCCCTGCGCGCCCGGCAATGTTGCATTTCGGTTTCACGATTGCAGTGGAAAGTTGGTTTTCCGGCACCTATAGGACCACTATGGCGACCTCGATCTACGAATTTGCGCAATTGCCGCGGATGAAGCCCGCCGCCGCGCCCCAGGCGCGTCTGCGGCGGGTGCGCGATGCCGGCGAGGCGCCCACGGTCGGGGTGATCTACAACCCGCGCAGCCACCGTAACCTTGGTGCCGATTTCGATTGCGGGGTGTGCCCGCATGTTTACATCGCCCAGCCGCGCGCCCGCGCCCAGCTGCCTCAGGCGCTGGCCGAGCTGGCCGCACGCGGGATCGATCTTCTGGTGATCAACGGCGGCGATGGCACGGTGCGCGACGTGCTCACTTGCGGGCAGGCGATCTTCGGTGACAACTGGCCGGCGCTCGCGGTGCTGCCCAAGGGCAAGACCAACGCGCTCTCCTTCGATCTCGGAGTGCCCGAAAGCTGGACGCTGCAGGACGCGATCGACGCGCTCGACCATGGCGGGCGGGTGTGGCGGCGGCCGATGGTGATCACCCCGCGCAGCAGCGCGCCCGGCGCCCCGGGCGGTGCGATCGCGCAGGTCACCGGCTTCGTCCTCGGCGCCGGGGCCTTCACCATGGCGACCCAGGCGGGGCAGCGCGCGCATCGGCTCGGCGCCTTTGACAGCGCGGTGGTGGCGGTCACCGGGATCTGGGCGCTGCTGCAATCGCTGCTCGGCAGCCGCAGGAATCCCTGGCGCCGCGGCGCGCGCATGCGCATCGGCCTTGGCAGCGCCGAGGTGCCGATGGCGCACAGCGGGCGCGGCGATCCGGAAATGCGCCAGGTGCTGTTTGCCACCACGCTCGAACGCCTGCCCGCGGGCCTGCGCCCCTTCGGCCCGCTCAAGAACGGGCTCAAGCTGGTCGCACTCGATCAGGTCAGCCGCCGCACCACCGCGCTCATCCCGCTGATCCTGATGGGCTATATCCGCAAGGGCCTGCGCGAACGCGGCATCCACCAGCTCGCCGCCAGCCAGTTCACGCTGGCGATCGATGCGCCCTTCATCCTCGATGGCGAGGCCTTCCCCGCGGGCGAATACCGGATCGAACAGGGGCCCGAACTCGCCTTCGTCACGCCGTGAGCGCGCCGGAGGCGGCGCTGGCCGCGCGGATTGCCGCGCGGCTGGGCACGCCGGTCGATCCGGCGGTGCGCGCCTTTGCGGCGGCCCTCGGCGAAGCTGCGGGTGCGCGCGCGGTGCTGTTCTATGGCTCCAACTTGCGCACCGGCACGCGCGAGGGGGTGCTCGATTTCTACGTGCTGCGGCCCGCCGGGCGCGAGGCGATGATCTGGCCCGAGGTGAGCTATCACGAGCGCGCCGAGGCCGGGCAGATGCTGCGCGCCAAGGTCGCCACCATGCGCCTTGCCACCTTCGCCCGCGCCGCGGCGGGGCGCACGCTCGACACCACCATCTGGGCGCGCTTCGTCCAGCCGAGCGCGCTCGTCTGGTGTGCGGATGAGGCCGCGCGCCGCGAGGTGATCACCGCGCTCGGCGCAGCAGCCATCACCGCCGCGCGCCTTGCCGCCGCGCTCGGCCCGCCAAGCGGCAGCGCCGCCGATTATTGGCGCGCGCTGTTCCGCGCCACCTACCGGGCTGAACTGAGGGTGGAAAAGCAGGGCCGCGAGGAGGACATTATCGGCCACAACGAGGCCCATTTCGATGGGCTGCTGCCGCTCGCGCTGGCCGCCGGGGGGATCGCCCCGGGGGTGGAGGGCAACCGGCTGTCCCCTGCGCTTGCCCCGACCGAGCGGCGCCGCATCCTTGCCTGGTGGGGGTGGCGGCGGCGGCTCGGCCAGCCGCTCAATGTGATCCGCCTGATCAAGGCCAGCACCACCTTCAAGGGCGCGGCGCGCTATGCCGCCTGGAAGATCGAGCGCCACACCGGCATGGCGGTGCCGATCACCCCGTTTCGTGAGCGCTTCCCGCTGCTCGCCGCGCCGCAGGTGCTCTGGGATCTCCACCGCCACCGCCAGCGCCAGCGCCGCGCCGGCAAGGCCGGGAGTTAGAGATACTGCATGGTGATCGACAGGCGGGTGATGCCCTCGCCCACGGCAAAGCGCGTCTTGTCGAGCCCCGGCGGGCGCGGAATGCCGAGGATGCGGCCGATCTTGGGGTTGTTCGACATGCCCGCCCCGTCGGTGGAGATGTCGGTGTCGCGGTTGCCGTTGACATCGTGCTGGATGGTAAGCGCATATTCGCCCGGGCCGGGCACGGGCACGCACATCACCACGGTTCCGGGCTGGGGCCGCGCCTCGACCCTGACGATGTAGCGCCGGGACTTCATCCAGTCGCTCGCCCGGGCATGGTAGATCCGGGCAAACAGGTAGCCGCTCGAGGACTTGATCCCATTGACCGTCACCCGCACCGCCGGGCCTTTGCCGGGGGCGCACAGGCTGAGATCGTTCATCGCCTTGCGGGCATAGCCTGCTTCCTGCGCCAGCGCCGGGGCGCCAGCCGGGCCGAGCGCAAGGCCAAGCGCGGCGAGGGCGGCCAGCGCGCGGGCCGGGGCAAGGGTGAAGGCAGAAGCGGGAGCGATCATGGCAGGTCTCGGCTCGGCAAGGGTGAGAGAGGGGCGCAGCCCGGCGGGCGGGCGCGCTTTGGCATCAGGTTCTGGCGCGCCTATGGTGGCCTGCGCCTGAATTGCGGCTTAATCCTTAAGGGCCTGTGCGCCGCGGTGGAAAAGGCGAGGCCGCGCGCTTGTGCCGCGATTCGCGGCTCCCTTATGGCTGGGTGCGGATATCCCCGCCACCCGGGAGCCTTGCCAGCGCCATGCCCGCCCCGCTGATCTCGCCCTCGATCCTCTCGGCCGATTTTGCCCGTCTGGGCGAGGAGGTTCGCGCGATCGACGCGGCCGGGGCCGACTGGATCCATATCGACGTGATGGACGGCCATTTCGTCCCCAACATCACGATCGGGCCCGAGGTGATCAAGGCCCTGCGCCCCCACAGCGCCAAGCCCTTTGACGTGCACCTGATGATCGCCCCGGTCGATCCCTACCTCACTGCCTTTGCCGAGGCGGGAGCCGACATCATCACCATCCACCCCGAGGCCGGGCCGCATATCCACCGCTCGCTCCAGGCGATCAAGGCGCTGGGCAAGAAGGCCGGGGTGGTGCTCAACCCCGGCACCCCGGTCGAGGTGCTCGACAACCTCATGGACCTTGCCGATCTCATCCTGGTGATGAGCGTCAATCCCGGCTTTGGCGGGCAGGCTTTCATCCCCTCGCAGCTCGAGAAGATCGCCCGCATCCGCTCGATGATCACCCGCTCGGGCCGCGCCATCCATCTCGAGGTTGACGGCGGGGTCAATGCCGAGACCGCGCGCATGTGTATCGAGGCCGGAGCCGATGTGCTGGTCGCCGGATCGGCGAGCTTCAAGGGTGGGCCAGAACGCTACGCCGCCAATATCGCGGCGCTCAAGGGAGTTCGCTGATGGCGAGCGTGCTGCGCCCTCCGGCTGCCGCCCGCGCCGAGGCACTGGTCACACGCGCGGCGGAGCGCGAGGCGCTGGTGCTGCCGGGCGGGGCCGAGCCGGGCGTGGCGGACGTGGCCGCCGCGTCGCCTGCCACGCTCACGGCCGCGCCGCCCGCGCGGGCCCTGGCCCTGAGCGAGGCGATCGCGGTGCGATCGGGCCCTGGCGAGGCGCTGATCCGGCTTGCCTATCGCCTCGGCATCCCCGGCCATGCGCTGGCCCAGCCCTTCCGCCGCGCGCAGCCGGTGCGGGTGGTGGCGACGGTGGAAAGCCCCAACCGCGGCGAGCGCACGGCGGGCATCGCGCTGCGCGCCGGGCACTTCCTCATCAATGGCGTGCGCCTGCCGATCGCGAGCTTCGATTTCAGCCCCGCCGCGCGCCACGCCCCGGCGGTCGAACGGGTGGTGCACAGCTTTGCCTGGCTCGCCGATCTTGCGGCTGCCGCGCCGCGGCCCGAGGGCGTGCCGGTGGCCGAACGCATCGCCAAGGCCTGGCTTTCGGCCCAGCGCGAGGTCGGCAAGGGCCCGGCCTGGGAGACGGAACTTGCGGGCCTCAGGCTGGTCAATTGGCTGGTGCATGCCCCGCTGCTGCTTGGCGGCACCGACAAGACGCTCAAGACCCGCCTGCTTGCCGCCATCGCCGAGACCGCGACCTGGCTCGACAAGCGCGCCCCGCGCGAAGGCGCAGGGCTGGGCGCGGTGGCGGCCTGGGCCGGGGTGGTGGCTGCCGGGCTGCTGCTGCCCCAGGGGCGCCCGCGCCGGCTCTATGGCGAAGCCGGCCTCATCAAGGCCTTGGGCGACATGGTGGGCGAGGATGGCGGGGTGCTGGCGCGCTGCCCGGCAGCCCAGCTCGAGGCGATCCGCCTGCTCACCGATCTCATCGCCTGCTACGCGGCGGTCAACCTCACCCCGCCCGCCGCGCTGGCGGCGATCCGCGAGCTGCTGGTGCCGCCGCTGCTGGCGCTGCGCCACGGCGATGGGGGCCTTGGCAGCTGGCAGGGGCAGGGCGCGATCAGCGCCGAGCGGGTGAGCGCGATCATCGCCGCAAGCGGGGTGCGCACCCGCCCGCTCGCCGTGCCCGAGACCTGGGGCTATGCCCGGGTGAAGGCGGGGGAGACGCTGCTGCAATTCGACACCGCCCCGCCGCCGCCCGCACACCACACGCGGGTGGGCTGCGCCTCCACGCTCGCCTTTGAACTTTCCGATGGCCCGGCCCGGGTGATCGTCAATTGCGGCGGGGCAGCGCTCGCCGGGGGGCAGGTGCCTGCCCGCATCGGCCAGGCGCTGCGCACCACCGCGGCCTTTTCCACCCTGGTGCTCGACAACGCCAATTCCACCGCGGTGCTGCTCCACGGCCGGCTCGGCAAGGGGGTGGAGACCGTCACGCTCGCGCGCCGCAGCCTCGGCAGCGAGCGGCGCGGCGCCACCCGCATCGAGGCCGCGCATGATGGCTATGCCGCCCGCTTCGGCCTCACCCACCAGCGCATCCTCACGCTCTCGGGCGATGGCACCGAGCTTGCCGGCGAGGACCTGCTCATCCCCACCAGCAAGAACGGCAAGCGCGGCAAGATCGGCTTTGCCATCCGCTTCCACCTGGGGCGCGGGGTCGAGGTGCAGCTTTCCGGCGACCGGCGCGGGGCCAGCCTGCTGCTGCCCGATGGCAGGCTCTGGCAATTCCGCCTTGGCGGGGATAGGGCGGGCGCGAGCGAGATCACCCTTGCGATCGAGGACAGCCTGTGGGTCGATGGCGAGGGCCGCCCGCACGCCACCGAGCAGCTGGTGATCGAGGGCATGGCATGGCGCAGCGGGGGGCATTTCTCCTGGCTGCTGAAAAAGACGGGGTAGGCATCCTTGATGAGCGACAAGGCGATCCGGCGGGCGCTGCTGTCAGTGTCCGACAAGAGCGGCTTGGCCGAACTCGGCGCAGGCCTGGCGGCGCGCGGGGTGGAACTGGTGAGCACCGGCGGCACCGCCAGCGCGCTGCGCGCGGCGGGCCTCATGGTGCGCGATATTGCCGAGCTCACCGGCTTTCCCGAGATGATGGACGGGCGGGTCAAGACCCTGCATCCCCGGGTGCATGGCGGCCTTTTGGCGCTGCGCGACAACCCTGAGCACCGCGCGGCGATGGAAGCCCACGCCATCGGGCCGATCGACCTCGTGATCGTCAACCTCTATCCCTTCGAGGCCACCGTGGCCAAGGGCGCCAGCCGCGCCGAAATCATCGAGAACATCGATATCGGCGGCCCGGCGATGGTGCGCTCGGCCGCCAAGAACCACGGTTTTGTCACCATCATCACCGATCCGGCCGATTATCCGGCGCTGCTTGCCGAGATGGATGCCGAGGGCGGCGCCACCAGCCAGGCCTTCCGCACCCGCATGGCGGCCAAGGCCTATGTCCGCACCGCCGCCTATGACGCGGCGATCGCCAGCTGGTTTGCCTTTGCCGATCCCGAAGGCGAGGCCGCGCCCTTCCCCGAGACGCTCCCGATCGCGCTCAGGCGCGCCGACACCTTGCGCTATGGCGAAAACCCGCACCAGGCCGCGGCGGTCTATGTCCCTCAGGTCGTCGGCAGCCCCGGGGTGCCGCAGGCGACCCAGCTCCAGGGCAAGGAGCTGAGCTACAACAATCTGAACGATGCCGATGCCGCGCTCGAACTGGCGGCGGAGTTTGCCGGGGGCGCGCCCGCGGTGGTGATCGTCAAGCATGCCAATCCTTGCGGCGTGGCCCAGGCGCCGAGCCTGCTCGAAGCCTGGCAGGCCGCGCTTGCCTGCGACAGCGTCTCGGCCTTTGGCGGGATCGTGGCGGTCAACACCATGCTCGATGGCCCCACCGCCGAGGCCATCACCAGCATCTTCACCGAGGTGGTGATCGCCCCGAGCGTCTCGGACGAGGCGCGCGCGATCTTCGCGCGCAAGAAGAACCTGCGCCTGCTCGTATGCGGGGCCCTGCCCGATCCGCGCCGCGCCGGCCTTGCGCTGAAGACCATCGCCGGGGGCGTGCTGATCCAGTCGCGCGACAATGGCGCGATCGGCGCCGATGATCTCAAGGTCGTCACCAGGCGCGCGCCCACCGAACAGGAATTGAAGGACTGCCTGTTCGCCTGGACGGTCGCCCGCCACGTCAAGTCCAACGCCATTGTCTATGCCAAGGATGGGGCCACCGCAGGGATCGGCGCCGGGCAGATGAACCGGCGCGATTCGGCCCGCATCGCCGCGATCAAGGCGAAGGAAGCCGCCCAGGCCCATGGCTGGGATGCGCCGCGCACCGCGGGCAGCGCGGTGGCCTCGGATGCCTTCTTTCCCTTTGCCGATGGTCTGCTGGCCGCGGCCGAGGCCGGGGCCACCGCAGTGATCCAGCCGGGCGGATCGATCCGCGATGCCGAGGTGATCGCCGCCGCCGATGCGGCCGGGCTGGCGATGGTCTTCACCGGGATGCGCCACTTCCGCCATTGAGGTGGCGCGCAGCCCCCACCCCACCGCCTGCCGCAAGCCGCGAACGGCTCGGCGCGAAGCACTGGCGTGCGCAAGGTTTTTTCAGCGCCCCGGTAACCACATGGTGCGCGCAGCCTAACCGCGTCTGACCGCTGCATTCATCCCGGTGCAATTCGGCCCGGGCCATGGACGGGCGGCAAACCAAGCGAATCACGAGTTTCACCGATGCGTTTCCTCTCCTCAGACCTTGTGCGCCAGTTCGGCATCGGCTTTGCGCTGGGCGCGGTGCTGGTGGTGGGGGCACGGGCGCAGGATGCGGGTGAGGGGATCGCATCGCCCGCCCAGGCGGCCGAGCGTATCGCCGCGAGCGGGCCCACGGCGGACTTCGTGATCGCCCCTGAGGCGCGCTGAGCGATGCGGCGCCGGGCAGGGGTGATCGCCGCTGCCTGCCTCGTGCTCACCGCTTGCGCTGCCCCGGCGGTTGCCGCCGAAGAACCCGTCGATGCCCCTGCAGCAACGCGCATTGCCAGGGAAGGCGCCGGGGGCAGCAAGGGCCTCAAGACCGCGATCTTCGCCGGCGGGTGCTTCTGGGGCGTCGAGGGCGTGTTCAGCCATGTGAGGGGCGTGAGGCGCGCGGTTTCGGGCTATCACGGCGGCACTGCGGCAAGCGCCCGCTATGATGTGGTCTCGAGCGGCCTTACCGATCATGCCGAGGCGGTGAAGATCACCTATGATCCGGCGCTGGTGCGCTATGACGAGCTCTTGCGGATCTTCTTCTCGGTGGTCGCCGATCCCACGCTCAGGAACCGCCAAGGCCCCGATGTCGGCCCGCAATATCGCAGTGCCATCGTGCCCACCAGCGCCGAACAGGCGGCGGTGGCCAAGGCCTATCTGGCCCAGCTCGGCAAATCGGGGCTGTGGCAAAGGCCGATCGTCACCGCGATCGAGCCTTACAAGGCCTTCTATCCGGCCGAAAGCTATCACCAGGACTTCATGGCCAAGAACCCCACCCACGCCTATATCCGCCGCTGGGACGCGCCCAAGCTTGCCGCGCTCAAGGCGATGTTCCCGCAGCATTACCGGGCAAGCTTCCTGAGGGACGCCTCCTAGGCTCTTGGCGAGCGCGCCTGCGCGGGCCTATATCTGCGCCATGGGAGAGATCGCGCCGCATCCCCACACCCACCGCGAGCACACCGGCCCGGCGCTGGTGGCTGAGGCCGCGCGCGCGCTGCGGGCGGCGGGCGAGCAGTGGACGACGATGCGCGAGGCGGTTTTCACCGAGCTTGCCCGGCACGAGCGGCCGGTCTCCGCCTATGACATTGCCGAGAACCTCTCGGCCGCGCGGGGCAAGCGGGTGGCGCCCAATTCGGTCTATCGCATCCTCGATGTGTTCGTGGGCAGCAACCTTGCGATGCGGGTGGAAAGCGCCAATGCCTATCTGGCCAATCGCCACCCTGGCTGCGCGCATGACTGCATCTTCCTCGTCTGCGACGAATGCGGCGAGGCCATCCATGTCGATGACGAGCCGGTGAGCGAGGCGGTGCGCGCCATCGCCGCCGCGCGCCAGTTCGCCGCGCGCCGCCCGGTGATCGAGATCCGCGGTTTGTGCCGCTCCTGCGCCTGAGCGGCCCCCCCCCGCGCCCGATTGACGCCGATCAAGCCCGCATCGACACACCGGGTTTCCCCGTGTAAGGCTGGGGCATGACACAACCGCCTTACACCCCCCTGCTCGATCAGGTTGACACGCCGGCCGATCTGCGCCGCCTGAAGCCCGAGCAGCTGCGCCAGTTGGCCGACGAACTGCGCGCGGAAATGATCGATGCGGTCAGCGTCTCGGGCGGGCACCTGGGATCGGGGCTCGGCGTGGTCGAGCTGACCGTGGCGATCCACTATGTCTTCAACACGCCCGAGGACAAGCTGATCTGGGACGTCGGTCACCAGTGCTATCCGCACAAGATCATCACCGGCCGGCGCAGCCGCATCCGCACCCTGCGCCAGGGCGGCGGGCTCTCGGGCTTCACCAAGCGCTCGGAAAGCGAATATGATCCCTTCGGCGCGGCCCATTCCTCCACCTCGATCTCGGCGGCGCTGGGCTTTGCCATCGCCAACAAGCTCCAGGGAAAGCCCGGGCGCGCGATCGCGGTGATCGGCGATGGGGCGATGAGCGCAGGGATGGCCTATGAGGCGATGAACAACGCCGCCGAGGCCGGCAACCGCCTGATCGTGATCCTCAACGACAATGACATGTCGATCGCCCCGCCGGTCGGCGGGCTTTCGGCCTATCTGGCACGGATGGTCTCCTCGTCCGAATATCTCGGCATCCGCAGCCTCGCCAGCCGCGCGATCCAGAAAATGAGCCGCCGCCTGCACGACACGCTCGGCAAGGCCGAGGAGTTCACCCGCGGGATGGTGACCGGCGGCACCCTGTTCGAGGAATTGGGCTTCTATTATGTCGGCCCGATCGACGGGCACAATCTCGACCATCTCCTGCCCGTGCTCGAGAACGTGCGCGACACCTCCGAAGGGCCGGTGCTGGTCCATGTCGTGACCGAGAAGGGCAAGGGCTATGCTCCGGCCGAAAACAGCGCCGACAAGTATCACGGCGTGCCCAAGTTCAACGTCGTCACCGGCGAGAAGGCCAAGAGCGCGCCCTCGGCCCCGGCCTATCAGGACGTGTTCGGCACCACGCTGGCCAAGCTTGCCGAAACCGACGAGCGCATCTGCGCCATCACCGCGGCCATGCCCTCGGGCACGGGGGTGGACAAGTTCGCCAAGGCCCACCCTGCCCGCGCCTTCGATGTCGGCATCGCCGAGCAGCACGCGGTGACCTTCGCCGCGGGCCTCGCCGCGCAGGGGATGCGGCCCTTTGCCGCGATCTATTCCACCTTCCTCCAGCGGGCCTATGACCAGGTGGTGCACGATGTGTGCATCCAGAACCTGCCCGTGCGCTTCGCCATCGACCGTGCTGGGCTGGTGGGGGCCGACGGGGCGACCCATGCCGGCTCGTTCGACATCACCTATCTTGCCACCCTGCCCAACATGGTGGTGATGGCCGCCGCCGATGAGGCCGAGCTGGTGCACATGACCTACACCGCGGCCGAATATGATGATGGCCCCATCGCCTTCCGCTATCCGCGCGGCAACGGGGTGGGGGTGCCGCTGCCCGAAGTGCCGATGAAGCTCGAAATCGGCAAGGGCCGGGTGATCCGCGAGGGCAGCAAGGTGGCGATCCTCTCCCTGGGGGCAAGGCTTGCCGAGGCCTTGAAAGCCGCCGACACGCTCGAGGCCAAGGGGCTTTCGACCACGGTGATCGACCTGCGCTTTGCCAAGCCGCTCGATGAGGAGCTGATCGCCCGGGCCATGCGCAGCCACGAAGTGATCGTCACGGTCGAGGAAGGCGCGATCGGCGGCCTTGGCGCGCATGTGCTCACCTATGCCAGCGACCACGGCCTCATCGATGCCGGGCTCAAGCTGCGCACCCTGCGCCTGCCCGACATCTTCATCGACCACGACGATCCGGTAAGGCAATATGACCAGGCGGGCCTCAATGCGCCGCATATCGTCGATACGGTCCTGAAGGCATTGAAGCACAACAGCGCCGGCGTGGAGACGAGCGCGGCGGGCGAGGCGCGCGCCTAGCGCCCCTCCACCCGCGCGGCGGGCGCGGTGAGCTGCACGCGCTCGGGCAGCCGCAAGCGGCTGTGCGGCGGCAGCGGCGCGGCGGAAGGCCCTGCGTCCGCACCCGGCTCGGCGGCTTCCTCTTCCTCCTCATCCGCCACCGGCGCGCCCTTGAGCGCGGCGATCTCGCGCGCGCGCCTGGCAAGATAGGTCTCGCGTCGCAGGGTGTAGGGATCGTCCGAGGCGGCGATCATCGCCAGCTCCTCGTCAAAGGCGAGCCGCTGGTCGAGCCCGTTGATGACGAAATAGCCCGCCGCATAGGCCGGGCGGTTGAAGGGCCTTCCCACCGCCAGCGGCAGCAGCGCCTGATCGAGCGTGCTGCCAAACAGATCGCGCACCGTGGTCGCGCCGGTCACCGGCAGGTAGAGATAGGCCCCCGGGCCGACCCCGTAATACCCCAGGGTATTGGCAAAGCCGTTGCGGCGATAGGGAAGGCCGATCCCCGGCTTGGCGGCGATGTCGATCAGCCCGCCAAGCCCGAGGGTGGAATTGATCGCGAGGCGCCCCAAGGTCTCGAACGCCTTGCCCACCTTGCCCTGCAGCAGGAAGTTCAATGCATTGCTCGGCTCGCCAAGGTTCCTGACCACATTGCCAAGCCCATCGCGCAGCGGCCCCGGCAGGTTGTCGCGATAGGCATGGGCGACCGGCTCGACGACGGCGCGATCGACCGCCTGGGAGATGCGGTAGCTCTCCTCGTTGACCCCGATCATCGGGTCCTGCTTGGGCGGGCCATATTCGCCCTCAACCACGATCTCGCGATCGGGCGGCGCGGCTTCGCCTGCCGCTTCGGGCGGGGCGGCGCCCGGCGCGGAGCCTTGCGCCGCGGCAAGGCTCCAGTCCGCCGGCACGGGCGCGGCGGATGGCTCGCGGGCAGGCGCAGGCGGTGCGGCGAGGAGCGCAGGCGCGGCGGCAATCAACGCGAGCATCGGCATGGGCCTCCTCAAGAAGCTCCTCTTGTGACGGGCCGATCCTGACGCATGATCGCCATTCTTGCCCTTTGTGCCCCTGCGCACTAGGCAGGCTGGCGCAACTCCCGCCAAAGCGCAAGGCCCCCCGCAATGACCGCAAGCCCGCTGCTCGATATCGCCCGCGAAGGGCCGATCGCCATCCTCACCTTCAACCGTCCCGAGGCGATGAACCCGCTCGGCGCGCCGGGCGATGGCGATGCCTTTGCCGCCGCCTGCCAGGCGCTCAACCGCGACATGGAATGCCGGGTGGTTATCCTCACCGGGGCCGGCAAGGCCTTCAGCGCCGGGGGCGATATCAAGGCGATGCGCGACAAGAGCGGCACCTTCGGCGGCACCACCCCGGCGATTTCGGATGGCTACCGCGACAATATCCACCAGATGCTGCGCGCGCTCTATGGCCTGCGCGTGCCGGTGATCGCCGCGGTCAACGGCCCGGCGATCGGCCTCGGGTGCGATGTCGCCTGCCTTGCCGACATCCGCATCGCTTCCGAAAGCGCGCGCTTTGGCGTCACCTTCTTGAAGCTCGGGATCATCCCCGGCGATGGCGGCACCTGGATCCTGCCGCGGGTAATCGGCATGAGCCGCGCGGCCGAATTGTTCTACACCGGCGAGGTGATCGATGCCGCGACCGCCAAGGACTGGGGGCTTGTCAGCCGCGTGGTGCCTGCCGAGGCGCTGATGGACGAGGCCCGCGCGCTTGCCACCAGGATCGCCGCGATGCCGCCCCACGCGCTGCGCCACACCAAGAACCTGCTGCGCCAGGGTCAGCAGATGAGCTATGACAGCGCGCTCGAACTTGCCGCCAACACCCAGGCGATGATGCACACCACCGCCGACCATGCCGAGGGTGTTGCGGCGCTGATCGAGAAGCGCAGTCCTATTTTCAGTGGAGTTTAATCGTGAGCGAGTTAAATCCAATACTCTTGGACATAGTTCAATCTGTCATTTCCGGATTGGTCATGGCTCTGGCAGTTTTTCTTGGTATATTTTTCAGTGAAAAGATTGAGAATAAGAAGAACTATGTTGATTTGCTCAAGAAGGAAATACTTGCTCGATACGAACAAGAGCATATTTTAGCTGTCGAGTTGGCAAATCACACAAATAAAAGCGTGAAGACATGGAAAACGCAAACCCGCAATCAAGCCCATGAGATTACTGGCCATCGGCCCAGGCTCACTCCGAAAAGCAAGGAACTGCGCTAGCTACCCAAGCTTCAACCAGTCAGCCCAGCCACTTCCACACCCCCGCGGGGATGCCGGCGCGCCACAGGTGCAGCCAGCTTGCCCCCAGCCACAGCACCGTGCCCGCCACCAGCGGCACCGCGCCCACGCGCGCGAACTGGCCGAGCCGCGGCCAATAGCTGGTCTTCCTTGACCATTCTTCCCAGGCCGCGCCCATCTGCGCGGCCTTCTTGGCATCCTGGAGGTGCGCCCCCACCAGCGCGAGAAAGCCCATGGCGAGCGCCGTCACCATCGTGCGGGTGCTCCAGAACAGCACCAGATGCGATGCCGCCCACAGGCCGATCCCCCACATCATCGGGTGGCGGGTGACGCGGAAAACGCCCCGCGGCTCGGCCCGGGCCTGGGCCTCGGCCTGGGGCGTGGGCAGCGCCGGATTGCCCGCGAGCGAGCCGGCCAGCAGCACCATCGCCGGCCAGGTGAGCAGGGTGGCGAGCACCCAGCCCGCCTCGCCCGAGCCGGGAAGATCGGCCCCCGGCGCGGCGATGAAGGCGAAATAGACCCAGGCGAGCGCCGCGAGGCTGACGAGGCTGTAGCCGATCTGGAACCCGCTCGCCCCCAGCGCCTTGACCATGGCGCCGCGCAGGGGATGCGACATGGCAAGGTGCGAGCCGACAAAGGCGATGTTGGCGGCGATGAGGTTGGCGATGGCGCTGTCCATTAATGCTCCCCCGGATGCTTGATCCGGAGGGCCTTATAGCACGCGCCGCCCGCCTGCCTACCAGTCGAAGGCCTTGGGCCGATCGCTCTCGTCAAGATCAAGATAGCGGTCGCGCAGGCGGGTCTGGTGGTTGGTGAGATCCTGCTTGACGCCCCCGATATAGACCCTGGTGGGCACCGAGCCGACTTCGAGCGGATCGCCATCCCAGATCACCACATCCCCGAGCGCCCCGGGCTTCAACACCCCGGCCTTGCCGCCGAGGCCGCTGATCTCGGCCGGGACCGAGCTGATCGCGGCAAAGGCCGCGCCCCAGCTCATCCCGCTCGCCCCCGGCACGCGGGTGAGCGCGACGAGATTGCCCGCCACCTGCTGCAACCGGCGCGGATCCTGGAGGCTCCCGGCATTGATCGCCACCTTCACCCCGGCGCGCGCGAGGCGCCCGGCATTGGACTGGGTGGCGCCCAGTTGCTCGAAGCTCTCGGGCAGGTCGGTAAGGCCATTGGCGATCACGGGCACCCCGGCTGCGGCAATCGCATCGGCCACCAGCCAGCCCTCGCTCGCCCCCACCAGCACCAGATCGAGCCTGGGAAAATCGCGCTTGATCGCCAGCACCGCGCGGATATCGGCGGCACGCTCGGCAGCGACATAGAGCTTTTGCCGCCCGGTCACCACCGGCACCAGTGCCTCGGCATCGAAGCGGCCGAGGAACAGGTCATCGCCGCGGGCGATCTCGGTGGTCTGCGGAGTGCCCGTGCGCCCGACCAGCGCCTCGGCCTCGCGCAGCGCGGCGCGCAGCAGCACATGGGCAGCGACGCGGCTGCCGCCGGCCAGTTCGGCCCCGCCCTCGCCCAGCGCCACCATCTGGAAGGCGCGCGGCTGCATCACCGCCTGCCCATCGCCATCAAGATCGATGAGCGCCCCCTGGCCGGCAAAGATCGAGCCAGAGGGCAGGGTGGTGGTGGCCGCGCGGGTGATTCCGGCGGCGCGGTGGACGAGAATGTGCTGCGAGGCCGGGTTGATGATCGCCGCGGCATCGAGCGCGGCGCTGAAGGGCGCGGAGCGGGCGGTGATATCGTTCGATTCGCCCACCGCAGAGACATCGGCAAGGCCGAGCGTCGTCACCGTGGCGAACAGCCCCGGGGTGACCCAGGCCCCGGCGGCATCCACCGTCTCGCCTGCGCTGGGCGCGCCGCCGGCCGGCCCGGCATAGACGACGCTGCCGCCGCGCACGACCACGGTGCCGTTCGCGATCGGTTCAGAACCATCGCCGATCACCAGCCGGGCATTGGTGATGGTCACGTCCTGCGCCAGGGCCGGGGCGGCGGCAAGCGCGAGCGCGCAGGAGCTCAGCGCCGCGGCAAGAAGGCGCTTCATTTCACGTCTCCTTCACCGGGCTGGCCGAGCTCGAAATCGCTCACCGGGCGCAGCTTGGGGTTGGTGGCATCGAACATCAGCGCCCCGTCGATCCACACCTTTTCGGGCCGCGAATAGACCGAGAGCGGGTGGCCGTTCCACAGCACCACATCGGCCATCTTGCCCGGCTCGAGGCTGCCGGTCATTTCGGCAATGCCCATGGCCTTGGCCGGGTTGTAGGTGATCCACTGGATCGCCACGCCATCGGGAATGTCGATCCCCAGCCGCTGCCCGGCCTTCTGCGCCTTGCGCGCTTCCTGGTTGAGCCGCTGGATATCATTGGCATCATCGGAATGGATCACCACGCAGGCGCCCTCGCGCTGGAGGAAGGCGGCATTTTCAAGGATGCCGTCATAGCTTTCCATCTTGAAGCCATACCAATCGGCCCAGATCGCGCTGCACACGTCATTCTCGCGCAGCAGATCGCCGATCTTGTAGGCCTCGACCGCGTGGTGGAAGGTCGAGACCTTGTAGCCCATCTCCTTGGCCATATCGAGCACCAGGGCCATCTCGTCGGCGCGGTAGCAATGGTTGTGGACGAGGATTTCGCCCTTGAGCACGCCCACCAGCGTCTCCTTGGCCAGATCGCGCTTGGCCTCCTTGTTGTTGGCATAGTCGATCGCAGCGAGCCAGGTGCTGCGGTTGACGGCGAAATTGCCCATCCGGGTCGAAGGCATCCGCCCCTTGCCACCATAGACACGCTTGGGGTTTTCGCCGCAGGCCATCTTGAAGCCATAGGGCGCGCCGGGAAACTTCATCCCCTGCACCGTGCGCGCGGGCACGTTCTTGAGCGTGACCGAGCGCCCGCCCATCAGGTTGGCCGAACCGGGCAGAATCTGCAGGGCGGTGACCCCGCCATTGGCGAGCGCGCGGGTGAAGCCCGGGTCTTGCGGCCAGACCGAATGTTCGGCCCAGACCTCGGGAGTGGTGGGACTGGTCGCCTCGTTGCCATCCGAATGGGCCTGCACCGCCGGGGTGGGATAGTCGCCAAGGTGCGAATGGATGTCGATGATCCCGGGGGTGACGAACTTGCCCGTGCCATCAAGCACGGCAATGTCCGCCGGGATCGGGGTGTCCGGCCCGCCCACGGCGACGATCTTGCCTCCGCTCATGAAGACCACGCCATTGTCGATCTGCCCGCCGCGGCCATCGAAGATGGTGGCGCCGCGGATCGCGGTGGCGATGCCGGGATAGGGCCTGTAGGTCGAGGGGAAGACGCCCTCGGCCTCCTTCTTGGCGACGAGGGTGGGCGTATCGGCTGCGTCCTTGCCCTTCTTCTTGTCCTTCTCGCGCGCTTCGAGCGCGCCGGCGCCAAGGCTGAGCGCGAGCGCGCCCGCCAGCATCACAAGCGCGCCCCAGCGGGCGCGCCGCGGTGTGTGTGGTGTCATCACAAGCCCTTCCCGTTTCCCGGCGATGAGCTATGCCGGGAAGCGGGGGGCTTGTCCATGCCGCTGGTCGATTGCTGTTGGCGGCTTGCCCTACTCGGCCGGGCGCGGGGCGGGATAGGCCTCGTCCGCGGCAGGCATGTCGGTGCCGGCCGGGCTGTCATCCCTGAGGGTGTCAAGGTGCATCAGACGCTTGATCAGCGGGCTGACCACCAGCACGCCAACGCCCACCGCCACCGCGATCCAGCCGATCTGGCTATAGACGTCGAGCACCACCTGCTGGCCCGCGCCCTCGCCGCTCGCCCGCTCCGATCCGGTCGCCGCGGCGATCAGCCCGGCGACGAAATTGCCGGTGGCCGAGGCGAAGAACCAGGTGCCCATGATGAGGCTCGCCATGTGCGCGGGCGCGAGGCGGTTCATCGCCGAAAGGCCCACGGGCGAAAGGCACAGCTCACCGGTGGTGTGGAGCAGGTAGATGAGGAAGATGAACAGCACCGGGGTAAGATCGCCCGTCGCCGCGCCCGCCACCAGCACGAGGAAGCCCGCGCCCAGCTGGATCAGCGCCAGGCCGAACTTGGCCGGGGCCGAAGGCTCAAGCCCCCGGCGCCCGAGCCAGGTCCACAGCGTTGCAAAGAGCGGGGCGAGCAGCACGATGTAGATCGCGTTCACCGACTGGAACACCGAGGCCGGCACGCCGGCACGATCGACATAGCGATCGGTGTAGAGGTTGAGGGAGGAGCCGGCCTGTTCGAACAGCGCCCAGAACAGGATCGAGCCGATGATCAGGAACAGCGCGGCAAAGATGCGGTCACGATCATGCGCGGGCAGGCGCACCACCGCGATGAACAGCACATAGGCGACCAGCACCGCCCCGGCGGCGCCGAGCAGCGTGCCCACGATCGCCTGGTTCTGCACCATCCACCAGCACGCGCCCACCGCGAGGATGCCGAGCGCATAAAGGCCCCATTCGGTGCCCCGCGAAAGCGCGATCGGCGGCTCGCCGCGGCCGAGCAGCAGCGGCTTGAACCCGACAAAGACGATGAGGCCAAGCAGCATCCCCACGCCCGCCGCGCCGAAGCCATAGGCCCAGCCATAGGTCTCGCCGAGGTAGCCGCACAGCAGCGACCCGATCGCCGCGCCCAGGTTGATGCCCATGTAGAAGATCGTGTAGGCCCCGTCGCGCCGCACATCGGTGCGGGGATAAAGCTGCCCGACGATCACCGAGATATTGGCCTTGAGGAACCCTGAGCCGACGATGATGAAGGCGAGCGCCAGCCAGAAGATGTTGAGGCTGGCCGCATCCTGCCCGCCATTGCCTTCAAAGCCCATGAGGAAGTGCCCGAAGGTCAACAGCACCGCGCCATAGGTCACGGCCTTCCTCTGGCCCAGATATTTGTCAGCCAGATAGCCGCCGAGCACCGGGGTGATATAGACGAGCGCGGTGTAGGCGCCGTAGATCACCCCCGCCTCGGCATCGGAAAACAGCCAGTGCTTGGTGAGGTAGAAGATCAGGAGGGCGCGCATCCCGTAATAGGAAAAGCGCTCCCACATCTCGGCAAAGAAGAGGACGAACAGTCCCTTGGGATGGCCGAGGAAAGTCCCGGCGCTGTCCCCGTGCGGAAGTTCAGCAGTGGCCATGCGAAAATCTTGTCCCTTGTGCGCGCCGCTCCGGCCGCGCTTCGCTGGCCGCGCACCCTAGCGGCTGCCTCGCGCTTGTGAAGCTTTTGTTGCGCGGGCGGGAAACGACACGGCCCTGGCCCTGCCCTTTCCATGCAGGGCGTGCCCATGCAGCACGGCGAGATGCAGCAGCCCCGGCCCGGCAATCGACGGGCCGCAAGCGCAAACGCGCGCCCGCAGGGGCCCGTAGCGAAGCGAAGGAACAGCCCCGAGGAGGTGCCCGCGGAGGCGGGCACGCAAATAAATTGACCGCATGGCTGTATTATGGCACTGAAGCACCTGATGAGCGCCAACCGCCCGGTCTATCTCAAGCTGCGCGATCAGATCGCCGCGGCGATCATCGACGGGATCTATGCCGAGGGCGAGATGCTCCCCTCGGTGCGCGCGCTCGCGGCCGAGCAGGGGGCCAATCCGCTCACCGTCGCCAAGGCCTATCAGCAGTTCCAGAACGATGGCCTCGTCGCGGTGCAGCGCGGGGTGGGCATGTATGTGGTGCGCGGCGCCGCCGAACGGTTGCGCGCAGCCGAGCGCGAGGCCTTCCTGCGCGAGGAATGGCCCGAGATCCTGCGGCGGATGCGGCGCCTGGGGCTCGATCCGGCCGACCTTGCCGAAAGGGTGTGATCGGCCACGCCTTGCTGACATTTGTGCAGGTTGCGCCGATTGCCCAAGTGTGACACTATCTTGCGCGTCGGCAGGGCGAGTGGTCGCAGCGCCTCGCCGTCAAGGATGAGGGGGCGCCGCAAGGGTCGCGGGCGCATCGGGACAAAAGCACAGGGGCAACCCGCAAGGGCGCCTGCACGCCGGCATATCCGCGCGCAGGTGCCGGGAGATCGAGATGATCAGATCGGAATTGCTGCAGGAACTCCACAAGGACAATCCTGAGCTGCGCGCCGAGGAAATCGAGCAGGTGGTGGACATCTTCTTCGACGAGATCGCCCAGCGTCTCGCCGAAGGGGGCCGGGTCGAGCTGCGCGGCTTTGGCGCCTTTTCCACCCGCGAGCGCGAGGCGCGCACGGGTCGCAACCCGCGCACGGGTGAGGCCGTGGCGGTGCCGGAAAAGCGCGTGCCCTATTTCAAGGCCGGCAAGGAAATCCGCGAGCGCCTGAACGCCAAGTAGCCCGCGCGCGCCGCCAGGCAGGCGGGTGCGCCTTGGGCGCGATAGCCAATGTTTCACGTGAAACATTGGCGCGTCCCTCGCGCCTCTCACGCGGCGAGCGGCTGCGGGGTGCTGTCCTGCGCGAGGCCCGGCACCGGCAGGGCGCGCTCATGCCCGAGTGCGGCAAAGACGAGGTCAATGAGCTTCTCGCGCCCGCCGCTCTGGCTCATGTCCACCGGCACCAGCCCGAGCGCGTCCATCTCGCGCGCCGCCTCGGCGCCGGGCACGGCGATGATCCGCACCAGATCGGGCACGCGCGCGGCGATCAGCGGGGTGAGCGCACGGCTCGGCTCGGTCGCTCCGGTCGCCACCACCACCACCTGCCGCCGAGCCATCCCGATCGCCTCCCAGCTGCGCGGATCGGCGGGATTGGCGCGGTGGACGGGGTAGCCATCGGCCAGCGCCATGCGGAAGCGCGCCTCCTCCGGCTCGAGCGCGAGATAGGCGATGTGGTTGAAGGTGAGCGCATCGGCGAGCGCGCGCCCGGCCGCGGTCATGCCGATGATCACCACCGGCGCGTCCTCGCCGGCAAGGGGGCGATCGGGCGGGCCGCGCCGCAGGTGCCCGGCAAGCCTGCGCCCGAGGTTGGAGACCAGCGGGGTTGCCGCAAGGCTGATCGCGATCGCGGTCACCAGCGCGGCGATCAGGCGCGGCTCGGCCAGCCCCGCCACCGCCGGCAGCGCCAGCAGCACCAGCGCGAACTCGCTCCCCTGCCCGATGAGAAAGCCGAGCTGGATCGAGCCGGGCACCGACCAGCGGTTCATCAGCGCGGCGATCACGTTGACGGCGCATTTGACCAGGATCAGCCCCAGCGTGATCGCCAGCACCAGCGGCCAGTCCTCGACCAGCAGCGCCGGATCGATCCCGAGCCCGACCGAGATGAAGAAGAAGCTGAGGAACAGCCCGCGAAAGGCGTCGATCTCGGTCTGCACCAGGATGCGGTACCGCGAATCGGCCACCGCCATGCCGCCGAGAAAGGCCCCGAGGGTGAGCGACAGGCCGGCCATGCCGGTGGCCCAGCCCGCCGCCAGCGCCAGGAACAGCGCGGTGGCGGTATAGACCTCGGTGGTGCCCGCCCGCGCGATCAGGGCAAACAGCGGCTCGGTGAGATAGCGGGCAAAGAGCACCGCGATGGCGAAGGCCGCAAGCGCCTTGGCCGCGGCCAGGCCGAGCGCCGGGGCGAGCGCCCCACCATCGGCGAGCGCCCCGGCCGCCACCAACAGGAGAATCGCGGCGATATCCTGGAAGATCAGGATCGCCTGCGCCGCGCGCCCGACCGGGCAATCCTCCTGCCCGCGCTCGCGGATGAGGCCGATCACCACCGCGGTGGACGAAAGGCCGAGCGCAAAGCCGGCGATCACCGCAAAGCCCGCCGGCAGGCCGAAGGCGGCAAGGATGAGGGCAAAGGCCCCGCCCGCCACCAGCATCTGCAGCGCCCCGAAGCCGAAGATCGTGCCGGCCTCGGCGCGGATGCGCCCGAGCGAGAAATGAAGGCCGAGGTTGAACAGCAGGAACATCACCCCCGCCTCGGCCATGGCAGCGACCACCGGGCCGCGGAAATCCTCGGCCATGCCAAGGCTTGCGAGCGCCAGCCCCAGCCCGAGATAGCCGACGATCGGATTGAGCCTCACGGCCCGGGCGACAAGCGCGGCAAGGATGCCAAGGCCAAGCAGGGTGATCGCCGGCTCGATCGTGGCGAGCACTCCGTGGCCTGCCTCATCGCCCGCGCCCGCCATTGCCCCTGTGCCCCTGTGCCTGCGTCCGGGCCCACGCCGGCCCACCTTCCTCCACATGGGGGCTCGCCCGGGTGCTGGCAAGCGCTGGCCATCGCGGGGCCACCTGTGGCAAGGGCCTCAGCCAAGGCGGGCGTGGCGGAATGGCAGACGCCGGGGACTTAAAATCCCCTGAGCTTGGCTCGTGCGGGTTCGAGTCCCGCCGCCCGCACCACGCATGTGCGCCCGCTGGAACAAGGGGGGCGCGCGATTAGCCGGCTTTTAACGTCTTTGTTCCTATCCCGCTGGGTTGAGCATGGGATCACCGCGTCCCGCTGGCGCTGCACCCCGGCGCGGCGGGTAAGGGGCGAACTGGCATGGACAAGGCGGCTTCATCGGCGATGTGCGCAGCGCCTGCGGGCGCGCCGGACGGCAATGCGGGCGCAGAACAGCGCGCCGCCCCGCGCGTCACGCTGCTGATCCGCGCCGCCAAGCTGGTCTCGAGCACCGACGAATTCGTCTGCGTCATCCGCGATGTTTCCGAGACCGGGGTAAGCGTCAGGCTGTTCCACGATCTTCCCGCCGGCGAGGCGCTGGAACTGCACATGCCCGCCGGCGCGATCTATCCCATCGGCCGGGTGTGGCACCGCGGCAACGAGGCGGGCTTTCGCTTCCTCAGCGCTCCGGTCGCGGTCGAGGCGCTGGTCAACGAGGCGAGCGACTATCCCAAGCGCGGCCTCAGGCTGTCGGTCAGCCTGCCGGTGCGGCTGCGCAGCTCGGCGGGCGAGCAAATGGTGCGGGTCGAGAACCTCTCGCAGCAGGGCGCCAGGCTGGCGTGCGAGAGCCTGCTGGCGATCGACCAGGCGGTGCAGCTCGATCTGCCCGATGCGCAAGGAACGCCGCGCGCGGTGCGCGCCAAGGTGCGCTGGCGGCGCGAGCGGCATTATGGCGTGGTGTTCGACGACACCTTCACCCTCGGCGATTTCGCCCGGCTCGCCGCGCGGCTCCAGGCGCCCGAACTGCTCACCGGCTAAGCCGGCACGAAGCGGAGCGCGACACCGTTGATGCAGTGGCGCTTGCCGGTGGGGGGCGGGCCATCGCCGAAGATGTGCCCCAGGTGCCCGCCGCAATCGGCGCAATGCACCTCGGTGCGCGGATAGCCGATCAGGTAATCGGTGCTGGTGCCGACCGCGCCCTTGTCGATCGCGCGCCAGAAGCTCGGCCAGCCGGTGCCGCTGTCATATTTGTGCGCGGATGAATAGAGCGGATTGGCGCAGCCGACGCACACGAAGGCGCCCTTGCGCTTCTCGCCATTGAGCGGCGAGGTGAAGGCGCGCTCGGTGCCGGCCCGGCGCAGCACATAGAACTGCTCGGCCGTCAGTACGCGCCGCCATTCGGCCTCGCTCCTCGCCTTGGGAAAAGATTTGGCCGCGGCCGGGGCGGCGCTGCAGGCGCCCAGCAGCGGCAGGGCGGCGCCGAGGGCAATGAGGCGGCGGCGGCTGAGGCGTGGGGGCAACATCACGATCTCCTTGAGGCAAGGCCTCGCCTTGCCCCCCTGATACGCCCGCGCCCCGCGGCAGGTTTCACCCCCGGCTCAAAAGCGGGTGATCTCGACCTCGAGCTTGCGGAAGCCGTGGACGAAATTGGCGCGCACCCGCTCGACCTCGCCCGCCACGTGGACGCGCATCCGCCGCTTGTGCAGTTCCTCGAGCAGCACGCGCAATTGCAGCTCGGCCAGACGCGCGCCGACACAGCGGTGGATGCCATAGCCGAAGGCCAGGTGGCGCCGGGCGTTCTCGCGGGTGATGTCGAGCACGTCGGGGTTATCGAACACCTCCTCGTCGCGGTTGGCGCTGATATACCACAGCACCACCTTGTCACCCTTGCGGATGGTCTGGCCGAAGACCTCGGTGTCCTCGGTAGCGGTGCGGCGCATGTGGGCCAGCGGGGTCTGGTAGCGCAGGCATTCCTGCACCGCGTTGGGGATGAGTTCGGGGTGTTCCTCGAACAGCTTGCGCTGCTCGGGGAAGCGGTCCATCGCATGGATGATCCCGCTCATGGTGTTGCGGGTGGTGTCATTGCCGCCGACGATCAGCAGCACCAGGTTGCCCATGAATTCCTCGGGCCGCATCTGGTTCATCGCCGGGGAGTGGATCATCATCGAGATGAGATCATCGCCCGGCTCCTTGGCCATCGACCGCTCGACCCACAGCGACTGGAAATAGGCCGCCATCTCGTGGAGGATCTGCCAGCGCAGCTCATCAAGCTCGCGCACGGTGGCAAGCTCGGTATCGCCCGACCAGTCCGACCAGAAGGTGAGCAAGCGGCGGTCTTCCCAGGGGAAGCCGAAAAGGATCGCCAGCATCCCCGTGGTCAGCTCGATCGAGACCTTGTCGACCCAGTCGAACACTTCCCCGCGCGGGAGCGAATCGAGCAGTTCGCCGGTGCGCGCCCGGATCTCGGCCTCCATGTCGGCCACCGCCGAAGGGGTGAACTTGGGCGCCACGGTGCGGCGCTGGCCGGTGTGCTGGGGCCGGTCCATGGCGATGAACATCGGCAGCTCGCGCCGCTCCAGCCCCATCTCGGCCAGCTCAGCATCATCGGGCCGTTCCAGAATGGTGATCCCGCCATATTCCCAGCTCGAGGAGAAGGTCTCGGGCAGGGCCTCGATATGCTGGATCGCCTTGTGGCTGACCACCGCCCAATAGGGACCATAGGGGCTTTCGGGGATGTAGTGGAGCGGCCCGGCCTTGCGCATCTCGGCAAAGATCGGCTGCCAGGTGTCCTCGAAATAGATGTCCGAGCGGCTCACGTCCCAGGGATGGGGGTGGTGCAGGCGCTCCTCGGGATGGGCGGCAAAATGGGCCTTGAGCGCCTCATAGGCGCTGGGGGCGCGGCGCACCTGCGGGCGCGCAATCGGGCTGGGCGGGGCAATGGTGGCCATGTCTCTCTCCCGTCGGGCAGCCTCTGGAGTGGGCCGCTCCCTTCACGAGTCGCATCCTGCCGCAACTGACACCAATGTCAATATGGGTTGCGATTTGCGACCGATCAGGCCGCCTTCCAGCCCTTGGCCCGGCGCCCGCGCGGCGCGCGCCCGGCCCCGCCCGATTTCATCACCCGCTTGCGGAACAGCAGCGATCCGGCCTTGATAAGCGCCACCACCGCCAGCCCCTGCCAGGCGAGCGCGAGCGCATGGGTCCACAGCGCCGGCTCCATCGCCGCGCGCGCCAGCATGGCAAAGGGCGAGGACAGCGGGAAGGCGATCGCCGCCAGCTCCAGCCCCGATCCGGGTTGCTTGATGGTGTAGGCAGCCAGGAAGAACACCATCAGCTGCATCATCGTGACCGGCATCGACAGGGTCTGCACCTCGCGCACCGTGGTCGCCATCGCCCCGATGGTGAGGAACAGCGCGCCGAGCAGCAGATAGGCCATGGCGAAATAGACGATCCCAAGGAGGATGAAGAGCGGCCAGCCCACCGCGGGCGCGGGCAGGGCCGCCGGATCGAAGCCGGTGACCTTGGCAATCGCTGCCCCGCCCAGCGCCCACAGCCCCCCGGCGATGCCCGCCCACACGGCAATGCCGACGAAGGAGACCGCGAGCATGGCCAGGAGCTTGCCCATGAAGACCGCGTCCATGGGAATGGCAGCAGCGAGAATCTCGATGATCTTGTTGGCCTTTTCCTCAACCAGGTTGGACAGCACCATGCCCGCCAGCAGCATGGTGAGCAGGAACAGCGCCATCTGCGCGATCTGCGCGGTGTGGATGCGGGTGGAGCGTTCGGCCGCCGCGCTGGTCGCCACCACCTCGGCGGCAACCGGGGGAAAGCGCGTCGGCGCCGCGGCCAGCGCGCTGCCGGCGATGAGACCAACCGGGCCCTGCCAGCGGGCGATCTGGCTTTCGGTGCCCACCAGCCGCGGCGCTTGCGGGGTGCCGGTGAGGATCGCGGCATAATTGCCGCGCCGCGCCTCCATGAAGGCGCGCGCATCAAAGCCGGGATTGCCCCTCGCCTCGGGCACCTCGACCAGCAGCGGCAAGGCCCCGCCAAGCTGGGGCGCAAGGCCCGCGCGCGCGGCCAGCATCGCGGCATTATCCGCCGGGGCCATGGCCAGGCCCACCTCGATGCTCACCGCCTCGCGCTGCACCTGCCCACCGATGCTGCCGGCGAGCGCGCCAACGATCACCGGGAACAGCGGCCCGAGCAGGAAGAACAGGAAGGCCCGGCTCATCAGCACCGCGAGGAAATCGCGCCGGGCGATCACCCAGGCGGCCTCGAGCGCGGAAAGGCGCGGGCGGGCGGGCAGATCGGCGCTCATGCTCATGCGCGGCTCCCTTCGCTGTCGGCCTGCATCTGGCGCGCGGCGGCCTCGCCGGCGATGGCGACAAAGGCATCGTGGAGGCCAGCCCGCTCGATCGAAAGCGAGCGGATCCCCGCCTCGCCCTCGATCAGGCAGCGCAGCAGCGGCTCGATCCCGCTGGCCGGCAGGGGGAAGTGGAAGAAATCGCCGCTCCGCCGGGTTTCGGGCGGGAGCGCGGCCATCCACGCCCCTTCGCGCGCGCGGGTCTCGAGCCGCACCTGCGCCGGGATGCGGTCGCGCGCCGCCTCGACAGAGCCGGCATAGGGCACCTTGCCGCCGGCGATGATCGCCACGCCCTCGCACAGGCGTTCGGCATGGTGGATCACGTGGGTGGAGAAGATCACCGTCACCCCATCCTCGGCGAGCGCACGGATCAATTGTTCAAGCTTGCCCTGGTTGATCGCATCGAGCCCGGAGAAGGGCTCGTCGAGCACCACCAGCCGCGGGCGGTGGACGAGCGTGCCCAGAAGCTGCACGGTCTGGGCCATGCCCTTGGAAAGCTGGCGGATCTGGCGCTGCGCCGCATGGGCCAGCCCGTGGCGTTCGAGGAGTTCCGCGGCGCGCCTGCGCCCCTCCTTGAGCGGCAGGCCCCTGAGCGCCCCCATGAAGGCGATCGCCTCGATCGCCTTCATCGCCGGGTAAAGCCCGCGCTCCTCGGGCAGATAGCCGATCAGCCGACCGATATCATGCGGGCGATCATGCCCGAACACCCGGCGCACGCCGGCATCGGGATCGATGATGCCGAGCAGCATCCGCAAGGTGGTGGTCTTGCCCGCGCCATTGGGGCCGAGGATGCCGTAGATCGCGCCTTCGGGGACGGTGATGTCCACCCCATCGACCGCGCGGGTGCCATCGAAGCTCTTGACGAGGCCGCGCGCCTCGATCGCCAGAGGCCGCGCATCGGCGGGAATGGCGGCAAAACCTGAGGTCCCATGCGCCGCGCCGAGAAAATTGCTAACCGCCATGTCCATGGCCTAGGCGGTTAGCCGGCAGGATTAAACGGGAGCCTCTCCAAGCATGGTTAACGCCGCGGCAAGCCTTGGCGCCAGACTGGCTGAGGAGGCGCGCGCGCAAGGCTTTGCCGTGTGCGGGATCGCCCCGGCCGCGCACGACGCAGAGCGCAGCGCCCGCCTTGCCCAATGGGTGGCGGAAGGCCACCACGGCACGATGGAATGGATGGCCCGGCGCCTGGCTGAGCGCGCCGCGCCCCAGGGCCTGTGGCCCGCGGCGCGGAGCGTGATCGCGCTGGGCATGAGCTATGCCCCGGCCCACGATCCGCTGGCGCTCGAAGGCGCGCGTGCGCATGGGCGCATCTCGGTTTACGCCCAGGCTCGCGATTATCACGATGTGGTGAAAAAGCGCCTCAAGGCGCTCGCCCGCTGGCTGGTGGCCGAGGCGCCGGGGGCTGAAGTCAAGGTGTTTGTCGATACCGCCCCGGTGATGGAAAAGCCCTTGGGCGAGGCCGCCGGGATCGGCTGGCAGGGCAAGCACACCAACCTTGTCAGCCCCAGCCATGGCAGCTGGCTGTTTTTGGGGGCGATCTACACAACGCTCGATCTGGCCCCCAGCGCGCCGCAGCGCGACCAGTGCGGATCGTGCCGCGCCTGCCTCGATGCCTGCCCCACCGCGGCCTTCCCCGCGCCCTACCGGCTCGATGCGCGGCGCTGCATCTCCTACCTCACCATCGAGCACAAGGGGCCGGTGGACGAGGCGCTGCGCCCGCTGCTGGGCAACCGCATCTATGGCTGCGATGATTGCCTGGCGGTGTGCCCGTGGAACAAGTTTGCGAGCCAAGCCCAGGCGATGCGCGAATTCCTGCCGCGCGCCGAACTGGTCGCCCCGCGCCTCGCCGAGCTGCTCGCGCTCGATGATGCGGGCTTCCGCCAGCTCTTTTCCGGCTCACCGATCAAGCGCATCGGGCGAGATCGTTTCATCCGCAACTGCCTTTATGCCGCGGGCAACAGCGGCGATAGGGCGCTTGTCCCCCAGGTCGAAGCGCTCACTGCCGATCCCGATGAAGTGGTGGCCGAGGCCGCGCGCTGGGCGCTCGCGCGGCTCAGGCGAGATCCTTGAGCGCCACCTCGGGATCAGCGAGCAGCGCCGGATCGATCCGGCCCACCCTGCTTTCGAGCAGCTTGCGCGCCTGGACATAGTCCTTGGTGGTGTTGACGCAATCAAAGGCGATCGGCCGGCCGGCCTTGAGATAGGCAACGGTGAACTTGCCGCTCGCCGGATCGCCGCGCACCACGGTCTGGTCATGGCCGAGGCTCAGCCCGGCGGTCTGGAGGCGGATGTCATACTGGTTCGACCAGAACCACGGCAGGGCGTGATAGGGTTCGGGCCGGCCCAGAATCGCCTTGGCCGCCACCAGCGCCATGTCATGCGCGTTCTGCACCGATTCGAGCCGGATCACCGCGCCATCGGCAAAGGGATTGGCATGGGCGGCGCAATCGCCGATGGCATAGATGTCATCGAGCGTGGTGCGGCAGAACTCATCGACATCCACCCCGTTGGTGCCCGCCGCCCCGGCAGCGATCAGCGGCGCCACCGCGGGCACGATGCCGATGCCCACCACCACCATGTCGCAGGCGATCTCCTCGCCGCTCTCGAGCCTGACGCCGGTGACCCGACCAGCCTCCTCGCCCAGCACCGCGCGCACGCCCTGCCCGAGCCTGAGGTCAACCCCGTGGCGCTGGTGCGCATCGGCGAAGAAGGCGGCGATCTCCTCGCCCGCCACCCGCGCGAGCAGGCGGGGCAGCAGCTCGACCAGCGTCACCGCGCAGCCGAGCTTTCGCAGCACCGCGGCGGCCTCGAGCCCGATATAGCCCCCGCCGATCACCACCGCGCGCCGCGCCCCGGCGGCAAGCGCGGCCATCATCGCATCGGCATCGGCCTTGTCGCGCACATAGAAGACCTGCGGCAGCACCGCCCCCGGCACCGGCAGGCGGCGCGGATCGCCCCCGGCCGACCATATCAGCGTGCCATAGGTCACCGCAGCGCCATCGGTGAGGGTGAGCCGGTGCGCGTGTGGATCGATCGCGCTGACCGCCGCACCGAGGCGCAGGCCGATCTGCTTGTCGGCCCAGAAGCTTTCAGGGCGGATCATGATCCGCTCGAAGCCCTTGTCGCCGGCGAGATACTCCTTGGACAGCGGCGGGCGCTCATAGGGCGGGGCGCGGTCGCGCCCGATCATCAGGATGGTGCCCTCATAGCCTTGCTGGCGCAGCGCGATCGCCGCCTGCGAACCGCCGTGCCCGGTGCCCACGATCACCACATCGGCGTGACTGGTGCTCTGTGTCATCGTCCTCTTATGCCCCTGCGCCCCAACCGGGGCCTTGATGTGGGGCAAATCACGCCATGGTCAAGCGCGCACAAGTGGCAGGGGCGCCCAGGCATCAGCGTTCGAGCAGGTTGCGCGCCTGGGCGGCGATCTGGGCGAGCATCGCCGGGCTGACCGGCGCGCGCGCCTGGGCGCGGGCGATGAGGCCGCGCAGCTGCGCTACCGCCGCGACCTGATCCGCGGCCCAGCGGGCCAGCGCGCCGAGCGGATCGGCCTTGGCACCCTTGCCCCGAAGCAGCCGGGCAAGAAAGGCGATGCGCATCTGTTGCAGATCGCGCGCCACGCCCGCAACCAGCAGCCTTTCCCACACGTCCGAGGGGTTCATGTGCGCGGCCAGCGCCTGCGCCCAATCCAGCCCCAGCCGCGCGCCGACATCAGTGAAGGCCTGGGTGAGCAATCTGGGATCGATCCCCGCCTCGCCCGCGGCCTTGGCCAGGCCCACCGCGCCATCGAGATCGAACAGGCTTGCGACCCTTGCAGCAAGGCCCTGCGGCGCCCCGGCAGCGATCAACTCCTGCCGCAGCGCCTGCGAACGGGCGCGCGGCTCGGCGGTGAGCAATGCCTCGCGCGCGGTCACCAGCATCGCCACCCCATCGGCCAGCCGGGCGATGAGCGCCCCGGCCTCGAGCCTGCCCGCGGCGCTGCGCAGCACGTCGCTCATCAGGTTGGCGCTCGCCGCGGCGAGCCGATCGAACAGCGCCAGCCGGGCCGCCTCGGGCATGGGCGCATGGTCAAGCTCGGCCCACAGCTGGTCGAGATCGAACAGCCTTTCCGCGACCACGAAGGCAGCGGCAACCTCAGCGAGGCCCACCCCTTCCTCCTCGGCCAGCTCGAAGGGATGGATCATGCCGATGCGGTTGACGATGCGGTTGGCAAGACTGGTGGCGATCATCTCGCGCCGCAGCCGGTGGCCGTGGATCGCCGCGGCATGGGCCTTGCGCATCGGCGCGGGGAAGCGGGCGAGCAGCAGCGGCGCGAGCGCCGCATCATCGGCGAGCGGGCTGGCCTCGATCGCCGCCTGCAGGGCGAGCTTGGCCGAGGAGAGCAGCACCGCAAGTTCGGGCCGGGTGAGCCCCTGGCCATCGGCGGCGCGGCGCAGCAGCGCCTCGCCCTCGGCAATGCCCTCGGTGCGCCGGTCAAGCTCGCCCGCCTCCTCGAGCCGCTCGATCAACCGGACATAGGCGGCGCTCGCCGCTGGCCCGGCGCGCTCGGCAATCGAGAGCGCGAGCGCCTGGAGGCGGTTGTCCTCGAGCACGAGCGCGGCGACCTCGTCGGTCATCGCGGCGAGCAGGGCGTTGCGCTTCTTCGGGGAAAGCTTGCCCGACGCGACCGAAGCGGCGAGCGCAATCTTGATGTTGACCTCGTTGTCCGAGCAATCGACCCCGGCCGAATTGTCGATGAAATCGGTGTTGATCCGTCCCCCGCCAAGGGCAAAGGCGATGCGCCCGGCCTGGGTCACACCGAGATTGGCGCCCTCGCCGATCACCCGCGCGCGCAGCTCCTCGGCATTGACGCGCAAGGCGTCATTGGCCGGATCGCCCACGGCGATGTTGTTCTCCTGCGCGGCCTTCACATAGGTGCCGATCCCGCCGAACCAGATGAGATCAACCGGGGCCTTGAGGATCGCCGAAATCAGCGCCTCAGGCTCGATCTCCTGCTCGGCAAGTCCCAGCACCTCCTGGGCCTCGCGGGCAAGGCGGATGCGCTTGGCATCGCGCGGGAACACCCCGCCGCCCTTGGAAATCAGCGCCTTGTCATAATCATCCCAGCTCGAACGCGGCAGTTCGAACAGGCGCTTCCGTTCCTTCCAGCTCGCCAGCGGATCGGGGTCGGGATCGATGAAGATATGGCGATGGTCAAAGGCGGCAACCAGCCGGATCGCCTTGGACAGGAGCATCCCGTTGCCGAACACATCGCCCGACATGTCGCCGCAGCCGACCACGGTGATCGAATCCTGCTGCACATCCACCCCCATCTCGCGGAAGTGGCGCTGCACGCTCACCCAGGCGCCGCGGGCGGTGATACCCATGGCCTTGTGGTCATAGCCGTTGGAGCCGCCGCTGGCGAAGGCATCGCCGAGCCAGAAGCCGCGCTCCTCGGCGATGGCATTGGCAAGATCGGAGAAGGTCGCCGTGCCCTTGTCGGCGGCGACGACGAAATAGGGATCTTCGCCATCATGCACCACCACGCCTTCGGGGTGCACCACCCGGCCGCCCACGATATTGTCGGTGACGGAAAGCAGGGTGCGGATGAAGATCTGGTAGGCGGCGCGCCCCTCTGCAGCCCAGCCCTCGCGGTCGAGCAGGGGCGAGGGCAATTGCTTGGGATAAAAACCGCCCTTGGCCCCGGTGGGCACGATCACCGCGTTCTTGACCCGCTGGGCCTTCATTAGCCCGAGGATCTCGGTGCGGAAATCATCGCGCCGGTCAGACCATCTCAGGCCCCCGCGCGCGACCTTGCCGGCGCGCAGGTGAATGCCCTCGACCCGCGGGCTGTAAACGAAGATCTCGCGCCAGGGCAGGGGCCTCGGCAAGCCCGGCACGCGCGCCGAATCGAGCTTGAAGGCCAGCGCCTCGGCCGCGGCAGGGGCAAAGGCATTGGTGCGCAGCGTCGCATCGATCACGGCGCGATAGAGCCGCAGGATGCGATCGTCATTGATCGCGCTCACCCGGGCAAGCCCGCGGGCAAAGGCGGCCTCGGCCGTGGCAATCGCCTCGGCGCGGTTTCCGGCAAAATCGGGGTCGTGGCGCGCGGCAAAGAGCTTGACCAGCGCGCGCGTCACCTGCGGCGCGCCGGCCAGCGCATCGACCACGCTGTAGATGGTGTAGCTCGCCCCGGTCTGGCGCAGGTAGCGATAGATCGCGCGCAGCCAATTGGCCTCGGCCGGGGCCAGCCCGGTGGCGGCGACGAGGCGGTTGAAGGGATCGTCCTCGCCGCTGCCATTGAGCACCGCGGCCAGCGCCGCCTCGATCAGCCCGGCGCGCTCGAGCAGCGCCTCGTCCTCGAGCCCGGGCGGCAGGCCGAGGATGAAATCATGAAGCGCCCCAAGCTCGGCATCGGCAAGGAAGGTCGGCACCTCGGCGATCACCTTGAGGCCGAAATTCTCCAGCGCCGGCACCGCATCGGACAGGGCCAGCCGGCTGCGTACGGTATAGATCTTGAGCCTGAGCGCCCCGGTCTCATCGCCCGGCAGGCGGTAGAGCCGCACCGCCCTTTCACCCGCCCCCTCGCCCTCGGCGAGGCCCAAGGTGCGCAGCTTGAGGATGTCGCGCGCGGCCTCGGCCGGGCCATAGGCAAGGCGGTAGCCGGTGGGAAAGGCCGGGGCATAGCGCGCCGCCAGCATCGCCGCGCGGCCTTCTTCCTCGTGCGCGGCAAGGTGGGTGGCCACCGCCTCGTTCCAGCCGCGCAGCAGCTCGACGAGCCGCGCCTCGATCTCGCTGTCGGCGGGCAGATCGCCGCAGGCGCGCACATCGATGAGGAAGCGCAAGAGCGCGAGGGTGCTCCCCTCGACCGTCAGGCTCCAGTCGAGCAGCGCCGCGCCGGGGGTGGCGAGCAGCATCGCCTGGATCTGCAGGCGCACCTCGGTGGAAAGCTGGTCGCGCGGCAGCCAGACAAAGGCAAAGACATGGCGTTCGAGCGTGGCGCGCACCATCACCACCCGCGGGCGCGGGCGATCGACCAGCGCCATCTTGGCGGTGGCAAGCTGGGCCACGCAGGCCGGATCGAAGGCGGTGAGCAGATCGTTGGGCAGGGCGGTGAAGGCGTGCACCAGCGCCTTGCCATTGTGCCCGGCCGGATCGAAGCCCAGTTCTGCCATCAGTTCGGCGAGCACCCGGCGCAGCCGCGGCACCTCCTGCGGGCGGGCGTTGAGCGCGGCGCTGGTCCACAGGCCGGCATGGATCGACAGCGCTTCGGCCTTGCCGCTGGCATCGCGCCGCGCGGTGAGGAACAGGTCAAGCGGGCTGTCGCGGTGGACCCGCGCGGCGAGGTTGGACTTGATCGCCAAAAGCGCCCGGGCGGGATCGGCATCGAACCAGGCAAAGGCGCGTTCGAGCGAGACCGGGGCGAGCAGTTCCTGCGCCGAGGCGCGGCAGATCCCGCGCCGCTCCGCCGCGCCGCCATCGCGCCGGCGCACGAGGTGGCCAAGCTGGGTGAGCATGCCCCCCGCCATCCATTCAAGCAGGGCGGCAGCCTCGCCATCCAAGGGCGCGATCGCCGCAGCGTCTTGCCTGAGCGCAGCCTGCATCTCGGGCCAATCGGCCACCGCGGCATGGACATCGCCCAGCGTCATGCGCAGCGCCGCGGCGAGTGCGCGCCGCTGGCGGGCATCGGCGCGCGGGGTCTCGATATAGATGAGCGATTCGCGCCGCGCGCCCGGCGCCGCCTTGCCCGGCGCCGGGATGGCGACAAGGCGGCCCGCCGCGTCGCGTTCGAGCGCGATCACCGGGTGCAGCAGCAGATCGATCTGGAACCCGAGGCGGGCAAGCGTGGCCGCGACCGAATCGACCAGGAACGGCTGGTCATCGTTGATGACGGCGATCCGCAAGTGGCGGCGCCCCTCGCGCGCCGATTCGATCTCCACCAGCGCCGCGCCGGGCGCGCGGGTGGCCGCGACAGCGATGAGCCAGGCCGCCGCCTCGTCGAGCGCGCCCTTGGGCGGGGGCGTTTCGCCCGGCAGCAATGAGGCCTGCAAATGCTGGCGCAGCGCCTTGACGAGCCGCTTGTCGGGGGCGGCGGCGGGGGTGGTGTTGGGCTTCATCGGCGGCTCCCGGCCTCCTCGGCATCCGGCACCAGCTTCGCGCAACAAAATTATGCCGGATTGTTGTTATCGTGTCGCCACGCGATACGCCGAATTGCCCGCCGCGGGCAAGCGCGATTGCTGCCGGGATGGTTCAAGCCGCCACCAATGCGGCGCAGGCCTCCAGCGTCAGTTCAAGGCTGCGGATGCGCGCCTCGGGATCATAGGTCGCCCCGCACAGCAGGATCTCGTCCGCCCCGGTGCGCGCCTGCATCGCGGCGATCCGCTCGCGCACCTCGGCGGGCGTGCCGATCGCCGCGGCCTGCCCGAGGTGATCGAGCATCGCCCGGGCCGGGGCGGGCAGGCTCTCGGCAAAGCCGGCCACCGGCGGGGGCAGCTTGCCCGGCTGGCCGCTGCGCAGCCGCACGAAGCTCTGCTGCTGGCTCGAGGCGATGAGCTGCGCCTCGGCGCGGGTCTCGGCGGCAAAGACATTCATCGCCACCATCACATGGGGCCGCTCGCACGCGGCGGAAGGCTGGAACTCGCGGCGATAGAGCCCCAGCGCGGCATCGAGGTGATCGGGGGCGAAATGGGCGGCAAAGGCGTAGGGAAGCCCCAGCCGCGCCGCCAGCTGCGCGCCGAACAGGCTCGATCCCAGCATCCACAGTTCCACCTTGGCGCCAAGGCCGGGGGTGGCGCGGATCGGCAGGTCGATATCGCCGGTGAGGAGCGCGCGCAGCTCGACCACGTCCTGCGGGAAATATTCGGCCGCCTGGTGAAGGTTCTTCCTCAGCGCGCGTTGCAGCTGTGGCCCGGCGCCGGGGGCGCGGCCGAGGCCGAGATCGATGCGCCCCGGGAACAGCGCATCGAGCGTGCCGAATTGTTCGGCGATCTGGAACGGGGTGTGGTTGGGCAGCATGATCCCGCCCGCGCCGATGCGGATGCGGCTGGTGGCGTTGCCGACATGCGCGAGCACCACCGCGGTTGCCCCGCCGGCAATGCCTTCCATGGCGTGGTGTTCGGCCACCCAGAAGCGGTGGCAGCCGAGGCTTTCGGCCGCGCGGGCGAGCGCGGTGGTGGCGGCGAAGGCCTCGGCAAGGGTGCCGCCCTCGCGCACCGGCACCAGATCGAGCACGGAAAAGCGGGTCATGGCTGGGGGCTCTCCTCGGGCTGGGAGTCAGGCGGAGTTGGTGCGGGGCCATTGTCGCCTTCCGGCCCGAGCTGGGCAAGATAGGCGCGCGCGGTTTCGGCTGCGGGGCCATCGGCGGCAAGCACCAGCACCGATTGCCAGCTTGCCCGCGCGGCCGCCTCGCGCCCGCCGAGCATGGCGATCACCCCGGCTTCCAGCCCCACCAGCGGATCGCCGGGGCTGCGCACGGCGGCCTGCTCGATCGCCGCCTGGGCCTCGGCGAGCCGGGCGAGGCGGCGCAGCAGCGTGGCCTTCAATAGCCAGCCCTCGCCGCGTTCGGGCGCGCGGGTGGTGGCGGTCTCGAGCGGTCCGAGCGCCTCACTCTCGCGTCCCAGCGCCACCAGCGCGCGGGCACGGTCGGTCGCGGCGATCGCCTCGAGCAGCGGGTCATCGCCGGCGCGGGCATCGGCCTCTGCGGCAGCCAGCAGGGCAAGCGCCCCTTCGGCATCGCCCGCGGCGAGCGCGGCATTGCCCGAAAGCGCGCCGAAACGGGCGCGCAGTCGCGGCTCACCCGGCGGGGTCTCGCCCAGCGCCGCGGCAAAGGCGGCGCGGGCCTCGTCCCAGCGCCCCAGTTCGGCCGCGGCGGTGCCGAGGCAATGGTTGGCCAGCACCCGATCGGCCCCGCGCGTCTCCTCGCGGCGGATTTGCGCCATGGCATGGGCGCGCGCCGGATCGGCGGCGATCTGGTCGAAGCAGTCTTCGAGCCAGGCGCTGGTGGGATTGATCGCTGCCTTGGCCGCGCCCTCGGCCTCGCCCGGCGTATCGCTCCGTGCGGAGCGTGCGGGCCGCTCGCGCACCAGCGCATCATCGGGCAGCCCCCCGGCGAGCGGATTGGGGCCGACCTGGAGCAGAAGCGCGAGCAGCAGCATCAGCAATGCCTCATGGGTAGAATTCGCCGACCAGGGCGAGGATGCGGGCAATGTCCTCGGGGCGCGAGAGACGGTGATCGCCGTCCTCTACCAGGCTCACCTGAACATCAGCCGACCCGAGCGCGGCCTTGAGCCGCAGCGAGATCTCCCACGGCACATCTTCATCCCGCTTGCCGTGGATCAGCCGCACCGGGCAGGAAAGCCCGCGCGCGCTTTCGAGCCGCAGGTGGTTTTCGGCATCGGCAAAGAAGCCCGGGTGGATCGGGGTCGGCTCGGGGCCATAGGGGTTGGGCTGATGGATCGTCTCGCCCGCGGCGAGGGCCGCGCGCTCGGCCGCGCTGAGGCCCCAGCGGGTAAAATCGGGGGCGGGGGCAATGCCGATCAGCCCGGCACAGCGCGGCCCCAGCCGCTCGGCCACCAGCAGCATCAGCCAGCCGCCCATCGACGAGCCGACCAGCAGCACCGGGCCGGCAACATAGGAGGAGACGAGCGCCAGCACCTCGTCGCGCCAGCGCGAGAGCGTGCCCTCGGCAAAGCTGCCCTCGCTCTGGCCGCAGCCCGAATAGTCGATGAGCAGGCAGGCACGTCCGCGCGCCTCGGCCTCGGCAAAAAGCGCGCTCGCCTTGCTGCCCGACATGTCGGACATGTAGCCCGGCAGGAACACGAGGCAGGGCCCCCGCCCCGGCGTCAGGCGAAAGGCGATGCGGCGCCCGTCATAAAGGCGATGATGGAGGATTTCGGCCATGTGCGCTCCATGCCGCGCCGCGCACAGGCGGGCAAGCGCGGCGGCGCTGATGCCACTGTCACGCATCGGCAATGCATGTTAAGCCGTGGACTCATTAGCTGCGATCCATAGGCGAGTTGAGAAGAGTTTGGCAGCGGCGAGGAAGTTGTCGGCGCGTTTGTCGTATCGCGTGGCCAAGCCTCTGGCGTGCTTGAGTTTTCCGAAGAAGCGCTCGATCAGGTTGCGATAGCGGTAGAGGAAGGAGCTGAAGGCGAAGCCCTTCTTGCGGTTGGCCTTTGGCGGGATGTTGGCGAAGCTGCCGCGCGCCTCGACCTTGTCGCGGATGGCGTCGCTGTCATAGGCCTTGTCGGCGAGGAAGATGCTGCCTTCCGGCACGGCCTCGAGCAGCGGATCGGCCTGTTGGCAATCGCTCGCCTGTCCTTCGGAG
>NZ_AUHC01000012.1 GCF_000422985.1 Erythrobacter cryptus DSM 12079
ATCCGCTGCTCGAGGCCGTGCCGGAAGGCAGCATCTTCCTCGCCGACAAGGCCTATGACAGCGACGCCATCCGCGACAAGGTCGAGGCGCGCGGCAGCTTCGCCAACATCCCGCCAAAGGCCAACCGCAAGAAGGGCTTCGCCTTCAGCTCCTTCCTCTACCGCTATCGCAACCTGATCGAGCGCTTCTTCGGAAAACTCAAGCACGCCAGAGGCTTGGCCACGCGATACGACAAACGCGCCGACAACTTCCTCGCCGCTGCCAAACTCTTCTCAACTCGCCTATGGATCGCAGCTAATGAGTCCACGGCTTAGTGCTCCACGAAGAACAAGGCTGGACTGCCAATAGAGGCGACGGATTTGCGGAACTCTCAGACTCCGAGGCTCGACGTCTGGTCGAGCTTCTGGAGGAGTTTATTTCCTCAAAGCGGACTCAAGAAGCTGCGTTCTTGTTGGAGCAGATTTTCTCCGGTGTCAGCGGCGATCTAAAGCGCGCTCGTGAAGTCTATCTCAAAGGCCGGGTCGAGCGCGGCCGCACTAGAGCGGTGGCTTCGGTCCAATGGAACGAATTCTTAATGCGTCTGGGAGTTTATCCATCTACCCAAGCTGAGCACATCTATTGGCACCGAGCTTCGGTTAATCCCATGCCACTCGATTACTTTCTTCGCATGGAAACGCGCCTAGTCGAAGCGACAGGAATTCATCCACGAGTTCGCTCACTGATTTTGAGCTATGTGCGACTGAGCTTTAGCGGCCTCTCTCGAGTCCTATCAGGTGAAGAAACCTTAAATGCAGGTCAGGTTCTTCGAAAACCAAAGGAAATTCGAGACGAATTGACATTCGGCTTTAAGCATCCAGTTGGGCAAAAAACCCTATCTGTTAACAAGATTGCAGGCGTTATGACAATCGTGATGGATATGTCCGTTCTTTATACAACGCGCGATTGGAGCGTTGCAGGCCTAATGTCGACGATTGCAGGCGCGCTTCCTCATGCTACGCTGAGCTAACAATTGTCCTGAAGCAGTTATACCAAGGCTCGATGAGTTTCACTCATCGGGCCTTGGTATAACACCAATCCCGTCGCGCCCCGCCCCATTCCTCGGCGAGGCCCTCGCGCACCAGTGCCGCGCCGAGGCTTTCGCCGCCGCGGGTCACCAGCTTGAGGCTGCGGCCGTAATTGTCGGTGGCGCGCCCGGCCGGGTTGGGCTCGAGGCTGAAGGGCCCGGCGTTGAGCAGCGCCTGCAGCCGCCGCGTCGCCTTGTGGCCGAGCGCGGCCTCCCTGGCGCATCCCGGGCGCGAGACTTCAGGGGTGTTGAGATCGGCAAGGCGGATCTTCTCGCCCCGGTACCAGATGGTGTCACCATCGACCACGCAGGTTACCCGCACCGGGCCGTCGCACAGGGGGAAATGGGCGCGCTCGCGGTCCACCCCCGCCAGCATCTCGGGCGCGCTGCCGGCGGCGAGCGCCACGCCCCCCGCAACCTGCGGCTGCTCCGCATCGAGCGCGGCGGCGCTGCCCGCGAGGCTCTGCCGGCGGACAACCTCCGCCGCCCCCGCGGCGCTGGCTTGCGCGGGCATGCCGGCCGGCCCCGCCGCGCGCTCCCCCTCGGCGGCCCCATGCCACGCCCCGCCCGCGGGCCACAGCAGCACCATGGCAAAGGCAGCAAGCGGCAGGCCCACCAGCAGCGCGGAAAAGCGCCCGGCGCGCGCCGCCGGCCCTTGCCCGCGCCGCGGCGGGCGGCGATAGGCCTCGACGCGCGTCCAGGCGGATCGCGGCTGCGGGCGGCGAAAGGGAATGAGCTTGCCCATCACCCGGATCATGCCGCGCATCGGGTCAACACTATGCTAACGCCCTGCCCGGGCGGCGCCCCGTGCAGCCTGCTTAGCGGCCACCCCAGGCAACCCCTGCGCGGGAATCCCCTCGCCAAGGCCGCCAAGCGGCGCCATGATCGCATCGTCTGCATGGATTGATCCCGCGCGCGAGCTTAGCGCCGCCGCCGCACCTTTCCAGCGAAATTGATGCGCATCAATGTCAGCGCCGCGCGCGGCGGGCAGCAAGGGGACCAGAGCCACGGGAGACCCTGATGTCCGCACACACCCCCAATGAACTCCACGAAGCCTTCCCCGAGGATGCCGCGGCGATCCAGCGCCTCAAGCGCGAGAACGCCCATTTCGCCCGCCTGGCCGAGCGGCACCACACGGTGAACCGGGCGATCCACCGGATCGAAAGCGGGATCGAGGCGGCGAGCGACGAGCGGCTCGAAGGCCTCAAGCGCGAGCGGCTGCACCTGCTCGATGCAATCGCGGCGATGCTGGAGAATGCGCCCGCAGGCTAGCGCGGGTCAGCCCAGCCCTGCGCCGCCATCCTGGCGCGGTGTGGTCCGGCGATCCTTGCCCGAGCGCCGCTCACCCTTGCGGCGATCCGGCCCTTCAAAGGGCTGCTGGCTCTTGCGCCTGTCACCCTGCCGCCGACCGCCGCCTGGGCCATCTGCACCCGGTGCTGCGCGCTTGTCGTCATCCATGCCTGTTCCCCCCACAATCGCAGCATCACTGACACAGCCTTGTCCAGCCGACAAATTCTTTCGCCCGAGGCTTTGCCCAAGGGCCTTGGCCGCGCGCCTGCAAGCGGCTAGGGCGCAGCCCCACAGGCGCGCTGGGGCGCCTGGCCAAGCCAAGAAGACCCGTGCCGGTGAGCGACAAGACCCATCACGCCCCCCCCACCAACCTCGATCTCGCCAAGGCCGAGGTGCTGATCGAGGCCCTGCCCTATTTCCAGCGCTATGCCGGGCGCACCTTCGTGGTGAAATATGGCGGGCACGCCATGGGCGATCCCGAGGCCGCGCGCGATTTCGCCGAGGATATCGTGCTGTTGAAGGCTGTGGGCATCAATCCGGTGGTGGTGCATGGCGGCGGCCCGCAGATCGGCCAGATGCTCACGCGCCTCGGGGTGGAGAGCACCTTTGTCGATGGCCTGCGCGTCACCGATGCGGCCACCGCCGAGGTCGCCGAAATGGTGCTCTCGGGCGCGATCAACAAGGAGCTGGTGGGCTGGATCGCCGCGGCCGGGGGCAAGGCGATCGGCATTTCGGGCAAGGATGGCGGGCTGGTCACCGCGCGCAAGGTCACCCGCACCAGCCGCGATCCCGACAGCAATATCGAACAGGTGGTCGATCTTGGCTTTGTTGGCGAGCCGGCCGCGGTCGACACCACCCTCATCGACACCGTGGTGGCCGCCGGGATGATCCCGGTGATCGCGCCGATCGCGCCCGGTGCGGACGGGGCGACCTACAACATCAATGCCGACACCATGGCCGGCGCGATCGCGGCGGCGCTGGGCGCGGCGCGGCTGTTCCTGCTCACCGATGTCGCCGGGGTGCTCGATGCCGATGGCGCGCTTTTGACCGACCTCACCCCTGCCGACATTGCCCGACTGCGTGAACAAGGGGTGATCCGCGGCGGGATGGTGCCCAAGCTCGAAACCTGCATCAAGGCGGTGCAATCGGGCTGCGAGGCCGCGGTGGTGCTCGACGGGCGGGTGGGCCATGCAATGCTGCTTGAATTCTTCACCGCGCGCGGGGCCGGCACGCTGGTGCGGGCCTGAAGGCGCCTGAGCAAGGCCCCGGCCAACTCGGGTGTGGCGCGAGGCGTATTAAGCGGCTAATACGCCAACCGGGGATGGGGGCAGTGGATTCACGCGGCTGCGGCCGGTCGCGGCAGCGCAAGGGAATGAGGTGCAATGCAAGGTCTGGCCATTCTCGTCGATATCCTGGTGATGCTCACCAATGTGCTGGTGATGCTGATCATCGTGCAGTTCATCATCGGGCTGCTGTTTGCCTTCAATGTGGTGAGCCCCACCAATGATTTCCTGCGCCAGGTCTATGATTCGATCGACCGGCTGCTTGCCCCCGTGCTGCGGCCGATCCGGCGGATCATGCCCGATACCGGGGCGATCGATTTCTCGCCGCTGGTGCTGATCCTTGGCCTGCAAGTCCTCACCCGGGTGCTGGTCGGCATCGGCGGGGCCTATTGATGGCAAGCGCTGCGCTGATCGACGGCAAGGCCTTTGCCGCGGGCCTGCGCGCGCGCATCGCCGAAGGCGCGGCCGCCTTTGCCCATCAGGCCGCGCGCCAGCCCGGCCTTGCCGTGGTGCTGGTGGGCGATGATCCGGCGAGCCAGGTCTATGTCGGCGCCAAGGCCAGGGCCTGCGCCGAGGTGGGGATCGCCAGTTTCGAGCACCGCCTGCCCGCCGATACCAGCGAGGCGGCGCTGCTCTCGCTGATCGAGCGATTGAATCAGGACGAGGCGGTCGATGGCATCCTTGTGCAGATGCCGCTTCCCGGCGGCCTCGATGAAGCGGCGATCATCGCCGCGATCAGCCCCGACAAGGATGTCGATGGCTTCCACGTCCTCAATGCCGGGCGGCTCAGCGTCGGCCAGCCGGGCTTCATCCCCTGCACCCCACTTGGCTGCCTGATGCTGCTCAAGGACCGGCTCGGCGATCTTGCGGGAATGGAGGCGGTGGTGATCGGCCGCTCCAACATTGTCGGCAAGCCGATGGCGCAGTTGCTGCTCGCGGCCAATTGCACCGTCACCATCGCCCACAGCCGCACCCGCGACCTGGCGCAAGTGGTGCGCCGGGCCGATATCGTCATCGCCGCGGTAGGGCGGCCCGAGATGGTGCGCGCAGACTGGATCAAGCCCGGCGCGACGGTGATCGATGTCGGCATCAACCGCCTGCCGCCTGAGGAGGGCAAGGCCAAGGGGCGCCTTGTCGGCGATGTCGCCTTTGCCGAGGTCGCCGAGGTTGCGGGCGCGATCACCCCGGTGCCGGGCGGGGTGGGGCCGATGACCATCGCCGTGCTCCTGCGCAACACGCTCGAGGCCGCGCACCGCCACGCCGGCCTGCCGCTGCCGGAGGGCCTGTGAGCGCGCGCCGGCCTCTCATCCTGCTCGCCGCCGGGGCGGCGCTCGTCGCGGCCTGCGCCGGGGGCAGCGGGCCGCAAAAGCCGACGCGCCAAGAGGTGGCGCTGATCGACCGCGCGCTTGCCGGAGCGCCGGGGGCCGCCCAGCCGAGCACCATCGTCGCCACCGAGCTTGCCTTTGCCCGGGCCGCCCGCGAGCGCGGGCAATGGACCGCCTTTCGCCTCTATGCCGCCCCGGGGGCGCAGCTTCACGGGGCCGGCGGCCCCTTCGCGCTGGCGCCGTGGCTGGCCGAGCAGCGCGATCCGCCCGAGGCGGTGCAATGGGCGCCGCGCGCGGTGGCGATCAGCTGCGACGGGGCGCTGGCGGTGAGCCATGGCCGCACCCGCGAACCTGACGGGCGGGTGGGGCGCTTCCTCACCGTGTGGGAGCGCCAGGCCGATGGCGCCTATCGGTTCGTCTATGATGTCGGCGGGCTCGACGTGCCCCAGCCCCCGCCGCGCCAGCAGATCGAGGAAGGCAATATCGTGGTCACCGCGCTCGATGCGGTGCAGGGGCTTATCGCCAGCTGCCCGCGCGGCGGGGTGCCGGTGCCGGCGCCCCCGCCGATCACGGTGGGCGAGGAGGCCCGCGCCGATGCCCGGCTGTCGCGCGATGGCACGCTGCGCTGGCGCTGGGAGCACCGCGCCGATGGCACCCGCTTTGCCGCGGCCGACTATTTCCGCGAAGGCCGCTGGCTCACCGCCTTCGAGCTGGCGCTGCCGCCCGGCAGCGCCGAGTGATGCGCCACACGGGGCCGCGCGCGCGATGGTGATGACCGAACTCTTCCTCTCCGCCTTCGTCACCCTGTTCGTGGTGATCGACCCGCCCGGCTGCGCGCCGATCTATGCCGGGCTGACCAAGGGGGCAAGCGCCGCCCAGGCGCGCACCATGGCGCTGCGCGCTACCGCGATCGCGGCGATCATCCTGCTGATCTTCGCCCTGTTCGGCCAGCAATTGCTGGCGGCGCTCCACATCGAGCTTGATTCCTTCCGCATCGCCGGGGGGCTGATGCTGTTCTTCATTGCCTTCGACATGGTGTTCGAAAAGCGCACCGAGCGGCGCGAGCAGCGCGCCGAGAAGATCGCCGCCACGCCCGAGATCGAGGATGTCTCGGTCTTCCCGATGGCGATGCCGATGCTTGCCGGCCCCGGCGCGATCGCGGCGATCATGCTGCTGATGAACGAGGCCGAGGGCTGGGGCGAGCGCGCCGAGGTGCTGCTGGCGCTCGCCGCGGTGCTGGCGATCACCGCCGCGGCGCTGGTGGCTGCCGGGCCGCTGATCCGCCTGCTTGGCGACAAGGTCGAGGCGGTGATCACCCGGCTGCTCGGGGTGCTGCTCGCCGCGCTCGCGGCGCAATATGTGATCGATGGGCTGAAGGGCAGCTTCAACCTCTAGCCCGCCGCCGCGCCGTGGGCATGGGCGGCGATCTCCTCGGCGATGCGCGGCGCCAGCGGCAGCGGCAGATCGTGCCCCCAGCCCGGGATCGTCACCAGCCGCGCGCCGGGAATGGCGCGCGCCGTGTCCATGCCCGCCTCCACCTTGACCAGCGGATCGGCCTCGCCGTGGAGCACCAGGGTCGGGGTGCGCACGCGGGCAAGGCGCGATGTGCGGTTCCCATCATCGATGATCGCCGCCAATTGCCGCGGCAGGCCTGCGGGATAGACGCTGCGCCGCACCGAGCGCAGCACCTTCTCGCGCTGGGCTGCCTCGTCGAAAGGAAAGCCGGGGCTGCCGATATTGCGGGCGATGTTGAGACCGTGGGCAACCACCGCCTCCTCCTCGAGGCTTTCGAGCGGCGCGGTGAGCGCGGCCATGGCGTGCTTTTCGGCCTGGGGCAGGCGGGGATTGCCGGTGGTGGACATGATCGAGGTGAGGCTGATGAGCCGTTCGGGATAATGCACCGCCATCAGCTGCGCGATCATCCCGCCCA
This sequence comes from Erythrobacter cryptus DSM 12079, assembly GCF_000422985.1. Lineage (GTDB taxonomy): Bacteria > Pseudomonadota > Alphaproteobacteria > Sphingomonadales > Sphingomonadaceae > Erythrobacter > Erythrobacter cryptus. The sequence goes on from NZ_AUHC01000012.1 coordinate 6,892, forward strand.
TCGAGGCGCCGACCACATGGGCCTTGCCGATCCCCAGCGCATCGAGAAGGCCGATCCCGTCATCGGCCATGTCCTTGAGGGTATAGGGCACCTTGGCGGGAAAGCCGAGCCGCTTGCGCAGCAGCTGCCAGGCCAGGCGCGGGGCGCGCGCGCCTTCCATCTTCTGCGACAGGCCGATGTCGCGGTTGTCATAGCGGATCACCCGGAAACCGGCGCCCACCAGCGCCTCGACCAGTTCGTCGGGCCACAGGGTGAGCTGGGCGCCGAGGCCCATCACCAGCAGCATCGCCGGCGCCTCAGGGTCGCCGTGATCCTCGTAGAAGATGTCGATGCCGGTGTTGGGAGTGGTGATGGTGGGCATGGGCGGCGTGATCCTCTCGCAAGGCTCGGCCCCTTGCGCGCCTATTTCCACGCGGGGCCGGCGATATCGAAGCCGCGCGCGTCCAATTGGTCAAGCACCCCGCCGCTTTCGGCGAGCACGCGCAAGGGGACAACCGCAAGCGTGGTGCCCCTGGCCGCGCTCGCCTCGGCGATGCGCGCCACCCAGATGCCGCGCAGTTCGGCCCCCAGCGTCTCGTCGGCCCAGGGCCAGCACTGGCCGAGGGCAGCCTCGAGCGGGTTGGCCATCACCGCCGGGATATTGAACCGCCGCCAGTTGGCGGCGCGCTCTTCCACCACCTGCGGCCCGGCCTCGGTCGCATCCATCGCCGCGACCAGGCAGGGGACATGCGCGCTCGGGGCCGCGGCAAAGAGGTTGTCGATCACGTCCTCGCCGCGCAGCGTGGCAGCGCGGGTGATTGGGATATCGGCCTTTTCGGCCGCGTCCTTGACCACGTCCGAGGCATCGCGCGCGGTGTCGCGGTTGAAGCGCAGTTCCTCGCGCAGCATCCTGAAGGCGGTGATGAGGAAGGACTGGCGCGCGTAGTCCTTTTTGTGCGCCGCGGCGAGCGCCTCGAGCCGCTGGAGCTGGGCGGGATCGAGATAGTCGGCTGCAACCCTCTTGCCCGGCAGCCTGGTGAGCTTGCCGCCAGAGAACATCAGCCGGAAGATGTCCCCTGGCGAAATCCTGGGCCGCGCGCCCAGGATCACACGGTCGGCCGCGCGAGTGGCTTCCTCGAGCCGGGCCGGCTCCCACGGTGTGCTCTTGGGGATCGCGCGGATCTCGCCCACCAGGATCACGGTGCCGATGGGCGTGTCGATGGTCCACATCGGCGCGCCCGAAAGCCGGGCGGTGACGATGATGGCGTTTTCGCTCTCCGCCGGGGCGGGCGCGGGCTCGTGCGCCGCCAGCGGCGCGGCGGCGAGGGCGGCGATGAAGGCGGCAAGGGGCACAACGCGCGTCATCATGGCAGGCCTTGGGGGCAGATCGGGCCGGGATAGGCACCCCGCCATGAACCCCGGCAAAACGGGCGCGTTCCCAGGCTAGGGCACCAGCACCGTGTCCTTCGCCTCATCCGCCAGCTCTGGATAATCGCGCGTGTAGTGCAGCCCGCGGCTTTCCTTGCGGGCGAGCGCGCTTCTCACGATCAGTTCGGCCGCTTGCAGCAGGTTTCTCAGTTCGATGAGGTCGGTCGTCACCCGGAAGGCGCTGTAATATTCGTGCACCTCGCGCTTCAGCAGTTCGATGCGGCTCGCGGCGCGTTCCAGCCGCTTGGTGGTGCGCACGATGCCGACATAGTTCCACATGAAGCGGCGGATCTCGGTCCAGTTCTGCTTGATCACCACTTCCTCGTCGGAATCGGTCACCCGGCTTTCGTCCCAGGGCAGGATCGCGGGCGGCGCGGCGAGGCTGTCCCACTGCGCGAGAATGTCCTGCGCCGCGGCCTCGCCGAAGACGAAGCATTCGAGCAGCGAGTTGGAAGCGAGGCGATTGGCCCCGTGCAGCCCGCTTTCGGTGCATTCGCCCGCGGCCCACAGCCCCGGCACATCGGTGCGCGCGTTGAGATCGACCACCACCCCGCCGCAGGTATAGTGCTGCGCCGGCACCACCGGGATCGGCCCCTTGGTCATGTCGATGCCAAGGCCCATCAGCTTCTCGTGGATGGTGGGGAAATGCCCGCGCACGAAATCGGCGGGCTGGTGGCTGATGTCGAGGTGGACATAATCAAGCCCGAAGCGCTTGATCTCGGCATCGATCGCGCGGGCGACCACGTCGCGGGGCGCAAGCTCCATGCGCGCGGGGTCATAAAATTCCATGAAGCGCTTGCCGGTGCGCGGGTTGATCAGCCGCCCGCCCTCGCCGCGCACCGCCTCGGTGATGAGGAAGTTCTTGATCTCGAGGTGGTAAAGGCAGGTCGGGTGGAACTGCATCATCTCCATGTTGGAAACCCGCGCGCCGGCACGCCAGGCCATGGCGATGCCATCGCCGGTGGCGCCGCGCGGGGCGGTGGAGAACTGGTAAACGCGCCCCGCCCCGCCGGTGGCAAGGATGGTGGCGCGCGCGAGGTGCCGCTCGACCCGGCCGCTCGCCTCGTCGAGCGCATAGACGCCCCACACCCGCCCCGCCGCGGAAAACTGCGCGCGGTGGCGATCGGTGATGAGGTCGAGCGCCGCGCGCCCGGGCAAGAGGGTGATGTTGGGATGGGCCTCGGCGGCTTTGAGCAGCGCCTGCTGCACCGCCCAGCCGGTGGCATCATCGACATGGACGATGCGGCGGTGCGAATGGCCGCCCTCACGGGTGAGGTGGAGCGCCTCGGCCTCGCGGTTGAAGGGCACGCCGAGCGCGCACAGGCGGTCGATCGTGGCCGGCGCCCGGGTGATGACGAACTCCACCGTAGCCAGGTCGTTGAGACCCGCGCCCGCGACCATGGTGTCGCGTATGTGGTTTTCAAAGGTGTCCCCGGCGTCGAGCACCGCGGCAATCCCGCCCTGCGCCCAGGCGGTCGATCCGCCGGTGAGCGAACCCTTGGCCAGCACCAGCACCCGGCGCTGTTCGGCCAGCGCCAGCGCCGCGGTCAGCCCGGCCGCGCCCGAACCGATCACCAGCACATCATGCGTGGTCTGATTGTCGTGCCCTGCGTCCATGAACGGGCCATGCCGCGCAAAGTCCGCGGCGGCAAGACTTGGGTGTCACACAAGCTTAAGCTACGTCATCTAGGTAGCAGAACGTCGGTGCGCGTTGGTGATATCTTCGCACCTGCACAATTCGTGATTCGGCCTGAGACCGATGCGGGGCGAGGGCGCCCAAGGCGCAGGCAGCGGGTCGCAACCCGAGCGGAGCAGTCGCCAATGTCCTTCCTGTCGTTTCTGGGGTGCGCGATCAATCGCCATCGACCGGTGCGCCGCGAGGTGGAATGGGATGGGCGCACCTATTTCGGTCGCTGCCGCCATTGCGGCGCGCCGATTGCCCGGCACGGGCGGCGCGACTGGCGCAGGCGCGCCGCTGAGGATGATTGATACGGGTCAGGCCGGGTTCTGGCTGTCGGCGGTGAGCTGAACGAAGACGTCCTCGAGATCGGCCTCGCGGGTGGTGACATCCTCGATGGTGAGGCCCTGTTCCTGGAGGATGGCGAGCACCTGCCCGGCGCTGAGGCGATCCTTGTTGTAGGTCACTTCAACCCCGCGCTCGCCATCCCATTCGACCTTGGCAAAGGCGGGGTGCGCCGGGGCGGCGGCCAGCGGGCGTGCGGCGGTGACGGCGACGATCTTCTCGCGCGCCATTTCCACCAGCTCGCGGGTCGGCTTGTTGGCGATCAGGCGGCCGTGGTTGATGATGGCGATGCGGTCGCACAGCTCCTCGGCTTCCTCGAGATAGTGGGTGGTGAGCACCACGGTCACGCCCTCGCGGTTGAGCTGGCTCACCAGTTCCCACAGCTGGCGCCTGAGATCGACATCGACCCCGGCGGTCGGCTCGTCGAGCACCAGGATCGGCGGGGAATGCACCATCGCCTTGGCCACCAGCAGCCGCCGCTTCATGCCGCCTGAAAGCGTGCGGGCATAGGCATCGCGCTTGTCGGCAAGGCGCACGGCGGCAAGCAGTTCTTCCGAGCGGCGCAGCGCCTTGGGTATGCCGTAGAAGCCGCCCTGATTTTCGAGCACCTCGAAGGGGGTGAAGAAGGGATCGAAGACGATCTCCTGCGGCACGATCCCGATCGCCCGGCTGGCATTGCGCCGGTCGCGGTCGATATCGAAGCCCCAGATCTCCACCGTGCCGGCGGTCTTGTTGACCAGCCCGGCAAGGATGTTGATGAGGGTCGATTTGCCCGCGCCGTTGGGGCCGAGCAGGCCGAAGATCGATCCTTCCGGCACCTCAAAGCTGACCCCATCGAGCGCGAGCTTGCCCTCGCTCACCGCGCCTTTCGCGCCCCTGGCCGGGGCGTAGCGCTTGACCAGCTTGTCGATGCGGATGGCAGGTTCACCAGGCATGGCAAGGCGCCCCTAGAACCTTGGCCGCAGGAAGGCAATTGCGCCGGGGCAGGCAGGAGAGTATCGGCAGGGCCCATGAGCATTCCCCCACCCGAAATCCTGCTGGTCGATACCCGCCGCGTCTCCTGCGACGGGGCCAGCGGCATCCGCGGCGGCGCGGGCTTTCGTCCGGCAGCGCTCGGCCATCCGCGCGTGTTCCTCGAGATCGACGAGCATGGCTATGTCGATTGCGGCTATTGCGATCGGCGTTTCGTGCTGAAGGGCGGCCCGGCCGATGGCGCCGATCACACCGCGCTGCCCGATATTTCCGCCGGGTCGAGCCCGGTGGGCGGCTGAAGGCGGTCAGCCCCGGTTCAGATCGCCGCGGCTAGGCTTGCGTGCGGGCAGATCGAGGAGGCTTGAGGATGAGCCAGGTCTGGCATGATCGGGCGAAGCTGATCGGCGGCGCAGCGCTGGCGGCGATGCTGGCGCTCGCCACCCCCGCGGTGGCCGCAGCGCCGCAGCAGCAGGATGACAGCGCTGCCGCCGCGCCGAGCAAGAGCGCGCGCAAGCTCGCCCAGCTGCTTGAAGGGCGCGAGCCGGGCGCGCCGGTGGCCTGCATTCCCACCGGACGCAACCTGGTGGTCACCGCGATCGACGGCACCGCCTATGTCTATGGCCGGGGCGATACGATCTATCTCCAGCGCACCACCGATCCGGCGCGGATCGACAGCACCGACATGCTCTCGGTGCGGCGGCTGATCGATCACCAGCTGTGCCGCAGCGACCGGGCGACCAGCATCGCGCCGTTCTCGGGCGTGGTCACTGGGGTGGTGTTCTTCGAGGACTTCATCCCCTACACCCGTATCAAGCCGGCACACGCTGAGGGCGGTTAGGCCGGCGCGCCGCGCCTGCGGCGGCACCGGCACCGGCACCAGCCCTGCCGCGCGGCGCGATCGGCGCGCTCAGGCGCGCGCCATCGCCTGCATGCGCGCGATGATCTCCTCGGCCTCGCGCATGATCCGCTCGATCAGTTCCTTGCAGGTGGGAATGTCGTGGATCAGCCCGGCGACCATGCCGCAGCTCCACGCGCCTTCGTCCATCGCCCCTTCCTGCATGATCTTGGGGTAAACCCCGGCGACTTCGGGCAAGATGTCGTTGATGGTGATGGCATCGCCCAGCGCCTTTTCCTTGGCGAGCAGGCGTTCCACCGCGGCATTGTTGAGCACCCGCTCGGTGTTGCGCAGGGGCCGCATGACGAGGCGGGTGTCAAGCTCGGTGGCCTTGAGGATCGCCTGCTTGACGTTGTCATGCACCGGGGCCTCCTTGGTGGCGATGAAGCGGGTGCCCATGTTCATCCCCTGCGCGCCGAGCGCGAGGCTCGCCACCAGGCTGCGCCCATCGGCCATGCCGCCGCTCGAGACGAAGGGGATTTCCAGTTCATCCGCGGCGCGCGGCAGGAGGATGAAATTGGGCACATCATCCTCGCCCGGGTGGCCGCCGCACTCAAAGCCATCGACGCTCACCGCATCGCAGCCGATCTCCTGCGCCTTGAGCGCATGGCGCACGCTGGTGCATTTGTGGATCACCTTGATCCCGGCATCCTTGAGCGGCGGCAGCAGCTCGACCGGGTTGCGCCCCGCGGTCTCGACCACCTTCACCCCGCCGTCGATCACCGCCTTGACGAGGCCCGGATAGTCGGGCGGGGTGAGCGTGGGCAGGATGGTGAGGTTCACCCCGAAGGGCTTGTCGGTCATGTCCCTGCAGCGGGCGATCTCGTTGGCGAGCTTTTCGGGCGTGCCCTGGGTCAGTCCGGTGATGATGCCGAGGCCCCCGGCGTTGGAGACCGCCGCGGCCATCTCGGCAAAGCCCACATAGTGCATGCCCCCCTGGATGATCGGGTGCTCGATGCCGAACATCTCGGTGATCGCGGTCTTCATGGCGCTGTCTCTCCCCTCACATGGCCTGGTTGGCGAGGCACATGCGCCAGACGGCGCGCGGCTGGCAAGCCCCGCGCAAGGCGGAAGGGCGTGCGGGCCGGCGCGGCGCTTGCGCGCCGTAGCGTCAGCATGGTTCCAAAGGAGGAGCCGGGCGGCGGGAAGGCGGTGGGATCGGGCCGCTTTGCCCCCACCCGGCAGGCATCACGATGACCGATTCGCCCGCGCGCGGCCTTGATCCAGGGCAATGAGGGGCGGCGCTGGCGCGGGCGCTGGGGCTGCGCTCAGGCCCGGGTGAAGCTGAGCGCGAAGGTCACCGGCACGGCGGGCGTGATCGAGGGCAGCTGCGCGAGCGCGCGCAGTTCGCCGAGCTCGTCGGTCAGGCCGAACATGTCGGTCGAGATGATCACCGGCGCGCTCGGCACCACGGTGACGCGGTTCTCGGCCACGCGGGTGACGAGCACCTCGGTCTCGACCTCGGCGCTCGCGCCCTTGATCGTCACCGTGGCCTTGAGCGGGCGGGTGAGCGACTGGCCCACGGCCAGGCCGGCAAAGGCCGCCGGATCGAGCCTGGCGGTCACGGTCGCCTTGGGATTTCCGGCAACCTCGAAGAAGATGTCGCGCATCCGCTCGTCGCGGATCTCGACCCCGGTGTTGACCGAGGCGAGATCGATCTCGAGACTGGCATTGCCATCGGGGGCAACGCTGCCCGCAAGCCTATCGAAGCGGTTGGTCTCGGCCACCTCGCCCGCCTTGATGCTGACATAGGAGAGGCGCGAGGCCGCCGGATCGAGTGTCCAGGTGCCCTCGGTCACCGGCGCGGTTTCGGTCGCGGCGGCCTGGGGCCCATCACCGGCGGGCTGCTGGGCGCAGGCGGAAAGGCCGAGGGCAAGCGCGGCGCCAAGGGAGGCGGCAAGGGCGAACGGGCGGCGAGTCGGCGTCACGGTCATGCACCTTTCATGCTCAAACGGGCGGGGCGGGGATATGCGATTATCCGCGCCGCGGGAAGGGTTCGGATTGCGCCTGGGGCCTTGCGACGCAGCGCGCTGCGCGCGGCGATCCCTGCGGCTCGGCCCGCCTCGCGCTTTGGCCCGCGCCGCCTTGCGGTGCCGAGTGAAGCGGCCGTGCCGATCCCTGCGGCTCGGCCCGTGTCGCGCTTTGGCCCGCGGCACCTTGCGGTGCCGAGTGAAGCGGCCGTGCCGATCCCCCGGATCGGCCCGTGTCGCGCTTCACTCCCATTCGATCGTGCCGGGGGGCTTGCTGGTATAGTCATAGACCACCCGGTTGATGCCCCTCACTTCGTTGACGATCCTGGTCGCCACCCGGGTGAGGAAGGTGGCATCGAAGGGGAAGACATCCGCCGTCATCCCGTCGGTCGAGGTCACGGCGCGCAGCGCGCAGACATGGTCATAGGTGCGCGCATCGCCCATCACTCCCACGGTCTTGACCGGCAGCAGCACCGCAAAAGCCTGCCAGATCGCGTCATACAGCCCGGCATTGCGGATTTCCTCGAGATAGATCGCATCGGCCTTGCGCAGGGTCTCGCAGCGCTCGCGCGTCACCTCGCCGGGGATGCGGATGGCAAGGCCGGGGCCGGGGAAGGGGTGGCGCCCGACAAAGGCCTGCGGCAGGCCCAGCTCGCGCCCGAGCGCGCGCACCTCGTCCTTGAACAGCTCGCGCAAGGGCTCCACCAGCGCCATGTTCATGCGCTCGGGCAGGCCGCCGACATTGTGGTGGCTCTTGATGGTGACGCTCGGCCCGCCGGTGAAGGAGACGCTCTCGATCACGTCGGGATAGAGCGTGCCCTGGGCGAGGAAATCGGCCCCGCCGAGCTTCTTGGCCTCGGCCTCGAACACCTCGATGAAGGTCTTGCCTATGAACTTGCGCTTGGCTTCGGGATCGGTGAGGCCGGCAAGCCCATCGAGGAACAGGTCCTCGGCCTCCACATGGACGAGCGGGATGTTGTAATGGTCGCGGAACAGCGCCACCACCTCGCGCGCCTCGTTCATGCGCATCAGGCCATGATCGACAAAGACGCAGGTGAGCTGATCACCGATCGCCTCGTGGATCAACACCGCGGCGACCGCCGAATCGACTCCGCCCGAAAGCCCGCAGATCACCCGCCCCGCCCCCACCTGGGCGCGGATCTCGGCGATCTTGGTCTTGCGGAACTCGGCCATGGTCCAGGTGCCGGAAAGGCCGCAGACATGGCGCACGAAATTGGCGATCAGCCGCGCGCCATCGGGGGTGTGCACCACCTCGGGATGGAACTGGGTGCCATAGAAGCGCCGCGCCTCGTCGGCGATCACGGCAAAGGGGGCGCCGTCCGAAGTGGCGACGATCGCGAAACCCGGGGCAAGCCGGGTGACCTTGTCGCCATGGCTCATCCACACCTGGTGGCGCTCGCCCACCTGCCAGAGCCCGTCGAACAGCGCACATTCGGCGGAAACGGTGAGGAAGGCGCGGCCGAACTCGCCGCCCTCGCCGGTTTCATGGCCGGGGCGCACCTCGCCGCCGAGCTGGTGCGTCATCACCTGCTGGCCATAGCAGATGCCGAGGATCGGCACCCCGGCCTCGAACAGCAGCTGCGGCGCGCGCGGGCTGCCCTCCTCGGGCACGCTCGCGGGCGAGCCGGACAGGATGATGCCCGCAGGCCTCAGGCGGTGAAAGGCGGCCTCGGCCTGGGTGAAGGGGGCGATCTCGCAATAGACCCCGGCCTCGCGCACGCGGCGGGCGATGAGCTGGGTGACCTGGCTGCCGAAATCGACGATCAGGATGCATTCGCCCGCGGCGGAATCGCCGAAATCGGGGCGGGATGAGGGCGCGTTCATGGCGGCGGATTAGGCCAGCGCGCCGGGCGCTGTCCAGCATCGGCGGGGCGCTGGCCGGCCATTTTGCAACGCAACATTATGGGCTCTTCGAGGAATCAAGGGGTTCCCGGGAAAGTGGCCAGGAAGTGTTGCAATCTTTGGAACCGATTTCGCCATTTTCGCATTTGCACAATCGCTGTGTGCGCCGCACTACAGTTGCAAACAGCAACCGAATGCCGGGAAACGGCATCACCTGTTCAACACCCTCTCATCATCCGGAGTTTGACCCATGCGCTTTGCTCTTCCTCTCCTTGCCCTTGCCGCTGCGGCGGCCCCTGCGCTTGCCGCGCCTGCTGCCGGTGACCACGTGACCGTGCGCATCGCCTATGGCGATGTCGATGTGACCAGCCCCGAAGGCCGGGCCGCGATCGAGGCGCGCATCGATGCCAAGCTGCGCAAGGCCTGCGCGATCGAGAACGCGGCGCGCTACGGCTATGGCCGCCCGGTCATCGATGAGAAGTGCCTCGCCGATGCCAAGCTCGCCGCGCTTGCCGAGGTCGAGCGCGTCGCCGCGCTCGAGGCGCGCCGCGGCCGCGCGGTGGCGGCCAACTGAGCCTTCCCCTCGGGCTCAAGCGAGCGGCCGTCGGAGCGATCCGGTGGCCGTTTGCTTTGGCGGGGCCACCTAGATATTGCATTTCATGCAACTTGCCTTGGCGTTTTCGCATTTGAATTCGGCTTGATCGAACACCAATTGCTTCCCCATGCGATGGGCGCGCCGGGCTCCCTCTCCATCCCGGCCTTCTCGCCCTGGCGAGACCATCGCCCGGCAGCCGCCAGCCGAACACGGCCCGGTTGCCCGCCTGCCGGATCAGGCCCGATCGGCGAGCTTTCCCCCCGGCTCGCGATCCCGCCGATCCCCGCCCGCGCCTCGCGCCGGCGTGCAGCGAAAGAGACGCGGCCACCCTCCTCCCCCCCCTGAAACGGTGGCCGCGTCTCACGCCGCCCCGCGCGGCCGGAGACGCCGGAGACGCCGGAGACCAGGCGCCGCGTGATTGCATTTTCCGATTGCGGTGATGAATTATTTTCAGTCTCAAGAGAGATTGAAAATTGCGCGTGGCTTTCTAGATTATGTGGCGACCCGGGCGATCCTCCCCTCTCTCTCCCCCCTTGGTCGCCCGGGTTTCCTCCCAAGCACAACAGAACAGGGAAGCCCAAGCATGAACATGATCGGCGAAAGGGCGCTTGCCCTGGTGCTGGCGCTGGCTGCCAGCGGCACCGCGTTCAACACCTTTATCGTGTAACACCAAGGCGCGATGAGCCTCGTTCATCGGGCCTTGGTCAAGCCCGTGCGGCGCTTGAGCATGTCCAGCGCGTGATGCGTCAGCATCTCAGCGCGCTGGCACGTAGGCGCCGGGCGCAAGGCGCCCTCTCCATGGCGGCCCGGCCTCTCGCGCCGAGGGGCCGGGCCGTGCCACATCTCTCGCCCCGCACTCGCCCCCCGCGCGCGTGCTTGCGGGCCTATTGGACCCCGCCCAATTGCGCCGCCTTCTCGCGCAGGCTGGTCTTGAGCAGCTTGCCGATATGGCTGCGCGGCATCTCCTCGATCGCATGCAGCGCGGCGAGCCGCTGGGTCTTGCCCAGCCGGGCATTGACCGCGGCGAGGATGCTGGCCGTATCGGCGGCGCCCTCCTCGAGCACCACGAAGCCCACCGGGCTTTCCCCCCAGCGGCGCGAGGGCACGCCCACCACCGCCGCCTCGCGCACCCCCGGTTCCTTGACCAGCTCGGCCTCGAGATCGCTGGGATAGATGTTGAAGCCGCCCGAGATGATCATGTCCTTGGCGCGGCCGACCAGTTCGACAAAGCCATCCGCATCCACCCGGCCGATATCGCCCATGCGCATCCACACCTCGCCGGTGGCAGGGTCGATCCACTGGGCTTCGGCGGTCTTGTCGGGGCGGTTGTTGTAGCCGCTCATCATGGTGAGGCTGCGCCCGACGAGGTGGCCGGGGGTGCCGGGGGGCACTTCGCGGTCCTCGTCATCGAGCACCTTGAGTTCGCTCCCCGGCGCGGGCCGGCCGACGGTGTGGAGCTTGTCGGGAAACTCGTGGGCCGCGAGCAGGCACACCACGCCGCCCTCAGTCATCGAATAGATCTCGATCAGGCCCCCCGGCATGCGGCGCAGCACCTCGCGCTTCAATGCGGCGGAAAAGGGCGCCGAGGTGCAATATTTGAGCCTGAGGCTCGACAGGTCGAAATCGTCAAAGCCGGGAAAATCCATCAGCCGCTGGTATTGCACCGGCACCAGCATGGTGATGGTGGTGCGATCGGCCTCGGCGTGTTCGAGCCAGCGCGCGCAATCGAACTTGCCCATCACGCGCACGCAGCCCCCCGCCAGCAGCACCGGTAGGAAGGCGACCATGGTGGTGTTGGAATAGAGCGGGGTCGAGGCGAGCGAGCGCACCTCCATCCCGGCGTTGAGATAGCTGAGCGCGGTTGCCGCAAATTGCCGCCAGCGCATCAGGTGCGAATGGACAATGCCCTTAGGCGTGCCGGTGGTGCCCGAGGAATAGATGATGTTGAAAGGGTCTTTCGGCTCGGGGGTGAAGGCGGGCGCGCGGGCGCCGGGCGGGGCCATCCATTGCTCGATGTGCTCGAGCGGCACGCGGACGAGATCGGCCATGAAATCGGGGCCGAGTTCGGCCGCCTTGGCGGCATCGATGAACAGGTGGATGGCGCCCGAATCGCGCGCCATGCCCTCCAACTGTTCGCGGCTGGCGCTGGTGGTGAGCGGGGCGGCCACGCCCCCGGCGCGCACCGCGGCGAGGAACGCAAGCGCATATTCGACGCTGGACGTGCCGAGGATCGCCACCGATTGCCCGCGCTGAAGGCCCGTCTCCACCAGCCGTGCCGCGAGCCGCTCGACCAGACCGACCAGTTCCGCCCAGTAAACGTCGCGCTTGTCATCGCGCAGGGCAAGCTCGTCCCCCTTGATGCGTGACCATTCCATCAGGATTTCGGGGAAGGAGCCGAAGGGCTCTGAAAGGCGGGCGATCATCGTCTCGTGGCTCATGGAGCGCATCCATAACCGCGGCGCGCGCGCGCGCAAGGCGATTGCCAGCCGGCGCGCTCACGTGGCAGGAGCGGGGGCAGGACAAGAGGGAGCGAGGCGATGATCGGCACACGGGCGGCAATCGCGCTGATAGCGGCGCTGGCGGTGCTGGCGGCCGGGCCGGCGGCGGCAAGAGGAGAGGCAGGAGCGCAGGCGCCCGCCGCAGCGACTGCGCGCGCCGTGCCCGGGCGCGTGACCGTGGTGCTTGCCCATCCCGATGACGAACTGACCATGGCCCCGGCGCTCGCCGCCCTCGCGCGGGAGGGCGCGCGGGTCGAGCTCGCCTATGCCACGCTCGGCGATGCCGGGCCGGGGGTTTCGGGCCTGGCGCCGGGCAAGGCCTTGGGCGAGGCGCGTTACCGCGAGGCGCTGTGCGCCGCCGCGGCGCTGGGTGCAGGCTCGGTTGCCAGCCTCGATCGCGGCGATGGCAGGCTCGGGATCGCCGCGCACCAGCCGGGCAGCCCGGCGCGGGCGCTGCGCGATGATCTTGCCGCCTGGCTCGGCGAGACCGATCTCATCCTCACCTGGGGGCCGGATGGCGGCTATGGCCATGCCGATCACCGCATGGTGAGCGCGATCATCACTGAGATCGTCCAGGCCCTGCCCGCCGCGCGCCGCGCGCGCCTGCTCTATGTCGCCATTCCCGCAGGCCGTCTGCCCCCGGTGCCCGAGATGGCGCCATGGGCGACCACCGATCCCGCGCTCCTGACCGAGACGATCGCCTATACCCCTGCCGATCTCGAGGCGGCCAGGGCTGCCGCCATGTGCCACGCCACCCAGTTCGACGCCGCCACGCGCGCGGGGATGATGGCGCTGCTTGATGCCACCATGTGGCAAGGCAAGGTGCATTTCCGCCCGGCCTTCTAGGCCCCCGCGCGCAAGGCCCCTGCCACTGGTGGAAAAGCCGCGACCGGCCCCGATGCGCGGTTGGGTTTCGCGGCGCGAGCGCCTATATGATCGGCATGAGCGAAACCACCCATTCGACCCCCGAAAAACGCCCCAAGGCCAGCGCATATGGCGCGGAATCGATCAAGGTTCTGAAGGGCCTCGATGCGGTGCGCAAGCGCCCGGGGATGTATATCGGCGACACCGATGACGGCTCGGGCCTGCACCACATGGTGTTCGAGGTCTCCGACAATGCCATCGACGAGGCGCTGGCCGGGCATTGCGACCTGGTGCTGATCGAACTCAATCCCGATGGCAGCGTCAGCGTGGAGGACAATGGCCGCGGCATCCCCACCGACATCCACCCCGAAGAAGGCGTCTCGGCGGCCGAGGTGATCATGACCCAGCTGCACGCCGGCGGCAAGTTCGAGAACACCTCGGACGACAATGCCTACAAGGTTTCCGGCGGGCTGCACGGCGTCGGTGTCTCGGTGGTCAATGCCCTGTCGGAATGGCTGGAGCTGACCATCTGGCGCGAGGGCAAGGAGCACTGGATGCGCTTTGAACACGGCGATCCGGTCGCGCCCTTGAAGGTGGTGGGCGAGGCCCCCCTGGTGGCGCAGGGCGGCGATGCCATGGGCCGCAAGAAGGGCACGCGCGTCACCTTCAAGGCCAGCGGCGAGACCTTCAAGAACGTCACCGAGTTCGATTTCGACAAGCTCGAGCACCGCTACCGCGAGCTTGCCTTCCTCAATTCCGGGGTGCGCATCCTGCTGCGCGACAAGCGCCATGCCGAGCATCTCGAGCACGATCTCTATTACGAGGGCGGGATCGCCGCCTTCGTCAAATGGCTCGATCGCAACAAGCAGCCGCTCATTGCCGAGCCGATTTCGGTCTCGGCCGAAAGGGACGGGATCGGCATCGATGTCGCGCTCGAATGGAACGATTCCTATTACGAGAACGTGCTCGCCTTCACCAACAACATCCCCCAGCGCGATGGCGGCACGCACCTTGCCGCCTTCCGCGCCGCGCTCACCCGCACGCTCAACGCCTATGCCGAGCGCTCGGGGATGCTCAAGAAGGAGAAGGTGAGCCTTTCGGGCGAGGACATGCGCGAAGGGCTTACCGCGATCGTCTCGGTCAAGCTGCCCGATCCCAAGTTCTCGAGCCAGACCAAGGACAAGCTGGTTTCCTCCGAAGTGCGCCAGCCGCTCGAATCGCTGATGAGCGACAAGATGAGCGAATGGCTCGAGGAAAACCCCGCCGAGGCCCGGGCGATCATCCAGAAGGTGATCGATGCCGCCGCCGCGCGCGAGGCCGCCCGGCGCGCGCGCGAGATGAGCCGCAAGGGGGCGATGAGCATTGCCTCGCTGCCCGGCAAGCTCGCCGATTGCCAGGAGCGCGATCCGGCCAAGTCCGAGCTGTTCCTGGTCGAGGGCGATTCGGCGGGCGGCAGCGCCAAGCAGGGGCGCGATCGCAAGACGCAGGCGATCCTGCCCTTGAAGGGCAAGATCCTCAATGTCGAGCGCGCCCGGTTCGACCGGATCATCTCCTCCAAGGAAGTGGGCACCCTGATCCAGGCGCTGGGCACCGGCATCCGCGACGAGTTCAACCTTGAAAAGCTGCGCTATCACAAGATCATCATCATGACCGACGCGGATGTGGACGGCGCCCATATCCGCACGCTGCTCCTGACCTTCTTTCACCGCCAGATGCCCGAGATCATCCGCGCCGGGCACCTGTTCATCGCCCAGCCGCCGCTCTACAAGGTCTCCAAGGGCAGGAGCGAGGTCTATCTCAAGGATCAGGCCGCGCTCGATCGCTACCTCGTTGAGGCCGGGCTGCAGGGGCGGGTGCTGGAAACTGCTGGCGGCACCCGCGCGGCCGAGGATCTGCGCGCGCTGGTCGATGCGGCGCTCAGGCTCAAGAACCTGCTCGCCTTCGTTCCGCGCCGCTATGACAGCGCGATCGTCGAACAGATGGCGCTGAGCGGCGCGCTCGCCCCCGGGCTCTCGGGCGCGGCGCTGGCAGAGGCGCTGGCGCGCACCGCCGCGCGGCTGGGCGCGGGCGATGGCGAAGCGCGCTGGAGCGCGGCGCTCTTGCCCGATGGCACGGCCCTGTTCGAGCGGGTCTGGCGCGGGGTCACCGACAGGCACGAGGTCGACGCGCGCTTCCTTGCCAGCACCGAGGCGCTCAAGCTCGATGCGCTCGCCGCCGCCCAGGCCGAGGCCTATGCCACCCCGGTGCGGCTGGTGCGCGCGGGCGCCGGGGCCGAGGAGCGCGACAGCGAGCCTGCCGCCGAGGCGCCGGGCGCGCTTGCCGGCGAGGAGGAGGCCGCGCCGCAGCCGGCGACGGCACTTCCCGATGCGATCAGCCGCCCGACCCAGCTGCTCGAGGCGATCTTCGCCGCCGGGCGCAAGGGCCTGTCGATCCAGCGCTACAAGGGCCTGGGCGAGATGAATGCCGAGCAATTGTGGGAAACCACGCTCGATCCCGCCAACCGCGCGCTGCTCCAGGTCAAGGTCGAGGATGGCGATGTCACCGACGAGATCTTCACCCGCCTGATGGGCGATATCGTCGAGCCGCGGCGCGCCTTCATCCAGGACAATGCCCTCAATGTCGCCAATCTCGATGTGTGATCGCCCGATGCCGGTTCGCCGCGCCGCTGCGCCCCCCCGCTGACGCTTCGCAGAAAGCCCCCGCCATGGCCCACCTGCCCCAGCGCACCGCCGATCTGCAGCACGCAAGCTTTCTCTTGATCCTGGCCGTCGTCAGCCTGCTGATGGCGGTGATCATCTGGCCCTTTGCCCAGCCGCTGCTGTGGGCGGGGTTGGCGGCGATCATGTTCCAGCCGCTCTACCGCGCGGTGCTCAAGCGCCTGCGCGGCAAGCGCAACCCGGCCGCGGTGCTGAGCCTGTTCATCATCTTCTTTGCGGTGATGGTGCCGGCGCTGTGGCTCGCCACGCTGGTGGCGCAGGAAGCGATCGCGCTGGTCGCGCGGCTCCAGCAGCAGCCGCTCGATCTTGCCGGCCTGTTCAACCGCGTCCATGACATGCTGCCCGAGGTCGCGCGCGATGCCATCGACCGCAGCGGCTGGGGCGATGTCGCCATGGTGCAGACCCGCCTCCAGGAGCTGCTGACCCAGAGCGCCGGGATGATTGCGAGCCAGGCGGTCTCGATCGGCAGCGGGGCGCTGAGCTTTCTCCTCTCCTTTGGCGTCGCGCTCTACGTCATGTTCTTCCTCTTGCGCGATGGCGAGCGGATCGGGCGCACGGTGCTGTGCGCGGTGCCGGTGGAGCGCGCGATCGCCGATCGCCTTGCCGAGCGTTTCCTCGGGATCGTGCGCGCCACGATCAAGGGCACCGGGGTGGTGGCGATCGTGCAGGGCGCGCTCGGCACGCTCACGCTCACCATCGCCGGGGTGCCCTCGGCGCTGCTGCTCGGGGTGGTGATGGGGGTCTTCGCGCTGGTGCCGGTGATCGGCTCGGGCGCGGTGTGGGTGCCGGCGGGGCTGTGGCTGCTGATTTCGGGCGCGACCTGGCAGGGGCTGTTCGTGCTCTTCGTCGGCTTTTTCATCATCTCCTCGGCCGACAATGTGCTGCGCCCGATCCTGGTGGGGCGAGACACCGGCATTCCCGACTGGATCATCCTCATCACCACGCTGGGGGGGATCAGCCTCGTCGGCTTTTCCGGCATCGTGCTCGGCCCGCTGGTGGCCGGGCTGTTCCTCGCCAGCTGGTCGATCCTGCGCGAACAGCGCGAGGCCGACGCGGAGAGTGCGCGCAGCGGCGGGATCAGGGTCGATGCCTCGGGCCACGTGCCCGACGAGGCCGAAGCGGCTGACGCAGGCTAGGGTGTGCTGCCGCGCGTCACCCCCGGCAGCCAGAGCGAGGCCGTAGGTCGGCTGGCGCTGGCGGCGCTGGTGGTGGTGCTGCTGCCGGCGCTGCCCTTCGGCACCTTCCTTGCCTATCCCTTCCTCATCCTCACCACCTGGTTCCACGAGATGGGCCATGGCCTTGCCGCCATGGCGCTGGGGCAGGATTTTGAGCGGCTGATGATCTTTGCGAGCGGCTCGGGCGTGGCGCAATATCGCGTGGTGGAAGGCACCTCGCCGCTGGTGCTTGCCGCGATCGCCGCGGGCGGGCCGCTGGCGCCGAGCCTGGTGGGCGCGGGGCTGATCGTGGCGAGCGCCCATCCGCGCGCCTTTCGGGCGGTGCTGTGGCTGGTGAGCGCGGCGATCCTGGCGAGCACCATCATCTGGGTGCGCGCCCCGGTGGGCTATGCGGTGCTGCCGCTACTTGCCGCCTTCCTCGCGCTCGTGGCCTGGCGCGCCCGGCCCGCGGTGCTGCGCTTCACGCTCCAGTTCCTGGGCGTGCTCGCCGCGCTCAGCATGCTGCGCGATGCGGGCTATCTCCTGAGCGCGCGCGCGGTGATCGATGGCAAGACCTTCCTATCCGACACCGGGCAGATCGCCGCAGGCCTGGGCCTGCCGCACTGGCTGTGGGCGGGGCTGATCTTGGGTGTCGGCGGCCTCATCACCGGCGTGGCGCTGCGCTATGCCCTGGCCGAGCACCGCCTGCGCCCGCCGCCGCCGCGGCGCCCGGCCAATGTGCTCCAGTTCCGTGCGCGGCGGCGGCGCTGATGCAAGTGGCAGTGCCGCCCGCCGCCGCGGCGCGCTAAGATGCGTGGCGATGGACAGCACCGAGATTGCCGACCGGCTCGCCATTGCCGAAACGCTCGCGCTCTATTGCCGCGGCATCGATCGCTGCGATCCCGACCAGCTCGCCGCCGCCTTCACCCCCGAGGCGGTGATCGATTATGGCGATGGCGCCCGCCGAGTGGCCGAGGCGATCCCGGCGCTGATGGCAGGGCTCAGGGCGATGCGCCTCACCCAGCACAATATCTCGAACACGATCATGCGCATCAGCGGCAAGACCGCGCGGGCCGAGACCCACTGCGTCGCGCTCCACATCATGCCCGGCGCTGGCGGCGAGGGCGAGATCGAGGTGGTGGTGGGCGGGCGCTATCTTGATCGGCTGGAACAGCGCGGCGGGCGCTGGCTGATTGCCGAGCGGCTCTATGTGATGGACTGGAACAGCACCCGCCCGGCCAGCATGGCGACCTCAGGCGGGCTGTTTGAGGGCCTCAGGCGCCGCGGCGCGCGGGGCGAGGCCGATCCCGCGGCAGCCTGGTGGGCCGCGGCGGGGGAAGGGTGAAGACCGGCGCTGCCGCCTGTGCTTGCGGGCGCCTCGGGCTTCAGGAAGCAACCTTGAGTGTGTTCATGCCGCCCGCCTCGCTCCCGGCCTCGCCCGAAAGCCCGATGAACATGGTATCGACGATCCGCGCCAGCTTGTGCTCGGTGAGCTTGTCGCCGAGATAGATCAGCGCATCGGGCAGGGTGTAGTTGGAGATCATCTGGTTGATGAGCGAAAGCGCCTCGTCGATCTCGAGGCCCGCAAAGAAGCCTTCGGCCTGGGCCTCGGCGATCAGCTCGCACAGGTAGTGATCCGCCAGATCGACATAGGAGCGCACCCGCTCGAAATTGGCGGCGCCCATCTCGCACAGCACGGTGAAGAACTGCGGGTCTTCGCGGAAGCGCTCGCGCGAGATGACGAAGCGGCGGCGGAAGAACTCATACATCTTGCGCGGCGGGGGCAGGTGCGAGGCCAGCACCTCCTCCATCACCGCCAGATGCGGGGCGAGCCAGAGCT
This sequence comes from Erythrobacter cryptus DSM 12079, assembly GCF_000422985.1. Classification (GTDB taxonomy): domain Bacteria; phylum Pseudomonadota; class Alphaproteobacteria; order Sphingomonadales; family Sphingomonadaceae; genus Erythrobacter; species Erythrobacter cryptus. Next base: position 25,690 of record NZ_AUHC01000012.1, read on the forward strand.
GGGCCACCGCATCGAACAGGTCGTCATAATCGGCAAACAGCGCCTCGAACCGGGCGCGGGTCAGCCCGCTTTCGGCCATGGCGACGCTCCAGGGCACCTCGGCGCCGCGCTCCTTGACGAGATCGAGCACCAGCCGCGCGATCCGCTCGCGCTCGGCTTGCCGGGCCGTTTCGCTAAGTGCCATCGCGCCTGTGCCTCCTTGCTCCGCGGCCAACATAGGCGATGCCGGCCCGCCCCGAAAGGGCCGCTGGTCGATTTGTGTGCGGCGCAGCAAGGAAAAGCGCATGTGCCCTTGACGGTCAGGCGCGCCTTTCGTTCCGCGGCGGCAGCGGGAAAAAGGCCGAGGTGCGGCGCTTGTAGGCGGCATAGGCCTCGCCCTTGGAGCGATCGAGCCCCTTTTCGAGCAGCGTCACTCCCGACCACCTGGTGAGCGTGAAGCTGAGGAACAACGGCCCGATCACTGTGGCGGCAGCATATTCCCACCCGGTCGCCGCGCAGGCGAGCCAGATGCCCCACCAGGCGCAGAAATCGCCGAAATAATTGGGGTGGCGGGTATAGCGCCACAGCCCGGTGTCGAGCACCTTGCCGTGATTGGCGGGCTCGGCCTTGAAGCGGGCCAGCTGCCAGTCGCCCACCCATTCGAAGAACACGCCCACACCCCACAGCGCAAGGCCCGCCCAGGCGAGCGGCGGGATCGGCGAAGGCTGGGGGCTGGCGAGGATGCCGACCTGCGCCGGGCTCGAGACGGCAAACAGCAGCACCGCCTGCATCAGCCACACCCGGGTGAGCGCGGCTTGCGCAAAGCGGCCGGCCTCGCGGTCCTTCTTGAGGATCATCCTGTAGCGCTTGTCCTCGCCCTCGCGGCGCCAGCGCAGGAACAGGTAGATGCCGAGGCGAAAGCCCCAGGCCGCGGTCATCGCCATGATGAGCGTGGCAAGCGCCCCCGGCCCGCCCGGCACGTGGAGCCAGCTTGCCACCGCAAGGATTCCCATGCCTGCCCCCCAGAAGGCATCGATGAAGGACACATCGTTGATCCTCACGCTGATCGCCCAGAGGATCAGCACCAGCACCAGCAGGATTGCGGCGTTGAGGGCAAGCAGTTCAAACATCGTTCTTTCCGGCAATGATGTCGCGGGCCTGTTGTTCAAGCACCCTGAAACGCTCGTAATCGGGGAGCTTGGAGCGGAACCATTGGGCGAGCTTCAAGAGATCCTCGCCATAATTGCCGCTCGGCCACAGCGGTTCCCCAAAGCTGAGGATGCGCCGGGCATTGTCGGCAAAGGCGGGCACGATCGGCACCCCGGCGGCACGGGCGATGTGGTAGAAGCCCGATTTCCACTTGCCATCGCTCCGGCGCGTGCCTTCGACCGCGACGACCAGTGCGAGGCGATCGCGCCGGGCGAATTCGGCGGCGACCTGATCGACATAATTGGCGCTTGTGCGCCGATCGATGGGAATGCCGCCCATATCGTGCATGAAGCGCGTCATCGGCCATGTGAACAGCGTGTGCTTGCCCATGAAATTGGGCAGGATGCCCTGTTCATGGGTGGCACCGGTGAAGAACACGAAATCCCAGTTGGAGGTGTGCGGCGCCCCGGCGATGACATATTTTTTCAGGTGCTGCGGCAGCGGGCTTTCGATCTTCCAGCCCATCAGGCGGTAGATCCAAAGGATGATCCGCCGCACCAGGCGCGACAAAAGCGAGGGCTTGCGCGCGGGCGCAGAGGTGATCGGTGCATTCAAGCGGTGCGCCCCTCCCAAAGGCGGGTTCGTTGTGGCCTAACACGTCCCAGCTACGCAAGGGGGCGCAGGAAGGATTAATCTTCCTCGAGCAAACCCGGGGAGGAACCTACATCCTGAACACCCCAAACGCCGCCCGCTCAGGGATCGGCGCTTCGAGGCAGGCGGCAAAGGCCAGCCCCAGCACGTCGCGGGTCTGCACCGGGTCGATCACCCCGTCGTCCCACAGGCGGGCGGTGGCGTAGTAGGGGTTGCCTTCGTCCTCATACTTTTGGCGGATGGGCGCCTTGAAGGCCTCGGCCTGTTCGGGTGTCCACCTCTCGGCATCGCGGTGGACGGTGGCAAGCACGCTCGCCGCCTGTTCGCCCCCCATCACCGAGATGCGGGCATTGGGCCAGGTGAACAGGAAGCGCGGCGAATAGGCGCGCCCGCACATGCCATAATTGCCCGCGCCGAAGCTCCCGCCGATGATCACCGTCACCTTGGGCACGGTGGCGGTGGCCACCGCCGTCACCAGCTTCGCCCCGTGCTTGGCGATGCCTTCGGCCTCGTATTTCCCGCCGACCATGAAGCCGGAGATGTTCTGCAGGAACAGGAGCGGAATGCGGCGCTGGCAGGCAAGCTCGATGAAATGCGCGCCCTTCTGCGCGCTTTCGGAAAAGAGCACGCCATTATTGGCGAGGATCGCCACCGGCATCCCCCAGATATGGGCAAAGCCGCAGACGAGGGTGGTGCCGTAATGCGCCTTGAACTCGTGGAACTCGCTGCCGTCCACCAGCCGCGCGATCACTTCCTTCACATCATAGGGCGCGCGCACGTCCTCGGGGATGAGGGCGTAGAGGTCTTGCGGATCATATTTGGGCGGGCGCGGGTCCTTCACCGCCACGTCCTTCGCCGCCCCGGTATTCGCGCCCAAGTGGCTGACGATATCGCGCACGATGGTAAGCGCGTGCTCGTCATTCTCGGCCAAGTGATCGACCACGCCGGACTTCCTGGCGTGCAAGTCACCGCCGCCGAGGTCCTCGGCGCTGATCTCCTCGCCCGTCGCCGCCTTCACCAGCGGCGGGCCGGCAAGGAAGATGGTGCCCTGATTGCGGACGATCACGGTCTCATCGGACATGGCGGGCACATAAGCCCCGCCCGCGGTGCAACTGCCCATCACGCAGGCGATCTGGGGGATGCCCGCTGCGCTCATGTTGGCCTGATTGAAGAAGATGCGCCCGAAGTGGTCGCGGTCGGGGAAGACCTCGGCCTGATGCGGCAGGTTCGCCCCGCCACTATCCACCAGATAGATGCAGGGCAGGCGGTTTTCGGCCGCGATTTCCTGCGCGCGCAGGTGCTTCTTCACCGTCATCGGGTAATAGGTGCCGCCCTTCACCGTCGCATCATTGCACACGATCATGCACTGCCGGCCCGCAACGCGCCCCACCCCGCAAATGATCGAGGCGCCGTTCACATCGCCCTCATACATGCCATAGGCGGCAAGCTGGCCGATCTCGAGGAAGGGCGAACCCGGATCGAGCAGCCGCTCGACCCGCTCGCGCGGGAGCAGCTTGCCGCGCGCCACATGCCGTTCGCGGTGCTTTTCCGGTCCGCCGAGCGCGGCTTCGGCCACCCGCGCGCGCAGTTGCTGGGCGAGCGCGTGGTTATGGGCAAAGCGCGCCTTGGCCTCGGGCGCCTCGCGGTCGAGCCGGGTGGGAAGGACGGGGGCGCTCATCGCCTCACCCCGCCGCCCCGATCAGCTCACGCCCGATCAGCATCCGGCGGATCTCGTTCGTCCCTGCGCCGATATCGAGCAGCTTGGCATCGCGCAGGTAGCGCTCGACCGGCCAGTCGGTGGTATAGCCCGCCCCGCCCAGCGCCTGCACGCTTTCGGCGGCGACCTTGAAGGCGTTTTCCGACGCAAGCAGGATCACCCCCGCCGCATCGAAGCGCGTCGTCTGCCCGGCGTCACACGCCTTGGCCACGGCATAGGTATAGGCGCGGGCCGATTGCAGCGCGACATACATGTCGGCGACCTTGGCCTGCATCAATTGGAAGCTGCCGATGGGTTTGCCGAACTGCTTCCTCTCGCGCACATAGGGAATGACCGTGTCGAGGCAGGCCTGCATGATCCCCAATTGCAATCCGGCGAGCACCACGCGCTCGTAATCGAGCCCGCTCATCAGCACGCCCACCCCGCCGTTCACCGGGCCCATCACGCGCTCTTCAGGCAGGAAGCAATCGGTGAACACCAGCTCGGCGGTGGGCGAGCCCTTCATCCCCATCTTGGAGATCTTCTGGCCGATGGCAAAGCCTTGATCGCCCTTCTCGACGATGAAGGCGGTGATGCCGCGGCTGCCGGCATGGCCATCGGTCTTGGCATAGACCACCAGCACATCGGCCTCAGGCGCGTTGGTGATCCAGAACTTGGTGCCGTTGAGGACATAGCCGCCCTGAACCGCATCGGCCTTGAGTTTCATCGAAACGACGTCGCTGCCCGCGCCCGCCTCGGACATGGCGAGGCTGCCGACGTGTTCGCCGCTGATGAGCTTGGGGAGATACCTGGCCTTCTGTTCGTCATTCCCCCAGCGGCGGATCTGGTTCAGGCACAGGTTGGAATGGGCGCCGTAGCTGAGCCCCACGCTGGCCGAAGCGCGGCTCACTTCCTCGACCGCGATCACGTGTTCGAGATAGCCAAGGCCCAGCCCGCCCCATTCCTCCTCCACGGTGATGCCGTGGAGGCCAAGCGCGCCCATGGCCGGCCACAATTCGCGTGGGAAGCGGTCCTCGCGGTCGGTGCGCTCCGCCAGTGGGGCGATCCGTTCATCTGCAAAGCGCGCCGCGCTTTCACGGATCATCGCCGCGGCTTCGCCGAGCTGGAAATCGAATTCGGGGGTGGCGCGCATTTTATGTCCTGCCAGCGAAATCTTTGTTCTGCCTCAGCGCATAGCAAGGCGCGCGGGCAAGGCCAACCGGCGAGAGGGGCGAGAGGCGTGGCGCCGCGCGGGCAAGCGGGCTAAGCCGGGGGGATGGAGACAAGCCCCGTGCCGCTGCTGTGCCTCGAGGAGGTGGTGTGCCGCTTCGGCGCGCAGGAGGCGGTGCGTTCTGTCAGCCTGTCGATCGCGGCGGGCAGCTTCGTGGCGCTGGTGGGGGCCTCGGGCTCGGGCAAGACCACGCTGCTCAAGACCGTCAATGCCCTGATCCGCCCGGCCGCGGGCCGGGTGCTGCTTGCCGGGGAGGATGTCACCCGCCTGCCGCCCGCGCGCCTGCGCCGCCGGGTGGGCTATGTGTTCCAGGGCATCGGCCTCTTTCCCCACATGACCGTGGCCCAGAACATCGCCATCGGCCCGCGCCTTGCCGGCGAGCGCCTGCCGCCAGAGCGCATCGCCCGATTGCTCGAACTGGTCGAACTCGATCCCGCGTTTGCCCGGCGGATGCCCGATCAGCTTTCGGGCGGGCAGCGCCAGCGGGTCGGCGTCGCCCGCGCGCTCGCGGGCGGGCCGGAGATGCTGCTCATGGACGAGCCTTTCGGCGCGCTCGATCCCGTCACCCGCGACAGTCTGGGGCGCAAGGTGCGCGATCTGCACGAGAGCCTCGGGCTGACCACGGTGATGGTGACCCACGACATGGCCGAGGCGCTGCTGCTCGCGGATCGGGTGCTGGTGATGGAGCGGGGCGCTCTGGTGGCCGACGAGAGCCCGCGCGCGCTCCTTGCCGGGGCGGGGGGCGCGGCGGCGCAGGCGCTGGTCGCCGTGCCGCGCCAGCAAGCCGCGCGGCTGGCGGCGCTGGAGGACGGGAGATGAGCGCCATCGCCGCGCTGCTCCCGGCGCTGATGCCCAAGCTTGCGGCCCACGTGCTCATTTCGGCAAGCGCGATCGGCCTTGCCATCCTCATCGCCCTGCCGCTTGCGGTCTGGGCCAGCCGCTCAAGGCTGGTGGCGCGCCTCGCGCTCGGGTTTGCCAGCCTGGTGCAGACCATCCCCGCGCTCGCGCTGCTCGCGCTGTTCTTCCCGCTGCTCCTGTCGCTGCGCGGACTGTTTGGCGAAGGCGTGCCGACGCTCGGCTTCCTGCCGGCGCTGATGGCGCTCACGCTCTATGCCCTGCTGCCGATCCTCAGGAACGCGGTGACCGCGCGCGCCCGGCTCGATCCCGGGGTGCTCGAGGCGGCCGACGGGGTGGGGATGACCGGCTGGCAAAAACTGGTGCTGGTCGAGGCGCCGCTCGCCGCCCCCTTCATCATGGCCGGGATCCGCACCGCCAGCGTCTGGACCATCGGCGCGGCAACCCTTGCCAGCACCATCGGCCAGCCGAGCCTGGGCGATCCGATCTTTGCGGGCCTGCAAACCCAGAACTGGGCGCTGGTGCTGGCCGGGTGCCTGTTGAGCGCTGGCATCGCGCTGGTCGCCGATGGCCTCATCGGGCTGATCGAGGCGGGGCTTGCCCGGCGCAAGCCCTGGCTCACCGGGGCGGGGATCGGAGCGGTGGCGCTCGGCATCTGCGCCGCGCTGGCCGCCCAAGGGGCCGCGCGCCAAGAACGCCCGATCGTGATCGCCGCCAAGCAGTTTTCCGAGCAATATATCCTTGCCCGGCTGATCGGCGCGCGGCTCGAGGCGGCGGGCCTTCGGGTCGAATACCGCGATGGCCTCGGCAGCGCGGTGGTGCATTCCGCGCTCGCCAGTTCGGCGATCGACATATCGGTCGATTACACCGGCACGATCTGGGCCAATTACCTGAAGCGCAGCGACAATCCCGGGCGCGAGGAGGTCTATCGCACGATCCGCGCCTGGGAGGCCGAGACCCACGGCATACGGGTGCTCGGGCGATTGGGGTTCGAGAACGCCTATGCCTTTGCGATGCGCCCCGATCGCGCCCGCGCGCTGGGGGTGGCGCGCCTCGATGATCTGGCGCGGGTGGCGCCGCAGCTGGTGATCGGCGGCGATCCCGAATTCTTCGAGCGGCCCGAATGGCGCGCGGTGCGCGACGCCTATGGCCTCTCCTTCCGCCAGAGCCGCAATTTCGCGCCCACCTTCATGTATGATGCGCTCGCCTCGGGCGAGGCCGACGTGATCAGCGCCTATACCTCGGACGGGCGGATCGCTGCCGATGGACTGGTGGTGCTCGCCGATCCGAGGCAGGCGCTGCCGAGCTACGAGGCGCTGTTGATGCTGAGCCCGCGGATCGCGCGTGATGAGCGGGTGGAGCGCGCGCTCGCCCCGCTGGTGGGGGCGATCAGCGTCGAGGCGATGCGCGCGGCCAATTACGCGGTTGATCGCAAGGACGGCGCCAAGCTCACCCCGGCCGAGGCGGCGGCCGAGCTGGCGCGCGCGGCCGGGCTCTAGCGCGCCCGCGTCCACACCTGGGTCTGGCACAGGGGGCCAAGGCACCCCTTGACCTCGAGCGTGCCGGGGGCGCTGCGGCGCACCTCGGCGGCATAGCTGCGCCCGGTCTTGGGATCGTAGATCTGCCCGCGCCACACCGCGCCATCGGGATTGAGCCCGGTGAGGATCGCGGTGCCGATCAGCCGGCGGCTGCGCAGCGCCGGATCGGGGTTGTTGACATCGCGCTGGTCATCCCCGCCGGCAGGCGCGATGAGGAAGCGCGCGATCCGCCCGCACAGCGCCTTGCCGCAGCGTGCGATGGCCACCACGGCGTTGCGCTCGGCGGTGATCCAGCGCCCGGTGATCGGCTCCTTCGCCGCCGCGGGACTCGCCGGTGCCAGGAGCGCCATGCCGAGCGCCAGCAGCGCCATGCGATTGCTTTGCCTCATCCCCGTGCCTCCTGCGTCTCAGGCAAATCCCACCCCGAAGGGCCAGCGCCGCCCGCACAGCCCCAGCACCTTGAACAGGGTGCCCATCTCGCTGTCCTTGACCAGCCGGTCATACTGGCGCTGGAGCGTGGCGCGCGCCTGCGGGTTGCGCCGTTGCAGCGCCTCGAGCCGGGTGTCGATCCCCATCTGCCGCAGCCATTCGCCCTGTTCCTGCAGGCCCATCACCTCGGCCCCGTGCGCGACGGCGACCGCCTGGAGCAGCTCGAAATCGACATGGGCGGTCAGATCAGCCTCGCCCGGATGGGCGAAGATATCGACCCGCTGGTGCGCCTTCAACGCCTGCAGAGTGGAGCCGGCGCGCAGCTCGCGCGCCCCGTAGTCGATGATCAGCGCCGCGCCGCCCTGTTCCTTCAGGCGCCGGGCGATCTCGGCCATCAGCGCGGCAGCGGCCGGGCTGGTCTCGATCATCGTGCCCTGCGCGGCGCGGCGCCAGCTCGGCGGGACGAGGTGATCCATGCGCTCGGCCCCGGCCTTGAAGACGAAGTTCTCGCCCTCCAGCCCCACCAGCCGCTCGAACCAGCCATCGGCGCTGCGCACCAGCTGGTGCACCGGCAGGGCATCGAAGAACTCGTTGGCGACGATGAGCAGCGGGGCATCCTCGGGCAGGGTGGAAAGATCGTGGTGGTGGTGGCAGGCGGGGAAGGCCTCGCGCTGGAGCCGCCGCAGCGCCGGCGAGGTCTCGACGAAATGGATCTGCGGGGCAAAGCCATAGCGACCGGCGCTGCCGAGCGCGTCCCTGGCGAGCGTGCCGCGCCCCGGGCCAAGCTCGACATAGTGGATGTGCTTGCGGCTCTTCATCCGCACCCACAGGTCAGCCAGCCACAGGCCGATGAGTTCGCCGAACATCTGGCTGATCTCGGGCGCGGTGATGAAGTCGCCCTCGGCGCCGAGCGGATCGCGGCTGGCATAGTAGCGCGCGTTGCTTTCGCCCATGAATTGGGCCAGGCTGATCGGGCCGGCCTCGCGGATGAGGCGCCTGAGGCTCTCGCCGACATCGCGCGTGGCGCGCGCGGCAAGCTCGGCCTCGCGTTCGGCCGCCTGCCTTGCGGCTTCGGCTGCGGCGTCCTCGGCGGCGCGGCGGGCCTGTTCCTCGGCCTCGCGGCGCGCGGCCTCTGCGGCCTCGGCGCGGGCGCGTTCCTCGGCAGCGCGCGCTTCTGCTGCGCGGCGGGCGGCCTCCTCGGCTTCCTGCTTTTGCCGCGCTTCCTCGGCAGCGCGCGCCTCAGCCGCGCGCCGGGCGGCCTCGCGGGCTGCGGCCTTGGCCTTGGCCTCGGCCTCGCGGCGGGCCTTCTCCTCGGCGGCCTTGCGCGCCCTGGCCTCGGCTTCGGCCCTGGCCCTGGCTTCGGCCTCGGCCTTGGCGCGCGCCTCGGCGGCGGCTTCCGCGCGGCGCCGTTCTTCCTCGGCGGCGCGTGCCCTGGCGGCGGCTTCGGCCTCCTTGCGCGCGCGCGCCTCGGCTTCGCGGCGCGCCTTGGCCTCGGCCGCGGCCTTGGCCTTGGCCGCAGCCTCTGCCGCGCGCCGGGCGCGCTGTTCGGCAAGGGCGCGCTCCTTGGCCTCCTTGCGCTGGCGTGCTTCCTCGGCGGCCCGTGCGCGCGCCTCGGCGGCGGCGCGTGCCGCAGCCTCTGCCGCGGCCTCCTTGCGCGCCCGTTCGGCGGCGATCGCCTGCGCGCGCGCCTCGCGCTCGGCCCGGGCGCGCGCGGCGGCCTCGGCCTTGTCTGCCTCGCGCGCGGCGGGCGCCGGGGCGGGCGCCGCGGGCGTCTCAGCCGGCGGGTCGATCAGCCTGAGCGCGCTGCGCCACGCGCGCGCGCCCTCGTTCAGGCGCGCGCCTGCGGGCCCGCCGTCAGCGGCTTGCTGCGCAGCGCGTAGAGCACGACAATCAATCCAGTCAGGATCAGCGGAATGGTCAGCCATTGGCCCATCGATAGCCCGGTGCGCGCGGCAAAGTCAGCCAATTGTGCATCGGGTTCGCGGAAAAATTCGTTGATGAAGCGCGCCGTGCCAATGCTCAGGGTGAACACGCCGGCGAGCAGCCCGGGGCGATAGCGCGCCCCGGTCTTCCAGAACAGCAGCAGCATGATGACCAGCATCGCCAGCCCTTCCAGCCCCGCCTGGTAAAGCTGGCTGGGGTGGCGCGGCAGATCGCCCGCGCCGGGGAACACGATGGCCCAGGGCACATCGCTCACCCGGCCCCACAGCTCGCCATTGACGAAATTGGCGAGCCGCCCGAGCAGCATCCCCATCGGCACGCCGACGCTGACATAATCGACCACGCGGATGAAATTGAGCCGGTCGCGCCAGGCGACATAGGCCATCGCCAGCGTCACCCCAATGAGCCCGCCGTGGAAGCTCATCCCCCCGTCCCACAGGCGCAGCAATTGCCACTTGATCAGCCCCTCGCCCGAAAAATCGGTAAAGGCGCTGGGGATGCCCGTCTCCCCCCCGGTGTAAAAGGCGGCATAGCCCAGCCGCCCGCCGATGATCACCCCGAGCGTGCAGTAGAAGAACAGGTCATCGACATGGCGCTGCGCCATCGGGGCGCCGGGCTGGCGGATCATCTTCGAGGTGTGCCAATAGGCAAAGATCACCCCGAACAGATAGGCCAGCGAATAGAACCTCAGGGTGAAAAAGCCGAGGTCGATGCCCCGCACCAGGCCCAGATCGGCAAAGTGGATCGGATCGGCACCGCCGCTTGCGGCGAGTAGTGACAGCACGGAGCGAACCTCTTATTGACAATGATATGCCGTAACGGTGGCCCCGTCATGGCCCTCGCGTGGCGGTGCTTCTGGCACAGCGCGCGGGGGAGGGGAAGGGGCGCAAGGGCCAGCCGCGGCTTGGGACAGGCTGCCCGCGGCGCGCGCCGGCGCGCCCGGCGCCGCAATGTTTGAGAGAGGACGCCACAACAATGCCCACCGCGCTCGACACCGCGCTCGATACGATCACCGCCGCACTCACCGCCCCCGGTCAGCCCTTTGCCACCGTGCCCTTCGTGCGCGACGGGGTGGAAATGCCCGCCTTTGCCGCAGCGCCGCCGAGCCTCGCTCATTACTTTGCCCATTTTTGCAACGAGAACAAGGACATCCCCTTCCTTGTCGATGGCGAGGTGCGGCTCACCTTTGGCGAGACCTATGCCGCCGCCACCCGGGTGGCCGAGGGGCTGGTGCGCCGCCACGGCATTGCCAAGGGCGACCGGGTGGGGATCGCGGCGCGCAATTCGGCCAATTGGATGATCGCCTATATGGGCATCCTCATGGCCGGCGGCTGCGCGACGCTGATCAACGGCTTTTCGAGCGGCGAGGAACTGGCCCATGCGATCAATCTGGCCGAGTGCCGGCTGGTGCTGGCCGATGCGCCGCGCGCAGCGCGGCTCGAGGGCCATGCGCATGGCGCGCAGGTGGTGCTCTTCAGCCATGGCAATGCCCCGGCCGAGGGCCTTGCCGAAGTCTGGGCCGAGCCTGAGGGCACGGGCGTGGCGATGGCGATGCTGGGCGAGCTTGGGCCCGATGATCTTGCCACGATCCTGTTCACTTCGGGTTCCACCGGCAAGTCCAAGGGTGCCTTTTCGGATCACCGCGGCGTGGTGCACGGGGTGATGAGCTATGTCAGCATCAGCGCCATGGCCAAGGTCTATGTCGAGAGCCAGGAAGGCCCGATCACCGATCAGCCCTGCGCCCTGGTGGCGGTGCCGCTGTTCCATGTGACGGGCGAGATCCCGCTGTTCCTGCAGAGCTTTGCCCTGGCGCGCAAGCTGGTGCTGATGCCCAAGTGGGATGCGGGAGCGGCGCTCAGGCTCATGGCCGAGGAGAAGGTTACCTATTTCGTCGGCGTGCCGCTGATGAGCTACGAGATCGCCAACCACCCCGATCGCGACAAATATGATCTTTCGGCCTGCAAGAGCTTTGCCGCGGGCGGGGCGCCGCGCCCGGTGGAGCATGTGACGCGGATCAAGGAGGCCTTCCCCCAGGGCTTCCCGCTGCTCGGCTATGGCCTCACAGAAACCAACGCGGTGGGCTGCGGCAATTTCAACGAGAACTACCTCGCCAAGCCCGGCTCTACCGGACGGCCCACCAAGCCGATGGTCGATCTGGCAATCCTCGATGATGCCGGAAATCCCGTGCCCCAGGGCCAGGTGGGCGAGGTGTGCATCCGCTCGGTCGCCAATTTCCGCGGCTATTGGCGCAACGAGGAGGCCACCCGCGCCGCCTTCACCAAGGATGGCTATTTCCGCACCGGCGATCTCGGCTATCTCGATGAGGATGATTATCTCTACATCGTCGATCGCAAGAAGGACATCATCATCCGCGGGGGCGAGAACATCTCCTGCATCGAGGTCGAGGATGCGATCTATGCCCATGACGATATCGGCGAATGTTCGGTCTTCGGCCTTCCCGATGAGCGCTTCGGCGAGGTGCCCGCGGCGGTCTATCGCATGAAGGAGGGCCGCGCGCCGATCACCCCGGGCGAGCTGCGCGCCTTCCTGCTCGAGCGCATCGCCCCCTTCAAGGTGCCGCTCGAACACCAGATCTGGCTGACCGAGGAGCCGCTGCCCCGGCTCGGCACGCAGAAGATCGACAAGCGCAGCGTCAAGGCCCGCTATCTCGAAACCGCAGGCAGCGGGGCCGTGGCCGCGTGAGAGCGCGCATAAACGCATGGTGATGGCGCCCACCCGCGCGCCGCGCGTTCCGGGCCAGCGCGCGATCATCGACCGGCGCGCGCTCGCCGAGGAGATCGCCGCGCTCCACGCTGCCGAGGGCGCCGCGGCGCGCCCGGCGATCCTGGCGGCGCTGCGCGCGGCGCTCGATCACGGTCGGGCGGAACTTGCGCAACGGCTGGCTGCCGCCCCCTCGGCCGGACACGAGGTGACCGCGGGCTATGCCTTCCTCATCGATCAATTGCTGCGGGTGATCCACGATCACGTCACCACGCATCTTTACCCGGTGCCCAACCGCACCCAGGCCGAACGGCTCGCGATCCTCGCGGTGGGGGGCTATGGCCGGGCCGAGATGGCGCCGCATTCGGATATCGATGTCGCCTTCATCACCCCGCACCGGCGCGCGCCCTGGTGCGAGCAGGTGATCGAGACCATGCTCTACCTGCTGTGGGACCTGGGCCTCAAGGTCGGCCATTCGAGCCGCACCATCGGCGATGCCCTGCGCATGGCGCGCGAGGATCTGACCATCCGCACCGCCCTGCTTGAAAGCCGGATGGTGTGGGGCGAACAGGCGCTGTTCGAGGAGCTGCGCGCCCGCTTCTGGAACGAGGTGGCGCGCGGATCGGAACGCCAGTTCCTGAGCGAGAAGCTGGCCGAGCGCGAGGCGCGCCACAAGCGCATGGGCGATAGCCGCTATGTGGTCGAACCCAATGTCAAGGAAGGCAAGGGAGCCTTGCGCGACCTCCAGACGCTCTACTGGATCGGCAAATATATCCACCGGGTGGAAAATGCCGCCGCGCTGGTCGATGTCGGGCTGCTCACTGCGAGCGAATACCGCAGCTTTCGCCGCGCCGAGGGCTTTCTCCTCGCGGTGCGCTGCCACATGCACATCATCACCGGGCGGGCCGAGGACCGGCTGACCTTCGATCTGCAGCGCGCCGTGGCCGAGCGGATGCAGTTTGCCGAGCGCCCGGGCAAGAGCGCGGTCGAGCGCTTCATGCAATATTACTTCCTCCAGGTGAAACGGGTGGGCAGCCTGACGGGCGTGTTCCTCGCCCATCTCGAGGAGGAAATGGCGAAGAAGCGCGCGCGCACCGGCTTCTTTGCCGGCTGGACCCAGCGCCCGCGCCGGTTCAAGGGCTATATCGTCGAAGGCGGGCGGCTGCGCGCGCCGGGGGATGACTGGTTCCGCGCCGATCCCGTGCGGCTCATCGAGCTGTTCCAGCTGGCCGAGGCCGAGGGGCTTGAAATCCACCCCGAAACCATGCGCCAGGCCGGGCGCGATGCGCGCCTCATCGATGGCGCGGTGCGCCGCGACCGGCGCGCCAATGCGCTGTTCCTCGAGCTGCTCGCCGGGCGCCGCGATCCTGAAACCGCCTTGCGGTGGATGAACGAGGCCGGGGTGTTCGGCCGCTTCGTGCCCGATTTCGGCCGGGTCAACGCGCAGATGCAGTTCGACATGTATCACCACTACACCGTCGATGAGCACACCATCCGCGCGATCGGGCTGCTCAGCCAGATCGAGCGCGGGCTGCTCGGTTCCGATCACCCGCGCGCCACCCGCGAGATCGGCAAGGTCGCCTCGCGCCGGGCGCTCTATGTCGCGGTGCTGCTGCACGATATCGCCAAGGGGCGCGGGGGGGATCATTCGGTGCTGGGAGCCGAGGTTGCGCAGCGCCTGTGCCCGCGCTTCGGCCTCAGCGAGAAGGAGACTGATCTCGTCGCCTGGCTGGTGCTGCGCCACCTCCTCATGAGCCGCACCGCGCAGAAGCGCGACCTTACCGATCCCAAGACGATCGAGGATTTCGTCGCCGAGGTGCAGAGCCTCGAGCGGCTGCGCAACCTTGCAATCCTCACCGCGGTGGATATCCGTGCGGTCGGCCCGGGCACCTGGAACAGCTGGAAGGCCCAGCTTCTGGGCGAGCTATACGATGCCGCCGAGGAGCGCTTGCGGCTCGGCCACAAGGGCACGGGCCGCGCCCAGCGGGTGGCGGCGAAGAAGGAGGCGGCGGCGCGGCTGCTTGGCGAGAAGGCCGATCTGGTGGAGAGCGCCGGGGCGCTGCTCGGCGATGCCTACTGGATCGCCGAGCCCGAGGAGGTGATCGCCAGCAACCTTGCCCAATATGCCGCGGCGCGCGCGGCGGGCGAGGCGCTGTCGATCCATTGCGAGGTGGACGAGGCGCGCGGCGCCACCCGGGTGAGCGTGATCGCGCTCGATCATCCTGGGCTGTTCTACCGCATGGCCGGGGGCATTCACCTTGCCGGCGGCAATATCATCGATGCGCGCATCCACACCGCGAAGAATGGCTATGCCTTCGACAATTTCCTGGTGCAGGACCATGCCGCCCAGCCATTTCGCGAGCCGGCGCAGATGGCCCGGATCGACAAGGGCATCCGCGATGCCCTGCTCGCCAAGGTGGAACTGGTGCCGCGCCTTGCCGCGCGCCCGCTCGCCCATTCGCGCGCCCGCGCCTTCGATGTCGCCCCGCGGGTGGGCTTCGACAATGATGCCTCGAACCACTTCACCGTGATCGAGGTGACCGCGCGTGACCGGCCGGCGCTGCTCAACCGCCTCGCCTATGCGCTGTTCAAGGCCAACCTCATCGTCCAATCGGCCCATATCACCGCCTATGGCGAGGCCGCGGCCGACACCTTCTATGTCACCGATCTCACCGGCGCGAAGATCAAGGGCACCCAAAGGCTGGCCGAGATCGAGGCGGCGCTGCTCGAGGCCGCGCGCGAGCAGCCCCAGCGGGAGCTGGCGCAGGCATAAGTGCAACACCCGGGGCAAATTTGCACAGGCCGCGCGCAAGCCGCCTTGCGCGCCGCGGCGCTTCGCATAATCAACCCGCAAAACTATCAGGATGGGAGAGACAAGCAGATGAAATCCGCAACTTCGCTTTACGCTGTCGCCCTGCTGGGCGCCGGCATGGCTCTGGTGCCCGCGGCGGCCCAGGCGCAGGACGCCCAGGAACAGGGCGCCGAACCGGCACCTGAGAACGTCATCATCGTTACCGCCCAGGGGCGCCAGCAGGCGCTGGCCGATGTGCCGGTGGCGATTTCCGCGATCAGCCAGGAAACCCTGCTCAACAGCGGGGTCAACGACATCCGCCAGCTCAACCAGGTGGCGCCCTCGCTGCTGGTCTCCTCGACCGGCACCGAAGCCAATGGCGCGGCGCGCATCCGCGGTATCGGCACCGTGGGGGACAACCCGGGGCTGGAAAGCTCGGTGCCGGTGTTCATCGACGGGGTCTATCGCTCGCGCTCGGGCATCGGCCTTAACGAACTGGGCGAGATCGATCGGGTCGAGGTGCAGCGCGGGCCGCAGGGCACGCTCGGCGGGCGCAACTCCTCGGCGGGCCTCATCAGCATCTTCTCCAAGAAGCCCGATTTCGATTTCGGCGCGGTCGGCGAAGTGACCTATGGCAATTATGATTTCGTCCGCATCGGCGGCAGCATCACCGGGCCGCTGAGCGAGAACCTCGCCGCCCGGCTCGATGGCGTCTATGTCCGGCGTGACGGCTTCTATTTCGATCCGGCCAACAACACCGACATCAACGACCGCGATCGCTTCTTCCTGCGCGGGCAATTGCTGTTCGAGCCGACCGACAATCTCTCGGTGCGCCTGATCGCCGACTATACCTTCCGCGACGAGAAGTGCTGCGCGGCCACCTATGTGGACAGCAGCATCAACCCGCTGATCGGCAATCTCAACAATCCCTCAACCCCGCTCTCGCCGCTGCAGCCCAACGGCAACAACATCATCAACGTGCTGCGCGATCTCGGCCAGTCGCTGGCGGCCTTCAACCAGGGCTATGACCGCACCGTCTCGGTCACCCCGGGGCGCAGCTATGCCGGCAAGACCAAGGATTACGGCTTTTCCGCCCAGGTCGATTGGGATCTGGGCGGCGCGAGCCTGACCTCGATCACCGCCTATCGCGAATACCGTTCGGGCCAGGGTTCGGACACC
The DNA here is from genome assembly GCF_000422985.1 of Erythrobacter cryptus DSM 12079. Taxonomy (GTDB): domain Bacteria; phylum Pseudomonadota; class Alphaproteobacteria; order Sphingomonadales; family Sphingomonadaceae; genus Erythrobacter; species Erythrobacter cryptus. The sequence continues at coordinate 41,850 of NZ_AUHC01000012.1, forward strand.
GATTACGGCACGGTCGATATCCTGTTCCGCGCCCCCAGCGATGATGCCTATCGCCAGTTCCACACCTTCACCCAGGAAATCCGCCTGCAGGGCGAGGCCTTCGACGGAACGCTCGACTGGCTGGTGGGCGGCTTCTTCGCCAACGAGAAGCTGACGGTGCGCGACAACCTGCGCTTCGGCAACCAGTATGGGCGCTTTGCCACCTGCCGGATCATCTCGGGCGGGGGCCTTGCCGGGCTCTATTCGCCCACCAACCCGCTCTGCGTCGCGCCCGGGGTCGGCCCGGCGACGATCGCTGCGGCCACCGGGGCCTCGGGGGCGGATATCGTGGCCGCCTTCACCGCGCTCGATGGGCTCAACAACCGCGGTTCGACCAATGACCGCTATTTCCAGGACGGCACCAACTGGGCGCTGTTCACCCACAACATCATCAACATCACCGATCGCCTGGCGCTGACCCTGGGCCTGCGTTACACCAACGACGACAAGGACTTCTCGGCCACCTTCGGCAATGACAACACCGTGTGCACCACGGTGCAGGGGCTGGTGCTCGACGATCTGTCCAGCCCCAATGCCACCGCCCGGGCGCTGGCCGGGGCGCTGATCGGCCTGTCGTGCCAGGGCAATTCGACCGCCGAGCTCAACAATGTCTCGATCCGCGACGAGCGCAGCGAGGACGAATGGACCGGCACGGCGATCCTCTCCTACAAGGCGACCGACGACCTGCTGCTCTATGCCAGCTATGCCCGCGGCTACAAGGCGGGGGGCTTCAACCTCGATCGCTCGGCGCTCAAGTCGCCGATCCTGCCTTTCGCCGCCACGCCCGGCGGGGCGCAGGCACTGGTGGGCAATCTCCAGTTTGAGCCTGAACTGGTCGACAGCTATGAACTCGGCGCCAAGTATGCGACCGGGCCCTTCAGCGTCAGCCTTGCCGCCTTCCGCTCGGATTTCAGCAACTTCCAGCTCAACACCTTCAACGGCACGGTGTTCCTGGTGCAGAACGTCAATGGCTGCGAGGGCGGTCTTGTCGGCGGGCCCGACAGCGATACCGACACCAGCGCTGCCACCGGCTCGTGCGCGCCGGGCAATGTCAGCTGGGGCGTGCGCACCGAGGGCGTGGAACTCGAAACCCAGCTCAACCCCACCGCCGATCTCAACCTCACCGCCGGCTTCACCTATGCGAACACCAAGTATCGCGATGATCTGGTGGGCAACAGCGCCGGCGCTCCGCTCGATCCGGCGCTGCGCAAGCTGCCGGGCGACAACCTGTCCAACGCGCCCGAATATGTGGTGACGGGCAGCATCGCCTGGACGCCGGAGATCGGCGGGAACGGGCTTTCGGCGCTGTTCTACATCGACGGGCGCTGGACTTCGCAGTTCAACACCGGGTCTGACCTGTTCCCGCAGAAGGAGCAGGATGATTTCGCGGTGTTCAACGCCCGCATCGGCCTGCGCGGGCCGGACCTCAAGTGGTCGGTGGAGCTGTGGGGGCAGAACATCTTCAACGAGGATTTTGCCCAGGTCGCCTTCAACTCGCCGTTCCAGGCGGGCACGACCTCGGCGCCCTTCGTCGATCCGCAGTTCCCGGGCGGGCGGCAGATCTTCTCGCACTTCCTCGGCGAACCGCGCACCTACGGGATCACCGCGAGGTTCAACTACTGAGCGGGCCTGCCGCGCACGGGCCTGTGCGAAAGGGGGGCGCTCCGGCAACGGGGCGCTCTTTCCTTTTGGTGGGGCGGATCAGCCGCGCGGGCCAAACAGCGCGCTGCCGATGCGCACATGCGTCGCGCCCAGCATCACCGCGGCCTCATAGTCATCGCTCATCCCCATGCTGAGGCCGCGCACGCCATTGTCGGCGGCAAGCTTGGCGAGCAGCGCGAAGAAGGGCGCCGCCTCAATCCCCGCCGGGGGCACGCACATCAGCCCGGCGAGCGGGATTTCGGCCCGGCGCACCTCGGCAAGGAAGGCGGGCAGGGCATCGATCGCGCAGCCGCCCTTCTGCGGCTCGGCCCCGATATTGACCTGGACGAAGCAGGGCACGCGCCGACCCTGCCTGTCCATCGCCCTGGCGAGCGCGGCAAGCAGGCTCGGCCGGTCGAGCGAATGGATGCAGTCGAACAGCGCCACGGCCTCCTCGGCCTTGTTCGATTGCAGCTGGCCGACAAGGTGGAGCGCAAGCTCGCCATGGGCCTCGCGCAGCGCGGGCCACTTGGCCGCGGCCTCCTGCACCCGGTTCTCGCCGAACACGCGCTGCCCGGCGGCGATCAAGGGGCGGATCGCCTCGGGGCCGTGGGTCTTGCTCACCGCGATCAGGGTGATGTCTGCGGGCGCGCGGCGCGCAGGCTTGCACATGCGCGCGATATTGGCGCGCACGGCTTCGAGACGGGATGCTGCCTTTTCCATGGCGGCGCTCTATAGCCGCAGGGTGCGCCGCGCCAACACCCTTCCCGCCCTGTGGCTCGTGAGCGATGCGCGCAATGACCGCGTGCTCGAGCGCGCGCTCGCGCGCCTGCCGCGCGGGGCGGGGCTGATCTATCGCCACTATCACCTCGGCCGGCGGCAGCGCCGGGCGCGCTTCGTGGCGCTGCAGCGCCGCGCCCGCGCGCGCGCTCTGGTGGTGGTGCTGGCCGGATCGGCAGCCGAGGCCCGCGCCTGGGGGGCCGATGGGGCCTATGGCAGCCCGCGCGCACTGGGGGCGCGCCGCGTCGGCACGATCCGCCTTACCACGGCGCACAGCCTTGCCGAGCTGGCGCTGGCAGGGCGCTGCGGGGCCGATGCGGCGCTGCTCTCGCCGGTCTTTCCCACCGCCTCGCACCCCGGCGGCAAGGTGCTGGGGCCGGTGCGCTTCGGCCTGCTTGCCCGCCGCGCGCCCATGCCGGTGATCGCGCTCGGCGGCATGGATGCGCGCCGCGCCCGCGCGCTCGGCTGGCCGCATTGGGCGGCAATCGACGGGCTCGGGCACCCGCGCCGCCTGGCGCAGATTGCTTGACCGGGACTCGCCGAGGATTCATCATGTGTTCCACCAAGGAGACGTGATCATGGCCAGCCGCGCGGCCCCGCCCGCCAAATCCGCCCGCCGCAGCGATGCCGAATGGCGCGCAGGGCTGCGCCGCAGCCTGCGCCGGCTGGCGCAGATGCTGGGCGCGGGGCTGCTGCTGGGGACGGCGCTGTTCCTCGCGCTGGCGCTGGCAAGCTACACCCAGACCGATCCCAGCCCCTCGACCGCGGCAGACCCGGCCGCCATCGCCAACTGGATGGGCCGGCCCGGCGCCTGGGCGGCGGATCGGGTGCTGGCGATCTTCGGCCTTCCGGGGGTGCTGCTTGTGCCGCTGCTCTATGTCTCGGCGCGCAAGCTGTGGCGCGATGTCGAAAATGGTGACGCGCCCGAGACCACCCGTTGGTGGATGCCAAGCGCGCTGCTGCTGATTGCCATGGCGCTCATCGCCACGGTGCTCGCGCTGGCCTTTGAAGGGCCGATCGGCGGCCTTCCGGCGCAGGCGGGCGGGCTCACTGGCCTGCTGGGGGCCGCGGCGGTCAAGGCCGTGGCGGCGCGCTTCGGCGCGGGCGCGCAGGGCTGGGTGATCCTCGCGCTGGCGCTTGCCGCGCTGGCGCTGGCAGCGGCGCTCCTCACCCGCATCTTCGCCATCGATTGGCGCGCGCTCATCAGCCTGCCCGAATTTCTCGCGCGCGGGTCGCTTCGCCGCCTGCCGCTGCGTCTGGCGCTGCCGGGCCGCCGGGCGGTGCCCGCGCTCGCCTATGCCGGCGATGGCGATGGCGAGGCCGCCGCGCCTGGCGCAAGGCCGCGCCGCGCGGGCCGCGCCGGGGCCGAGGCGGACGTGATCCTCGATCCGCCGCGCCGCGCGCCCGAGATCAGCGATCCTTCCGCCCCGCCGCGCCGGGCCGAGACCGCGCCGCGCGCGCAGGGCGACATGTTCGCCGCCTATCGCCTGCCCAGCCTCGATCTCCTGGCCGAGCCGCCTGCCGATCAGGCGCCGCGGCTCGACAAGCTCGCGCTCGAGCGCAACGCCCGCCTGCTCGAGACCGTGCTCGATGATTTCAACGTCAAGGGCGAGATCACCGCGGTGCGCACCGGCCCGGTGGTGACGATGTATGAGCTTGAACCGGCCCCCGGCATCAAGGCCAGCCGGGTGATCGGCCTTGCCGAGGACATCGCCCGCAACATGAGCGCGGTCTCGGCGCGGGTCTCGCCGATCCCCGGGCGCACGGTGATGGGCATCGAACTGCCCAACCAGGATCGCCAGACGGTGATGCTCAAGGAACTGGCTGCCTGCGCCGCCTTTGCCGAGGCCAAGGGCAATCTGCCGATCATCCTCGGAAAGGACATCGCCGGCGAGCCGGTGATCGCCGATCTGGCCGCCATGCCGCACCTGCTGGTGGCGGGCACCACCGGCTCGGGCAAGTCGGTGGGGCTCAACGTCATCCTCTTGAGCCTGCTCTACCGCTTCACGCCGGCCGAACTGCGCCTGATCCTCATCGATCCCAAGGTGCTCGAACTCAAGGTCTATGACGATATCCCGCACCTGCTCTCCCCCGTGGTGACCGAGCCGCACAAATCGGTGCGCGCGCTCAAATGGGCGGTGGAGGAGATGGAGCGGCGCTACCGCATGATGAGCGCGATTTCCTCGCGCAACATCAATTCCTTCAACGAGAAGGTCGCCGCCGCCATCGCCAAGGGCAAGCCGCTGGGCCGCCGGGTGCAGACCGGCTTTGACCCGGAGACCGGCGAGCCCCTGTTCGAGGAGCAGCAGCTCGATTACCAGCCGCTGCCGCAGATCGTGCTGATCGTCGATGAACTGGCCGACCTGATGGTGACAGTGGGCAAGGAGATCGAGGTGTTGATCCAGCGCCTGTCGCAAAAGAGCCGGGCGGCGGGCATCCACCTCATCATGGCCACGCAGCGCCCCAGCGTCGATGTCATCACCGGGGTGATCAAGGCCAACCTGCCCACCCGCATCAGCTTCAAGGTGACGAGCCGGATCGACAGCCGCACCATCCTTGGCGAACAGGGCGCCGAGCAGCTCTTGGGCAAGGGCGACATGCTCTACAAGCCCAACACCGGCGCGATGATGCGCGTGCACGGCCCCTTCGTCTCCGACGAGGAGGTCGAGGCCGTGGCCGATTTCTGGCGCGCCCAGGGCAAGCCCGACTATGTCGATGCCGTGACCGAGGAGCCCGAGGATGGCGGCTTCGGCTTTGACGATGACCTTACCGCCTCGGACAATCCCGAGGAGCGCAAATATCGCCAGGCCTGCCAGATCGTGTTCGAGAACCAGAAGGCTTCGGGAAGCTGGCTCCAGCGCCAGATGGGGGTGGGCTACAACACCGCCGCCAAGTGGATCGAGCGGATGGAGGCCGAAGGGCTGGTCGGCCCGCCCAACCATGTCGGCCGGCGCGAGATCTTCCGCGACCGCGACGGCAATCCGATTTGATTGGCCAATCTGATTGGCCGGTCTGAGCGGCCGATCTGACCGGGCGCCTTCCCCAGCGCGCGCCGGGGCGGGCGATGCACTCTTGCCACGCCTTCAAACTGTAAATCGCCGGTCATCCGCGGGTCACGCGCGCGTCAAGCCCGCGTCACCATCGCCTGTCAGGGCAAGGGCCTCTCTCCACTTGCAACAGGAAGGCCCAAGCCATGCACCGCACCCTTGCCCTGCGCGCCTCGCTGAGCGCGCTTGCCGCCGCCCTTGCCCTTGCGCCCCAGATGCTGTGCGCGCAGGACGCCCCACCCGCCGAGGAAGCGGGGGAGGACAGCGGCGCGCTCAACGAGATCATCGTCACCACCCAGAAGATCGAACAGCGCGCGCTCGACGTGCCGATCACCATTTCGGCGCTGAGCGGCAACCGCATCCGCGAACTGGGCGTGACCGATCTCGACGAGCTTTCCTATTACACCCCCGGCCTCAACATTCAGGAGCAGAGCGCCAACAACCCCGGGGTGGTGATCCGCGGCATCACCTCGGACTCAGGCTCGGCCCAGCAGGGCCCGCGCGTCACGCTCTATTACAACGGGGTGGATATCTCGCGCTCGCGCGGTTCCTATCAGGCGATCTATGATCTGGAACGGGTCGAGGTGATCAAGGGCCCGCAGGCCACGCTGTTCGGCACGGCGAGCGCGGTGGGCGCGATCAGCCTGGTTTCGGCCAAGCCGCGTGAGGGCTTTTCGGCCGAACTGCGCGGCGTCTATGGCAATTTCAACCAGACCCTGCTCGGCGGTTTTGTCAATCTCGGCAGCGATACGCTGGCCTTGCGCCTCGCGGGCGAATGGAAGACGCGCGATGGCTATGCCGAGAACCTCTCGCCCAATCAGGAGGAGGAGCTTTACGCCCAGGACCAGCTCGGCCTGCGCGCCTCGCTGCGCTGGACGCCCACGCCTGATCTCACCGTCGATCTCATCGGCACCTATGACCAGCAGAGGAACGGCGGCACGCCCTTCGTCTCGGGCCGCTTCCCGGCCTTTCTCGGCGCGCCGGGCGGGGCGGCCAATGCCTTCCGCCCCGCCAATCTCGGCGGCAATCCTGCCGCCGCGGCGGTGCTCGGCGATGACCAGCTTGGCCTCAACCGCGAGGTCTATGATCTCAACCTCACCATCGCCCACCGCTTCGACGACGAATGGACCTTCACCACGGTGAACGGCTATCGCCGCTTTGACAGCCGCGAGGTCTTCGACGCCGATGGTTCGGCCGCGCCCTTCCTCGAATTTGCCGAGATCGCCGATGGCTGGCAGGTCAGCCACGAGGGCCGCTTGGCCTATGCGGGCGAACGCCTGCGCGCGAGCTTCGGCTGGAACGCCTTTATCGAGGACGGGCGGCAGAACGTGCCCTTCGCCACCGAGGAAGGCCTGTTCCTCCAGTGCCTCACCACGCTGTTCGGCGCGCCGCTGATCCCGGGCATCCCCTGCGTGGCCCCCGATGGCAGCGTGCCCGCCAGTGCGGTGACCGGGATCGCCACCGGCGGGGCCTTGAGCGCCATTCCTTACTCCTCGGTGTTCGAGAACCAGGGCCGCAACGAGGCCTATTCGGTGTTTGTCGATGCCACCTGGATCCCCTTCCCCAAGCTCGAGCTTACTGCCGGGGTGCGCTTTCTCGACGAATACCGCCGCTCGGGCTTCTTGGCCCGGGTGCCCAATGCGCGGTTGAGCGGGGCGCCGTTGATCCCCGGGCAGATCGACACTCAGGGCCGCACCTTCCGCGCCGACGATCGCTTCGGCGCGGTGCTGCCGCGCTTCAACGCGCTCTACCGCATCAGCGATGATGTGAACGTGTTTGCCACGATCTCGCGCGGGCGCCGCTCGCCGGTGGTGCAGGTGAGCGCGCGGCGCAGCGGCAGCGACGTGCTGCCCAATGTCCAGAACATCGCCGAGGAGATCGTGTGGAACTACGAAGGCGGGCTGAAGTTTGCGCGCGGCCCGGTTTCGGGCGCGCTCGGGGTCTATTACCAGGTCTATAACGATTTCCAGGTCTCGATCGCGCAGCTTGACCAGAACGGGAACCCCACCGGGGCCTTCGTCACCGCCAGCGCCGGGCGGGCGAGCAACCTCGGGGTCGAGGCGGAACTGGCGCTGCGGCTGGCCGACTGGCTCAATGTCTTCGGCAATATCGGCTATATCGACGGGGGGATCGATCGCAACAGCGCCTTCTCCCCCGCCTTTGCCGGGGCGCGCTTCCGCCTGCAGCCCGAAGTCCAGGCCTCGGGCGGGCTGACGCTCGACTATCCGCTCGCCGATGGGGTGCGCCTCTTTGCCACCCCCAGCATCACCCACCGCAGCCGCATCTTCTTCGAGGTGCCCAACAATCCGCTCATCAGCCAGGGGCCGGTGACGCTGGTCAATGCCCGCGCCGGGGTGAGCTTTGCCGAGGATCGCTATGAGCTGGCGGGCTTCATCCGCAACGCCTTTGGCAAGGACTTCCTGCTCGATGCGGGCAACACCGGCGGGGCCTTCACCATCCCCACCTTCATCCCGGGCGAGCCGCGCTTCTATGGGGTGGAGCTGACCGCGCGGTTCTGATCAGCGCCGGGCCTCTTGCGCCATGATCGGGGGCGGGGGGCGGGTGCTTCCCGCCTCTTCTTCCTGCTCCGCGCGCGCGGCCTGCTCGGCCGGGGTGAGCGGGCGGAAGCGGATGGCGATGGGGGTGAAGCTGCCATCCTCGCGCTGGCGGATCGTCACCACCCCGCGCTGGTCCTGGCGCTGCAATTGCTGCTCGATCGTGGCGGCCTTGTCCTGATCCACGTAAAGCCGCCCGCGCATCAGCCTGTCCCAGCCCTCGCCCTCGGCCCGGCTGGCGAGCAGGCGGTGGGGGCAGGGGGCGCTGGCGCGGGCGGGGCGCACCTGCGCGAGGTGCGGGGCCGTGCCCTCGAGGCACAGGGCCTCGGGCGGCGGGCCCTTGAAGGGTTCGACCCCGGGCCAATCATAGGTGAATTCCACAAAGTGCCCGCGCAGCATGTCGCGCGGGTCATAGCCCGCGATCGGCACCTCCCATTCGGTGCCCGCCTGATAGTGGCGCGCGCCCGCCGCCCAGATCAGCGCAAGGCCGACAAGCGGCAGCAGCGCCGCGGTCACGCGGGCGGCGCGGATCATGGCTCATCCCCCGCCGCGGGGGCAAGGCGCTGCGACACCCGCACGGCAAGCCAGGCGATGCCAAGGACCATCAGCCCGGCAAGGATGAGGCCAAGCCCGCTGGTGAGGAGATCGGCAGCAAGTTCGAAGCTCAGGATGATGAGCCGCGCCGCGATCACCCCCACGGCAAGCTGGAACACCCCGCGCCACGGCACGGCGAGCGCGGCCGCGGCGATCCCCGCCCACAGCGCCATGAACAGCGCCGCGGCAGGCACGGTGTGGCCATTGGCAAACGCCGCCAGCGCCGCCGCCAGCCCCGCCCCGGCGATGATCGCGCCGGCCATCCGCCCCGAGGTCCCGGGCCGCAGCGCTGCCACTGCGCCCCCGGCAATCAGTGCGATCACACCACTGGCGAGCAACTGGATCGCCGTTCCTCGCATCTCCTCCCGGCCGAGTTCCCCGGCGCTCGCCACCGCGCAGGCGAGCGAGGCCCCGGCCACGCCATAGGCGAGCGCGAGTTGCTCGAGCCGCCGCCAGAAGGTGCTGCGCGCGCTGCGTGCGCGCAGGGCAGCGGCGAGCGGAGCAAGGAGGAGCGGCGCGGCGGTGGCAAGCCCCACCCACAGCCGCAGGGCGGCGCCCGGTTCATCGGGGCTGAGGGCCGCGCCGGCATAGTCCCAGGCGCACCAGGCAAGCCCGCCGACGAGCGCGAGCGCCACCGGCCAGCCGCGCCCCATCAGCAGCATCAGCGGCGCAAACAAGGCGAGCCACAGCCCCAGCGGCTGCCACAGCGGCGCGGCGCTCTGATAGGCCTGCCCCAGAAGGCCGAAGAAGGTGAGGCCGAGCGCCGCGATCACGAACACCAGCGCCTCTGCCGCCCAGGGTGATCTTGCCGCCAGCCGCGCCTCGCGCGCCAGCAGCAGGCCGATGAGCACAGCAATCAGCGCGAGGTGGATGCCCAGCCGCAGCGCCGGCGGGATCGCTTCCCAATTGGCCGCGATCAGCGAGATCAGCCCGAGGCCGATCGCCAGCGCGCCGATGCCCCACACCGCCCAGATCAGCAGCGGGCGGGCATGGGCCGCTTCATGCGCGAGCAGCCGGTCGCGCGTGGCCGCATCGATGAGGCCAGCCGCGTGCCACTCGGCGATCTTGCGCGCGCTCATGGCCGCAAGGCTAGCGCGGCGCGGCGCCCGCGGCAATCGGAGAGGCCCGGCTAGTTCCCGGCCAGTTCCTCGCGGGTGAGGATGGTCTTGTCGCGCACCTTGGCGGCGTTGATCGCCATCGCCTCCTCGGGCATGGCGACCATGCCCACGCGCGTCAGCGGCCCGCCCTTGACCCAGCTCTTGGCCCATTCCTGCATGAAGGCTTCAAGCCCCGGGATCGCGCGCAGGTGCGATTTCTTGACATAGACATACATCGCCCGCGCGCCGGGATAGGCAAAGCGCGAAATGTTCTCGTAAGTCGGCTCCACCCCGTTCATCGGCAGGCCCTGCACCCGATCGAGGTTTTCCTCCATGTAGGAATAGCCGAAAACCCCCACGGCGCGCGGATTGCCGACGATCTTCTGCACGATCAGGTTGTCCTGCTCGCCCTGATCGACATAGCCGCCATCGCTGCGCACCTCGGTGCAGATCTTCTTGAACCTGTCCTCGTCGGCCTTCTTGAGCGCGGCCATCTCGGGATTGGTGAGGCAGCCTGCCTCGAGCACCAGCTCCTTGAGCGCATCGCGGGTGCCCGAGGTCGAGGGCGGGCCATAGACGATGATCGGATCGGCCGGGAGCTTCGGATCGACATCCTTCCAGGTCTTGGCGGTCTGCGGCCTGCCATAGGGATTGGCGGCGAGCGCCTCGTAAACCGTGCGCGTGCTCAGATCGAGCATGATACCGCCCTTGGCCGAGGCAAAGGCGATGCCGTCAAGCCCCACTTCAAGCTCGATGATCTCGTCCACCCCGTTGGCCACGCAGGTGTCGAACTCGGACAGCTTCATCCGCCGCGAGGCATTGGCCATGTCGGGGGTGTTGGGGCCGATGCCCGAGCAGAACAGCTGGATGCCGTTGCCGGTGCCGGTCGATTCGATCAGCGGCGAGGGCATGTCGGGATGGGCGCGGCTGAAATTTTCGGCCACCACCTTGGCGAAGGGATAGACCGTCGAGGAACCGACCGCGTGGACCGAGTTGCGCGTCGCCCCGCCGCCATCGCAGCCGGTAAGCGCAAGCGCGGCAAGGCCGAGCGCGGCGGCAGTCCGTGCGAGGGTGGAAAAGGGCTTGGTCATGGGCAATTCCCGCTTCTTGGCCAGGCTGCCCGCTAGGCGCGTTTGATGACAGGTCGGTTACCATCATCGCCGCGCCTGCCCGCCCTTGCGCGCCTGCGCCCCGGTCGCCCTGCGCGTTTCTCCCGAGGGGCGTGCAAGCAATCGGGCAAGCATATGGATTTATTCGATTTTGCTTCCGAAGCGGGATGGCGTCCTTAACAGCATCGTAAGGTCTCTCAGGCTACGCTCACGCCCATGGCCTTCCCGCGCGATCTTGTCCGGCTGATTCTCGGCGCCGTGCTGCTCGCGCTGGCATGGGCCGCGCCGGCGGTGGCCCACTCCGCGCAGGAGATGGCCCACACGCCCACCTGCCATGCCACTTCCGGTCCCACGCGCGATCTGGCCGCGATGGCGCCGCGCGCGGCCTGGATCTGCGGCGGGGCGCCCACCCATCGCAGCCCGCCGGTGGCCTGGCTGCGCTTCGAGGCCGAGGCCTGGGCCGAGGGCGCGCCCCCGCGCTTCTTCTACACCCGCACCGCCCGGCACGAGGCGATCACCCTTGCCGTGCTCGATGCCGAAGGCCGCATGGTGAGCCGCCGCTTTGGCGAGAGCGAGGGCACGCCGATTGCCGCCGGGCCGGTGTTCAAGCTGCCGCTGCCCGAGGTCACGCCCGACACCCGCGCGGTGATCGTGCGGATCGACAAGCCCCATTCGATCCCGCTGCTCGCCGAGGCGCGCCTTGCCGATCATCCCGAGGCGGTGGCGCGTTCGCAGGTGGAAATGCTGGTGCTGGCGCTGGTGCTGGGGATGCTGGTGCTGCCGCTCTTGTTCGACATCACCTTCTACCTCGTGCTGCGCGAGCGCTTCGTCGTCTATCACGCGCTGCTGGTGACGGGGATGATCGGCTATCTGCTGTTTGCCGGGGGGCTGATCAATCTGTTTGTCGTGCTGCCGGTGGCATGGTTGGCGGTGCTGGCGCCGCTGTCCTGGGCGATCGGCTGCGGCGCGGCGCAGCTGTTCCTCAGCGCGTTTCTCGAGGCAGGAGCCTTGGCGCCCTGGGTGCGGCGTCTGGCCTTTTGGGGAGGGTGCTGGACCTTGGCGGTGCCGGGGTTCTTCGCGCTCCAGTTCCACGCCACCCAGCCGGTTGACGATCTGGCCTATTTCCTTTCCATCACCCCTGCGGCGGCCATTGCCACCTTTGCGATCGTGCACGCGATCCGGCGCGGCAGCCGTTCGGCGGTTTTCCTGGCCGTGGCCTGGACGCCGCTGATCATGACGTCGCTCGAACGACTGGCGCGCGGGCTGGGCCTTTATGTCGGCCCGGTCAGCCTTGACACCATGATGTTCGTTGCCACGGGCATCGAGGTGGTGGTGATCAGCCTTGCGATCGCCGACCGCTTCCTCGCGATCCGCCACGAGCGCGATGCCGCGCTGAGCGAGGCACGGATGCTTGAACAGATCTCGACCCGCGACGCCCTTACCGGCCTGATGAACCGCCGTGGGATCGAGGCGCGCTTCGACGAGCTGCTGGCGCAGGGCTTTGACACCTTCGCCCTCGTTGATCTCGATCGCTTCAAGGCGATCAACGATCTGCACGGCCACCAGGTCGGCGATGCGGCGCTGATCGCCTGCGCCGGGGCGCTGCGCAGCGGCAGCGACCGCGATGCGATCGCGGTCAGGCTCGGGGGCGAGGAATTCGTGGTGCTGCTGCGCGGGCCGCGCACACTCGAGCGCGCCGAGGCGCTGCGCCGCGCCATTCCGATGCGCATCGCCCAGGAGGTGCCGGGGCTGGAGATGCCGGTCACCGCCAGCATGGGGGTGGTGATGCTGGGCGATGCGGCGCGCCACAAGATGGCCTTTGCCGAGTTCTACGCCCGGGCTGACGCGCTGATGTATGAGGCCAAGGCGAGCGGGCGCAACCGCCTCGCCTATGAGCGCCTGACGGTTTTCAGCTCTGTGCCGGAGCGGCGCAGGGACGAGCGCGCGGCGTGAGCGGCCCCCCCAGGGGAGGGGGAGACTGCGCCCTTCAATCGAGGAACGGCGCGAGCACTTCGGGCCGCACCCGCGCCAGCCGCCCGGTGGCGCGATCAAGCATCGCCCAGGTGGTCGCGGCGCTGACGAGGCGCCTGCCGCCTGCATCGGCAAACTCCACCCGGCGCAGCGACTTGGCTCCTTGCGCGGGGCCTTCGATCCAGGTTTCGGCCCGCACGCTCTCGCCGAGGCCGACATTGCCTCGGTAGTCGATCTCGTGGCGCACCACCACCCAGAAGAACGCCGCGCGATCCTCGGGCCGCGCCGCTGCGTCCCAGTGGGCGGTGGCCATGTCCTGAATCCACTGCACCCACACCGTGTTGTTGACGTGGCCGAGCGCGTCGATGTGCTGCGGCTCGGCCACGAAGGTGCGGGCAAAGCGCCTCACTCGCCCTCGGCTTTCGGCGCCATCCCCATCTGCCAGAGGATGAAGGCGAATTCCTCTGCCGTCTCCTTGAGGCTGTTCCAGCGGCCCGATTGCCCGCCGTGGCCTGCGCCCATGTTGGTCTTCAAGAGCAAGAGGTTGTCGTCGGTCTTGAGTTCGCGCAGTTTCGCCACCCACTTGGCCGGTTCCCAATAGGTGACGCGCGGATCGTTGAGCCCCGCGGTCACCAGCAGCGGCGGATAGGCCTTGGCGCTCACCTGATCATAGGGCGAATAGGAGAGCATGTAGGCAAAGGCCTCCTTGTCGAGGATCGGGTTGCCCCATTCCTGCCACTCGCCTGGGGTCAAGGGGAGTTTCTCGTTGAGCATGGTGTTGACCACGTCAACGAAGGGCACGTGCGCCACCACCGCGCCATATTGCCTGGGATCCTGGTTGATCACCGCCCCCATCAGCTCGCCGCCGGCCGAACCGCCGCTCGCCGTCACCATCCCTTCTGCCGTATAGCCCCGGGCGATGAGGCCGCGGCCCGCATCGACGAAATCGTTGAAGGTGTTGCGCCGGGCAAAGAGCTTGCCCTGAAGATACCAGCGCCGCCCGAGATCGTCGCCGCCGCGGATATGGGCGATGGCATAGGCAAAGCCGCGATCGACGAGGCTGAGGCGCGTGGTCGAAAAGCCCGGCGGCACGGCATAGCCATAGGCACCATAGGCATAGAGGTGGAGCGGGCCCGGCCCCTCGATCCCGGCCTTTTTCAGGATCTCCGCCCGATCCCGGCGCATCAGGATGCTCACCGGCACCAGCGTGCCATCGCGCGCCTCGATGGTGATGCGCTCGGAAACATAGAGCGAGGGATCATAGCCGCTCGGGATTTCCTGCGTCTTCAAGGTGATGAGCTTGCCGCTCGCCACCTCGTAATCATAGACCGTCGCCGGGGTCACCATCGACTGATAGGCGAGCCTGAGCGTGCTCACCGCGTATTCGGGGTTGTTCGAAAGCCCGGCGGTGTAGCTCGGCTCGGGAAAGGCGATCGGGGTGGGCGTGTTCGGATCGGTGTAGCGGCGCAGCTCGATCTGGTCGAGGCCCTGGCGCCGCCCCTCGGTGACGAAGAAATCGGCAAAGAGCTGGAAATCGGTGAGATAGAAGTCGTTCGATCCGGCGATCACCGTCTCCCATGCGCCCGGCTGGGTCAGCGGCGCCTTGGCGAGGCGGAAATTGATGTGATCATCATTGGTGAGCACCCACACTTCGCCATCGCGCACATCGACGCTGTATTCCACCCCCTTGTGCCGCGGCCTCACCAGGATCGGCGCGGCGCTGGGATCGGTGGCAGGCACGAGGCGCACCTCGCTGGTCTCGTTGTCGCCGGTCGAGATGATCAGCCAGTCCTTCTGCGCGGAAAGGCCGGCGCTGACGCCGAAGCTCTGGTCCTCCTCCTTGTAGAGCGTGACGTCCGCCTCGATCGGGGTGCCGATCACGTGCATCTTCGCCTCGAGCGTGCGCCACTCCTCGGTCGAGGGGCCATAGACGAGCGCGGTGTCGTTCTTCACCCACACAAGGTCGCTGCGCAGGTTGGGGATGATGTCGGGCAGCAGGGCGCCGGTCTGCAAGTCCTTGATCCGCGCGGTGTAGCGTTCCGAGCCATCGGTATCGACCGAGTAGGCGAGATAGCGCCCGTTCTCGCTCACCGAGGCCGCGCCAAGGCGGAAATATTCGTGGCCCTCGGCCAGTTCGTTCTCATCGAGCAGCAGCTGCGGCTCGCCCCCCCCCACGGGCCGGCGATAGTGCTTCCGGTATTGCGCGCCTTCCTCGAACTCGGACCAGTAGAGATAGTCGCCATCCTTCTGCGGCACGGTGGAATCATCTTCCTTGATACGCGAGCGCATCTCGGCAAACAGCGCCTCGATGAAGGGCGCCTGGGCTGCCATCTGCGCCTCGAAATAGGCGTTTTCGGCCTCGAGATGGGCGAGCACCTCGGGATCGTCCACCTTGGGGTAGGACTTGTCATAGAGCCAGTCGTAAGGGTCTTCGACGGTGATCCCGTGCACGGTGTAGCTGTGCGGCTTCTTCGCGGCGACGGGGGGCTTGATCTCGGTCTTGGCAGGGGCGGAAGACGTGGTCACGCGGGTTTGATCCTCTCTGGACGTGGCAAGCGCGGCGGCAGGCGCAAGACTGGTGGCGGCAAGCGCCGCGGCAAGGGCAAGGGCGCTGGCAGATCGCATCATCACGGGCAATTCCTCGTTGGCGGCCCGGCAGCAGCGCCGCGGGTGGAAAGACGCGCGGCGAGGGCCTATGATGCGGCTTCTAGTGTCCCGGCAGTGCAGCACAAGGCCCCGGCGCAATTCCGAAGGATCAAGACCATGCTGATGCACCCCCACGAAGCCCGCCTTGCTGCCCTGCGCGCCGAACTGGCGCGCCGCGGCCTTGAAGGCTTCATTGTGCCGATCAGTGATGAGCACATGAGCGAATATGTCGGCGAATATGCCCAGCGCCTCGCCTGGCTCACCGGCTTTGGCGGCTCGGCCGGCTTTGCCGCGGTGACGCAGGGCCGCGCGGCGATCTTCGTCGATGGGCGCTACACCGTGCAGGTGCGCGCACAGGTGGCGGGCGAGCTGTTCGATTACAAGAACATCCCCGCCGACAGCCTGGCGGGCTGGCTCGCCGAAGTGTGCGCGCCCGGGGCGCGGATCGGCTATGATCCCTGGCTCCACACCGCGCGCTGGGCCGCCGATCTTGCCGCAGCGCTGGCCCAAAAGGGCATCGAACTGGTGGCAACCGAAGGCAACCCCATCGATGCGGTGTGGGCCGATCGGCCCGCCCCTTCTGCCGCCCCGGCGCTGCCCTATGACGTAGCGCTCGCGGGGCGCACCAGCGCCGAAAAGCGCGCCGCCATCGCCGCGTGGCTGGCAGGCGCGGGCGATGATGCGCTGGTGATCACCGCGCTCGATGCGATCGCCTGGCTGCTCAACATCCGCGGGAGCGACGTGGCCCACACCCCGGTGGCGCTCGCCTATGTCATTGCCCACAAGGATGGCAGCGCGGAACTGTTCATCGCGCCCGAGAAGGTCACCCCCGCACTTGCGCGCCATCTCGGCAATGCGGTGAGGATCCGCGACCGCGCCGAATTTGCCCCCGCGCTTGCCCGGGAACTTGCGGGCAAGCGCGTCGCGCTCGATCCCGATTTCTCGGTCGCGGCGATCGCCCAGGCGCTCGCGGCGGGGGGCGCGCAGGTCGCGTTCAAGACCGATCCCACAATTCTCGCCAAGGCGATCAAGAACCCGGTCGAACAGCAGGGCCAGCGCGAGGCGCAGGCGCGCGACGGGGCGGCTCTGGTGCGCTTCCTGCGCTGGCTCGAAGCCGAGGCGCCGGGGGGCGGGGTCGATGAGCTCGCCGCCGCGGCGCGGCTCGAGGCTTTCCGGCGCGAAGACCCGGGCCTTGTCGATCTGTCCTTCGACACCATCTCCGCGGCCGGCCCCCACGCCGCGCTGCCGCATTACAAGGTGGATCGGCAAAGCAACATCCCGATCCCCCCTTCATCGATCTATCTCGTTGATTCAGGGGGGCAATATCCCGGCGGCACCACCGATGTCACGCGCACCGTGTGGATCGGGCCGGGCGCGCCCTCGCCCGAACAGCGCGATCGCTTCACCCGGGTGCTCAAGGGCCATATCCAGCTTGCCCGGGCGGTGTTTCCGCAAGGCACCTGCGGGGGTCAGCTCGATATTCTTGCCCGCCAGTTCCTGTGGGAGGCGGGGTGCGATTATGCCCACGGCACCGGCCACGGGGTGGGCAGCTTCCTTTCGGTGCACGAAGGCCCGCAGCGCATCGCCAAGCCCGGCGGCGGGCAGGCGGGCACCGGGCAGGAGCTGTTTGCCGGCATGATCCTTTCCAACGAGCCGGGCTATTACCAGCAGGGCCACTACGGCATCCGCATCGAGAACCTGGTGCTGGTGGAGGAACGCGCGATTCCCGGGGCGCAAGGCCGCTGGCTCGGCTTCGAGACGCTCACCTTCGTGCCGATCGACCGAAAGCTGATCGACAAGGGCCTGATGACCGCCGAGGAAGTGGCCTGGCTCGATGCCTATCACGCCAAGGTGCGCGAGGTGCTCGGCCCGCGGCTTGCCGGCGACGATCTTGCCTGGCTGGAGCGCGAGACCGCGCCGTTGTGATTAACCCAGGCCCTTGCCCCTCACGCGAAGGGCTGGGGATGGGTGTTCCACCTGCGCGCCCACCGTGCCCGCCCCGGCCCCAGCGCACGGCGGAGGGGGAGGCGCCTTGCTCGCTCGCCGATGTTCATGTAATGTTCTTATCCATCGAGTCGCGTGGGAGGCGCATCAATGATCGGCTATGTCACCCTTGGCACCAATGATCTGCCGCGCGCGGCGGCCTTCTATGATGCGATCGCCGCCCATTTCGGCGTGGGGCGGATGATCGAGGCGGGCAGCTTCATCGCCTGGGGCGCATGGGGCGGGGCGCCGGGGATCGCCGCGACCTTGCCGTTTGACGGCCAGCCGGCGAGCGTGGGCAACGGGGTGATGGTGGCGCTCGAGGTCAAGACGCCGGAAGATGTCCATGCGCTCCACGCCACCGCGCTCGCCCATGGCGGCACCTGCGAAGGCGCCCCCGGCCCGCGCGGGGACGAGGGCTTCTATGCCGGCTATTTCCGCGATCCGGATGGCAACAAGCTCAATGCCTTTTGCATGGTGGCGCGGCCATGAACGCGCTGCGGCTCGAACAATGCTTCGTCCATCTCGGGCGCGGCGCCAGGGCCGAGGCTCAGCCCCCCTTTGATGGCATGGCCTGGTATGATGCCTACACGGCGCGCCATGCCGGGGACGGGGCCGAGGGGCGGCTGGTTTCGCAATACACCTTCACGCAGGACTGGGCATCCTGGGAGATGCACCCTGCGGGCGATGAAGTGGTGATCTGCACCCATGGCGCGATGGTGCTGGAGGAGAATATTTGATCAATCCGGCGGGCGTCTGGCACACCGCCGATATTGCTGCGAGCGCGACCGCGATCTTCATCACCGCCGGTGCGGGGACCCGGCACCGCCCGAGATCATCTGACGCGCTTGGCGCGCCTTCTGCGGCGCTTTGACGCTGCTTTGGCGTTGCTTTGACGTACCTTTGCCGCTGCTTTGCCGTTCAGGCGCATGTTTCACGTGAAACATCGCCCCCCGGCAGGGCGCGCCCGCGCCCCGGGCGCCCTAGCGCATCAGCCCGCCGATGAGGTTGCGCACGAAGCGCCCGACGATCGGCCCGGCCAGATCGCTGGCGATCGAGCCGGCCACCGAGGTGACGCCCGAGGCCACCGGATTGGCGCGCGACTTCTTGCCGGTGATCTTGCCTGCCGCCACCGCCGCCGCGCCGCCAAGCGCCACCTTGGCCCCCTGGCTCAGCGCCTTTTCCCATAGCCCCGGGCTGCGCCGCGCCCGCGCGCGCACCGCTTCCTCGCCCTGTTCCTCGACCTCGGCAGCGGTGGCCGCGGCATCGGCGGCCTTGGCGGCGAGCACCTCGGCGGCGCTCTCGCGGTCGACCCGCGTGTCATACTTGCCGGCGAGCGGGCTTACCGACTGGATGATCGCGCGCTCCTTGGGGGTCACCGGCCCGAGGCGCGAGCGCGGCGGCTTGATCAGGGTGCGCTGCACGATCGTGGGCGCGCCCTTTTCATCGAGCGTCGAGACCAGCGCCTCGCCCACCTTGAGCTCGGTGATCGCGGTGGCGACATCAAGATCGGGGTTGATGCGGAAGGTTTCTGCCGCGGCCTTGATCGCCCGCTGGTCGCGCGGGGTGAAGGCGCGCAGCGCGTGCTGCACCCGGTTGCCGAGCTGGCCGGCGATGCGCTCGGGGATGTCGATCGGGTTCTGGGTGACGAAATAGACCCCCACCCCCTTGGAACGGATCAGCCGCACCACCCGCTCGATCGTGTCCATCAGCGCCTTGGGCGGATCGTCGAACAAGAGGTGCGCCTCATCGAAAAAGAACACCAGGCGCGGCTTTTCCGGATCGCCAACCTCGGGCAGGCTTTCAAACAGTTCGGCAAGCAGCCACAGCAGGAAGGTGGCATAGAGCTTGGGGCTCTCCATCAGCTGGTCGGCCGCCAGCACGTTGATATAGCCGCGGCCCTGATCATCGCATTTGAGGAAATCGTCGATCTCGAGCGCGGGCTCGCCGAAGAAATTGCCCGCCCCTTGCGCCTCGAAACTCAACAGCTGGCGCTGGATCGAGCCGACCGAGGGCTTGGTGACATTGCCATACTTGCCCGAAAGCGCCGCGGCATTTTCGCTCGCCCATTGCAGCAGCGCCTGGAGATCGGCAAAATCGAGCAGCAACAGCCCGTTGTCATCGGCGTGGCGGAAGATGATCTGGAGCACGCCTTCCTGGGTCTCGTTGAGATCGAGCAGGCGGGCGAGCAGCAGCGGGCCCATCTCGGACACCGTGGTGCGGATCGGGTGGCCCTGCTGGCCGAACAGATCCCAGAAGATCACCGGATTGTCGGCATAGGCATAATCGGTGATGCCCAGCTCCTTGGCCCGCGCCTCGAGGCTGGCGGCGTGCTTGAAGCTGGGCGAGCCGGGCATGGCGATGCCCGAAAGATCGCCCTTCACATCAGCGACGAACACCGGCACCCCGGCGGCGGAAAAGCTTTCGGCAATGCTCTGGAGCGTCACCGTCTTGCCGGTGCCGGTCGCCCCGGCGATCAGCCCGTGGCGGTTGGCCCGGGCGAGGCTGAGCATCTGCCGCTCGCCATTGCCGCCCAGCCCGAGATAGATCGCGGTCTCGCTGTCACCCATGCGCGCCCCCTGATGTGGTCGGTTGTGTGGCCGGTTCGGCCCCTTGGCGCCGGTGTGGCAGGAGGCGGGCGGCGCGGTCAAGTTCTCGACAGCGGCGCGGCTTTGGGCCAAGGCTTGGCGCCATGGGTCACTCCGCGCCTTTCGTGCTGCTCGACGATGCCCGCCCCGCTTCGGCGGCGGCCGATGCCTTGCTTTATGAAGCGCCGACAGAGGTGTTCCGCGCCAGCCATCCTGAGGAAGTGGAAGCCGTGCTCGCCGCGGCCGAGGCGGCGCTCCGCGGGGCCGGGGCCGCAGCGGCGCTCGCCGGTTACATCGCCTATGAGGCGGGCCTCGCGCTCGAGCCGCGGCTTGCCCCGCTCGCCGCGGCGCGCGCCGGGGCGGCCGGGCCGCTGGTGTGGCTCGGCCTCTTTGCCGCGCCGCGCGCGATCCCCGCGCCCGAGGTGCCCGCCTTCCTCGCCGCGCGCGCCGGCGGGCCGGGCAGCATCGGCCCGCTCACCCCGCAGCTTTCCCCCGGGGGCTATGGTGAGGCCTTTGCCGCGCTGAAGGCGGCGATCCACGCGGGCGATATCTATCAGGCCAATCTCACCTATGCCCTGGCCGGCAGCTTCCGCGGCGATCCGCTGGCGATCTATGCCGCGCTGCGCGCCGCCGCCGGGGCGGGCTATGGCGGGCTGGTGTTCGACGGGGCGCATTGGCTCTTGAGCTTCTCGCCCGAGTTGTTCTTTGCGCTTCAGGGCGATGGGGTGAAGGTCAAGCCGATGAAGGGCACCCGCCCGCGCCCGGCCGATCCTGCCGCCGCGCCCGAGGCCGATGCCGCCATGGCTGCCGAGCTTGCCGCCTCGGCCAAGGACCGGGCCGAGAACCTCATGATCGTCGATCTCATGCGCAACGATCTTGCCCGCGTGGCCGAGCCGGGCAGCGTCGTGGTGGAAGCCCCCTTTGCCATCGAGACCTATCCCACCGTGCACCAGATGGTCTCCACCGTGCGCGCGCGCCTTGCCCCCGGGCGCGGGGCAATGGATCTGGTCAAGGCGCTGTTTCCCTGCGGCTCGATCACCGGCGCGCCCAAGATCAGGGCGATGGAACTGCTCGTGCAGGCCGAGCGTGATGCCCGCGGGGCCTATTGCGGGGCGATCGGGCGGATCGATGCGCCCGACGAAGCCGGCCTCTCCCGCGCCGCCTTCAACGTCGCCATCCGCACCTTGCGCCTGACCCCGATCGAGAACGGCCAGGGCCGGGCGGTGCTCGGGGTCGGCTCGGCGGTGGTGGCCGACAGCGAAGCCATGGCCGAGCGGCGCGAATGCGAGGTCAAGGCCGGCTTTGTCCGCCGCGCCGGGCCTGAGCACAGCGCTCCGGCCTTCGATCTCATCGAGACCATGCGCTTTGCGCCCGAGCACGGCATCGCCCTGCTCGAGGCGCATCTGGCGCGGATGAAGGCGAGCGCCGCCGCGCTCGGCTTTGCCTTCGATCGCCACGCCCTGCGCAACCAGATCCAGGCGCTGTGCTTCGAACTCGAGGCCCCGGCGATGGTGCGCCTGCTGCTGGCGCGCAGCGGCGCGGTGACGATCGAGACCGGGCCGCTGCCCGCGCCGCTCACCGAGCCGGTGCGCGTGGCGGCGCTGCCCCATCCGCTCGATCCGGGCGATTGGCGCCTTGCCCACAAGACCAGCGAGCGCGGCTTTTACGAAGACGCGCTGGCCGCGGCGCGGCTGCTGGGGGCGGATGAGGCGCTGCTGGTGCGCGGCGATGGGCTGGTGACCGAAGGCAGCTGGACGAGCCTGTTTGCCCAAGGGTCGGACGGCGTGCTCCTCACCCCGCCGGCAAGCCTTGGCCTTCTGCCCGGGGTGCTGCGCGGCCACTTGCTGGGCGAGGGCCGGGCGCGCGAGGCGGCGCTCACCCTGGCCGATCTCGAGAGCGGCTTTTTCATCGGCAATGCCCTGCGCGGGCTGATGCGCGCGGTGCTGGTGTGAGCCTGCCGATCCTGTTCGAGGATGGCGAGGCGCTGGTGATCGACAAGCCCGCCGGCCTGCCGATCAGCCCCCCGCGCCGCGGCGGGCCGAGCCTCGAGGATCACCTTGATGCCCTGCGCCTGGGCTTCCAGCGCCGCCCGGCGGCGGTGCACCGGCTCGACACCGATACCTCGGGCTGCCTCCTGCTGGCGCGCAATCCCAAGGCGCTCGCGCGGCTTTCCCGCGCGTTTGAAGCGCGGCAGGTGGACAAGACCTATCTTGCCATCCTTGCCGGCCATCCGCCGGGCCGCAGCGGCACGATCGCGCTGGCGCTGGCCAAGATCAGTTCGGCAGACAAGGGCTGGCGGATGATCGCGGCGCGGCGCGGCAAGCCGGCGGTCACGCATTGGGAGCTGGTGGAGACGCTCGGCCCCCATGCGCTCATCCGCCTGCGCCCCGAAACCGGGCGCACCCACCAGCTGCGCATCCATGCCTTGAAGGGCCTCGGCGCGCCGCTCTTGGGCGATCCCATCTATGGCGCCGGGCCGGTTGCCGGCGCGCGCCGCACCATGCTCCATGCCGAGAGCCTCACCGTCACGCGCTCGGGCAAGCCCCCGATTGCCGCGCGCGCGCCGCTGCCCGCGGATTTCCTCGCGCTAGGGGCGAAGGATGGATGAGGAACCGCTGATCGACCGCGCTCTGCGGCTGGCGCGCGAGAGCTTTCTCGCCGGTTCCGGCCCCGGCGGGCAGAACGCAAACAAGGTGGCAACCGAGGTCGAACTGCGCGTCAATGTGTTTGCCCTCGGCCTTGGCCCGCCGGTGCTGGCGCGGCTCAGGGCGCTGGCGGGATCGAAGCTTGCGGGCAATGGCGATCTCATCATCACCTCCAGGGCCCACCGCACCCAGGACGCCAACCGGGCGGATGCCCGCGCCAAGCTTGCCGCGCTGCTCGAGGCGGCCGCGCGTCAGCCGAGGCGGCGGGCCAGGACGCGGCTCAACCGCGTGGGCAAGACCGAGCGGCTCAAGGCCAAGAAGGCGCGCGGCGCGGTGAAGGCCGGACGCGGGCGGCCGAGCGCGGCGGACTGGTGAGCCGCCTTGACTTTTCCCGGTGAATCGCCCAATGGCGCCCCGTGTGCGGCGGGCCGGGCCATCCGGGCGCGCCGCGCTTTGCTTTTCACGCCCTGCGAACCGCAAGCGCCGGGCCGATCCAGTTGACAGGAACCCGCCATGGCGAAGCCCACCACCGTCAAGATCCGCCTCGTCTCGAGCGAGGGCACCGGCTTCTTCTATGTGACCAAGAAGAACCCGCGCAACATCACCGAGAAGCTGAGCTTCCGCAAGTATGATCCGGTGGCGCGCAAGCATGTCGAGTTCAAGGAAGCCAAGATCAAGTAAGGCTTCGCGCGCGCCTGCCAGTGCCGGGGGCGGGCGCACAAATTCATCGACAGTTCAAGCCCGCCGCCCTACCGACCGGGGCATGATCACGATTTCCCGCACCGCCCGCTTGGCGCTCGTCAGCCTTGGCGCCGGGGTGCTCGCGCTCGGGCTTTCCCCCGCGCCTGCCGCCCCGCTCACCCCGCCCGCTGCTGCCCAGGCGCAGGGCGATCTTGACCGCGTGGTGGCCGCGCTGCGCGCGATCACCACCATGCGGGCCGACTTCACCCAGACCGACCGCCAGGGCAACACCCTGCGCGGGGTGATGACGCTCAAGCGCCCGGGCAAGATCCGCTTCGACTATGGCAAGGATGCCGATTTCCTCGTCGTCTCCAACGGCAAGTCGCTCTATGTCGTCGATTACGAGGTGAACCAGGTGGAACGCTGGCCGATCGGCAATTCGCCGCTCGGGGCGCTGTTCGATCCCGACAAGGACGTCAAGCGCTATGGCAAGCTGGTGCCCACCGGCAATCCCGATGTGCTGAGCGTCGAGGTGCGCGATCCCAAGAAGCCCGAATTCGGGATGATCAACCTCATCTTCGTGCGCAATCCGGCCGCGCCCGGCGGCTTGCAGCTCACCCATTGGGTGGCGCTCGATGCCCAGAACAACCGCACCCGGGTGCAGCTGTCAAACCAGCGCTATGGGGTGGCGGTGGATGATGCCACCTTCACCTTCCGCGATCCGCGCCGCACCCCTCGCCGCCCCGGTTGAACCGGGCAGATGCGCGCGCTGCCATCGACGAACGGTTGTATGGAAACGACAGGAATCGATCCGCGTTCATCTGAATGAAAGCCTCCAGCGGCTAATCATTCGCAACAAGGCGGGCCGAAGGGCGGTTTCCCCCCCTGTTGCCCACCCTTCCTGAAGGGCCTGCCTTGCACAAGCGTGACGAACGCTCCACGGAAACCCTCGACCCATCGCCCCCGGGTCGAGGGTTTTTTGCTGGGCGGCAGGGGAGCGACCGGCGGGCGCGCCGCGCGCTCCCGCGCCGCCAGCCCGCGCCGCCGGCCTATTCGGCCCAGCCCAGCGCCTTGCGGATGATGGTGTGGATGAGGTTCTGCTCGATCACCCCGCGCACCGCCTCGGCCCCCGGGCCGGTGGCAAACAGCGCCACGTCCTCGCCCCCGTGGGTCTCGCTGGCGAGCGGCACGGTGGCCTGCTGGCGCGCGGCCAGCCCGGTCATCGGCAGCGGGCGGCCATGTTCGCCATCGCCATCGCCATCCGCATCGCCGACAATCGCCCCCGGGCCATTGGCATAGCCCAGCGTGGCATAGGGCTTGCCGTCGGCGGCGAGCAGCGGCGAGGCGCCATCCCCGCCATCCTCGCCGGTGCCCTTGGGCGGCACCACCAGGCCGAGGATGTCGTTGCCGCGCCGCGGATAGCCGGCGATGGTGAAGACATGGCTGTGATCGGCGGTGACGAGGATCAGCGTCTCGGCCGGATCGGTGTGCTCCACCGCCCATTGCACCGCGCGGGCAAACTCCACCGTCTCTTCCAGCGCATAGCCCGCCTGCCCGGCGTGGTGGGCATGATCGATCCGCCCGCCTTCGACCATCAGGAAGAAGCCATCGGGATCGCGCTCGAGCCGCGCGATCGCCGCGGCGGCCATATCGGTCAGGGTCGGCTCGGGCGAATCGGGCTTGCGCTCGGCCATGAAGCTCATGTGGCTGGGGTGGAACAGGCCGAGCAGAGGCTTGTCGAGCGGTGCGGCCTGAAGCGCGGCGGCATCGCGCACCACCACCCCGCCGCGGCGGGCCGCCCAGGCGCCGGGCAGATCGGCCCCGGCCTCGCCCCGGCGTCCGGCCGGGTCCTTGTCCTTGCCATACATCACCGCCGCCCCGCCGCCGAGCGCAACATCGAATTCGGCCTCGGCGAGCTGGACGGCGATATCCTTGCAGCCCAGCCCGCGCTGGTCGGCGGGAATGGCAGTGTCGCTCTCCCAGTCGCGATCGGCGCTGCGGGCATAGACCGCCGCGGGCGTCGCATGGGTGAGGCGGGTGGTGGTGACGATCCCGAGCGCGAGGCCGCGGCGCTTGACCTCCTCGCCGAGCAGCGGCAGCGGATGGGCAAGCGCATCGCGGCACACGCCCTTTTCCGCCTCCGGCCCGATGCCGAGCACGCCGATGCGGGTCTTGACCCCGGTGTTCATCGCGCTCGCGGTGCCGGCGCTGTCGGGCACCTGGGCATTGGTGTTGTAGGTCTTGACCAGCGCGACATTGCCGAAGCGTTCAAAGCTCAGGCTGTTCTCCTCGCCGCTCTCGCCGCGCTTCTGCCCGTCATAGATGCGCGCCGCGGTGATGGTGGAAATGCCCATGCCATCGCCGATGAACAGGATCACGTTCTTCGCCCGCGGCCGTTCGGGCCGGGCTTCGGGGGTGGCCGCAGCCGGGGCGGCGGCACCTTCGGCAAGCACCGGGGCGGCAGGGGCGATGAGAGCGCTTGTGGCAAGCAGCAGCGCGGCAATGAGGCGGCGGGGCATGGCAAGATTCTCCCTTGGCAGGCGCCTCGACGCCCTATCCGCTCCAATTGCGTCAATAAAGTGAAAGGTGGAAAGATCGCCCCAAGCCCCCTAAGTGCTCGCGCCATGCTCAGCATCGCCACCTGGAACATCAATTCGGTCCGCCTGCGGCTGGGCCTTGTTGAACATTTCCTGCGCTCCCACGCGCCCGACATCCTGTGCCTGCAGGAGATCAAGTGCGAGAGCCACCTCTTTCCCGCCGAGGCGCTCGCGGCGCTCGGCTATGTCCACCAGGTGGTGAGCGGGCAGAAGGGCTATCACGGGGTGGCAACGCTTGCCCGCGTGCCGATCCGCGAGGCCGCCCGCCACGATTGGCAGGCCAATGGCGAGGCGCGCCACATCGGCGTCGAGGTGGTGGGGCGCGATGTGTGGCTGGAAAATGTCTATGTCCCCGCCGGGGGCGATGTGCCCGACCGCGCGCTCAATCCCAAGTTCGGCCAGAAGCTCGATTTCCTCGGCCGCATGACCCGCTGGGCCGAGAGGCTCGACCGCCCGACGCTGCTGGTCGGCGATTTCAACATCGCCCCGCTTGAATGCGACGTGTGGAGCCACAAGCAATTGCTCAAGGTGGTGAGCCACACCCCGATCGAGGTCGAAACCCTCGCCCGCCTGCGGGATGCCCATGGCTGGGTCGATCTCGGGCGCACCCATATCCCCGCGCCGCAGCGCTACTATTCCTGGTGGAGCTACCGCAATCCCGGCTGGCGTGAGAACGACAAGGGGCGGCGGCTCGATCACATGTGGGCCTCGCCCGCGCTCGCCGGGCAGGCGCGCGCGCACCGGGTGATCGAGGAGGCGCGCGCCTGGGAGCAGCCTTCCGATCATGTCCCGCTGATCACGGAGCTTGATCTCTGAGCGCGCCCCCGCCCCCACCGCCGGCCTCGCCCGCGCGCCGCGCCGCCCAGGCGGTCGATGCCCTGCGCCACGGCTGGCCGCTCGCGCTCGCCAGCGCAGGCGCAGGGACGATCACCCTGCTGCCGGTCGAAACCGCCGCCGCCCCCGGCGCACGCGCGCCGCGGATGCTGATCTCGGCCGCGCGCGCGGCGACGCTGAGGCTCGCCAACCAGCGCGAGGCCGCCGCCCCCCATGCCCCGGTGCTGATTGCGGGAGCTGCGGATTTCACCCTTGCCGAGGCACTGCCGATCGCCGATCCCGCGCTTGATCTTGGCCATCCCTTCAAGGGCCCGTTCAAGGCCCTGCCGCTCGAATGGGCCGATGAGGCCGCCGCGGTGCTCGATCTTGCGCGCATCGCCGGGATCCTGCCCGCCTTCCTCGTCGATCCGGCAGAGGCGGGCGAGCCGGTGCCCTTTGCCGCGGCTGACCTTGCCGCCTATGCCGAGGCCGGGGCCTTGCGCATCATCACCCGCGCGCGCCTGCCAATCGCCGCGAGCGAGGAGGCCGAGATCGTCGCCTTCCGTTCAAGCGCCGATCTGCGCGAGCATGTCGCGCTCATCATCGGCCAGCAGCGCGGCGATCGCGCGCCGCTGGTGCGGCTCCATTCGGAGTGCCTCACCGGCGATATCCTCGGCAGCCTCAAATGCGATTGCGGCCCCCAGCTCGATGCCGCGCTCCACGCCATGGCGCACGAGGCGCGCGCGAACGGCGGCTGGGGCGTGCTGCTCTATCTGCGCCAGGAGGGGCGCGGGATCGGCCTCATCAACAAGCTGCGCGCCTATCGCCTGCAGGATCAGGGTTTTGACACGCTCGAGGCCAACCAGCGCCTCGGCCTGCCCGATGAGGCGCGCGATTTTCCGGTGGCGGCGCGGATGCTGCAGCTTCTGGGGGCGGGCGAAATCCGCCTGCTCACCAACAACCCGGCCAAGGTCGCCGCGCTCGCGGCGGCGGGGATCCGGGTGGCCGAACGGGTGCCGCACCAGCTCCCGGAAAACCCGCACAATGCCCGCTATCTGGCAACCAAGCGCGACCGCTCGGGCCACCTGCTGCTCTAGCGCTGCTGGTATTGCCGCAAGCCCTCAGCAAGGCGGTTGCCGCGCATGACGATGCGGCTGGCGGTCCAATCAGCCAGGAAGGTGCTCTGGCGCTGGATGCCGGGGACGAAGCGGGCCTCGTTGTCCACCACCTCGAGCCCGTCGGAAGGGTGGAGCAGGTCTTCGGCACCCAGCGCGATGAAGGCCGAATAGTTCTCCTTGTCGCGCCCCTGGATGAACCAGTTGCCGGCGATCCGCCCGATGCTGCCGGCGGGCAGATCGATCATGTAATTGGTGGCCCTGCCGCCCGAATCATCGAAGCTGTTGTTCTCGATCGTCACCGTGCGCGCGCGGGCCTTGAGATAGTGGCCCCCGGTGCCGCGCTCGAAGCGGCTCTCGCGCACGGTGAGCGCGCCATAATTGCCGACATAGAGCGAATGCGCGCAGCCCGCCGAATGTTCGCAGGTGCCAAGCCCGGAAAAGGTCGAACGGGTAATGAAGATGCGGCCAGAAGGATCATCAGCGGTGAGGATGCCCTGCTGGCTGTTCTGGAAGCGCGCATGGGCGATGTTGAGATTGCCGCGCTCGAGCCGGATGCCCGCGCCATTGCCATCTTCCACAGCAAGGTTGGTGAAGGTCAGCCCGCGCACCTCGGCGGCGATGCCGCGCAGCACCAGCGCCGCCTTGCCCTCGCACGAGCGGCCGTGGAAGATCACCGTGCCGGGGGTATCGGCGGCATAGGTGATCACCCCCTGTTCCTGCACCGCGCATTGGCGATAGGTGCCCGGGGCGATGCGGATGGTGGCGCGGCCAGACCCCACTGCATCGACCGCGGCCTGCAGCGTGGCAAAGCGCTCGCCGGTCTCGATGATGGTGAAGGCATCCGGCACCGGCTGGGCGTGGAGCGCGGCGCCGAAGGTGGCGATCAAGGCGGCAAGCGCGGTGCCAGCGCGCGCGTGGCGGGTGAGGCGGGGCAGGGGGCTCATCATGCCGGCAAGGATACCATCGCCGGGGCATGCCGCCAGCGCGGGCTTGGCCGCTGTGCCCATTTGGCACTTGGCGGGTGGCCTTCGGCTTGGCTAAACCGCGCGCGTCATAGGAGAGATCGCGGAAGGAGAGAGACCTCATGCGCCGAATTGCCCCCTTCGCCCCGCTTGCAGGCGTGCTGCTGCTGGCCGCTTGCGGCAGCGCCGATGACGCCGCGACCGAGGCCAGCGCCGACACGGTCGAGATGCCCGCCGATGAGGCGCTTTCGGGAGTGAGCGAGGAGCCGGTGGCCGATCCCACCGCCAGCGCCACCGATGCCCCTGCGCCCGCGCCAACCGCGGCGAGCGCCGAGGATGCGGGCGAGGCCGCCGCCAATGTCGCGGCTGAGGCCGCCGCTGCGGCAGGCGAGGCCGCGGACCAGTAGGCCGCCCCGCCATGGCCCGCGCGCGCCTTGCCGGCCTTGCCCTGCTGCTTGGCAGCGCGGCGCTGCTTGCCGCCTGCGAGGCGCCAGAGGCGCGCGGGCCGGGCGAAGTCAGCCCGGGCGAGGCCAGGGTGCTCGAGGAAGCGGCCGAAATGCTCGATCAGCGCCGCCTGCCGCGCGAAGCCCTGCCGCCCGAGGCCGCCCCCGCGCAATCGCCAGGCGACAGCCGCGCCGCACCAGGCCAATAGGCCCGCAGCCGGCTGGCGCGCCCGCCTTCACCTGCTCTTGTCAAGCCCGAGGATCACCGCCCCCATGAACGCCCCTGCCACGCTCGCCGCGCCCGCCAATCCCGGGATGGATGCGGACAGTTTCGAACAATTCGCCGAGCAGCTCACCCGCTATGTCCGCGAAAGGCTGATCCCGGCCGAGGCGCGGGTGATCGCCGAGGACAAGGTGCCCGACGACATCCTTGCCGAGATGCGCGAGATGGGCCTGTTTGGCCTGACCGTCCCGGTCGAATATGGCGGGGCGGGGCTGAGCATCAGCCAATATGCCCGGGTGGTGCAAATCATGGCCTATGCCGCCCCGGCCTATCGCTCGATCTTCTCGATCAATGTCGGGATGTTCGCGAGCGCGCTCAAGAACGGCGCCACCGAGGCCCAGAAGGCCGAATGGTTCCCGCAGATCGCCGCCGGCAAGATCGCCTGCTTTGGCCTCACCGAGCCGGGATCGGGCAGCGATTCGGCGGCGATGCAGACCACCGCCGTGCCCGCACCGGATGGCAATGGCTGGGTGCTCAATGGCACCAAGCGCTATATCACCAATGCGCCTTATGCCGATGTTGCGCTCATCATGGCGCGTACCAGCAAGGAGCCGCTGCCCAAGAACGCCCATGTCTCGGCCTTCATCGTGCCGATGGACACCCCCGGCGTCTCGCGCGGCAGCCCCGATAAGAAGATGGGCCAGGCCGGCAGCCATATCGGCGACATCATCCTTGAAGACGTGCGCCTGCCCGGCGAGGCCCTGCTCGGCGGAGAGACCGGCAAGGGCTTCGTCTTTGCGATGAAAAGCCTCGACAATGGCCGCATCTCGGTGGGCGCGGCGGCCACCGGCTATGCCCGCCGCGCGCTCGATTCCGCCCTGCGCTATGCCAATGAGCGCAAGGCCTTTGGCGAGCCGATCGCCAATTTCCAGCTGATCCAGCAGATGCTCGCCGACAGCGAGATCGAGATCTATGCCGCCGAAAGCATGATGAAGGATGTCACCGCAAGAGCCGATGCGGGCGAGAACATCCTCGTCAAGGCTGCGGCCTTCAAGGTCTTCGCCAGCGAGATGTGCGGCCGCGTGGTGGACCGGGTGGTGCAGATCTATGGCGGGGCGGGCTACCTCGCCGAATACGAGGCCGAGCGCTTCTACCGCGATGCGCGCATCTACCGCATCTACGAGGGCACGACCCAGATTCTCCAGCTCCAGATCGCCAAGCACATGCTGCGCGCGTGGAGCGCCAATGTATAGGCTGCTGGCCGACCTTGCGATCGTCGAGGTCTCGAGCTTCGTCGCCTCGCCCACCGCGGGGCTTTATTGCGCGCAGATGGGCGCCGAGGTGATCCGGGTCGATCACAAGGCCGGCGGGCTCGATTACAACCGTTACATGCTCACCCGCGAGGGCCGCTCGCTCTCGTGGGAGAACCTCAATCGCGCCAAGAAATCGCTGGCGCTCGATCTGCAATCCCCCGAGGGGCGCGAGCTTCTGGTGGAACTGGCGGCCAAGGTCGGCCAGTGCATCACCAACCTGCCCGAAGCAAGCTTCCTCAGCCACAAGGCGATGCAGGCGCGGCGGGCCGACATGGTGTCGCTGCGCATCATGGGCTGGCACGATGGCCGCCAGGCGATGGATTTCACCGTCAATGCCGCCACCGGCTATCCGCTGATGACCGGCCCGGAAGACTGGGACCCGTCCAGCGCCCCGCCCGTCAACCAGGTGCTCCCGGCGTGGGATTTCATCACCGGGGCCTATGGCGCCTTTGCCCTGCTCGCCGCGCTCCACCACCGCGACCGCACCGGCGAGGGCAGCGAGGTGCGCCTGCCGCTCGGCGATGTCGCGATCGGCACCATGGCCAATGCCGGCCTGCTTGCCGAGGTGCTCTATCGCGGGGGGAATCGCGAGCGGCTCGGCAATGCCATCTGGGGCGCCTTCGGGCGTGATTTTTGCAGCCGCGATGGGGTGCGCTTCATGGTCGCCGCGCTCACCCCCAAGCAGTGGCACGGGCTGGTGAGGGCCTTTGCGCTCGAGGAGGCGATCGCCGCGCTCGAGGCCGAGCTGGGCGTGCGCTTTGCCGAGGGCGATACCCCGCGCTTTGTCCACCGCGCGGCGCTGTTCGCGCTGTTCCAGCAGGCCGCGGGGGCGATGGACTATCAGGTGCTCGAGGCGCGCATGGCCGCCGAGGGCTGCACCTACGAGCGCTATCGCACCGCCTTCGAGGCCGCCAACGATCCGGTGCTGGTGGCGGGCAATCCGCTGTTCGGCCCGTCGCCCGCCAATCCCAGCGGCTTTGCCTATCCGGCCACCCGTTCCTTTGCCAATCTGCCCGGTCAGGCCGCGGGCGATCCGGCCCCGGCCCCCTATCTCGGCGAACATTCCGAGGAAGTGCTGGCCGAAAGGCTGGGGCTGTCCTCGGGCGAGATCGGGAGGCTCGTCGATGCCGGGATCGTCGCCCTTTCAGACAAGGATGCAAAATGATGAGGCGCGTTGCCATCTGCACCCCGCTGCGCACGCCGGTGGGCAAATTCATGGGCGGGCTGGCGAGCCTGACCGCGGGCGAGCTTGGCGCGGTGATCCTCAAGGCCCTGATCGAACGATCTCGGATCGATCCGGCGCGGGTCGATGATGTCGTCTTCAGCCAGGGCTATGGCAATGGCGAGGCCCCCGCGATCGGGCACTGGAGCTGGCTCGCGGCCGGCCTGCCGCTCGAGGTGCCGGGCTTCCAGCTCGATCGGCGCTGCGGCTCGGGGGTGCAGGCGGTCGCCACCGCGGCGATGATGGTGGCCACCGGCACCGCTGACGTGGTGGTCGCCGGCGGGGTCGAGAGCATGTCCAATGTCGAGCACTACACCACCGATCTGCGCCGCGGGGTGCGGATGGGCGAGATGACGCTGCACGACCGGCTCACCCGCGGGCGGCTGATGAGCCAGCCGATCGCACGCTTCGGCATCATCACCGGGATGATCGAGACCGCCGAAAACCTCGCCAAGGATTACGCCATCACCCGCGAGGCGGCCGACGCCTATGCCGTGCGCAGCCACCAGAACGCCGCGCGCGCCTGGGCCGAAGGCCGCTTTGCCGAACAGCTCGTGCCGGTGGCGATCCCGAGCCGCAAGGGCGAGCCGGTGATCTTCGACCATGACGAGGGCTATCGCCCCGATGCCTCGATGGAGACCCTGGGCAAGCTCGCTCCGATCGATCTCAAGCGCGATCCGCAGGCGATCGTCACTGCCGGCAATGCCAGCCAGCAAAACGATGCCGCCGCTGCCTGTCTGGTGGTGGCCGAGGAAAAGCTCGCCGAACTGGGGCTTGAGCCAATGCTGTGGTTTGGCGGCTGGGCGGCGGCGGGCTGCGATCCGGCGCGCATGGGCATCGGCCCGGTGCCGGCGGTCGAGCGCCTGTTTGCCCGCTGCGGGCTGGGCTGGGATGATATCGGCCTTGTCGAACTCAACGAGGCCTTTGCCCCCCAGGTGCTCGCCGTGCTCAAGGGCTGGGGCTGGAGCGAGGATGATTCGCGCCTGGAGATCCTCAACGTCAATGGTTCCGGCATCAGCCTTGGCCACCCGATCGGGGCGACCGGCGGGCGCATCCTTGCCGACATGGCCCATGAAATGCGCCGGCGCTCCGTGCGCTATGGGCTGGAGACCATGTGCATCGGCGGCGGGCAGGGGATCGCCGCGGTGTTCGAACTGGCGCGCTGAAGGGGAGGGGCGATGGACGATTTTGCCGCCTGGATCGGGCGCGAGAGCCGCGCCAAGGACCAGCTGGGCGAGGCGCTGGCGGCGCGCTGGCTCGCCACCTTCGATCATCCCCACCCCAAGACGCGGCTGATGCCGCAGGGCATCCACTTTTGCCTGTGCAACCCCGAAGTGCCCACCGCCTTGCTCGGCGAGGATGGCCACCCGCGGCGCGATGACAGCCCCCAAAGCTTCCTTCCCCCGGTGCCGTTGCCGCGGCGGATGTGGGCCGCTTCGACCATCCACTTCCTTGCCCCGATCGCGATCGGTGCGGTGATCGAGCGGGTCAGCCGGGTGGCAGCGATCCGCGAGAAGGAGGGCAGCAGCGGGCGGCTTGCCTTTGTCGATGTCGAGCACACCACCCTTGCCAATGGCACCGCGGCGGTGCGCGAGACCCAGACGCTGGTCTATCGCGAGGCCGCCGCGCCCGATGCGCCGCTCAGCCCGCCGCCGCCGGGGGAGGGCCGTTTTGCCCCCGATGGCTGGGACGCGCACCGCTGCCTGGTGCCCGATGCCCGGCTGCTGTTCCGCTATTCCGCGCTCACCTTCAACACCCACCGCATCCATTACGATGCCCCCTATGCACAAGGGGTGGAGCGTTATCGCGGCCTCGTGGTGCACGGCCCGCTCACCGCCAGCCTGCTGCTGCACCTCGCGGCAAGCGTGGTGGGCGACAACCGCCTGCGCAGCTTTGCCTTTCGCGGCCTTTCCCCGGCGATTGCGGGCGAAGCGCTGCATCTGGTGATGCGAAAGGGCGAAGAAGGCTACGAACTTGCCGCCTTTGCCGCGGACGGACGGCAGATCACCGCGGCCAGCGCGGCGCTCTAGCCGATGGGATAATCGGGGATCGGCTGGAGCACGCCATAGCTCTCCTTCACCGGCGCGCGGCCGAGCGGGGGAAAGGCGATCGGCTCGGGCTCTTCGTGGGTATCGGGGATGCGGGCGAGCAGATCGTTGATCAGCGTCAGCCGCCCGCGGCGCTGATCGTTGAAATCGACGATCGTCCAGGGGGCATGGGGGGTGTGGGTGGCGGCCAGCATCGCCTCGCGCGCTGCGGTATAGGCATCGTAGCGTTCGCGCGCGGCAAGATCGATCGGTGACAATTTCCAGCGCTTGAGCGGGTCTTCGAGCCGCTCGCGCAGCCGCGCCTCCTGCTCGGCCTGATCGGTCGCCAGCCAGTATTTGAACAGCAGGATGCCGTCATCGACCAGCAGCCTTTCAAACACCGGCACCGCGGCCAGGAAGGCTTCGACCTCTTGCGGGCTGGCATAGCCCATCACCCGTTCCACCCCGGCGCGGTTGTACCATGATCGGTCGAACAGCACGATCTCGCCCCGCGTCGGCAGGTGGGCGACATAGCGCTGGAAATACCATTGCCCGGCCTCGGTCTCGGTGGGCTTGGCCAGCGCCACGGTGCGGCACTGGCGCGGGTTGAGCTTCTCGCGCACCGCGGCAATTGCCCCGCCCTTGCCCGCGGTGTCGCGGCCCTCGAACAGCACCACCACCCGCGCGCCGCTGGCCTTGACCCAGCGCGCCATGCTGACCAGCGCGAGGCTGAGCGGCGCGAGCGCGGTTTCGTAATCCTTGCGGCTGATGCCCATGATCGCCTCCTCCCCATTTGTCCTTGCCGGCGCGGAATGGTATCATCTGCAACGAGATGGCCACCCTCGCACCCCCTGTCCCCGATTTTGCCACCCTGCCAGAGCTTGCGGCAGATGTCTTCACCGCGCCGCTCAGGCGCCCGGCCCATGTCGGCGAGGACTGGCTCGAGCCGCGCCAGGCCGATTACTCAGCCGAAGAACACCGCATCTGGGACGATCTTTTCGCCCGGCAGATGGAGGTGCTGCCCGGGCGGGCGTGCAGCGCCTTCATGGCCGGGCTCGACAAGCTCGATCTCGGGCGCGGCGGGGTGCCCGAGTTCGGCCGGCTTTCCGAACAGCTCGGCCGGCTCACCGGCTGGCGCGTGGTGCCGGTGCCGATGCTGATCCCCGATCACGTGTTCTTCTGGCACCTGGCCAACCGCCGCTTTCCCGCCGGCAACTTCATCCGCTCGCGCGAGAGCTTCGATTACATCGAGGAGCCGGACGTGTTCCACGATGTCTTCGGCCATGTGCCGATGCTGACCGATCCCACCTATGCCGATTACATGCAGGAATATGGCCGGGCCGGGTGGAAGGCGATGCGCTACAACCGCTTGAAGGCGCTGGGAGCGCTCTACTGGTACACGGTCGAGTTCGGGCTGATCCTTGAGGGCGGCACGGATCTGCGCGCCTATGGCGCCGGGATCCTCTCCGGCCCCACCGAGGCGCGCTTTGCGGTGGAAGGGCAAAGCCCCAACCGCATCATGCTCAATGTCGATCGGGTGATGCGCACCGATTACGTGATCAGCGATCTGCAGCCGACCTATTTCGTCATCGAGAGCTTTGCCGATCTCTATCGCCAGACGGTCGAGCGCGATTTCGACCGGCTCTACCGCAGCCTCGCCCCGGGCTTCACCTATGCCAATGCGGCGGTGATCGATGTCGACAACGTGCTCCACCGCGGCACGCAGGAATACCACCTGCGCGGCGGGCGCGGCAGCGGGGCGGTGCCGGTCTAGCTGCGCCTCACGCCCCGGCGCGGCGGCGGGCAAGCGCGTGGTAGAGCACCAGCGCGACGATGCAGGCGGCGAGCGCGACCCCGAGGCCGAGGAGCGAGAGGCTGCCGATCACCGTGCCCTGATTGGCGATCTCGCCCGCCACCACCGCGACCACGAGGCCAAGGCCGATCTGGCGCAGGATGTCGCGCGGGCTTTCCGTGCGGGCCAGGATCGAGGCGAGCCAGCCCAGGGTTGCGCCCAAGAGGATCAGCACCAGAAGCGCCATATGCGTCACATTCTCCAACAAGCCTTGTCGCGCGCGGGCGCGCGCTCCATCAACCAGCGGGTGCGCGGCTGGTTCCGGCGATGCGCTCGTCAGCGCAGGCTCAGCCAGGCAAGGCCCAGAAGGCCGATGGTGATGCGATACCAGGCAAAGGGGGCAAAGCCGATGCGGGTGACGATGGCCACGAACAGCTTGACCACCACCAGCGCGGTGACGAACCCGGTGGCAGAGCCGATGGCGATGAGGGTGAAATCATCCCCGGTGAGTTCCGAGCCGCGCTTGGCCAGCTGATAGACGGTTGCCCCGGCGAGCGTGGGGACCGCGAGGAAGAAGCTGAACTCCGCCGCGGTCTTGCGATCGACCCCGAAGGCCATGGCGCCCAGGATGGTGGCGCCCGAGCGGCTCACCCCCGGGATCATGGCGAGGCACTGCACCAGCCCCACCAGCACCGCGGTGCCGAGCGGCACGCCGGCCACCCCCGGCCCGGTGGCAGGCGGCCTTGCCCAGCGCTCGATCGCCAGGATCGCAAACCCGCCGAGGATCAGCGTCCAGCACACCAGCACCGCATTGCCGAGCAGGGTTTCGATCACATCGCCAAAGGCAAGGCCCAGCAGCACCGCCGGGAGGAAGGCCACGAGGATGTTGCGCACAAAGGCAAAGGCGCCCCGATCGCGGGTGACAAGACCGCGCGCCACATCCCAGAAGGTGCGCCAGTAGAGCACCACGATCGCCATGATCGCCGCCGGCTGGATGGCGATGTTGAACACCTCCCAGGCGCGCTGGTCAAAGCCCAGCAGCTCGGTGGCAAGGATGAGGTGCCCGGTTGAGGAGACGGGCAGGAACTCGGTCAATCCTTCAAGGATGCCGAGCAGGATCGCAGCGATGGTCTCGTTCATGGGCTTGAGCGCATCGACGAGGGGCAAGCGCCTGTCAAACCGAAAAGGCCCGCCCCCATCCGAAGGGCGGGCCTCTGCCTTGGTGCATTGGGTCGCCGCGCGGGGCTTACCAGATGCGCACGCGCTCCTCGGGGGGCAGGTAGAGCTTGTCCCCCGGCATGACGCCGAAGGCCTCGTACCAGGCATCGAGATTGCGCACCGCGCCATTGGCCCGATATTCCTCCGGGCTGTGCGGATCGGTGCGCAGGCGGTTGCGGTAATTCTCCTCGCGCTGGGTCGATCGCCACACCTGCGCCCAGGCGAGGAAGAAGCGCTGATCGCCGGTGAAGCCGTCGATCACCGGCACCTCCATATCCTTGGTCGCCAGCTTGTACGCGCGCCAGGCCATCGACAGCCCGCCGACATCGCCGATGTTCTCGCCCAGGGTCAGGCGCCCGTTGACGCAGGTCTTGCCCTCATCGAGCGGGCAGAAGGCATTGTATTGCGCCACCAACCGATCGCCCAGCGCGTCAAAGGCCTTGCGGTCCTCCTCGGTCCACCAGTTGCGCAGCGCGCCCTTGGCGTCGGACTTGGAGCCCTGATCGTCAAACCCGTGGCCGATCTCGTGCCCGATCACCGCGCCGATCGCGCCATAGTTGACGGCGATGTCGTGCGAAAGTGAGAAGAACGGCGGCTGCAGGATCCCGGCGGGAAAGACGATCTCGTTCTTGGTCGGATTGTAATAGGCGTTGACCGTCTGGGGCAGCATGAACCACTCGGTGCGGTCGATCGGCTCGCCGAGCTTTCTCACATTGTCCGCGCGCTGCCAGCGCGCCGCGGCCATGCGGTTGGCCAGCGGCTCGCCCGGAGTGATGGCAAGGCCTTCGTAGGTTTCCAGATTGGGGCGATAGCCGATCTTGGGATCGAAGCTTGCGAGCTTGGCGCGCGCTTCGGCCTTGGTCGCCTCGCTCATCCAGGTGATCTCGTCGATCGACTGCGCCAGCGCCCGGCGCAGGTTGGCCACCAGTTCCTCCATCGCCGCCTTGTTTTCGGGCGGGAAGTGGCGCGCGACATATTCCTTGCCGACCAGCTCGCCGATCAGGCCTTCGGCCTCGGCAATGGCGCGCTTCCAGCGCGGGCGCTGTTCGGGCTGGCCGCGCAGGGTCTTGCCGTAGAGCGCGAAATTGGCCTCGTCGATGCGGCGCGGCAGCACGCCGGCGTGGTTCGACAGGAACTCCTTGACCGTCCAGGCCTTGAGCACGCCGAGCGGGGTTTCACTAAGGAGCGCGAACATGCCCGGCAGGCCCGTGCCGATCTTTTCGAGCGTTGCCGCATCGAGCTTGAGCGCGGCGATCTCCTCGCTGCTGGGCGGCATCAGCGCCACGACAAAGCCCGGGCTGGCCGCAAGCCCCAGGGCTTCGATCATCGCCGCCACCGGCACCTTGCCGCCGATCGCCGCCAGCTCATCGGCGGAAAGCAGGTTGTAGGTCAGGTCGCGGTTGCGCCGCACCGCCCGGTCCCACGCCACGTCGCGGGCGATGCGCTCCTCGAAGGCATAGACTGCCTCGGCCTCCTGCTCCGGGTCCTCGTAACCGGCCTCGCCGAGCAGGAAGGCAAGATAGGACTTGTAGGCCTGCTGGATCGCCCGGCCCTTCTCGCTGGTGTCGAGATAATATTCGCGGTCTGGAAGGCCGAGGCCGCCAAAGCCGAAATTGGCGATGTGGCGATCGGGCTGCTTGGCATCGACGCTCACCGCCCCGCCGATCGGCGCGGCATAGCCCGGCTCGGCCCAGAGCAGGGCCAGCGCCTCGAGGGTTGGGGCGGCAAGGATGCGATCGAGATGGGGCCGCGCGGGCGCCAGGCCCGCCGCCTCGATCGCCTCGCTATCGAGATAGCTCAAATAGGCATCGAGGATGCGGCGCTCATCGCCCGAGAGGCTGGCCCGATCGCGCGCGGCCAGCTCGTCCATGATCGCGCGGACATCGGCGGTGCTCTTTTCCCCGAGCAGGGTGAAGGCGCCGAGGCGGCTGAACTCGGGCGGCAGCGGGTTGGCCTCGATCCAGCGGCGGTTGACATAGGCGTTGAAATCATCGCCGGGCTTGACCGAAGGATCGATCAGCGCGGGATCGACGCCCCAGGTGCCAAAGCTCATCGTCGGCAAGGCGGCAGCCGCGGCGTCGCTCGTGCCCTGAAGCAGCGGATCGATGGGCGCATCGGCGCCTTCGTCAGCGGCATGGGCAAGGGCTGGCGCGGCCAGGATCAGCGCGGCAAGGCTGGCGCCGCGCAGGGCGGCGGAAATGGTCTTCATGGCTTTTGTGTCCCCGAAAAGCTTGAGCGGGCGGGCGCCCGGCGGGCGCCACCATAACGCTGCAGCCGGCAAAGTGTTGCGCTTGGTCAGGCTGGCCGCGCGCTTGGTCGAAAAAGCCTCAGGCCGCTTCGGTGAACTGCAGCCGCGCGAGGCGGGCGTAGAGCCCGCCGGCCTTGATCAGCGCCTCGTGGCTGCCCTGTTCGACGATCCGCCCCTCATCCAGCACCACGATCCGGTCGGCCGCGCGCACTGTGGCGAGGCGATGGGCGATCACCAGCGTGGTGCGCCCCTGCATCAGCCCTTCGAGCGCCTGCTGCACCAATTGCTCGCTTTCGGCATCGAGCGCGCTGGTGGCTTCATCGAGCAGCAGGATCGGGGCATCGCGCAAGAGCGCCCGGGCGATGGCGATGCGCTGCTGCTGCCCGCCCGAAAGCTGCGTGCCGCCTTCGCCAAGGTGGGTGTCGAGCCCCTGCGGCAGGGCGCGCAGGAAGCCTTCGGCATTGGCGGCGCGGGCGGCCTCCCAGATCTCCTCGTCGCTCGCCTCCCAGCGGCCATAGCGCAGGTTGTCGCGGGCATTGGCGCTGAACAGCACCCCCTCCTGCGGAACCAGCGCCATGCGCGCGCGGATTTCGGCCGGATCGGCGGCGGTGAGCGGCACCCCATCGAGCCGGATGGTGCCGGCCTGTGGATCATAGAAGCGTTGGGCGAGCTGGAAGATGGTGCTCTTGCCCGCGCCCGACGGCCCGACGATGGCGACGGTCTCGCCCGGCTCGATCTCGAGCGAGAAGTCCCTGAGCGCGGCGACCTCGGGCCGGGCCGGATAGCGGAAGGTGACATTGCGGAACGAGAGGCTCCCACGCGGGGGCACCGGCAGCGGCTGGGGCCGCGCCGGGGGGGCAATATCGGGCTTGGCCTCGAGCAGTTCGGCAAGGCGGCTCGCCGCGCCCGCGCCGCGCAGGAGATCGCCATAGACCTCGGTGAGCGCGCCCAGCGCGCCTGCCACCAGCCCGCCGGTGAGCACGAAGGCGGCGATGGTGCCGCCGCTGATCTCGCCCGCCGCCACCGCCAGCGCGCCGCGCCACATCACCAGCACCACCCCGCCGAACACCAGCAGGATCACCACCGCCGTCATCGCCGCGCGCAGCAGGATTCGCCGCCGCGCGGTCTCGAAGGTGTTTTCCACCACCCGGGCAAAGCGCTCACCCTCGCGCTGCTCCTGCCCGAAGCTCTGGACGATCTTCATCGCCGAGAGCACCTCGGTGACATAGGCGCCGACATCGGCGATGCGATCCTGGCTGCTGCGCGAAACCGCGCGGATGCGCCGCCCGAAATAGACGATCGGGGCGATCACCAGCGGAATGCCGATGAGCAGGCCCAGCGTCAGCGAGGGGGCAAGGAACAGCAGCAGCCCGATCCCGCCGATCGCGGTCAGCGCATTGCGCAGCGCCACCGAGACCGTGGTGCCCACCAGGTTCTCGATGATCGCGGTGTCGCTCGTCATCCGGCTGGAGATTTCCTTGGGGCTGTTGACCTCGTAGAAGCCGGGCGAGAGGCGCAGCAGGTTTTCCTGCACCTTGAGGCGGATATCGGCCACCACCCGCTCGCCCAGCCAGCTGACGAAGTAGAAGCGCAGCGCCGTGCCGATGCCGAGGATCACCACGATCATCAGCAGATATTCAAAGGCGCGGCCGATCTCGGCCGGGCTGGCCGCCTGATTGAAGGCGCGGTCGATGATGACCTTGAAGCGATAGGGAATGGCAAGGGTTGCCGCCGAGGTGATGACGAGGGCAGTGAGCGCCAGCGCGATCTGGCGCGGGTAGGCGAGCGTGGTGGCAAACACCATCCGCAAGGGCGCGAGCGAGCGACCTCGGCGCGGAATCTCCGCCTCCGCCCGGGGCGCGGCCGCGGCAGAGACGGGCTGCGCCCCGGCGTCTGGGGTCTTATCGCTGGCGGCGGGGCTGTGGGCGGCTTCCTGATGCATTCTCGCGCGGGCTTAGCCCGAAGGCCCCGCGATTTCACGTGCAAAAAATGGCGCAGCCGCGCCGATGACCCATTGCCGGTGCAATTGTGCATTGCACAATCGGCGCCGAGCGCCCATCCTTGCGGGCAAGCGGGCCCGGCCAAGAGGCCCGCGTGGTTCGTCACGCACAAGGAACGGGCTCGTCATGCTCTATTTTGCCTATGAGCTGCAACGCAGCTGGATGAACAGCGCCAGCGCGCTGGCCTCGATCGGGGCCGAGATACTTTCGCACCCCGCCAACCCCTTGGGTTATACCGGGATTGGCCCGCTGGCGGCGAGCGCGCTCGATGTCTTTGCCCATGCCACTGCCAGCTATGACAAGCCCGAATTCGGCATCCGCGAGGTGGTGATCGGCGGCACCGCCTATCCGGTGAGCGAATCGACGGTGATGCGCCGCCCCTTTGGCGATCTGAAGCGCTTCCGGGTCGAGGGCCTGGGCAAGGATCGCCCGCGGCTTCTGATCGTCGCGCCGATGAGCGGGCACTATGCCACGCTGCTGCGCGGCACGGTGGCGCGGATGCTCGAAAGCTGCGAGGTGTTCATCACCGACTGGGCCGATGCCAAGATGGTGCCGCTCGATCGCGGCAGCTTTGACCTCGATGACTATATCGACTACCTCATCGCCTTTCTCGATCACATCACCGCCAAGAACCAGGGCCGCCGCGCGCACATGATGGCGGTGTGCCAGCCGAGCGTGCCGGCCTTTGCCGCCACCGCGCTGCTCAACCTCCACAAGTCGCCCTCCACGCCGCTGACGCTGACGATGATGGGCGGGCCGATCGACACCCGCGAATGCTCCACCGTGGTCAACAACCTGGCGATGCAGCGCCCGATCGAGTGGTTCCGGCACAACGTGATCGCCACGGTGCCGTTCAAATATCCGGGCAAGGGGCGCCGGGTCTATCCCGGGTTCATGCAGCTTTCGGCCTTCATGAGCATGAACCTTTCGAGCCACATGATGAGCCATTATGAGATGTTCAAGCACCTCACCATGGGCGATGAGGCGAGCGCCCAGGCGACCAAGGATTTCTACGACGAATACCGCTCGGTCTGCGACATGACCGCCGAGTTCTATCTCCAGACGGTCGAGGAGGTGTTCCAGAAGCATTCGATCCCCAAGGGCGAATTCCGCCACCGCGGGGAGATCGTCGATCTTGGCGCGATCACCGACACCGCCCTGCTCGCGATCGAGGGCGAGCGCGATGACATCTCGGGCCTTGGCCAGACGCGCGCGGCGCTGGGCCTCACGCCCAACTTGCCCGAGGACAGGAAGCGCTATTTCATGGCCGAGGGCGCCGGGCACTATGGCATCTTCAACGGCAGCCGCTGGCGCAGCAAGATCGCGCCGGTGGTCGAGGAATGGATCGCCGCCCATCCCGGCTAGGGCGACGTCGCCTGTCAGCGCCGGGCGCTGGCGAGGGCAGGGCCGGTGGTGCGGCTTTCAAGCAGCAGCAGCGAGATGCGCCGGTTGCGCGGATCGGCTGGATCATCGGCCACCAGCGGCTCGGTGTCGGCCACGCCCTCGATCCGGGCGATGCGCTGCTGCGGCACCCCGCCCAGCACCAGCGCCTGGCGCGTCGCCTCGGCCCGGCCGGTGGAAAGCGACCAGTTGTTGGCCACCACGCCCTTGCGCCATGGTAGCGAATCGGTGTGACCGCGCAGGATCAGCGGGGCGCTCTCCTCCTTCAGCGTTTCGGCCATTACTGCCAGCAGCTCGCGCGCCGGGCGGGTGAGGATGGTGGTGCCCAGTTCGAACATCGAAAAATCGGCATCATCCATGAGGTCGATGCGGATCCCCTCGGGCGCACGCATCACCCGCACCTGGCGGGCAAGGCGTGCGATATGGCGCCGTTCGGTGAGTTTCTCGGCGATCCGCTCGCGCAGCTTGCGCAGCTTCTCGCTGTCGGCCTCGGCCCTGCCCCCGGCCTCCTTCGGCCCGCCGGTGACCCCGCGCGGGATGGTGATCGCCCGGCTGCCGGTCTGCCCCATGGCATTGGGATAATTGTCGACCTCGGTGAGCGAGGAACCGCCGAGCAGCCCGTCGGATCCGGCGCTTTCCTGGCGCAGCTTGACGAGTGTCGGGGTGAAATAGTCGGCAATGCCCTTGCGTTGCTTCTCCTCGGTCGCGCCGAGCAGCCACAGCAGCAGGAAGAAGGCCATCATCGCGGTGACGAAATCGGCATAGGCAACCTTCCAGGCCCCGCCGTGGTGGCCGGCTTCGACCACGGTGATCTTCTTGACGATGATCGGCGCGGGGATGGTGGTGGCCGCGCCCTCGCCCGATTGGGTGGGATCGGACAGCGCCATCTCACCGCCCCCGCATCATGTCGAGCAGTTCGGTCAGCCCCGGACGGTGCGCGGGCGGCAGGCCCGAGCGTGCCGCTTCGAGCACCAGCGGCTGCGGATAGCCGTGCAGGGAGGCGATGATCACCTGCTTGATCGAATGAAAGATCTGGCTGTCGTGGGCGTTGATCTGCTTCAATCTTGTGCCGAGCGGCCCGGCAAAGCCATAGGCCAGCAGCACGCCAAGGAAGGTGCCCACCAGCGCCGAGCCGATCATGTGCCCCAGGATTTCGGGCGGCTTGTCGATCGCCCCCATGGTCTTGATGATCCCCAGCACCGCCGCGACGATCCCCAGCGCGGGCAGGGCATCGGCGAGCGACTGGATCATGTGGGCCGGCTCGTCCATCTCATGCAGCTGGGTCTTGATCGCATTGTCGATCACCTCTTCGACCGCGGGGATATTGAGCGTGCCCGAAGAGACCACCATCAAGGTCAGCGGGTCGCAGATCATCGCGGTGACAACCGGATCGGCCTGGAGCCGGGGATATTCGGAGAAGATCGCCGAATTGGCCGGATCGGTGACGTGGGCTTCCAGCGCCACCGCCCCTTCGGCACGCAGCAGCTTCATCAGCTTGGAGGTGAGCGCGATCACATCGATGTGATCGGCATCGGTGTATTTCGGCCCCTTGAACACCTTGACCAGGCCGGCGCCGAGCAGCTTGATCGCATGGAGCGAATTGCCGATCAGCGTTGCCCCCAGCGCCGCCCCGCCGATGATCATGAATTCGAGCGGCAGCGCTGCCAGCACCGGGCCCATGGCTCCGCCGGCAAGAATGAACCCGCCAAACACCATGGCGAGCAGGACAACAATGCCGATGGCAACGAACATGGGCGCTTGTTCCTTTAGCGCAGCGAGCGGAACAGGGTCAGCTCGCTCACCTGGGCAAAGGCCGCCTGGCTCGCCTCGAGCGCGGTGAGCGATTGCTGGAGCCGGGCGATGGCATCGGCAATGTCGGTATCGCCGGCGC
Organism: Erythrobacter cryptus DSM 12079; assembly: GCF_000422985.1. Taxonomy (GTDB): domain Bacteria; phylum Pseudomonadota; class Alphaproteobacteria; order Sphingomonadales; family Sphingomonadaceae; genus Erythrobacter; species Erythrobacter cryptus. The sequence continues at coordinate 86,494 of NZ_AUHC01000012.1, forward strand.
GGCTGCGCCTTTCGGCCAGCGCGACGCTGCGTTCGGCCTGCTGCGCCTCGACCGCTTCGAGAAAGGCCATGCGGGTGCCGAAGATCGTCTGCGCGCGGCTGAAGGTGTCGAGCGCGGCATCGAGCCCCTCGAGCGCGGCACCGGCCGCGGCCACCGGGTCAGGCGCGCCCCCCTGCAGCGCGGCGGCGAGGCCCTCGATCACGGCAAAGGCGCTGGTCGGGGAGCCGCCAAGCGTGAATTCAAACACCGCGCTGCCCGGCAGGCCCCGCTCGATCGCGGTGCCTGGCGCCACTTCCACCGCGCCGCTGGTGGGGGTGCCGGCATAGACCACGTTGCCAAGCCCGTCGCGGGTGAAGGCGGGGCCGGAGGCGAGGCCGGCAAACAGCGGCTCGCCCGAGAGCGTGACGGCATTGGCGCGGGTGAAGAGTTCTGCGCCGAGCTGTTCCAGCTCGGTGGCGATCGCTTGCCGCCCGTCGGGGCCGGTGGCGGTGCTGGCCGCGGCCACCGCAAGTTCGCGCGCGCGCTGGAACAGCGTGGTCACCGCCGCGACCTCGCTCGAGGCCGAGGCCAGGTCCTGCCCCAGCCGTGCCGCCTTGTCGCGCTCGGCCATGGTCAGCGTCTCGCGCCGGGCGATGCTGCGCAATTGTGCCGCGGCCGCCGGATCGTCCGAGCCGCGCGCGATCCGCTGTCCGGTGGCGATCTGCGCGCGGGTGCGCTCGATCTGCCCGCGCAGATCGGCCATCTGGGTGAGCGCGCGGTTGAAGAAGGATCCGGTGGCATTGGTCACAAGGCCCATGGCAGCACTCCCCTATCTCAGGCCCAACAGCGTATCGAAGATGTCGGCGGCGACCTGGATCACCCGGCTGTTGGCCTCGAAGGCCTGTTGCAGGCGCACCAGATTGGCGGCCTCGGTGTCGAGATCGACCCCGGTTTCGCGCAGCAGCTCGGCATCGGCGCTTTCGGCCACCACCGCCAGTCCGTCGCGCCGGATGCGGGTGGCGGCCACCTCGCTCGAAAGGCCCAGCAAAAGCGCATCGACCCCCGCAGCCGGGCCGCCGGGCGCCGCCAGCGCGGCGAGGAAGGCAGCAAGATTGGCGGTGTCGCGGCTGCCTGCGGGCGCTCCGGCGGGGGCAGTCGCCAGGCCCTCCGGCGCACTCAGCACCACGGCGATGCTGCCGGCCCCGGTGCCGGCAAAGAGCGGCTGGCCGGGGCTGCCATCGGCGGCGCTGCCGGCGGCCTGCGCGCCATTGGCAAGCGCGATGGTGGTGTTTGCAAGGCCATCGAGATCGTCCTGGAGCACCGCCATGCGCGCCAGCGCCGCGGCGCGCCCGGCCATGGCCCCGCCCGCGGGCACAAGGCTGCTGGTGCCCGCGGCAAAGCTCGCCGTGCCATCAGCGGCAAAGCTGACGCTGACGGTTTCGGCGCTCGCCCCGGCAACCAGCGCCAGCGGCGGCGCGCCGGCAAGGGCCACGTCCACCGTGCCATTGGCATTGAAGGTGGGCACAATCGCGAATTCTTCAGCAAGCCCGCGCAGCGCCTTGTCGCGCGCATCGAGCAGCGCCGCGCGCCCGGCGGTGCCTTCGCGGGTGGCGATGATGTCGCGGTTGATCCGCGCCAGCTCGCCCGCAAGCTCGTTGACCTTGGCAAGCTCGGCGCTGGTCTCTCCCTGCACCAGGCTGCGGGCATTGGCGAGGCTGCTATCGGCCACGCGGAAGCTCGCCGTCACCTGCCGCGCGCTTTCAAGCGCAGTGATCCGCAGCGCCGGTTCGAGCGGATTGGCCTCGAGCCGGCTGAGCGCGGCTTCGAAATCGGCAAGGCTCTGGAACAGGCCGGCCGTCTCGATCGCGCTTTCGGCATCGCCGAGCGCCGCAAGCTCCGCCTCGGCCTGGGCCAGCGCCGAGGCGGCATCGCGCGCCTGGCGCTGCACCAGCGCGCTTTCGGCCCGTTCGATATTGCCCGGGCGCACCCCGCCGAGCGAGGCGGCGCTGTTGACCCCGATGGTGCGGGTCATCACCAGTTCGGATTGGGTGAGGCTGCGGCGGGCATAATCGGGATTGGTCGCATTGGCGACGTTCTGCGCCGTCAGCTCGAGGCTGGTGCGGGTCGCCGCAAGGCCGCTGCGGGCAATGGTGAAGATCGCGGTGGGCATCAGCTTTCCTTGTCGATGGGAGTGTGCACGGGCAGGTGTTGCGCGAGGCTCGCCTCGATGCTCCGGGCAAACCCGAAGGCGCCGGTGCGCGCGGCGATATCGGCAAGGTGCTCGTCGCGCAGGCTGCGCCACTGTTCCATCGCCCCGCCGGTGAGCGGGGTTTCTTGCGCCCAGGACGAGGCGCGGGCGCTCGCCAGCAGCTGGCGCAGCAGCATCGCCTCGAAGCCCTCGGCGGCCTGGCGCAGGGCGGCGCGCTCCGGGGAGAGGGAGGCGGAGCGCGCCGCGCTGCTGGTGGGGCGCGGGGCGGCAGGGGCAACCGGCCCGCTCACAGCACCACCATCTCGGCCTGCAGGCTGCCCGCCTGCTTGAGGCTTTCGAGGATCACCACCAGATCGGCCGCGCCCACGCCGAGCAGGTTGAGCGCATCGACGATCTCGCTGAGCGAGGCGGCCGCAGGCATATAGGCCACCCGGTCGGCCCGCTCCTCGACGCTGATGGTCGAGGCTTCCTCGACCGCGGTCTCGCCGCGGCTGAAGGGCGCAGGCTGCACCACCGCGGGGCTTTCCTCGATCCGGATCACCAGCTTGCCGTGGCTGACCGCGGCGGGCGCCAGGCGCACGGCATCATTGATCACCACCGTGCCGGTGCGGCTGTTGACGATCACCCGCGCGGCCACCGGGGCTGGGGTGACGGGCAGCATCTCGATCTCGGCCAGCATCGCCGCGCGCAGATCATTGCCCGAGGGCAGGGCGAGCGCGATCGACACCCCATCGGCAATGGTGGCAAGGCCGGGATAGCGCGCGTTGATCGCATCGCGCACCCGCGCCGCGGTGAGGAAATCGGCCTTGTGGAGGTTAAAGCGCAGCGCCGGGGCATCCTCGAAGCCGGTCGCCACCGCGCGTTCGACCGTGGCACCATCGGCAATCCGCCCGACCGTGGCGACATTGACGCTGACCTGCGAGCCATCACGCCCCGAAACCCCCAGCCCGCCGACCGCGACATTGCCCTGCGCCATGGCGTAGATCTGTCCATCAGCACCATAGAGCGGGGTGAGCACCAGCGCCCCGCCGCGCAGGCTCGAGGCCTGGCCGAGCGTCGACACCGTGACATCGATGCGCTGGCCCGGCTTGGCAAAGGGCGGCAGTTCGGCGGTGACGATCACCGCTGCGGCATTGCGCAAGGTCGGGCTGATGCCCGGTGGCAGCGGCAGGCCGAGCCGCCCGGAAATGCCGCGCATCGCCTCGGTCACATATTGCAGGTTGTTGTCGCCCGTGCCCTGAAGGCCCACGACCACGCCATAGCCGGTGAGCTGGTTGGCGCGCAGTCCTTCGAACTGGCCAAGATCGCGGATGCGCTCGGCCCCGGCAGGGGCAGGCATCAGCCCGGCAGCCAGAGCCATTGCGAGAGAGATGAGGCCGGCAAGCAAGCGGATCATCGCTGCCTCCCTCAGAACGGTGAAATAAGGTTGAAGAAGCGGCTGAGCCAGCCCGGGCGGCTGGCCTGCTGCACCGCGCCCTTGCCCGAATAGATGATCCGGGCATTGGCCACCTGTGAGGAGGCAAGGCGGTTGTCGCCATCAATATCGACGAGGCGGATGCGTCCGGCAAACTGCACCCATTCATCACCCTGACTGAGCAGCATCTGCTTTTCTCCGACCACTTCGGCGGTGCCGTTGGGATAAATCGCCGCGATCGTCACCGCGATCGCACCGTTGAGGCGGCTCTGCTGCGTGGCATTGCCCGATCCTGTGAACGACCCTTCGGCCGCGGCTTTAAGGGCCTCGGGGTTGAGGAAGGAGAGCGGCCCGGCGCTGGGCGGGGTGATCGAGAAGCCTCCCTCGCGCGAAGTGCGCCCCTGGGCGCTCTTGCTGGTGGTGGTGGCCTCGGTGAGGATGATCGTCACCATGTCGCCAAGCTGGCGGGCCCGCGTGCCGGTGACGAGGCCGGCATAGCCCTGGGCGCTCTGGAAGATCGCTCCCGGGCTGTGGCCTGGCGCGCTGGCAGGCGGCGGGGGCGCGCTGGCGGCGGTGAGCGCTGCGCCCGGCGGCGGCGGGGCGACAAAGCCGGCTTGTGGCCCCTTGCCGCCCACGCCCATGCAGGCCGAAAGCAGTAGCGGCGCGGCCAGCAGCAGCGTCGTATGGCGGTGCATCGCGTGTCCTCACAGCGTCTGATTGGCGTTGCGCAGCATTTCATCCACCGCGCTCACCATCTTGGAATTGATCTCATAGGCGCGCTGGGCCTCGATCATCTCGACCAGCTCCTCGACCACGTTGACATTGGACTGCTCGAGCATCCCCTGGCGGATCTGCCCGCGCCCGTTCTCCCCGGCAAAGCCGATCTCGGCCGGGCCTGAGGCGGCGGTCTCGACGAGGAAATTGTCGCCGATTGCGCGCAGGCCTGCCGGATTGACGAAGCTGGCGATCGACAATTGGCCCAGCAGCGTCGGCTCTGCATTGCCCGGCGTGATCGCGCTCACCGTGCCATCGGGCGCGATGGTGAGCGCCTGGGCGCCCTGCGGCACCTGGATCGGCGGCTGGAGCGCATAGCCCTGGGCGGTGATCAGGGTGCCATCAGCCGAGAGGGTGAAATTGCCCGCGCGGGTATAGCCGATCTGGCCCCCCGGGGGCAGTTCGACCTGGAAGAAGCCATCGCCATCAAGCGCAAGGTCGAGCACATTGCCGGTGGCGTTGAGCGTGCCTTGCGTCTGGATGCGGCTGGTGCCCTGCACCTGCACCCCGGTGCCGAGATTGAGGCCGAGCGCATAGGCGGTCTGCCCGGTCGATTGCTGCCCGGCGATGCGCTGTTCCTGATAGGCCAGCGTGGCAAAATCCACCCGGTCGCGCTTGAAACCGGTGGTGGAGATATTGGCAAGGTTGTTGGCGATGACGCGCATCCGCGCATCCTGCGCCTCAAGCCCGGTGCGGGCGACGTGAAGGGCGGAAGTGGGCATGGGGTTACTCCTTGAATGGGGTCAGCGCAGCGACATCAGGCTGCTTGAGGCTTCGTCGAGCTCGCCCGCGGTGCGCATGATCCGGGCGCGCTGTTCAAAGGCGCGCTGGGCCTCGATCATGGCAACCAGCGTCTCGGCGGTCTCGACATTGGACATCTCGAGCGCACCGGGGGTGAGGCGCGCCGTGGGATCGGGGGGCAGCACCCCGGGGGCGCCGCCGGGGGTGGGCACCCGCAACAGCCCGTCGATCCCCTTGGCAAGCGCGCTGCCCTGCGGATTGACGAGGCGCAGCCGGTCGATCGCCTCGGCGGCGGCTTCGGGGGCGGCCGGATTGCGCGCCAGCACCGTGCCATCGGGCGCGATGCTGAGCATGAAACCGGGGGGCACGCTGATCGGCGCCCCGCTTTCGCCCAGCACGAGCAGACCCTCGCCGTTCTCGATGAGGCCGGTGGGGCTGACCTTGAGATCGCCGCGGCGCGAATAGACCTCGCCCTGGCCGTCGGGCGCGCGGAAAGCGAGCAGCGCGGCGCCCTCGGGCGCCACATCGAGCGGGCTTCCGGTCTCCACCACTGGCCCGGCGCGCAGGTCGGCGCCGCGGACATTGCCCCGCGCCAGCGCCCGCGCCTCGAGTGTAGCGGCGGGCGCAGGCTGCCTCAGCACTGCCGGCGTGACCGCGAAGATCTCCTGGCGAAAGCCGGGGGTGGAGGCATTGGCAAGATTGTTCGCCACCACCCTTTGCCGGTCCATCGCCGCGTTCATCGCGGTGAGCGCGGTGTAGATCAGCCGGTCCATCTTACTGCTGGCGCAGGTTGATCGCGGTCTGGGTGATCACGGTGGCGGTGTCGATCGCGCGGGCATTGGCCTGGAAATTGCGCTGTGCGGTGAGCAGGGCCACCAGCTCCTCGGCGAGTTCCACATTCGAGCGTTCGAGCGCCCCGCTGATCATTCCGCCGAAATTGCCGACCCCGGGATTGCCGAAGGCCGGCGGGCCGGATTCGCCCGAGGCCTGCCACTTGGTCTGCCCGATCGCGCGCAGGCCCGCGGGCGCGCCGAAGATCGCCAACGCCACCTGGCCCACCGGCGCGGTGGTGCCATCCGAATAGGCGGCGATGATGGTGCCGCGCGCATCGATGCTGACATTGCTGAGCGTGCCCGGGGTGGGACCGACCGGAACCGGGCTGAGCAGCGGCACGCTGACATCGGCCGGGGTGGTGCTGGTGGGGTTGCCGGCGCTGTCAACCGGATAGGCCTGCAGCCGGTTGCCCCAGGCATCCTCGATCGCGCCGCTCGCGGTCAGGCGGAAATTGCCGTTGCGCGAGAAGGCAATGTCGCCCGAGACCGGATTGGCAAGGGCAAAGAAGCCATCGCCGTCGATCGCAAGGTCGAGCGTGCGCCCGGTCTGCTCGAGCGGGCCGAGGGCAAAATCCTGCGTGATCGCCACCACCGTGGCGCCAAGCCCGGGGGTGCGGCGGGGATCGACCGACGCGCCCTTGGCGACGAGGTCGGAAAATTGCGTGTTGCTTTTCTTGAAGCCCACGGTTTCGGCATTGGCGATATTGTGGGCGATCACGCGCAGATCGGTTTCGGCATTGCGCATGCCGGAAAGCGAGACGAAGAACGACATTGCAAACTATCCTTTCAGCTTCGGGTCAGGGTCAGGGCTGGGCGGGGGCGGCCGGACCTGCGGCCTCCTGCGCGGCGATCAGGCGGTCGAGCTTGGCCGAGATCTCCTCGAGCGTGGCGCCGCTGGCGGTGGTGGCGGCAAGCGCGGAGAACTGCGCCATCTGCGCCAGCATCGCCTCGTTATCGGCCGGCTCGAGCGGGTCCTGCATGGTCAGCTGGGTGGTCAACAGGCGCAGGAAATCGCCGCCATCAAGGCGCGCAAGGCCATTGCCCGAAAGGCGCGAGGGAGTGTTGAGCCGATCAAGCGTGGCCTGGGCAGCGGGGGGAAGCGCGGGGGTTTCCATCAGGTGTTCCTCAGGGTTTCGAGCATCAATTGCTTGGCGGTCTGGAGCGCCTGGACGAGGTTCTGGTATTGGCGCGCGCCTTCCATGATCTCGACCATTTCCGCGGTCTCATCGACCGGCGCGGCGAAGACGAAGCCGTCCTTGTCGGCGAGCGGGTGGGTCGGATCGTGGCGCCGGATCGGGGCCTCGTCGGCGCGCACCAGGCCCTGCGCCGAAACTCCGACGAGGCCCGAGGCGCGATCGAGTTCGGCGGCAAAGACGACGCGGATCGGGCGGTAGGCCCCGGCCTCGCTCGAGGCGACCGATCCGGCATTGGCAAGGTTGGAGGTGGCTGCGTTGATCCGCACCAGCTGCGCGCTCATCGCGCGGGTGGTGAGGCTGAAGAGCGTCATGGGCGTGCGCTCGGGCATGGTCATTCTCCCTTGAGCGCGCGGGTGATGGTGCTCGCCCGGCCCTGGACGAAGCTGAGGCTGGCCGAATAGGCGAGCGCGTTCTCGGCAAAGGCGACCTGCTCGCGCGCCAGTTCGACGGTGTTGCCATCAAGCGAAGGCATGGTCGGCTGGCGATAGACCAGCCGCACCGGCGCCGGCGCCCCCGCCGCGCCGCGCGCGGGGGCAAGGCGCGCTTCGAGCGCGGCGGCAAAATCGATGTCGCGCGCCTTGTATCCGGGGGTGGCGGCATTGGCGATGTTGGCAGCGATCACCCCCATGCGCTGCGAACGCAGCCTGAGCGCCGCTGCGTGAATGCCGAAAAGTCGCTCGCTCACGCCGATCATCTCCTGCTCGTGGCGGGGCGGGTGTGCCCCTTGCCCCGGCGGATGAGCATGAAGCGTGCCAAGTGCCCCGCGCGGGGCGCCAGGCGGCGGGCGGGGGGAGGCGCGCGGCAAGCCCTTGCCGGGGGGCTGGCAAGCCCCTGCCGCCCTGGCAGCTGCAAATGGCGGGCCGGGCCGGGCTTAATCCGCCCGCGCCGCCGCCGTTCTGCCCTTCCGCGATTGGCCAGCGAAGGGATCTGTCATGGCTGTTACCACCACCGCGGCGACCTCGGTCGGGCTGCTTGATCCCGCGGCGCTCAGCCTCGTGGTGGTCGGCACCGCGCTCGCCACCGCGGCGCGCTGCGGCTGGCGCGAGAGCGCGGCCGCGCTGCGCGCCGCGGCGCTGCTGCTGCGGCGCGGCTTTGATGCCGAGGCCAACCGCAAAGCGCTGGCGCATGCGCTCGCAGCGATCGCGCGCGAAGGCGCGCGCCGTGCCGATCCCGCGCTGCCGCCCGACCCTGCGCTCGCGCAGCTGGTAGAGACCTCTTTGCGCGAGGCCACCCCCGCAGCGCTGGCCACGGCGCGCCGCGCCGCCCGCAGCGAGGCGCAAGCAGGCATGGCGGGTTCAGCGCAAGTCTTTGCCCTGGCCGGAGAGCTTGCCCCGGTCTGGGGCCTGATCGGGACGCTCTACGGCCTTGCCCAGCTTGGCGCCCCGAGCGGCGGCGGCGCCACAGCAACGATCATGGCGGCGATGGCAAGCGCGGTGCACACCACGCTGTATGGCGCGCTCTTGGCCCATCTTGTGTGCCACCCGCTGGCTGCGGCGATCACGCGGCGCGCGCGGGCCGAGCAACGCGCCCGTGCGGCGCTGGCCGATTGGTTCCTTGGCCAGCTTGCCCGCCGCACCCTGGCCACGCCGCCTGCCCGCGCCCATCTGCGGGGGGTGGCATGAGCGTGGGCATTCCCCAGCGACGCCTCGGCCTCGGCTGGCAGGTGATCCTTGCCGATCTGGCGCTGATCCTGTTCCTGCTGGCGCTCTCGGCGCTGCCCGCTGCCGAGGCGGAAAGCCGCGCTGGCTCCGTCCGGCCCGAGATCGCCCCGGCCCAGGCGCTCTATCGCCCGCTCCCCGGCGGCCCCAGCCTTGCCCAATGGCTCGCAGCCCAGCCGCGCGATCCGCGCGCGGCCCTCACGATCTTTGCCAGCCACACGCCGGCCGGGGCGCAGCAGGCCTGGGCGCGCGCCGCCGCGCTCGCAGCCGAAGCGCGCGCCAGCGGGCTGCGGGTGCGCACGATCATCACCCCCGGTGACGCGGACGATCTTTATGCGAGCCTTGCCTATGACATGGCCGCGCCGGGCCGGGTGGCCGATGCTGCGGGCGAGGCAAAGTCGAAGCCGGGGGGTTGATCAGCCCACCATCACCCGGTTGCGCCCGGCCTGTTTGGCCCGATAGAGCGCCGCATCGGCGCGCGCCAGTGCGCTGCGCGGATCGCGATCCTCGCTGACATCGGCCACCCCGGCGGAGAAGGTGATGCGGCCGAAGGGCTGGCCCGTATCGCGGTTGATCAGCACCTTGGTCGCCTGGACGGCGCGGATCGCATCGAGCTTGGCGCGCGCGGCGTGCTTGTCCATGCCGAAGAAGATCAGCACGAATTCCTCGCCCCCATGGCGCGCGACGAAGCCGGTATCGCCGGCCTGCTCGGCAAGGCTCGCCGCGAGCGCGCACAGCACCCGGTCGCCCGCCTCGTGGCCATGGCGGTCATTGATCGCCTTGAAATGATCGACATCGCAGAAGGCCAGCGCCAGCGGCTCGCCCTTGGCCTGCGCCTCGAGCGCGGCCGAGGCAAGGCGGCGCTCGAAGGCGCGGCGGTTGGGCAGGCGGGTGAGATGGTCGATATCGGCCTCGATCCGCGCCTTGGCGAGGCTTTCGCGCAGCGCTGCGGTTTCGGCCTCGCTGCGCGCCATTGCCGCCTCGGCTGCTTCCATCCGTGCGAGCATCGCGCGCGAGAGGTTGAGCACCTCGGCCAGCGCCGGCACCTCGGCCAGCGCGGCGAGCTGCGCGCCGATCGCGCCGCGATGGTCGCTCGCCTCGCTCTGGGCTGCGCGCGCGGTCTGGGCAAAGCGCATCAGCGCATATTCAAGCCGGTCCATCAGTTCCTCGAGTGCGGCGATGCGGCTGTGCCCATCGGGATCGAGCCGGGCGAGGGTGTCGAGCCAGCGCTGGTCGATCGGTTCGCCGGCCACCTCGCGCGCGGCAAAGGCGCGGGCAAGCTCGGGGTGCGAGCCTGACAGCGCCCCGCACACCGCGGCAAGATTGGGGCCGGTCACGGCGAGCTGGTGGCGGATGATGAAGTCGCTGATGCGCGCCAGCAGCGTCCGGCGGGCCTCCTCGGCGCGGCTGTCGCCCGCGGCTTCGCCGCGCGGTTCGCCGGGCGGCTCGGGGCTGGCGAGCGCTGCGGCGCGGGCGGCACGGGAAAGGAAGCGGGAGGCAATCGTCATGGGCGTGGCGCGGCAAGAGGATGGGCAAGGGGGAAGGATGGCGCGAGCCTAGCCGGGCATGGTCAAGGCGGGCTTCGCCCACCCCCACGTAACAGTGCCTAGGCACGGCTGGCACGCCGCTTGCTTCGGGGCGGGGGAAACCTGCTGCAAGGAGCCTTGCCGATGCTGCCCATCCATCCGCGCCTCGCCCGCCGCGCGCTCGCCGCGCCTTTGCACCCCCGCTGGCCGGGGGAGAGCTGGCGCCTTGCGCCGCTGGTGCTGCCCATCCTGCTGCCGCTGTGCGATCCGGCTGCCGAGGCGCGCGAGATCACCGCTCCGGCAGCGATCGACCGGGCGGTGACGGCCTTCACCGGCGTTCCTGTTGGCGTCCCCGGGGGCGCGCGCGCCCCTGCCGATCCGCGGCTGCAACTGGCGGCCTGCGCGGCGCCGCTGGCGGTGCGCTGGCACGGCGAGGCGCGTGCGGCGGTGGCGGTGGAATGCACCGGCCCCGAGCCGTGGCGTATCTTCGTGGCCCTTGCCGGTGAGGCGCCCGGTGCCGCCAAGGCGGCGCAAGCCATCCGCCGCGGCGATGCGCTCACGATCCAGGTGCGCGGGCGCGGCTTTGCCATCCAGCAGCCGGGCGAGGCGCTTGGCGCAGGGGCGGTGGGCGAATGGATCGCGGTGCGCCCCAGCCGCCCGGTGTCCGGTGCCGCCGTCGGCTCCGCGAGCGCCCGGGGCGAGCCGCTGCGCGCGCGGATCGAGCGCCCGGGGCTGGTCGTCATTCCGCTTGGCTGAGCCGCTGCTCTGCCCACCCCCTTAAAACGGCCCCCGCGCAGCCGTTCTCGCGCGCAGGAACCCAGCCAAGGATCATGCCCATGTCCTTTGTCGAACTGAGCAAAACCGCCGCGATCGGTGCCGCGCGTGCGCCCGGCCCCGGCGATCGCGCGCAGATCGATGCGCGCTTGGGGCCGAAAGAGGCGCGCACCGCCAGCGTGCCGGGCGGGGTCAGCCTCGAGGTCGAGGCGCCGAGCCCAGGCGTGGCGGCAACGCCCCCGGTCGATGCCGAGCGGGTGCGCCAGATCCGCGCAGCGCTGCGCGACGGCTCCTATCCGCTGGTGCCGACCAAGATCGTCGATGCCATGATCGCCGCGCAGGTCAGCCTGTCGCTGCCCGAGCGGGACTGAGCCGGTGGAAGACGCTGCCCGCACCGCCCCCGCGGCGCTCGCCGCTGGCCTCAGGCAAATGATTGCCGTGCTCGAGCGCGAGCGGCAAGCGCTTGCCGCGCTCGATGCCGACGGCCTGTTCGAGGCTGCGCGCAGCAAGGAGACGCTGTGTGACGAGCTGGCGGCGCTCGGCCCGCAGGCGCTCGATCGCGAGACCCGTGGCTTGGCCGAGACCGCGCGGCAGCTCAACGAGGTCAACCGCCGGGTGCGCAACCTGCTTGCCGCCAATGTCGCGGCGCGGATCGAGGCGCTCGCCGGGGCACGGCGGCCTGCCCGCATCGCCTATGCCCCTGCCCGGCCTGCCCCACGGTCCTAGGGCCTTGCCCGCCTAGGTAGTCTTGCGGAGGCGATGCCCCGCGGCCGCTGGCACGGGCCTTGCAGCATCCCGCCCGAAGGCGCCGCATCCCGCGGCGCCCGGCAACAGGCGGAGCTTGCGTGAGCCACTCGTCCACTCCCATCAGCCTTCCGGCCGGATCGGTGCGCGCCGGGTTCGAGGCCGCCGCCCGCGCGCACGAGGCCGCGCGCCAGGGCCGCAGCCTGCCCGCGGCGCGCCAGATTGCCGCGTCCGGCGCCCCGGTTGAAGCCGCGATCGCGCGGGCTGCCGAGGCCACTGGGGTCGACTTCAACTATCTGCTCGCTCAGGCCGAGGTCGAATCCGCGCTCGATCCCTCGGCCCGGGCGGCGACCTCGAGCGCCACCGGGCTTTATCAATTCATCGAGAGCACCTGGCTTGGCACGCTCAAGCGCCACGGCCACCGCTTCGGCCTCGGCGCCCTGGCCGACGAGATCGCGCTCACCCCCTCGGGCAGCGCCTTCGTGGCCGATCCGCAGCGCCGCGCGGCGATCCTGGCGCTGCGCGAGGATCCCGAGATCGCCGCGCTGATGGCGGCGGGCCTCGCCGAGGACAACCACGCCCATCTTGCCGCGGTGCTTGGCCGCACCCCCAGCCATGCCGAGCTTTATCTGGCCCATTTCCTCGGCGCCGGCGGGGCCGGGCGCTTCCTGACCGAACTCGCCGCCGATCCCGGGCAGAGCGCGGCGGCGCTGTTCGCCCGGCCCGCCGCGGCCAACCGGGCGATCTTCTACGACAGCGCCGGGGCGCCGCGCAGCCTTGGCGAGGTGATGGGGGTGATCGGCGGCAAGCTCGAACGCGCGCTCGCCCGCGCCAGTGGCGGCGCCGCCGCGCCGCGCATCGCCGCGGCTGGAGCCGACGCCGGACGCAGCGCGGTGAGCGCCCCGTGGCAGCCGGCGTGGCAGCAGTCATGGCAGGGCGCGCCCTACATCATTGCCGATGAGGCGGTGTTCGGCCCCGGGGAGCCGCCTGCGCTCAGCCTTTCGCGGGCCAGCCCGGCGCAGCCGGGCGCGGCGCCGCTGGGCCGGCGCCTGCCGATGTCCGAGGTGCTCGCCGCCACCTTCGGCACCGATCCGGCGGCCGCACCGGTGCAGGTGCGGCGCGCCTATGAGCGGTTCAAGGTCTTTGGCCTATGACCACCGGCCTTGCGCTCCCGCCCTTCCGTCTCGGCGCCGTGCCGTCCGCGCTCGCGCTGCCGCTGGGCATCTTTGCGCTGATCGCGCTGATGGTGCTGCCGATCCCGGCGCTGCTGCTCGATGTCTTCTTCGTGCTCAACATCGCCATTGCCGTTGCCGTGCTGATGGTGGCGCTCAATGCCCGGCGCCCGCTCGATTTCTCGAGCTTTCCCACGGTGCTGCTGTTCGCCACCCTGCTGCGCCTCGCGCTCAATGTCGCCTCCACCCGGGTGGTGCTGATGAACGGGCACGAGGGCGGGGCGGCCGCCGGGCAGGTGATCGCCAGCTTCGGCGCCTTCCTCGTCGGCGGCAATTTCGTGGTCGGCCTGTTCGTCTTTGCCATCCTGATGATCATCAACATGATCGTCATCACCAAGGGGGCGGGGCGCGTGTCGGAGGTCTCGGCGCGCTTCGTGCTCGATGCCCTGCCGGGCAAGCAGATGGCGATCGATGCCGATATCGCCGCCGGGCTCGTCACCGCCGAGGAAGCGCGCGAGCGCCGCCGCGAGGTGGCGATCGAGGCCGATTTCTACGGCTCGATGGATGGCGCCAGCAAGTTCGTGAAGGGCGATGCGGTTGCCGCGCTCCTCATCCTTGGCGTCAACATCATCGCCGGGCTGGCCATCGGCATGGCGAGCCACGGCTTGAGCCTCGCCGAGGCGGGCGCGGCCTATGTCACCCTGGCGGTGGGCGATGCGCTGGTGGCGCAGGTGCCCGCGCTGCTGCTGTCGATCGCGGCGGCGGCGATCGTCACCCGCGTTGCCGACAGCCGCGATCTTGCCGGTCAGATCGGCGGCCAGTTCGCCGATCCCAGGGGCTGGCTGCCGGTGGCGCTGATCCTCGGCGCAGTGGGCCTGGTGCCGGCCATGCCGCAGGCGATCTTCCTGCCCGCCGCCGCGCTTGCCGCGTTCGTGTGGTGGCAGCTCAAGCGCCGCCAGGCCGCGCCGCCGGCGCCGCTGCCGATCGTCGAGGAGGCGCCCGATCACATCGCGCTTGCCGAAGTTGCCGATGCGACGCTGGTGACGATCGAACTCGGCTATGGTCTCATCGGCCTGGTCGATGCCGAGGCGGGCGCGCCGCTGCTGGCGCGCATCACCGGCATCCGCAAGCAGCTCTCGCGCGATCTCGGCTTTGTCCTGCCGCAGTTTCGCATCCGCGATTCGCTCGATCTTGCCGCGCAGGACTATGCCGTGCTGCTCGGCGGGGTCAGCATCGCCCGCGGCAGCCTGCGCCCGGGCAGGTTGCTCGCCATCGATACCGGCGAGGTGCGCCCCGGCCATGGCCTTGTCGGCGAGCCGACCCGCGATCCCAGCTTTGATTGCCCGGCCTTGTGGATTGCCCCGGCGGCGCGCGATCATGCCGTGGCCGAGGGCTTCCTGGTGGTCGATCCGGCCACGGTGATCGCCACCCATGCCAATCAGGCGCTGCTGGGCGAAGCGCACCAGCTGCTCGGCCCGGATGAGGTGCGCGCCTGGGTCGAAGGGATCAAGGGGCACGCCCCGGCGCTGATCGAGGCGGTGCATCCCGATCCGCTGCCGCTTGCCGCGCTCACCCGGATGCTGCGCGCGCTGCTCGCCGATGGGATCAGCCTTGCCCATCCCCAGCCGCTCATCACCAGCCTTGCCCTTGCCCTGCAGAAGACCAGCGATTTCGACGCGGTGATCGATGCCGTGCGCGCCGATCTTGGTGCGCGGCTGGTGGCGAGGATCGTCTCCCCGGGCGAGGTGCTCAAGGTGGTGACGCTCGATGCCGGGCTGGAAGCGGCGATCCTTGGCGGGATGATCGATCCGGCAAGCGGCCAGCCGCTGATCGAGCCCGAATGCGGGCAGATGATCATCCGCGAGATCAACGCCATCACCGCGGCCGAGCAGGGCGCAATCGCGCTCATCGTCCAGCCGCCGGCGCGCCGCGCGCTCGCCGGACTGCTCAAGGGGCGCGCGCCGCGCTGCCTGGTGCTCTCGATCGCCGAATTGCCGGCGAGCCAGCCGATCGCGGTGGTGGGCACCATCGGTGCCGGGCGCGCCGACGCTGACAAGGCCGTGCCCGCCCCCGATGCGCCGCAGGCCGAGGAGCTGGCTGCATGAAGCACGATCACACCGGCTTTGCCGCTGCCCAGCCCTATGCGCCCACGCGCGCCGAGGTGGAGGCGCGGGTGCGCCGCTTCCTGCCGCTGGTGCGCCGCACCGCCTGGCATGTTTATGGCGCCGGGCGAGACGGGCTGGAGATCGAGGATCTGATGCAGGCCGGGATCGTGGCGCTGACCGAATGTGCCCAGCGCCATGCCGCCCCGACCGAAGATGGCTTTGCCGCCTATGCCAAGATCAGGGTGCGCGGGGCGATGATCGATGCGCTGCGCCGCGCGGCCCACACCACCCGCACCGCCCGCGCCCGCCGTGCCGCCTACGACGAGGCGCTCGCCCGGCTGCGCGCCAGTCTGGGGCGTGAGCCGAGCCGCGCCGAACTCGCCCGCGCGCTGGGAGTGAACGATGCCGATCTCGCCGCGATCGAGGCAGCGGGGGTGACGCTCACCTCGATCGAGGAGGCCTATGACGAGACCAACCTTGCCTTTGCCAGCGCCGATCCCGATCCCTTCGAGGCGCTGTGCGCTGCCGAGGATCGCGCGCGTTTGCTCAAGGCGATGATCGCCCTGCCAGATCGGCTCAAGCTGGTGCTGCAACTCTTTTTCGTCGAGGAGCTGAACCTCACCGAAATCGCCGCAGTGCTCGAGGTCAGCGTGCCGCGCGTCCACCAGCTGCGCGCCAAGGCGCTCAAGGACCTGCGCGCGCTGCTCGAGGCGGGCTGAGCGGGGGCGCGCCTAGCCGGCATCGCCATCGGCAGTCCCACGGCCCTCGGCCGTGGCGGCGGTCGATCCGGCAGCGCCCGAGGCGCCCGCGCGCTCCCACCAATGGGGCCGGCGCCGGGCATTGCCGGTGCCGACCTCGTTCATCGTGCGCGCATCATAGAGCCGCCCGCCCAGCATCACCTGCTCGATATCGTCGGAATGGGAAATATCCGCGCTCGGATCGGCCGCCAGGATCACGAGGTCAGCGAGCTTGCCCGGCTCGATGCTGCCGATGTCGCGCGCCATGCCGAGCGATTGGGCCGCGTTGATGGTGCCGGCCTTGAGCGCCTCGACCGGGCTCATCCCGCCGCGCACGAAGCTCCACAGCTCCCAATGCGCGCCAATCCCGGCCTGCTGGCCATGCGCGCCGATGCTGACCTTGACCCCGCGGCGGCTCAGCTTGCGCGCCTCGCGGGCGTTGTTGTCATCGACAAAGGCCCAGTCGGGTGCCTTGGTGCGCCGGCCGGTCTCGGCCAGCAGCAGCCTGGGCGGGGTGTGCACCAGCAGCGGGTTTTCCCAGACATTGGTGGCCTGGCGCCAATAGGGATCGCCCGCCAGCCCGCCATAGGTGACCACCAGCGTCGGGGTGTAATTGCTGTTCGAAGCACCAAAGAATTGCAGCACGTCCTCATACATCACGTCGACCGGGACATTGTGCTCGATGGTCGAATTGCCATCGGCGACCAGGTTCATGTCCATCCCGAACAGCGATCCGCCCTCGGCCACCACCAGCATGTTCTCCGCCGCGGCGGCGCGCGCCACCATCTGGCGCTGTTCGCGCCGCGGCTGGTTGTAAGCCGTGGACTCATTAGCTGCGATCCATAGGCGAGTTGAGAAGAGTTTGGCAGCGGCGAGGAAGTTGTCGGCGCGTTTGTCGTATCGCGTGGCCAAGCCTCTGGCGTGCTTGAGTTTTCCGAAGAAGCGCTCGATCAGGTTGCGATAGCGGTAGAGGAAGGAGCTGAAGGCGAAGCCCTTCTTGCGGTTGGCCTTTGGCGGGATGTTGGCGAAGCTGCCGCGCGCCTCGACCTTGTCGCGGATGGCGTCGCTGTCATAGGCCTTGTCGGCGAGGAAGATGCTGCCTTCCGGCACGGCCTCGAGCAGCG
>NZ_AUHC01000013.1 GCF_000422985.1 Erythrobacter cryptus DSM 12079
CAACGGCAATGGAGCGCCGGCTGACCCTGGCAATGGCGGCGGTTCACCCACTGACCCCGGCAACGGGAACCCCGGCAATGGCGGCAGGGACCCGGAGACGGGCTCTGGCAGGCCGGGCAATGGTGGGCGCGGTGGCCGCTGATCGCTCACGCCTTGCTCCATGGGCGCTGCGGCCGCGCACCGCGCGGCATGCCGACCAGTCGCGCGCATGATGGCCCCTCTCGCCACTGTGCCGCGCCTTGCCGGCTTGCGCCTTGGCGATCGCTGGGCCGATAGCTGGCGCGCCGCAGCACTGCTGCTCGCCGTGCTGTTGCTCGCGGTGGTGGCAGCCAGCCTCGCGGGCGTGTGGCGCAGCGCCGAAGCCGCGCTCGAACAGGCAAGCTTTGCCCTGCTCGATCGCCCCGCCAGCGGGCAGGTGCACATTGTCGAGATGGACGCTGCCTCGATCGCCACGATTCAGCGCTGGCCGTGGCCGCGCGATCACTATGCCCGGGTGGTGGCCAAGCTCGATGCCGCCGGGGTGCGTTCGATCGCGTTCGACGTCGATTTTTCCAGCCCCGGCGATCCGGCGGGCGACCGTGCCTTTGCCGCCGCCATTGCCGCCGCGCGCACCCCGGTGGCGCTGGCGACCTTCGCCCAGGCCGCCGGGGCGGGCGACAAGCGCCAGCTCGATGCCCTGCCGATCGCCCCCTTGCGGGAACATGCCCATCTCGCCTCGGTCTCGGTTGCGCCCGATGGTGATGGCTATGTGCGGCGGATGCTGCTCGGCACCCTCACCGCCGGCACGCCGCGCCCTGCGCTCGCTTCCTTCATCGCCGGGCGCGCGGGCGTGGCGGATGCCGATTTCCCGGTGGACTACGCCATCCGGCCCGAGACCTTTCCGCGCCACAGCTTTGCCGCGATCGAGCGCGGGCGCTTCAACCGCGCGGAGCTTGCCGGCAAGGACGTTATCATCGGCGCCAGCGCCGTGGAACTGGGAGACCGCTATGCCGTGCCGCGGCACGGGGTGATCCCCGGGGTGGTGATCCAGGCGCTCGCTGCCGAGACCCTTGCGCGCGGGGTGCCGAGCTATGGCTCGTGGCCGCTGCCGCTTGCGGTGGCGGCGCTCCTTGCGCTCGCGGTGCTCACCGCGCGCCGCCGTCGGGTGGTGCTGCTGCGTGGCGGCGCGATCCTGCTGGCGCTGCTCCTTGGCTGGATGGCGGCGCGCAGCTTGGCGGGGCTGTGGTTCGAGATCGTCCCGGCGCTGGTGCTCGCTGCCGGGGCGACGGCGCTGCGCTATGTTGTGCTGGTGCAGCGGCTGGCGCTGCTGCGGCGCCGGATCGATCAGGCGAGCCAGCTGCCCAACCGGCTCGGCCTTGCTGCCCGCCCAGCCCGGCCCCAGGACCGCTTCCTCATCGCCGCCCAGATCGACGATTTCGATGCGCTCCAGCTTGCCGTCGATGGCGCGGGCCTTGGCCTGCTCTTGCGCCGCATTGCCGAGCGCCTTGCGGTCGCGGCCGCGGCGGATCAGGTCTATCGCACCGAGGAGCGAACGCTCGCCTGGGTCTCGCCCCTGCCGATCGACGAGCTCGAGGCGCAGCTTGCCGGCCTCAGGGCGCTGATGCGCAGCCCCTTCGAGATCGCCGGGCGCCGCCTCGGGGTCGGCCTCAGCTTTGGCGTTGCTGCCTGCAACACGCCCGATCCCGCCGCCCGGGCGACCCATGCCGCGAGCCTCGCGCGGCGCGCAGGCAAGCATTGGCGGCTTGATGACGAGGCCGCCGGAACCGCGGCCTCCGAGCAGTTCTCGCTGCTCGGCGAGCTTGAGGGCGCGCTCGCAAGCGGCCAGATCGTCGCCTTCTACCAGCCCAAGCGCAACCTTGCGAGCGGCGTGATCGATTCGGCCGAGGCGCTGGTGCGCTGGCAGCACCCCGAGCGCGGCCTGCTGCCGCCCGATTGTTTCGTCCCGCTGTTCGAGGAGGCAGGGCGGATCGACGAGCTGACGCTGGCGGTGCTGCGGCGCACGCTGATCGACATGCGCGGCTGGCTGGCGCAGTCGCTGGCGATTGGCGTTGCGGTCAATGTCTCGGCCGCGGTACTTGGCTCGCGCGGCTTTGCCGAGCGCGCGCTGGCGCTGGTCGATGCGAGCGGGGTGCCCACGGGGCTGCTCACCTTCGAGGTCACCGAAAGCGCCGAATTTGCCGATGCCGAGGCCGCGACCGCCACGCTCGAGCGCTTCCGCGCCCGCGGCATCCGCATCGCCATGGACGATTACGGCACCGGGCAATCCACGCTCAACTATTTGAAGACGCTGCCCCTGTCGGAACTCAAGATCGACCGCATGTTCGTGGCGAGCGCCCATCTTGATCGCGGCGATGGACTGCTGGTGCGATCCACGGTTGATCTGGCGCACGAGCTCGGCCTCAAGGTGGTGGCCGAGGGGGTGGAGGATGCCGCCTGCCTTGCCTTTCTCGAGGAGATCGGCTGCGATCATGCCCAGGGCTACTTCATCGGTCGGCCCCTGCCGCCTGCCGAACTGGTGGCGCTGGTGACAGCGCCCGACGCTGCCGCAGAGCGCGCCGGCCTTCCCATCGCCGCTGCCGCCTGATAGCCTCGCCGCTCGGCAGGGAGGAGCGCATGATGCGAGGCTTGATGATCTTGGCCGCGGCGGGCCTTGTGGCGGGCTGCGCCACCACCGATGCAGCGGACGACGCGGCGCCGGCGCCGATGGCCTGCAATGCCGAGGCGGCGCAGGCCCATGTCGGCAAGACCGCTTCGCCAGAGGTGGGCGCGGCGATCCTCAAGGACAGCGGCGCGCGCATGCTGCGCTGGGGCCCACCGCGCGGGGCCTGGACGATGGATTATCGCCAGGACCGGGTGAACGTGCGCTATGACGAGGGTATGGTGATCACCGGGATCACCTGCGGATGAGCGGGCGGGCGCGGGCGAGCTCGGGCTCGCCCTATGAAGCGGCCTTCGGCTTTGCCCGCGCGGTGCGGGTGGGCCAGCGCATCATCGTGGCCGGCACTGGCCCGGTCGCGCCCGATGGGTCGACCACCCCGGGCGGCGTTGCCGCGCAGGCCGAGCGCTGCTGCGCGATCATCCTTGCTGCGATCGAGGAGCTAGGCGGCAGCGCCGCTGATGTGGTGCGCACCCGGATGCTGCTCACCCACCCGGAGGATCAGGACGCGGTGGGCGCGGTGCATGCGCGCTTCTTCGGTGCGGCAAGGCCGGCGGCGACCATGGCCGGCGTGGCATGGCTATGCCGCCCGGAATGGCGGGTCGAGATCGAGGCGGAAGCGGTGATCGCCGACTGATGCAGCGGGTTCTGGCCTATCTCGCCGCCATTGTTACGGGGGCTGCTATCGGGCTAGGCAGCGCCTTGTGGCTGGCGGGTCTGCTGCCCGGCACCAACAACGTGGCCTTCGGCAATGTCGATGTGGACGGCTGGCGCAGCGACTTTGCGATCGGTTCGGAGGCCGCCGATCCCTATACCCGCGCCCGGGTCGCTCATCACGGATTGCTGGCGCTCGCCAAGAGCGAGGCAGTCTATTTCACCCGCAACACCGACGATGACGGCCGGTCCCTGAGCTCGGCCTGCACCTATCGCCTGTCGGGTGGGGCGATGCCGGCGGGCTGGTGGTCGGTGACGCTGTACGATCAGGCGAGCATGCTGCCTGCCAACACCGATAACGCGCTGAGCATCGATGCCGGACGGGCGGGAAGCGGCGCGTGGGAGGCGATCATCGCCGCCGCCGCGCCCGCGGATACAAAGCACTGGATTTCCAGCCGCAATGCCGGGGCCTTCGACCTCACCTTGCGCCTCTACATGCCCGATCCGGCCCTGCTGTCCGAGCCGGAGGCAGCGCTGGTGCCCCCGCGCATCGAACGGCTTTCTTGCGGAGAGCATGGATGAAGCGCTGGCTCGGCCCGCTTGGTGTGCTGATCTTCGTCGCGGCGGCAGCCCATGTCGCCGCGCTGCATCTCGCACCCGGCGTGATCATAGCGCGGGCGTTGGATATGCTGGCGGCGCGAGGCGTTGCGCTCCACCGCTTCACCACTCCCGAGCGCGTGACACCGCAGACCCAGAGTGTCGTGCGGTCTTCGCCCGATCTCTACTACGCATTGTGCCGCTATGATCTGAGCAATCCGGGGACGCAGGTGAGCGTGCGGATGGGCAGCTGGCCGGACTACCAGTCGCTGTCGTTCTTCGACGCCCGGACCGACAATTTCGCAACCATCCGCGGCAGCGGGCGCGCGGTTGCGGTGCGGCTGCTTCCCCCCGGAAGCGCGGCGGAAGAGGGGGCAATCGTGAGCCCCACCGCCAAGGGCGTGATCCTGATCCGCCGCCTTGCGCCCGATGCGGAACGCTTCGCCGCCGCAACCACTGCGGGCAAGGTGGATCGCTGCCGGCTCGAATGGCGTGACCGGATCGCCGCCCCAGCAGGCGCGGCCTAGCAAATTTCGGCAAGGCCGCGGCGCGCGCCAGCCTTTTCCAACCCGGCAAACCCCGTTAGAGCCCCTGCCATGCACGGACAGTTCCAGCTCACCGAAGATCAGCTTGCGATCCGCGAGGTTGCCCAGCGCTTCACCGCCGATCGCATCACCCCCCATGCCGCCGAATGGGATGCCAAGCACATCTTTCCGCGCGAGATCATCAAGGAAAGCGCCGAGCTTGGCTTTGGCGCGATCTATGTCTCGGAAGAATCGGGCGGCATCGGCCTCGGGCGGCTCGAGGCGGCGCTGATCATGGAGGCCATGGCCTATGGCTGCCCCTCCACATCCGCCTTCATCTCGATCCACAACATGGCCGCGTGGATGATCGATCGCTTCGGCAGCGCCGCGCTCAAGGCGAAGTATCTGCCCGATCTCGTCACCATGGAGAAGATGGCGAGCTATTGCCTGACCGAGCCGTCGAGCGGCTCGGACGCCGCCGCGCTCAAGACCACTGCGCGCCGCGATGGGGATTGCTTCATCGTCACTGGCACCAAGCAGTTCATCTCGGGCGCGGGGGCGAATGATGTCTATGTCACCATGGTGCGCACCGGTGGCGAGGGGGCGAAGGGCATCTCCTGCCTGGTGATCGAAAAGGACATGCCGGGCGTGAGCTTCGGCGCGCAGGAAAAGAAGCTCGGCTGGCATTCGCAGCCGACCGCGCAGCTCATCCTCGAGGAGGTGCGGGTGCCGGTCGAAAACCTCGTCGGCGCGGAGGGCGAGGGCTTTCGCATCGCGATGATGGGGCTGGATGGCGGGCGGCTCAATATCGGTGCCTGTTCGCTCGGCGGGGCGCAGCGCTGCCTTGACGAGGCGATCCGCTACACCCGCGAGCGCAGCCAGTTCGGCCAGGCGATCGCCGAGTTCCAGAACACCCAGTTCATGCTCGCCGACATGGCGACCGATCTCGAGGCCGCGCGCGCGCTGCTGTATCTTGCAGCGGCCAAGGTGACCGACAACGCGCCGGACAAGACCCGCTTTTCCGCCATGGCCAAGCGCCTTGCCACCGACAATGGCAGCGCGGTGGTGGACCGGGCGCTGCAATTGTTCGGCGGCTACGGCTATTTGCAGGACTATCCCATCGAACGCTTCTGGCGCGATCTCAGGGTGCACTCGATCCTCGAAGGCACCAACCAGATCATGCGCATGGTCGTGGCCCGCGATCTGCTGCGGCAAGGATGACGGGACGGGGAAACTGAGATGAGCGATGATGTCCTGATCCGCAACGACGAAAAGGTTGGCCATATCAGCCTCAACCGCCCCAAGGCGATCCATGCGCTCAACCTGGAGATGTGCCACGCGATGAGCGCGGCGCTTGCCGCTTGGGCTCAAGACGAGGGCATCAAGGCGGTGCTCCTCGACCATGCCGAGGGCCGCGGCTTTTGTGCCGGGGGCGATATCGCCATGCTGCGCGCCTCGGCACTGAACGATGGGGGGGAGAGCGGGCGGCGGTTCTTCCACGACGAATATCAATTGAACCACCAGATGTTCACCTATGGAAAGCCGATCGTCGCCTTCATGGACGGCATCACCATGGGTGGAGGCGTGGGCATCTCGCAGCCCGCCAAGTATCGCGTCGCCACCGAGAACACCCGCTTTGCCATGCCCGAGACGGGCATCGGCCTGTTCCCCGATGTCGGTGGGGGCTGGTATCTTTCGCGCCTTGGCGGCCGGATCGGCCAGTTCCTTGCGCTCACCGGCGCGCGGCTCGATGGCGCGGAATGCCTGTGGGTGGGGCTCGCCACGCATTATCTGCCGCATGACAAGCTCGCCGAGGCCAAGGCGCGCATCGCCGAACATCCCGATCGCATCGCCGGGATCCTCGCCGAACTCTCGGTCACGCCGCCCAAGCCGCGGATCGAGGCCAATGCCGACAGGATCGCGCGGCACTTTGCCTCTGACACCTATGAGGAGATCCTCGCCAGCCTCGAGGCCGCGGCAAGCGCGGGCGATGAGTGGGCCGCAAAGGAGCGCGACACGCTCGGCACCAAGAGCCCGCAGACCTGCAAGGTCGCCTTGCGGCAGCTCGCGGAAAGCGCGAAACTGAGTGACTTTGCCGAGAACATGCGGATGGAATATCGCATCGCCTCGCGCGTGCTCACCCGCCCGGACTTTGCCGAAGGCGTGCGCGCGGTGATCATCGACAAGACCAATGATCCCAAATGGAACCCGGCCACCCCCGAGGAGGTGAGCGAGGCCTTGCTCGACAGCATCTTTGCTCCGCTCCCCCCCGATCAGGAATGGAAGCCCCTATGACCTACGAGACCATCACCGTTGAAACCGATGCGCGGGCCACCCCAGGCGTCACGCTCATCACCCTCAACCGCCCGCAGGCCTTGAACGCGCTCAATTCGCAGGTGCTGGATGAGCTGATCGCCGCCTTTGCCGCCTATCAGGCCGATGGCTCGCAGCGCTGCGCGGTGCTCACCGGCAGCGGCGACAAGGCCTTTGCCGCAGGCGCGGACATCAAGGAAATGGCCGACAAGCCCGCGGCCGATTTTTACCTCGATGATTTCTTCGCCCCCTGGACGAGCGAGATCGTGCGCAAGACGCGCAAGCCCTGGATCGCCGCGGTCAACGGCTTTGCCCTGGGCGGAGGGTGCGAGCTGGCGATGATGGCCGATTTCATCATCGCCTCTGACCGGGCCAAGTTCGGCCAGCCCGAGATCAAGCTCGGGGTTGCGCCCGGCATGGGCGGCAGCCAGCGGCTGACCCGCGCGATCGGCAAGTCCAAGGCGATGGAAATGTGCCTAACGGGGCGGATGATGGACGCCGCCGAGGCTGAGCGCAGCAACCTCGTTGCCCGGGTGGTGCCGCATGAGGAACTGATTGCCGAGGCGCTCAAGACCGCGGCCACCATCGCGGCCATGCCGCCGATGGCGGTGATCGCCAACAAGGAGATGGTCAACGCCGCCTTCGAGACCACGCTCGATCAGGGGCTGATCGTCGAGCGGCGGATCTTCCAGATCCTGGCCGCAAGCGAGGACAAGGCCGAAGGCATGGCCGCCTTCATCGAAAAGCGCGAAGGGCAGTGGAAGGGGCGGTAAGCCTGACGCCAGCGCAAGGGAGAGAGCCATGAAGATCGCCTTTATCGGGCTTGGCAACATGGGCGGCGGGATGGCCGCGAACCTGGTGAAGGCGGGCCACGAGGTGCGCGCCTTCGATCTTGCCGAAGCCGCGCTTGCCGCGGCGCGGGCGGCGGGCTGCACCACCTTTGCCAGCGCGCGCGAAGCCTGCGCCGAGGCCGAAGCGGTCGTCTCGATGCTGCCCAACGGCGCGATCGTCAAACAGGTCTATTGGGATGCGGTGATCGGCCATGCGCCTGAAGGTGCGATCCTGATGGATTGTTCGACCATCGATGTCGCCACTGCGCGCGAAGTGATCGAAGTGAGCGAGGCACATGGCTACCAGATGGTCGATGCCCCGGTCTCGGGTGGGATCGCGGCGGCGGCGGCGGGCACGCTCACCTTCATGGTCGGCGGGAGCGCCGAGGCCTTCGCCCGTGCTGAGCCGATCCTTGCTGCCATGGGCAAGGCGGTGATCCACGCCGGCGGCCCCGGGACGGGCCAGGCCGCCAAGATCTGCAACAACATGCTGCTGGCGATCCACATGATCGGCACCTGCGAAGCCTTTGCCATGGCCGAGAAGCTCGGACTCGATCCCCAGACCTTCTACGATATTGCCAGCGTGTCCTCGGGCCAGTGCTGGTCGATGACCTCCTATTGCCCAGTCCCCGGGGTTGGGCCCAAGTCTCCGGCCGACAATGGCTATCAGGGCGGCTTTGCCGCGGGGCTGATGCTCAAGGACCTGAAGCTGGCGATGGAGGCCGCCGCGGCAGTGGGCGCGAGGGTGCCGCTCGGCGAGCACGCCCGGGCGATCTACGAGGACTTCGCCCGCGAGAATGCCGCGGTCGATTTCTCCGGCATCATCCGCGCGCTCTAGCGGCACAGGCGCTGCGACATTGGCGCGGCCGGTGCGGGCAGCTGCCGTGTTTGCCGTGCCTCGGGGCGCCGCGGGCTTCCCCGCCCTTGCAGGAGGGCGCTAGGGGCAGGCCTTCGCCACCGCCTGTGCCAGTGCGGCGGCCTCGCCATCATCCTTCTGGCGCAGCCCCTTGATCGCCTGCGCCAGAAGCGCGCAATCAAAGGTGGTGCCGCGCGCGAGGCTGGCGATCACGATCTCGCGGAAGGCATCGGGCGGCATCACCATCCGCCCGCGCCGCAGCACCAGGGCATGCCACCGTTCGGTGCCGGAGATGAGATCGATCATCGTTCTGCGACCTGGCCCGCCCGGCTCGCCAAGCACCTCGGGGGCGAGTTCGGCGAGCAGGCGGTTGGGCGTCTTGTCGCGCAGGAACAGCGCGGCATAGCGGCGCGCCGCTTCGGCCTTGTCGCCATTGGCAAGCGCGAGGCGCAGCACGGCTTCCTGCGCCAGCGGCTCGCGCCAGCCGCGTTTTGCGGCCATCTGGATGGTCATGAGCGCTTGCTGCTGCTGTCCGGCCTTGGCCTCGGCCAGCGCGAGCAGGCTGAGGTGTTCCGCCGGCACCGGACGCCGCTCCACCAGGCGCTTGGCCTCGGCGAGGGCCTCGTCGCTCCCGCCTGTCTCGATCGCACGCAGCGCCAGCTGCTTCTGGGCATGGTTGCGCAAGGGGACGGGCACCTTGTCGGCGAGCGCCGGGGTCGTTTCGGACTGGCGGTCGAGTTGCAGGCCGACCGTCACCACCGCAATCGCGCCGAGCACCGCATACCAGATCGCCCGCCCGATCATCGCGCGTCACCCTCGCTCACGGAGGCGCGCGCCAGCAGCAGCAGGGCAAGGCCGGCAAAGGCCAGCATCGTCTGGTTGCGCAATGGGTAATCGGTGATTGACTGCGGGCCGCTCAAGCTCAACTGGATTGCCGATATCGGGCTGAGCGCAACTGTCCTCGTCGCGGCGGCGCTTCATGTGCGGCTTGGCCGCAGGGAGCCAAGGTCGAGGTCTAGATCATCGCGCCGATGATCTCGGCGATGCGGCCGGCGGCCTTGCCGTCGCCATAGGGATTGTGCGCCTGCGCCATCCGCGCATAGGCCGCGTGATTATCGAGCAGGCGGTTGGTTTCCGCGAGGATCCGCGCGCAATCCGCGCCAACCAGGCGCGCCGTTCCTGCAGCAACCCCTTCCGGGCGTTCGGTCGTCTCGCGCATCACCAGCACCGGCTTGCCGAGCGCCGGGGCTTCCTCCTGAATCCCGCCGGAATCGGTCAGCACAAGGTCGCTGGCTTCCATCATCGCGACAAAGTCGCAGTAGTCGAGCGGGTCGATCAGGGCGACATTGGCAAGGCCCGCGAGCGCGGGGCGCATCACCCCTGACACATTGGGGTTGGGGTGGAGCGGATAGATGATCGCAACGTCATCGCGCGCGGCAAGCTGTTGCAGCGCTGCGGCGATCTCAGCCATGCCGGGGCCAAAATTCTCGCGCCGGTGCGCGGTGACGGCGATGATCCGCCGCCCGGCAAAGCGCTGCTTGAGCGGCGCGATCGTGGGTGCCAGCGAGGGATCGGCGGCAACCCGCGCCCGGGCGTAAAGCAGGGCGTCGATCACCGTGTTGCCGGTGACGTGGATGGCATCCGCGCGCACACTCTCGGCGCGCAAGGCCGCTGCTGCCGTCTCGGTCGGGGCGAAATGCAGGTCCGCAATCACCCCCGTGACCTTGCGGTTCACCTCCTCGGGCCAGGGCGCATAGATATCGCCGCTCCTCAGCCCCGCCTCGACATGGCCCACCGGAATGCGCCGGAAATAGCAGGCGAGGCTCGCCATCATCGTCGTCAGCGTATCTCCGTGCACCAGCACCCGATCGGGCTTGAGCTGATCGAGCGCCGTGCCGAAGGCGGTGATGAGCCGTGCGCTGAGGCTATCGAGCGACTGGTCGGGCTGCATCAGGTCAAGATCGATATCGGGCAAGAGGCCCGACAGTTGAAGCACCGAATCGAGCAGTTCGCGGTGCTGGGCGGTGACCACAACCTTGACGTCGAACCGCCCGGTCTCGCGCAGCGCAAAGACCACCGGGAACATCTTGATCGCTTCGGGCCGGGTGCCGAAGGTCACCACGATCCGCGGCCTGCCCCCGGCCGCGCTCATCGCTTGAGCATGCCTCTCGTGTCGAACACCAGCTTGCCCGCAAGGTCGGCGGGCGCAAGGTGCCTGAAGGCGGTGTGATCGACCAGCACCACCACAACCTCGGCGGCATCGAGTGCGGCGTCAAGCACCATCAGCTGCGCGCCAGTGCCATCGAAGGCCGCCGGCAAGGTCTCGGCAAAGGGCTCGACCACCAGGATCTTCTCGCCATGGGTGCGGGCAAGGCTCGCCGCGATGGCGAGCGCGGGGCTTTCACGGAAATCGTCGATATCGGGCTTGAAGGCGAGGCCCAGCAGCGCGACCTTGCTGCCCGGCGCGGCCTCGATCAGCGCCCGGATCTTGGCTTCGGTGTGCAGCGCCTTGTGGTCATTCACCTCGCGCGCGGTGCGCACCAGCCGGGCGGCCTCCGGCGCGCCGGCGACCAGGAACCAGGGATCGACGGCGATGCAATGCCCGCCCACCCCGGGGCCGGGCTGGAGAATGCTGACCCGCGGGTGACGGTTGGCAAGGCGGATCACCTCCCACACATCCACCCCGATCACATCGGCAATCATCGAAAGCTCATTGGCAAAGGCGATGTTGACATCGCGAAAGGCGTTTTCGACCAGCTTGACCGTCTCGGCCACCCGGGCGGTGGTGGTCAGGCAATCGCCCTTGACAAAGCTGGTGTAGAGCACCGCGGCGCGCGCCGCGCAGGCCGGGGTGACGCCGCCGATCACCCGATCATTGTGCACCAGTTCGGTGACGATCCGGCCCGGGAGCACGCGCTCCGGGCAATAGGCGAGCGCAATGTCCGCATCTTCCTCGCTGCCCTCGCGCGGGACCACCAGATCGGGCCGCGCCTCGGCGATGATCGCGCCCACCCGCTCGGTCGTGCCGACGGGCGAGGTGCTCTCGACGATCACGCAGGCCCCGGGCCCGATCTTGGGGGCGATCGCGCGCGCCGCGGCCTCGACATAGGAGATGTCGGGCGACTTGCCCGGCCCCAGCGGTGTGGGCACGGCAATCATGTAGAAGCTCGCCGTCGGCACCTCGCACGCTGCCACCAGCGTGCGCGCGGCAATCGCCTCATGCACCAGCCGGTCAAGGTCGCGCTCCTCTATATGCACCCGCCCGGCATTCACCGTCTCGACCACCTTGGGCGAGACATCGACGCCGCACACGCTCCAGCCGTAGGAGGCAAGCAGGGCCGCGGTCGGCAGCCCGATATAGCCCAGCCCGATCACCGCGACCTGGTGGTCGGGCGCGGGGTGGGCGAGCGCCTTGCGCCCGAGCGCGGCGGTGGCATCGAAAGGAGCGTTCATGCGGTCAAAGTCCCGGTGTCCGGGGTGGTGATGGCCGCAAAGCCCTTAAAATCGCGTTAGGCTTGCTGTGACTTTACCACACTTGCCGAGGCACGATCAGGGCTGGCGGTTCTCGATGAAGGCGGCAAGCGCCGCATGGAGCTGCACCGCTGTGGGTGATGCCAGGCGCGAGCAGTCGTGCCCCGTCAGGCCCTCGGCAATTCTCGCGCGCAGTTCGCTTTCGTCCTTGGCGACAAGAATGCCCGGGCGTCCTGCAAGCTTGCGCACCGTGGCGAGCTGGTGATCGTTGCGATGCTCGCCAAGGCTGGCGCGGCGCGGCATCAGCACGATCGGCTTGGCATGGCGCGCGGCTGTTACCACGGTGCCGATGCCGGCGTGGGCCACGATCAGGCTGGCGCGTTCCACCAGCGTTTCGAACTCGGCCGGCGCCAGCTTCTCGCGCGCCTCCATGTGCCGGGGGCGATAGGTGCCCTTGCCGGTTTGCGCGATCACCGGGCCTTCAAGTTCCGGCGCGAGTGCATCCATGGCAGCGATCAGCCGGTCAAAGCCGAGTTGCATGCCCACGGTCACAAGGATCACAACACCGCTCCGTGGTAGTGCGGGCCATTGCTTGCGGCGAGGTGCTCCCATTGAGTCCAGCACTGATGGGCAAGGCGCCGGGACAGCCGTCCGCACATCGACAGCTCCTCGCCATTGGCAACCGAATCGATCCACAAGGTGCGCGCGCCGATCAGCCGGCCGGCAAGGATGCAGAAGAAGCCAGGGGCCGCTCCGGTCGAGATCACCACCCGCGGGCGAAGCCGCAGCACGATCCCCATGGCGACGAGCGCGCACAGCGCAGAGCGCAGCGGCTGGTTCTGGTTGCAATCGGGCAGGGGCGCGACCGCGGCAATGCCATGCTGCTCGGCGACGCCCGGCTCGGTCGTTGCGTAGAAGGTCTCGTAGTTCGCCAGGGTGGGCCGCAGCAGCATCAGTTGCTCCCAATGCCCGCCGCCCGAGGCAGCCGCGAGAACCCTGATGGCCTTTTTGCCCATGCGCGAAAGGCTCCCGGTGGTGCACTGCACAATAGCGACCGGCGCGGGTTTGGTGGATCGCGGCCAGCCTGTCAACGCCGCAGGCTCACCCGGCGAGGCGGGCGATCTCGGCCAGCACACTTGCGGCCCATTCGCGCCTGCAGATGAGCAGATCGGGGATATAGGTATCGGCCTGGTTGTAGCGGAGCGGGCTGCCGTCGAGGCGCGAGCAGTGCAGGCCGTGCGCCGCGGCGACGGCGACGGGGGCGCAGCTGTCCCACTCATACTGGCCGCCCGAGTGGAGATAGACCTCGGCTTCGCCGCGCACCACCGCCATCGCCTTGGCCCCGGCGCTGCCCATCGGCACCAGCGTGCCCCCGAGCGCCGCGGCGACCGCCTCGGCCTGGGCGGCCGGGCGCGTGCGGCTGACCACGAAGCGTGGGCACGCCGCCATGAGGGGGAGAGGGGCCGGCGCATCCGAGCGCAGCACCACGCCAGCGCCCAATCCCGGCAGCGCCACCGCCCCGACCGCGGCGGCCCCATCAATGGCGAGCGCGACGTGGACGGCCCAATCTTCCCGATCTTCGCCAAATTCGCGCGTGCCATCGAGGGGATCGACAATCCACACGCGGTTCTTGCCGAGGCGCGCGGGGCTGTCCTTCTCCTCCTCGGAGAGCAGGGCGTCCTCGGGCCTCATGTGCCGCAGGGCATGGCACAGGAACTGGTTGGCGGTGGCATCCCCGGCCTTTCCCAGCGCCTTGCCCGAAAAGACCCCGCTCGCGCGCACGCCCCGCAGCAGCTCTCCCGCCGCGGCGGCGAGGCGCGCGGCCAGCTCGGCATCGGTCATTGTGCCGGTTCCTGTGATGCCACCGGGGTGGGCTGCGGATGGCCTGCCCTTATGCCCCAGCGGATCGAACTCCATGCACGCTCGTGCAAATAATAGAGCACCATCTTGGTCAGCACCTCGGTAAGCGCGATCGCGCCGGCCGCCTTGGCTGAGCGGGTGAACAGCCAGCTGAGCAGGAAGGTGTCGATGCTGCCCAGGATGCGCCAGCTGATCGCCTTGGCAAGCGAGCGGCTATGAGCCTCCTGACCATCAAACAGGAACATCGCGCAAGGCCCCCCCTCGGCTATTTGAGCGGCAGGATCCGCTCGATGATGTAGCGCGCCGCCTCTTCCGGGCTCATCTCGAGGGTGTTGACCCGGATTTCCGGGTTCTCGGGCGGCTCGTAGGGGCTGTCGATCCCGGTGAAGTTCTTGAGCTTGCCCTCGCGCGCCTTCTTGTAGAGGCCCTTGACATCGCGCGCCTCGGCCACGGCGAGCGGGGTGTCGATGAAGATCTCGATGAACTCGCCCGGGGGCAGCATCTCGCGCACCATCTGCCGCTCGGCCCGGAAGGGCGAGATGAAGGCGGTGAGCACGATGAGGCCGGCATCGGCCATCAGCTTGGCCACTTCGCCCACCCGGCGGATGTTCTCGATCCGGTCGGCCTCGGTAAAGCCGAGGTCGCGGTTGAGGCCGTGGCGGACATTGTCGCCATCGAGCAGGAAGGTGTGGCGGTTCATCAGGAACAGCTGCTTTTCCACCTCGTTGGCGATGGTCGATTTGCCGCTGCCCGAAAGGCCGGTGAACCACAGCACCCGCGGGGTCTGGTTCTTCATCCGCGCGTGATCCTCGCGGGTGATGCTGACCGGCTGCCAATGGATGTTTTCGGCCCGCCTGAGGCTGAATGCGATCATCCCCGCGGCGACGGTGGCATTGGTGAACTTGTCGATGAGGATGAAGCCGCCCAGCTCGCGCGCGGTGGCATAGGGTTCGAACACGATCGGCCGGTCGGTGGCGAATTCGACCACGCCGATCGCGTTGAGGCCCAGCGTCTTGGCCGCAAGATGCTCGAGCGTGTTGACATCGATCTCGTATTCGGGCGGCTGGATGGTGGCGGTGACCATTTGCGTGCCCAGCTTGAGCCAATAGCCGCGCCCGGGCTTGAGGGCCTCCTCATCCATCCACACCAGCGTGGCGCGGAACTGGTCGGAGGCCTGGGGCGGATCGTCGGCTGCCGCGATCATGTCGCCGCGGCTGCAATCGACCTCGTCGGCAAGCGTCAGCGTCACCGACTGGCCGGCCACGGCCTCATCAAGGTCGCCATCGAAGGTGACGATGCGCGCAATCGTGCTGGTCTTGCCCGAGGGCACGATACGCACCTTGTCGCCGGGGCGGATGGTGCCGCTGGCGATCTGCCCGGCAAAGCCGCGGAAATCGAGATTGGGCCGGTTTACCCATTGCACCGGCATCCGGAAGGGGCGCGCCTGCGCGGCGGTGGCATCAAGCTCGACGGTCTCGAGATGGTCGATCAGGCTCGGGCCCGCATACCACGGCGTGTTGGGCGAGGGCGTGGTGATGTTGTCGCCGAGGAAGCCCGAAATCGGGATGGCGGTGAAGGCGCCGATCCCAATGCTTTCGGCAAAGGCGCGATAATCGGCGAGGATCGCGGCAAAGGTGGCCTCGTCATAGTCCACCAGATCCATCTTGTTCACCGCCAGCACCACGTGGCGGATGCCGAGCAGGTGGACGAGATAGGAATGGCGACGGGTCTGGCGCAGCACGCCCTTCCTCGCATCGACGAGGATCACCGCCAGATCGGCGGTCGAGGCCCCGGTCACCATGTTGCGCGTGTATTGTTCGTGCCCCGGCGTATCGGCGACGATGAACTTGCGCTTGGCGGTGGTGAAGAAGCGGTAGGCGACATCGATGGTGATGCCCTGCTCGCGCTCGGCGGCAAGCCCATCGACGAGTAGGGCAAAGTCGATCGCCTCGCCCTGGGTGCCGTGGCGCTTGCTGTCGGCCTCGAGCGCGGCGAGCTGATCTTCAAAGATCATCTTCGAATCATAGAGCAGGCGCCCGATCAGCGTGGACTTGCCATCATCCACGCTGCCGCAGGTGATGAAGCGCAGCAGGCTCTTGTGCTGATGCGCCTCGAGATAGGCCTCGATATCCTCGGCCACCAGCGCATCGACCTCAAATGAGGAGGGCGTGTGCATCAGAAATAGCCTTCCTGCTTCTTGTCTTCCATGCTGGCCGACTGGCCCTTGTCGATCGCCCGGCCCTGGCGTTCGGAACTGGTGGCAAGCAGCATTTCCTGGATGATCGCATTCATCTCCCGCGCCTCGCTTGGGGTTGCGCCGGTCAGCGGATAGCAGCCGAGCGTGCGGAAGCGCACCGAGCGCATCACCGGTTCTTCGCCCGGCGCGAGCCGGAAGCGCTCATCATCCACCACGATAATCAGCCCGTCGCGCTCCACCGTGGGGCGCGGCTTGGCAAAGTAGAGCGGGACGATGTCGATCTTCTCGAGCGCGATATATTGCCAGATATCAAGCTCGGTCCAGTTGGAGAGCGGGAAGACGCGGATGCTTTCGCCCTTGTTTTTCTTGGCGTTGTAGAGGTTCCACAGCTCGGGCCGTTGGTTCTTGGGATCCCAGCGATGCGCGGCGTTGCGGAAGGAGAAGATGCGCTCCTTGGCCCGCGCCTTCTCCTCGTCGCGCCGCCCGCCGCCGAAGGCCGCATCAAAGCCATGCTGGGTGAGCGCGCGCTTGAGCGGATCGGTGAGCTGCGCCTGGCTGTAGAGCGCGCTGCCGGTGTCGAAGGGATTGATGCCCTGGGCCTCCGCCTCCTCGTTCTGCGCCACGATCAGCTTGAGACCATATTCGCGCACGGTGCGATCGCGGTGGGCGATGAGATCGCGGAAATCCCAGCCGCTTGCCACGTGCAGCATCGGAAAGGGCACCGGCGCCGGGTGGAAGGCCTTGCGCGCAAGGTGCAGCATTACCGAGCTGTCCTTGCCGACCGAATAGAGCATCACCGGATTTTCGGCCTCGGCCACCACTTCGCGGAAGATGTGGATGCTTTCGGCTTCGAGCCGTTCAAGGTGGGTCAGCACACGCATGGGCGGGGGTGCTACACGCTGCACTGCACAAGACAAGCAAATTTGCCTTTGCCCGCCCCATAGGCAGCCTTGTGCAGGCAGGGCGTGCGCGGGCTGTGCCGGGCCGCTCAGCGGGCTTGCTCTTGGCGCCCTTCAGCGCCACAGACACGCCCAGCACAGGAGAGAGCAAACAATGACCCAAGCAAAAGGCCCGCTCGCCGGGCTCAAGGTGCTCGAATTTGCCGGGATCGGGCCGGGCCCGCACGTGGCGATGCTGCTGGCTGATCTTGGCGCCGAGGTGGTGCGGATCGACCGGCCGGGGGCAGGGGTGAGCAACCCGGTGGTCGAGCGCGCGCGCCACCGCCTCGCGCTCGATCTGAAAAGCGACGAGGGCAAGGCCGCGGTGCGCGCGGCCGCCCGCCATGCCGACGTGCTGATCGAGGGCTTCCGCCCCGGGGTGATGGAGCGGCTGGGGCTGGGGCCAGAGGTGCTGCTCGCCGACAATCCCCGGCTCGTCTATGCCCGCATGACCGGCTGGGGGCAGGATGGCCCGCTGGCTCAGGCGGCCGGGCACGATATCAATTACATCGCCATCACCGGCGCGCTTGCCGCGATCGGCAGGGCGGGCGAGTTGCCCATCCCGCCGCAGAACCTGGTCGGCGATTTTGGCGGCGGATCGATGTATTGCGCCTTCGGGATCATGGCGGCGCTCTATGAGCGCGAACGCTCGGGCCGCGGGCAGGTGGTTGATGCCGCGATCGTCGATGGGGCCACCAGCCTGATGAGCTTCTTCTTCGGGGTGCGCCAGGTGCCGCACCTCACCACCGCGCGGGGCAAGGGAATGCTCGGCGGGGCGGCGCATTTCTACCGCTGCTTTGTCTGCGCCGATGGCAAGGAGATCGCGCTCGGCGCGATCGAGCCGCAGTTCTATGCCGAGCTGCTGCGCCGCAGCGGCGCGCCCGAGGAGCTGGCCGAAGGGCAGATGAACCCGGCCAATTGGGACGCCTATGCCGAGCGGCTCGCCGCCCTGTTCAAGACCAGGACGCGCGATGAATGGTGCGCGCTGCTCGAGGGCACGGATGCCTGCTTTGCCCCGGTGCTCGAGCTCGAGGAAGCGCGCGAACACCCCCACATGAAGGCGCGCGGCACCTATGTCGAGCACGAGGGGCTGTGGCACACCGCCCCCGCGCCGCGCTTCAGCCGCACCCCCGGCGCGGTGCGTGGCAGCGCTGACGATGGAGCCGAAGTGGTGGCGCGCTGGGCAAGCGAGGCTGGCTGATGGCCGGGCGCTTCTTCGAGGAATGGCAGGTGGGCGAGCGGCTCGAGCACCCGATCCGCCGCACCGTGACCGAGACCGACAACCTGCTGTTCTCGACGATGACCCACAATCCCCAGCCGCTTCACCTCGATGTCGAGGCAGCAAAGGCGAGCGGGTTCGGGCAGATCCTCGTCAATTCCACCTTCACCTTCAGCTTGCTCGTCGGCCTGTCGGTGGGGGAGACGACGCTGGGCACGCTGGTCGCCAATCTCGGCTTCGACAAGGTGGTGACCCCGAAGCCGGTGTTCATCGGCGATACGCTCCACGCGGTGAGCGAGGTCAAGGAATTGCGCGAGAGCCGTTCGCGCCCCGATGCCGGGATCGTCACCTGGGTGCACGAGATGTGGAACCAGCGCGGCGAGATGGTGTGCCGCTGCGAAAGATCGGCGCTGATCAAGCGCAGGGGGTGAGCATGAGGGGCGGCCAAGCGGGGAGGGCGGGCGCGATGCGTTACGGGTTCCTGGTGGCCGGCCTGCTGCTCGCCGCCGCGCTCGGGGCAAGGGCGCAAACGCCCGAGGCGGGGCCGGCTCCGGCTCCGATCGATCTCGCCCGGGCGATGAGCGGACAGTTTGCCACGCTTGCCGATGACAGCGCCAACAACTTTGCCGAAACGCGGCTGGTGTTTGACAACCCCGCGCTGCTCGCCACGCTGGCGCCGGGTGAGGTGGATGGCGCGCTTGTCTATTCCTCGCTCCTCACCGGGCCGGAGCGCCGCCCCTATCGCCGCCGGGTGAGCGTGATCACGCGCGACGGCGCGGGTTTGCGCAGCGAGGCCTATGCCTTTGCCGATCCCGCGCGTTTTGCCGCGGGGCTGCCCTCGATGGCCGAGCTTGCCGGGCTGGTGCCGGCCGATCTGGTGCGCGGCATTGCCGCAGCGCCGGGGGCGGACTGCGCGATGCGCTGGCGCGCGCTCGCCGCGCCGGGCCATTGGCGGGGCATGATCGATCGCGCGGACTGCCGCTTGTGGTCGGAGCGGCGCGGCGCTTTCATCGCGCTCGAGGCCGAAACGCGGATCGAACCAGGCCGGATCGCCCAGACCGAGCGCGGGTATGATGCCGATGGCCACCAGCTGTTCGGCACCGCGCCGGGCGAATTCATCGTGCAGGTGGCCGTTCAGCCCCAACCCTGAGAACGAGGCTCACGCCCCGGGCACTGCCGGCGTGCCGCCCAGCGCCTGCCACAGCACGATCCGCGCCCGGGCAGCGCGCCCCAGCGCCGCGGCGGCGCGCTCGCCGCTGGCATCGGCCGCGCGGCGCGCCTCGAGCACTTCGAGGAAGCTCGCAAGGCCAGCGCGGTAGCGCGTTTCGGCCAGCGCGGCGGCACGTTCAAGCTGGTCGCGCTCGGCAAGGGCCGTGCGCGCCTCGGCATCGGCGGCGCTGACCACGCCATAGCCCGCCTCGGCATCGCCGAGCGCCCGGAATACCGCGGCGCGATAGGCGGCAAAGGCAGCCCGCTTGTCCGCCGCGGCTGCATCGATCCCGGCGCCCACCCGCCCGAAATCGAGCAGCGGCCCGGCAATTGCGCCCGTGAGCGTGCCGATGATCGAATCGCTGTCGAAAAAGTCTTCCGGATCGAAGGCGAGCAGCCCGATCACCGCCGAGAGGGTAATGCGCGGGAAGCGTGCCCGCGCGGCGGCGGCAAGATCGGCATCGCGCGCGGCAAGATTGGCAGCGGCCGCGGCGACATCGGGGCGGTTGGCGAGGAGATCGGAGGGCAGCGCCGCAGGCGGGAGGGCAGGCGCTGCGAGCGGGGCCGGATTGGCGAGCGCGGCGCGCACCGTGGCCGCGTCCTTGCCGGTCAGCGTCACCAGCCGCCCGATCAGCCGTGCGCGCTCGCTTTCGAGCGCGGCGAGGCGGGTGGCCGAGGCGCTGGCATTGGCCTCGGCGCGCACCCGGTCAAACCCCGGGGCGATCCCCGCCTGCTCGCGCACCAGGGCGAGCCGGGCGAGGCCCTGCGCCGCCTCGGCATCGGCGCTGATGGCAGCAGCGCGCGCCTCGATCACCCGCCAGTCGGTGACGCTCGCGGCGATCTCGGCCAGCAGCGCCAGGCGCACGCCCTGCGCCTCGGCGCTGGCGGCATCGATGCGGGCGATGGCCGCCCGTTCGCGCGCCTTGAGCTGGCCGAAGATGTCCGGATCCCAGCTGGCGGTGATGTTGGCGCCGTAGAAGGTCTGCTCTGCGGGGATGAAGCCCTGCTGTCCCGCCGGGCCGAACTGGGCGGGATTGATGCGGTTTTGCCGGATGCTGGCATCGGCGCTGATATTGGGCAGGCGCTCGGCCCCGGCGCGGCGGGCGCCCGCGCGGGCGGCCTCGATCCGGGCGGCGGCCTCGGCAAGGCTCGGCGCCTCGGCCAGCGCGGCGGCGCTGAGCGCGCGATAGGCCGGATCGCCCTCGGGCATGAGCGCGGCAAGGCTGGCCGCGGTCTCGCCCGCCGGCGCGTGGAAGAAGGCCGCCGGCAGTTCGGGCGTGGGCGTGGCGATCTCGGGCTTGGGGTTCGCCATGCAGCCCGCCAGTGCCAGCGCCACTGGCAGCAAGGCGAGCCGCAGGGCGCGGCGGCGAGCGGGGGCGCTGGTGCCGGCAGGCATCGCCGTCACGCCCCCTGCTGCGCGCGGGGGGCATCCTTGGGCTTGCCCCGCGCCGGAATGAAGGCATCGATCTGCTGGCCGACCCGGAAGGCATCGGAGGGCGGCAGTTCATAGATCAGCTGGAGCACCCGCACATCGACCCTTTCGGCCGCGCTGTTCGTGAGCGAGCGCTTGGGCACCACCTGTGGCTCGGCCCGCACGAAGCGCGCGCTGACATGAAGTTCGGCCGCCCCGCGCGGCGAGACCACCGCCGGCTGGCCCAGCGCCACCCGGGCGATCTCGTTCTCGTCGATATCGACGCGCACATGCAGCGGCGTGGTCTGGCCCATCTGGATGAACGGCTGGCTGTTCCCCCCACCCTGCGTGGCGACGAATTCGCCCGGGCGGATGTTGACCGCGAGGATCTCGCCGGCGATCGGTGCGCGCACGGTGAGCCGTTCGATCTCGGTGCGCGCCGCGGCGGCGGCAGCCTCGGCGGCAGCGAGCCGGGCGCGGGCAAGGCCGAGCCGGCTGGTCGCGGCGGCTTCCTCGCCCTCGGCGCGGATCACCTCGGCGCGGCTCACCGCGGCCGGATCGGCAAGGCTGCGGTAGAGCGCAAGCTGCTGGCGCGCGGTGGCCTGAGCGGCGCTGGCCTCGGCGATCGCGGCGCGGGCCTCTCCGATCGCGGCCTCGGCCTGCCTCAGGCTGGCGCGCGCGGCGCGGGCATCGACGGTGAACAGCACCTCGCCCGCAGCCACCTTGTCACCCGGGCGCACCCTGACTTCGGTGACAAGGCCCGAAAGCGCCGAGCCGATATCGATCACCTCGCTTGCCGGTTCGACTACCCCGGCCCCGGCAACCCGCGGGGCATTGGCGAGCGCCCCCACCGCCTTGGGCGGCTGTTCGGCCGGCTCGGCGAGCGAGCGATCGGGTAGGCCGATCGCGATCATGTAGACGGCAAAGAGGAGGCCGATCACCGCGGCGACCGGCAGGATCTGGCGGCTGAAGCTCAGGTTGCGCAGCATGGAGTCCTCGGCACGTTCACGGGGGAGAGGGGATCAGTGGTCATCGGGCATGGCCGTGCCATCGTGGGTGATGCGCCCGTCCTCGAGCGCGATGATGCGATCGGCCAGATCGAAGATGCGGTTGTCGTGGGTGACGATGATGCACGCCCGATCGGGCGCGATCGCCACCTCGCGCAAGAGGTCCATCACCCGCCGGCCCGAGGAGGCATCGAGCGCCGCGGTCGGCTCGTCGCACACCACCAGGCGCGGGGCATGGACGAGCGCGCGGGCGATTGCGACGCGCTGCTGCTGCCCGCCGGAAAGCTGGCGCGGCAGCTTGTCGGCCTGATCGCCGATGTTGAGCCGCTCGAGCAGCACCTTGGCGCGTTCGCGCGCTTCCTCGCGCGGCACGCCCTGGGCGATCAGCGGCACCGCGGCATTGGCGGCCGCATCGATCGAGGGGATGAGGTTGTATTGCTGGAAGATGAAGCCGATGTTGTGGAGGCGGAAGCGCACCAGATCGCTGTCGGAGAGCTTGTAGATATCCGTGCCGAACACCCGCACCTCGCCCGCGGTGGGATAGAGGATGCCGCACATGATCGAGATCAGCGTGGTCTTGCCCGAGCCGCTCTCGCCGACGATGTAGGTCATCTCGCCCGGGCGGATGTCGCAATCGATGCCGTGGAGCACGCGGATGGTGCTCTGCCCCGCCTCGAAATCGCGCACGATCCCGCGCGCGCAGATCGCCGCCTCGGGGTCGCAGCCGCCGATCGCCCGGGTGCCGACGATGCTGCCCGCCGCGTTCACCGGAACACCGCCGCCGGTTCGGTCTTGAGCACGCTGCGGATGGCGATGAAGCCGGTGATCGCCAGGATCACCACCACCGCGGCGAGGCTGATCAGCGGGATTTGCCACGGGATGTAGAAGCCCTTGAAGAAGGGATTGCCGCCAAAGGCCTTGAGAAACAGCACCGTGCCGACCACGCCAAGGGCATAGCCGATGAGCCCGACCAGCCCCGCCTGCACCGCCACCATTTGCACGATCTTGCCGTTGGTGACCCCGATCGCCTTCAAGGCGCCGAACTGCTTGATGTTGTCGCGCAGGAACAGGCTGAAGGTGAGGCCCACGATCGCCACCCCGACGACGAAGCCCAGAAACACGGTGATGCCGAAATTGGTAGGGATGCCGGTGTTCTCGATGATGAAGTTGATGCCCGCCCGGGCAAATTCGTCGTGGGTTTGGGCCTTGAGACCGGTCTCCTTCTCGATCCGCGCAGCCACTGCTTGCGGGCTTTCGCCCTCGCGCACTCCGGCCAGCACGAAGGTCATCCGGTTGCGGGTGCCGGGCACGTAATTGAGCGCATTGGAATAGCGGGTGTAGAGCACGACCTGGCTGGTGAAGGAGGGGATGGCATCGGCAATGCCGCGGATCACCGCGCGCTGATCATTGAGTTCGAGCCGCTCGCCCAGCGCCTGGCCACCATCGGAAAACAGGCGGGTGGTGCCCACATCGTCGATCA
The DNA here is from genome assembly GCF_000422985.1 of Erythrobacter cryptus DSM 12079. Taxonomy (GTDB): domain Bacteria; phylum Pseudomonadota; class Alphaproteobacteria; order Sphingomonadales; family Sphingomonadaceae; genus Erythrobacter; species Erythrobacter cryptus. The sequence continues at coordinate 23,223 of NZ_AUHC01000013.1, forward strand.
CCACGCTGTCGGGCGCGAACAGCACGGTCTTGTCGCCCGCGACCATCCGCTTGGGCAGGCCGATCAGCGTGGCATCATCGACCCCGATCACCGCCACGCCTTCAAGGTCACCCTCCTTGGTGCGGACATTGGCAGCCGCGCGCAGATGCGGCACCGCCCATTCCACCCCTTCGACCGAGCGCACCTTGTCAAGCGCGGTGGCTGGCATGGGGAAGCTGACATCGGTGGTGCGGCTGACTGGGTCCATCACCCACACCTGCGCCTCGGGAGCGTTGAACACCCCGCTCGCCCCGCGCTCGATCAGGTTGATGAAGATCGTCATCTGCTGGGTGATGAGCAGCGTGGAAAAGCCGATGCCAAAGAGCAGCCCATAGAACTTCTGGGCATCCCCGGTCAGCATCCTGATGGCGATCCAAAGCACGGGGAGGGAACCTCTGCGCTGGCGATGGGTTGCAATCTTGGGCTATCCGGCCCATTATTGAACGGTGTCGTTTAAATGAACGGGGTCGTTCACTTTGTCAATCGCCGAAACATCGGTTGCAGAAAAAAATGCAAATCCGCGACGCGGCGGACGGCCCCTCGATGCGGCCAAGCGGCGCGCGATCATCGAGAAGGCAGCCCACCACTTCTTCCACCACGGCTTTGCCGCGACCGCGATCGAGCAGGTGGCGGCCGATGCCGGGGTTTCCAAGGTCACGATCTACAACCAGTTTGGCGACAAGCGGGCGCTGTTTGCCGCGGCGGTGGAATGCGAATGCGAAAAGATACGCGGGCATTTCTCGCTCGATCCGGCGCGGCAGGGGAGCATCGCCGAACGTCTGACAGCGATTGGCGCGGCGATCGTTGCGTTCCTCTCGCGCCCCGAGATGGTGCAGTTCGAGCGCCGCATCGCCGCCGAGACCGAGGCCGAGCCGGGGCTTGGTGCGGCCTTTCTCGAGGCCGGGCCGTGGCGGATGAAACGTGCCTTTGCCGCCTATCTCAGCCATGCCGAGGCGGCGGGGGAACTGCGGGTCGCCGATCCGCTGCTCGCTGCCGAGCAATTCGTTTCGCTGTGCAAGGGCATGGGCGATCTCGAGCGCCGCTTCGGCTGCCATGATGACGATGAGACCAACCGGCGGCGCATTGCCGGGGCGGTCGAGGTGTTCCTTGCCGCCTATGGCGCTGCCCCGGGCGCGGCGCGTGATCGATAATTCGCATCTGCCTGTTCGAAATTTGGCACCGTCCCTTGGGGGGGCTTTGTCTTGCCATTCACCCCGTGCGTCCTACATTGCCGGGGCGAGAAAAAGGAATCCGGTGCGATGAGCGAGCCCAACCAGCCCAATCCCCACGGCGATGGCCCCAACCCCTGGGTCAGGCAGCTGATGATCTGGGGCGGCATCTTCCTGGCGCTGCTGCTGGTGGTGACGCTGTTCAGCAATTCGGGCCAGGCGCCCGGCACCGCGATACGCTATTCCGATTTTCGCGCCGCGGTTGCCGATGGCGAGGTGCAGGACGTGCAGATTGGCCCTGAACTCATCACCGGCACCTTCAAGAACGGTGAGAGCTTCAGCACCGTGCCGGTGCCCAACGACACCGAGATCACCCGGCTGATGGAAGACAATGGGGTGCGCTTCACTGGCAAGCAGCGCGAGGGCCAGAACGTGCTGCTGTTCATCCTTCTGAACTCCTTGCCCTTCATCCTGATCCTCGCGATCGCCTTCTTCGCGCTGCGCCAGGTGCAAAAGGGCGGCGGCGGCGGGGCGATGGGTTTTGGCAAGTCCAAGGCCAAGCTGCTCACCGAACGATCGGGCAGGGTCACCTTCGATGATGTTGCCGGGATCGACGAGGCGCGCGAGGAGCTGCAGGAGATCGTCGAGTTCCTCAAGGACCCGCAGCGCTTTTCCAAGCTCGGCGGGCAGATCCCCAAGGGCGCGCTGCTCGTCGGCAGCCCCGGCACCGGCAAGACCCTGCTGGCCCGCGCCATCGCCGGCGAGGCGGGGGTGCCGTTCTTCACCATTTCTGGCTCGGATTTCGTCGAGATGTTCGTCGGCGTCGGCGCCAGCCGGGTGCGCGACATGTTTGAACAGGCCAAGAAGAACGCGCCCTGCATCGTCTTCATCGACGAGATCGACGCGGTGGGCCGCAGCCGCGGCCACGGGCTTGGCAATTCCAACGATGAGCGCGAGCAGACCCTGAACCAGCTCCTCGTCGAGATGGACGGGTTCGAGGCCAATGAAGGCATCATCATCATCGCCGCCACCAACCGCCCCGACGTGCTCGATCCGGCGTTGCTGCGCCCGGGCCGCTTCGATCGCCAGGTGGTGGTGCCGATCCCCGATATCGACGGGCGCGAGAAGATTCTGCGGGTGCACATGAAGAAGGTGCCGCTGGCGCCCGATGTCGATCCGCGCGTGATCGCCCGCGGCACCCCCGGCTTTTCCGGGGCCGACCTGGCCAACCTCGTCAACGAGGCGGCGCTGCTGGCTGCCCGCCGCAACAAGCGGCTGGTGGCGATGCAGGAGTTCGAGGACGCCAAGGACAAGGTGATGATGGGCGCCGAGCGCCGCTCGATGGTGATGACCGAGGACGAGAAGAAGATGACCGCCTATCACGAGGCGGGCCACGCCATCGTCGCGGTGCACGAGCCGGCCTCCGACCCGATCCACAAGGCCACGATCATCCCGCGCGGCCGCGCGCTGGGCATGGTGATGCGCCTGCCCGAGCGGGATTCCTATTCCTACCACCGCGACAAGATGCACGCCAACCTGTCGGTGGCGATGGGTGGGCGCGTGGCCGAGGAGTTGATCTTCGGCCATGACAAGGTCTCCTCGGGCGCCTCGTCCGATATCCAGTATGCCACCAACCTGGCGCGCAACATGGTGACGCAGTGGGGCATGTCGGACAAGCTCGGCCCGCTCCAGTACGAGGAGCAGGCCGAGGGCTATCTCGGCTATGGCGCGGCGCAGCGCACCTTCCGTTCGGGCAAGACCAACGAGCTCATTGACAGCGAGATCAAGGCGCTGGTTGAAGGGGCGCACAAGCGCGCGACCGAGATCCTGACCAAGCACCAGGATCAGCTCCACCTGCTTGCCCAGGCGCTGCTCGAATACGAGACGCTCACCGGCGAGGAGATCAAGACCCTGCTCGAGACCGGCAAGATTGACCGGCCCGAGGCCCCCCGCGGCCCGGTGGTGGCGGCGCCGGTGCAGGGCTCCTCGATCCCCAAGGCTGGCAAGCGCTTCGGCGGGGCCAAGGGCGGCGAGGCTCCGCAGGGCGCCTGATCCCGCGCTTCAGCCCGGGTTAAGCCCGCCCCCGGCAGCCGATGCGCCGGCGGTGACGATGATGTTTGGCGCAGGTCTTGCCCCGGCCGCGTTGGCGTCGCTTGCCGTGCCTGCGCTCGCCGAGGTTGCCGCGCCGGCGCCCGAACCGACGCTGGGCGGATGGATCGCACGTGACCGCGAGCTTGCCCAGCGCGGGGTGGCGAGCGTCGACCATCCCGAGATGCAGCAGCTTTATGGCGATGTGGTGGCCGCGCTCGGCAAGGCGCGCGCCGCGATCGCAGCGCAGCGCGCCGCCGGAGCGCCGCCCGCCGCCTGCCTGCCGCCGCCGGGTGCGGTCCAGCTCACCTCGCGCAAGATCGGCACCTGGCTCAGCGCCCGCCCCGCCGCCGAGCAGGGCGAGGCCCTCTCGGCCGTGATGGCGCGCTTCCTTGCGGCCCGCTTCCCCTGCCCTGCGCCTTCTCAATAGGCGCCGAGCAGGCCGATAATTACGAGAAACAGCACAAGCACAATTTGGGTGCAGATGAGGAGCACCACGAAGCGCCACAGCGCCGAGGTGCGGCTCAGCCCATAGGCATGGCGCAGCTGCTTGTAGAGGTGCAGCGGCACGGCGATGAGAAAGATCAGCACCGCCCAGTCGCCGCCGCCCGGAATGAGGCTGAGCAGCGAAAGCGCGATGAACAGCAGGGACATGAAGGCCAGCGAATAGGTAACGAAGACCGCATGGTCATAGGCCTTGAACTCTCGCCGCCAGGCGAACATCAGCCACAGGAAGGGGATCGAGAGCGGGATCAGCAGCCAGCTGAACTTGTAGCTGTTGGCCTGCAGCTTGTAGAGCATCAGGCCGGGGTTCCTGTTCCATTTCTTGATCAGCCCCTCGTCGAGAAAGCGAATCCCGGTGGGAGCATTGTCGGGATTGCCAAGATCGATCTCGATCGGCGCGTTGCCGGCCGCCTTGAGGACGTTGGTGAGCCCGGTAATCTCGTTGTCGATCTCGGCGCGCCGGGGGCTGGCATTGGGCAGGGCGGCGCGTTCCTGCTCGAGCGCGGTGATCTGTTGCTGGATATTCGTCCGGAACGCAGAATTCGTGGCTTGATCGCCATAATTGCTCCAGCCCTCCAGAAAATCGTCCGAGACCGAAACCCCCACCATCTGGAACACCGCGAACATCGCAAAGACGCTGAACAGGAACAGCGCCATCGGGCTGACGAACTTGGCCCGCTCGCCCGCGATGAAGCGGCGGGTGAGCTCGCCGGGGCGCAGGGTGAGCAGCGGCAGGGTGTTCCACAGCTTGCCATCGAGATGCAGCACGCCGTGCACGAGATCATGGCCGATCGCGGCAAGGCTGCGGTGGATATCGGCTTTCTGCCCGCATTCAGGGCAGAAATGGCCGACAAAGCGGGTCTGGCAATTGGGGCAGGTGGTGGGCGCGCCGTCCCGGGCAGGCGCGGCCCCGGCCTCGCCCTCGCCTTCCACCGCGTGGGAGAGCAGGCCGCCCTCGATCACCGTGCCGATGCCCTCGCTCACGCCGCTCATTGATTGCGCCCCAGATTGTGCCGCAGCACTATAGGGGCGAATTTCGCAGCTGCAAAATCCGCCTAGTGGCGCGCGCGCGTTGGAGGCAGCGGCTAGCGGCTTGCCAGCTTGCGCTCGATCGCGGTCCACAGCTGCGCGATCGCGCGCGCGGCAGGCGAACGCGGGGCAAAGGCGCCCACCGGCTGGCGCAGGCTGGCGCATTGCTCGACCGCACTGGCGAGCGGGATCGCGGGCCAGGTGGGATTTGCCGCGCGCGCCTCGCGGTGGAGGCTGCGGCGCAGATCGATCATCGAGAGCACCGGCAGGATCGGCGGATGGCTCTTGCCGCTGGCGCGCACTTCCTCGACCACCACCTCGAAAGCGCGGGCCGACAGCGGCGAGGGCGGCAGCGGCACGATCACCAGATCGGCCGCGCGCATCACCTGCGCGCTCACCTCATTGAGCACCGGGGCGCAATCGAGCAGCACCCGGTCATAATCCTTGTGCAGCGCCTCGACCAGCCGGGCGAGGCGCTTCTTCTTGCCCAGCCGGTCAAGCTGGCGATCGAGCGTGCGGATGCTCTCATCGGCGGGCAGAAGATCAAGATTGGCATGGCCGGTCGGCTGGATCAGCCGCGCCGGATTGCTGTCCTCGGCAAAGACGCTGTCGGCGCTGCGCTTCTTCTTCGGATCGACCCCGAGGAGAAAGCCCGAGCCATTGGCCGCATCGAGATCCCACAGCAGCGTGCGGCGCCGCGAAATGGTGGCCGCGCACCAGGCAAGGTTAACCGCCAGCGTGGTTTTGCCCACCCCGCCCTTGACGCTGTAGATCGCGATCGCTGCCATGTCCGGCCCGCCCTGGCGTTACAATTTGATGACAACGCCAAGGAATAGCGCGCAACGCCCGCCTGGCAAGCGCAAGCGCCGCAGCGTCACGAGGCGGTCAAGCAGGGAGGAGGGTATGGGGCGCGCCGGCGTGGCGACGCTCCAACCGGTCAGCCGTCGTAATCGCCGCCGAGCGAGGCGGTGCGCGCCGGCGCCGAGGCGGTGATGCGCAGCGCTTCGGCCGACTGGCTGAGCGAGCCGATCTCATCGGCCTCGTCCTCGTCATCGGGGAGGATCTTCTGGAGGCTGGTGATCAGCGCCTCGCGCAGCGAATCGGGGCTGATCGTCTGCTCGGCGATCTCGCGCAGCGCCACCACCGGGTTCTTGTCCCGATCGCGATCGATCGTCAGCTCGGCGCCGCCCGAGATCTCGCGCGCACGCTGCGCGGCGAGCAGCACGAGATCGAAACGGTTGGGAACCTTGTCAACGCAATCTTCAACCGTGACGCGGGCCATGGGGAGCCTTCTTCCAAATAAGCTGGGAAAGGGGAAGCGCGCAGCTAGGCATCGCGCCACGCAAAGTCAAGCGTGGCGCCGCAGCCTGGCTCAGACGCTCACCCCGAACAGCCGCCCGACCAGCGCAGTCGCAGCCATGGCGAACAGGCCCCAGCCCACCACCCGCAAGGTTGCCGGCAAAAGCGGGGCCGCCCCGGCCCACGCGCCCAGCGCCCCGAGCAGGGCAAGGGCCAGCACCGTCACTCCGGCCACCACCACGCCGATTGCCTGCGCCGGGGCGAGCCAGGCCGCCAGGAGCGGCACCGCCGCGGCGCTGCTGAAGGTCACGCCCGAGGCTAGCGCTGCCTGCAGCGGGCGGGCGGCAAGATGCTCGGCAAGGCCCAGTTCGTCGCGCACATGCGCGGCCAGCGCATCGCGTGCGCTGAGTTCGCGCGCCACGAGCGCCGCGGTTGCCTCGCTCAGCCCGCGGCTGCGATAGATCGCCGCAAGCTCGGCCTCCTCGGCCTCGGGCGATTGCGCCAGCGCCGCGCGCTCGCGGTGGATATCGGCGCTTTCGGTATCGGCCTGGCTCGAGACCGAGATATATTCCCCCGCGGCCATCGACATCGCCCCGGCGATCAGCGCCGCCACCCCAGCCACCAGCACGGCGCCCTTGTCAGGGGTTGCCGCCGCCACCCCGGTGATGAGCGAGCCGACCGAGATGATCCCGTCATTGGCGCCCAGCACTGCGGCGCGCAGCCAGCCGGTGCGGTGGACATAGTGGGGATCGTCCGGGTGTGCGCTTGCCTGAGTCATTCCTGTTCTGCTCCTTGCGGCGCGGTGCTGGCGGGCAGTCTCGGGGCGGCGGCGCGCTTTGGCAAGGCCGTCTGCGGATGGGCGGGTGATTTCGCCGCCGGGAAAAAGGTTCTAGATCCCTTGGCCATGGATGATGCCGCCGCCACGCCCTATTGCGATCTGCCGCCCTTCCGGATCGCGGCGCAGGATCACAGCTTCACCTTTTATCCCGGCGGGGCTGACCGGCTGGCGGCGCTGATCGACCTCATCGCCAGCGCGCGCGAGCGGCTCGAGGTGTTCTACTATCTGTTCGACGATGACGAATCCGGCACCCGGGTTCGCGATGCGCTGGTGGCCGCAGCCCGGCGCGGCGTGGCGGTGCACCTCATCGTCGATGCCTTCGGCAATGATGCAGGAGCGGGCTTCTTTGCCCCCTTGCGTGCGGCCGGCGGGCGCTTTGCCGAGTTCTCGCCCAAGTGGGGCACGCGCTACCTCGTGCGCAACCACCAGAAGTTCGCCATTGCCGATGGCGCGCGGGTGATGACCGGGGGCGCCAATGTCTCCGATCACTATTTCGCGCCGCCAGAGGCGAATGGCTGGTGCGATCTTTCCGTGCTGGTCGAAGGGCCCGTGGCAGCCCAGTTCGTTCGCTGGTTCGCGCTGCTGGCCGAGTGGACCGAGAACGAGGCGCGGGGCCGCGTGGCGCAGCTCAGAAGGTTGCGCGACATCGTCAAGGACTGGGACGGGGGCAGCGGCCCGGTGCGCCTGCTGGTGGGCGGGCCGCTGGTGCGGCGCGGGCATTGGGCCTGGGCCTTGCGGCAGGATCTCGCACGAGCGCGGCGGCTCGATACCGTTACCGCCTATTTCTCCCCGCCGCGCAGCTTCCGCCGCCAGATCGCCCGGGTTGCCCGGCGTGGGGCGGTGCGGATGGTGATGGCCGGCAAGTCCGACATCGCCGCGGCGATCGACATGGCGCGGCTGCAATATGGCCAGCTCTTGCGGGCAGGGGTGCGCCTGTTCGAATTCCAGCCGTGCAAGCTGCACATGAAGCTGCTGGTGGTGGACGGGGCGAGCTATGTCGGCAGCGCCAATCTCGACAAGCGGAGCCTGCGCATCAATGTCGAGCTGATGCTGCGGATCGAGGATGAAGCGCTCGCGGCGCGCCTTCGCGCCCTGATCGACCATCTCGAAGCGGCGAGCGAGCCGGTGACGCTCAAGTGGTATGCCGAGCACGCCACCCTGCTAGCCCGGCTGCGTTGGGGCATCGCCTATTGGCTCAATCTGGCCGACTATCGGGTCAGCCGCCTCGCCAGCGGCTAGGCCACCGCGCGCCTCACACGTCCTCGAAGCGGGGCTTGCGGCGCTCCATCTCGGCCATCACCGCTTCCACCTGGTTGCGGCTGCGCATCAGTGCGTGCTGCTCGAGGCTTTCCTCCATCAGGATCGCATCGGTCTCGCGCTCCCACATGGCCGCCTGCAGCCGCTTGGCGGCGCGGATCGCGTGGGGGTTCTTGTTGGCAATCTGGCGGGCGATGGCGAGCGCGCGTTCGTGCGGGTTGTCATCGACATGAGTGGCAAGGCCAAGCGCCTGGGCTTCGGCACCGGAAAATTCGCGATTGGTGTAGATCAGCTCGCGCAGCACATCATCGCGCACCAGCCCGCGCCACAGCGCATAGCCGCCCATGTCGGGCACGAGGCCCCACTTCATCTCCATGATCGCCATGCGGGTCTGGGGATGAACGATGCGGATGTCGGCACCGCTGGCGATCTGGAGGCCCCCGCCGAAGCACACCCCGTGCACCGCGGCGATCACGGGGACGGGCAGCTTGCGCCATTGCATGGCCACCTGCTGGGCGCGGTTGGCATTGCCATGGGTGCGCTCGGTCAGCGCTGGCTCGTCCGGGGCGGGCTGGCGCGAGAAATTGGACAGGTCGAGCCCGGCGCAGAAGGCCCGGCCCTCGCCCGAGAGCACCACGACGCGCAGCCCCTTCATGCGTTGCAGTGTGCTGCCCGCCTCGATGATGCGCGCGAACATCTCCGGATCGAGCGCATTGAGCTTGTCGGCGCGGGTGAGACGCACCTCGGCCACGCCTTCGGCATCGAGGGTGATGGCGACACGGTCATTGCTGGTGTGGGAAATGGTGGCAGACACGGGATCGGCGGACATGGCGACAGGCATTCCTCGTCAAGGGCTGTTGGCGCCGCCAAGACTGGCCGATCCCTCGCCCCAAGTCCAGCGCCGCGCGCGCTCAGCAGGCGGGGGCGGCGTGCCCAGAGGCAGGATCGAGGAAATAGCCGCCCGCCGGGTGGGTGGCGATCAACCGGGCGAGGCCGAAGGGTTCGAGCTTGGCGCGCACCCGCGCGACATGCACCGCGAGGCTGTTGGTCTGCGGCTCGTAGCGGATGCGCCACACATCGGCGAGCAGCTGCTTGCGGCTCACGCACACGCCCGGCTGCTCGGCAAGGCGCCAGAGCAGGGCAAATTCGCGCGGGTGCAGCCCGAGCCAGCTGTCCACCACCCGCCCGTCACGGTGGAGCAGGTCGAGCGTGACATCCCCGGCCTCGCGAAAGCGCGGCATCATCAGCGCCGTTTCGGGTGCCCCTGGGAGGGGTTGGGACGGAGTCACCGCGTTCACAGCAGCCCCCCGGCGCGCATCGAATAGACCGCATCGCGGGTGAAGATGAGGTGATCGACCAGCGTGATGTCGAGCGCCCGGGCGATTTCGGCCAGGCGGCGCGTGGCGGTGATGTCGCGCCCGCTCGGGCGGCACTGGCCCGAAGGGTGACTGTGGGCAAGGATGAGGCCGGCGGCATCGCGCCGCAGCGCCTCGCCGAGCAGCGAGCGCATCCGCAAGGTGAGCGTCGCCTCGCCGCCCATGCCGAAAGGGGCATCGCCTGCCCAGCCCTGCGCGGCATCGAGGAAGACCGCATGGCCGCGCTCATGGGTCACTGGCGGCGCCAGCAGCACGCTGCGCAAATAGGCGATCAGCCCGGCGGCGCAGCGCTCGGCGGCTTGGCGCTGGGCCTTGTCTGATTGAGGGGCGAGGGTCAGCATCGCGGTGGTTCTCCGCAGCAGGGGGCAGGCCTGTCAGCCATGCGGCCCGGCGCTGTTGCCCGCGCTCCAGATGCGCCCCGTCGCTGGGGTGCGCGGGCGCCAGTCGCGGTAAGGGCCGTAGCGTCGCAGGCGCAGGCAGTGGAACAGCAGCCCGCCGGCGAGCACCAGCAGCTGGCCATAGGACGGGCCGATGGCAAGGATGGCATAGGCGAGCGGCGAGACCGCATCGACCAGCCCGCGCACCACATGGGCGCTGAGTGCCACCAGCTGGAACCCGGCGAGCCACAGCGTGTAGCTGCGGTTGGCCTTGAGCGCGATGGCAATGAAGGCCGCCGCGGCGACGATGTCAAACAGGGTGTAGAGCCAGGCCAGATTGCCGAACAGCAAGGCGATGTCCTGCCCGGTCAGCCGGGTGAGCATCGCGGGCACGATCAGCAGGCCGACGAACACGAGGCCCGCCGCCCGCTCCGGCCCTGCGCCGAAGCGCAGCACCGCCAGCCCCAGGGCGAAGCTGGCGATGTATTGCGCATCGGCGCGATAGAGGCTCAGCCATTCGAGCATGGTGCTGCGCCGGTCAGATGGCGGTCTCCGCAACCGGGGCGGGCGCATCGGCGAAGGCGGTCTTGGGAAATTCGGTGGGAATGCCCGGATCGCCCCCGGCATAGACCTCGGCCACCTTGCTGAGCTCGGCATGGACCCTCAGCAGCGCGGTGGACATGGCGAGCGCCTGGCTTTCGGCCTCGGTCAGGCGCATCAGCGCGCGCTGTCCGGTGTGCACCTCGACTTCGGGGTTCTGGCGCGCGCTCAGCATCGCCTGTTTGAGCCGGGCCATGGCGATGATCGATTCGTCGGCAAGCGCCTCGGCCTCGCGGATGAGCTTCTTGAGATTGTGCGCGTCACAGATAATGCGGTCGTTCATCGTTTTCTTCCCCCCGATCCCGGCGCTCACCCGGGACGGATCGATTGGCCCAGGGGGATGGCAGCCTTGCCGTCCATCGCCTCGCTCAGCGCCACCGCCGCGGTGACCGTGAGCACCACCGCGGCGAGGATGCCGCCGGCGATCCCGACGATCGCGGCAAGGCGCAGCAGGACGGCGTTTTCACCATCGAGCGCCCCCGGGACCACCCGAGGCTCGCCGGGCCTGAGCCAGGGTGCCTGTTCAATCAGCGGCACCGCATCGCCAAGCACGAGTTGCCCCGGGTCGTCCTGCCCCAAGCCATCGGCAGGATCGACGGCGGGCTGAAGCTGCGTTTTTGTATATGCAGCTTCGCTCAAGGGGGGCTCAGCGATCGCGGAGACCGGCTGTGCCGGCGCAGAGGGGCGGTGCGTCGGGGGATCATCCGCAACTGCCAGCGTCGCGCGGTAGTTTTCGACGAGTTCGCCGAGGCTCGCCGCGCAATAGGCGTCCTTGAGCGCGCGGATGTGCTGGTTGATTCGGGTTTCGGATACGCCGAGTTCCTGCGCGATCACCTTGATCGGCACCCGGCGGTCGATGCGCTCCATCACGGCGCGCTGTCTGTCGGTCAGTCGCCGTGCGGCTCGGCCCCGCATCCGGTTCCTCCCCTGTCAGTCAGCCTTTGGTATCCGTCCAGCGCTGGCATCAGTCCAGCTTGGCTTACACACAAGCTAACGCATTTTGGACAGGAATTCTCCTGTCGTCTGCGCTGCGCCTTGATGTTGGAGTAGTCGGATCAGGCGGCCGAGGAATTGACTCCGAGCGACTGGAGATAGCGGCGGATGTTGCGCGCCGCCTGGCGCAGGCGCTGCTCGTTCTCGACCATGGCGATGCGCACATAGCCCTCGCCATTCTCGCCATAGCCCACGCCCGGGGCCACCGCGACCTGAGCATGCGTGAGAAGCTGCTTGGAAAATTCGAGGCTGCCCATCGCCTTGAGCGCCGGGGGCAGGGGCGCCCAGGCGAACATTGAGGCGGGCGGCGGCGGGATTTCCCACCCGGCGCGGCCGAAGGCCTCGACCATCACGTCGCGGCGGCGGCGATAGAGTTCGCGGTTGGCCTCGACGATGTCCTGCGGCCCGTTCAAGGCGGCGCAGGCCGCCGCCTGGATCGGGGTGAAGGCGCCGTAATCGAGATAGGACTTGACCCGGGTGAGCGCGGCAATGAGCTGGCGGTTGCCCACCGCAAAGCCCATCCGCCAACCGGCCATAGAATAGGTCTTGGACATGCTGGTGAACTCGATCGCCACGTCCTTGGCGCCCGGCACCTGCATGATCGAAGGGGTGGGCTTGCCGTCGAAATAGAGCTCGGAATAGGCAAGGTCGCTCACCACCCAGACGTGGTTTTCCTTCGCCCAGGCCACCAGCCTTTCATAAAAGGGCAGATCGACCACCTCGGCGGTGGGGTTGGAAGGATAGCTCACCACCAGCACCGAGGGGCGCGGCACGGTGAAGTTCATCGCCCGCTCGAGCGATTCCCAATAGTGGTCATCGGGGGTGGTCGGCACCGAGCGGATCGTGGCGCCGGCGATGATGAAGCCGAAGGTGTGGATCGGATAGCTGGGATTGGGCGCCAGCACCACATCGCCCGGGGCGATGATCGCGGTGGCAAGGCTCGAGAGGCCCTCCTTGGAGCCCATCGTCACCACCACCTCGGTTTCCGGATCGAGTTCGACCCCGAACCGGCGCGCGTAATAGCCCGCCTGCGCGCGGCGCAGCCCCGGAATGCCCTTCGACTGCGAATAGCCATGGGCATCGGGCTTGGCGGCGACTTCGCACAGCTTGTCGATCACGTGCTGCGGCGGGGGCTGATCGGGATTGCCCATGCCCAGATCGATGATGTCCTGCCCGGCAAGCCTTGCGGCATGGCGCATGGCGTTGACCTCCGCGATCACATACGGGGGCATCCGCTTCATGCGATAGAACTGGTCATTCATCGATTGTCATCACCTTGTCTTGCGCTCGCCCGATGAGGCCGTCGCCGCCTTTCTCCCTAAGCCAAGACCGCCGCGCGAGGAAAGGCGTTTTCGGCAGTTGAAGCGGCTGGAAATTCGCGGCACTGCTTATGCCGCATACGCTATGCAGGGATCCCAACGGCGATGGCATATGAGAGCGACCCGATGGCCACCACCCGTGAGAACCTCGCCGCCTTCGTGGCGATGCAGGGCGAGGCGGTGCGCGCGATGATGGGCGGTGCGCCCGCAGAGGCGCTGCTGGAGCAGGGGCTGGAGAGCAGCGAAATGGCCGAATGGGCCGCCACCGGCGCGCAGCTCCAGCAGCTCTGGCTCGAATTTGCCGCGCACCAGGCCGAGGCCGCCAGCGCCAAGGTGGCAAAGGGCGCCAATCCGCTCGATCCGGCACAGTGGCTGGTGATCGCCCAGGCGATGCTGGGGCACAGCCCCAAGGGGCTGATCGAGGCGCAGGCGCGCCTGGCGCAGGAACAGCTGCAATTGTGGTCGGGGCTGGTGGAGCGCTTCGCCAAGGGGGGCGCCCTGACCGAGGCGCCCGATCCGGCCACGCTCCCCCGGCAGGACCGCCGCTTTGCCGATCCGGCCTGGCGCGCGCACCCGGCCTTCCTGCTCCTCCACCAGACCTATCTGATGCTTGCCGACTATTTCCGCTCGGCCGTCAGGAATATCGAGGGCCTCGATCCGCAAAAGCGCCAGCAGCTCGAATTTGCCGTGGGCGCGCTTGCCGAGGCGATGAGCCCGGACAATTTCCTCGCGCTCAATCCGGTGGTGATGAAGCGCACGATCGAGACTCGCGGGGCCAACCTGGTGCGCGGGATGCGCCACCTCATCAATGATCTGAAGCGCGGCCAGCTCACCCACACCGATCCTCACGCCTTCCGCCTCGGCGAGAACCTTGCCGCAACCCCGGGCAAGGTGGTGCACGAGACCCGGCTCTACCAGGTGATCCAGTACACCCCCACCACCGAGGAGGTGCTTGAGGTGCCGCTGGTGATCTTCCCGCCGTGGATCAACCGCTTCTACATCCTCGATCTCACGCCGAAGAAGAGCTTCATAAAGTGGGCGGTGGATCAGGGGATCAGCGTGTTCGTGGTCAGCTGGCGCTCGGCCGATGCGAGCCTGGCTGATGTGGTGTGGGACGATTACATCCGCGCCCAGATCGACACGATCGATTTCGTCCGCGCCCGGCTCGGGGTGGAGCAGGTGCACACCATCGGCTACTGCGTCGCCGGCACCACGCTGGCGGCAACGCTTGCGGTGCTCGCGCGCCGGGGCGAGGCCGACAAGGTTCGGAGCGCGACCTTCTTCACCGCGCAGGTCGATTTCGAGAAGAGCGGGGACCTCAAGAATTTCATCGATGATGCCCAGCTCGAACTGATCGGCCAGCTCAGCCCCGATGGCTATCTCGATGGGCGCTATCTTGCTGCCACCTTCAACGCCCTGCGCAGCCGCGACCTCATCTGGAACTACGTCGTCAACAATTATCTCTTGGGCGAGGACTATCCGGCCTTCGACCTGCTGCACTGGAACGGCGATGTCACCAACCTGCCGGCCAAGTGGCACAATGCCTATCTGCGCGACCTTTATCGCGACAACAAGCTGGTGGTGCCGGACGCGCTTGAAGCCGATGGCACGCCCATCGATCTCACCCGGGTGACCACGCCTGCCTATGTCCAGGCCGGGCGTGAGGATCACATCGCCCCGGCTGAGAGCGTGTGGCGCATCACCCGCCACTTCAAGGGCCCGATCGAGTTCCTGCTGGCGGGTTCCGGGCACATTGCCGGGGTGGTTAACCCTCCGGCGGCGGGCAAGTATCAGTACTGGACCGGCGACAGCAGCGCGCCCTCGCTCAAGGCCTTCGTGGAAGGGGCCAGTGAACACCCGGGCAGCTGGTGGCCGCACTGGCTGGCCTGGCTCGAGCGTCAGGGCGAGGCGCGCGTGCCCGCGACCGGAAAGCGCGTGCCGGGCGGCAAGGGCGACCAGGTGATCGAGGATGCCCCGGGGCGCTATGTCAAGACCCGCTAGCGCCTCTGCGGCCTGCCGTGCTGCAATCAAGGCGTTGAAGTAAAGGCAGATTACAGGCATTTTTGTGCACTGCACAAAAATGCTTGACTTCGCAGGCGCACTGACTATTTTGTGCAGTGCAACATGAAGCGAGGTCGCCATGTCCGAAGTTGAGAACAAGCCTACCGAAGCCGCAGCGCCACTCGCCAAGATCGATGCCGCTGCCGAAAAGGCCTATGCCGAGGCTGCGGCCAAGGTTGCCGCTGCCCCCAAGGCCAAGGACGAAGTCGTGCCGGCCGCGTCCGCGCCTACCCCCGCCGCGCCGGCAGCGCCGGTCAAGAAGGCCGCCCCGTTGAAGAAGGCTGCCGCGAGCAGGAAGGCGCCGAAGAAGGCTGTGGCCCGCAAGCCCGTGGCCAAGAAGTCTGCCGCCAGCAAGGCGCCGGCCAAGGCGCCGGTGCTGGCCAAGAAGGCCGCGGCCAAGCCTGCCGCGCCCGCCACCACCACCGCCAACCCCGTTGCCAAGCTCAAGGACACCATCATGACCACCGCCAAGAAGATCGACATCGCCGCCAGCGCCAAGGAAATGCTGGCCGACGTGCAGGCCCGTGCCAAGACCGCCTTCGCCAAGACCGGCGAACTCGCCGCCGAAGCCACCGAATTCACCAAGGCCAATGTCGAAGCCGTGGTGGAAAGCGGCAAGATCTTCGTCACCGGCGCGCAGGAACTGCTCAAGGACAATATCGAGACCGGCAAGACCGTGATCGAGACCGTCACCGAAGACGCCAAGAAGGTCGCCGCGGTCAAGTCGCCGACCGAGCTGTTCCAGCTCCAGGGTGAACTTGCGCGCCGCAATTTCGATGCGCTGGTTGCCTACGGCTCGAAGCGCACCGAAGCCTGGCTGAAGCTCTACAACGACGCTTTCGCCCCGATTTCGAACCGCGTCAGCGTCGCCACCGAGAAGTTCACCAAGGCGGCCTGAGCCATCCGTTTCTGAACCGGGCCTCTCTCCTCTCTCTCCCAACCCGGTTCACGAAAGCGCGCCGCAAGGCGCCGGGCCGAGCAAGCAGCGCTTGCTCGGCCCTTTTGCTGCGCGCCCTTTTGCCGCGCCATACCTGCCGGGGGCGGTGCGGAACTGCCGCGCTGGCCGTGCGTATCACGGCTTGAACAGCGCCGAGCAAATCCCATAATGTAGGCCCATGCCCCAGCCTCCGGTTCACGCCCTTGCCGCCCATGCCGCGCCGCGCCGGTCGCTGGCGCTTGGCGTGCGCGCCAGCGAGGAGGATGAAGGCAAGGACGGCGGCGGCGGCACCCAGGTCGGCATCGCCACCAAGACCCGCACCAAGCCCAAGAAGCCGAGCCAGTACAAGGTGCTGATGCTCAACGATGATTACACCCCGATGGAATTCGTGGTGATGGTCCTGAAGCGCTTCTTCGGCATGGATCTCGAACAGGCGACGCGGGTGATGCTCCATGTTCATCAGCGCGGGGTCGGGGTCTGCGGGATCTACACCTACGAAGTGGCCGAAACCAAGGTGAACCAGGTGATGGACTTCGCCCGGGCCAACCAGCACCCGCTGCAATGCACGCTCGAGAAGGCCTGAGGCGCGCCGCCAGGTGAGGCCGGCGCATCACCCCGTGCCCGATCCGCCCGGGCCCGGGCAGGAAAGCGTGTGGGACTATCCTCGCCCGCCGATCGTCGAACCGACCCCACGGCACATCCGCATCGTCCACAAGGGCGTGGTGCTGGCCGATAGCCGCAAGGCCTGGCGGACGCTCGAGACCAGCCATCCACCCACCTACTACATCCCGCCCGCGGACATCGCGATGGCATGGCTTTTCCCCAACCCGGCGCGCTCGCTGTGCGAATGGAAGGGGCAGGCCCATTATTGGGACGTGGTGATCGGCAAGGAGCGGATCGCGCGCGCCGGATGGAGCTATCCTGCCCCCACCCCCGCCTTCGCCGCGATCGCCGGCTTCATCGCCTTCTATGCAGCGCCATGTGATGAGGTGCGCGTCGATGGCGAGAAGGTCATTCCCCAGCCCGGCGGCTTCTATGGCGGCTGGATCACCTCGCGCGAGGCCGGGCCGTTCAAGGGCATCCCCGGCAGCCAGTTCTGGTGAGGGCCCGCCCGGGCGGACCGGACATATGCAATTGGGGGCATGACGCGCGCGCGCGAAGCGGCTAGGGCACCAAGGCCGCAGCGCAACCGACGGATGGCCTTCGTGTTCAACTTCCTGCCCAGCATCGACCGCTATATCCTGCGGCTGGTGATCGTGCCGATGCTCGGCGTGTTCGCGCTCGCCGCCAGCCTTTTGATGCTCGACAAGATGCTGCGCCTGTTCGATTTCGTCGCGGTCGAAGGCGGGCCGGTGGCAGTTGTGTTCAAGATGCTGGGTGCCTTGATCCCCGAATATGCCAGCCTTGCCATCCCGCTGGGCCTGCTTCTGGGGGTGCTGCTCGCCTTCCGCCGGCTTGCCACCACCAGCGAGCTTGACGTGATGCGCGCGGTCGGCCTGTCCTACAACCGCCTGCTCAAGGTGCCCTATGCCATCGCGCTGGTGCTGGTGGCGGTCAATGCGGCGCTGGTTTTCTACGTCCAGCCTTTGAGCCGCTATTATTACGAGCAGCTCGAATACGAGCTGCGCTCGGGTGCCCTTGGCGCCTCGATCAAGGTGGGTGAGTTCAACACCCTGGCTGATCGCATGGCCCTGAGGATCGAGGCGAGCGAGGACGATGGGCGCCGTCTCATCGGCATCTTTGCCCGGGTGGCCGACAAGCGCGGACAGGTGCTCTCGATCAGCGCGCGCGAAGGCGCCTTCCTCGCCACCCGCGACGATCCCGACACGATCATCCTGCGCCTTACCGAAGGCACCATCATCCAGGACACCAGCGGGCGCCCGGGAGGCGGGACAACGCCGCGCGTGCTGAGTTTCAGCCGCCACGATCTGCCGATCGATTTGCCCGCGATCGAGAAGTTCCGCGCCCGCGGCGATGAAACCCGCGAATATATCCTGCCCGAACTGCTTCGGATCGGCTGGAGCAACGCCAGCGCGCCCGATGCGCGCGATGCGAGCCTCGCAAGCTTCCACTTCCGCCTGGTCGAGATCGTGATGATGCTGCTGATGCCGCTCCTCGCGGTGGCGCTGGCGATCCCGCCCAAGCGTTCGACCAGCGCGCTCGGCGTGTTCGTCTCGATCGTGATGGTGGTGGCCTATCACAAGGTCAACCAATATGCCGAGGACGTAGCGGCGCTGGGCCGGGTCGATCCGGTGCTGGCGCTGTGGCTGCCCTTCGCGGTCTTCGCGGCACTGATCGTGTGGATGTATTACCGCGTCGCCTTTGTCCCCGGGGGGCAGGCGATCGGCGCGCTCGAGACCGCCTTCGACAAGCTCGCCAAGCGCCTTGCCAAGCTGTTCGCGCGGCGCCCGCAGCGGGCCTATCGCCCGCCCGCCGCCGCCGAGGCCGCGGCTGCGGAGTAGGCTGGCAATGCAGCTCGATTTCTTCCCCTCGCGCACGCTCACGCTCTATCTTGCCCGGCTGTTCGTGGTGCGCATCCTTGCGGTGCTGGTGATGCTGGTGCTGGTGCTGCTGGCGCTCGATCTGCTTTCGGCGACCGGCGAGATCCTCGCTGTCCCCGGCAATGGCGAGGCCGAGATCCTGCGCTATGCCAGCCTGCGCCTGCCGCAGCTCGTCAGCCGCTTCCTGCCCTATTCGGTGCTGCTCGCCACGCTGATTACCCTCGTCGGGCTCAACCAGAACTCCGAAGTGGTGGCGATGAAGGCGGCGGGGCTCTCAGCGCACCAGGTGCTCGCTCCGCTGCTGCTCACCGCCGGGCTGGTGGCCGTTGTCAGCTTTGCCTTCAACGAGCGCATCACCACCCGCGCCAATGCCGCGCTGAAGGCGTGGGAGGCGGTGGAATATGGCGCCATTCCGCCCGAGGCCGGCAGCGGCAAGGTGCGCACCGGGGTCTATCTCGTCGACGGGGCCAATGTGCTTGCCGCCAATACGCTCAGCGGATCTGGGCGCGACATCGTGCTTTCCGGGGTCACCTGGTACGAGCGCGGCCCGGGCGGGATCATCCGCGCCCAGTGGCGCAGCGCGCGGGCGACCTTTGCCAATCCCGGCTGGCGGCTCGAACGCCCGGTGCGCTTCGATGTCGCCAGCGCGATCACCGAAAGGAGGCCCGATACCGTGGTGGCGGAGGCGCTGACCCCCGAGCGGATCATGCTGCAATCGGTCGATGCCGATGCGCTCAGCTTTTGGGAACTGGCCGGGCGGATCGAGGCCTTCGCCGCGGCCGGACGCAACACTGACGAACTCAGGGCCAAGTGGTGGCACCGCCTTTCAGGGCCGCTCTCGGCCTTGCTGATGCCGCTCCTGGGCTCGATCGCGGCCTTTGGCCTCGCGCGCTCGGGCCAGTTGTTCGTGCGCGCGGTGATCGGGATGGCGCTCGGCTTTGCCTATTTCGTGGTCGATAATGCCGCGCTCGCCATGGGCAGCTTTGGCGGCTATCCGCCGCTGCTTGCGGCCTGGGCGCCCTTCGTGCTGTTCCTGCTGGTGGGCGAGACGGTGCTGATCCGCACCGAGGAATAGCAGCGTCGCCCTTGCGGCTCAGCCGCGCCGGCCCATCGTGCTTCTTGCGATCCGCGCAATCAATGCCAGCATCCCCGGATGGTTGGCGCCCTCATAGGTCGAGCCCGGCCCCAGCGCGCGCGTGAGGCGGCGGTGCGCCTCGGGCAGATCGTGATAGGGCATCGAGGGCATGAGGTGATGGAGCGCGTGGTAGCGCAGCCCCACCGGCGCCCAGATTTCCGCCGCGATCCCCGGCGGCGGAACGTTGACCGAATCGAGGAACTGTGCGGTCACCGTCATCGCCTCGCCCTCGTTCTCCCACAGATGCGCAACCAGGGTGCGCAGTTGGTTGAGGAGGGCACTGAGCGAGAGGATCACCAGTGCGATCGCAAGCGGCTGCCAGCCGAGCGCAAAGATGCTGGCGATCAGCGCCCAGGCCCACAGGCTCGCCCCGGCTTCCTGCCAGCGCACCCGCGCGGCCAGCTCGCCCTCGGGCGCCCGGCGCCGGAAGGCCGGATTGATCGCCAGCGCCGAAAAGCGCTCCCAGGTCAGCCGCCGCAGCGGCGGGATGAGCGCCCCCAGCGGCACCAGCACGGCAAAGCGCACCAGCAGCGCCAACGGGGCAAGCAGCGCCACGATCACGAACAGCGGCAGGCTCCAGGGCTTCATCAGCGCCAGCGGCAGATATTCGGGGTCCTCCACCGTGCCATATTGGGTGCGCTTGTGATGGATCACGTGCACCCCTTCATACATGAAGCTGGGGGTGAGCAGCGGGATGCCGACGATGAGGTTCCAGGCGGTGCGAAAGCCCGGCAGGGCATCGCGGTGGATATGGGTGAGCTCGTGGATGAACATCAGCGCCCGGTAAAGCGCCAGCGCCGCGACCAACCCGGCTGCGAGGCGCAAGGGCAGGCCTTCGGCAAGGATCGCGGTGGCAATCCCGGCATAGCCCAGCCCGGCCGAGAGCAGCATGTCGCTCCAGTAGATCGCCGGGCGCGCTTCGCCCAGCCCCCGCGTCAGCTCGCGCGCGGCGCGCAGCATCGCCTTGTCGTCCTCGGCCATGAACTGCGCGCGCGTCGCCCGCGCCAGCGCGGGGGCGGCAGCGGCGGGGATGGTCTGATGCATGGTCATCTTCGGCAGGCCCTTGCGCGTTGCCCTAGCCCAATTGTCTGGCCAAGCCAAACGCGTCTTGTTGGTGAGTGTGATCGATGGCCTTGCGCCAATCGCCGCGGCGCGACACAGACACCTTGATCTGGAGCAATTACGGAACATTCCTCGTGGCGGACGCAGCACAGTTGAGCATCGAGCCGGTCACCGACAAGCGCGGGCGTGCTGCCTTTGTCGATTGCGGGCGCGCCTTTTCCGACCGCCTGCCCCATTTCGTGCCCCAGCTGCGCTCCGAACAGCTCGAACTGGTCGATCCGGAGAAGAACCCCTTTTTCGGCCATGCCCGGGTGCAATTGTTCCTCGCCCGGCAGAACGGGCGCGCAGTGGGGCGCATCTCGGCCCATATCGACGAGCTGGCGCTCGCCATGCCGCCTGAGCAGGGCTTTGGCCCGGGCACGGGGTTCTTCGGCTATTTCGATGCCGAGAACGAGGACATCGCCCGGGCGCTGCTGACCAGCGCCGAAGCCTGGCTGGTGGGGCAGGGGATGCGCCGGGTGCTGGGGCCGATCTCGCTGTCGATCTGGGAGGAGCCAGGCCTGTTGGTGCGCGGGGCCGATCATTCCCCGATGCTGATGATGGGCCACCACCCGCCGCATTATGCGGGCTGGATCGAGGGGGCAGGCTATGCCCGGGCCAAGACGCTCTACACCTACGAGCTCGATATCAGCCACGATTTTCCCCCGCTGGTGCAGCGCATCGTGCAATCGGGCCACCGCAATGCGCGCATCAATGTGCGCCGCGTCAACAAGCAGCGCTGGGACGAGGAGGTGGCAACCGTGCTCACCATCCTCAACGACGCCTGGTCGGACAATTGGGGCTTTGTCCCCTTCACGCCCGAGGAAGTGGCCTATGCCGGCAAGAAGCTGCGCCCGATCATCTTTGAAGAGCTCAACATGATCGCCGAGCTTGACGGACGCCCGGTCGCCTTCATGCTCACCTTTCCCGATCTGAACGCCGTGCTGGCGCGGATCAGGGGCAGGCTGTTCCCGCTGGGCTGGCTGCACCTCTTGCGCTGGCTGCGCCGCCCCCGGGATGCAGGGATGCGGGTGCCGCTGATGGGGGTGCTCAAGGAACTGCACAATTCGCGTCTCGCCAGCCAGCTTGCCTTCATGATGATCAGCGCGATCCGCAAGGAGGCGCACGAGACCTTCGGTTCGGTGCGCGGCGAGATCGGCTGGATCCTCGAGGACAATCAGGGGATGGTGGCGATCGCCGATGCCATCGAGAGCAGGATCAACCGCGAATACGCGATCTACGCCAAGGCGCTGGGCTGATCCGGCAAGGCCTGTTGCAGCAATGTGAGCCACGGGCCACGCGTTATGCGGGCCAGACAAAAAAGGCCCCCGTTGCTTGCGCAACGAGGGCCTTTCGGGATCGTATCACCAGCCGCTTGGACGGGAGGGGGGTCTCGGCGGTGACATGCCGATAATGCCGCAAAGCCCTTGCGGTTCCCGCGCGGCGAAAAAAATGTCGCTATCCCGGGGTCGGCGCGAAATCATCATGCCGATCAGTGCTTTGCCTGGGGGCGCCCGCAGGTGACGGCGGAACCGCTATGGCGTGCTTGCGGTTGTTGCTATGGCCTTGGCCAAGGCCCTTCACCGAAGCGGAGTATGCCATGTCGCTCGCAGCCCAGATCGCCGCCAACCTGCCTTACCTGCGCCGCTATGCCCGCGCGCTGGCCGGCTCGCAGGCCGATGGCGATGCCTTCGTGCGCGCGCTGCTCGAGGTGGCGCTCGCTGACGAGACGCTCAAGGCCAGCCTTGCCGGCGGGCGAATGCCGCTTTACCGCGCCTTCAGCAAACTGTGGGCGAGCGCCACCGGCCCGATCGTCGGCGGCGCGCCCTCGAGCGAGCACGAGGCCGGGGCCCAGGCCCGGCTCGGCACCATCACGCCCCCGGCGCGCCAGGCGCTGCTGCTGACCACGCTCGAGGACTTCTCCCACGCCGAGGCTGCGGCGATCCTCGATCGCACCCCCGATGACATCGCGGCGATGGTGGCCGAGGCGATCGCCGAGATCGAACGCGAGGCGGCGACCAGCGTGCTCATCATCGAGGATGAGCCGCTGATCGCGATGCAGCTTGAGGAGCTCGTCACCAGCCTCGGCCACTCCGTCAGCGGCACCGCCGCCACCCGCAGCCAGGCGCGCGCCGCGGTGGCCGAGGCCACCCCGGGCCTGGTGCTCGCCGATATCCAGCTTGCCGATGGTTCCTCCGGCCTCGATGCGGTGGACGATATCCTCGCGATCGCGACCATGCCGGTGATCTTCATCACCGCTTTCCCCGAGCGCCTGCTGACCGGCGACCGGCCCGAGCCGACCTATCTTGTCACCAAGCCTTTCCAGGAAGCGACGGTGCGCGCGGCGATCAGCCAGGCGCTGTTCTTCGGTTCGACCCGCCCGCTCGGCTAGGGCTTCCTCACCCGCCGGTCGGCGGGCCGCTCACGGATGTGGAAATCCGCCGGGCGCCTCACCGGCACGGTGAGCACGCAGCGCACGCCTTCGGGGGCGAAATCGAGCACCACCGGCTGGCGCAGCTCGTGGGCGACGACCTTCTCGATCAGCTCGGTGCCAAAACCGCGGCGGCGCTCGGCGGCGACCGGCGGGCCGCCGCGCTCCTGCCACTCGACCTCGGCAAAGTGCTCGCCTGCCTTGCGCCAGCGGATCGTCACCTGCCCGCCGGTCACGCTGAGCGCGCCATACTTGGCGGCATTGGTGGCCAGTTCGTGGATCGCAAGGCCGAAGGACAGCGCGTCATTGGGCGCCAGTTCCAGCTCCGGCCCCTCGAGCAGGATGGCATCGCCCAGCGCGATGCGGAAGTGCTGGAGTTCCGCCTCGATCACCGCGCGGATCGGGGTGGTGCCCCAATCGGTGACGGTGAGCAGATCGTGGGTGGCCGAAAGCGCGCGGATGCGCCCTTCGAGACTGTCAGCAAAATCGGCCAGCCCGCTGGCGCGGCGGCGGGTGAGCGCGATGATCGAAAGCACGTTGGCGAGCGTGTTCTTGACCCGGTGGTTGAGCTCGCGCACCAGCGAATTGCGGATCGAATGCTGCTCCTCGAAGAAGGCGAGCCGGGCCTGATCCTCGAAGGCCTGCTGCGTCAGCAGTCGCGCCAGCAGCATCAGCAGGCTGGCAAGCGCCAGGCCGAACATCAGCGTCACCATCGACAGCGGCGAGAGCACCGCCGGATCGGCGTTCTCGACCACCAGCAGGAGCTTGCGATCGGCGATGGTGACTTCCTGCTCCACCCGCGCGCTGGTATCGGCGCCGCTGGCCCGTGCCACCAGCAGGTGCCCGGTGCTCGCCTCGCCGTCATAGAGCCGCACGCCGAAGCGCGCAGGGCCTTCGCGCGCCAACGCCGCGTCAAGGAAGGTGCGCGCACGAAACGGGGTATAGACAAAGCCGATCAATCGCCGCTCGCCCCCGGGGGCGATGCGGAAGGCGGGCATGTAGATCGCGAAGGTCGGCACCCCGCCAGGCGTTTCCTGCTCGAGCATGATCCGCCCCGAGGCAGCCGGGCGCAGCGTCAGCTCGGCCTCGGCCATGGCCGCGGCGCGGGCCGGATCGGAATACATGTCATAGCCGAGCGCGCGGCGGCTGATTGCGGTGGCCGGCGCGAACATCGCCACCGGCGCCACCCGCGCGCTCTGGCTGGCAGGGGCGGGGTGAATGTCGGGATAATCGGGTTGGCGCTGGCGGATGCGCGCAAGAAAGGCGGGCAGTTCGCGCGGCTCGAGCACCGGCAGCCAGCCGATTCCTTCCGCACCGGAAATCTCCGGGTCAAGCTTGAGCGCGCGCACGAAGTTCTCAAAGGTGGCCGGATCGACATCCTCGAGGCTCGAGAACAACGCCGCTCCGGCCCGCAGGTATGAGGCAAAGCCGCTCCCGCTGCGGTCGAGCGCGGCGGCCACGCTCTGAGCATATTCGCGCATCTGCGCCCGCTCGCTCGCCCGGGCGTTGCTCTCGATGGCAAAGACGCTAAGGCCGGTGATCGCCGCAAGCGCAAGGAAGATCGTCAGCGGAATGGCGCGCGGATAGAGCACCAGCCAGCGCCGCGCGCGGCCCGAAGGCGGCGGCGGGGGGGCGGCTGGCTCGCTTGCCGGGCTGAGGCTGCGCGTTGCGATGGTGCCTGATCCTGCCTGTGCCATGCCCGCCTGCGCCGCGCCCGACCGTTTGTCTTGGCCGTGCCCGCGCTGCAAGCGGAACCAAACAGGTAGCGCATCGTTGCCGAATCGTCCAAACACCATGGGCAATGCGGTTCGATCGGGACGGGAACCGCGCCCGGCGCAAGCATGCCGGGGGCCGGACTCGCAGGGAGCCCGGAGGAACGGGATCAGGGGCAGGCTCAGGGCAGGATGGCCACAGATCAGGATCATGAGGGGGCAAGGGGGCGCGGCGGCAGCGCCGACCGGACGCCGCGCCGCGCGCCCGATTGGGCCGATGGGCTCAAGCAGCTTTACGATTCGGTGGTCGAGGAAGACCTGCCCGACAGTTTCAAGGCCCTGCTCGACCGGCTGGACGAACTCGGCCAGGGGGCAGCGCCCGGCGGCAGCGCCGCCAAGGCCGCGCGTCCCGCCACCAGGCCGGATGACCAGCGGTGAGCGCGGATCACGCCCCCAAGGACGGCCCCGCCCCGGGCGACCGCCTCTCGGCGCTCGACAAGGCGAGCTTCAAGCGCGAGCTGACCGAAGTTGTGCCGCACCTGCGCGCCTTTGCCCGCGGGCTGTGCGGAAGGCCCGATCTTGCCGACGATCTGGTGCAGGAAACCCTGCTCAAGGCCTGGGCGGCGCAGGACCGCTTCGAACCCGGCACCTCGATGCGCGCCTGGACCTTCGTGATCCTCAGGAACGCTTACCTAACCGACATGCGCCGCAACCGCTTTCGCGGCGAATATGATGAGGGCGTGGCCGAACGTATCCTCACTGCGCCCGCCGGGCAGGAGGAACCGATCCACCTTTCCGATCTGCACCGCGCGCTTCTGACCTTGCCGCCCGAGCGGCGCGAGGCGCTGCTGCTGGTGGGGGCGGGAGGCTTTTCCTACGAGGAAGCTGCGGAGATCTGCGGCTGCGCCGTCGGCACCATCAAGAGCCGGGTCGGCCGCGCCCGCGCGGCGCTGACCGAAATGCTGGCGAGCGGCAACATCCCGCGCCGCTCGGCGAGCGACGAGGCCGCCCACCGGGCGATCCTCGACGAACTCGAGGAAGTCGCCGCAGGCAACCTTGCCAGCACGCGGGGGTGACCTGCCGCCCGCCTGCTCGGGCAGGGGCGGGGGCAGCGCGATCATCCACGATCCTTGCCCATGGTGAGGGAGCCGCCAGCGCCAAAGCGATGATGTGCGCAAGCAAAAAGGCCCGAGGCAGCGCTGCCCCGGGCCTCCCGTTCCTTCAATGCCGACGTAAGCTCAGGCGTAGGTCCACACCGTCCCGCGCGCCAGGTTCTCGCTGGCAAAAGCCCAGTTGAGCTTTCCTTCGACCACCGCATCGAGATAAGCCGGGCGCTTGTTCTGGCGATCGAGATAATAGGCGTGCTCCCACACGTCGAGCACGAGCAGCGGGTTCATGCTGCTGTCGGCGAGGGTGTCGGCATCGTGGGTTTCCTCGATGGAAAGCTTGCCGTCCTTTTCGGCCAGCCACACCCAGCCGCTGGCGAAATGGCCGGCGCCGCGGTCCTTCAATTGCTGCTTGAGCGCATCGAGCGAACCGAAGGCCTCATCGATCTTGGCGGCAAGCTCAGCCGAGGGCGCGGTGCTCTCGGGCGCCAGCGAGTGCCAGTAAAAGGCGTGGTTCCAGGTCTGCGCGGCATTGTTGAACAGGCCCTGGTTGGTGCCGCGCGCGGCAGCGATGATCGCCTCGAGCGGCTTGCTTTCATGCTCGGTCCCCGCGATCGCCGCGTTCATCTTGTCGACATAGGTCTGGTGGTGCTTGCCATGGTGGAACGAGAGCGTCTCGGCCGAGATCGCCGGGGCAAGCGCGTCAGCGGCATAGGGTAGGGGGGCAAGTGCGAAAGCCATGTCATCCTCCGGAAGGCTAGTGTGTGAAGCTTGATAGCGACAACGCAGATGCGCGTTAAGGGTTGCAGCTTCAAGTCCGCGCGGTGCGATCGACCGCGCTGGCCACGGCCACATTCATGGTGACATTGCCGAGCGTGCGCATCAGATCGGGCAGCATCTCCACCGCCACCAGCAGCGCCAGCGGCTCCACCGGCACGCCCATGGCATGGGCGATCGGCCCGATCGAGACGACAAAGCTGATCGATCCGGGAAGGCTCACCGCCGACAGGCTGATGAGGCTGGCGACAAGGATGCCGGCAAGGCCGATCGCCAGCGGCACCTCGATCCCGGCCAGCGCGGCGATGTAATAGACCACCGCGAGGTTCATCGCCGCGCTGGTGGCGCGGAACACCACCACCTCGAGCGGCAGGACGAATTCGGCGGTGGCCGGGCTGAGGCCGAGCCGCGCGGCCGAGGCGAGCATCGCCGGAAGGCTCGCCAGCGAGGACTGCGTGGACAGCGCCACCGCCTGGGCGGGCAGCATAGCCCGGGCAAAGCGCGCGAGCGGCACGCGCCCGCCGAGCGCTGCGATGGCATAGGCAAGGACCAGCACGAAGCTGCCCATCAGGCTGACGGTGATGACATAGTGCCCGAGCGCGGCAAAGGCGCCGCCGCCGCTTTCCACCCCCACCCCATAGGCCAGCGCGAAGACTCCCACCGGGGCGGCGGCGAGCACCCAGCCGATGATCAGCAGCATGGCATTGCCGAGCGCGTGGAACAGGCCGATGAGGCGCTCCCCTTGCTCGCTCGGCAGGCGAGTGAGCGCCACCGCCAGCATCACGAAGAACAGGGTGAGCGGCAGCATCGCGGTTTCGGCCGCGGCAGCGATGATGTTGGAGGAGACCAGCGAGGCGAGGAAGTCGAGCACCTCGGGCACGGTGCCCACCTCGGCGCGCCCCTGTGCAAGGAAGGACTCGGCCCCGGCGGGCACCGGCCAGGCGCGCAGCAGCATGGGCATGACCAGCGTGGTAAAGGCCCCGCCGGCAAGCTGCGCGGCGATGAGGATGGTGATCAGCCGGCGCGCCACCTGCCCCACCCGGGCGGCGCGGATCATCTGCACGAGGCCCAGCACCAACAGCGCGGCGACCAGCGGAATGATCGTCATTTGCAGGGCGCGCAGCCACAGCCCGCCCACCAGTGCGGCAAGCTCGCCCGCAAGGCTCGGCGCGCCGAGCCTGCCCGCGGCGATTCCTGCCACCAGCCCGCCCACCAGCGCAGCAAAGGTCAGCGCCACCGGCAGGCGGATCTCGACCAGCGTGAAGGGGGCGCTCGCCTGTGTGCTCTCGTGCAATTTCCGTTCCTTGTGCGGGCGCGGGCCCTTTCCTTTGCGCGATAACCGCGCCACAAGCGCAAGACAATCGCCGCCATCGGGCGCAAGGACGGGGGACATGAGCCGCAAGCTGTTCGGAACCGACGGGATCAGGGGGCGCACCAATGCCGGCGTGATGACCGCGACGACCGCGATGAAGGTCGGGCAGGCCGCCGGGCGCCATTTCCTGCGCGGCGGCCACCGCCACCGGGTGGTGATCGGCAAGGACACGCGCCTATCGGGCTACATGATGGAAAGCGCGCTGGTGGCGGGCTTCACCAGCGTGGGCATCGACGTGATCATGACCGGGCCGCTGCCCACCCCCGCGATTGCCCTGCTCACCCGTGAGATGCGCGCTGACCTTGGCGTGATGATCTCGGCCAGCCACAACCTCTTTGCCGACAATGGCATCAAGCTTTTCGGCCCGGATGGCTTCAAGCTTTCCGACGAGGCTGAGGCCGAGATCGAGCGGCTGATGGAAACCGAAATCCCGCTCGCCCCGGCCGAATCGATCGGGCGCGCGCGCCGGATCGAGGATGCCCGCGGGCGCTATATCCATAGCGTCAAACAGTCGGTCGCCGCGGAAATCCGCTTCGATGGCCTCAAGGTGGTGGTCGATTGCGCCCACGGGGCGGCGTATCAGGTCGCCCCTTCGGCGATCTGGGAGCTGGGGGCCGAGGTGGTGGCGCTCGGCGTCAGCCCCAATGGCACCAACATCAACGACGGGGTCGGTTCGACCGCGATCGCCGCGCTCCAGGCCAAGGTGGTGGAGGAGGGCGCCGATATCGGCATTGCCCTTGATGGCGATGCCGACCGTCTGATCGTGGTCGATGAGAAGGGCCGCGCGGTTGATGGCGACCAGATCATGGCGCTGATAGCCACCCGGATGCAGGACAAGGGGGCGCTCAGGGGCGGCGGCGTGGTGGCCACGGTGATGAGCAATCTCGGGCTCGAGCGCTATCTGGCCGGGCGCGGGCTCGATCTGGTGCGCACCAAGGTGGGCGATCGCTATGTGCTCGAGGCGATGCGCGCAGGCGGATACAATGTCGGGGGCGAGCAATCGGGGCACATGATCCTGCTCGACCATGCCACCACCGGCGATGGCACGCTGGCGGCGCTGCGGGTGCTCGCCAGTCTGGTGCGCGCCGGCCGCCCGGCGAGCGAGGTGCTCCACGTCTTCGATCCTGTGCCGCAGCTGCTCAAGAACGTGCGCTACGAAGGCGGAAGGCCGCTCGAGCACCCGCAGGTGGTCGCCGCGATTGCCGAGGCCGAGGCTGCCCTTGCCGGGCGCGGGCGCCTCGTCATCCGTCCCTCGGGCACCGAGCCGGTGATCCGGGTGATGGCCGAGGGCGACGATCCGACGCAGGTGGAAGGCGTGGTGGACAGCATCTGCGCCGCGGTGAGGGCCGCGGCCTAGGCGCGCGCGATGCTGGAGATGCGCCCCGATTGCGAGCGCTGCGGCGCCGATCTGCCCGCCGAGGCGCCGGGCGCCTTCATCTGCTCGTTCGAATGCACCTTCTGCGCGCCCTGTGCCGAGGCGCTCGATGATCGCTGCCCCAATTGCGGCGGCGAGCTGATGGACCGGCCGACGCGCGCGCGATCGCTGCACGCTCGCTTCCCGCCGGGCACCGAGCGCCGCTTCAAGGGGTAAGCCGCGCGCGGTCCCGACTCAATCATAGCCGTAGTCGGAATAGTCCTTGAAATTGGGCGAGGTGAACTTGGTGATCTCGCTCTGGAAGTGCAGCGGCACATTGCCGGTCGAACCGTGGCGCTGCTTGGCCACGATCAGCGTGGCGCGGCCGACGAGCTGTTCGAACTTCTCCTCCCAGGCCCGGTATTTCTCCTGAACATCGGGCGGGCTGCTGGCATCGGGCGTGTCGGGCTTGACGAGCTGGTGGTAATAATCGGCGCGGAAGATGAACCACACCATGTCCGCGTCCTGCTCGATCGAGCCCGATTCGCGCAGGTCCGAAAGCTGCGGGCGCTTGTCCTCGCGCTGCTCCACCGCGCGCGAAAGCTGCGAGAGCGCGATCACCGGCACCTGCAATTCCTTGGCCAGCGTCTTGAGCCCGCGGCTGATCTCGGAGATCTCGGTGACGCGGTTGTCATTGCCCCGTGCGGTGCCCTGCAGCAGCTGGAGATAGTCAACGATGATGAGCCCGATGTCGTGCCGCCGCTTGAGCCGCCGCGCCCGGGCGCGCAGGGCGGCGATGGTCAGCGCCGGGGTGTCGTCGATGTAGAGCGGCAGCTCGGCAAGGCGCTGGCTGGCATAGGACAGCTTCTGGAAATCCTCGCGCGACAGCTTGCCGCTGCGCAGCGATTCGGACGGGATCTCGGCCTGTTCGGCAAGGATGCGGGTGGCCAGCTGATCGGCGCTCATCTCGAGGCTGAAGAAGGCCACCGGCGCGCCATAGTTGAACTCGCCGCCATGGCGCTGCCATTCGAGATGGGCCTCGGCGCAGTTGAAGGCGATATTGGTGGCCAGCGAGGTCTTGCCCATCCCCGGCCGCCCGGCAAGGATGATGAGGTCGGAAGGGTGCAGGCCCGCGGTCTTGCGGTCGATGCTGGCAAGCCCGGTGGTCTTGCCCGAAAGCCCGCCGCCCGATTTCATCGCCGCCTCGGCCATGCGGATCGCCTGGAGCGCGGCATCGCGGAAGGTGACTTCCTGCCGCCCCGTTGCGGCCCCTTCTGCGACCTTGAACAGCGCCGCCTCGGCCTGTTCGACCCGCTCTTTGGGGGAAGTGTCGCTCGAGGTGTCGAGCGCGCCTTCGATGAGCTGCCGCCCGACGCTCACCAGCTCGCGCAGAAGCGCAAGATCGTAGATCTGTTCGGCAAGGTCACGCGGTGCGAGCAGCCCGGCCCCGTTGGCGGTGAGCTGGGCCAGATAGCTGGTGCCGCCCAGTTCCTTGAGCGCCTCGTCGGCCTCGAAATAGGGGCGCAGCGTCACCGGTGAGGCGGTGGTGTTGCGCTCCACCAGCGCCTTGATCCGCGCGAAGATGCGGCTGTGCAGCGGCTCGAAGAAATGCTCGGGCGCGATCGGCACCTGCAGTTCCTCGAGCACCCGGTTGTCGATCAGCACCGCCCCCAGAAGGGCCGCCTCGGCCTCGAGGTTGAAGGGCAGCCTCGGCTCGGCAGGATTGCCTGCCTCCTCGCCGGGGGTGATTCTGGAAAGCTTGGCCGGTTCGCTCATGGCCGCAGGTGATGCGCGCGCCGGCGCGCCGCGGCAAGGCCGGTCGTGCGGGATATTTGCGCGCGCGCTTGTGGATAGTGGGGAGAGCCCATCGAAGTGCTTGAAGTGCGCACCCTGCATCTGCGAAGGCAGGGGGCATGGCCGATCCGCCGCCCGATTCCCTGCCGATCTCCTCTGCCCCCGGGGCTGCGGGCACGCAGCGCATCGCGCAGGTGACGCTCGATGAGGCAACGATCCTGTGGCGCAACGCCGATGTCGAGCAGGAGCGGCGGGTGGCGATCTATGATCTCATCGAGGAGAACACCTTCAAGCCACTGCGCAGCGCCGAGCGCGGGGCGAGCGGGCCCTATCACCTGCACCTGTCTGTCAATGACGGGCGTCTGGCGATGGACATCAAGGACACGCAGGAGGTGCTGCTCGAGACCCTGCTGATCGGCATGGCCCGCTTCCGCCGCCCGATCCGTGAATATTTCGCCATCTGCGACAGCTATTACCAGGCGATCCGCAAGGCCACCCCGGCCGAGATCGAAACGATCGACATGGCCCGGCGCGGCATCCACAACAATGCCGCCGAACTGCTGCTCGAACGGCTCGAGGGCAAGGTCGAGACCGATTTTGCCACCGCGCGCCGGCTCTTCACGCTCATCTGCGTGCTGCACATCAAGGGTTGAGCGGCATGGCACGGCGGCGCCGATCGCAGGGGCGCAAGGCCCCCCGCCGCTGGCTGGTGCGGCTTATCGCGCTGATCGTGTTGGTGGGAATCGCCTTTGTCGCCTGGCTGTGGTGGGACATGCGCAGCTGGCGACCGGACGAGGCGCGCTATCCCGAACAGGGGGCGCTGATCGCAGCGGCAAGCGGGCCGGTGCGCTTCGAGACCCTGAAGGCGATCGGCGCGCGCTTTGTCTATCTGCCGGTGGCGCAGGCGGGCGGCGGCCCCGCTGCGCAAAGCTTTGCCCGGCGCGCCGCCGCGGCGCGGGCGGCAGGGCTCAAGGTCGGGGCGCTCATCGATTTTGATCCCTGCCTTGGCGCCGATGTGCAGAGCGCCGCCTTTGCCCGGATGGTGCCGCGCGATCCCGAATTGCTGCCCCCCGCGCTTGGCCTGGTGCGGCTGGCCGATGCCTGCGCCCCCAAGGTGAGCGATGCCGCGGTCGAGAGCGAAGTGATCACGCTCATCAACCAGATCGAGACCCATGCCGGAAAGCCGGTGATCCTCAGGCTCTCGCGCGGCTTTGCCGAGCGCCATGGCACCGCTGCGAGCGTGGCGCGCGATCTGTGGCTGATGCGCGATCGGGTGCGGCCCGATTACGCCGGGCGCCCGTGGCTGCTATGGAGCGCCAACAGCGCGCTGGTGAGCGAGGCGAGCGAGGAGCCGGTCGAATGGGTGGTGGTGCAGCAATGAGCCTGGCGCCGGCGCAGGAAGCCGATCTGCTGGCGGCGGCCGAGGCGGCGGCGCGGCGCGCCTATGCGCCCTATTCGGATTATCCGGTCGGCGCAGCCCTGCTGTTCGATGACGGCGCTGTGGTGACCGGCTGCAATGTCGAGAACGCCAGCTATGGCCTCGCGCTCTGCGCCGAGACCGTCGCCATCGCCAAGGCCTTCGAGGCCGGGCGGCGCGGCGGCCTTGTGGCGGTTGCGGTGGTGGGCCTCAAGGCCGACCGGGAACCGATCACCCCGTGCGGGCGCTGCCGCCAGGTGCTGAACGAGATCGCCGCGCTCGGATCAACCGATCCGCTGGTGCTGTGCGCGGGGAGCGAGGGGGTGCGGCGCGTGGCGCTCTCGGCCCTGCTCCCCCACGCCTTTGGCCCGGCGCATCTTGATAGGGCGTCCGAGCCCTAGCCTCTCTTATTCATGACGGCTTGGTTCTGGGGCGTTCGTCGTCCGTGGTGAGGCGGGCGGCTTGGCGCGGGCGCGCGGCATTGCTGGCGTCTGTTTCACCGCGACGGGATCGATAGGCTTTTCGGGTTGAAGGACTGGGCTCGGGGTTTCAGCGGCACTGCCGCGCTCGCTACGTCGGCGCAGGCTTGAGCGTTCGAACGATGGCGCGCAGCAGATCGGCGTCCGGGCAGGCCGAAGCGAAGGCGACGCGGATGCGGGTGGCGCTTTCCATGACGCGGGCTGCAACCTTGAGCAGCCGCAGACGCAGAGTGGTAAACTCAGCTTTTGCCAGAGCGGCGGTCCGGGGCATCGCCTGCTGGACGCGCCAGAGCAGCCAGTAGGCAGCCGTGTGGAGGATCAGGCGCATCTGATTGGCATTGGCCGAGCGGCACGAGGTGCGATCGCTGGCCAGCTGGGTCTTGTGCAGCTTGATCAGGTTCTCGGCCTGCCCGCGCGCGCCCTAGAGCGTGTCGTAGATGTGCTCGGCCGAGCCCTCGCTCAGCGAAGTGACGACATAGCGGATATTCATGCCCAGCGTGCTGGCCTCGATCCGCGCTGCGACACGGCGCTGGCAGTTCCAGCTTTTGGCGCCGTAGCGGGTCTCGGCATAGCTGCGCAGCACCGGGTGCTGGCCCTCTGCGCGGCGGACCGCACAGGCATCGGCGGCAGTGACGATGACAGGATCGGCGCGCAGCGCGGCATTGGTCGGCAGACCAAACACATAATCGATGCCGTGCGCCTCGCAGAACACCATGACCTCAGCCCGCCCATAATGCCCGTCGCCGCGGATCGTGATGTGGGTATCGGGCCAGTGGCGGCGAAGATGGCGCACCAGACGCCGGATGTGCCCTGCCGCCTCCTTGCCCGAAGGCGTCTTGCCCGTGCGCAGCAGCATCGCCACCGGACGGCCGGTCGCGGTGTCATAGACATGGATCGGCAGGAAGCAGCGCTCCCCGTGATGTCCGTTCCAGAACGAGAATTGCTGATAGCCGTGCACCACGTCGCAGGTATCGTCGATATCCCGCGTCACTGCCGCCGGCGGCGCGGGATAGCTCGCACAGTACATATCGATCATGGCCGCCAGCATCTTCGCCAGCTCGCGCGTGGTCGGCGCATTCTCCCAGCGGCTCATGGTCGGTTGGCTGGCAAGTCCCGCGCCCGCGCCTGGCAGCTTGCCCAGCGCCAGACGGAACCCCGGATCATCGCGCAAGCCATCGAGAACATCGGCATCCTCATGGCCGCACGCGATCGCCAGCACCCGGGCAAGGAAGATATCCTCAAGGCGGTGAACCACCCGCGAGGGATAGCGCGGATCGGCAATGCACTCCGCAAGACGCCGACAAATCCCCATTGTGCGCTCGGCCTGCGCCAACACCAGCACCCCGCCATCCGAGGTCAGGCGGCCACCATCAAACGCAGCTGTGACCTTCTTGCCGCCAAACGCTGCAAACGAAAATGCAGCCGCGCTACCACAGCGTCCGGCGGATGTGGTCTGTGGCATTTTTTGCCCCGTTGCAGGTCTGGCTCGAACAACCACATTCCTGCAACGATGCAAATGCTTACACCACTCCCGCCAACCCTTCAGGCCACCACCGGTGAATAAGACGGGTTAGGCGTCCCCGCCGTCCAGCCATTCGAGCAGGGCGGCAAGGCAATCGCGCGCGAGGAGCTTGCAGCGCTCGGGGCTCCAGCCCTGCACCGGCTCGGGCGCATCGGCGAGATCCTTGTAGGGCATCTCCAGCGTCATCGCCACGGCGCCAAAGCGCTCGGCGAGCTGGTTGGTGCTCATCGCCAGGTTGGCCTGGCCCGGCGCGGCCTTGGGATAGCCAAGCTTGGTCTGGAAATCGGGGGTGCGCCGCGCGAGAATGCGCTGATAGCGGTAGAAGTCCTCACCCTGCGCCTCGCGCCAGGAAGGGATGCCCTCGAACCCGGCGAGGAACACCGCCGGGATCGCCTCGTCGGCATGGACATCCATGGCAAAATCGACCCCGGTTTGATCCATGCGGCTGCGGATTGCCAGCACCTCGGGCGCGCGTTCGGGGGTGGGGTCGGCCCATTCGCGGTTGAGATTGGCGCCAACCGCATTGGTTCTCAAATGCCCACGGCGCGAACCATCGGGGTTGCAATTGGGCGCGATATGGAAGCGGCAGCGCGCGCGCAGCGCCCGCGCCACCGGATCGGCCGGATCGGTCAGGCAGGAAAGCGCGCCTTCCATCCACCATTCCGCCTGGGTCTCGCCGGGGTGCTGGCGGGCATAGAGCCATACCTGCACGCTCCCCTCGCCCATTTCGAGGCAATCGATCGGCTGGCCATCAAGGCTGGTGCCGAGTTTCAGATAATCCACCCCCTCGCTCGCCGCTGCGGCCGCGACGAGATCATGGTGGCGCTCCATCGAATAGGGGGCGAAATAGGCAACCCAGAACAGATCCGAGGTCGGGCGATAGCGGATCGTCAGCGTGCCGCCCTCTGCGTCCTTGTCGAAGCTGGTGGCCGCGCGCAGCCAATATTCGCGGTCTTCCGAAACACAGGCGCTGTAACCCGGCCAGCCGCCCGGATAGGCGCTGGCGTTAAGCCCGGTGAGCTTGAGTTCGACCTCCTCGCCCGAGCGCGCAGCGACGCGGAAATGGAACCACTGGAAGAACTCAGACATGTGGTCGCGGCGGATGGCAAGGCGCGCGCTGCGCCCTTCGATGCCGAGCACTTCGATATTGCCGCTGTCGAAGCCGGCATCGATGAAAAGTGAGGTCATTGGCGTCCTTGCAGCTTTTTCGGATCGATCGAAACGGTCTCGCCATTGCCACCGGGAAAATCGCGGAACAAGGCCGCTGCAAGTGTGCGGGCGCTCGCCTCGGGTGCGGAATAGGGGGATTTCACCCCGGTTGCCATCTGCGCCCGGCCCTCCCACAGGCTCTTGCCATCGGGGCGGTTGATGCGCACCGAAAGCTCGGTGATCACCGAGGGGCCCTCGCTGCCCCCGCCCAGGTCGATACCGACGCCAAGCCCAAGCCCGCTGCCATAGCTGCCGACATTTCCGCCCACGCCGACGCTCACCGGCCCGCGCCGCTCCTCGAGCGTGGCGGCAATCGGATTGCGGCTGGTGCGGATCACCGCGATCTGGGTGTCGGGGCCGGGAGCGGCGGCGATGGTATAGCCGAGCCGCGCCAGCTCGGCGCTGACGCTCGCAGCAAAGGCGCGCTCGGCAGCCTCGTTGCGCAGATCCTCGGGAAAGCTGATCGCGATGAGGCCGCGCCCCAGCCCGGCGCGCTCGGGCGCGGGCGCGACAAAGCGGGTCACTTCGACCGGGCCGACGTAGGGGGTGGTGGCGCAGGCCGAAAGCGCCAGTGCAGCGGCAAGCGGTGGCAGGAAGCGGAGCGGGGCCATGGCGGGTTCCTTTCTTGGGCAGGGGTCTTATAGGGGCACGGGGCTGCGGTGCACAGGCCTGCCGCAAGGGCATGGGCCGGTTGACGAATTCGCAGCGGGTTAAAGACGAGGGGCACCGGCATGACAAAGCACACCAAACCTTGCGTGCTGGTGACTGGCGGGGCGGGCTATATCGGCAGCCACGCGGTGCTGGCCCTGCGCGATGCGGGCTGGCCGGTGGCGGTGATTGACGATCTTTCCACCGGCTTTCGCTTTGCCGTGCCCGAAGGCGTGCCGCTCTATGAAGGCGACATCGCCGATGAGGCGCTGCTGGCGCGCATCTTTGCCGATGAGCGCCCGGCGGCAATCATGCATTTTGCCGGATCGGTGGTGGTGCCCGAAAGCGTTGCCGACCCGCTCAAATATTACCACAACAACACCGCCAAGAGCCGCACCCTGCTGGCCGCGGCGGTGCGCGCGGGCGTGCCCCATTTCCTCTTTTCCTCGACCGCGGCGACCTATGGCATTCCTGCGCTTGCGCCCGGTTCGCCGGGCGTGAGCGAGGATACGCCGCAGCGCCCGATCAACCCCTATGGCTGGTCGAAGCTGATGACCGAGCAGATGCTCGCCGATGTCGCTGCGGCCCACCCGCTCAATTACGGTGTGCTGCGCTATTTCAACGTGGCCGGGGCCGATCCCGAGGCGCGCAGCGGACAATCGACCGCAGGGGCGACGCATCTCATCAAGGTGGCGATCGAGGCGGCGCTGGGCCTGCGCGAAGCGGTGAGCGTGTTCGGCACAGATTATGCCACGCCCGACGGCACCGGGGTGCGCGACTACATCCATGTCAGCGATCTGGCCGATGCCCATGTGCTTGCACTCGAGGCGCTGATCGCCGCGCCCCGGCGCTCCTTCACGCTCAATTGCGGCTATGGGCGGGGCTTTTCGGTGAACGAGGTGCTCGATGCGGTCGATCGGGTGGCGAAGGTCAAGCTGGTGCGCCGGATCGAGGGACGCCGGGTGGGCGATCCCGATTCGCTAATCGCCGATTCCACCCGGCTGCGGCAGCAGCTGGGCTGGCAGCCGCGCCATGCCGATCTCGACACCATCATCGCCCATGCGCTCGCCTGGGAGCGCAAGCTTGCCGGGTTGCGGGCCAGCGGTTCGGCCTGAGCATTGACGCGCGAGCCGCTTGCCGCTATCGGCGCGGCCAAGATGAGGCGCGTCGGCCCGGCCCGGCGCGCTTGTCGTTTGGATTGCCGCTTTCAGGAACCCGCCATGAAGATCGTCAACAGCCTCAAGTCGCTGAAGGGCCGTCACCGCGACAACCGCGTGATCCGTCGGCGCGGGCGCACCTATGTGATCAACAAGACCGAGCGCCGCTTCAAGGCCCGCCAGGGCTGAAGCGTGCAGCTGCCCGCCATGGGCAGCATGATGAATCGTGCGGCCCGCCTCCTTGCCCGAGCGCGGGCCGCTGGCGTTTGAGGGCAGGATGAGCGTTCGGGCAGCCGGGCCGGCGGTGGTCTTCGATGTCGGGCGGGTGCTGTTCCAGTGGCAGCTGCGCGCGCTGTTCGAAAAGCTGATCGATGATCGCGCCGAGCTTGACTGGTTCCTTGCCCATGTCGTGACCGAGGAATGGCATTTCCAGCATGATCGTGGTCGCCCGCTGGCCGAAATGGTGCCCGAGCGGATCGCGCAGTTCCCCGAATATGCGCGCCACATCCATGCCTATGCCACGCGCTTCAACGAGACCGTGCCGGGGCCGGTTGCCGGCACCCACGCGCTGGTCGAGCGCCTCGCCGGGCGCGGCGTGCCGCTCTATTGCCTGACCAATTTCGGCGCCGAGCTGTGGCAGGCCTTCCGTCCGACCCAGCCGATCTTCGACCTGTTTGCGGATATCATCGTCTCGGGCGTCGAGAAGGTCGCCAAGCCTGATCCACAGATCTACGCGATCACCGAGGCGCGCAGCGGGCGCAAGGGGGCCGCGCTGTTCTTCACCGATGACAACCCGGCCAACATCGCCGCGGCCCGTGCGCGCGGTTGGCAGGCGCATCTGTTCACCGATGCGACCGGTCTCGAGGCGGCGCTCTGCGCGGCGGGGTTGCTCTGACCGCGCTGGGCCTTCGCCAAGCCAAACCCCCGGTCGCGCCCTGGGGGAGACGCGCCGGGGGCCGGGACATCCGCGCCGGCCGGAGAGGGGGCAGGGCGCGGGGGAGGGACCTCATGTCGCCTGAGCAATCAGGCGTTGCACTTGGCCAGTTCTTCGGCGGTCAGATCTTCGCCGTTGACCTTGAAGGCGGCGACCTGGCCGAACTTGCGGTTGAGACCACGACACACCCGCAGCGGACGGGCGCTGGTCTTGGCGGCGACGCAGGTGGCATCCTTGCAGGCCCAGGCAACCCCGTCGCTCACTGCGCGGCTGTCGTTCGCCGGAGCGGCGAGCGTGGCGGTGTAATAGGCCGGGGCGGCGGCGCTGAGGGGCGCGGCATCGGTGGCAACGGCAAAGGTCACGCTGGTGTAGAGCAGCGCGCTGGCGAGCACGGCCAGCTTGCCGGTGGTGGGGAGAGAGGGGGTCGAGATCATCGCACTTTCCTTTTTCTTGTCGGCCCTTGGGCCGATGTTCCTGTGGCCTCGTCCGGGTCGGTTTGCAACGCAGCATTTCGATTCGAAACCAGTTGCTATTCGCTACCTATACGATTAGGTTGCGAGTTGCAACTGAAAACGGAAAATTTTTGTGAGCCGCGCAAAATCGGCTAAACATGCACCCCAGTAGGGGAAGGGAAAAGGCGTTATGGGTGATCTGAGAGAACCGCTGCGCGAGTTGATCGAATGCGGCCTGCCGCAGGCGCTCGAGGTGATGGGCGAGCGCTGGTCCTTCATGATCCTGCGCGCGAGCTTCAACGGGCTCAAGCACTTCGAGGAATTCCTCTCCGAACTCGGCATCGCCCGCAACATCCTGTCCAACCGCCTCGCCAAGCTGGTCGAGCACGGCATTCTCAAGCGCGAGCCCTGCGCCGATGACCGTCGCAAGATCGAATATCGCCTCACCCCCAAGGGGCTTGATCTGCTCCCGGCGATGCTGGCGCTGCGCCAATGGGGCCAGAAGTACGGCAGCGAAACCGTGGTCGAGGATCCGGTGCTGGTCGATGAGCGCGACCGGCTGCCGATCGGGCCGGTCTCGATCCTCGCGCATGACGGGCGCATCCTTGGCCCGCAGGACCTGTGGCTGACGCGGCCCGAGAACCTCGGTCGCAGGGCCGATGGCAGCATCGCCCAGCCGGCACCCCCGCTCGGCCGCGGCGACGTGGTTGATATCGCCGCGGCCAAGGCTGCCGCAGCGCGCTGAACCGTCGATAGCCGCCCTGCGCGCGCTGGCGCCGCGCGCCCGAGCGGCTATGGCAGCCGGCGTGAACGCGCCGCCCGCCCCCGATCTTCTCGCGATCCTGCGCCGCACCTTTGGCCATCCCGGCTTTCGCGGGCAGCAGCAGGCGGTGATCGAAAGGGTCATGGCCGGCCTCCACACCCTGGCGCTGATGCCGACGGGGGCGGGCAAGAGCCTGTGTTACCAGCTTCCCGCGCTCGCCCGGCCCGGCACCGCCATCATCATCTCGCCGCTCATCGCCCTGATGCATGACCAGGTCCGCGCTGCCGAGGCGGTGGGGATCCGCGCTGCCTCGATGACCTCGGCCGATGCCGACAATGCCGCCACCGCAAGGGCGCTGCGTGCGGGCGCGCTCGATTGTGTCTATGTCGCGCCGGAACGCGCGGCGCACCCGGCCTTCCTGCGCCTGCTCGAAAGCGTAAGGATCGCGCTGTTTGCCATCGACGAGGCGCATTGTGTCTCCGAATGGGGGCACGATTTCCGCCCCGAATACCGGATGCTGCGCGCGCTCCTCGATCGCTTCCCTTCAGCGCCCCGCCTCGCGCTCACCGCAACCGCCGATCCCGCCACCCGTGCTGACATTCTCGCCCAGCTCGGCATTCCGGCAGAGGGGATGATCATTGCCGGCTTCGACCGGCCCAATATCCGCTATGCCATCACCCCGCGCGAGGCGGGTGGGCGCCAGCTTGCGGGCCTGCTCGACCGCCTGCCCGGGGCCGGGATCGTCTATGCCCCGAGCCGCCGCGCCGCCGAGGAGCTTGCGGCGCGCATCGCCAGCGCAGGCAGGCCTTCGGGCTTCTACCATGCCGGGATGGAGCCTGACGCCCGCGCCCATGCGCAGGCGCAGTTCGTCGCCTCGGAAAACATGGTGATCGCCGCCACCATTGCCTTCGGCATGGGGATCGACAAGCCCGACGTGCGCTTTGTCATCCATGCCGGCCTGCCCCGCTCGATCGAGGCCTATTACCAGGAAACCGGGCGCGCGGGGCGCGATGGCGATCCGGCCGAAGCCCACCTGCTGTGGGGGGCGAGCGATTTTGCCCGCGCCCGGCAGTTCCTCACCGCGCTCGAGCCTGCGCGCCAGGCAGGAGAGCGCGCCCGGCTCGCGGCGCTCGCCGGGCTGGTCGAGACCGCGCATTGCCGCCGCGCCATCCTGCTGCGCCATTTCGGCGAAAACCCGCCCGAGGCTTGCGGCAATTGCGACAATTGCCTCGCCCCGCCGCGGGTGTGCGATGCCAGCGAACTGGCGCGCAAGCTGCTCTCTGCGGTCTATCGCACCGGACAGAGCTTCGGCCTTGGCCACCTGGAAAGGGTGCTGACCGGGCGCGCCGACGCGCGCATCGCCGCGCGCGGGCACGATCGGCTTTCGGTGTTCGGGATCGTCGAAGCCGAGGAGGCGCGGCTCCTGCGGCCGCTGGCGCGCAGCCTGATCGCGCGCGGCGTGCTGGTGACGAGCGAACACGGCGCGCTGATGCTCGGCCCCGAGGCCCGCGCGGTGCTGCGGGGCGAGCAGGCTTGCGCGATCGTGCAGCCCCCGCCGCGCCCGTCCCGGGGAGTGGCGCGCCGCGGCGGCCTTGCCAGCGATGCCAACCCGGCGAGCGTTCCGCTGTTCGAGGCGCTGCGCGCCCGGCGCAAGGCGCGCGCGGTCGAGCACGGCATTCCGGCCTATCTGATCTTTCCCGATTCGGTGCTGCGCGCGATCGCGCAGAAGCGGCCGCAGAGCCTTGCCGATCTTGCCCGCATCCCGGGCATCGGGGCGAAGAAGCTCGAGACCTGGGGCGCGGATTTCCTCGACGTGGTGCGCCTGCACGCGGCTGGCTAGCGCTGCTGCTGGCGCAGACCATGGTCGATGCGGATGGGCACCCGCCTGCCGAACTGCCCGCGCCCGCCGATTCGCGCTGGAGGCACGCGGCATGTGTGGATGAGCTTGCCTGGGTTGGCGCTCACCCCGTGATCAGCCGATAGGACAATGCCTCGGCCAGATGCGCGCGGCCCACGGTCTCGGCTCCGGCAAGATCGGCGATGCTGCGGGCCACGCGCAGGATGCGGGTATAGCCGCGTGCCGAAAGACGCAGCTTGTCGGCGGCCTCGAGCAGCAGCCGGCGCCCGGCCTCGTCGGGCGCGGCGAAGCGCTCGAGCGCGGCGCCATCGAGCTCGGCATTGGCGCGCACCCCGCGGGCCTTGGCTCTGTCGCGTGCGGCGGCCACCCGTGCGGCGACCGCGGCGCTGCCTTCGGCCGGCGGGGGCAGGGCGAGATCGCGCGCGCTCACCGCGCCGACATGGACGTGCAGATCGATGCGATCGAGCAGAGGGCCGGACAGGCGCGCCTGATATTCGCCCACGCAGCGCGGATACTTGTGGCAGTTGCGCGCCGGATCGCCGGCATGGCCGCAGCGGCACGGGTTCATTGCCGCCACCAGCTGGAAGCGCGCCGGAAAGCTGACATGGGCATTGGCGCGGGCGACATCGACCGTGCCGGTCTCGAGCGGCTGGCGCAGCGAATCGAGCACCGCGCGCTGGAACTCGGGCAATTCATCGAGGAACAGTACACCCAGATGCGCCAGGCTCACCTCGCCCGGGCGCACCTTGAGCCCGCCGCCGGTGAGCGCGGCCATGCTCGCCGAATGGTGCGGCGCGCGGAAGGGGCGGGCGCGGCTGATCCGCCCGGCCTCGAGCGCGCCGGCCACCGATTGCACCATCGACACCTCGAGCGCCTCATCCGGGCTGAGCGGCGGGAGAATGCCCGGCAGGCACGAGGCAAGCAGGCTCTTGCCCGATCCTGGCGGGCCGACCATCAGGAGATTGTGCCCGCCCGCCGCGGCGATCTCGAGCGCGCGCTTGGCGTTTTCCTGACCCTTCACGTGCCTAAGGTCCGTACCGGCGGTGGCCTCGGCCACTCCCCCACGCGCAGGCTCGGGGAGCACCAGCGTGCCCTTGAGATGGGCGAGCAGGCTGACAAGATCGCCGGGGGCGAGCACCGGCAACCCGCCCGCCCAGCGCGCCTCGGGGCCTTGCGCTGCCGGGCAGATCAGCCCGGTGCCGAGCGCGCTGGCGTGGAGCGCGGCGAGCAGCACCCCGGGGCAGGCGACGATCCGCCCGTCGAGCGCCAATTCGCCTACGGCGACCCAGTCCATCAGCTGCTCGGCATCGGTCACCCCCATCGCCGCCAGCAGCGCCAGCGCGATCGGCAGATCGTAATGCGATCCATCCTTGGGCAGGTCGGCCGGGGAAAGGTTGATGGTGATGCGCTTGGGCGGCAGCGCCAGGCCCATCGAGGCAAGCGCCGCCTGCACCCGCTCGCGGCT
Source organism: Erythrobacter cryptus DSM 12079 (assembly GCF_000422985.1). Classification (GTDB taxonomy): domain Bacteria; phylum Pseudomonadota; class Alphaproteobacteria; order Sphingomonadales; family Sphingomonadaceae; genus Erythrobacter; species Erythrobacter cryptus. The sequence continues at coordinate 66,296 of NZ_AUHC01000013.1, forward strand.
TTCGCTCACCGCCTTGTCGGGCAGGCCGACAATCGCAAAGCGCGGCAGGCCGGGGCCAACCTGGCACTGCACCTCGACCGCGCGGGCCTCGAGCCCGAGATAGGCCACCGTTCGTGTCAGCGCCACCATGCGCCCGCCCCTCTGCCACCCAGAGGCCTGAATGTGCAGGCTTTTGCGCGTCCTGTCGAGCGCCTGTGACAAGGTCCGCAAGGCATCGGCTTAAGGTGATCCTGCCGCACCCCTGCGCAGCGACGCGAAGGGTTTGCGTAAGCATAAATCTTGGCAAATTGGCAGGCCCGGTCGGGCGAGAACCGGGGCCATGCCGCGCATGCTTGCCCTTGCTCTTGCCCTGCTTGCCCTGTGGCTTCCCGCTGCAGCGGCACAGGCGCAGGCCGATGCGTCCCCGCTGGCGCTGGTGCAGCCGGGGGCGCGAGTGCTGGCGAGCGCGCGCTGGGTCGAGGAATGGGACCCGGCGAGCCAGTCCTGGGTGCGCGTCGCCGAGAGCGCGAGCGATGGCCTGCCTTTCCGCGTTGGCACAGCCCCGGCAGCGCAGGATCAGGAGGTTGCCCGCAGCGTCCGGCGCGAAGGCGGCGTTGCCATCACCGAGACAGTGATAAGTGAGCTTGCCCCGGCGCGCTTCATCCCGCGTGCGCCTGCCGACCTTGCCTCGGGGCCGCAATTCGGCCCCTTCCGCGTGCTCGATGCGCGGCGCGCGGCGCTGGTGGGCAGCACCGATGGCGCCAGCCCGGCCGCCTTCCGCGCGATGCTGGCCGCCTATCCGGGGCTTCAAGTGCTCGAGTTCATCGATGCGCCCGGCACCACCAACGATCTTGCCAATCTCGCGCTGGGCCGGGCGATCCGCGCCGCGGGGCTGGCCACCCACGTGCCCGCCGGGGGATCGGCGCGCTCCGGCGCGGTCGAGCTGTTCCTCGCCGGCACCCGCCGCACGATCGCGCCCGGGGCGCTGTTTGCGGTGCATTCCTGGCGCGACGAGCGCGGGCGCGAGCCGGCGGACTTCGCCCCCGATGCTCCGGAGAACCGCCTCTATCTCGATTACTACACCGAGATGGGCATGAGCGAGGCCGAGGCCCGCGCCTTCTATGCCATGACCAATTCGGTGCCCCACGCCGCGGCGCGCTGGCTCGATGCGGCGGAAATGGCGCGCTGGATTGCGCCGCGCGCCCCGGCTCACTCCGCTCCGGCGGCGCGCGATCTCGCCCCGGTGCTCGCCGCGCCGCTGCGCACGGTGCTGGCCCGATCGGGCGCGGCTCTGACCGCGGGCCTGCAGCGCCCGTGGCAGGCGCTCGCCGCCGCCGCACCGGCGCCGCGGCTTGCCTATGCCTCGCGCGCCCTGCTTGACTCGGAGGCGGCTTTCCCATAAAGGCGCGCCTTCAGTTTCGGGTCGCCCCTGGCGGCTACAAAGGGTGTGCGGGATTTGCCCTGATCGCCCGGTGCCAGTTTCGAGGATCACATGAAGCGGACGTTCCAACCCAGCAATCTCGTGCGCGCCCGGCGCCACGGCTTCTTTGCGCGCAAGGCCACCCCGGGCGGTCGCAAGGTCCTGCGTGCCCGCCGCGCCCGCGGTCGCAAGCGCCTCTGCGCGTGAACCATCGCGCACCCGCCCCGGCGGGTGCGGTTCCTTCACGCGGGATCGCGCAGGCTGTCTTGCTGCGAATAGCTCCCGTGCCCCCGCTGCTCAAGCCGATCCGGTGATCGCGGTTCTCACCAAGCGTGCCGACTTCCTCAGCGCCAACAGCGGCGCGCGCCAGGCCAAGCCCGGTTTCGTGCTGCTCACCCGGCCCAATGGCGGCAAGGGCATCCGCTATGGCATCACTGTCACCCGCAAGATCGGCAAGGCCGTGGTGCGCAACCGGATGAAACGGCGCTTTCGCGAATTGCTGCGCGCCGCGCTGCCGAGCCTGGGTCTGCCCGATCACGATCACGTGCTGATCGGCCGCGCGGGCGGGATCGAGCGCGATTTCCACCTGATGGCGCGCGAACTGGCCGATGCGCTGACGCGCGCGCGCGCCGGAGGCAGCGATCGGCGTGGGCAGCGCCGCCACGAGCCGCGGCGATGAAGCAGCTCCTGATCCTTATTGCCCGGGCCTGGCAGCTTGGCCCCTCCCGGCTCCTGCCGCCCTCGTGCCGCTATACGCCCTCGTGCAGCCAATATGCGATCGAGGCGATCACCCGCCACGGCGCCTTGAGGGGTGGATGGATGGCGCTGAAGCGGCTAATGCGCTGCCACCCCTGGGGCGGGCACGGGCACGATCCGGTGCCCTAGGGCTGGAACACAAGCCGCCTTATCGCCATACAACACCGCCACCCATCCTGCCACGCATCTTCATCAGGGTCTTCGCTTGGACAACCGCAATCTCCTGCTCGCTGTCGTGCTCTCGGGCCTGCTCATCCTCGGCTGGGATGCGGCGATGCGCTATTTCTACCCCGAAGCGGCGGTGACCGCCCCGGCCGAGGCGCCCGCCAGCCCCGCCGCCAAGCCCGCAGGCGCGGCCGCAGCCACGGCACCAAGCGGCGATCTGGGCAACGAGGCACAGGGCCAGCGCAAGGTCGATCTCAAGGCGGCGCTCGCCAGCCCCAACCGCATTGCCATCGACACCCCGCGGATTGCCGGTTCGATCAACCTCGTCGGCGCGCGGATCGATGACATCGTGCTCAAGGACTATCGCGAGACGGTGAAGAAGGATTCGGGCCCGGTGCGCCTGCTCGCGCCCGAGGGCACGCCGGGGCAATATTTTGCCGAGTTCGGTTTCATCACCGGCGGGGTGCGGCAACCCGCCAACGCCTTGTGGCAGGCCGATGGCACGCGGCTTACGCCGGAAACCCCGGTGACGCTGACCCGCACCGATGCGGCCGGGATCACCTATCGGGTGCGCCTTGCGGTGGACAAGGATTACATGATCACCGCCACCCAGTCCGCCGGCAACGGCGGCGCGGCAGCGGCGATCATCCAGCCCTTTGCGCTCATCAAGCGCACCAGCGCCAATGCCTCGATCGACCAGTTCGTCACCCATTCCGGCCCCGTCGGGGTGTTCGGGGGCACGCTGTGGGATCCCCATTCCTATGCCGAACTTGCCGAGATCGGGGCCGAGCGGCCGGCGGGCGATCCGGCCTGGCTGGGCTTTGTCGATCAATATTGGCTAGTGGCCCTCGTGCCCGGCGGCGGGCGCACCGCACCCAAGGTGGCCGAGGCGGGCTTCCGCGCGCTTGGCGGCGATCTGTTCCGCGCCGATCTGCTCTATAATGCCGTCACCTTGCCCCCCGGGGGCACCAGCGAAACCCAGACCCGCCTCTATGCCGGGGCCAAGGAGAGCGCCACGCTCGACCGCTACGAGGATTCAGGCATCACCTATTTCGGCAAGGCGATCAGCTGGGGCTGGTTCGAGATCCTGGAAAAGCCGATCCTGTGGCTGCTGCTCTCGCTCAACAGCCTGGTTGGCAATTTCGGCGTGGCGATCATCCTGCTCACCGTGATTATCCGCGCGGCCGTGTTCCCGATCGCGCAGAAGGGCTTTGCCTCGATGGCGGCGATGAAGGCGATCCAGCCGCGGATGCAGGAGCTGCAGGAGCGCTTCAAGGATGACAAGCCGCGGCTCCAGCAGGAGATGATGAAGCTCTACAAGGACGAAGGGGTCAATCCGCTTTCGGGCTGCCTGCCGATGCTGATCCAGATCCCGGTGTTCTTCGCGCTCTACAAGGTGCTGGTGCTGGCGATCGAGATGCGCCACCAGCCCTTCTTCGGCTGGATTCGCGATCTTTCCGCCCCCGATCCGGCGCATATCCTCAACCTCTTTGGCCTCTTGCCCTATGATGTGCCGGGCTTCCTTGCCATCGGTCCGCTGGCACTGCTGTTGGGCATCACCATGTGGCTGACCTTCAAGCTCAATCCGGCGGCGGTCGATCCGGTGCAGCAGCAGATGTTCGCGATCATGCCCTGGGTGCTGATGTTCGTGATGGCGCCCTTTGCCGCGGGCCTGTTGCTTTACTGGGTGACTTCGAACATTCTCACCCTGGCGCAGCAGAGCTACCTCTATTCGCGCCACCCGCAGCTCAAGGCCGCCAATGCCGCAGCGGCGGCCAAGGGCGGGGGCAAGGCCGGACGCTGACGGTGACAGGGCAAGCCGAGGCGGACGAGGCCGCCCGCAAGGCCCGCGAGGAGGCGGCTTCCCGGCTGTTTTCCGGTCCGGTCGCCTTCCTGCGCTCGGCGCCGAAGCTGGCGTTCCTGCCCGATCCCAATGTCCCCGAGATCGCCTTTTGCGGGCGCTCGAACGTGGGCAAGTCCTCGCTGCTCAACGCGCTCACCGGGCGGAAGGCGATCGCGCGCGCCTCGGTCACACCGGGGCGCACGCAGGAACTCAACTTCTTCGATGTCGGCCGCGCCGAGGCCGAAGGCGCGCAGCCGCTGTTCCGGCTGGTGGACATGCCGGGCTATGGCTTTGCCAAGGCCCCGGTCAAGCTGGTCGAACAGTGGAAGACGCTGGTGCGCGACTACCTGCGCGGACGCCCGGTGCTGGCGCGCACGCTGCTTCTGGTCGACAGCCGCCATGGCCTCAAGGATTCCGACCGGGCGATGATGAAGATGCTCGACGAGGCGGCGGTCGGCTATCGCGTGGTGCTGACCAAGACCGACAAGATTTCTGCGAGCGCCCTTGCCGCTGTGGCCGAGCGCACCGCCGCCGAACTGCGCCGCCATGTCGCTGCCCATCCCGAGCTTCACCTGACCAGCAGCGAGAAGGGCATGGGCATTGCCCGCTTGCGCGCGGCAGTGGTGGCCGACGCGCTGGGCGAGGATTGGGCGCCTCAGGTCAAAGCGCCGTAGCCATGGCCGCTGCGTTCAAATGGAAAGCGCAGCTACAGACTTTCAGCTTTAACGGGAGCCTACCGTTAGACTGGCGCGCAAGAGGCCATCGCACGGCATCGCGCCGGGCGCCCTGCAATCAACGGGCAAAGAGCTGTGCTGGATCGGCAAAGGCCTTGAATTCCAGCGCATTGCCCGAAGGATCGCGCAGGAACATGGTGGCCTGTTCGCCCACCTCCCCCTTGAAGCGGATGGTCGGCTCGATCACGAAGGCCACCCCTGCCGCCTTGAGCCGCGCGGCCAGCGCTTCCCACGCCTCCATCGACAGCACCAGGCCGAAATGAGGCACCGGCACGCCGTGGCCATCGACATGGTTGCTCGCCCTGTCACCGGCCTTTCCCGGCGCGAGATGGGCCACGATCTGGTGGCCGTGGAAATCGAAATCGACCCACTCGGCCGACGAGCGCCCCTCGGCGCAGCCCATCACCCCGCCGTAAAAGGCGCGCGCAGCTTCGAGATCATCGACGGGAAAGGCGAGGTGAAAGGGCGGCAGCGACATGGCCGGCCCATAACCCGCGCGGCCCCGCGCGACAAAGCCCTTTTGCGCCCCTCCCCGCGGCTGGCTCGCCGCGTTTCCGGCCTGTGCGCCTCGGCAAGAGAGGGTCAGCGCGAACCGCCCGGCGCTGCCCTTGCCGTTCAGCATCGACACTGCCGGGATGAACAGCTAGGGGAGCGCAAAACCGGCCCGGCAAGGTGGAGCAGGCGGCCCCATGAAACTGATCATCGGCAACAAGAACTATTCGAGCTGGTCGCTGCGCGGCTGGCTTGCGGCCAAGCAATCGGGCCTCTCGTTCGAGGAACTCACCGTGCCGATCATGGGCGAGGAGTGGGACCGCATCAAGCAGGACATGGGCGAGGTCCAGCCGTCGAGCGGCAAGGTGCCGATCCTGTGGGATGGCGAGACCGTGGTGTGGGACAGCCTGGCGATCCTCGAATATCTTGCCGACAAGGTCGGGCGCGAACGCTTCTGGCCGCGCGCGGAGGCCGCCCGCGGCATGGCCCGCGCGATGGTGGCCGAGATGCATTCGGGCTATCAGGCGCTGCGCCGCGAATTGCCAATGAATATCCGTCGCCGCATCGCCCTGCCCGGCCTTTCCGATCAGACCCGGCAGGATATCGTGCGCATCCTCACGCTGTGGGCCGAGGCGCGCGCGCGCCATGGCAGCGGCGGGCCTTACCTGTTCGGAACCTTTGGGGCGGCGGATATCTTCTATGCCCCGGTGGTGACGCGGTTTGTCACCTATGGCATCGCCGTGCCCGGCTTTGCCCAGGCCTATATGGAGGCGATCTGGGAACACGAATGGATGCAGCACTGGAACCGCGCTGCCGAGGAAGAGGAATGGGTGATCGAACAATACGAACTGGCGGGCTGAGCAGGCCCATGCGCACGCTGCTTGGGGGCCTTGCCACGCTGCTGGCGCTGCTTCCTGCCCCGGCCAGCGCCTGGGGATTTTATGCCCATCGCCAGACGGCGGCGATCGCCGAGGCCAATGTCTCGCCCCGGGTGCGGGCCGAGGTGCGCGCGCTGCTGCGCCATGCCCGCAGCCTCGGCACGCCCGATTGCCCGCTCGCCACGCTCGCCGATGCGGCGGTGTGGCCCGATTGCGTGCGGGGCGAGGGCTGGCGCTGGGGCTTTACCGCGGCCTGGCACTATCGCACCGCGCCGATCTGTGCGGCCTTCGATCCGCGCGCCAATTGCGCCGGGGGCAATTGCGTCACCGCGCAGATCGCCCGCGCGCATCGCCTGCTGGCCGATGAGCGGCTTTCCCCGGTGATCCGGCTCGAGGCGCTCGCCTTCCTCGTGCACTTCATCGGCGATGTGCACATGCCGCTCCATTCGGGCGATCACGAGGACCGCGGCGGCAATGACCGCAAGGCCGATTACGGCATCCGCCCCGGATACAACCTTCATGCGATCTGGGACGGGCCGCTCGCCGAGCGGGCGATCAGCGATCCCACCGATCCGGTGGTGCGGCGCTACACCCCTGCCGAGCGCGCCGAGCTTGCCGGTGGCACCCCCGATGAGTGGGGGCGGGAAAGCTGGCAGATCGCCCGCAGCTTCGTCTATCCCACCGCCTTCGACAGCGAGGATGTTTGCGCCGCCCCGCTTCCGCTGGAGACCGCGCTCAGCCAGGAGGATATCGTGCGTGCGGTGCCGATTGCGCGGCGCCGGGTGGTGCAGGCGGGCCTCAGGATCGCCGAGATGCTCACCAGCGCCTTTGCCCCCGGCCCGCTGGTGCCCGATGCCCCGCGCCGCCCCGGAGGCTAGGGGGCGCGCTGCGCGTCGTAGCGGGTCCCGTCCTTCCTCGCATAGCCCTGGGCATCGAACACCAGGTCGATATCGGGATATTCCCCGCTGTCTGTGGCCTTGTCCCCGGCGCTGATGGCCACGAAGACGCAAGGAGCTTCGGAACGGTTGTGGAGATGGTGACCATTCGCCTCGCCCGCCGGGAAGGCCAGCACATCGCCCGCAGCCACCGGGGTTTCGCCGTGATCGTCGATCAGCACCGCCTCGCCGGCAAGCATCACCACCAGCTCGTCCTGCCCGCGATGCCAGTGGCGCTGGGAGGAATAGCCACCCGGCGCGAGGGTCACGTGGCTCGCCCCCATCAGCGTCAACCCCGCCACAGGGGCAAGGCGGCGATACCAGCGCCCTTCCACCAGCGCATCGAAGGGCTGCGGATAGCCCGTGGCGTTGGTCTGGGGGATGGCGGCAAGATCGAGCTTGGGCATTGTCGGCAACTCCTGCTAGGCGATCGCGCATGAGCGATGTTCTCGACCTTGCCAAGCGCCTGATCGCCGCGCCTTCGGTGACGCCGGCAAGCGGCATCGTCTTCGACGTGCTCGAGGCGATGCTCGCCCCGCTCGGCTTTGCCGTCCACCGCTTCACCCGCGGCGCGGGGCCGCAGGGCTCGGACGAGGCTCCGGTCGAGAACCTCTTTGCCATCCGCCCCGGCCCGCCGGGAAGCCGGCACTTTGCCTTTGCCGGCCACCTCGATGTGGTGCCCCCGGGCGAGGGCTGGGCGAGCGATCCCTTCGCGCCGCAAGTGCGCGGCGAGCTGCTCCACGGGCGCGGGGCGGTGGACATGAAGGGCGCGATCGCGGCGATGGTCGCCGCTGTGGCCGAGGTGCCGCAAGCGGCCGGCACCATCAGCTTTCTCATCACCGGCGATGAAGAAGGCCCGGCGCTCCACGGCACCCGCGCGCTGATCGATCACCTCGCGGCCCAAGGGATAAGGCCCGATCTGTGCCTGGTGGGCGAGCCAACCAGCGTCCACCGCCTCGGTGACATGGTCAAGATCGGGCGGCGCGGCTCGGTCAACATCTTCCTCACGGTCGAAGGCACGCAGGGCCACGTCGCCTATCCGCACCTTGCCGACAATCCGCTGCCCAGACTGGTGGCGATGCTGGCCGAGCTTGATGCGCTGGTGCTCGATAGCGGCACCGAATGGTTCCAGCCTTCCAATCTCGAGATTACCGACATCAATGTCGGCAACCGCGCGCACAACGTGATCCCGGCAAGGGGCGAGGCGCGCATCTCGATCCGCTTCAACGATCTGCACAGCGGCAAGAGCCTGTCCGAAAGGGTCGCCGCGATCGCCGCAAGGCACGGCGGCACGGCGCGGGCGGTGATCTCGGGCGAGCCCTTCCTCACCGCGCCCGGCGCCTTTTCGCGCCTCGTAAGCGAGGCGATCGAGGCCGAGACCGGGACCACGCCCGAACTTTCCACCAGCGGCGGCACTTCGGATGCGCGCTTCCTGCGCGCGCTGTGCCCGGTGATCGAATTCGGTCTCACCAATGCCACCATGCACAAGCGTGACGAGGCGGTGGCGATCCCCGATCTTGCCGTGCTCGCCCGCATCTATGCCCGCATCGCCCGCGATGCCCTGGCGCTTGAAGAAGGATAGGCCGTTGAAGACCTGGTTTGCCATCCCCCTGTGGCAGCGCGTGATCGGCGCGCTGGTGCTCGGCATTCTCACCGGCTGGCTGTGGGGGCCGGGGGCCGAGAGCATCAAGATCATCGGCGATGTCTTTGTCGCCTTCATCAAGATGCTGGTGGTGCCACTGATCTTCTTCAGCCTGGTGGCAGGCGTTGCCAGCATCGGCGATCTGCGCAAGCTCGGCTCGGTCGGCTGGCGGGCGATGCTGCTGTTCGTGGTGACCGGCCAGCTCGCGGTGTGGCTGGGGCTGGGCCTTGGCACCTGGCTGACTCCGGGCGAGGGCGTGGATACCGCAGCGATCACGCTCGGCACCCCGCCCGAGGCCAGCCCGCTGACCTGGCGCGAGATGGTGCTCGGCATGATCCCGCAAAGCCCGGTCAAGGTGATGGCCGATGTCAACGTGCTGCCGCTGATCGTCTTTTCGCTGCTGATCGGGGTGGGGATCCTGATGGCGCGCGAGGAAGGCGCGCCCGTGCTCGGCGTGTTCGAAAGCGGCAGCGTGGTGATGCAGAAGGTCACCGCGGTGGTGATGGAATTGACCCCCTTCGGCGTCTTTGCGCTGATGGCCTGGGTGGCGGGCACGCTCGGGCTCGATGCGCTCGCGGCGCTGGGCAAGCTGGTTTTCCTCAATTACCTTGGCTGCCTCATCATCATCGCCGCGATCTATGGCGGGATGCTGAAACTCATCGCCCGGGTGCCGGTGATCGGTTTCTTCCGCGGCATGGTGGATGCCATGGCGGTGAGCTATTCCACCGCCAGTTCCAACGCCACTCTGCCTGTCACCCTGCGCTGTGCCGAGCGCAATCTTGGCGTTTCCAATTCGGTCGCCAGCTTCATCATCAGCCTTGGCGCCACCATCAACATGAACGGCACGGCGATGTATCTGGGCCTTGCCACGCTGTTCGGCGCGCAGGTGTTCGGCGTCAGCCTATCCTGGGGCGATTATGGCATGATCGCGCTGCTCGGCACGCTAGGGGCGGTGGGGGCGGCTGGCATTCCCGGTGCAGGCCTCATCATGATGGCGCTGGTGTTCAGCGCGGTCAACGTGCCGCTGGAGACAATTGCCTTTGTTGCCGGGGTTGATCGCATCATGGACATGATGCGCACCACCACCAACATCACCGGCGATGCCGCAGTGGCGGTGACGGTGGCGAGCATGACGGGTGAGCTCGACAAGGCCGAGCTGGCGAGCGCCGACGACGTGTGATCGGGCCTGCTACTTCGCCTTAGCCTTCTTCACATATTCAACCGGCACGAAATCGCCGAGGCTGCAACCCGCGCCGCGTTGCAAGGTGTTGCCGATCCGCTGGAGCGAATAGATGATTTCCGGGCGGCACAGCTGATTGATCGAGGTTTCGTAGGTGATCGCCCGATCAAAGTTCAGCCCGGGGCAGGGGCTGGCAAGGGTGTTGCGGAACACCTTGCCGCTGTTCATTTCAAAATCGATCACCTGGGACGAGCGCACGATGGTCTGGCGCACCTGATCGCGAAAGATGCAGCTCTGCCCTGGCCCCAGCACCTTGACTGCGGGGACGACGGCGGTCGGATCGGTCGCACCCGGGCCTTCCGCGGGGGCGCAGGCGGCGACAAGAAGCGGCAGGGCGAGAACAGCAGGCGTGCGCAGGAGCATGATGCATCTCCGATTATGGCGGTCAAACTTAACGCCCTGATGGTTGAACCGCAGCTTAATCTGCGTTCGTTGCAGCACCTGCGCGGCGCCCGGCAGGCGGCTCGTTCACCTTGGCCTTGAAGCGGCACAGGTCAGCCACCTTGCAGCGCCAGCATTCGGGGCTGCGCGCCTTGCAGACATAGCGCCCGTGCAGGATCAGCCAGTGATGCGCGTGCAGGCGAAAGGGCTGGGGCACGCGCTTCTCGAGCTTCGCCTCGACCGCCTCGGGGGTCTTGCCCTTGGCAAGGCCGGTGCGGTTGCCGACCCTAAAGATGTGGGTGTCGACCGCGAAGGTCTCCTGCCCGAACCAGCAATTGAGCACCACGTTGGCGGTCTTGCGCCCCACGCCGGGGAGCCTGACCAGCGCCTCGCGATTGTCCGGCACCTTGCCGCCGTGTTCATCGACGAGGATCTGCGAAAGCGCGATCACGTTTTTGGCCTTGGAATTGAACAGGCCGATGGTCTTGATGTGCTCCTTGAGGCCTTCTTCGCCCAGATCGAGCATCTCCTGCGGCGTCTTGACCTTGGCAAACAGGGCGCGGGTGGCCTTGTTGACGCCCACATCGGTCGCCTGCGCGGAAAGCACCACAGCCACCAGCAACTGATAGGCATTGCCATATTCCAGCTCGGTTCGCGGCGCAGGATCGTCCTCGGCGAGGCGGCGGAAGAACTCGAAGATCTGGGCCTTGTTCATCGCCCCTGTCTTACGAGCAATCCCACCACAAAATCACGCGTGAAAAGTCACCGCGGGCAAGATCGGCGGAGCGGATCATGATGTTGACATCGCCCACATCGCTCCATTGCACGTGATCGTCCGAGGTGAGGTGGAGCAGACAGGTATCGAAATCGTCATGCTTGCCGGGCGCGCGGAAATCATATTGCGAGAAGACGGGATAGCCGCCCACGTGATGGGCGTGCCGATCCGGGGAGAAACCGGCCTCGAGCGCATCTTCCCACCTTTCTGCACCTTCACGGCGCAGATGGCCTTCGAGCCGCGCCTCGGCCTGCCACTGGTTGCTGTCGATCTGGGCGGTGAAGGGGGTGGGGGTGAGCACCACACCATCAAGGCGATCCGCGTCACGGCGGAAGGGCGAGGATTGCCTCGCCCAGTCGAAATCGGGGAGGTTCTCATGCCGCACCGCCCCTGCGCCGTTTGCGCGCGCCAGAACCGTGATCGCGCCCACGCCAAGCCCTGGATCATCGGGGTGCATCCCGAACAGGTCATCATCAGTCGGCAGAAACGACTGCACCACGCCCTCGCACTGAAAGCCGGGGAGCGGGGGCATTGTGGCAAAGTCGATCTGAGCGAGGAACAGCATCGGCTGGCCCCGCGGCGAGAGCGGCCATTCCTGCCCTTGGGCCAGCCATACCGGTCCGCCGAGGCGGCAGCCGTCCGGTTCGGCCGAGCCGGGCTGCGGCGTCAACCGCGCCGCCGCGCGCGCCTGATCCTTGAGCCAGGCACGAAAGGCGGCGTGTTCCTCGGGCGTGATCGGTGGGCCTTCAGGGTTGGCGGCAGCAAAGTCCTCGCGCCACTTCCGGACATGCGCTGCGCGCTGCGGGCGTGCTTTCCACCACCGGTAAGCATCGCGGATTTCGCGCCAGAAGAACGGCAGGATCACCGCCGCCATGAAGGCGGAGGCGAACAGCACCCCCACCCAGTCCGGGCCGTCGGTCACAGCCCCAGCACGTCGTGCATGGTATAGCGCCCCGCTGGCTTGCCGATGATCCAGGCCGCCGCCTTCACCGCGCCGCGGGCGAAGATCATCCGGTTTTCGGCCGAATGGGCAAGGGTAAGGCGTTCTTCCGGCCCGGCAAAGATCACCGCATGTTCGCCCGCCACCGTGCCGCCGCGCAGCGTGGCAAAGCCGATCGCGCCTTCGCGGCGCGCGCCAGTCAGGCCGTGGCGGCCGCTTTCCATGTTGTCGGCAAGCGCGATTCCGCGCCCCTTGGCGGCTGCCTCGCCGAGCAGCTTGGCCGTGCCCGATGGGGCATCAACCTTCATGCGGTGGTGCATTTCCAGCACCTCGATGTCCCACTCCGGCCCGAGCCGCGCGGCCGCCTCGTGCACCAGATGCGCGAGCAGCGTCACGCCCAGTGAAAAATTACCCGATTGCAGCACCGGCACCGCGCGCGCGGCCTCGGCCAGCATGACGAAATGCGGCTCCTCCAGCCCGGTGGTGCCGATCACGATCGGCTTGCCCGCCTGCCTTGCCGCTTCGAGGTTCGCGCCAAGCGCATCGGGCGCGGAGAAATCCACCAGCACATCACACTGCGCAGCAAAGGGCGCGATGCTGCCGCCGGCATCCACTCCGAAGCCAAGCTCGTGCCCTGCCTCGCTGATCGCCGCCTCGAGCGCGCGGCCCATCCGGCCCTTGTGCCCGATCACCCCGAACTTGAGCTGTGCCATTGCCTTGTTTTCCTGCCTCGTGCTTTGAGTGCCTCATGGCAGAGATTGCGCGCATCGTCATCCTCACCGGCGCCGGGATTTCCGCGGAAAGCGGGATCGACACCTTCCGCGCCGCCGGCGGGCTTTGGGAACAGCACCGGGTGGAAGATGTCGCCACTCCCGAAGGCTTTGCCCGCAACCCCGATTTGGTGCTCAATTTCTACGACATGCGCCGTGCCGCGCTCGCCCGTGTCGCGCCCAACGCGGCGCATCTGGCGCTCGCCCGGCTCGAGCGCGAATTTGCCGGCGATCTGCTGCTGGTGACGCAGAATGTCGATGACCTCCATGAACGCGGCGGGTCAGCCCGCGTGCTGCACATGCATGGCGAACTCAAGAGCGCGCTGTGCCAGGCCTGCGGGATGCGCAGCCGCTGGGAACAGGCGATGATCGACCGCCCTCCCTGCCCTGTATGCCAGGCCCGCGCCTTGAGGCCCGATGTGGTGTGGTTTGGCGAGATGCCCTATCAGATGGGGCGGATTTACCAGGCGCTCGCGGCGTGCGATCTGTTCGTCAGCATCGGCACATCGGGCGCGGTTTATCCGGCCGCGGGCTTCGTGGCCGAGGCGCGGGACGCAGGCGCGCGCTGCCTTGAACTCAATCTCGAGCCTTCGGAAGGCTCGCACCTGTTTCACGAAACCCGCCTCGGGGCCGCGAGCCGGCTGGTGCCGGAATGGGTGGAGGAGGTGCTAGGCGGCTGAGCTGCACGCCCGGCACGCCGGGTCCTTGGCGATGCGGATCGTGCGCATCGCCGGGCCAAGGCCATCGAGGATGTGGAGCTGGCCCCAGCCGGGCGCGCCCAAGGTGCTCACGCCCTCGAGCAGCACCTTGATCGCCTGCAGCGCCGCAAAGGTGCCGGTCCAACCAGCCATGGCGCCCAGCATCCCGTCATCGGCGCAGGTGTCGCAGTCCTCGGCATCGAAGGCATCGCCGACGAAGCAGCGATAGCAAGCCGCGCCCGGCAGGTGCCCGGCAAAGGCGCCAACCTGCCCCTGGAACCGGCCCACGGCAGCCGAGATCAGCGGAATGCCGGCCGCCACGCAGGCGTCCGAGACGGCAAGGCGCGTCGCAAAATTGTCGGTGCCGTCGAGCACCAGATCAGCACCAGCGATCATTGCGGGCGCATTGTCGGCGGTGATCCGCGCATCGGAGACATCCACGCTGAGTGCATCGTCGAAATTGGCAAGCCAGCGCCGCGCCGAGACCGCCTTGCCATGGCCCACATCACGGGTGGTGAAGATTGTCTGGCGTTGGAGGTTCGAGACATCGACCACATCATCATCGACCAGCGCCAGCCGCCCGATCCCGCTGGCGGCGAGATATTGCAGGGCCGGGCTGCCGATCCCGCCAAGGCCGATCACCGCCACCTTGCTCTGCGCCAGCCGCACCTGCCCGGCGCCGCCCACTTCGGGCAGCACGATGTGGCGGGCAAAGCGATCAAGCCTTGCCGGCGAAAGGGTCATCGCCGCTTCTCGCCGCCAGGGCGCTCTTGCCCGCGGAAGGCGCCAATCCCATGCCACCACAGGAACGCGATCACCGCGCCCTTCACGGGCTGGAGCATGGCAAGCAGCAGCACGACCGCTACCGGCAGGATGATTGCCAGCGTCAGCCATGGGGAAATCCCGCCCGAAATCATCGCAATCACCACCGGCGCGAGCAGGTGGCCGACCACGAAGATGCCGATATAGGCAGGGAAATCATCGGCCTGCTGCAACGACCAGTCCTGCTTGCAGTGGCCGCAGCGATCCACGGGTTTGAGCCATTGGCGGAACAACGGCGCTTCGCCGCAGCGCGGGCAGCGGCACTTTGCGCCTCTGACCACAGCAGCAAGCCATCCGCTGGGCAGGTTTATAAGTTCGGGTGAAAGGCGTTGAAGCGGCATGGACAGGCTGTTTACAGCCTGTGCGGGCGCTGTCGACAGGCTTGTGGAAAGCCCTGTCGAAAGCGCCGGGCAAAGGCTGGGGATGGCCGCGGGGCGATCAGCTTTCCAGCTGCCGCAGCAGGCTCCTCACATCGCCGTCCATGTCGGCATCGCGTTGGCGCAGATCCTCGATCAGCCGCACCGCGTGGATCACGGTCGAATGGTCACGCCCGCCGAACTTGCGCCCGATCTCGGGATAGGAGCGCGGGGTGAGCACCTTGGACAGATACATCGCCACCTGGCGCGGGCGCACCACCGCGCGGGCGCGGCGCTTGCTGCTCATTTCTGCCCGATCGATGCGGTAGAACTGGCACACGGTGCGCTGGATCTCGTCGATGGTGATGCGGCGGCGGTTGGCGCTCAAGATGTCGGTGAGCTGTTCCTCGGCAAGCTGGAGCGAGACCTCCTGCCCGGTGAGCTGGGCATAGGCGATCAGCTTGTTCAATCCGCCCACCAGCTCGCGCACGTTGCGGGTGATGGTGCGGGCGAGGAAATCGACCACATCCTCGGGCACCGCCATCGGCGCGAAGCGGGTGAGCTTGGAGAGCAGGATCTTCTTCCTGAGCTCGATATCGGCGGGCTGGATATCGGCGACCAGCCCCATCGACAACCGGCTGAGCAGGCGCGGCTCCACCCCGTCGAGCGCCTGGGGCGCGCGGTCGGCGGCAAACACCAGCCGCTTGCCCTCGGCCAGCAGCGCATCGATGGTGTAGAGCAGTTCCTCCTGCGCGCTCGCCTTGCCGATGATGAACTGGATGTCATCGACCAGCAGCAGGTCGAAGGAGCGCAGCCGCGCCTTGAACTCGAGCGTCTGGCTGGTCTTCAGCGCCTGGACGAACTCGACCATGAAGCGCTCGGCCGAACAATAGAAGATCCGCGCGCGCGGGTGCACCTGCAGATAGCCATGGCCGATGGCGTGGAGCAGGTGGGTCTTGCCCTGGCCGGTGGCAGCCTTGAGATAGAGCGGCGAGAACTGCGGTGCCTCGAGCGCGGCCATGCGCTGGGCGGCATTGCAGGCGAGGATATTGGCCTCGCCGGTGACGAAGGCGGCGAAGGTGAGCGAGGGATCGAGCCCGACCGAGGAGGTAAAGCCCGAATCGCTCAGCGTGCCGGCGGCAACGGCAAGCGTGCTTGCCCCGTCATTGGCGGGACGGCGCCCGTCATCGATGCGCAGGTCGGGCATCTGGCGGCGACCGGGGTGGACGAGGACATTGACCTGGCGCACCTCGCTGCGGGCGATCTTCCAGGCCAGCTGCAGCCGGTCGAGGAAGCGGTCGCGCACCCAATTGGCCGAAAACTCGGTCGGCAGGTAGAGATCGAGCGTACCGGTTTCGCGGTTCAGTGTGCCGAGCTGGATCGGCTTGATCCACTGGCTGTGGAGCTGATGCCCCAGATCCTTGCGCAGCCCCTGGCTGATATCGGCCCAGTCGGCGGCGAGGTTAACGGCTTCGGCATCTTCCATCAGGTGTTCATCGGCTTGGCGGCCGCTCGTCCTTGCCTTTTCGATCCTGTGCACAAGCTCTTCCCCAATTCACTCGGTGGCCGTGAGCCGTGACCGCTCAACACGCCGTTGTTCTCTCTCGTTGCGACAGGCAAAGCCTTTCCCACCCCCGGAAAACAAGTTTCCGGGGACCCCCCCTGTCAGCTCGTTTGTTAAAGCGCCCGGACTGTCCGGCGCCGGGCAGACCCCATGTAAAGAACGCAAAGGGCCGAAGCGCAAGCGCGGACTTTTAAAAAAAGTGAAATATTCCTGTTGACTCGGCTCTATCCCGCAGACTTTCGTTCAATCGACTGAAAAAGCTGGATAAACACCGTTAAGATCGCGCGAATCGCGGGGAATCCTGACATTTGCGGGGATTGTGCCGGTCGCATTTGTCGCAAACGACAAAAGCCGCGCGGGTTGCGCGCGGCTCTGTTCTCCTTGCCGGTCTGGCCGTGCCGACCTGCCCGCGCGCTGACCCCTGGAACCGGGGCAGGCAGACAGGGGCGAATCGGATCAGAGCGTGGCGACTCGACGGGTGAGGCGCGAGAGCTTGCGCGCCACGGTGTTCTTGTGCAGCACCCCGCGCGCCACGCCGCGCGCCATCTCGGGCTGGGCGGCCTTGAGCGCGGCGGCGGCCGCTTCCTTGTCACCCGCTTCGCAGGCCGCCTCGACCTTCTTGATGAAGGTGCGGATGCGGCTGAGGCGCGAATGGTTGATCGCGGCGCGGCGCGCGTTGCGGCGGATGCGCTTCTTGGCTTGCGGCGTATTGGCCATGTCTCGTGTCTGTCTCGCGTCTGCTTCGGGCGGCCGGGCACGGCCGATGAAATGCTTGATCGTTCAGTGAAAGGCAGCGGGTTGCCACGCGGCCTCCCGCCGGAAAGCGGCGCACATAGTCGCAGGCGCGCGCAACGTCAATGATTCCCTCATTTCTGGCACACCGGGCAGTGCCAGGTGCTGCGCCCGCCCTGCACGATCCGGCGGATGGTGCCCCCGTCATCGCGGCGGCAGGGCGCGCCCTCGCGGCCATAGGCATCAAAGCTGCTGGCAAAATAGCCAAGCTCGCCATCGGGTCGGACATAATCGCGCAAGGTAGAGCCGCCATCGCGGATCGCCGCTTCAAGCACCGCCTGAATGGCCGGTACCAGGCGCGCGATCTGTGCGCCCGTGACCTTTCCGGCCGGCTTGGTCGGGCGGATGCCCGCGCGCCACAGCGCTTCGCACACATAGATATTGCCGAGCCCGGCAACGATCCGCTGGTCGAGCAGGGCGAGCTTGATCGCCTGGCTCTTGCCTTTGAAGGCCGCCTTGAGGTGCGCTGGCGTAAGACCCGGCCCCAGAGGTTCCGGCCCCAGCGCGACGAACTGCGGCCATTGCGCGAGCGCGCCCGTCTCCACCAGATCGACCGAGCCGAATCGGCGCGGATCGCACAGGGCAAAGCGATGGCTGGCGGTCTCGAGGATCAGGTGATCGTGGGGATGGGGGGCCTCAGGATCGATCCGCCAGCGCCCGCTCATGCCGAGGTGGAAGATCATGGTGGCGGCGCGATCGAGATGGACGAGGCCATATTTGGCGCGGCGCGCGAGGCCCATCACCCGCGCGCCGGTGAGCACCTGCACCAGATCGGCAGGGAAGGGACGGCGCAGATCGTGCCGGTTGATGGTAACCCGCGCGATCCGCTCGCCCTCGAGGAAGCGGGCAAGGCCGCGCACGGTGGTTTCGACCTCGGGCAGTTCAGGCATTGCACACTTCGCACATGGCCCGCCCTCTATCACCCTTTGCCAAAGGGGCAATTGTCTCTAGGGAACGCCGCATGAGCGACACCACCCCAGAAACCGTCTCCTTCGGCTACAGCGAGGTCACCCCTGAGGAAAAGACCCGCAAGGTGGGCGAGGTGTTTTCCAGCGTGGCGCGCAAGTATGACATCATGAACGATGCCATGTCGGGCGGGCTGCACCGGCTGTGGAAGGACAAGTTCGTGCGCCGGGTCAAGCCTCAGCCGGGCGAGCAGATCCTCGACATGGCCGGCGGCACCGGCGACATCGCCTTTCGCCTTGCCGCGCGCGGCGCGCATGTGACGGTGGCCGACATCAATCAGGACATGCT
This sequence comes from Erythrobacter cryptus DSM 12079, assembly GCF_000422985.1. Classification (GTDB taxonomy): domain Bacteria; phylum Pseudomonadota; class Alphaproteobacteria; order Sphingomonadales; family Sphingomonadaceae; genus Erythrobacter; species Erythrobacter cryptus. The sequence goes on from NZ_AUHC01000013.1 coordinate 84,732, forward strand.
CGATGTCGGGGCCGAGCGCGCGCTCGCGCGTGGCATGGGGCCGGAGGAAGGCACGCTGGTCTTCACCCGGCAGAATGCCGAGGAAACGAGCTTTGCCTCGGGCAGTTTCGATGCCTACACCATCGCCTTCGGGATCAGGAATGTCACCCATATCGACCGCGCGCTTGCCGAGGCGCACCGGGTGCTCAAGCCCGGCGGGCGGTTCTTCTGCCTCGAGTTCTCGACCGTCGAATGGGCCGGGCTGAGGCAAGCCTATGATCTTTATTCCGAGCACGTGCTGCCGCGCATGGGCCAGGTGATCGCCGGCGATGCGGCATCCTATCGCTACCTTGCCGAATCGATCCGCCGCTTCCCGCCCATGCCTGCCTTTGCCGCGATGATCGCGCAGGCGGGCTTTGCGAGCGTCAGGATCGAGCCGATCCTCGGCGGGCTGGTGGCGATCCATTCGGGGTGGAAGATCTGATCTGGTGACGAGCGCTGCGGTTCATCTTGCCCGCCTCGCGCGCTGGGGCGTGACGCTGGCGCGCCGCCGCGCGCTGGTGGGGATCGAGAATGATCCCAACGCCCCGCTCGCGCTGCGCCAGCTGGTGCGCCTCGCGCGGCTGGCAACGCTCACCGGCAAGCGCGGCAAGCCCGATTACGCCGGGGCCTTCCGCGCCATCGGCCCGGCGGCGATCAAGCTGGGGCAGAGCCTTGCCACCCGCCCCGACCTTGTGGGCGAGGAAGCGGCGAGCAATCTCCTCTCGCTCCAGGATTCGCTTCCCCCCGTGCCCTTTGCCGAAATCCGCAAGGTGATCGAGCAGAGCTTCGGCCAGCCGCTCGAGGCCCTGTTTGCCGAGATCGAGCCCGAGCCGGTCGGCGCGGCCTCGATCGCGCAGGTGCACAAGGGGATCACCAGCGATGGGCGCAAGGTCGCGGTCAAGGTGCTGCGCCCCGGCATCCGCGAGAAGTTTGCGCGCGACATCGCCACCTATGAATGGGCTGCCGCGCAGCTCGAGGCGATGGGAGGGGAGGCAGCGCGGCTGCGCCCGCGGCTGACCATCGCCAACTTCAAGCGCTGGACCAATTCGGAGCTCGACCTCAGGCGCGAGGCGGCCTCGGCCAGCGAGCTTGCCGAACAGATGGCGGGCGTGCCCGGCTATCGCATCCCCGCGGTCGATTGGGATCGCACCAATGGCCGGGTGATGACGATCGAATGGATCGACGGGATCAAGATCAGCCGCATCGATGAATTGCGCGCGCGCGGGCATGATCTTCCCGCAATCGCCGAGCGGCTGGTGATCAGCTTCCTCACCCAGGCGATCAGCGCCGGGTTCTTCCATGCCGACATGCACCAGGGCAACCTGTTCGTCGAGGACGACGGCACCATCGTGGCGATCGACTTTGGCATCATGGGCCGGATCGATCGGCGCGCGCGCCAGTGGCTGGCCGAAATCCTTTATGGCCTGACCACCGGGGATTACCAGCGCGTCGCCGAGATCCATTTCGAGGCGCAATATGTGCCGAGCTATCATTCGGTCGGTGAATTCGCCACCGCACTGCGCGCCGTGGGCGAGCCGATGCGCGGCAAGCCGGTCAAGGAGCTTTCGGTCGGGCAGATGCTCGACGGGCTGTTTGCCATCACCCGCGATTTCGACATGCAGACCCAGCCGCATCTGCTGCTGCTGCAAAAGACCATGGTGATGGTCGAAGGCATCGCCACCCAGCTCAATCCCGATATCAACATGTGGGACACCGCCGCGCCCTATGTGCGCAGCTGGCTGCGCGACGAGCTGGGGCCGGAAGCCGCGCTGGCCGATCGGCTGAAGCAGGATGCCGAAACCCTGCTGCGCCTGCCCGGGCTCATTCGCCGCATCGAGGAGATGTTCCCGCCCAAGGGCGGCGCGCCCGAGCCGCCGCCGCTGCCCGAGATCCCGCTGCTGGGCGCGCAGGGCACGGGAAGCGGCTGGCTGGGCTATCTGCTCGCCGCGGGTCTGGGCGCAGGCGCGGCATGGGCGGCGCTGGCGCTTGGCTGAATCGGATGAGGGCCGCCAGCCTTCCTGTATTGTTCGGGCGGTGGGAGGCGACGGAGCGGCCGCTTGCGCGCATGCCGCGCGGGCTTGCGCGCCTGGCGCTGGCCTTGCTGCTGGCGGGACTGCTGTGGCGCAGCCTTGCTGCCAGCGCTGCGCGCAGCATCGGTTCTGGCGCACCTGGCGAGGCGAGTCCCCTTATCAATGCGCCCGCGGCGCCTGCGCCTGAGCAAGCGCTCGGCAGCGGAGACCTGGCGCTCTACGAGCGTATCCGCGCGCGGGTGGCAGCGGGAGAACCCTATTATGCCGCTGCCATGGATGAGCAGCGCGCCCGTGACTATCCCACCCGCCCCTTTGTCGCCGTGCGGCTACCCACTCTCGCCGTGGCCGGAGCAACGCTCGGCCTGCCGGCGATGCGGGTGCTCGCAGGGGGGCTGCTGGCGGCTGCGATGGCGGCGCTGCAGCGACGGCTGGCCGAGCGCACAACGCGTGCCGAGCGGATCGCGGCGCAAGGAATGCTGGTATTCGGCGGGGCAGCGGCTTTCGTGCTGCCGCAGGTGGGCTGGGCCGGGCTTGGAGGGCGGCTCGGGCTGCTTGCCAGCCTGTGGTTTGCCGGGTTCCTTATTGCGGTGGCGCTGCTGGCGCGGCCCGACACCTTCTATTGGACGCAGCTGGTCTTGCCTGCCTATGCTGTTGGCCTTGCCCTTGCCCCTCGGGCGATTGCCGATCTCGGCAAGGCCGCGCTTGCACCGGCGGCAAGCGAGGCTTAACCAAAATGTGCGATCATCGCGGCTTGATCGACCAGCAAGACCGGCAAACTGGCAAGGAGTGCCCGCGCGGCGCAAGCGGATGAGTAAGGCAGAGGCAATGGCAGGCAGGCCGCGCATCCTCCTGGTGGTGGGCGGCGGCATCGCGGCCTACAAGGCCTGCGAGCTGGTGCGGCTGATCCGCAAGGGCGGGGCCGAGGTGACCTGTGTGCTCACCCGCGGCGGGCAGCAATTCGTAACCCCGCTGGCGCTCGCCGCACTCAGCGAAAACCCGGTCTATACCAACCTGTTCGACCTCAAGAACGAGGCCGAGATGGGGCATATCCAGCTCTCGCGCGAGGCCGATCTGGTGGTCGTGTGCCCGGCCACCGCCGATCTTCTCGCCAAGATGGCCGCGGGGATCGCCGATGATCTTGCCACCACGCTCATCCTTGCCACCGACAAGCCGGTGCTGGCGGTGCCGGCGATGAATGTGCGCATGTGGGAACACGCCGCCACGCAGCGCAACGTGGCGCTGCTCCAGGCGGCGGGCGTCACCGTGCTCCACCCCGATCAGGGGCCGATGGCCTGCGGCGAGTTCGGCTATGGCCGCCTGCCCGAGCCCGAGGCGATCTGGCGGGCGATTGCCGATCAGCTCGGCCTTGCCGTGCCCGTGCCGCTCGCCAGTGAGGCGCTCGAACCCGAGGAGGAGGAGGACAGCGCTGCCGAGCTTCCCGCCGGGGGGCTGGGCGGGCTGCTCTCCCGGCTCATCCCGCGCTCGACCCCGAAGCGCAGCCATGCCGAGATCGAGGCGGAATACGAGGCCTTGCCCGCGCCCGAGCCTGAGGCAGAAACCGCGCCACCGCCTGAGGAATCGCCGCCCTTCGCCCCGGATTTCAGCGGGCCGCTGCTCGCCAAGAAGGGCAAGGCCAGCGCCGCCCCGCCGATCGACCGTGAGGCGATCAACCATGTCGTCGATCCGCGCAAGGCAGCGCCCGAAACCTTCATCCCGGCCGTGCCCGAGCAAATCGAGGAGGTGCTGGGCGACGTCACCGCCGGGGCCGATTTCACTCGGTCGGGCGCGCCGCTCTCGCTCACCGGGCGGCACGTGCTGGTGACCGCCGGGCCGACTTGGGAAGCGATCGATCCGGTGCGCTACATCGCCAACCGCTCGAGCGGCAAGCAGGGCTTCGCAATTGCGGCGGCGGCAGCAGCGCTCGGCGCGCGGGTGACGCTGGTGGCAGGGCCGGTGGCGCTCAAGACCCCCGCCGGGGTGGAGCGCATCGATGTCGAAAGCGCGCGCGACATGGCCGAGGCAGTGCGGCGCGCGCTGCCTGCCGATGTCGCGGTGATGGTGGCCGCGGTCGCCGACTGGCGGCCCAAGGAATACCGCGCCGAGAAGATCAAGAAGCGCGGCGATGCCCCGCCGGCGCTGATGCTCGCCGAGAACCCTGACATTCTCACCAATGTCGCTTCTGCACCCAACCGCCCGGCGCTGGTGATCGGCTTTGCCGCCGAGACCGAGGACGTGATCGAGAACGCCAAGGCCAAGCGCAAGCGCAAGGTGGCCGACTGGATCGTCGCCAATGATGTTTCGGGAGATGTCATGGGCGGGGATCGCAACCGCGTCCACATCATCAGCGCCGAAGGGGTCGAGACGCTTGACGACATGCCCAAGAGCGCGGTCGCCATGGCGCTGGTTGAACGGATCGCCGCGGCCTTCCGCGCCGAGGCGGCCGAGTGACGATCCCGGTCAAGGTCAAGCGCCTGCCGCATGGGGAGGGCCTGCCCCTGCCGGCCTATGCCACGCCGGGTGCGGCCGGGATGGATGTGGTGAGCGCCGAGGATGTGACGCTTGCCCCGGGTGCGCGCCACGCGGTGGCAACGGGCCTCGCGCTGGCGATCCCGCAAGGTTACGAAATCCAGGTGCGCCCGCGATCGGGCCTTGCGCTCAAGCACGGCATCACCGTGCCCAACACCCCCGGCACGATCGATTCGGACTATCGCGGCGAATTGAAGGTGATTCTCATCAACCACGGGCCCGATCCCTTCGTGATCGCGCGGGGCGATCGCATCGCCCAGCTGGTGCTGGCCCCGGTGGTGCAGGCGGTGTGGGACGAGGTCGAAGAACTCGACGCGACCGCGCGCGGCGCGGGCGGCTTCGGCTCGACCGGGGGGCACGCACGCCTCTGAGCTTGCCTCGGGCCGGGCCATCGCCTACACCGCTGGCGCAACCTGTGGGAATTGATGTCCGAGAATGTCGCCTGCTGACTCGCCGGCGCGCGCCTTGAGCGTGTGACCGGCAGAGCACCCCGCCGCCCCGCTTGCCGCGCGGGCGAGCGCTCTGGCACCTTCCTCAAGGACCATTCCCGTGAACATCTCAATGCACGAGCAGCGCGTGCTGCACGTCCTCGCGCAGGGCGGATTGATCCGTTATCGCCGCGATGCCCATGGCAAGATCGTGGAGGTCGATTGCTTCAACCGCGATGGTCTGCGCCTCGTTGATTGCAGCCTTCCGGTTTTCGAGCGGTTGCGGCGACGACGGTTGATCCGCAGCCATGACGGGCAGCCCTATCGCATCAGCCGCGAGGGGCTGGCAGCGGTGCGTTCGCAGCACGACAATCGCTGAAGGCCACACGAAAAAGGCGGCGCCGATCCCCTGGCGTCGCCTTCTCGTTCCCGTCCAAGGGTTGCTTTGGCCTGAAGCCTTACACCATCAATCGACGCGGCGCACGGCTTTTTCACCGTCGTCGCGGATGGTGATGCGCACGGTCTCGCCCGAATTGCCGGGAAAGCCGGTGAACAGCGCATCGACAAGATTGGGCACCAGCCGCGGCAGGCGGTTCGAGCGCGAGACTGCTTCGGCCTTGCCTTCGAACAGGCGCTGGCCATCCGCCCGCCGGTCGATCTTCAGATCAATGCCGCTGGTATAGATGGTGTAGCTGCGCACATTGGGGCCGCCGAAATAGGGATCATAAAAGCCGTAACCCCAATAGCCCCTGCCATACCAGCCGCCCCACGGCCCCCAGGCCGGGCCAAAGGCGCCCACACCGGCAAAATCGGTGCGCACCCGCTCACGCCCGCCATCGACATGGTAATCGAAACGCACCAGCAGATCGGCGCTCTCGGGCGAGGCCGCCTCGGTATAGCCGATCTCGCGCAGTTCGGCCGCGACACTGCGCGCGTAGGTGGCAAACTCAAGGCTGCCGGCGAGCTTGGGGTCTTCGGGCACCACCGCAAAGCTCTGCCCCTGCGGTGCGGGCAGCGGCGCGGTGAAGCGGGAAACGTCCGCCTTGAACGGAGTGGCGCAGCCCGCAGCGCCAAGCGCCAGCACCAGCGGCAGGGCCAGGCGGGCAAGGGACTTGTTCGACTTCATGCCAGGGATCATGACACATCCTTCGACTGATCTCTATTGCCACAAGAGCAAGGGTGCGTGCGCGCGCGATGATATTCGGCAGGTCTGAATGGCGATTGAATGGCAAGGATGAAGGGCAAGGCCCAAGCGCCTTGCGCCCGGGCTCAGTGCCGCACCAGCCCAAGCGCGCGGTAGGCCGCGGCGAGCGTAGGGGCACCGCGCTCGCGCGCCTTGGCCGCGCCGCGGGCAAGGATCGCATCCAGGGTTTCGCGATCCTCTTTGAGCTCGACAAAACGTGCCCGGATCGGCCCCAGGGTTTCAACCAGCAGTTCGGCCAGCGCCGGCTTGAAGCTGCCGAAGCCCTGCCCGCCGAACTGGCGCAGCACTCCGGCCACGCTTTCACCCGATAGCGCGGCATAGATGCCGACAAGGTTGCGCGCCTCGGGCCGTTCGGCAAGGCCGGCTTCCTCCGATGGCAGCGGCTCGGGATCGGTGCGCGCCTTCCTGATCTTCTGCGCCATCGTGTCGGCATCATCGGCAAGATTGATGCGGCTCATGTCGGAAGGATCGGACTTGCTCATCTTGGCGCTGCCGTCGCGCAGGCTCATGATCCGCGCCGCCTCGGCCGGGATGATCGGCTCGGGCAGGGTGAAGACGGGGGCATCCTCGGTGCAGAAATCATTGTTGAACTTCTGCGCAATGTCGCGCGCCAGCTCGAGATGCTGCTTCTGGTCCTCGCCCACGGGCACGTGGGTCGCCTGATAGAGCAGCACGTCGGCAGCCTGGAGCACCGGATAGGTGAACAGCGCCACCGATTGGCCCTCGCGGTTCTTGCCGGCCTTGTCCTTCCATTGGGTCATGCGCCCCAGCCAGCCCATGCGCGCCGTGCCGTTCAAGAGCCATTGCAGCTCGGCATGGAGCGGCACCTGCGCCTGATTGAACAGCACCGAGCGATCCGGATCGATGCCGCAGGCCACCAGCGCCGCTGTCATCTCCAGCGTGGCGGCGGTGAGCACGGCCGGGTCGTGCGGCTGGGAGAGCGCGTGCAGATCGGCAAGGAAGAACAGCGCCTCGGCTCCATCCTCGAGCGCATCCTGCATCGCCACCCAGTTGCGGATGGCGCCGAGATAGTTGCCGAGGTGGAGATTGCCGGTGGGCTGGATGCCGGAGACGACGCGCATGGGGTTTCCTGAGGTTCAGCTTTGCCGGCGCATTAGGCGTTCAACCGTCGCCTTGTCGAGCACGCCGAACAGCACGCAGGCGCCGCCATAGCTGACAAGGCTCACACCGAGGATCGCGCCGATCGCGGCAAGACGCATCACCAAGGCGCCATCGAGCCAGGGGGTGACAAGCGGCATCAGCACCATGAGCGCCGCGCCCATCACCCCGGTTGCCAGCGCGATCCGCCCGATCCGCCAGAGCACCCGCGCCGGCAGGCGGAAATGGCCGCGGCGGGCAAGGATCGCGCCAAGCAGCGCGATATTGACCCAGGCCCCGATCGCTCCGCCCAGGGCGAGGCCGACGACGCCGATCAGCGGCACCAGCACCAGGTTGGCCGCCACCGTCACCACCAGCGAGGCCGCCGCGGTATAGACCGGGGTGCGGGTGTCGGCGCGGGCGAAGAAATTGGGGGTGAGCACCTTGACCAGCACATAGGCAGGCAGGCCCACCACCAGCGCCGAGGTGACCATGCCGGTGGTGCGCGCATCCTCGGGGGTGAAGGCCTGCCCCTCCATGAAGGCCTTGACGAAGGCAAAGCCGGTGATGAACAGCGCCGCCGCGCAGGGCAGCGTGAGCAGCATGGCGAGTTCGATCGCGTTGGCCTGCAGGCGCACCGCCTCGTCATCCTCTTTGCGGCTGATGTAGCGCGAGAGCGCGGGCAGGATCGCGGTGCCCAGTGCAATCCCGATGATGCCGAGCGGCAGCTGGTTCCAGCGGTCGGCCATGGCCATATAGGTAAGGCTCCCGTCGGGCAGACCGCGGATGAAGGCAAGGTCGATGAAGCGGCTGATCTGATAGACCCCGGCGCCGAACACCGCGGGCACGATCAGCACCCCCATTTCCTTGACGCGGACAGTGATCTTGGGAGCAAGGCGCGGGATGCGAAAGCCCGCCCGGCGCATGAACCAATAGAGCCACAGCAATTGCAACAGTCCGCTGACCGAGACGGCGATGGCAAGATAGGTGCCCGTGGCCGCGCGAGTCGCCTCGCTCGCAGGCTGGAGCGCGCCCCAGCCGAGCGCGGCGAGCAGGCAGATGTTGAGCAGAATCGGTGCCGCCGCCGCCGCGGCAAAGCGCGAGAGCGAATTGAGAATCGCCGCCATCAGCGTCGCAAGGCTCATGAACATGAGGTAGGGAAAGGCGATCCGCCCCATCGTCACCGCGAGCGCATAGGTGCGCGCATCGCCGCGCAGCTCCTCATTGGCAAAGGCCCACAAGACCCACGGCATGGCCAGCATCATCACTGCGCCAAACACCACGAGGATCGGCAGCAGCACCGCCAGCACCTCGCCGGCAAAGCGCCGCGCAGCGCTTTCGTCCTCGCCCATGTGGCGGTTGAACAGCGGCACAAAGGCGCTGGCAAAGGCGCCTTCGGCAAACAGGCGGCGGAACAGGTTGGGCAGCTGGAAGGCAAGCTGCCAGGCATCGGCCACCCCCCCGGCGCCGAGCACGCGGGCGAGCATGATGTCGCGGGCAAAGCCGAACAGGCGGCTGACCAGCGTCAGCCCGCCGATGGTGCCGACGTTCTTGAGCAGGCTCATTGGCGCGGCATCTTGGCGCGGGGGATCAGGCCTGGCCCGTCACCGGTTCGATCGGCGGGCCGCCGGCGGCCTCCTCGGCCCGGCGTGCGGCCAGTTGCTGGGCGTAAAGGCCATTGAAATCAACCGGATCGACCATCAGGGGCGGGAAGCCAGCATCGCGCACGGCATCGGCGACCACGCGCCGGGCGAAGGGGAAGATCAGCCGCGGGCCCTCGGCAAAGAGGAAGGCATGGGCCTGTTCCTCGGGCACGTTGCGCATCCCCACGAGGCCGCAATAGGCAAGGTCAACGATGTAGATCGTGCCGCGCTGCGAGGTGGCGGTGAGGGTGAGCTTGAGCGTCACCTCGTGCACCTCGGCGCTTACTCTTTCGGCGCTGATATTGAACTGCACGTCGATCTGCGGCGGTTCGGCCCACTGGAACACCTCGGGCGCGTTGGGGTTCTCGACCGAGAGGTCCTTCACATATTGGGTGATGATCCCGATTGCGGGCTGGGTGTCGTGGCCATTGGCCTCGCCGCCGCCGCTGCCGGGATTGTCGAGATCGGTAAGGACGCCTTCAGGTTCGGCCATGGGTGCGGTTCTTTCAAAGTCGGTAACACGGGTTGCGCGCGGCGCATCATCCTTCAGCACTGCGCGCGGCTGGGCCGGCGCCTAGCAGGGGCGCGGCCCGGCGGCAATGGTCCGCCCTCGCCTGCAGGGCACGGCGTGCCGGGCGCACAAGGCGCTGTTGCCGGCCCGTGCAGCAACCTATCGGGCGTTGGCGAATTGTAATTGCACCCCATATAGGGCAGGGTGAGCTTGAAAGGGGCCCAGGTGCGCGGCAAGCGGGCGCAGGCCCCGATGGAAGATCGGATCGAGACTGTGCTGGAAATCGTTCTCCTTGCCATGGTGGCCGCGTTCCTCGGCCTGCGGCTCTATTCGGTGCTGGGACGCCGCGCCGAACAGGAGGAGGAGGCCGTGCCGCAGCGCTTCGATGCCGAGGACAAGCCGGCCATGGCCCGCCCGGCGGCGCCCGCCGCGCTCACTCCTTCCCGCCCGGTCGAGCTTGACGGGGTGATGCCCGCCGTCGAGCGCGGCCTGCGCGAGATCGCCGCGGCCGATCCGCGCTTCAACCTCGGCCAGTTCCTCGAAGGCGCGCGCGGCGCCTATCGCCTGATTCTCGAGGCCTTCTGGAAGGGTGATCGCGAGACCCTGCGTGAGCTGTGCGACGAGGATGTCTATACCAGCTTCATCGCCGCGATCGACGCGCGCGAGGCGGCCGGTCATCGGCTCGACAACAAGCTGATCCGGATCGAGGAGGTGCGCATCCAGTCGGCCACGCTCGATGGCAAGACCGCGCGCATCGCGCTGCTGTTCGTGGCCGATATCGCCGCGGTGACCCGCGATGCCGACGGCAATGTGATTGCCGGCTCGCTCGATGATGCGATCGAGAGCCGCGATGTGTGGACCTTCTCGCGCAACACCCTTGCGCGCGATCCCAACTGGCTGCTCGACGAGACCGACGAGGGCTAAAGGCGCTCGCCGGGCGGGCCGCGGCTAGAAGGGGAAAAGGGCGATGCGCAAGGTGCTGGCTCTGGCGGCGGCGCTGGTGCTGGCAGGGTGCGGCCGGGCGATCCCGGCCCCTGCGGTGAGCGCGCCGGCCGGCCCGGTGGCGGCCAATGCCGTGCTTGCCGGGGTTACGCTCGGCCCGGCGATGGCCGCGCTTGGCCTTGATGACAGCGATGCGCGCGGCGCGCTGGCCAGCTTCGTCGAATCCTGCCCGCGCCTTGTTGCCCGTGAGGACGCGAGCGGCCTTACCCGGCCAGAGGATTGGCGGCCGGTGTGCGCGGCGGCGCGCGATTGGCCGCAGGGGCGCGTGCGCGCATTCTTTGCCGAGCAATTCGCGCCGGTGCAGGTGGGCGATGGCAAGGCCTTTGCCACCGGCTATTTCGAGCCCGAGATCGCCGGCAGCCGCACCCGGCGCCCGGGCTTTGCGGTGCCGGTCTATGCCATGCCGAGCGATCTGGTGCGCGGCTGGCCCGATGATGTGTCCCCTGCCGAGCGCAGCGGACGCCCACCGCTCGGCCGCTATGATGCGCGCGGGCGCTTTGTCCCCTATTACGAGCGCGCCGAGATCGAGGAGGGCGCGCTCGAAGGCAAGGCACCGGTGATCGCCTGGGCCGCCGATCCGGTGGAGTTCTTCTTTCTCCAGATCCAGGGCTCGGGCCGCCTCATCACCCCCGAAGGCGAGGTGATACGCATCGGCTATGCCGGGCAGAACGGGCGTGAATATGTCGGCATCGGCGCGGTAATGCGCGAGCGCGGGCTGCTGGGCAGCGGCCCGGGGCAATATCCCGGCTCGATGCAGGGGATCATGGCTTATATCCGCGATCATCCCGAGGAGGGGCGCGCGCTGATGCGGCTCAACAAGAGCTGGGTGTTCTTCCGCGAGCTGACCGGCGATGGCCCGATCGGCGCCCTGGGCGTGCCAGTGCGGCGCCAAAGCTCGGTCGCGGTCGATCCGGCCTTCGTGCCGCTGGGCGCGCCGGTGTGGCTCGAACTCGATCGGGGCGAGGCCAACGGCCTGTGGATCGCGCAGGACACCGGCGGAGCGATCAAGGGGCCCAACCGCTTCGACACCTTCTGGGGCGCGGGCGCCGAGGCGCGGCGGATCGCCGGCGGGATGAGCGGGCGCGGGCGGGCGCTGGTGCTGCTGCCCAAGGCCGCTGCCGCGCGCCTTGCCCGGCGATGAGGCCGCCGCGCGGCCTTTCCCCGGCCGAACAGGCGGCCTGGGCACGCCTGGCGCAAAGCGTCACCCCGCTGCCCGGCAAGCGCCGCCCGGCACCGCCCCCCCCGCCGTCCGCGCCAGCCCCGCCCGCGGCCCTACCAGAGGCAAACGAGGCTGTGGGAGTGCCCGCACCCAAGCGGCGTTCCCCGGCCTCGCCGCGCGCTCCGGCGGCAGAGCTCGCCGCAACGGGCCTCGATTCGCACTGGGAGCGGCGGCTGCGCGATGGCCGGATCGTACCCGATCTCACACTCGATCTGCATGGCTACGGCCTCGATGCCGCCCATGCGCGGGTGATGGATGCGCTTGATCAGGCGCGCAGCATGGGCGCGCGGGTGGTGCTGGTGGTGGCCGGGCGCGCGCGCCCGGTCGATCCGGCTGACCGCCTGTCTGCGCGCGGGGCAATCCGCGCCGTCCTGCTCGACTGGCTTGCGGCCAGCCGCCATGCCGCGGCGATCGCCGCGGTGCGCCGCGCCCACCTGCGCCACGGCGGCGAGGGCGCGCTTTACCTCATCCTCAAGCGCCAGTGAGGCCGAATGCCGCCCGGCATTTCCTTTCTCCCATTCGGGCGGACATAGCTGTCTGGGATCTGTGCCTCCTGAGGCTTCTCAACCGTGGCGAGAGCGAGGCTCAAGGTGATGCAGCTGCCCTGGGGGCCATGCTTTTCTTCTGAAATCTTGCGGGATATGCAGAGGGCGGGGGTCGGCGGTGCGAGGGGGCAATACCCCGGCGCTGCCGGCCCCATGGGATCGACAACAGCCTTGGGATGACCTGAAATGAGCTTCGTCAACGATGCGCTCGCCCTCTCGGGCGGGCGAGCCAGCGCGCCTCCCGCCTTCGAGCGGTACAACCAGGTGGCCCGCGCCCTGCACTGGATCATGGCCGTGCTGGTGATCGGCAATCTGGCCGGCGGCCTGCTCCACGATGCGCTCGAGGACGTGGTCAACCTCATGCCGGTGCACAAGGCGGTGGGCATGAGCGTGCTGGCGCTCACCGTGGTGCGGATCGCCTGGCGCTTCACCTACCGCGCGCCGGCCTATCCCGAGGAGATGGGCGCGCTTGCGCGTCTTGCCGCGCGGGGGGTGCATGTGCTGCTCTATGGCCTGATGCTGGCCATGCCGCTGTCGGGCTGGATCATGGCTTCGGCGGGCAAGTATCCGCTGACCTGGTTTGGCCTTTTCGACCTGCCCAAGCTTCCCGTCACCCGCGCCGATCCGCTCTACGAGCTCGGCCACGAGGGCCACGAGATCCTCGGCTGGGTGATGCTGGCGCTCGTTATTTTTCACGTCGGCGCCGCGCTGCGCCACCATTTCGTGCTCCGCGACAACGTTCTGCAACGGATGCTGTGACCTGTCCGGAACACCCGGCCCTGATGGAACCACGCTGATGACCAACGCCTTGCGCCTTTGTGTTTCGGCCCTCGCGCTTGGGCTTGGCCTGCCGCTTGCCGCGCAGGAACGCGCCGCCGAGCCAGCAACGAGCGATGCCGAGGCCGAGGCGCGGCGCGACATCATTGTCACCGGGCGCGGGCTTGATCCGGCGCTCTCGCGCGGGGTCTATGCCACCACCACGCTCGAACGCGAGGCGATCGCCTCCAGTGCCTCGGGCCGGATCGAGGATGTGCTGCGCAATGTCGCCGGCTTCCAGCAATTCCGCCGCTCCGACAGCCGCTCGGCCAATCCCAGCGCCCAGGGGGTGACGCTGCGCGCGCTCGGCGGCAATGCCACCAGCCGCGCGCTGGTGCTGCGCGACGGGGTGCCGCTCGCCGATCCCTTCTTCGGCTATATCCCGCTCACCGCGATCGCGCCCGAGACCTTGGGCGAGATCACGGTGACGCGCGGCGGCGGCTCGGGGCCGTTCGGGGCCGGGGCGCTGGCCGGCACGATCGAGCTGGAAAGCAGCGCTCCGGGCGCCGCTGCGCCCCTGCTCGCCAGCCTTTTCGCCAATCACCGCGGCGAAACCGAGGCGAGCGCCATGCTCACCCAATCCCTCGGGCGCGGCTTTGCCGTGGCCAGCGGGCGCTGGGACCGCGGGCAGGGCTTCTTCACCACCCCCACCGCGCAGCGCGTTCCGGCGAGCGTGCGGGCCGAATTCGAGAACTGGAATGTCGCCGTGCGCGCGGTGGCGCCGCTGGCCGAGACGCTCGAGCTGCAGGCACGGGTGGGGCTGTTCCGCGATGACCGCACCTTGCGCTTTCGCGGCGCGGATTCCTTCAGCCGCGGGGAGGATGCCTCGCTGCGCCTCGTCGGGCGGGGCGAATGGCAGTTCGATCTTCTCGCCTACGTCCAGGCGCGCGATTTCGGCAATGTGGTGATCTCGGCGACGCGCTTCACCCCCACGCTCAATCAGCGCGCCACGCCTTCGACCGGGGTGGGGGGCAAGTTCGAGCTGCGCCCACCGCTGCTTGAGGGCCACGATATCCGCATCGGCATTGATTACCGCCGCGCCGAGGGCGAGACGCAGGAGGAAGCCCTCAACGCCGTAACCGGCGCGATCACCGAGCGCCGCCGGGCGGGCGGTGAGACCAGCAATCTCGGCCTCTTCCTCGAGGATGACTGGCAGATCGGCCCGCTGCTGGTGACCGGCGGTCTGCGTGCCGACCGCACCAGCATCACCGATGGTTTCTTCCGCGCGGTCAATGCCGCGGGGGTCGCGGTCAACACCATCAATGCCCCCGATCGCAGCGATTGGGCGGTCAATTGGCGCGCCGGGGCCAAGCTCAACCTTTCGCGCCGCTTCGATCTGCGCGGCGCGGCCTACACCGGATTGCGCCTGCCGACATTGAACGAGCTTTACCGCCCCTTCGTGGTCTTTCCGGTGACCACCGAGGCCAACCCCGCGCTCGAGAACGAGCGGCTCGAGGGCTTCGAGCTGGGGTTCGATTGGCAGCCGGTCAATGCCCTGGTGCTGTCGGTGACGGCCTTCGACAACGAGGTCGAAAACGCCATTGCCAATGTCACCATCGGCCCCAACCGCCGCCGGCGCCAGAATCTGCCGGCGATCAGCGCGCGCGGGATCGAGGCGAGCCTTGCCGCGCGTCTTGGTGAGGTGAGCATCGATGGATCGCTCGCCTGGACTGATGCCGAAGTGCGCGCTCCCGGTACCGCGCTTGATGGCAAGCGCCCGGCGCAGACCCCGGAGTTCTCCGCCAGCCTTACGCTCGCCTGGCAGCCCGCCTCGGGCTGGCGCGTGGCGGGAACATTACGCCACGTCTCGGCCCAGTTCGAGGACGACCTGCAAAGCGATTCGCTGACGCCGGCAACCACCATCGATGCCTTTGTCACCGTGCCGCTGTGGCAGCGCCTCAGTTTGATGCTGCGCGGTGAAAATCTTTTCGATGAGACAATCATCACCCGCAACCAGGGCGGCTCGATCGATCTCGGGGTGCCGCGCACCATGTGGCTCGGTTTACGCTACGGCTTCTAGCACTACTTTGGCAGAAGTGCATTTTCTGGATTCCCAAGAGTCGCTTATGGTGATTCATATGGTGCCAGCTTTTGGAGGCTGGCGATGGCGGATGGTTGGCGGGATGAGCTGACGGAGTGGCTTGCGCCCTTTGTGAGGATGTTGGGCGATCGGCGCAGGGCGCGGATGTGCCCGGCCTATGTTGAGGGGTTGATCGGCCCTGGTGACCGCAAGAGTGTGCAGCCGATGGCGATGCGTGCGCCGGGGATCGGCTATGATCAGCTGCACCATTTTATCGGTGGTGCCCTGTGGGACAGCGCGCCACTGGAGGAGGAACTCTG
>NZ_AUHC01000014.1 GCF_000422985.1 Erythrobacter cryptus DSM 12079
GAAAGCCCGGGAAACCGCCGCCAGAAGCCGATCCCATACCCCCGCCTTGCGCCAGCGCACGAACCGGTTGTAACAGGTCGTGTAAGGCCCATAGCGTTCGGGAATGTCCGCCCAGGGGCTGCCGGTGCGAAACCGCCACAATATCCCGTTGATCACCCGGCGATCATCCACCCGAGGCACGCCACGGCTCTTGTTCGGCAGCAACGGCTCAATCACCGACCACTCGAAATCTGTCAGGTCAAAACGACGGCGCATATCCAAGGCTCCTTTCCCGAACCTTGAATCAATCACTTGCCGTCCACGCAAGCCAGTTTATGAGTTTACGGCCTAGCCCTCCTTGCCCGGCGGGGGCAGCGCCGCGCTGACCGGCGCCATCGTGGCGGCGACCAGCTTCTCGATCCCCTCGGCCGTGGGGTGGATGCGATCGGCCTGGAACAGTTCCGGCTCGCGGTAGATCGCCTCGAGCCAGAAGGGGATCAGCGCCGCGCCATATTCGCGCGCGAGATCGCGGTAGATGGCATCGAAGCGCGCCTGATATTCCGGGCCATAGTTGGGCGGCGCACGCATACCCATCAGCAGCACCGGAATGCCGCGCTCTTCCAGGATGCCAAGCATCTTGGCCAGATTGGCGCGGGTTTCCTCGGGCGAAAGGCCCCGCAGCAGATCATTGCCGCCCAACTCGAGGATGAACAGATCGGGCCTCGCGCCCTCAGCATCGAGGGTGAAGGCAAGCCGCTGCAACCCGGCCGCGGTGGTATCGCCCGAAACCCCGGCATTGGTGATGCGGGCATTGATGCCCTTGGCCCTCAGCGCCGCCTCGAGCCGCGCGGGATAGCTCTGCGAGGGATCGAGCCCATAGCCGGCAAACAGGCTGTCGCCAAAGGCGATGATGCGCCGCTCCGGCCCCATCACCGGGATTGGCGCGGGTTCCGCCCCATCGGCCCTGGCTGCAGGCGCGCCCGGTGTGCCGCGCTCGGCCCCGCCCGCGCCCCCGCTCTCGCCCCCGCCCGCCCCCGAACAGGCCGCAAGCACCAGCGCCAGCGCCAGCGCCGCGGCCGGGCCTTTATTCGACCAAGAGCGCTTGTGCATCCGCGAGCCATCCCCAGCTGTAGCTTGTTCTGCCCCCTCACCTATGCCATCCCGCCCCCGTGACAAGCCCCCCTCTTGCCATTTCGGCCCGCAACCTCACCCTCACCCTTGGCACCCCGGCAGCCCCGGTGCCGATCTTGCGCGGGATTGATCTTGATATTGCCGCGAGCGAGGTCGTCGCCCTGCTCGGCCCCTCAGGCTCGGGCAAGAGCTCGCTGATGGCGGTGCTTTCGGGGCTTGAACGCGCCAGCGGCGGCAGCCTGATGGTGGCGGGGGCCGATTTTGCCAGCCTCGATGAGGACGGGCTTGCCGCTGCGCGCCGCGGGCGGATCGGCATCGTGCTCCAGGCCTTCCACCTCCTGCCCACCATGACCGCGGCGGAAAATGTCGCCACCCCGATGGAACTTGCCGGCATGCCCGATGCCGTGGCGCGGGCGCTGGCCGAGCTTGAGGCGGTGGGCCTTGGGCACCGCACCGGCCACTATCCGGCCCAGCTTTCAGGGGGGGAGCAGCAGCGCGTGGCGATCGCCCGGGCCACCGCGCCGCGCCCCAGCCTGATCTTCGCCGACGAGCCGACCGGCAATCTCGATGCCGCCACCGGGCGCGAGATCATCGATCTGCTGCTCGCGCGCCGGGCCGAGACCGGGGCCACGCTGCTCATCATCACCCACGATCCCAGCCTTGCCGCGGCCTGCGAGCGGGTGCTGACCATGGCCGATGGGCACATCGTCTCCGACAGCGCGGCGCGCGCCGCGGCGGCCTCGGCGGCATGAGCCTTGGCCTTGCCACGGCCTGGCGGATCGCCCGGCGCGATCTCAATCCGCGCTTTCGCGGCCTGAGGCTGCTGCTCGTCTGCCTGTTCCTCGGCACTGCCGCACTCGCCGCGATCGGCTCGCTCACCACCGCGATCGAGCGCGAGCTTGCCCGTTCGGGCCGCGAATTGCTCGGCGGCGATCTCGAGGTCGAGTTGTGGCAGCGCGATCTTGCCCCGCCAGAGCGCGCCGCGCTCGCGCGCCTCGGCACGATCTCGAGCGGCTATCGCCTCCAGGCGATGGCGAGCACGCCCACGGCCGCCGCCCCGATCGAACTCAAAGCCGTGGACGCAAACTGGCCGCTGTTCGGACATCTGGTGCTGGCCGATGGCCGCCGGGTCGGCGCGCCGCGGGGCCGCGATGCCTGGCTGGCGCCGGGCGCGATCGAACGGCTCGGCATTAGCCCCGGGGCGAGCTTCACGCTGGGCACCCTGCGCCTGCGCGCCGCCGGGGTGATCCGGGACGAGCCCGATCGCCTTTCCGAAGGCTTCCAGCTTGGCCCCACGGTGATCGTCGCTGCCGATATTCCCGCCGCCGCCGGGCTGCTGGCGCCGGGCGCGCTCTACCAGTCCAAGCACCGCATCGCCTTTGCCGATTCCGCCCGCGCGCCCGATGCTGCGGCAGAGGCGCTCAAGCGCCAGTTTCCCACTGCCGGGTTCGATTTTCGCACCCGTGAGCGCGCCTCGCCCGGGGCGGCGCGCTTCGTTGCGCAGATGAGCGATTTCCTGACGCTCGTGGGCCTGGCCGCGCTGGTGATCGCCGGGATCGGGATCGCCGGGGGCGTCTCCTCCTATCTCGATCAGCGCCGCGCCAGCATCGCCACCTTGAAGGTGCTCGGCGCCACCTCGGGCGATATTTTGCGCATCTATGCGCT
This sequence comes from Erythrobacter cryptus DSM 12079, assembly GCF_000422985.1. Taxonomy (GTDB): domain Bacteria; phylum Pseudomonadota; class Alphaproteobacteria; order Sphingomonadales; family Sphingomonadaceae; genus Erythrobacter; species Erythrobacter cryptus. The sequence continues at coordinate 2,776 of NZ_AUHC01000014.1, forward strand.
CGAGATCGCCGTGGCGGCGCTGGCGGGCACGCTCGCCGGCCTCGCCGCCGGGGTGGCGGTGACCCCGCTCCTCGCCCGCGCGCTCGATGGCCTGCTCCCGGTGGCGCAAGGGGTGATCCTTGCCCCCGGCGCGCTGGCGCTGGCGGCGGGCTATGGCCTCTTGGTGGCCTTTGCCTTTGCCGCTGCGCCCCTGCTGCGCGCGCGCACCTTTCCGGCAATGGCGCTGATGCGCGCGGGCGTGGTGCCGCTGGCGCGCGACGCGCGCGCGCTCGGCGCCACCGCGCTTGGCCTGGCCGCGATCGGCGCGCTGGCGCTTGCCACCACCGCGCAGCCACGCCTTGCCGGGGGGTTCCTCGCCGGCGCCGGGGCGGCGCTGGCGCTGCTCGCTGCGATTGGCTGGGCCATCGCCGCGCTCGCCCGGCGCCTGCCACGCCCGGCCAACCCGCTGCTGCGCAGCGCCATCGCCAATCTCCACCGCCCCGGCGCGCCCACGGCAGCGCTCGTCACCGCACTCGGCTTTGGCCTTGCCGCCTTCGTGCTCCTTGCCGCGGTGCAAAGCGCGATCGAGGGCAATATCGCCCGCCGCGTGCCGCGCGAAGCGCCCGAATATTTCGTGCTCGACGTGCCGCAGAAGGACGAACCGCGCTTCTTTGCGCTGGTCGAGCGGGAGTTTCCCAAGGCCGCGATCCGCACCGTGCCGACGCTGCGCGGCGCGGTGCTCGCCTATGGCCCGAGGGACCGGATGACCCGCGTGGCCGATCTTGCGGAGATCCCCGAGGGCGCCTGGGCGCTGCGCGGCGAGCGGGCGCTCACCTATGCCGACACCATCCCGCCCGGCAACCGCCTGGTTGCCGGCCAGTGGTGGAGCCCCTTCCACGCGGGCGAGCCGCTGGTTTCGGTCGATGCCGAATTTGCCAAGGCGGTGGGGCTCAAGGTCGGCGATTATCTGACGGTCGGCATCCTCGGGGTCGAGCGGCGCGCCCGGGTGGCCTCGCTGCGCGAGATCGACTGGGAGAGCATGGGCTTCAATTTCGTGCTGGTGTTCAGCCGCAATGCGATTGCCGATGCGCCGCACAATCTGGTCGCCAGCATCGATCTGCCCGCCGATGCCGATGCGGCCGCGCGCGGGCGGCTGCTGAGGGGGCTGGTGCGCGCCTTTCCCTCAAGCTCGGTGATCGAGGTCGGCGGGCTGCTGACCGAAGCGCGCCGGCTGCTCGAACAGGTGAGCCTTGCCACGCTTGCTGCGGCCGGGGTGACGGTGCTGGCAGGGCTTGCCGTGCTGATGGGCGCGATCGCCGCGGCGCGCGCGGCGCGCACCTATGACACGGTGATGCTGCGGGTGCTCGGCGCAAGCCGGCGGCAGATCCTGCTGATGCAACTTGCCGAGTTCGGCCTCCTCGCCGCGCTGCTCGGCCTCGTCGCGCTGGGGCTGGGGAGCCTGCTTGCCTGGGTGGTGATCACCCGGGTGTTCAGCTTCGACTGGCTGCCCGATTGGGGCATGGTCGTGAGCGTGCTCGGCGCCGGGGTGGCGCTGGTGCTGGCCTTTGCCCTTGCCGGATCGCTGCCGCTGCTGCGGGTGAGGCCTGCGCGCGCGCTCCGGGAGCTTTAGGCGCCCCGGGGCGCGGCGCGGCCCACCCTTCGCCGCGGCTCAGGCGAAGACTTCGCTCTCGAAGGGATCCTTGGGATCGGGGCCAAAGCGGTTCGGCCCCCTGGTGCCCGGCAGCAGCAGCACCACGAACAGCGCCACGCTGGCGAGCAAGCCGACAATGGGGATAAGCCCCGCGACAATCGCGCCCAGATACCACCAGCCCGAAAGATCGCGGTCATGCAGCCGACGCACCGTCACCGCGATGCTGGGGATGAAGGCCGCCAGCGCATAGAGCGCATAAAGCCCGATACCGAACATGCCGAATGTGCCGATCCCCGACAGGGGCGCGCTTTCTATCATGCTCGGATCAGTCAGCCCGGCGGACACTAGTGAAAATGCCACCGGCCCGGCCAGCACAAGGCCGACGATGAGGTTCAACAGCTGGAACATCCAGAATTCCATCCGCCGCGAACGGCCCTGAAAATCGGCATAGCGCCGGAACGGCATGATCATCCACTGCATCGCCACCCCCCTTGGCAAAGGATCCCGAAAACGCAGCAGACCACATCTGCGCCTGCGCCTCAACAAAAAAGAGGCCCCGCGCAAGGCTTTGCGCGAGGCCCCTTGGATCGTTGCGCGCGCAGCAGCCGCGCGCGGCTTTTTCAGAAGCGGTAACGCACCACCCCGCCCCAGGTGCGCGGCTGGCTGGGATAGCCCGACACCGTGCCCGCCTGCGCCACGCCGTCGAACACGGTGAGCACATAGCGATCATCGAGCAGGTTGCGCGCGAAGGCCCCGATCTCCAGCCCGTTGCTGAGCGCCAGGGTCATCGAGGCGTTGACGAGGTTGACCTCGCGGGTGAAGATCCGGGTGTTGCCCAGCTGCCGGTTGAAGGTCGGCAGGCCGTTGTTGATCGGCGTGCTGCTCTCGTGGTTATAATCCACCCGGGTGATGAGGCGATTGCCGCTCGAGCCGAACTCGTGGGTGTAGGTCGCCGAGGTGGCGATGCTCCATTCGGGGATGCCGCCGACCTTCTGGCCCGATAGGTCGCCGAGCACGCTGCCCGGGAAGCTGTCGAACACCGCATCGAGATAGGTGGTGGCAAAGGTGAACACCAGCTGGTCGATCGGCTGGATCGTGGCATCGAACTCGAAGCCCTTGACCGACTGCTGCCCGGCGTTCTCCAGGGCAAAGCCAAGGCCGGTGAAGGCAAAGCTCTGGAAGCCCTTGATCGACTGGTCGAACAGCGCGAGGTTGAAGCCGAAGCCCGGCCACTGCGCCTTCATGCCGATTTCATAGACCTCCGCCTCTTCCGGCCCGGCAAAGCGGGTGCCGGTGGAAAGGTTGGGCGTGGCCAGCCCGGCGTTGAGGATCGGCGAGGCCGGCGCGGCGAAGGTCGAACGCCCGGGGCCGGGGATGTAGTCGCCAAACAGCGGGCGGCTGTCGCGCGAGAGGTTGATCGAGCTGGCCTTGAAGCCGGTGGCATAGCTTGCATAGATGTTGACCTCGGGCGAGATCTCATAGGCCACCCGCAGCAGGTAGGTGAACTCGTCATCGCGGGTGCGGCCCGGCTCCACCGCATTGGGCACCGCCGGGAACGGGGTCTGGAACTGCAGCGCCGAGAGGCCCAAAAGCTGGTTGACCGCCGGGTTGGTGGCCGCGGCAAGCAGCGCCTGCTGGTTGGCCGCGGGCAGCGCCTGGAAGGCCGCCCGGCTGTTCACCGCCCCGCCGGTGGCAAGGGTGATGAAGGCATCGACGAGGTTGATATTGGCCAGCGGATCGAGCGCGGCAAAATCGATCGCGAAGTCCTTCTTGTCGTCGGTGTAGTTGAACCCGGCGGTAAAGACGAGGCCATCGATCGGCTCGAAATCAACCGTGCCGAAGACAGACCACGACTGGTTGTCGACGGCAAAGCGCTCGCGCGTGAGGAAGTCGCCGCCGAAGATGCTGCCGATCGGCAGGCCGAGCGTGGCCTCGGCATTGGCGAGCACCGCGTTGCCCACCGCGATCCGCTGGGCCGGGGTGGGGTTGGGCGGCAGCAGCGCCGCGGGCGCGGCCTGGATCGCAGCGAAATTGCGGAAATCCTCGCCGACGGTGAGGAAGCTGTCCTGCCCGATCTGCTCGTCGAAATAGTAAGCGCCGAGCAGGAAATTGATCGGCCCGTCGAAATCCGAGGTCAGCCGCAGCTCCTGGGTGAAGGTGTTGACGCTCTGGTCGCGTCCTTCGGCGATGATGTCGGCGCTGGTGAAGTCAACGTCCTGGATGAAGGAGTTGCGCAGCTCGCGATAGGCGGTGATCGAGGTCAGCTTGAGATTGCCGAAGGACCAGTCAACCTGCCCGGAAATGCCGTAGTTTTCGTTCTTGTTGACCGGCACGACATTGAGGAAATTGTCGTCGCTGAAAAAGTCGGTCGGGAACTGGCCGCCCACCCCGCCGATGGCCAGCTGGGTCAGCGGGCCGACCACGAGGTTGCTGGTCTGGCAGCAGATCTCGTCGATCTTGTTGTAATCGGCGATGATGCGGATCTTGACGTCGGCCGTCGGCTCGATCAGCAGCTGGCCGCGCGCCGACCAGCGGTTGCGATCGTTGATTTCCTCGTCGAGGTTGACGATCCGGCCGATCCCGTCGCGGCGCTGATAGGTGCCGTCGAGCGAGAAGGCGACATTCTCGGCCAGCGGCCCGGTGATCTCGCCGCGCAGGAAGAACTGGTTGAAATTGCCATAGACCGCCTCGACCATGCCGCCCCAGTTGTATTGCGGCTCCTTGGTAACGACCGAGATCACCCCGGCGCTGGCGTTCTTGCCGAACAGCGTCGATTGCGGGCCGTTGAGCACCTCGACGCGCTGGACCATGTTGAGGTCGGACAGGGCCGAGGCCGAGCGCGAGCGGAACACGCCGTCGATGAACACGCCGACCGAAGGCTCGATGCCGAAATTGTTGTCGCCATTGCCGAAGCCGCGGATGATGAAGGTGGTGGCCGAGGAGGTCTGCAGCTGGCTCACCCGCAGCGAGGGCACCACGGTCTGAAGATCGAGCACGTCGCGGATCTGCGCCTGTTCGAGCACCTCGCCGCTGGTGACCGACACCGCGATCGGGGTCTCCTGCAGGGTCTGTTCGCGCTTCGAGGCGGTGACGATGATGACATTGTCAGGCTCGGGCGCCTCGACCGCGTCGGCCTGGTCCTGCGCCAGCGCCACGCCCGGGGCGGCGAGCGCCAGCCCGGCCGCACCGGCCAGCAGGGTGAATCGGAACGCGCCGGCAGCGCCGGTGATGGTCGATTTCATTGAAACTCCTCTCTTTTCATCCCGTGACCCCGGCGCCTGGCTGCGCGATCGCGCGGCCTTGAACGTCCCATCCGGCTCTCTCCGGGGTCTCTGCGCCGAGGTGATAGGCCAGTGTCGGCGCCCCCACAAGCCGCGAGCCCACGTTTTTGCTGGGGCTTTCCAAGCACTGTTGCGCCAATGTTACAGTGTCGCATCCGCGTCACGCGCGGGCCTGCAGGCGGGCGCTTGCCCTGCGCCCCGGCCCCTGCTAGGCGCCGCGCCCATGGTGCAGCGCAGCACGCCTGCTGGGCTGTCCGCGGTGCCGTAGCGTCACGGCGCCCGTGCCATGCCCGAACCTGCCCCGCCGCCCCGGGCGCCCGCCGCGGCGCCGCCAACCACAAGCCTGCTTGTCGCCCTCACCCCGCCTGCGTCCCTTTACCGGAACCCTTCCCCCATGCCTGCCGCCACGCTCGCTGCCCTGCGCAATATCGCCATCATCGCCCATGTTGACCACGGCAAGACCACGCTGGTCGATCAGCTGTTCCGCCAATCGGGCACCTTCCGCGACAACCAGCGGGTCGAGGAGCGGGCGATGGATTCGGGCGATCTCGAAAAGGAGCGCGGCATCACCATCCTTGCCAAGTGCACCAGCGTGGAGTGGGAGGAGGCTGGCACCACCACCCGCATCAACATCGTCGATACCCCCGGCCATGCCGATTTCGGCGCCGAGGTTGAGCGCATCCTCACCATGGTCGATGGGGTGATCCTGCTGGTCGACAGCGCCGAAGGCCCGATGCCGCAGACCAAGTTCGTCACCGGCAAGGCGCTGGCGCTGGGCCTCAAGCCCATCGTGGTGGTCAACAAGATCGACCGGCCCGATGCCCGCCCGCAGGAGGTGCTCGACGAGGTGTTCGACCTCTTCGTCGCCCTCGATGCCAATGACGAACAGCTCGATTTTCCCGTGCTCTATGCGAGCGGGCGCGAGGGCTATGCGAGCGAGGATCCCGCGGCGCGCAGCGGCACGCTCGCCCCGCTGTTTTCCCGGATCATCGCCCATGTGCCGCCCCCGGGGCTCGATCCCGAGGCGCGCTTTGCCTTCCTTGCCACGCTGCTCGATCGTGACAACTTCATGGGCCGGGTGCTCACCGGGCGGGTGCAGGCCGGCACCATCCGCGTCAACGATCCGATCCACGCGCTCGATGGCGAAGGCCGGGTGATCGAAACGGGCCGTGCAACCAAGCTGTTGAGCTTCCGCGGGCTTGAACGCGTGCCGGTCGAAAGCGCCCGGGCCGGCGACATCATCGCCATCGCCGGGCTGGAGAAGGCGACCGTCGCCCACACCATCTGCGACCCGGCGGTCACCACCCCGATCGCCGCCCAGCCGATCGACCCGCCGACGCTGGCGATGCGCTTTTCGGTGAACGATTCCCCCCTCGCCGGGCGCGAGGGCAGCAAGGTGACCAGCCGCATGATCCGCGACCGCCTGCTGCGCGAGGCCGAGGCCAATGTCGCCATCCGCGTCACCGAAAGCGCCGACAAGGACAGTTTCGAGGTGGCCGGGCGGGGCGAATTGCAACTGGGCGTGCTGATCGAGACGATGCGGCGCGAGGGCTTTGAACTGGGCATCAGCCGCCCGCGGGTGCTGCTGCGCGAGGAAGGCGGGCAGCGGCTCGAGCCCTATGAGACCGTGGTGATCGACGTTGACGATGAATACGCCGGCACGGTGGTGGACAAGATGCAGCGGCGCAAGGCCGATCTCATCGAGATGCGCCCCTCGGGCCAGGGCAAGACCCGCATCACCTTTTCCGCCCCCAGCCGCGGGCTGATCGGCTATCACGGCGAGTTCCTCTCCGACACCCGCGGCACCGGGATCATGAACCGGCTGTTCGAGAAATATGGCCCCTACAAGGGCCCGATCGAGGGGCGGATCAATGGCGTCCTGATCTCCAACGGCGATGGCGAGGCGGTGGCCTATGCGCTGGGCGCGCTGGAGGAGCGCGGCACGCTGTTCATCGCGCCGCAGACCAAGGTTTACCAGGGCATGATCATCGGCGAGAACGCCAAGCCCGAGGACCTCGAAGTCAATCCGCTGAAGGCCAAGCAGCTCACCAACATCCGCTCGGCAGGCAAGGATGATGCGATCCGCCTCACCCCGCCGCGGCGGATGAGCCTCGAGCAGGCGATCGCCTATATCGCCGATGACGAGATGGTCGAGGTCACCCCGCTCTCGATCCGGTTGAGGAAGGCGATCCTCGACCCGCACGAGCGCAAGAAGGCGCGGCGCAAGCGCGAGGAATGAGGGGGGCCCTTCCCGCTTGCATGTAAGGCCGCAGTCGTGCCTGCGCAGCGCGGCTTGTATGCGTGATCTTGCCGGTTAATCATGCTCCCCGGAGGGGGGCGGGTAACATGATTCTCGGCGGCAAATCATGGCCTGGCTGGATCGCTCGCACTGCAGGCGCGACGGCAGTGTGGCTCGGTGGCGGGCTGGTAGCCGTGCGCGAACGCTTCGCCGCCGGCCTCGCCATCCGCGAAGCCCTTGCCGAGCGCGAACCCGGCAATGCCGGCTGGCAGCGCGATCTCTATGTGTCGCACGGCAAGCTGGGCGGACTGGCCTTGGCCGAAGGGGATCGGGCGCGCGCGCTTGTCTCTCTGCATGAGGCCGAGCGCGTCATGGCGGCGCTCTGCGCACGCTGGCCCGATCATCCGGGCTTCGCGCGCGATCTGGCGGCGGTGCGCCAAATCATCGCGGGAAGCCAAGATAAGGGCAGCGATGCGGGATAATCGCGCTGGCGCGATGGCCAAGCGCCTTGCCGCTTGATACCCCTCGCGCACATGAGCCCTTATACCCTCATCACCCTCGCGCTCTACTTCGCCCTCATGCTCGCCATCGGGCTTTATGCCTGGCGCCGATCGAGCGGCGACAGCGCGGGATATCTCCTTGCCGGGCGGCGGCTGCCGCCGGCGGTGGCGGCGCTTTCTGCCGGGGCGTCCGACATGTCGGGTTGGCTGCTGCTGGGGCTGCCCGGCGCGCTGTTTGTGAGCGGGCTGGTCGAGGCCTGGATCGCCATCGGCCTTGCCATCGGCGCCGCGGCCAACTGGATCATCGTCGCCCCGCGGCTGCGCGAGGCGAGCGAGCGGCTCGGCAATGCGCTCACCATCCCGCAGTTTCTCGCCAACCGCTTCCCCGAACAGGGCACGCTGCTGAGGCTCGTGGCCGCAGTGATCATCGTGGCCTTCTTCACCGTCTATACCGCCGCCGGGCTGGTGGGCGGGGGCAAGCTGTTCGCCACCGCCTTTGCCGGGGCGCTGCCGGGGCTGGGCTTGTCCGATTACATGCTGGGCGTGGTCCTCACCGCGGGGATCGTGCTTGCCTATACCATGGTGGGCGGGTTCCTGGCGGTGAGCCTCACCGATTTCGTCCAGGGGCTGATCATGATGGCGGCGCTGGTGGTGATGCCGCTCACCGTGCTGATGGCTCCTGGCACCGGAGCAAGCCTTGGCGCGGTGCCGCAGGAGGGATTTCTCAGCCTCACCCATGGCCTTACCACCTTGGGGCTCATCAGCGCGGTGACCTGGGGCCTCGGCTATTTCGGCCAGCCGCATATCATCGTGCGCTTCATGGCGATCGACCGGGTGGCGCATGTGCCGCGCGCCGGGTGGATCGCGATGGGCTGGATGGTGGTCTCGCTTGCCGGAGCGATCGGGGTGGGCCTGGCCGGGCGCGCCTATGCCGAGGCGCGCGGCCTCGCCGTGCCTGATCCGGAGACGATCTTCATCCTGCTCGCCGAGGCGCTGTTCCACCCGGCGGTGACCGGCTTTCTCTATGCCGCGCTGCTGGCGGCGATCATGAGCACGATCTCCTCGCAGCTGCTGGTCTCCTCCTCCTCGCTCACCGAGGATTTCTACCGCCTGTTCCTGCGCCGCGGGGCGAGCGAGGCCGAGGCGGTGCAAATCGGGCGGCTGTGCGTGGCGCTGGTGGCGGCGGCAGCGGTGGCAATCGCCGCCGATCCGGCGAGCGAGGTGCTGGGCCTTGTTGCCAATGCCTGGGCCGGGTTCGGCGCTGCCTTCGGCCCGCTGATCGTGCTCAGCCTTACCTGGCCGCGCATGACCGGGGCGGGCGCGCTCGCCGGGCTGGTGAGCGGGGCGGGCGTGGTGGCGGGCTGGATCGCGCTCGGCTGGAACCGCAGCCTTGCGGGCGGCCCCGGGCTTTACGAAATCGTGCCCGGCTTTGCCGCTGCGCTGCTGGCGATCGTGATCGTCAGCCGCCTCACCGCGCGCCGGGCCTGAAGCGGCCGGGCGCCAGCGCCAAGGCCAGCACGCCAGCGCCAGCCCCGCTAACCATCCGCGGTAACCGTGCAGGGTTTTGTTAACCCAAACTTTTGCCGCGAGGTTAACCAAGCCTCAGGCATTGTCCCGAGGTATGGACACACGCCTTCTCATGCGCGCAGGGCTGCTCTTTGCCGCCGGGCTCGGCCTTGCCGGCTGCGGCTCGCTGATCCCGCAGGCGGGCAGCGGCGCTGCCCCCGGCACGCCGAGCCAGGCCGCCCGCGCCCCGGCCCGCCCGGCCACCCCGATCGCCTCGGCCCCGCAGAGCTATGCCCCGCGCGCCGAGGATGTCCGCTGCCTTGCCGATCTCGGCGCCAGCGGCGCGCGCTTTGATCCCTTGCCCGACACCTATGCCGCGCCGGGCTGCAACAAGCTCGGCACGGTGCAACTGATGGCGCTTGCGGGCGACCGCGCGCCGCTCAGCGTCAGCAATCTCGGCCCGGTGCGCTGCGCCACCGCCAAGGCCTTTGGCGATTGGGCGCGCTTCGGGGTTGATCGCGCCGCGCGCCAGCTGCTCGGCAGCCCGGTTGCGCGGATCGAGACCATGGGCTCCTATGCCTGCCGCAACGTCGCCGGCACCGAGCGGCGCTCGGCCCATGCCCGGGCCGAGGCGATCGACGTTTCGGGCTTCGTGCTCGCCGATGGCCGGCGGATCGTGCTCAAGCGCGACTGGCACGGCGGCGATGCGGCCACGCGCGAGTTCCTGCGGGTGGTGCACAAGAGCGCGTGCAAGCGCTTCGGCACCGTGCTCGGCCCCGAATACAACGCCGCCCATGCCGATCACTTCCATCTCGAAGGCAGCGGCGGGGCGACCTTCTGCCGCTGAGCGCACAAGGCCGCCACGCGAGCAGGCACAGCCCCATCGGGCAAGACCGCCAGCGCCTGCGCACCAATCAGGCACCAATGCGCCAGCACAGAGGCACCAGCAAGAGCCCGCCGCGCGCTACCGAGGCCGTGGGATGCCCTTGCCTGACCCTGCGAATTGCCGCCCCTGACCGGCGCACGCCTGAATGGCAGCCCCTGAGAGGCGCACCCCTGGCCGGCTGGCCGGCGCCCGGCGATGCCGACCAACAACCACAAGGCGCTGCACAAGCGCGGCCTCGCCGTGCCCCAGGATGGGCAGTGGCTCCGGCGCCAAGGGGGAAACGCACCGGAGCCGCCCCAGGAGGATCAAGCCTGTGTCATCCACCGCATCGCGCAAGGCCCGGCACTCCCGCGCGGGCGCCGCGCTGGCGATCTCGGGACGCAGCGCTGGCGCTGCTCAGCCGCGGCTGCGCGGTTCGAGCCGGGCCTCGAGCCGCAGCCGCACCGCCTCGGCCGCGTGGCGCGCGCCCAGCTTGTTCATCATGTTGGCGCGGTGGATCTCGACCGTGCGCGGGCTGATCTCCATCTCGCGCGCGATCGCCTTGTTGCTGCTGCCCTCGGCCAGCCAGTCGAGCACCTCGCGCTCACGCGCCGAGAGGGTGGAGATGCGATCACGCGCCTCGATCATCCGGCGGCGCGCGGCGCTCACCTGCTCGGCCTCCTTCTCGATCCGCGCAAGGCAGCGGGTGAGGCGCTCCGGATCGAGCGGCAGGGCAAGGTAATCGAGCGCCCCGGCCTTGATCGCCGCGACGATGCGGGCCGGGCGCGGCTGGACATCGACCGCGATCACCGGCAGCCAGATGCCGAGGCGGCTGAGCCTTTCGAGGATCATGTCCACCCCGCCTTCCTCCGCGGTGTCACGGGCGATGATGATCCCTTCGCGCGGCGGATGCACCGCCAGCTCGGAAAGATCGCCATAGACCTCGCAATGGTGGCCGAGGGAAAAGCCGATCCGGGCCAGTTCCGCCCGCTGCCGGCTGCACGAGTCGATGAATTGGAGAGCGACTTTGCGTGACATGCCGCAAGAGTGCGCCAAGCGCCTGCGGGTTTCACGCAAGAGCGCTGCCAGAGTGGAGGATTTACCATCACCAGCAGCAGACAAGTATATGATATTACGCGCTAAAATTGCTCCATTACGGAGCTTGATCCCCGCTGCCGCCCTTGGTCTCGAAGCTGTAGCCGGGCAGTGAGTGGAAGGCGGCGCGCAGCGCATCGCCCCAGCGCGAGGAAATCTGGTCGAAATAGGGGTCTTCGGCGGTCACCCGATGTTCGTGCGTGGCGACAAAGGCATCCTTTTCGATCACCAGGAGATCGAGCGGCAGGCCGACCGAGAGATTGGCCTTGAGGGTCGAATCGAAGCTCACCATCAAGAGCTTGACCGCATCCTCGAAGCTCATCGCCCGATCATAGCCGCGGATCAGGATCGGGCGGCCATATTTGGTCTCGCCGATCTGGAAGAAAGGCGTGTCCCAGCTCGCCTCGATGAAATTGCCTTCGGGATAGATCAGGAACAGCCGCGGCTGCATCCCCCTGATCTGCCCGGCAAGGATCAAGGTGGCGCTGAAACGGCCCTTGCCCGCCTCGCCATTGGCGGTCTGCACCTCGTCGATCGTGCCGCGCAGCAGGCGGCCGATCGCGGTCGCCACCTGGAACATGGTCGCGCCCTTCAAGAGGCAGTTTTCGCGCTCGGACGGGGCCTTGGTGCGCTCCTCGAGCTGGCTCACCACCGCCTGGGTGGTGGCAAGGTTGCCCGCGGTCATCACCGCGATGATGCGCTCGCCCGGCACGGTCCAGTGGAACAGCTTGCGGAAGGTGGAGATGTTGTCGACCCCCGAATTGGTGCGGGTGTCGCTCATCAGCACCAGGCCCTTGTCGAGCACCATGCCCACGCAATAGGTCATCGCCTGTTCTCCCCCCTTGCTTCTGCCGTGCCCTGGGCCGCCCCCTTCCCTAGCCGCAAGCCCGCGCGGGCGCAAAGTCCGCGGGTTTGCGGGGCGCTGGAGGTGCCCACAAATGTCTATTGGTTGGCCTGTTCCTGCTGCTGTGTGGCCGCGCCCGGCGCGCGCGCCTCCACCGCCACCGCCACGCGCAGCGTCTCGTCGGTCGCAGCGCCAAGGCGGATGCCGGTGACCGGCGCCGCCTCGCGATAGTCGCTCCCCGTCGCCACCCGCACATAGCGCGGATCGGGGCAGATGCCGTTGGAAACGTCAAAGCCTACCCATCCCAGCCCTTCGACATGGGCCTCGGCCCAGGCGTGGGTGGCTTCCTGATCGGTGCGATCATCCATCAGCAGATAGCCGCTGACATAGCGCGCCGGGATGCCGCTCGCCCGCGCCGCACCGATGAAGATATGGGCATGGTCCTGGCACACCCCGGCGCCGTGCGCCACGGCTTCCTCGGCGGTGGTGGCGGCATGGGTGCGCCCGGTTTCATAGGCGATGCGCGCGCGCACCAGCGCGGCCAAGCGATGGAGGAAATCGAGCGGTTCGCGCGCCTCACCTGCGGGCAGTTCGCGCAGCAGCGCGCGCAGCCGCGGCCCCGGGCGGGTGAGCGGGGTCTGGCGCAGGAAGCTCCACAGCGGCAGGTGGCCCGAATGGCGCCCGATCACCCCGGCATTGTCCTCGGTCTCGACCGTGCCCTCGCACCTCACCCTGACCTCGCGCGCGCCCGGCGTGATCCCGATCAGGGTCACGTGGTTGAAGTGCTGTTCATCATATTGGCATTCGACATGGGCATTCTCGAGCTCGATCGACCAGGCGATGATGCGCTGGCCCTGGGTTTCCTTGGGGGTGAGGCGCAGGCGCTGGAGCGCATGCACCACCGGCTCGGCAAAGGCATAGTGGGTGGTGTGCCGGACGGTGAGGGTGAGCTTGCTCATGCGTGGAACCGGTAGTCTTCGGCGATCGCATGGGCGATCGCGGCGTTGCGGGCGAGGAATTCGAGCAGGAACTCGTGCAGCCCGCCCTCGAAGATCTGATCGACGCTGAGCGCGCCGAAACGTTCATCGGCCGCGTGGATCAGCGCGGTGCTGCGCCCCTCGGCCCCGTGCATCCGCGCCAGCGCATCGAGCGTGGCGCGCAGCGCCTTGCGGCAGAAGGCGAGGCTGCGCGGGAAGCGCTCATCGAGCACCACGAATTCGACGATCCCGCGCGCCTCGATCTGCCCGGCGTTGAGCCAGGCATAGGCGCGCGCGCCCGCCACCGAGCGCAGCACCTGTTCCCACTGCCCGGTGTCAAGGCTCGAGCCGACATGGGCAAGCGAGGGCAGCAGCAGGAAATATTTCATGTCGAGGATGCGCGCGGTCGAATCCGCCCGCTCGATGAAGGTGCCGGCACGGGCGAAGTGAAAGCCCTCATCGCGCAGGATCGAGCCATCGAAGGCGCCGTGCACCTGGGTGCAGGCCTCGCGGATCGCGGCGAGCAGGGCGCCCACCGCCCCCTGCCCCACCGGGCGGGCGAGCAGCGGATCGAGCCTGATCCAGCTGGCATTGACCGCCTCCCACACGTCGGAGGAAATGTTGATCCGCGCCGCCCGGGCATTGGCGCGCGCCGCGGCGAGCATCATGCGCACATTGCCGGGGTTGGAGGCGCCGCGCAGCACGAAGTTCCACACCGACAGGCCATCATAGCCCTCATGCGCCGCCTCGTAGGGCTCCTGCAGCCCGAGCGTGGCGATCACCGAGCGCCATTCGGCCTCGGCGCTGACGACATCGCGGGTCAGCGCCATGCGCAGCGCCGCCTCGAGCAGGCGCGCGGTGTTCTCGGCCCGCTCGAGATAGCGGAACATCCAGAACAGGCTGTTGGCGGTGCGGCCCAGCATCGGCGGCTCAGTCCTTGAGCACCCAGGTGTCCTTGGTGCCGCCGCCCTGGCTCGAATTGACCACCAGCGATCCTTTCTTGAGCGCCACCCGGGTCAGCCCGCCGGGGGTGATGTCGATGCCTTCGGGGCTGACGAGCACGAAGGGGCGCAAGTCCACATGCCGCGGGCTCAGCCCCTTGGCGGTGTAGATCGGGCAGGTGGACAGGGCCAGCGTGGGCTGGGCGATGTAGTTTTCGGGCCGGGCCTCGAGCTTCTGGCGGAAGGCGGCGATCTCGCGCTTCGAAGCGGTCGGCCCGATCAGCATCCCGTAGCCGCCCGAGCCGTGGACTTCCTTGACCACCAGCTCGGGCAAATGATCGAGCACGTACTTAAGGCTCTCCCGGTCGGCGCAGCGCCAGGTCTGGACATTGGGCAGGAGCGGCCGCTCGCCGGTGTAGAACTCGACGATCTCGGGCATGAAGGAATAGATCGCCTTGTCATCAGCCACCCCGGTGCCGGGGGCATTGGCGATGGTGATGCCGCCGGCGCGATAGACATCCATGATCCCCGGCACGCCCAGAAGCGATTCCGGGTTGAAGGTGAGCGGATCGAGGAACTCGTCATCGACCCGGCGATAAAGCACGTCGATCGGCTGGTAGCCGCGGGTGGTGCGCATCTGCACCCGCCCATCGACGACGCGCAGATCGCTGCCCTCGACCAGTTCGGCCCCCATCTGGTCGGCAAGGAAGGCGTGTTCGAAATAGGCCGAATTGTAGATGCCGGGGGTGAGCACGGCGACGGTGGGCTTGGTGCCGGAAAAGGCCGGCGGGGCGCAGGCGGCGAGGCTGCGGGCGAGCCGGCGCGGATAGTTGGAGACGCTTTCCACTGCGATGCGGCTGAACAGATCGGGGAACATCCCCATCATCGTCTCGCGGTTTTCGAGCATGTAGGACACGCCCGATGGGGTGCGGGCATTGTCCTCGAGCACGTAGAACTCATCCGGCCCGGTGCGCACCAGATCGATGCCGACGATATGGGTGTAGATCCCTCCCGGCGGGGTGAAACCCACCATATTGCCCAGCCAGGCATCATTGTTGCGCAAGAGCCGCTCGGGCAGGCGCCCGGCGCGCACGATCTCCTGGCGATGGTAGAGATCATAAAGGAAGGAATTGAGCGCGCGCACCCGCTGCTCGATCCCGCGCGAGAGGCGGCGCCATTCGGCCGCGGTGATGATCCGCGGCACCATGTCGAAGGGGATGAGCCGCTCCTCGGCCTCGTTCTCGCCATAGACATTGAAGGTGATGCCGGTGCGGCGGAAGGTGTCATCGGCCTCGCGGTTCTTGCGCCGCATCAGCTCGGGCGGCTGTTCGTCATACCAGCGGCAATATTCGGCATAGGCGGGCCGGGTGTTGCCCTCGCCATCGAACATCTCGTCAAAAGTGCTGCCGCGCGCGTGCATTGCCCCCCGCTGGTCGCCTTAGGTGCAATGCAGCAATCTAACCGGGCTTTCGCAAAAGGAAAGCGCGCGTGTCGATGTGCGCAACAATCAGGCAGGGCGCCGTCAGCTGCCGGTGCGCTCAAGCTCCTCGAGCAGCGCGAAGACCACCTGCGGATCGTAGGTAAAGCCCATGTGGGTGCAGCGCAGCGCCAGCGCGCGGTCACGCTCGCCCGGGCGTCCGGCGGCGCAGCGCGGGGCGATCACCCCGTCATTGGGGCTCCACAGCGCCACGGTTTCCACCGGGGGCTTTTGCGCAAGGTCAGCCGGGATCGGCGGGGCATCGACCGAATGGCCGGTGATGAACTGGTAGGCACGCCAGACATTGTTGGCCCGGGGCGAGCCGGAAAAGGGCGATCCCATGGTGATCACCTTGGCCACCGCATAGCTGTGGCGCTTGGCCAGCTCGCGGGCATAGAGGCCGCCCAGGCTCCAGCCGAGCAGCACCACCTTGCGCCCGTGGCGGGCGTGGAGCGCGGCGAGGCGCGCCTCGAGCTGGGCGAAGCGATCGGGATCGGGCCCCCAGTTGCGCCCCTGGCCCCAGCGCTTGGTGATGTGCCCGGCGGCCTCGAGCTGGCGGGCAAGATAGCGCATCCGCCCCGGGCGGGTGGCAAAGCCGGGCAGGATCATCACCACCTGGGGATTGCTGCTTTTCGGGATTTCGAGCTGGCGGCGCGGGCGGCGGATCGGCTCGAGCAGCACTTCGGCCTCGCCCACGAGGCGCAGCAGCCGGGGCTTGCCGCTCTCGACCTCTTGCGGGCAGGCCTCGCGCGCCAGCGCAAGCCGGCGGGCGAGTTCGCTGCGGGCATAGGCCTCCTGCGCCCGCGCGCCGGCCGCAGCGGCAGCCGCGATCACCTGCCCGGGCAGGTGCCTGGGCAGGGACGCAGGCAAGCGCACCGGCAGTCGCTGGGACAGTCGCTCGGGCAGTCGCTCGGGCAGGGCTGAAGGTCGGTTGCGGGGCATGGCCCTTCCCAAGCCAGATTCGTGGTGAATGTTCAATGAATTGTCATCGACGTAAGAAAAGTGCCACAATTCGGGCTGCGGCTCCGCGCTGCTCATCCCCGGCGCGCCTGGCCAAGGCGCAGGGCAACAGGCCCGTTGCGCATCGGGATCAGCCTGCCGGGCAATCCCCGATGCGCCGGTGCTGGCCCGCCACGGTCATGGTGCCGCGCACGCCATCGCCGAAGGACATGCCGGTGCTGGCGGTGTAATCGGCGCCGGTGGCGCTGGCGGTGCCGCTCATGGTGGTGCGGGTGGTCGCCCCGTCGGCCTCGCACACCATCACCCCCTCGAAGGCGCCCGCCTCGAAGGCGAGCCGCTCGAAGCGGCAGGCCCCGTTCTGCCCGCGGGTGAGCAGCGCGGTGAGCCCCTTGTCGACCTCCGCCTGGGTGAGGCAGGTCTCGAGCGTGCGGGCGAGCCCGGCGCCGTGGCCTTCCATCTCGGGCGGCATTCCCGGAAATTCCAGCCCGGTCATGGTGATCGTGGTCTTGTAGAGCCCTGCCTGCGGCATCAGGCCGGGGCTGGGTGCGGCCGCGGCGGGGGGCGCCGCCGCGCCGGGGGCTGCGGCGGCCTTCTCGCCCGTGCGCGGCGCATCGCCGGAGCAAGCCGCAAGCGCGGCGGCAGCGGCGACAGGGGCAAGGCGGATCGGCTTCATCGCGGGTCTCCTCACCGGTGTTCTACCCCACAACGCGCCGCGCGCCAAAGCGTGCCACGAAAAGCCATGCGGCCCTTCACAAGCCCGGCCCGAGGCCGCATATCGCCCGGCATGGCCGAACTCGTGATCCGCCGCGGACTGGACGAGCCGGAAACCGGCGCGGACTTCATCCCCCACCGCCCGCCGCGCCCCGAAAAGGCGATGGGCGGCATCCCTTTCAAGCTGGTCTCGGACTATCAGCCCGCCGGCGACCAGCCCAGCGCGATCGCCGAGCTGGTGAGCGGGGTGAAGGCGGGCGAGAAGACCCAGGTGCTGCTCGGCGTCACCGGCTCGGGCAAGACCTTCACCATGGCCAAGGTGATCGAAACGCTCCAGCGCCCGGCGCTGGTGCTTGCGCCCAACAAGATTCTCGCCGCGCAATTATACGGTGAGTTCAAGAGCTTCTTTCCCGAAAACGCGGTCGAATATTTCGTCAGCTACTACGACTACTACCAGCCCGAGGCCTATGTGCCGCGCTCGGACACCTATATCGAGAAGGAAAGCTCGGTGAACGAGGCGATCGACCGGATGCGCCATGCCGCCACAAGGGCGCTGCTCGAACGCGACGACGTGATCATCGTCGCATCCGTCTCGTGCCTTTATGGCATCGGCTCGGTCGAGACCTATTCGGCGATGGTGTTCGACCTCAAGACCGGCGAAACCCAGGACCAGCGCGAGATCATCCGCAAGCTCGTCGCCCTGCAATACAAGCGCAATGATGCCGGCTTTGCCCGCGGCTGCTTTCGCCTGCGCGGCGACAATCTCGAGATCTTCCCCTCGCATTATGAGGACACGGCCTGGCGGGTGAGCTTCTTCGGCGACGAGATCGAGGAGATCGCCGAGTTCGACCCCCTCACCGGCACCAAGGGCGCGCGGCTCGACAAGGTGCGCATCTATGCCAATTCGCACTATGTCACCCCCGGGCCGACGATGCAGCAGGCGATGGCGGCGATCCGCTTCGAGCTCGCCGAGCGGCTCAAGGAGCTTGAGGCCGAGGGCAAGCTGCTCGAGCGCCAGCGCTTGGAACAGCGCACCCATTTCGACCTCGAAATGATCGCCGCGACCGGATCTTGCGCCGGGATCGAGAACTATTCGCGCTTCCTTACCGGGCGCCTGCCGGGCGAGCCGCCGCCCACGCTGTTTGAATATCTGCCCGAAAACGCGCTGCTGTTTGTCGATGAAAGCCACCAGACCATCCCCCAGATCGGGGCGATGGCGCGCGGCGACCACCGCCGCAAGCTGACGCTCGCCGAATATGGCTTTCGCCTGCCCAGCTGCATCGACAACCGCCCCTTGCGCTTCAACGAATGGGACGCGATGCGCCCGCAGACGGTGTGCGTTTCGGCCACGCCCGGCCCGTGGGAGCTGGAGCAGACCGGCGGGGTCTTTGCCGAACAGGTGATCCGCCCCACCGGCCTCATCGACCCGCCGGTCACCATCCGTCCGGTCGAGGACCAGGTGCAGGACTGCATCGCCGAATGCAAGGCCACCGCGGCCAAGGGCTATCGCACGCTGGTGACGACGCTGACCAAGCGCATGGCCGAGGATTTGACCGAGTTCATGCACGAGGCCGGCGTCAAGGTACGCTACATGCACTCGGACGTTGAAACCCTCGAGCGCATCGAGCTGATCCGCGATCTGCGCCTTGGGGTCTATGATGTGCTGGTCGGCATCAACCTGTTGCGCGAAGGCCTCGACATTCCCGAATGCGGCCTTGTCTGCATCCTCGATGCCGACAAGGAGGGCTTCCTGCGCTCGGAAACCTCGCTGATCCAGACGATCGGGCGCGCGGCGCGCAATGTCGATGGCCGGGTGATCCTCTATGCCGACACCATCACCGGCAGCATCGAGCGCGCGCTTGCCGAGACCGAGCGGCGCCGCGCCAAGCAGCAGGCCTATAATGAGGAGCACGGGATCACCCCGCAGACGATCAGGCGCGACATCCACGACATCGTCGCCCACACCGCTTCGCAAGACAGCGTGGTGGTGGATACGGGTGATGAGGAACGCAACAACCTCGTCGGGCACAACTTGCGCGCCTATATCGAGGAGCTTGAAAAGCGCATGCGCGAGGCGGCGGCCAACCTCGAATTCGAGGAAGCCGGGCGCCTGCGCGACGAGATCCGCCGGCTGGAAGCGAGCGAACTCGGCCTGCCCGAAGGCGAGCGCAAGGCTCCGCTCGTCGGCCGCAGCAACGAGGGCAAGCCGGGCACGCGCAAGACGCGGTTCGGCAAGACGCGCTACAAGCGGATGGGGGGTAAGCCGTAAACAAGATACCCTCATCGCACGTCTCTCAAATTGCGTACGTGCTATTGCTGAGAATTTCAGAAATCTGGATTCGATTGACGGATTCAATTATTCACCACGCGCGAGAGTTTCTTGAACTCGTCGAAAGCCACGGCCTATATATGAAGCCGTGAGCAAGCCGCATTATCACATCAATCTGTTCTGGTCGGCAGAGGACGATTGCTGGATCGCCGATGTTCCGGACCTCAAGCCGTGCTCGGCGCATGGTGACACCCCGGAGGCCGCGCTCGCCAATATTCAAGACGCGATCGCCTTGTGGCTGGAAACCGCGCGCGAACGCGGCCTGCCCGTGCCCGCACCGCTTTATCGCCCGGCGATCTTCGCCGCGGGCTGATGGGCACTTCTATCAACGGGAGCGCGAGGGCGCGCCCTTGAACGGTACGGCCTTCCCTGTCACTTGGCGGTCGCATGAGCTGTCCCCTGGCCGATACCGCGCGGCCGCACCCTTGCGATCACCTCCGCCGCGCACATGACCGCCCGGCCCTCATTGCGCGCCGCCTTGCCGCTGCCGCGGTGCTGGCGGCGCTCACGCTGCTGCCCGGCGCCTGCAAGCCGCCGCCCAGCGATGCCGCGGCGGTGCGCGTGCCGCTGGCCGGCAGCGCCGCCGGGCGCGCCCCTTCCGCCCCGCTCGCCTCGCCCGACACCACCGGGGCGCTGTGGGCCGAAACCGCCAATCGGCTGCGGCTGGTCTATGGCAGGCCGGGCGAGGCGGTGCTGCTGGCGCTCGAATGCCAAGGCCCGGCCAGCCCCGCCGCGCGGCTGGTGATCACCCGCATGGCCCCGGCCGATGCCGGCGCGGGCGCGCTGCTGGCGCTGGTGGGCAAGGAGGCGATCGCGCGCATCCCGGTTGATGCCACGCTGATCGGCGGGCGGCGGGTGTGGCAGGGGGCCGCCCCGGCGCTCGACAAGGGGTGGGATGCGCTCAAGGGCCTTGACGAGGCCAGCGCCACCGTCCCCGGCGCCGGCAAGGTGCAGCTCAATCCGAGCCCGCTGCCCTTTGCCCTGGTGGAGCAGTGCCGCGGGGCGCAGCCGTCGAAGTTGCAGCCGCAGCCTTCGCCCGGGCAATGAGGAGATCGGGAGTCAGCACCTGCGGCAATTGCGTGCCCGCCGCAGCGCCGGGCGCATACCACAGGTAGAGCGGCACCCCGGCGGCACCTTGCTGGGTGAGGAAGGCAGTGATCGCCGCATCGCGCCGCGTCCAATCGCCCACCATCACCACCACCCCGGCCTCGGCAAAGGCGGCGCGCACCTGCGCGCGCTCGATCGCCGCGGCCTCGTTGACCTTGCAGGTCACGCACCAATCGGCGGTGAAATAGAGGAACACGGGCCTACCCTCACCCCGCGCCCGCGCCAGCGCTTCGGGGCTGAAGGGCACCGTCTGGTGCAGGCTTTCGCGCGCCGCACCGCCGCCGCCCGGGGCATAGACCGAAGGCAGGCCGATCGCGGCAAAGACCACGAAGGGCGCGGCGATGAGGCCGAAGGCGGGCCAGGCGAGCTTGCCGCGGCGCTGCAGGCGTCCGGTCGCCATCAGGCCCAGCACCACGCCCAGCACCAGCACCAGCGCGATGAGACCGAAGGGCTTGCCCCCCAGCCTTGCCGTCAGCCACAGGAGTGCGAGGGCCGTCAGCCCCATCGGGATCGCCATGATCCGGCGGAAGCGCTCCATCCACGGTCCCGGGCGCGGCAGGCGCCGCCGCAAGGCGGGCACGAAGCCGATCAGCACGAAGGGCAGCGCCAGCCCCAGCCCGAGGCAGGCAAACAGCAACAGCGCTGCGGGCGCGGGCAGCAGCAGCGCTGCCCCCAGCGCCGCGGCCATGAAGGGGCCGGTGCAGGGGGTGGCGATGAAGGCGGCGAGCAGCCCGGTGGCAAAGGCCCCGGCCGCCCCCCCGGTTGGCTGGCCCGGGCGGTTGAGGCTGAGCGCGGGCAGATCGAACAGGCCGGCAAGGTTGGCGGTGATCACGCTGGCGAGCACCAGCAGCGCCACCACCACCCCCGGCTCCTGCAGCTGGAAGGCCCAGCCGACCTGCTGGCCCGCCGCGCGCAGCGCCAGCAGCAGCGCGCCCAGCCCGAGGCAGGCGAGCACCACCCCGGCGGTATAGGCCAACGCCTCGGCGCGCGCCTGGGCTTCGCTCTCCCCAGCGCGGGCGAGACTGAGCGCCTTCAAACTCAGGATCGGAAAGACACAGGGCATGATGTTGAGCAACATCCCGCCCAACAGTGCGCCGAGGATCAGGCTCCACCACGGCGGCATCGCGGCGCCTTCAGGCCCTGCCACCAATGTTCCCCCGCGCGGCACCGCGCCCGGCGCGGCGGCAAAGGCCACCCCGCCGCCATCGCCAAAGGCCAGGATACCCCGCACCTCGCCCGCCTTGCCGGTGCCATAGCGATCGAGCGGGATCTCGGCGATCAGCATGTCGCCCGCGCGGCGCAAGGTTTGCGCGGCGGCATGGGCAACGAGGCGCTCATTGGCGATGAACACGTGCGGATCGGGCAGCGCCACGCCGGCGGGGAGCGGGATGGCAAGCCGCAGCATCTCCCCGGCAAAGGCAAAACGCCCCGGGGCGTCGAGCATTGGCGCCACCTCGGAGCGCCAGCGCAGGAAATCCCCACCGGCCACGCTGCGCAGCCGGGCGGTTTGCGGCACGCAGATCTCGTCGGTGCAGGCAAGGTAATCGAGCGTGCCCGTCACCGCCCGCGCGCCCCAGCCGGCCGCGCTCGGCCCCGGCACCACCGGCACCAGCACGGTGTAGGGCCCTTCATAGACATGGTTCATCAGCCCGGCGATCAGCAGCCGCCGCGGCACCGGGTAGCGCGCCGCGCCCACCTTCCAATCGGGCGGCAGGTCGAGCTTCAGCACCATCCCCGCCCCGGCATCGCCGGGGTTTGACCAATAGCCGTGCCATTCCGGCCCCCGCGGCACGAAGCGCAGCGCCAGCAGCCATTCGCGCCCCGGCACCGGGGTGCCATCGGCATGGAGCGTGACCGCAATGTTCTGCACCGCGCCGGGCGCCGGGCCGCGGCTTTCCTCTTGCGCGGCGGCGGGCAGCGCCAGCGCCAGGCTTGCGGCAAGCGCAAGCAGCCATGCAGCAAATCCGCACCAGGCAATCGGGAAGTTTCTTGCGCGCACCACGCCTCGCCCTCTAGGCTTCACCAAAGGCTTTCGCAATCAGGGTGCTCAAGGTGACAACGCAGTCCGACGATTCGCGCGATCTCGTCATCCTCGGCGGCGGGCTGGTGGGGATGGCGCTGGCGCTGGCCGCGGCGAAGAAGGGCCTCACCAGCCATGTCATCGACCGGGCCGACCCGGCGGAACTCACCGCCGAGGGCTTTGATGACCGCGCCACCGCGATCTCCACCGCCAGCTGGCACCTGTTTGAAAATATCGGCCTTGCCGAGGGCCTTGCCCCCTTTGCCTGCGAGATCGCCGCGATCGCGGTGACCGATCAGAACAAGCCCGGGCGGATCGATTTCGTCCCCGGCGAGGGCGAAGGCACGCTGGGGCGGATGTTCCCCAACCGGCGGCTGCGCCTTGCCCTGTTCGAGGCCGCGGCAAACGAGCCGCTGATCCACTGGGTCGCCAAGGCCCACGTCACCGAGCGCCAGCGCAGCCAATATGGCGTTGCCGCGGTGCTCGCCGATGGGCGCAAGCTCAAGGGGCGGCTGATGGTGGCCGCCGAAGGGCGCCAGTCGCCCACGCGCGATGCCGCCGGGATCACCATCGCCAAGTGGGATTACCGCCACCGCGCGATCATCGCCGGGCTGACCCACGAGAAGCCCCATGGCAACATCGCCTGGGAGATCTTCTATCCCGCCGGCCCCTTCGCGCTGCTGCCGCTCAATGACGAACCGCAAGGCACCCACCGCTCCTCGCTGGTATGGACGGTGTCCGAGGCCGATGCGGCGGGCGTGATGAAGCTCGGCGAACGGGCCTTCCGCGCCGAGGTGGAAAAGCGCATGGGCGGGGTGCTGGGCAAGGTCTTGAGCGTGGGCGCGCGTTCGTCCTATCCGCTCGGCTTCCACCACACCGCCAGGATCACCGCCGAGCGGCTCGCGCTGGTGGGCGATGCCGCCCACGGCATTCACCCGATCGCCGGGCAAGGCCTCAACCTTGGCCTGCGCGATGTCGGCGCGCTCGTCCAAGTGCTGGCCGAGGGCGCGCGGCTGGGGCTCGATCCGGGCGATCCGGCGCTGCTCAAGCGCTACGAGAACTGGCGCGGGCTTGACAGCTTCATGGTCGCGCTCGCCACCGATGGCTTGACGCGGCTGTTCGGCGTGCCCGGGCGGGGGGCGAGCGCGGTGCGGCGGCTGGGGATGGCCGCGGTACAAAGAACGCCGCTGCTCAAGCGCTTCTTCATGGACGAGGCCCGCGGGGTAGCGGGCGATCTGCCCGAACTGCTCAAGGCCTGAGGCAGCCCTATTCGCTCACCACCAGCGGGCTTGACACTCTGACCGGATTGCCCGCCCCGTCGCGCAGGCCGCGCTGGTCGAGCACCGCGGCGGTATCGATCACCTCGAGCGCCTCCATCGCCTTCCGGTAGCGCTCGGCATCGGCGATCCAGCTTTCGGCCTTGGCCGCGCCGGGCATGGCCTTGACCTCGTCGATCGCGGCCTGATAGCGACCCTGCTCGAGCGCCCAGCGCGCCCGCTCGAGCCGCTTTTGCGGCTGCGGCGAGGGCGTGGTCTGGCGCCGCACCACGAAAAGCTGCGCCAGCTCGCGCTTGAAGGCCTGCCACGAAGGCCCGCCGCTGCTCTCGCGCAGTTCGGGGGCCAGCCCCTCGAGCCGCGCCACCAGCTGATCGAGGCGGATGGGATTGCGCGAAAAATCGATGATGGTCGCCACCGCATTGGGCCATTGGTCGCCAAAGCGCAGGCGCAATTGATCAGCCAGATAGCCAAGCTCGGCCCCGCGCTCGACCGCGCGGCGGGCGGCAAAGGCGATCAGCAGGCTCTCGGCGCGGGCGGCATTGCCGGCGGCGGCCTGGGCCTGAAGATCGAGCCGGGCGATGCGCTGCTCGGCCGCGGCCAGGCGCTGGTCAAGCCCGCCCTGCTGCTCGGCAACGCGCTCGGCGGTGGCCTCGGCCTTCTCGGCCTTGATCGCGGCGGCGGCAAGCGGCGTGGGCGCGCCGGTGAGCGCCGGGGCCGGGGCGCTGCCGGTCTCGACCACCGCCGGCACATCGCCGCGCGCTGGGCCGAGGCGGCCATGCGCGAAATTGTACCACACCACCCAGCCGACCAGCGCCCCGCCGATCACGAAGCTGAGCAGCGCGACAATGATGAGCAGGCGGCCACGCCCGCTGGTGGCGCCCACTCCCGCGCCCGGCGCGCGCGCCTCGCCAAACTGCCCCGCCTGCCCAGCCTGCCCGTTCTGCGGTGCCATCACGCTCCGTCTCTTGCGACCCTGCCCGCTCCGCGCCCGCAGGCGCTGGCCTCACCGCCGCCGCCGGCTGCGGCCGTTCGGTGGGAGCGGGGGCGAATGGAGCGCGGCTTGGCGCACAAGTCAAATGCCAATTGCAAAAGCGCCGCCTCCTCGGGCTGCGCAGCGGTGTGGAGAGCGCCCCAGCCCGCCCCCGCCGCCGCCGCGATCCGCGGTCCCAGCGCGGCAAGCGTGATCCCCGCGCGCGCCAGGCCGAGCCGGTCGCATTCCGCGGCAAAGTGCCGCGCGGTGGCAGCGGAATGGAGCAGCACCACCACGCCCCCTTCCCGCAGCACCCCGGCAGCAGGATCGAGCGGCAGCGCCACGCTGCGATAGGCGGTCACCTCGGTGAGGCTGACCCCTTGGGGCGGCACCAGCGCCACGCGCTCCTCCCCGGCGATGCGCAAGAGGCGCGCCGGCGGGGCAATCGCATCGAGCACGCGCTGAAGCCCGCCGCTTCCCACCGCCGCCACGGCAAAGCCCGCCGCCCGCGCGGCCTCTGCGGTGGCCTCGCCCACGGCATGGACCGGCTTGTCCTTGAGCCGCTCGAGCTGCGCGCCGCCGTGGCGCAAGGCATTGGCGCTGCCGATCAGGAGCGCATCGAGGCTCGCGGGATCGGGGCAGACCCAGCTTACCGGGCGAATCTCGGACAAGGCATGGCCGATCGCATCGAGGCCCAGCGCCCGCGCCCGCGCCAGCGTGGCCGCCAGCCCCGGCTCGCTGCGCAGCGCCAGCAGGCGCACCTCACCCGCCCCCACCGCGGAACTGCGCGGCAATCCCCGGGCTCGCGCGCTCCAGCAGCTCGGCGGCGAGCGCTTGCACCGGGCCATGATCGCCCGGGGCAAAGCGCGCTTCGCCCTCGACCCGCTCGGCCCCATCGGGGCTGAACAGCGCCGCGCGCAGCGCCAGCGTGCCCGCGCTTGCCGTGCACAGCACCGCCACCGGCGAATGGCACGTGCCGCCGAGCGCGGCGAGCAGCGCGCGCTCGGCCTCGAGCTCGGCGCGGGTCGGCGCATCGTCGATCGCGCAAAGGAGCGCGCGCGTGGCCGCATCCGCGGCCCGGCATTCGACCGCGATCACCCCCTGCGCGGCGGCCGGGAGCCATTCCTCGGGCGCAAGCGGGGTGCCCGCCTGCGCCTCGCCCAGCCGCGCAAGGCCGGCAGCGGCAAGGAAAGTGACCTCGGCCTCGCCCGCGGCGAGCTTGGCCAGGCGCGTGGCGACATTGCCGCGAAAGGTGACGATGCGGCAATCGGGCCGCAGGTTCAAAAGCTGCGCCGCGCGGCGCGGGGCGCTGGTGCCCACCCGCGCGCCCCGGGGAATCGCGGCGATGCTCCTCGCCCCCACCAGGCAATCGCGCCGGTCGGCCCGCGGCAGGAAGGCGGCAAAGGCAAAGGCCGCCGGGCGCAGGGTTTCCACATCCTTGGCCGAATGGACCGCGGCATCGATGCGCCCCTCGCCCAGCCAGTGATCAAGCTCCTTGGTCCACAGCGCCTTGCCGCCGATCTCGGCGAGCGGGCGATCGAGCACCTTGTCCCCACTTGCCAGCACCGGCACCAGCTCCACCTCCTCGGCGCGCCAGCCATGGGCGGCGCACAACCGGCGGCGGGTCTCCTCGGCCTGCGCCATCGCCAGCGGGGAATTGCGCGTGCCAAGCCGCAGGCGCGGCGGGGCAGCGGGCGAGGCGGCGCGGGGTTCAGTCATGGCGATGCTTGCCCTAGCGAGCGCAGCGACTAGATGGAAGCCGGATGGGATTGCCAAGCCACACCTTTGACCAGCGCCTGGTGCTGGGGATCGAATCGAGCTGCGATGAAACCGCGGTGGCGCTGGTGCGCGCGGATCGCACCATCCTCGCCCAGGCGATCGCCAGCCAGGAGGCCGAGCACGCCCCCTATGGCGGGGTGGTGCCCGAGATCGCCGCGCGCGCCCATGCCGAGCGCCTCGCGCCGATGCTGGCGCGGGTGATGGCCGAGGCCGGGGTGCGGCTCGATGAGGTCGATGCCATCGCCGCCACCGCCGGGCCGGGGCTGATCGGCGGGGTGATGGTGGGGCTGGTGAGCGCCAAGGCCCTCGCCATGGCGGCCGACAAGCCCTTGCTGGCGATCAACCACCTCGAAGGCCATGCCCTGTCCCCCAGGCTCGCCGATGCGGCGCTCGGCTTTCCCTATCTCTTGCTGCTGGTCTCGGGCGGGCATTGCCAGATCCTCAGCGTCGAGGGTGTGGGGCGCTATCGCCGGCTCGCCACCACCATCGATGATGCGCTGGGCGAGGCCTTCGACAAGACCGCCAAGCTCCTTGGCCTCGGCTATCCCGGCGGCCCGGCGGTCGAGCGGCTGGCGCGCGCGGGCGATCCGGCGGCGGTGCCCCTGCCCCGGCCGATGCTGGGCGCGCGCGAGCCGCATTTTTCCTTTGCCGGGCTCAAGAGCGCGGTGCTGCGCGCGGTCGAAAGCGGCGCCCATGCCCCGGCCGATATCGCCGCGAGCTTCCAGCAGGCGGCGATCGATTGCCTGCTCGATCGGCTCACCCACGCGCTCGGCGCCGCTGGGCCCTTCCCGGCGCTGGTGGTGGCGGGCGGGGTCGCCGCCAATCAGGCGGTGCGCGCCGCGCTCGAGCGCCTCGCCGCCGCGCAGGCGATGCGCTTCGTCGCCCCGCCGCTCAAGCTGTGCACCGATAACGCCGCGATGATCGCCTGGGCCGGGTGCGAGCGGCTGGCACTGGGCGGCGCGGCGGCGGCGGGCGATCCGCTGGACGTGCCGGCGCGGGCGCGCTGGCCGCTCGATCCTGCCGCCGAGGCGGTGCGCGGCGCCGGGGTCAAGGCATGAGCGCTTCGGCCCCACCCATCGGCGTGATCGGCGCGGGCGCCTGGGGCACGGCGCTGGCGCAGATGCTGGCCAGCGATGGCAGCGCCGTGCGGCTCTGGGCCTATGAGCCCGAGGTCGTTGCCGCGATCAATGCCGAGCGGCGCAACCCGCTCTATCTGCCCTCGGCCCGCCTTGCCCCGGCGATCCATGCCACCGGCGATCTTGCCGATCTTGCCCCCTGCCCGATCGTGCTGGTGGTCACGCCCGCGCAGGTGATGGGCCGGGTGCTTGCCGGCCTTGCCGCCGCGCCGCGCGATCTGGTGCTGTGCTCCAAGGGGATCGAGGCCGAAAGCGGCCGGCTGATGAACGAGGTCGCGCGCGCGGCCTGCCCGGCCAGCGCCATCGCCGTGCTATCCGGCCCGACCTTCGCCCACGAGGTCGCCGCCGGGCTTCCCACCGCGGTGACGCTCGCCTGTTCGGGCGGGCGCGCGCAGTGGGAGCGGCTCGCCCCGGCGATCGCCCGGGCGACCTTTCGCCCCTATTATTCCGACGATGTGATCGGCGCCGAGATCGGCGGGGCGGTGAAGAACGTGCTCGCCATCGCCTGCGGGGTGGTCGAGGGCCTGGGGCTGGGCCAGAACGCCCGCGCGGCGCTGATCGCCCGCGGCTATGCCGAGATGCTGCGCTTCGGCGCGGCGCTGGGGGCCGAGACCGAGACGCTCGCCGGCCTGTGCGGCCTCGGCGATCTGGTGCTCACCTGTTCCTCGCCTGCCAGCCGCAACTTCGCGCTCGGCAAGGCGCTGGGCGAAGGGCAGAGCGCCGCGGCGCTGATGGCCGACCGGCGCACCGTGGCCGAAGGGGCGCACACCGCCCCGGTGCTCGCAAGGCTGGCCGCCGCGCGCGGCATCGCCATGCCGATCACCGAGGCAGTGGGCGCCATCCTGGCCGGCGCTCAGCCGCGGGAGATCGTGGCCGAACTGCTCGCCCGCCCGCTGCGCGCCGAGCTTGAGAGCGACGCCGGAGACCTCGGCGCGTGAGCCACGCCCAGCCCGCCCACGAGGGTGCCGCCGAAGGTGCCGCCGATCTCGCTGCGCTCGCCCGCGGTGGGCGCACCAACACCATGGGCTTTGTCCTCAGGCTGGCAGCGCGCATTCCCTTCCTGGTGATCGCCACCCGGCTTTACGGCGCCGAGGCGCTGGGGCGCTTTGCCTCGGCGCTGGTGCTGATCGAGATCGTCGCGCTGGTCTGCTCGCTCGGCGAAAAGCGCGGGCTGGCCCAGCGGCTTTCCGAAGGCGCGGGCGACAACCGCGCCGCCGAGACCAACCTCGTCTATGACGGGATCGTGCTCGCGCTTGTCTGGTCGGCGCTGGCGGCGGGGCTGCTGCTGCTCTTTCCCGAACCGATGTTCCCCAACGGGATGAACAGCCCGCTCGATATCTGGCTGGTTGCCACCATCCCCGCCTTTGCCGTCACCGAGATCCTGCTCGCGGCCCAGGCCTATCGCTTCGACATCGCCACCACGGTGCGCACCCGGGCGGTGGTCGAGCCGTGGACGATCTCGATCGCGGCGGGCCTGTTCTTTTACCTGCCCGGCACGCGCGAGGCGGGCCTGGCGCTGGCCTTCATCACCTCGATCTATGCCGGGCTGTTGACCGCCGCCTGGCCCTTCCTTGCCGCCTATGGCCTGCCGCGCGGCTGGCGCCTGGCGCCGCGGGCGCTGCTGGCGATGAGCGCGCGGGCCCTGCCGATCATCGGCGCCGATGCGATCGAACGCGGCACCCGCCTGCTCGATATCTTCATCCTCGGCCTGTTCGCTCCGCCCCAGGCGGTTGGCATCTATTATGCCGCGCAGCAGATCGCCAGCTTGCCGCAGAAGCTCAAGACCAGCTTTGAACCCGTGCTCTCGCCGGTGATCACCCGCAACCTCAGGATCGGCAACCACGAGGCAATCGCCGCGCAGGTGCGCCAGGTGGGGTTCTGGATCATCGCGGTGCAGCTCGGCATTGCCCTGGCGCTGGGGGTGCCGGGCGAGGCGGTGATGGGCCTGTGGGGGCCGGATTATGTCGCCGGCACCGCGGCGCTGGTGCTGCTGCTCGCCGCCGAGGTGGCCGCCTCGCTCGCGGTGGTCTCGGAAAGCGTGCTCGTCTATATCGCGAGGAAGCGCAACCTGTTGATCTCGC
This sequence comes from Erythrobacter cryptus DSM 12079, assembly GCF_000422985.1. GTDB lineage: Bacteria > Pseudomonadota > Alphaproteobacteria > Sphingomonadales > Sphingomonadaceae > Erythrobacter > Erythrobacter cryptus. Next base: position 32,501 of record NZ_AUHC01000014.1, read on the forward strand.
TGTTCATCATCGCGCTCCAGGCGGGGCTGACGGTGGCGCTGATCGAGGCCGCCGGGCGCTTGGGGTTGGGCAAGGGCTATGAGGCCGCCGCCGCCGCCGGGGCGCTGATGATCGCGCTGGCGACATCGAGCCTCGTCAAGGCGCTGCTGCTGTCGCGCCTGCTCGGCGCGCCGGTGAACAACTGGCGCTGGGCGCTGATCCACGCCGCCGCCGCCGCGGTGGTGGTGGGCTTTGTCTTCACCTTGCTGCCCGAATGGATCGAGTTGCTGCTCGGCATCCCCGCGGTGCTGGCGACCTATGGCTGGGTGATCTGGCAGCGCGGCTTTGACGAAAGCGACAAGGTGCTGTTCCGCAAGCAGGTGGTGCCCGACCGGGCCTAGCCGGAGCGCGCGCCGGGCGCATGGCGTTTGGGCTGCACCGGGGCTTGGGTTTTGCGGCCTTGGCCTGCTAGAGCGGCGGCAAACCATCGCTTTCAAGGGAGCCTGACACCAATGCCTGCCGACCTTTCCGCCATGCTGCCGCTCGTGCTTGCCGCGCTCCTGGTGCTGGGGCTGGCGGCATGGCTGCTGCTGCGCCGCAGCCGCAAGGCCCGGGTGATCGCCGATGAGGCCGCCGCCCCGCTGGCGCGCGACGTGCTTGCCGAAGGCGCCGCCCCGGCGCCGCGCAACCAGGCGCTGATCGATGCGCCCCCGGCAGCGGCGAAGGAGGCCGCCGCGCCGACCGCCGTACCCGCGCCGACCCCTGCCCCCGCACCCGCACCCGCACCCGCACCCGCACCCGCACCCGCGCCCGCGCCCGCGCCAAGCGGGGATGACCTCACCCGGATCAAGGGCATCGGCCCCAAGCTGGTGACCTTGCTGGGCGAACTCGGCGTGACCTCCTATGCCCAGATCGCCGCCTGGAGCGAAGCGGATGTCGCGCGCATTGACGCGCAGCTTGGCCGCTTCAAGGGCCGCATCACCCGCGACCAGTGGATCGAACAGGCGCGCCTGCTGGCCGCGGGCGACGAAGCCGCCTTCGCCGCGCGCTTCGGCAACAACGGATGAGATTTCCACGCGCCTGACGTCCAATCCGTGTTACACTGGAGTCGCGGGTTTGGGGAGAAGGCCGATGGGCATTCGGATACTGGTGGCCGAGGACGAATTCGTCACCGCCTTCGATCTGTGCGCCACTTTCGAGGAAGCGGGCTACGAGGTGGAAGGCCCGCATGCGGGCATTTCCTCGGCGCTGCACGCCTGCGCGCGCGCGAGGCCCGATGTCGCGCTGCTCGATATCGAGCTGGCGGACGGGCTGACCTATGATCTCGCCCAGCGCCTCATCGATGCCGATGTGCCGGTGATCCTGCATTCAGAGCCGGATGAGGCGCGCGAACTGGCCGCGCGCTTCCCCCGCGCGGTGACGCTGGTCAAGCCCTGCCCGCCCACGGCGCTGCTCGGCGCGGTCAGCCGGGTGCTGGCCCCGGCCTGAAGCTGCGTCCGCAAGGCCGCCTGGGGGATAGGCGCAAGGGCACGGCTTGCCCGCGGCGATCACGCGGCTATGGGTGGCGGGGCGCGCTGCGGCAGGGATCGGCCGGCACCGGCGAGGACCAGCACGGCGCGGCGAGGTTCGGGAGGCCCACACCATCAGACTTCACGGCTATTTCCGCAGCTCCACCACCTATCGGCTGAGGATCGCGCTGGGCCTCAAGGGGCTGGATTACGACTATATCCCGGTCGATCTCGTCGCCGGGGCCAACCACGCGCCGGCCTTCCGCGCGCGCAACCCCTTCGGCTCGGTGCCGCTGCTCGAGGCCGATGGGCGCGATCGGGCGCAGTCGATGGCGCTCATTGAATGGCTCGAGGAGGCCTATCCCCAGCCCCCGCTGCTGCCGCGCGACATCGAGGCGCGCTACACCGTGCGCGAACTGGCCTATGCCATCGCCACCGAGATCCACGCGGTCAACAACCTGCCGGTGCTCAAATATTTAAGGCACCCGCTCGGCCATTCGCAGGAGGAGATCGACACCTGGTATCGCCACTGGCTCAAGCGCACGCTCGATCCCGTGGAGGCGCGCCTTGCCCAGCTTGGCGCGGGTGATTTTCTCCACGGCGATGCCCCGGGGCTGTTCGAGGTGGTGCTGGTGCCCCAGCTCTACAACGCCCGGCGCTTTGCCTATGACCTTTCGGCCAGCCCGCATCTCACCCGGATCGAGGCGGCCTGCCTGGCGCTCCCCGCCTTTGAGCGCGCCCACCCCGACAATCAGATCGATTCTCCAGAAAGATCAAAGACATGAAGCTTGCCAGCCTCAACAACGGAAGCCGCGACGGGATGCTGGTGGTGGTATCCAAGGATCTCACCCGCTGCTGCCCCGCCGGGGCCATCGCCCCGACCTTGCAGGCCGCGCTCGATGATTGGGCGCGCATCGCCCCCGAGCTTGAAGTGCTCGCCCGCGATGTCGAGCACGAGGCGGTGCCCTGCCAGCGCTTTCACGAGCGCGAGGCGCTCTCGCCGCTGCCGCGCGCCTATCAATGGGCCGATGGCAGCGCTTACATCAACCATGTCGAACTGGTGCGCGCCGCGCGCGGTGCCAAGGTGCCCGAAAGTTTCTACCACGATCCGCTGATGTATCAGGGTGGCTCTGACAGTTTTCTGCCGCCGCGCGGGGCCATTCCGCTCGCCGATCCGGCCTGGGGCTGCGACCTCGAGGGCGAGATCGCGGCGATCACCGATGACGTGCCGATGGGGGTCACACCCGCAGAGGCCGCGGGGTACATCAAGCTCCTCATGCTGGTCAATGACGTGTCCTTGCGCGGCCTCATCCCGGCGGAACTCGAAAAGGGCTTCGGCTTCTTCCAGTCCAAGCCCGCCAGCGCCTTCTCCCCCGTGGCGGTGACGCCCGATGAGCTGGGCGAGGCCTGGCGCGACAGCCTCATCCACCTGCCGCTGATGGTGGATGTGAATGGCCAGCCCTTCGGCCGCGCCAATGCCGGGGTGGACGCGACCTTCAACCTGGCGCAACTGATCGCCCATGCTGCCAAGACCCGCGCGCTTGGCGCCGGATCGATCATCGGCACCGGCACGATCTCGAACAAGGGCGCCGATGGCGGCCCGGGCCTGCCCGTGGCCGAGGGCGGGGCGGGCTATTCGTGCATCGCCGAGATCAGGATGATCGAAACCATCCGCGAGGGCGCGCCCAAGACCCCGTTCCTCATGCCCGGCGACGTGGTGCGCATCGAGATGCGCGATCAGGCCAACCGCTCGATCTTCGGCGCGATCGAACAGCAGGTGGTGGCGGTCTAGCGGCGGCCTTGGCCCAGCCTCAGCCGCTCCGCGCCCGCACTGGCGGGATGCCAATGTTTCACGTGAAACATTTCAGGAACGCGCGCGCCTCAGGAATCAAAGCCGAGGCTTTCGGCCACCGCGGGATTGACGATCCGCCCCTTGTGCACGTTCAGCCCCGGGGCAAGGTGCGGGTCTTCCTCGCAGGCCTTGATCCCCTTGGCCGCAAGCGCCAGGCCAAAGGGCAAGGTGGCGTTGTTGAGCGCATAGGAACTCGTCAGCGGCACCGCGCCGGGCATGTTGGCGACGCAGTAGTGGATGATGCCATCAACCTCATAGGTGGGGTTCTCGTGCGTGGTCGGGCGCGAGGTTTCAAAGCAGCCGCCCTGATCGATCGCGACATCGACCAGCACCGCGCGGCGCTTCATGCTTGCCAGCATCGCGCGGGTGACAAGGTGCGGCGCGCTCGCCCCCGGGATCAGCACCGCGCCGATCACCACATCGGCCTGGGCGACCGCCTGCTCGATCGTGCCAGCGGTGGAAAAGCGGGTGATGGCGCGGCCCTGGAACATCTCGTCGAGCTGGCGCAGACGCGGGAGCGAACGGTCGAAGATCTCGACGCTGGCGCCCAGCCCCACCGCCATGCGCGCGGCCTGGGTGCCCACCACCCCGCCGCCGAGGATCACCACCCGGGCTGGCAGCACCCCGGGCACCCCGCCCATCAGCGTGCCGCGCCCGCCATTGCTGGCGCGCAGTGCCTGGGCGCCGGCCTCGATCGCGAGCCGCCCGGCCACCTCGCTCATCGGCGCGAGCAGCGGCAGGCCGCCGCCCGGCGCGGTCACGGTTTCATAGGCCACCGCCGAGACGCCCGAGGCCATCAGCCCGCGCGCCTGATCGGGATCGGGGGCCAGGTGGAGATAGGCAAAGAGGATCTGCCCTTCCCTGAGGCGCACCCATTCGCTCGGCTGCGGCTCCTTGACCTTGACGATCATCTCGGCCCGGGCGAAGATCTCCTCGGCGCTGTCGACCACCTCGGCCCCGGCGCGGCGATAGACCTCATCATCCTTGTCGATGCCCAGCCCCGCCCCGGTCTCGACAATCACCTTGTGCCCGGCCGCGACATATTCGCGCACCGCCTCGGGCGTCAGGCCCACGCGGAACTCGCTCGGCTTGATTTCCCTGGGTACGCCCACCAGCATGATTCTCTCCTCGCGCTGCCGCGACAATCAGGCTAAAGAGAGCGCAACAAAATTACAAGATCGCGCAAGGTCGATCCTGTCCCACTTTCGCAACGGAGCTTCTCGATGACCGCCTATCCCGCGCTTGCCCTGCATATCAACGGCGCCTGGATCGCCCATGGCGAGGCGGGCACGATGCCGGTGGTCAATCCCGCCACGGCCGAGGTGATCGGCCATTGCCCCAAGGCCTCCCCCGCCCAGCTCGACGCCGCGCTCAAGGCCGCCGAGGAGGCCTTTGCCGGCTGGAGCCGCACTCCGGGGGCCGAGCGCCACGCGATCCTGCGCCGCGCCGCCGACCTGATGCGCGCCCGCGCCGAGGAGATCGCGCGGATCGTCACCGCCGAGATGGGCAAGCCCCACGCGCAGGCAGTGGGGGAGATCACCTCGGCCGCGGACGTGGTCGATTTCCTTGGCGAAGAGGCCAAGCGCCGCGGCGGGCGGCTGGTGCCGCATCGCGGCGGGGCGCTGATCGCGCAGATGGTGACCCATGTGCCGGTGGGGCCGAGCGTGCTGCTCACCCCGTGGAACTTCCCGGTCAATCTGCCGGCCAAGAAGATCGCCGGGGCGCTGGCGGCGGGCTGCACCGCGATCCTCAAGCCCGCCGAGAACACCCCGGCAAGCGCGCAGCTTCTGGTGGAATGCTTCATCGAGGCCGGGCTGCCTGCCGGGGTGCTCAACCTCGTCTATGGCGATCCCGGCCCGGTGGCCGAGCACCTGATCGCCGCTCCCGCCACGCGCAAGGTCAGCTTCACCGGCTCGACCGCGGTGGGCAAGCACTTGGGCGCGCTCGCCGCCAGCCACATGAAGCGCTTCACCCCCGAGCTGGGCGGCCATGCCCCGGTGATCGTCAGCAAGAACGCCGATTTCGAACGCGCGGTGGCGATGTGCGCCGCGGTCAAGTTCCGCAATGCCGGGCAGGTGTGTGTTTCGCCCACCCGCTTCCTGGTGGACCGCACGATCTATGACCGCTTCGTCGCCGAATTCGCCGCCCGGGCAGGCAGGCTCAAGGTCGGCGATCCGGGGGCGGATGCAAGCGTGGAGATGGGCCCGCTCGCCCATCAGCGGCGCCTCGCGGCGATGGAGCAGATCGTCGCCGATGTCGGCGGCAACCGCGGCGAGGTGGTGACCGGCGGGGCGGCGCTGCCGGGCCGCGGCTTCTTCTTCGCCCCCACGGTGATCGCCAACCCTGCGCCCGACAGCCGCTTCATGACCGAGGAGCCGTTCGGCCCGATCGCCGGGATCGTGCCCTATGACGATATTGCCGATGCGGTCGCGATCGCCAATTCGCTGCGCTATGGCCTTGCCGCCTATGCCTTTTCCGCCAATCTTGATGAGGCCCACGCGCTCGGCGCGGCGCTGCGGGCAGGCATGGTGGCGATCAACCAGCTGATCGTCGCCTCGCCCGAAACGCCCTTTGGCGGGGTGGGCGATTCGGGCTTCGGCTCGGAAGGGGGCGAGGAAGGCTATCTTGCCTTTACCGACACCAAGCTCATCACCCTGGCGCGCGCCGGGGGCTGATCGCAGCGCGCGCCGGCCAGCGGGCTGGCGGCGCGGGTCAGGCCATCAGGCGAGCAAGGCGGGAGATGAGGCCGGAGCGGGATTGCATCGGGCGGATCCGCCCGTATCGTGCGCGCCGCGAGGCTTCATCGTGGAGGCAAACCGTTCGCTGCATCGGATCTGGCCGGTTCGACCAGATAGTTGGTCTTTCCATGTGTAGCGTCCCCGAGTCGCGTTTCTTATATTGCGTAAGCTAACATCAAACCTGTGGATAAACGAGTCTCCTGCGCACCGGCGGAGGTGCTTTCTTGCGCCTTGCTCATGATCTCCCAACGCAGCGAGCCGGGATGGTTCCGCAAGCGGACAGGCCTTGTCTAACGATCGGTGCGGCGTGCCCCGGCGGCGCGCACATCGGCGAGGGTGGGATAGCCGTTGACCGCCATCAGCAGGTCCGCCTCGGCGAGGATCGCGCGCAGCACGAAGGCCGCCCCTTCGGCGCCGCCCAGCGCCAGCCCATAGGTATAGGGCCGGCCCACCCCCACCGCGCGCGCACCCAGCGCCAGCGCCTTGACGGCATCGCTGCCTGATCGGACTCCGCTGTCAAACAGCACCGGCACATCGCCCGCGGCGCGCACCACGTCCTCGAGCAGGTCGATGGTGGCGATCCCGCCATTGGCCTGCCGCCCGCCGTGGTTCGAGCAATAGATCGCATCGGCCCCGTGATCGACCGCGCGGGCCGCATCCTCGGGGTGGCAAATGCCTTTGAGGACGATCGGCAGCCTGGTCACCGACTTGAACCAGGCCATGTCCTTCCACGTGAGCACCTGGCCGAAGGTCGCCGCCCAGGTGAAGATCGCCGCCGCCGGGTCTTCCTCGGGCGGCCGTGCCAGCAGCGAACGGAACACCGGATCGGTGAAGTAATTTTGCAGCACCTTGCCCCGCAATTGCGGGAAATTGGAAGCGTTGAGATCGCGCGGGCGCCAGCCGGTCACCCAGGTGTCGAGCGTGATCACCAGCGCGCTGTAGCCGGCGGCCTCGGCCCTGCGGATCAGGCTTTCGGCCAGCTCGCGGTTGCGCGGGGTGTAGAGCTGGAACCAGGCGGGCGTTGTGCCACAGGCCTTCTTCACCTCCTCGAGCGGATCGTTGGCGAGCGTCGAAGCGCAGAAGGGCACCCCGGTCATGGCCGAGGCGCGCGCGGCGGCAAGGTCGCCGTGGCGGTCCTGCGTCGCCTCGCCATTGAGCCCGATCGGGGCCATGAACAGCGGGGTGGGATATTTGTGGCCGAACAGCTCGATGGAAAGATCGCGCACCGAGCAATCCACCATCATCCGCGGCACCATGCCCCAATGGTGGAAGGCGGCGGCGTTCTGGTTCTGGGTGTGCTCATCACCGCAGCCCCCGGCGATGTAATTGGTGAGGCTCGGCCCCAGGGCTTCGTGGGCGCGCCTCTCAAGCGTGGCAAAATCGACCGGAAAGGGCGGCAGGATGCCCTTGAGCCCGGCGTTGTAGATCTCGTTCTGCATCGCGCCGAAATAGGTCATGGCGGCTCGCTCTCCCGTCTGCTGTTGGGCGGGAAGATCAGCCCATGGCGCGCGGCAGGGCAAGGGGTTTGTGGGGGCTTTCTTCAGGCGAGCAGGCGCTGGAGGCGCGGGCGCAGGCGCAAAAAGCCGCGATAGGCTGCTTCCAGCAGGGCGAGCAGCGGGCGCCAGCGCGCCGCAAGGCCGAGCGGGCGCAGCAGCGGGATCGCCCGCCACATCGCGGCAAAGGCCGCCGCGCCCGATAGCACCACCCCATCCTCCTCGGCGTGGAAGCGGGCGAGCAGCGCGCTGCGCGCGAGCGGACAGGCCGGATCGGCACCCGCGGCGACATCGATGAAGGCGATGCGCCCGCGCCTATCAAGCCGGCGCATCAGCGCGATCTCGCGCGCGCACAGCGGGCAGGCGCCATCATACCAGACCTTGAGGCGCGGATGCGCGGGCGCGGGCGCGCTCACGGGGCGATCCACAGGCGGATGATAAAGGCGACAAGCCCCAGCACCGCAACACTCGCCGCCCAGATCGCCGCCATCCATGCGAGGCGCTGCCACAGCGGCGCCTCGGGCGGCTGGTCAGGCGGCTTCAGCATGGCCTTGGCCTCGGCGTGCAGCGGGCGGGGCGCATCAGTGATAGCCCTCGTCCGCCACCTTGCCGCGGAACACCCAATAGGCCCAGGCGGTGTAACCGATGATGAGCGGCATGGTCAGCGCCACGCCCACCAGCATGAAGGCCTGGCTGCGCGGCGGCGCGGCGGCATCCCAGATGGTCAGCGCCTCGGGCACGGCATAGGGCCAGATCGTCACCCCCAGCCCGCTCATGCCGAGGAAGAACAACGCAATGCCGAGCCAGAAGGGCTTGGAATTGCGCTCGGTGCGGATCGCGTGGAGCAGCGAGAGCGCGGTGATCGCGGTGAGGATCGGCACCGGCGCCACCCAGTAGATCTCGGGCGCGGAGAGCCAGCGGGCAGCATATTCGGGATTGAGGGTGATGTTGTAGAGGCTCACCGCCCCCATCAGCACGATCGTCGCCGCGCCCCAGCCGATGGCAAGCCGCCGGGCATGGGCCTGCTCGGCCCCATCGAGCTTCCAGATCAGCCAGGTGCTCCCCAGCAGCGCATAGCCTGCCACGGTGCCAAGGCCGGTGAGCAGGGTATAGGGGGTGAGCCAGTCCCACCAGCTACCGGCATAGGCGCGGCCCTCAACCTCGATCCCCTGGAGGAGCGCGCCGAGCGTCATCCCCTGGGCAAGGGCGGCGATCAGGCTGCCGCCGGTGAAGGCCAGGTCCCAGAACTTCTGGTGGCCGGGATCGCGCCAGCGATATTCGAACGCCACCCCACGGAACACAAGGCCGAGCAGCATGGCGATGATGAGCGGATAGGTGGCCGGCAGGATCACCGCATAGGCCAGCGGAAAGGCGGCGAACAAGCCCCCGCCCCCCAGCACCAGCCAGGTCTCGTTGCCGTCCCACACCGGGGCGATGGCGTTCATCGCCCGGTCGCGCTGCCGCCCGGGGGCAAAGGTGGGAAAGAGGATGCCGATGCCAAGGTCAAAGCCGTCCATCACCACATAGGCGAACACCGCAAAGGCGATGATGAAGGCCCAGATGACGGTGAGATCCATCACGCCGGCTCCCTTTCGCCCGGTGCCTCGGTCGGCAGGGTCTCGCTGCCCAGCGGGTTCTGCGTCGGCCCCGGGGTGATCCCGGCGGTGCGGATCGGACCGACATCGCCGCGCTTGACCCCGTATTCGCCCACCTTGGGCGCCTTGGCCATGAGCTTGAGGATATAGACCACCCCGATGCCGAAGACCGCGAAATAGACGAGGATGAAGGCGAGCAGCGAGGCGGCCACCGCGGGCGCATCGAGCGGGCTGGCCGCGTCAGCCGTGCGCAGCACCCCATAGATCACATAGGGCTGGCGGCCCACCTCGGTGGTGATCCACCCGGCCAGCACCGCGGCAAAGCCCGAAGGGCCCATCAGCAGAGCGGCGCGGTGAAGCCAGGGGCTGTCATAGAGCCGCCCGCGCCAGCGCGCCCACAGGCTCCACAGGCCAAGGCCGAGCATGGCAAAGCCGAGGCCTACCATGATGCGAAAGGCCCAGAACACCATGCCCACCGGCGGCTCCTCGTCATCGGGGATGGTGTCGAGCCCGGCGAGCGGGGCATCGGGATCGTGCTTGAGGATCAACGAGGAGGCCTTGGGGATCTCGACGGCATAGCGCACCGTCCTTGCCTCGCTGTCGGGAATGCCGAAAAGGATCAGCGGCGCGCCTTCGGGGTGGCTTTGATAGTGCCCCTCCATCGCCATCACCTTGGCGGGCTGATGCTCGAGCGTGTTCAGTCCGTGCATGTCCCCGGCAAAGATCTGCGCCGGGGTGACGATCGCGGCCATCCACATGGCCATCGAGAACATCTTGCGCGCGTGCGGATTGGCACGGTTCTTCAGCAGGTGCCAGGCGCCCACCGCCCCGACCACAAAGGCGGTGGTGAGATAGGCGGCCATCACCGTGTGGACGAGGCGATAGGGAAAGCTGGGATTGAAGATGATCTCGATCCAGCTCTCGCCGGGCAGGAACTGGCCGTTTTCGCCCAGCACATAGCCGGTCGGGGTCTGCATCCAGGAATTGACCGAAAGGATCCAGAAGGCCGAAACGAAGGTGCCCAGCGCCACCATCAGCGTGGCGGCGAAGTGCAGCTTCCTGCCCACCTTCTCCATCCCGAACAGCATCACGCCAAGGAAACCCGCCTCGAGGAAGAAGGCGGTGAGCACCTCATAGGCCATCAGCGGGCCGATAACCGGGCCGGCCTTGTCGGAAAACACCGCCCAGTTGGTGCCGAACTGGTAGGACATGACGATGCCCGAGACCACCCCCATGGCAAAGGCGATGGCAAAAATCTTGAGCCAGTATTTGAACAGGTCGAGATAGACCGCCTTGCCGGTCTTGAGCCACAGCCCTTCGAGCACGGCCAAGTAGCTCGCCAGCCCGATTGAAAAGGCCGGGAAGAAGAAGTGAAAGCTCACCGTGAAGGCGAACTGGATCCGGGCGAGCAGCAGTGCATCGAGGTTATCAGGCATGACTTCCAGCTAATCCCTTGGCCATGGCAATCAATTGCAACGGCTGCACCTCTTATACGGTTCGCCGCCGAAAGGGTTGCACCGCCGGGCCGAATTGGGGGGATGGCCCGGCGGTGCATGGGCGGTCGGGTGGGGGCAAGATCAGTCCACCGCGACCAGGCGCAGATAGGGCTTGATGGTCTCGAACCCCTGCGGAAACAGCTCCTTGGCCTTATCATCGCCGATCGAGGGCGGGATGATCACCTTGTCGCCCGGGCGCCAGTCGGCCGGGGTGGCAATGGTGCAGCGGTCGGACAGCTGGAGGCTGTCGATCACCCGCAGGATCTCATCGAAATTGCGCCCGACACTCATCGGATAGGTCATGATCAGGCGGATCTTCTTGGCCGGATCGATGATGAACACCGACCGCACCGCCGCGGTGTCGGATTGGCCCGGGTGGATCATGTCGTAAGCCCTTGCGATCGCAAGGTCAGGATCGGCAACGATCGGGAAATCGAGGGTGGCGCCCTGGGTTTCCTCTACATCCTTCACCCATGCGAGGTGCTCTTCAAGCGTATCGGTGGAAAGCCCGAGCGGCTTCACATTGCGCTTGGCAAACTCGGCGGCAAGGCGCGCGGTCATGCCCATTTCGGTGGTGCACACGGGGGTGAAATCGGCCGGGTGGCTGAAGAAGAACACCCAGGAATCACCCGCCCATTCGTGCAGGCGGATGGGGCCGAGAGTGGTCTCGGCGCTGAAGTCGGGGGCGGTATCGCCGATATGCAGGCTCATGCTCATGGCTCCTTTGCTGCGATGGAGTGGGCATAGCAGCGGGTGCGATTCGGTGATACATCAATTACTCGTTTATTGAAATCCAATTTTCCGCTTGAGGCCAAGAGATCGCGGAAATGTCGGAAAACAGGGATATCCCTCGCAAGCAGGGCGCATGATGCGCAGCATCATTTGCATCTTTTGTATAATTGAAATCAGATCAGCCCGCGCGCTTCCAGCACATCTGCAGCGGGCGGCGGCGCGCCGTCATCATCGGCAAGCTCAGCAAACGCCTGGTCCTGCGAAAGGAACACCTTGCCGGTGAGCTGGTCGAGAAAGGGGCTGCGCTTGAGGCCGTCCATCACCGGCGCCTTCACCTCGGACAGGTGCAGCCTGACCCCGCTGTCGGCCAGCCGGTGGTTGATCGCCTCGAGACTCTCCAGCCCCGAGGCATCAATCGCGTTGACCGCGCTGGCCATCAGCACCAGGTGGCGCAGCTGCGGGCGCTCGGCCACCTGTTCGAGCACATATTCCTCAAGCCAGCGGGCGTTCAAATAGGTCAGGCTCTCATCCACCCTGATGGTGAGCACATGCGGCAGGGTGATGACCTTGTGCCGCGCGACATTGCGGAAATGTTCGGTGCCCGGCACCCGCCCGACGATTGCCGCATGGGGGCGGCTTGCGCGCCACAGATAGAGCAGCAGGCCCACCACCACCCCGGCGATCACCCCCAGTTCCACGCCGGCAAGCAGCGTCACCGCGATGGTGGCGGCATGGGCAGCAAAATCGGCCTTGGAATAGGCCCACAGCAGGCGCGGGGTCTTGAGATCGACGAGGCTGAGCACCGCAACGATAATGGTGGCCGCCAGCGTCGCATTGGGCAGGTGGAACAGGAGCGGGGTGAGCAGCAGGCTCGCCAGCGCAATCCCCACCGCGGTGAAGGCCCCGGCGGCCGGGGTCTGCGCCCCGGCATCGAAATTGACCACCGAACGGGCAAAGCCGCCCGTCACCGGATAGCCGCCGGAAAGGGCCGCGGCGAGATTGGCCGCGCCCAGCCCGATCAGCTCCTGATCGGGCGCGATGCGCTGGCGCCGCTTGGCCGCCAGGGTCTGCGCCACCGAGACGCTTTCGACAAAGCCGATCACCGAAATCAGCAGCGCCGGCACCCACAGCGCCGCGATCAGCCCGGGATCGAAGGAAGGTAGCGCCAGCGGCGGCAGGCCCTGCGGGATCGCGCCCACCACAGCGACCCCGCGCGCCTCAAGCCCGAAGCCGATCACCGCCAGGATCGAGACCGCCACCGCCAGCACCGGCCCGGCCTTGGCGCTCATGTCGGCCGCGCGGGGGCTGAGGCCGAGCCGCTCGAGCAGCGGCTTCAAACCCTTCCTCACCCAGAACAGGAAGGCGAGTCCCGGCACCCCGATCGCCAGCGTGTAAGGATTGGTGTCGCCGAGCGCGCGGCCAAGCGCGGCGAGCATTTCGGGCCAGGTCTCCCCGCCCGCCTTGATCCCGAGGATGTGCTTGAGCTGGCTGGTGGCGATCAGCACCCCGCTGGCCGAGATGAAGCCGCTGATCACCGGGTGCGAGAGCAGGTTGGCAAGAAAGCCAAGCCGCAGCAGCCCCAGCACCACCAGCATCACGCCCGAGAGCGCCGCCAGCATCACCGCGGCTTCGGCATAGGCGGGGGTGCCGGGCGCGGCCACCGCCCCGGCGGCGCTCGCCGTCATCAGCGAGATGACCGCCACCGGCCCCACCGCCAGCGTGCGGCTGGTGCCGAACAGGGCATAGGCAACCAGCGGGAGGATCGAGGCATAAAGCCCCACCACCGGCGGCAGGCCTGCGAGCATGGCATAGGCCAGGCTCTGCGGGATCAGCATGATGGTGACGATCACCGCCGCCATGAGGTCGCTTGCCAGGACCTCGCGGTTGTAGCTGCGGCCCCATTCGAGGATGGGCAGATAGCGTTGGAGCACCGGGGGCGGCCCTTACTGTGCGATCAGCCCGCCGGGGCCGGCGAGCCATTCGCGCCCCTTGAGCATCCCGTTCCAGTAGATCCAGGGCAAAAGATCGGCCTTGAGCATCCACGACAGGCGCGCAGGCCTCGTGCCATCGATCAGCCAAGTGGGAAAGCTCGGGGCGAGCTTGCCGCCATAGCCGAATTCGGCAAGCACGATCTTGCCGCGCTCCACCGTCAGCGGGCAGGAGCCGTAGCCGTCATAGCCCGCGGTCGGCCCCTTGCCCTCGAGCTGGGGCAGGGCGTTGACCGCCACCACCGGCGCCTGCTTGCGCGCGGCCGCGGCGGTCTTGGCATTGGGCATCGAGCCGGCATCGCCAAGACCAAAGACATTGGGATAGCGCACGTGCTGGAGCGTGTGCTGATCGACCTCGACAAAGCCGCTGGGCGCGGCAAGCGGGCTTTCTGCCAGGAATTGCGGGGCGACCTGCGGGGGGACGACATGGATCATGTCGAAATCCACCGTCACCTCGCCCTTCTCGGTGGCAAAGGTTGCCTGTCTGCCCGGCCCGTCAATGGCGACGAGATTGCTGCCCAGTTCGAGATTGATGCCATATTTCTCGACATATTCCATCAGCGCCGGGACATAGTCAGCAACGCCGAACAGCACCGCCCCAGCGTTGCGGAACTCGACCGTGATGTCGCCGAGCACGCCGGCGCGGCGCCAATGGTCGCAGGCCAGATACATCGCTTTTTGCGGGGCGCCGGCGCATTTGATCGGCATCGGCGGCTGGGTGAAGATCGCCCGGCCGGCGCGCAGCTGCTGCACCAGCTCCCAGGTGTAAGGGGCAAGATCGGCGCGGTAATTCGACGTCACCCCGTTCTGGCCCAAAGTCGCTTCAAGCCCGGCGATCTTTTCCCAGGCCAGGCGGATGCCGGGCGCAACGATCAGCACCTCATAGCCAAGCGTGCTGCCATCGGCGAGCGTGACCTCGTTGCGATCCGGCTGGAAGCTGGCGCAGGCCTGCTTCACCCAGGTCACGCCCCTCGGCATCACCTTGGCCATCGGGCGCAGCGTGGTGGCCACATCGAACACCCCGCCGCCCACCATCGTCCAGCCGGGCTGATAGGCGTGGGTGTCGGATGGCTCGACAATCGCGATGTCGAGCCCGGGGCGGCGCTTGAGCATCGAGGCGGCGGTGGCGATCCCGGCCGCCCCGCCGCCGATGATGACGACCTTGTGCTTGATGGTGCTCATCTTTGATCCCTCCCGAAAGGCGCTGGGCTAGGTGCCCGCTTCAAGCCGCTCGGCCAGCGGCGACAGGTCATATCCGGCGGCCTTGGCGCGCGCGATCCGCGTGGCGGCGGGCAGGCCCTCGACATTGGCGAGCGCATCGAGCGTCACCGCGCGGGTGCCGGTGCGGCAATAGGCCAGCACCTTGCCCGGCGCCTCGCGCCGCACCGCGGCAAAGGCGGCGATCGCCTCGGGCGGATAGACGCCGCCTTCCACCGGGATGTGGTGAAAGGACAGCCCCGCCGCCGCGGCCGCATCGCGCATCGCTGCAAGCGGCGGCTGGCCCGGCTCCTCGCCATCGGGGCGGGGGCAGATAACGGCGGCAAAGCCCTCCTTGGCGAGGTCAGCCAGTTCCTCGGGCTGCATCTGGGGAGCCACCGCGAAGCCTTCGGAAATCACGCGCATTTCCATGGTCATTCTCCCTCGAGCAGCCGCACGATCAGCATTCCGGCGAGCATCGCGGCAAGGAAGATCAGCGCCGGGATGGGCGCGATCGCAAGCGCGGCAAAGCCGGGCCCCGGGCACAGGCCGGCGATCCCCCAGCCCACCCCGAACAGCGCCGCCCCGCCAACCAGACGCGGGGTGATGTCGCGCCGGTCGGGCAGGGAAAAGCCCGCGGCAAAGAGCGGATGGGCCATGCGCCGCTGCACCGCCCAGGCCAGCGCCATCACCAGCACCGCCCCGCCCATGACGAAGGCAAGCGTCGGATCCCAGGCGCCGAACAGGTCAAGAAAGCCGCGCACGCGCGCCGGATCGGTCATCCCGCCGATGGCAAGGCCGGCGCCGAAGATGGTGCCCGAGACAAGGGCAATGATCGGCTCGCGGCTCATGGCAGCACCTCGATCCCCAGCGCGTTCATCACCGCCACCGTGGCAAAGCCGGTGGCCATGAAGGTCGCCACCGCCACCAGCGAGCGCTGCGACAGGCGGCTCATCCCGCACACCCCGTGCCCGCTGGTGCAGCCCGAGCCGAGCCGGGTGCCGATGCCCACCAGGAGCCCGGCGAGCGCCAGCGGCAGCGGCGCGACAAAGGCGCTGGCACCGCCCTCGCCCAGCGCGCCCACCAGCGCCGCGCCGAGCGGCAGGCCGATGAGAAAGGCGAAGGCCGCACCCCTGGGCAGGCTCGATTGCGCGAGGCCAAAGGCGCGCGCGGCGATGCCGGAGACCCCGGCGATCCGCCCCGCCCCCAGCAGCATCAGCGCCGCCGCAAGGCCGATCAGCACCCCGCCGATCAGCCCTTCGAGCGGCGCGGCATCGGGAAAGCCGGGCAGGATCATACCGCGTTCACCGGAATCTTGAGGTAGGTGATGCCATTGTCTTCGGGCGGCGGCAGGTGCCCGGCGCGCATGTTGACCTGCACGCTCGGCAGGATCAGGCGCGGCATCTCGAGCGTCTTGTCGCGCGCCTCGCGCATCGCCACGAATTCGTCCTCGGTGATGCCGTCATGGGCGTGGATATTGCCCTCGCGCTCGGCCGCCACGGTGGTCTCCCACACATATTCGCTCCGGCCCTTGGGCAGGTAGTCGTGGCACATGAACAGCCGGGTTTCCGGCGGCAGCGAAAGGATGCGGCGCAGCGAGCGGAACAGCGTGCGCGCGTCCCCACCGGGAAAATCGGCCCGGGCGGTGCCGTAATCGGGCATGAACATGGTATCGCCCACGAACACCACGTCGCTCACCACATAGGCGATGCAGGCCGGGGTGTGGCCAGGCACGTGCATCACCGTCACTGGCAGATTGCCGATGGTGAAGGTGTCGCCATCCTTGAACAGGGCATCGAATTGCGAGCCGTCACGGGCAAACTCGGTCCCGGCGTTGAACAGCTTGCCGAAGACGTTCTGCACCGTGACGATGTGCTCGCCAATGGCGATCTTCCCGCCGAGCTTTTCCTGGAGATAGGGCGCGGCGGAGAAGTGATCGGCATGGGCATGGGTCTCGAGCAGCCAAGTCACTTTCAGATTATGGTTTTTCACATAATCGATCACCCGGTCAGCCGAAGCCGTGCTGGTGCGCCCGGAATTGGGATCGAAATCGAGCACCGAATCGACGATCGCCGCCTCGCTGGTGGCCGGATCGTGCACCACATAGGTGACCGTGAAGGTCGCCGGGTCGAAAAAGCTGGCGATTTCGGGGCGCAGGGCCGGATCGGCGGCAGCGCGCAGCACCTGCGCCGTGGCGGCATCGAGCACCGGGTCAGCCTGGGTCATGGCATTTCTCCACTTAGTTTCTTAAATCGTGTATATGTATTGCAATCCTGCTGTCAAGTGCTATGAGAGCGCCATGGAACCCGCCAACGCCCCCGCCCGCCCCTGCTCCGGCCTCAGGATCGGCGATGTCGCGCCCGATTTCGAGGCGCGCAGCACCATTGGCCCGGTGCGCCTTTCGGCTTTCCGCGGGCGCTGGCTGGTGCTGTTCTCGCACCCGGCCGATTTCACCCCGGTGTGCACCACCGAATTCGTCGCCCTGGCGCGCGAGGCCGAGGCCTTTGCCGCGCGCGATTGCGCGCTGATGGCACTCTCGGTTGACAGCCTGTTCTCGCACTTTGCCTGGCTGAGGATGATCCGTGATCGCTTTGGCATCGAGGTGCGCTTTCCGATCGTCGAGGATCCGACGCTGGTGATCGGGCGCGCCTATGGCATGGTCTCGGCTCAGGATGCCGACAGCGCCACGGTGCGCACCACCTTCTTCATCGATCCCAGGGGCGTGATCCGGGCGATGACCTGCTATCCGGCCAATCTGGGCCGTTCGGTGCCCGAAATGCTGCGCATCCTCGATGGGCTGCAGGCGATCGATGCCAGCGGCGCGCTGGCCCCGGCCAATTGGCAGGCGGGCGAGCCGCTGCTCGCCCCGCCGACACAGGATCTCGATCAGGTGTTCGCGGCCGAGGAGGCAACCAGCTGGTTCCTCACCCCCGTCGAGGCCGCGCCGCAATGAGCGAGGAGGAGCTGATCGAGGCGCTCAAAGCGCTTGGCCACCCGCTGCGCTGGCGCATCCTTGAAGCGCTCGCCGCGGCCGAGCGCAACGTCGGCGAGATCGAGCAGGCCACCGGGATCGGCCAGCCCGCGCTCTCGCAGCAATTGGGGGTGCTGCGCAAGGCCGGGCTGGTGGAAACCCGCCGCGAGGCCAAGCTGGTGTTCTATTCGATCGCCGCAAAGCCGATGGCGGCGATCTTGGCAGCGCTCAGTCGGCTTGCCCCGCAAAGCGGCGAAGGCCCAGCCGCCGCGCCAACCACTCCGCGCAGCCCGGCGCCGGGCGTGGCCAATTTCGCCCGGCTGTCCTGACGACGCTGACCTTGAGGTCTTAGTGCAGAGGCAAGCGCGGCGTGCAGACGGCGGCACAGCAGCCAGGGCGCGAGCCAGCGCCAGGCAAAATGGATCGTGCGTGACCTGCCCGGCCAAGAAATAGCGCGAATTGGCTCCTTCCTCCTTGCCCTTCGTCTTGGCCGGCTCCCCGGGCGCCGGCGCGCCGGGAAATTCGTCGATCGGGGGGGGCAGGCCCCCTAGGCACCAGCTTGGCCTTGTCCTCGGACCTTTCGCCCGCCCCTATCGCCTCGGCAAGGCATTGGGCAGCGGCGCGCTGCGCTGAACCCCGCAAGGGGTGTGGACTTCCGCGCATGACAACCACACCTTGTCGTGGTGGACACCGCGTCAGGCCCCCGGCGCCCCTGCCTCTGCACCTTGAGCGCGCGGCAAAAGACAAGGGCCGCGCGGGGCGAAGAGGGGGCAGCCCCGCCCGCGCGGCCCTTGCTTTGACACCCTCCAGCCAGGTGTGCGCCCCGATGGGCTGGGAAAAGCGTTTCAGAACTTGTAGCCCAGCTCGACGCCGAAGCGCTGGCGTCCACCGGGGGAGATGAACGAACCGCCGAACTCCACCGCGGTGATCACCTCGTTCAGATATTTCTCGTTGAACAGGTTCTCGGCATAGGCGACGAGCGACCAGCGCTCGCCCTCGATCCCGATGCGCAGGTCCATCACCCCGAAGGCCTCGCGCCGCGCCACCGAATATTCGGCATCGCCGACGAAGGCCGGCAGTTGCAGCGCCGAGATCGGCAGCAGCCCGCTGAACAAGGTGGGGTTGGTATCGGCCTGGAGCGTGTGGAACCAGGTCGGCCCGGTGATGCGGTAATCGGCCCGGGTGATGAAATCGAGGCTGCCGGAAATCGGCAGATCGAGCTGGGTGCCAAGGTTGATGGTGTAATCGGCGGTATAGGGCGACTTGTTGCCCACGGTCTGCGGGCGCGAGGCGTTCTTCTTGATCTCACTGTCGGTGACATTGGCCGAACCGAACACCGTCCAGCCATCGAGCAGCTTGGCCGAAAGGTTGATCTCGGCGCCATAAAGCTCGACCTCGTCGATGTTCGAGACCACGCGCAGCAGCCCGAAGCCGCCGACGAAGAACTCGAAGAACTGCATGTCCTCGACATTGGTGTAATAGCCGGCCAGATCGAAGGTCACTGCCCCATCAGCGAGCGAGCCCTTGATCCCGGCCTCGAAGGCGCTCGAGGTTTCCTTGCGGAAACGATCATTGATGAGGACGTTGGTACCGATGAAATCGTTGAACGCCTGATCGACGATCGCGGCCGAGCCCTGGTTGTTGAACCCGCCCGATTTGAACCCGATCCCCCAGTTGCCGTAAAGGTTGATGTCCGGGCTCACGGCATAGCGCAGCGAGACCTTGGGCTGGAACTGCTCGAAGGTCGCCTCCTGCGGGCCGATCGGCTGCACCACGCCGCCCACCACTTGCTGACCGGGATTGATCGGCCCGCCGGTGAAGGGATCGAACACCGCCGGCACCAGGCTGCGCACCTTGCGGTCCTCGATATCGTAGCGCCCGGCAAGGCTGAGGTTGAAGCGGTCGGTGAGGTCAAAATCGGCCGCGGCGAAGAGCGCATAGACATCGGTGGTGAAATTGTCGTGGTAAAGCTGCGTCGTCGGGTTGGCGCTGCCCGGCGCATTGTAGAGCCGGCGCACCACGCCCTGGCCGAGATCGGCCCCGAGGCTTACCCCCACCTCGCGGTCGATATGGAGGTAGTAGGCGCCGACCTCCCAGTTGAACGGCCCGTTGCCGTTGGAGGCAAGGCGGATTTCGCCGCTGATGTCCTCCTGCCGGCGGATCTGGAACTGCGTGCCATCGCAGGTGGTGGGGCTATATGGCCCGAAGGTCGAACCATTCGCCGGCGCAAAGATGAAGGGCACCGGGATCTGGCCGATGAAGGTGGGCGGGTTGAGCGGATAGCCGGTGAGCGCCGCGGTCGAGGCAAAGCAGGCGGCATTGGCGCGTGCCAGATCGCCCGTGGCGGTGCCGGTGAAATCGAGGAAGCGGGCAAAATCGGCCGAGGTGCCATCGGCCACCAGCGACTGATCGACATCGCTGTAGAGCACCCAGGCGGTGAGCGTGGCGCTGTCGAACTGGTGTTCGATCTTGGCCGAGGCCTCGAAGGTGGTCTGGTCGTTGGTCGGGCGGATATTGGAATAATAGCCGAAGACGTGGTCGTTGACGTTCTCGTAGAAGGCCGGGTCAACCCCGGCGAAATTGGGCAGGTGGAAGCTGGCGTTGAAGTTGATCGAGGCGCCCTTGAGATCGGCATAGCGCGCCTTCAGATCAAGCTCGGTGCCGGGGCCGAGATCGACCACCAGCCGCCCGTCGATCCCGAACACTTCCTGATCGTCGATGGTCTTGGAATTATTGAGGAAGCGGTTACGGAAGAAACCATCGGTGGTGAAATAATTGGCCGATAGCACCAGCCCCGCGCCCTCGCCAATGGGCGTGGCGACATAGGCATTGGCGGTGTAGGTATTGTCCTCGGCGGCGCGCAGCAGCACTCCGCCCTCGAGGTTGCTGCCGGGCTTGACGGTCTGGAGCACGATCGCCCCGGCCGCGGCGTTGCGGCCATAAAGCGCGCCCTGCGGGCCCTTGAGCACCTCGACCTGGCGCAGCGTCCCCTGGTTCTGGTTCAATTGCGCGGTGTTGGTCTTGAGGATCCCGTCGACCACCAGCGCCACCGAGCTTTCCGCATCGCGCGCGCCGTTGATGCCGCGGATGTTGATCTGGGTGTCGCCGGCCTCGGCGGTGCCGGTGACGATGGTGACACCGGGGGTGAGCTGGATGAAATCATCAGCCCGCTGCACCCCGGTCTTCTCGAGCGCCTCGGCGCTCAGCACGGTGACCGCGGCGGGCACGTCCTTGAGCGCTTCGGACTGGCGGCGCGCGGTAACGATGATACCGCCCTCCTCGGCCTCTGCTTGCCCAGTGGCGGGGGCTTCCTGCGCCAGTGCGGGCGATGCCAGGACAAGGGCGCCAAGCGCCGCGCCGCAGGCCAGTTCGAGACGAAGTTTCATAAGGCGGCTCTCCTGATGCAAGGCTATCGGTGGTAGATCAGACGAGGACGTTGGCCCCGCTCATGTAGACATAGACTTCCTGGAACTTCGCCCCATCCGGCCCGGGGCGCACACGCCAGAAATTGGTGTTGGACAGGAGCGTCACCTGCCCGGCGCGATCGTGCAGCTCGGCGGTGAAGCAGGCGGCGATGCGCCCATTGGCCTCATCCACGGTGCAGATGAAATCACGGTGGATGATGGTTTCGTAGGCGGCGAAGAAATCGGCGAACATCCGCGCGATCTCGGCCTTGCCGGCATGGCGGGTAAAGGCGGTCTGGATGGTGAAGAGCGCGGTGTCGTGGAAGCAATCGAGCACCGCCTCCATGTCCTTGGCATCGACCCGGGCGAAATAGCGGTTGAGCGCCAGATCAATCAGCTCCGCACGCGAAAGGACGGGTTCGTATTGCATCAGGCCTCCCCCTTCTTCAGCAGGTTGTCGCCCGACATGTAGACATAGACACGGTGGAACAGCCGGTCCTTGAGGTAGAAGCGGTTGCAGTTTTCATAGCGCAGCTGATCGCCCCCATTGGGGGTGATGAGCACGGTGAACTGCGAGCAGATGGCGTTGGTCGCCGGATCGGCGGTGTGGACGAAATTGCCGTGCCAGATTTGCGAGAAATCGGCGAAGAGCTTTTCGAACATGGCGCGGATCGCCTCGCGCCCCTCATGCACCGTGTTGCTGGTGACCTCGGTCAGCACCGCATCGGGGGTGAAACAGTCGAGCACCTGGTCAAGCCGCTTGTTGTCCACCCCGTCGAAATAGCGCTTGGTGACGATATCGACGTAGAAGGGATAGGGCAGCGGCGCCTGGCCGGGGCCGCCCTCTTGCCATGCATCCATCAGTACCAGCCCTTTCGGATCTCGGCGTGCCGGGGCACTTCGGGAGGGGGAAAGGCTTTCTTCGAATGGGACAGGCCCAGTTCGATGAGGCTTTCGAGGGTCTTGTAGGCCACCTGCCCCGGGTTGATCACCGGCACCGGCAGTTCGCTCTGCAGGTAGGCGGCAGATTGGTGCATGGTGGTCGAACCGAGCACGATCACATCGGCCCCGTCCTCCTCGATCGCGCGCAGGCCTTCGGCCTTCAATTTGGCGAACACCACTTCTTCCTTGCCCTCGAGCAATTCGGTGACATCGGGGCGGGTGTCGATCGAGCGCAGCGAGGCGCAGCGATCCTCCCAGCCGTGCTGGCTGAGCACCTTTTCATAGAGCGCGAACCACTGCGGCCACATGGTCAGCACCGAGAAGCGTTTGCCCAGCATCATCGCCGCGGCAAAGCTCGCCTCGCCCGGGCCGACCACCGGGATCGACAGCACCGAGCGCAGCGGCCACAGGCCCGAATCGCTCACCGTGTCGATCAGCACCCCGGCATAGCCTTCGGCCTCGGCGGTGATGCCGGCCTGGAACACCGTCCAGTCCATCAGCAGCGTGTCGTGATAGGAATCGCCCAGCGCCGCGCCCCAGCGCACCGCCTCGAACTCGGGCTTGAATCCGGGGCGCACGAGGCGTTCGGGAAGCTGGCTGGCGCGGTTGGCCACCCCGGCTTCATCCATCGCGATCGGAACGATCACCTTGATGCGCTGCACATCACCCCCTGTTGCTTTCTGCAACAGGGTTATTGTATACAAATTGCCGACGTCAAGCGCTTTTGCAAAAGTGACGGCGGGCCGCTTGAGGCTGTGCCCTTGCTGCCGCACGGGCTTGCGCAGGAACGCGGCTGGCCACAGATAGGCAAGTCATGATCCACCCCTGCCCTTCAACCCTGCTGCACCCCCGCCAGGCATGAGCCGCGCCTCGGATCGCGCCTATGCGGCAATCCGCGCCGAACTGATGAGCGGTGCGCTCAAGGCCGGCGAACAGGTCACCGAAGACCAGCTGTGCCAGCTTGCCGGGGTCAGCCGCACCCCGGTGCGCGAGGCGGTGCGTCGGCTGGAAAACGAGCTGCTGCTGGTGCGCTCGGATACCAAGCGGCTGTTCGTGGCGGACTGGAGCGGCGATGACATCGAGGAGATGTTCGCGCTGCGCCAGATGCTCGAATGCCACGCGGCCGAGCGCGCCGCTACCCGGCTCACCGCCGAGCAGATCGCGCTGCTCGAGACGGCCAATCGCGAGCTGACCGCCGCGGTCGATCAACCCGTGCCCGATGTGGCGCGCTTTCTCGAGGCCAACCGCAGCTTTCACGAGAACATTATCGAAGCGGCCCATTCGCCGCGGCTTGCCGGACTGCTGGCGCGGCTGGTCGAAGCTCCGGTGCTGCTGCGCACCGCGCGCACCTATTCGCCCGAGGATCTGCGCCAATCGGGGCGCGATCACGATGAGCTGATCGCCGCCTTTGCCGCGCGCGATCCCGAATGGGCGCGCGCGGTGATGGGCAGCCACCTGCGCCGCGCCTTCCACACCTTTGCCCGTGCGGTCGGCCCCGACATGGGCAGGACGAGGTCATAACAACCCCCTGCCCTGGCATCGGTTCCCGCGCATCGCAAAGGCGGGCGCGCGATTGCATTTGTATACAAAGCTGCTTAGTGGAAGCGCAAAGGACGCGCAGCGCAGCAACGGGCGATTCATCATGAACGGCGAGGGTATCGAACTGGTCGAGGTGGGCCCACGCGACGGGCTGCAGAACGAGCCGGAGATCATCCCCACCGCCGCCAAGCTTGAGCTCATCACCCGGATGATCGGCTATGGCGCGCGGCGGCTCGAGGTGGCAAGCTTCGTCCACCCGCAGCGGGTGCCGCAGATGGCCGATGCCGAAAGCGTGATCGCCGCCCTGCCCGACGATCCGGCCTGCACCTATATCGGCCTTGTGCTCAACAAGCGCGGGGTGCTGCGCGCGCTTGCCACCCGCGAGGGCGGCCGGCGCGGCGTCGATCAGATCGGCTGCGTGGTGGTGGCGAGCGACACCTTCGGCCAGAAGAACCAGGGCCAGACCATCGCCGAGGGCATTGCCGAAACCCGCGCCATGCTGCGCCTTGCCCGCGCCGAGGGGCTGAGCGCGCAGGTGACGATCAGCGCCGCCTTCGGCTGCCCCTTCGAGGGCGCGGTTCCGCACGAGACGGTGCTGGCGATCGCCGAGGAACTGGCCAGCGAAGCCCCCGCAGAAATCGCGCTGGCCGACACCATCGGCGTCGCCGGACCGAGCGACGTGGGCGAATTGTTCGGCAAGCTAAGCACGCTCCTCAAGGGCAGCATCCCGATGCGCGCCCATTTCCACAACACCCGCGGCACCGGCATCGCCAATGCCTGGGAGGCCTATCGTGCCGGGGTGCGGATCTTCGATGCCTCGCTCGGCGGGTTGGGGGGCTGCCCCTTCGCCCCGCGCGCGACCGGCAATATCGCCACCGAGGATCTTGTCTACATGATGGCGCGCGCGCGGATCGCCACCGGCATCGATCTCGACGCGGCGATCGCGGCGAACAAGTGGTTTGCGGGCGTGCTGGGGCGCGAGTTGCCCTCGGCAGTGGCGCGCGCGGCATAGGCAGGACAGCAAGAAGGAAGCGGCATGGGTTACAGGCTGGGCGTGGATGTGGGAGGGACTTTCACCGACCTCCTGCTGCTGGATGAGGAGAGCGGCGCCTTCTGGCGGCACAAGACACCCTCGACCCCGCACGACAGTTCGCAAGGGATCCTCGAAGGGGTGCGGGCGATCACCGCCAAGGCCGGTATCACCCCTGCCGACATCGCCTATTTTCTCCACGGCACCACGGTGGCGACCAATGCCGTGCTCGAGGGCAAGGGGGCGCGGGTTGGCCTCATCACCACCCAGGGCTTTCGCGATATCATGCAGATCGCCCGCTCCTATGTGCCCGGGGGGCTTGCCGCCTGGATCGTGTGGCCCAAGCCGCAGCCGCTCGCCCGGCTCGAACACACCTTCGAGGTGCCGGGCCGGATCGATGCCGAGGGGCGCGAGGTCACCCCGCTCGATGAAGCAGCGGTGCGCGCCGCCCTCGCCAAGCTCAAGGCCGAGGGGATCGAGGCGCTCACCGTCAGCCTGATGAACGCCTATCTGAACGGCGCACACGAGCGGCGCATCGGCGAGATTGCGGCCGAGGAACTGCCCGGCATTCCGGTCTCGCTCAGCCACGAGGTGCTGCCCGAAATGCAGGAATATGAGCGCACGCTTTCCACCGTCGCCAATGCCGCGGTGCGCCCGGTGGTAAGCAAATATGTCTCCAACCTCAGAACCCGCCTTGCGGCCGAGGGCTTTTCCGGCCGCCTGTCGCTGCTGCGCTCGGACGGCGGGCTGATGAGCGCCGAGCGGGCCGAGGAGCACCCGGTCAACATCCTCATGTCCGGCCCGGCCGGGGGCGTGACCGGCGCCCTGTGGGTGGCGCGCAATGCCGGCTTCCAGAACATCCTCACGCTCGATGTCGGCGGCACCTCGACCGATGTGGCGCTGATCCAGGGGCTGGAGCCGCGGCGCCAGCGCACCACCGAGGTCGGGCACCTTTCGGTGCGGGCCTCGGCGCTCGACGTGAAGACCGTGGGCGCGGGCGGCGGCTCGATCGCCCATGTGCCCGAACTCACCGGGGCGCTGCGCGTCGGGCCGGAAAGCGCCGGCGCGGTGCCGGGCCCGGTGGCCTATGCCAAGGGCGGCACCCTGCCCACCGTCACCGATGCCAATGTCGTGCTCGGCTACCTGCCCGAAGACCTGCTCGGCGGCAGTTTCCGGCTCGACCGCGAAGGCGCCAAGGCGGCGGTGCAGACCATCGCCGATGCGCTCGGGGTGGGCCTGATGGAGGCGGCGCGCGGGATTATCGACATCGTCAATGAAAACATGTTCGGCGCATTGAGGATGATCAGCGTGCAGCAGGGCTATGACCCGCGCGAGTTTGCGCTGATGGGCTTTGGCGGGGCCGGGCCGCTGCATGTCAACGCGGTGGCGCGGCTGATGGGTTCCTGGCCGGCGATCGCGCCGGTTTCCCCCGGGGTGCTGTGCGCCCTGGGCGATGCCACCACCCGGATGCGCACCGAGACCGCGCGCAGCTTCTCGCGCCTCGCGCGCGAGACCAGCATCGCCGATCTTGCCCGCCTGCTCGACGAGATGGCCGCGCAGACCCGCGGCGAGCTAATCGCCGCAGGGGTGGCCGAGGGCGAGATCACCACCCTCTTTGAAATCGACGTGCGCTATGCCGGGCAGGCCTTCGAGGTGCCGCTCACCATCACCCGCGAGGCGCTCGAGGCCGACGGGATCGAGGGGCTGCTG
This sequence comes from Erythrobacter cryptus DSM 12079, assembly GCF_000422985.1. Lineage (GTDB taxonomy): Bacteria > Pseudomonadota > Alphaproteobacteria > Sphingomonadales > Sphingomonadaceae > Erythrobacter > Erythrobacter cryptus. Next base: position 58,675 of record NZ_AUHC01000014.1, read on the forward strand.
GCGCGCTTCGATGCCGAGCACCTGCGCCTGTTCACATTCAACATGGACACCCCCCACGAGATCGTGAACCTGCGCGCGGTGGCGCTGGGGGCAGCGCCCGATCTGCCTGCGGCCACTCTGCCCAAGGGTGATGGCGATCCTTCCGCTGCCAAGATCCGCGACCACGTGCTGTGGATGGACGGGGCCGAGCGCGCCGCAGTGATCTATGACCGCGCGCGCCTGCGCCAGGGCGATGTGATCGAAGGCCCGGCGATCGTCACTGAAATGGATTCCACCACCCTCATCGAGCATGATTGCCGCGCTGTGGTGGACGCGGTGGGCAATATCCTCATCACTCCCAAGGCCTGAAAGGGAACGCCAATGCCGGCGCGCATCATCGAAACCAACCCCACCCCTTTCCGCAAGGTCGCGATCGATCCGGTTACGCTCGACATCATCGAGAATGCGCTCAGGAACGCGCGGATCGAGATGGACGCAACCCTGGTGCGCACCGCGATGAGCCCGGGGATCCGCGAACAGGGCGATGCCTTCCCGATGATCGCCGATCCTTCGGGCAAGATGATCGTCGGCCAGTTCGGCAGCTTCATCGACGGCTTTCTCAAGAGCTACGAGGGCACGATCGAGGATGGCGATCTCATCTTCCTGTCCGATCCCTATTCCTGCGACGGGGCGATCAGCCACGCCAATGACTGGCTGGTGCTGCTGCCGGTGTTCAAGGACGGGCGGCTGATCGCCTACACCGCGATGTTCGGCCACCAGAGCGATATCGGCGGGGCCGTGCCCGGCTCGATGCCGATCCATGCCTCCTCGATCTTCGAGGAAGGGGTGCGCATTCCCCCCGTCAAGCTCTGGCGCCGGGGCGAATTCAACGAAGACCTGATGAAGCTGGTGATGCACCAGACCCGCAAGCCCGATTGGTGCCAGGCCGATCTCAATGCCCTCATCGCCTCGTGCCGGGTGGCGGCCCGCCGGGTGATCGAGATGGCCGAACGCTTTGGCGATGATGTCTATGTCTCGGCCACCGAGGAACTTCTGGCGCGCAATTATCGGGCAATGAAGGCGCTGATTGGCATGGCCGTGGCCGAAGAGCCGGTACAGTTTGAAGATTACGTCTGCGATGATGGCAAGGGCTACGGCCCCTATCGTATCCGCTGCACCATGTGGCGCGAGGGCGAAAAGGTGATCCTCGATTTTGCCGGCACCGATCCGCAAAGCGCCGCCTCGATCAATTTCTATCTCAACGAGAACATGTTCAAGATGTTCTTCGGGATCTACATGATCATGGTGTTCGATCCGCAGATCCTGTTCAACGACGGGTTCTATGACCTGATCGAGGTGCGCATTCCTGAAGGCTCGCTATTGAAGCCGCGCTTTCCCGCCGCGCTTTCGGGCCGGACCCACGCGCTGGGGCGGATCTTCGACATTCTGGGCGGACTTCTCGGCCAGAAGACGCCCGAATTTCTCAACGCCGCCGGCTTTTCCTCCTCGCCGCACCTGTTCTATTCGGGCTGGGACACGCGTCAGAGCGGCAAGCGCGAATGGTTCCAGCTGTTCCAGATCGGCTTTGGCGGCATTCCCGGCCGTCCGCTCGGCGACGGGCCGGATGGCCATTCGCTCTGGCCGGGCTTCACCAATGTGCCCAACGAGTTTCTCGAGCGCTATTTCCCCTTGCGGATCGAGCGCTATTCGACCGCGCCCGACAGCGGCGGGGCGGGCCTCCACCGCGGTGGCAACGGCATCCACATGACCTATCGCTTCCTTGCCGATGGCGAGATCGCGATCCACGATGATCGCTGGTTCGTGCCGCCCTGGGGGGTCAATGGCGGGCTTCCGGGGGCACGGGCGAGCAAGGTGCTCGAACGTGCCGACGGCACCAGCGAGGTGATCGGCAACAAGGTTGAAAACGTGCCGGTCAAGGCCGGGGATCGGCTCCACTTCATCACCTGGGGCGGGGGCGGCTGGGGCGATCCGCTCGAACGCGATCCCGAACTCGTCGGGCTGGAGATCCGCCAGGGCCTGGTCACGCCCCAGGGCGCGCGCGCCTATGGCGTGGTTGCCGATGATGCGGGCGTGGTCGATGCTGCGGCCACCGCCGCGCTGCGCGAAGAACTGCGCAGCCGCCGCGGCGAACTCAAGCTGTTCGATTTCGGCCCGGGGATAGAGGTGCTGCGCGCCCGCTGCGAGGCCGAAACTGGCCTCGCCGCCCCGATCCAGCCGGTCTGGCCCGAGGTGGAAGCGCTCAAGGAGGCTGCCGAATGAGCGCCGCACCTGCCCCCCAAGCCAGCGGCGCGCTCGCCGGGCTCAAGGTGATCGAGATGGGCCAGCTGCTCGCCGGCCCCTTCTGCGGCCAATTGCTCGGCGACATGGGCGCTGATGTGGTCAAGATCGAGCCGCCGGGCGCGGGCGATCCGATGCGCAACTGGGGCCTCGGCGCGGAAAAGGTGCAGTGGGAAGTGATCGCGCGCAACAAGCGCTCGGTCACGATCAACCTGCGCGTGCCCGAAGGCCAGGCGCTCGCCCGCCGGCTGATTGCCGGGGCCGATGTGCTGATCGAGAACTTCAAGCCCGGCACGCTTGAGCGCTGGGGCATGTCCCCCGCGGTGCTCCACGCCGAAAACCCCGGCCTCATCATCGCCCGGATGTCGGGCTATGGCCAGGACGGGCCCTATTCGAATCGGGCCGGCTTTGGCGGGATCGGCGAGGCGATGGGCGGCTGGCGCTACATCGTCGGCGAGCCAGATCGCCCCCCGGCGCGCATGGGCATCTCGATCGGCGACACGCTGTGCGCCACCTATGGCTGCCTGGGCGTGCTGGCCGCGCTGCACCACCGCGAGAAGACCGGCGAGGGCCAGGTGGTCGATTCCGCGCTCTACGAGGCCGTGCTCCAGGTGATGGAGGGGCTGGTCCCCGAATATGACCGCAACGGCGTGATCCGCGAGCGCTCGGGCTCGATCCTCAAGGGCATTGCCCCCTCGAACGTCTATACCTGCAAGGATGGCAGCTACATGATCGGCGCCAATGGCGATGCCATCTTTGCCCGCCTCGCCGAGGCAATGGGGCGCCCCGAGCTGGCGAGCGACCCGCGCTATGCCACCCACATTGCCCGCGGCGAGCACCAGCAGGAGCTTGACGATCTCATCAACGCCTGGACCTCGACGCTGACCGTCGAGGAGGTCGATGCGCTGATGATCGCCCATTCGATCCCCGCAGGGCGGGTCTATCGCGCGCCCGAAATGATTGCCGACCCCCATTTCCAGGCGCGCCAGGCGATCATCGAGGTCGAAACCCAGACGCGCGGGCGCCTGAAGATGCAGAACGCTTTCCCCAAGCTGTCGAAGACCCCCTCCTCGGTGCGGCGTCCGGCGCCGGCGGTGCCGGGGCAGGACAATGCCGAGATCTTCGGCGAGCGGCTGGGGCTGGACGCCGCCGAGCTGGAGCGCCTTGCCGCTGCCGGGGTGATCTGATGGCCGGCCCCTCGGCAGCCGAGAACTATGCGGGCGTGTTCGAGGGCCGGCTCGCGCCGGGACAGTCCCCGGCGCTGCTCATCGTCGATGTGGTGATGGCCTATCTCGATCCGGCCTCGCCGCTCTTCATGGAAAGCGCCGCCGCCGCGCGCGACAGTCTCGCCCGGCTTGCTGCTGCGGCCCGCTCCGCAGGGGTGCCGGTGGTGTTCACCAATGTCAGCTACCGTCCTGATGGCGCCGATGGCGGGGTGTTCTACCGCAAGGCCCCGGTGCTCAAGGTGTTCACTCAAGGCTCTCCGCTCGGCGCCTTCCCGCCCGGGCTTGCGCCGCTGCCGGGCGAGATGGTCGTCACCAAGCAATATCCTTCGGCCTTCTTCGGCACCTCTCTTGCCGCAGCGCTCGGCAAGCAGGGCGTCGATACGCTGCTGATCGGCGGCTATTCCACCTCGGGCTGCGTGCGCGCCTCGGCGCTCGATGCGATGCAGCACGGCTTCGTGCCGCTGGTGGTGCGCGAGGCCTGCGCCGATCGCCACCAGGCCCCGCATGAGGCCAATCTGTTCGACCTTCAGGCCAAGTATGCCGAAGTCATCGGTGAGGCCGAGGCCCTCGCGTTGCTCGCCCCCGCGCGCGTCAGCCCCCCGGAGCAAGCGTAAGGCGTAGCTTGCGCTGGGCTGTGCCGCGCTGGAGCGTGAGCTCCACCGTCTCGCCCACGGCGCGGTCATCGAGCCGGGCGGCTAGTTCCGCAAGCCCGGCCACCGGCTTGCCATCGAGCGCGGTGATGATGTCCCCCGGCACAATGGCCTCGCCCTCGCGCCGTGCCGGCACGATCCCGGCCTTGGCCGCGGGCGAACCCGGCTCGATGCCGAACACGAACACCCCTGCGATTCCGCTCCTTTGCTGGAGCAGGGCATTGGCCGCCTCATCGCCAAGGATGCCGAGCGAGGGGCGGATATAGCGTCCCTGACGGATGAGCTGCGGCACCACCCGGTTGACGGTATCGACCGGCACGGCAAAGCCGATCCCTGCCGAAGCGCCCGAGGGGCTGAAGATCGCGGTGTTGATGCCGATCAGCCGCCCAGCCGAATCGAGCAGCGGCCCGCCCGAATTGCCCGGATTGATCGCCGCGTCGGTCTGGATCAGGTGATCGATGCGGCTGCGCCCGTCCTCGCTCGGCAGGCTGCGGTCGAGCGCCGAGACGATTCCGGTGGTCAGCGTCCAGTCAAGCCCGAAGGGATTGCCGATGGCAAAGACCTTCTGCCCGATCCTGAGATCAGCGCTGGTCCCGATCGGCACCGGCGGCGGGCGGCGGAAATCGATCCCGATCTTGAGCACCGCAATATCATGCGCGGGCGAGGCGCCCACCAGCGCGGCCTTGTAATCGCGCCCATCGGCCAGCCGCACCCGCGCCTGCGAGGCCCCGGCAATGACGTGATAATTGGTGACCACGTGCCCGGCATCATCCCAGATGAAGCCCGAACCCGTGCCGCGCGGCACCTCGAACACGTTGCGGGTCCACAGATCGGCCACAAGCTCAGCGGTTGAGATGAACACCACCGAATCGCGCGCCTTTTCAAACAGCGCGATGGTGGCCTTCTCATCCTCGGCCAGATCGCCGCGGGCGGTGACCACCCGGCTTTGCGCATCCGGCGCGCCTGAGGCTGCGG
>NZ_AUHC01000015.1 GCF_000422985.1 Erythrobacter cryptus DSM 12079
GACAGGCGAGCGATTGCCAACAGGCCGATCCGCTGCTCGAGGCCGTGCCGGAAGGCAGCATCTTCCTCGCCGACAAGGCCTATGACAGCGACGCCATCCGCGACAAGGTCGAGGCGCGCGGCAGCTTCGCCAACATCCCGCCAAAGGCCAACCGCAAGAAGGGCTTCGCCTTCAGCTCCTTCCTCTACCGCTATCGCAACCTGATCGAGCGCTTCTTCGGAAAACTCAAGCACGCCAGAGGCTTGGCCACGCGATACGACAAACGCGCCGACAACTTCCTCGCCGCTGCCAAACTCTTCTCAACTCGCCTATGGATCGCAGCTAATGAGTCCACGGCTTAGGAAGAAAGTGGCGCTCAGCTCTATCACAGCTTGGTTTCGTGACGCCCCAGCTGACCAGAGGGGTAGCGAGTGGAGCCATAGACCCCGATTTGGTCAAGTCGACAAAGGGAGTTGAGGGTCTAACTGGAAGGCCATTCGAGATAACACCAAATGGACTGCGCTTGGCAAATGCCGGATCGGTGGCGCAACAACAAGAATGCTTCCTCCGCTCTCTTGTAACCTATAGAATTCCGTCAGTGCTCGAGACACGTTATCAGGCAAATCAGTTCTCACCGTTGGCATTTGTCCTAACGATATTTGAGCGTTTGGCTGCTGGCGGCGAAGATGGGCGCATCTCCTTCGAAGAATTTGCCCTATACGTCCAGACGAAGACCCCAGACGACGGCATTGATACCGTTGTTAACGAGCTGCTGCAGTATCGCCACGCCCGCATAGCTGCAGCCGGACGCGTGAGGGAATTCGACCGCGGACAATACCAAATGGCAGCCAAGAACATCGGAACGAAAATCGGGACCTTCAACGATTATGCGGATGTCAATTTCCGCTATCTAAAGGCGTCTGGTCTTTTCCGTTCATCTGGCCGGGGGCTGGTCATTTCTCCTTTAAAGCAGGAACTGGCAAATCTTATCCTCGCCAATGTAAAAGACTTTTCCAAAGATGAGCCGGGCTACCTTCAATCTCTGTGGAATGGCGCATCACTGCCGACCGACGACCGAGAAAATGCCATCACGGTGCTTCGAGACCTTACCAACAGGCTTGAGGCAGCGGGAGAGGAAGTGGGCGAGGTCGCGGAAGACTTGCCAACCGCTGATCTTGAGATCGAGCGCCACAAGCTCGAAGAACGCCTTCAGAAGCTGGACGAGGAAACATTTGCAAAGGAGCAAGCATCTAAGGTTGGAGAAATCCTCGCATGGATGGATGTGGTCTCTACACGACGCAGCGTAAGCCTGCCTGATGGAACCGTCCTTTCAATTCCTAAGGGAGAATATCCTGCTTATCTCGAATGGGTAATCTGGCGAGCATTCCTCGCCATGAATTCTCTGGTTCGTCCTCCTTGGGAATGTCGCAATTTCGATATCGACCAGGACTTCCTTCCTGTTCATTGTGCCGCAGCTGGCCGACCGGATATGGTCTTCGAGTTTGAGAACGCCGTGATCGTGGTCGAAGTTACGCTAACTCGCTCATCGAGACAGGAAGCCGCTGAGGGTGAACCTGTCAGAAGGCACGTCGCTGAATACGCTGAGCAGTTCGTCGACAATCCAGACAAGAGAGTTTTCGGCCTTTTCATTGCAATCGATATCGACAGCAATACGGCTCATACGTTCCGTTATGGGGAGTGGTATCGTGCCGATGATAGCAAAATCGTGCTAGATATCGTCCCAATGCGGCTCGGACATTTCCAGGACTTTCTGAGAGCCGGGCAGGCAGATCTAGACGCAATGCCTGAGAAGCTAGTCGCGATTCTCAAGGAATGCCGATCATGGGCAACGCAAGAAGCTCCAGAATGGAAAAGGCGCATTGCCTTGGAAGTCGAGAAGGCTTGCCGGTAGTTGGGTCATTGACCGCAAACACTCGTCCAGCAGATTTCTTGTAGGAAATGGCATATAAATCAGGGCGCTAGAGGAAAATTAATTCCTCTGCGCCATAATGCCGGACGGCTGGATGCCCCGCAAGGATTCGAACCTTGATTGACGGAGTCAGAGTCCGCTCTCTTACCATTAGAGGACGGGGCATCGGCCAGCCGCGGCAGGCGGCAGCGCCTTGAGGCGCAGCGCGCGCTCCCTAGTTTCCTCAGCGGCGAAGGTCAAGGCCGGCGATGCGGGCGCTGCTTGCGCACGGGCGGGGCTTGCGATACCCTTTGCCCCAAGTGCTGCCCCGTGCCGGAGCGCGCCGGGCCAGTGTTATGGAAGTGATGCGATCATGGCGGACACACACCCGCCGGACAGAAAGACCAGTGCTGGGAAGAAACGGGGCGGCACGTCCGGCAAGGTAGCCGATTTCCGCTACAAGCGCCCCCCTCAGCCCGATCCCCGGCGGCACGATGCGCCCGGCTGCGGCAAGCCTGCCGCCCGCCGCGCGCCCGATCTTGCCGCAATCGGCGCGATGAGGGCGCCGAGCCACGGCGAGGCCTATGCCGCGCTTGACCTTGGCACCAACAATTGCCGCCTGCTCATCGCCCGCCCCTCGGGCCGCGATTTCACCGTGATCGATGCCTTCAGCCGGGTGGTGAAGCTGGGCGAGGGGCTGGCCACCACCGGGCGCCTGTCCGACGCGGCGATGGAGCGCACGCTTGCTGCGCTGGCGATCTGCGCCGACAAGCTGCAACGCCGCAATGTCCGCCTCGCCCGTTCGGTGGCGACCGAGGCCTGCCGCCGCGCCGCCAACGGGGCGGACTTCATCGAGCGGGTGCGGCGCGAGACCGGCATCGTTCTCGACATCATCAGCGCCGAGGAGGAGGCGCGCCTCGCGGTGCTGGGCTGCCACATCCTGCTCGAGGCCGGGGACGGGCCGGCGGTGATCTTCGACATCGGCGGCGGATCGACCGAGCTGGTGCTGGTCGAACCCGATGCCGCGAGCCCGGCAAGGGTGCCGCGCATCCTCGATTGGCAGAGCGTGCCCTGGGGCGTGGTCTCGCTCACCGACACCATCGGGCGCGGCGAGGACAGCGAGGCCGCGCGCGCGGCGCGCTATGCCCGCATGAAGGCGATGGTGGCCGAGAGCTTTGCCCCCTTTGCCGCGCGCATCGCCGCCGCCGCGCGCCACGGCGATATTCGCCTGCTCGGCACCAGCGGCACGGTGACCACGCTTGCGAGCCTCTATCTCGAACTGCCGAGCTATGATCGCAGCGCGGTTGACGGGCTGATCGTCCCGGCCGCGGCGATGCGCGAGATCAGCGCGCGGCTTTCGCTGATGACCCCTTACGAGCGCGCCAGCCTGCCCTGCATCGGCGCCGATCGGGCCGATCTGGTGGTGGCGGGCTGCGCCATTCTCGAGGCGATCCTCGATCTGTGGCCGGCGCGGCGGCTGGGGGTGGCCGATCGCGGCATCCGCGAGGGCATCTTGCGCAGCATCATGGCCGCCGAGCGCCGCTCCGAGCGCAGCCTCAAGGCGCTCCAGCGCCAGCGCGGCGCCGCGCCCCCGGCCCGGCACAGCCGCGCATGAGCCGGGGCGCCAGGCCGCAGGGCAAGCGGCTCAAGAGCGCGCGCGGGCGCAGCGCCGCGCAGGTGCGCTGGCTCACCCGCCAGCTCAACGATCCCTATGTCCAGCGCGCCAAGGCCGAGGGCTATCGCAGCCGCGCGGCCTACAAGCTGATCGAGCTTGACCAGCGCTTCGGCCTCCTCAAGGGCGCGCGCCGGGTGGTCGATCTCGGCATCGCCCCGGGCGGCTGGGCACAGGTGGTGCGGCAAAAGGCCCCGCGCGCCGAGGTGGTGGGGATCGATCTGCTCGAGGTCGCCCCGATCGCAGGGGTTACCATCCTGCAGATGGATTTCATGGCTGACGAGGCCCCCGCCGCGCTCACCGCGGCGCTCGGCGGGCCGCCCGATCTGGTGCTGTCCGACATGGCCGCCAACACCGTCGGCCACAAGCAGACCGATCACCTGCGCACCATGGCGCTGGTTGAGGCGGCAGCGTGGTTTGCGATCGAGACGCTCGCCCCCGGCGGCGCCTTTGTCGCCAAGGTGCTGGCCGGCGGCACCGACAGCGCGCTGCTCGCGCTGCTCAAGCAGCATTTTGGGCAGGTGCGCCACGCCAAGCCCCCGGCGAGCCGCAAGGATTCATCGGAATGGTATGTGGTGGCGCAGGGGTTCAAGGGGCGTTAGCGCCGCAACGGTTTCACGCAGCGCCGAGGCCGGGCGGAGGCTGAACCTGCCGCCCCTGCTGGCCCGCCGCCCTTGATGAACTGCTGCCTTACTGGCCCGCCGCTGCCGCTTCGGCGCCCGCCTCGGCCGCGCCGGTGGCCGCGGCCTCGCCCTCGGTCGCTGCTTCCCCGCCCGCCGCAGCCGCGCCCTCAAAGGCCGGCACCGGCAGGTTCGACCCCTTGGAATTGAGATACATGGCGATCGCGGCGCGGTCCTCGATCTTGGAAAGGCCGGCAAAGCTCATCTTGGTGCCCGGCACCAGCCCCTTGGGGTTCTTGAGCCAGAGGTTCATCTTCTCCCAGTCCCAGGTGCCGCCCAGCGCCTTCAGTTCAGCGCTGTAGGCAAAGCCCGGGTGGCTGGCGACCGCCTTGCCCATGGTGCCATAGAGGTTGGGGCCAACCCCGTTGGCGCCGCCCTGATCCACGGTGTGGCAGCTCTGGCACTTGGAGAAGGCCTTCTCGCCCGCCGCGATCAGCTCGGCCGCGGGCATCTTGTTAAGCGCCTCGGCCATGCTCATCTCGGCCGGCCCGGCGCTTTCCTCGACCGCGCCCTCGATCACGTAGCCGAGCTTTTCCGGCCGCTCGGGCTTGTCCCCGTGGAAATACTTGCCCGAGAGGATCGAGAGCCCAAGCCCCAGCCCGGCCGCGAACAGCACCCAGCCGGCGGCGGTGTTGAACAGATCGCCGCCGCCCTTCTGGCCGGCAGCATCGGCTTGCGAAGAAGTGTCCTGATTCATCCCGCGAGGCCCATAGTGGCGGGCGCGCAGGCGCGCAAGACCGATCGTGGCATCAATCCTTGCGGCTTTTGCAAGCAGGCTTGCCCGGTGTGCCGCAAGGCTTTAGGCGCGCCGCCGTGATGCACTCCTTCCCCGCCCCCGCGCTCGCCATGGTCGAGCAGATGCGCGCCGCTGCGGCGGCCGATCCGGCCCGCGCGATCGCCTTCCAGGGCTCGCCCGGGGCCAATTCGCACCGCGCGGCGAGCGAGGCCCGGCCCGAGATGCTGCCGCTGCCCTGCTTCAGCTTCGAGGACGCGCTCGATGCGGTCAAGGACGGGCGCGCCGGCTGCGCGATCATCCCGATCGAGAACTCGCAGCACGGGCGGGTGGCCGATATCCATTTTCTCCTGCCCGAAAGCGGGCTTTACATCGTCGGCGAATATTTCATGCCGATCCACCATGCGCTGATGGCGCTGGGCGACGGGCCGTTCGAGGCGGCCTATTCGCACCCCCAGGCGCTCGGCCAGTCGCGCCGCTTCCTGCGCGAACGCGGGATCGTGCCCCTGAGCCACGCCGACACCGCGGGCGCGGCGGCCTATGTGGCCGAGCGCGGCGATCCTGCGATCGCGGCGATCGCCCCGGCGATCGCGGCCGAGCTTTATGGCCTCAAGATCATCGCCGACCATGTCGAGGATGCGCCCGACAACACCACCCGCTTTGTCATCCTCGCGCGCGCGCCGCTTGGGCCGGAGGCGCTCGCCGCAGCGGGCGCGCCGCTGATGACCACCTTCATCTTCGCGGTGAAGAACATTCCGGCCGCGCTCTACAAGGCGCTCGGCGGCTTTGCCACCAACGGGGTCAACATGACCAAGCTCGAAAGCTACCAGCAGGGGGCAAGCTTTGCCGCAAGCATGTTCTATGCCGATATCATCGGCGCCCCCGGCGATCCGGCGGTCGACCGCGCGCTCGAGGAATGTGCCTTTCATTCACGGCACCTGCGTCTGCTCGGCAGCTATCCCCAGGCGCGGCCGCGCGGATAGGCCGGGCAAGCCGCGCGCGCGCCTTTCCCGGTTGCATGGGCGGCGGCGGCGTGTCACCACTCGCGCCGGGATGACCGCCGCGCCTGCTTTGCCTCCTGCCCCGATGGGCGCGCGCCCCGCCCCTCCGGGCGGCGGCGCGCCTCCAGGCTGGGCCGAACTGCGCAGCGATGGCGATCTGCAATTTGCCCCCGTTGCCCTGCCCGATGTGCCCCCGCCCCAGCCCACCGCCTTTGAACAGGCGCTGCGCGCGCTGATCGAATGGCTCGCCGATCTCCTCGCCCCGCTGGGCGAGGCGCTGGGCGCGGCCTGGTGGTGGCTGCAATGGGTGGTGCTGGGGGCGCTCGCCCTGTTCGTGCTGGTGCTGCTCGTGCGGGTGATCGGCCCGGCCCTGCGCGCCCGGCGCGCGCGCGGCGCGGCGCCCGAGGAGGAATGGCGCCCGGATGAGGCCGCCAGCCTTGCCCTTCTCGAAGATGCCGACCGGCTGGCGCGCGAGGGCCGCTTTGACGAGGCCACGCACCTTCTGCTCCAGCGCAGCATCGGCCAGATCGCCGCCGCCCGGCCCGAATGGGTCGCCCCCTCGAGCACCGCGCGCGAGCTGGCCGCGCTTGCCGCCCTGCCCGAAACTGCGCGCGCCGCCTTCGGCGTGATCGCCGAACGGGTCGAACGCTCGCTCTTTGCCCTGCGCGCGCTGGGGCGCGAGGATTGGGAGGCGGCGCGCGCGGCCTATGCCCGCTTTGCCCTCGCCCGGCTCGAGAGCGCAGGCGAGGCCGCGCGGTGAGCGCCGACCCGCCCCCCGCCTTCTCGCGCGCCGGGGCGCTGGCGCTGGTGGCAGGCGGGGCCGCGCTGTTCCTGCTGATGGCCTGGCTGATCGGTTCGGGCAGCAGCGTGGTCAACGAGGGGCGCGCCGGCGAGGGCCATGCCGCGGCGCGCGGCCTCAACGGCTATGCCGGCCTGGTGCGGCTGGTCGAGGCGCAGGGGCGCAAGGTGATGCGCGCGCGCAGCGAGGCCGCGCTCGACAATTACGGCCTCCTCGTGCTCACCCCGCCGAGCTTTCCCGACAGCACGCGGCTGGCCCGGGTGCTGGCGCAGCGCGCGGCGGCGCGCCAGCCGACGCTGGTGATCCTGCCCAAGTGGGCCGCAGCGCCCCCGCCGCCCGATCTGCCCCCTGCCGCCCGGGCGAAGTTCAAGCGTGGCTGGGTGGTGCTCGAAGGCGCCCGCGCGCTCACCTGGCCCGCCGATCTGCCCGCCCCCTTCACCCTCACCCACGCCCGCGCCGAGGTGCCGCTGGGGGAGGCGCCGCGCTGGGAAGGCCTGGGCCTTGCCGGGCGGCTGCCGACCCGCGAGGTGCTCCATTTCGACAAGCCTTCGGCCAAGGTGCTGATCCGCGATGGCGCCGGGCGCGCGCTGGCGGTGGAATGGCCGGGGGAGCGGGTGGTGTTCGTGGCCGATCCTGATCTCCTCAACAATTACGGCCTTGCCGATAGGGCGCGCGCGGCGCTGGCGGTGGCGCTGGTCGAGCGGCTGGCCGCAGGCGCGGGCAATGGGCCGGTGATCTTCGATCTCACCTTCAACGGCTTTGGCGGCGAGGAGAACCTCCTCACCCTGGCGCTGCGCCCGCCCTTTCTGGCTGCCACGCTGTGCCTGCTCCTTGCCCTCGTGCTCGTCGGCTGGCGCGCCTTCCTGCGCTTTGGCCCGCCCGCCGCGCCCGCGGGGCCGCCAATCGCCTTCGGCAAGCAGCAGCTCATCGCCAACAGCGCCGGGCTGATCCTGCGCGCGCGCCGCTTTGGCCTGCTCGCTGCGCCCTATGGCGCGCTGGTGGCGCGGCGGCTCGCCGAAAGGCTCGGCCTTGCCCGGGCAGAGCCGGCGATGATCGACGCCGCGCTCGCCCGCCGCTGGGCCGCCCGCGCTGGCGCAGGCGATGCCTTCACCACCCGTGCCGCGCGCCTTGCCGCGGCCCGCCGCCCGGCCGAGATCCTCGCCGCCGCCCAGGCGCTCGACCAGCTTGTCACCCAATGCGAACAGGGACATCCACATCCATGACCATGAACCTTGCCGATGTGCGCGCGCTCGCCGATGCCATCCGCGCCGAGATCGCCAAGGCGATCGTCGGGCAGGAAAGCCTGGTCGAGATGCTGCTGGTGGCGCTGCTGGCGCAGGGCCACGTGCTGATGGAAGGCCCGCCCGGCACCGCCAAGACCTTGCTCGCCAATGCCTTTGCCCGCGCGCTGGGGCTTGATTTCGGGCGCATCCAGTTCACCCCCGATCTGCTTCCGGGCGATATCCTCGGCTCCAACCTGTTCAACTTCCAGACCAGCCAGTTCACCCTCACCCGCGGGCCAATCTTCTGCGAGCTGCTGCTTGCCGACGAGATCAACCGCACCCCGCCCAAGACCCAGGCGGCGCTGCTCGAGGCGATGCAGGAGCGCAAGGTTACGCTCGATGGCGAGACCCACCCCCTGCCCGCGCGCTTCATGGTGATCGCCACCCAGAACCCGATCGAGAGCCAGGGGGTCTATCCCCTGCCCGAGGCCCAGCTCGATCGCTTCCTGTTCAAGCTGCTGGTGCCCTATCCCGCCGCCGCGGAGGAAGCGCGGATCGTGGCCACCTTCGGCCAGCTGAACGGCCCGCCGCGCCCGGCCGAACTCGGGATTGCGCCGGTCACCGATGCCGCCGGCCTGGCCGCGGCGAGCGCGGCGCTTGGCGCGGTCACCATGGCCGAGGAGATCATCGCCTATGTGGTGCGGCTGGTGCGCGCCACCCGCGAACATGCCGAACTCAGCCTCGGCGCCTCGCCCCGCGCCGCGGTGCTGCTCGCCGGGGCGGCGCGGGCGCGCGCGGCGCTGGCCGGGCGCGACTATGTGATCCCCGATGATGTCAAGGCGCTCGCGGTGCCGGTGCTGCGCCACCGCCTCACCCTCTCGCCCGCTGCCGAGATCGAGGGGCGCGACATCGAGGCGCTGGTGGGCGAATTGGTCGAAGCGACCGAGGCGCCGCGTTAGGCCCATGGCCCGCCGCCTCGCCTTGGCGGACGCGCTGGCGCGCCTTGCCCTGCCGGTGGTGCCGAGCGCGCGCGCGGCGTGGATCGCCGCCGCCCTTGCCCCGGTGGCGGTGGTGATCGCCGCGGCGGCGCCCGCCGCCTGGCTGATCGCCCCGCTCGCCGCGGGCGCGCTTGTCGCCCTGGTGCTGGTCGATGCCTGGCGCGCCGGCAGGCTCTCCGCCTCGCAGGTGCGCGCGCCCGGCGATGCCGAGGTCGGCCAGCCGCTCGCGCTTACCGTCACCGCCACGCTTGCCGGCGGCCGCGCGCGCCGCATGGCCGCCGCGCTCGCCTGCGATCCCCGCCTTGCCGAAGGCGGCCGGGTGAGCCTGGCGCTGGCCCCGGTCCAGAGCGACGGGGCGCAAACGCTCTGGCGCGGCGCAGCGCAGCCCGCACCCAGCCGCCGCGGCACCGCGCCGATCAGCCGGGCCTGGCTGCGCTGGCACGGCCCGCTCGGCCTCGGCGCGCGCCAGGCGGCGTGCGCGCTCGATCAGGAGGTGCGCATCTGGCCCGATCTGACGCCTGTGCGCGCCAGCGAATTGCAAACCTTCCTGCGCAATGCCGAGGTCGGCCTCATCGCCCGGCGGATGCGCGGCGAAGGCAGCCAGTTCGAGGCGCTCAGCGAATATGAGCCGGGCATGGACCGGCGCCGCATCGACTGGAAGGCGAGCGCGCGCCACACCCGCCTTTATGCCCGCGAGAACGAGGCCGAGCGCAACAACCAGATCGTGCTCGCCTTCGATTGCGGACAGGCGATGTGCGAGCCGATCGGCGGCCTGCCGCGCATCGACCGGGCGGTGAGCGCGGGGCTGACCGCGGCCTATGTGATGCTCAAGGGCGGGGACAAGGTGGCGCTGTTCGGCTTTGCCCGAAGGGTGCAGGTGCTCACCCCCTTCATCGCCGAGACCCGCGCCTTCCCGCGGCTCCAGAGCGCCGCCGCAGCGCTCGATTACGAATCCGTAGAGCCCAATTTCACCCTTGCGCTGGCCACGCTCACCGCCCGGCTGAGGCGCCGCTCGCTGGTGGTGGTGTTCTCCGACTTTGCCGATCCCACCGGCGCCGAACTGATGATCGAAAGTCTCGGGCGGCTGGTGAGCCGCCACCTCGTGCTGTTCGTCACGCTCGCCGATCCGGCGCTCGAGGCGATGGTTGCCGCGCCCCCGGGCGATCTGGCCACGCTCGCCCGCGCGGTCGCCGCCGATACCCTCGCCCAGCAGCGCCGGCTGGTGCTCCAGCGGCTGCGCGCGCTCGGGATCGAGGTGATCGAGGCGCCGTTCAGCGCCATCGGCCCGCGCCTCATCGACCGCTATCTGGCGCTGCGCGCGCGGGAGGCGATCGGATGAGACCGCCGATCCTGGCCGCCTGGCTCGGGCGCGCAGAAGTCGCGCCGCCCCCCGATATCGCCAGCGCGGCGCTGCGCTCCGACCGCTTTCGCCTCGCGCGCGAGGGCGAGTGGCGCCGGCTCGAGGAGATCGTCACGCGCATGGAGCGCGGGCAACTGCGGCGTATCGCCGATGCCGATCTCATCGCCCTGCCCGCGCTCTACCGCACCGCCGCCTCGAGCCTTGCGGTGGCGCGCGAGACCAGCCTCGATGCCGCCACGCTCGCCTATCTCGAGGCGCTGGTGCAGCGCGCCTGGTTCCAGGTCTATGGCCCGCGCCAGGGGCTGGTGCGCTGGCTGCGCGGCTTCCTCTTTGGCGGCTGGAGCCGGACGGTGCGCGCCGTGGGGCTGGATATGGCCATCGCGCTCGGGGTGATGCTGGCCGGGGTGCTGGTCGGCTGGCTGCTGGTGGCGGGCGATGAGGCCTGGTATTTCCGCCTGGTGCCGAGCGGGCTTGCCGATACCCGCGTGCCCGGCGCCAGCCGCGAGGCGCTGCTGGCAACGCTCGGGACCGAAAAGAGCGCGGGCGGGCTATCGGCCTTTGCGGCGCAATTGTTCAGCAACAACTCGGCGGTGTGCATCCTTGCCTTTGCCCTCGGCTTTGCCTTCGGCATCCCCTCGCTGATGCTGCTGGTGCACAACATGGCGATGCTGGGCGCGCTTGTGTGGCTGTTTGCCGGTGAGGGGCTGGGGCTGGAACTTGTCGCCTGGCTCAGCGTCCACGGCACCACCGAGCTTTTCGGCATCCTGCTTTCGGGCGCGGCGGGCCTGCATATCGGGCGCGCGATGGCCTTTCCCGGCGAGCTTGGCGTGCTCGAGGCGGCGTCAGCCGCCGGGCGGCGCAGCGCGCTGGTGATGGTGGGCGTGGTGCTGATGATGATCATCGCCGCGCTGCTCGAAGCCTTCGCCCGCCAGTTGGTGGGCGGCACCACCGAGCGCCTGGCCATCGGCGGGACGATGCTGGCCTTCTGGCTTTCCTACTTCTTTCTCTACCGCCCGCCCGCGCGCGGCGAGGGGGGCGCATGAGCGCGGCGGCGCCGAGCGCGGGGCGCGCGCGCAGCCTGATCACGCCCGAAGGCCTGGCCCTGCCGCTCACCCTCGCCTCGCGCGGGGCGCGCGCGGGGGCGCTGGTGATCGACCTGGCGATCATCGTGGCGATCCTCGTTGCGGTGCAATTGCTGCTGCTGTTCCTTGCCGCCGGGCTTTTGAGCGGCACGGCCTTCGATCCCGATCGCGCCACGCGCGGGGCGCAGGAGTTCCTCGCGGTGCTGCTGGCGCTCATCGTCTTTGCCTTCTGGTATGGCTATTTCCTGGTGCAGGAGCTGGGGCCGCGCGGGGCGACGCTGGGCAAGCGCCTTGTCGGCATCCGCATTGCCGCGCGCGGCGGCGGGCGGCTCACCGCCGAGGCGGTGATCGCGCGCAATCTCCTGCGCGATATCGAGATCTTCTATCCGCTCATCTTCCTGCTGGTGCTGGCGGTGGCGGGATCGGGTGAGGAGGAGGTGGGCGCGCTGGGCTGGGCGGCAACCGCGTGGTTTGCGCTGTTCTTGCTCTTTCCCTTCTTCAACCGCGATGGCCTGCGCGCGGGTGATATCGTCGCCGGCACCTGGGTGGTCGAGCGCCCGCGCGCGCGCCTTGCCCCGGTGCTGTCTGCCGCCCCCGCCGCGGCAAGCGGCGCGAGCGCGCTCACCGGCGCGCGCTACCAGTTCGGCGAGGCCGAGCTTTCGGTCTATGGCGAGAAGGAATTGCAGACCCTCGAGCGGCTGCTGCGCGAGGGCGAGCCGCAGGCGCTGGTCGCGGTTCATGCCACGATCTGCCGCAAGATCGGCTGGGAGCCGGGGGCGGGCGATGAACGGGCCTTTCTCGAGGCCTTCTATGCGCAATTGCGCGGGCGGCTCGAGGCCGATCTGCGCTTCGGCAAACGCAAGGCGGACAAGTTCTCATGAAGCTGGATCGAAGGATGTTCATGGGCGGCGCGCTGGCGCTGGGGGCGAGCGGCTGCATCCCGCCCGACCAGAGCCCGCTGGGGCGGCTGGCCGCCGAGCTGCGGATCATCGAGGCGGCGGGCGATGGCACGCTGGGGGTGGAGCTGTTCAACCCGGTGAGCGGGGTGGCGGTGGGGCTCAACCAGCAGCAGCGCTTCGGCCATGCCTCCTCGTTCAAGCTGAGCCTTGCCGCGCTGCTGCTCCAGCGCCACGCCGCAGGCGCGATCGATGCCGACCGACGGGTGACGTGGGGCAAGGCTGACCTTGTCGGCCATTCGCCCTTCACCCTGGAGCGGTTGCCAAGGGGGGCCAGCTTGCGCGAACTGGCGCGCGCGGCGCAGGTCACCTCCGACAATGGCGCGGCCAATATCCTGCTGCGCGCGCTCGGCGGCCCGGCGGCGCTCACCGCATTCTGGCGCAGTCTCGGCGACAGCGTGAGCCGGCTCGATCGCTACGAGCCGGAATTGAATCTCGTGCCGGCGAGCGAGTTTCGTGACACCACCACCCCGGCGGCGATGGCGTGCACGCTGGCGCGGATCGTCTATGGCGAGGTGCTCCCCGAGGCCGAACGCGCCGAGCTTAAAGGCTGGATGGTGGAAACCCAGACCGGGATGCGGCGCGTGCGCGCGGGGCTGCCCAAGGGCTGGGTGGCGGGCGACAAGACCGGCACCAGCGGGCTCATCGCCGGGCGCGAATATTGCTATGTCGATATCGGCTTTGCCGAAGGGCCCAAGGGCGAGGGGCCGATCACCTTCGCCTGCTATTTCCGCGCCCGCCAGAGCACGGACGAGATGCTCCCCCGCGGCGAGCAGGTGCTCGCCCGGGTGGGCCGCATCATCAAGGAATTCGCCGAGCCCGAGCGCGGATTGCCGCTGGTGGGCAAGCTCTACTAAGCCCGCCTCCCATTTGGGGGAGGGGGTCAGGGGGTGGGGGTTCGACGCCTGAGCGCAAAGAACCCCCATCCCCAACCCCTTCCCCGCGGGGACGGGGCATTAGTGATCCGGCGTGTGCGACGCCTTCGCCTCGCCGCCGAAGATCGCCACCTCGCGCAGGCCCGTGCTGGTCGCGCGGCCGCGATACATGCCGGTGGTGTTGAAGCTGAAAAGCGCATCGCCCGCCGGGGTGACCACGATCACCCCGCCATCCCCGCCGAGGCTGGCGACCTCGGCCATCACCGCATCGGCGACATATTGCACCTCCGCCGCGGCCACGCCGGTGCTGGGGGTGCGCTCATCGGCGAGCGCGAGCTTGGCCTCGGCTGCGGCGCGCAGCCGCGCGCAGATCTCGTGCGCGACGCCCACGCGGATGAAATATTCGCCCCACCCCGTCGCCGAGACCGCGCAGGCGCGGTTGTCGGCATAGGTGCCCGCGCCGATCACCGGGGCATCGCCCACCCGGCCCCAGCGCTTGCCGGTCATACCCCCGGTCGAGGTGCCCGCGGCCAGATTGCCCTTCGTATCCAGCGCCACCGCCCCCACCGTGCCGAACTTGTGATCGACATCGAGCGCAGAGAGCTGCTTCGCCTTCAGCCGCTCGAGCGCCTCGCGCCGCGCCGGCGTGGCGAAATATTCGGGCGGGGTGACGGCAAAGCCCTTGCTCACCGCAAATTCCTCCGCGCCCGTGCCGATGAGGAACACGTGCTCGGACTGCGTGCGCACCGTGTCTGCCAGCAGGATCGGGTTTTTCACCGTCTTCACCCCGGCCACGGCCCCGGCGCTGCGGTCGCGCCCGTCCATGATCGCGGCATCAAGCTCGTTCGTCCCGTCCCAGGTGAACACCGCACCCCTGCCGGCGTTGAACAGCGGCGAATCTTCAAGGATCACGATCGCCGCCTTGACCGCATCCACCGCGCTGCCGCCCGCGGCGAGGATCTGCGCCCCCGCATCGAGCGCGGCTTGCAAGTCCGCCTCATAGGCCGCGCGCTTCTCGGGCGTCATCTGCGCGGGATCGAGCGTGCCGGCCCCGCCGTGGATGGCGAGCGACCACTTCGCAGCATCTTCGGCAACAGCGGGTTGGGACATGAGGACGAGCGCCGCCAGAGCGAGGAGGTTCTTCATGGCGGCCATCTCTACCCCGCCGCCGCCGATTTCGCCAGCTTAACAGCGCGCGCCGTGCAGGCTAGGGTCGCGGGCATGATCTATCGTGCTGCCACCCTGGATGATGCCGAGGCCCTCGCCGCGCTCGGGGCCGAAACCTTCACCGCCGCCTTCGGCCACCTCTATGCGCCGAAGGACCTTGCCGCCTTCCTTGCCGAGGTGCACAGCCCAGAGGCGGTCGCCGCCGAGATCGCGGGGGAAGAATGCACCCACCGCCTCGCCGAGGATGCGGGCCGCCTCGTTGCCTTCTGCAAGCTGCGCCATCCCAGCAAGTTTGCTTCCCTGAGCCGCGCGCGCGATCCGATCGAACTTGCCCAGCTCTATGCCCTGCCCCACTGCACCGGGAAGGGCATCGGCGCGGCGCTGATGGACTGGGCGCTCGCCAGCGCCCGCACGGGCGGGCATGATGCGGTGCTGCTCAGCGTCTATGCCGAGAATTTCGGCGCCCAGCGCTTCTACCAGCGCTATGGCTTTGACAAGATCGCCGACATCACCTTCAAGGTGGGCGATCACCACGATCCGGAATATCTTTACGAATTGTCGCTGTAGGGAAGAGCACGAGGGAGGGGCAGATGGGCGATTTCGGGCGCGAAAGCACCACCGACGAGGTGCTTGCCGGCATTGATCTATCCGGGCGCACGGTGCTCATCACCGGGGCCAATTCGGGCCTCGGGCAGGAAACCGCCCGGGCCATGGCCGCGCGCGGGGCCGAGGTGGTGCTGGCCGGGCGCGAACAGGCCAAGCTCGATGCGGCCGCCGCGGCGATCCGCGCGGCGCACCCCAAGGCCAAGCTCGACAGCCTCACCGTCGATCTTGCCTCGCTCGAGAGCATCCGCGCCGCCACCTCGCGCGCGCGGCAGAAGCTCAAGAAAATCGACCTCCTCATCAACAATGCCGGGGTGATGGCCTGCCCCTTCCTCCACACCCGCGATGGCTTCGAGCTGCAATTCGGCACCAACCATCTTGGCCATTTCGCGCTCACCGGCGAGCTTTTCCCGCTGATCGAGAAAGGGCATTTGAAGCGCATCATCAACCTTTCAAGCCGCGGCCACCACATCGCCCCGGTCGATTTCGACGATCCCCACTTTGCCCGCCGCGCCTATGATCCCTGGATCGCCTATGGCCAGTCGAAGACCGCCAATGTGCTCTTCACCGTCGGCCTCGAGGCGCGCTTTGCCGTGCTCGGCATCCACGCCTATGCCGTCCACCCCGGCGGGATCGACACCAATCTCGGCCGCCACCTCACCCCCGAGATGGCCGAAGCGCTGATGAAGCGGGTGAAGGCGAGCGACAGTACCTTCCGCTGGAAGACCATCCCCCAGGGCGCGGCGACCACCTGCTGGGCCGCCACCGCTCCCGAGCTTGAAGGCCGGGGCGGGGTCTATTGCGAGGATTGCCAGGTCGCCGAGGTCGATGATGCGGCGCGCGACAGGGGGGTGCGCAGCTATGCGCTCAACACCTCCTATGCCGAGCGGCTGTGGGCGCTGAGCGAGGCGGCCACGGGCGTGCGCTATCCCTCCTGATCGGCAAGGAAGGCGCTCAAGAGGCCGATCACGTCGCGCGCCTCGCGGGTCGGCAAGATCGCCATGAAGACATGCGGGGCGGCCGCGTATTCATAGAGCCGCGCGTCCACCCCGGCGGCGCGCAGGCGGCCAACAAACGTGCGCGAATCGATGATGAACAGGTCGTGCCGCCCGGTCCAGATCCGCGTCGGCGGGAGCGCGGCGAGCGCCGCTGAAGGGGCATAGAGCGGGCTGAGCGAAGGATCATCGAGCGCCCGGCCCGCCGCCACCAGCCCCGCGCAGGCGCGCAGCGTGCCGATCTTGAGCATCAGGTCATGCGGCTCGACCTTTGTGATCGCCGGATCGGCAAGGCCGAGATCGAGCCAGGGGGCAAACAGCGCGAGGCGCCCGGGCATGGGCCCGCCGCGCGCGGCGAGACGCAGGGCCAGGGCGAGCGCCATTTGCCCACCGGCGCTGTCGCCATTGAGCACGATGCGCGCCGGATCGTGGCGCGCGGCAAGATCGTCCCAGGCGGCATCGGCGAGCGCCTCCTGGCTTTCGTGGCTGGCCTCGGGCACCACCGGATAGAGCGGCACGGTGACACTGATGGCGCAGCGCTTGACCATGGCGGCAACCAGCGGCCAGTGCACCGCGAACATCGGCTGGACAAAGCCGCCGCCGTGGAAATAGAGCATGTGCCAGGCGGCAGGCCCCGTTTTCGGGTGCAGCGTCACCACCCTGTGGCCGAGCAGGGCGCGCTCCTCGACGATGAAGCGGCGATGAAAGCTGCGCGGCATCGGCGCATCCTCAGGGCGTTTGCGGCCCGCCATGGCCGCGGCAAACGCCGCCGCATCGCGCGGGAACACCGGCTTGCGCCGCGCCAGCAGCCAGTTGGCGACGCGCATGACCAGGCTTGGCCTGTGGCTGCGCAGTTCGATCCCGGTCTCGCTCAGCATCTGCTCTCCCCTTGGCGGCGGCAGAGTGGCGCGCGGGGCGACCATGTCAAGCGCGGTCATTGCCCCGTCATCGCCGCGGGGCTATATGCGCGGCCATGTCCAGCATCCGTCCGTGGCGCCATATTGAACGGCGCAAATGCCGCCAGATCATGGTGGGCAATGTGCCCGTGGGGGGCGATGCGCCGATCACGGTGCAGACCATGACCAACACCCCCACCGAGGACGTGAAGGCGACGATCGATCAGATCCGCCGCTGCGAGGATGTGGGGGCAGACATCATCCGCGTCTCCTGCCCGACCGAAGAATCGACCCGCGCCTTCCGCCAGATCACCCGCGCCGCGCGCATCCCGGTGGTGGCCGATATCCACTTCCACTACAAGCGCGCGCTCGAGGCGGCTGATGCGGGCGCGGCGTGCCTGAGGATCAATCCCGGCAATATCGGCTCGGCCGAGCGCGTGGCCGAGGTGGTGCGCGCGGCCAAGGCCAATGGCTGCGCGATCCGCATCGGCGTCAATGCCGGCAGCCTCGAGAAGGACCTGCTTGAAAAATATGGCGAGCCCTGCCCCGAGGCGCTGATCGAAAGCGCGCTCGATCATATCAAGCTGTTGCAGGATCACGATTTTCACGAGTTCAAGGTGGCGGTGAAGGCCTCCGACGTGTTCCTCGCCGTGGCGGCCTATATGGGCCTTGCCGAGGCGGTGGATTGCCCGCTGCACCTCGGCATCACCGAGGCGGGCGGGCTGATCGGCGGCACGGTCAAATCGAGCATCGGCATCGGCTCGTTGCTGTGGGCGGGGATCGGCGATACGATCCGCGTCTCGCTCTCGGCCGAACCGGAGCAGGAAATCCGCGTCGGGTTTGAAATGCTGAAGGCGCTCGGGCTGCGCACCCGCGGGGTGCGGATCGTCTCGTGCCCCTCGTGCTCGCGCCAGGGCTTTGACGTGATCCGCACCGTGGAGGCGCTGGAAAAGCGGCTCGAGCACATCAAGACGCCGATGAGCCTCTCGATCCTCGGCTGCGTGGTGAACGGCCCGGGCGAGGCGCGCGAGACCGATATTGGCCTTACCGGCGGGGGCGCGGGCAAGCACATGGTTTACTTGCGCGGGGTGACCGATCACACCGTCCAGAGCGAGGACATGCTCGATCACATCGTGCGCCTGGTGGAAGAAAAGGCCGCCGAGATCGAGCGGGGCGAGGCCACCGCCTTCGATCCCCACGCCGCGGCGCAGCAAGCCCAAGAAGCCGCCGAGTGATCCGCGCGGCGATGGCGGGAATGCTGGCGCTGGCGCTGGCTGGCTGTGTGGCGCCGGGCGCTGCCGCGCCGGCCCCTCCCGAAGCGCGCGCATTTTCTGCCAGCGCCGATGCCAGGGCCGAGGTCGAGGCCGCGCTCGCCCGCGCTGCCGCCTCAGGCAAGCGCGTGCTGCTGGTGCTGGGCGCCAACTGGTGCCACGACAGCCGCGCGCTCGCCGGCTGGCTTGAAACCCCGCGCCTTGCCGCGCTGGTGGCCGCGCATTACGAGCTGGTCTTCGTCGATGTGGGACAGCCGCAGACGGGCGCGGGCCGCAACCTCGATATCGCGCAGCGCTTTGGCCTCGCGGAATTGGCAGGCACGCCCGCCCTCATCGTGCTCACCCCCGATGGCGCGCCGGTCAATCTCGATACCGCCGCCAGCTGGCGCGATGCGGCAAGCCGCAGCGAGGCCGCGATCCACGCCGCGCTGGCGACGCTGGCAAGGCCCTGATCGGCGATGCTCGCAGCGCTGCTCCTTGCCCTTGCCCTGGCGATGGACGCCTTTGCCGTAGCCCTCACCCAGGGCGCGCGGTTCCGGCCCGCGCTTGGCGCCGGGCTGGCAATCGCGCTCACCTTCGGCGGCTTCCAGGCGGCGATGCCGCTGGCCGGCTGGGGGATAGGGGCGGCGGCCTTTTCCTACATCGCCGCGCTCGATCACTGGATCGCCTTCGGCCTCCTCACCTTCCTCGGACTTCGCATGCTCTCTGCGAGCGAAGATCACGAAGTTGGAGAAAGCGCCCGCGCCCTTTCCGGCCAGGCGTTGCTGCTCGCCGGCCTTGCCACCAGCATCGATGCGCTGGCCGCCGGGTTCACCCTGCCGGCGCTGGAGGTGCAGCCGCTCGCCGTTGCGGGGCTGATCGGGCTGGTCACCTTTGCCCTGAGTTGGGCAGGCGTGTGGCTGGGGCGGATCGCTGGGGATCGCTGGGGCGCGTGGGCCGAGCGCGCCGGGGGCGTGATCCTCGTCGGCCTCGGCTGCAAGATCCTTGCCGAGCACACCGGATACCTGTGAGGGAGGGGCGTGCTCCACGTCGTCCACCACGCCGACTATATCGCCCCGCGCCCCGCGCAAGGGAGCTTCCGCTTCGACAAGTACTGGCTGGTGATGGAGGAGCTGCGCGCCTCGGGCGCGGCGATCACCGAACACGCGCCCGCGCCCATGCCGCGCAAGTGGCTCGAGGCGGTGCATTGCCCCACCTATGTCGATGAGGTGCTGCGCGCCGCGGTGCCGCGCCACAAGGAGCGGCGGATCGGCTTTCCCGTCACCCCGGCGATTGCCCGGCGGGTGCAGCACACCAATGGTGGCACCTGGCTTGCCGCGCAGCTTGCCTGCCGCCACGGCTATGCCGCCAACTCCGCCGCCGGCAGCCACCATGCGCTGCACGACAGCGGCGCGGGCTACTGCGTGTTCAACGATCTGGCCGTCGCCGCCCACCGCCTGATCGCCGAGGGCGATGCATCGCGGGTGCTGATCGTCGATCTGGATGTGCACCAGGGCGATGGCACCGCCAGCCTCACCGCCGGGCGCGCGGACATCTTCACCCTCTCGCTCCACGCCGAGAAGAATTTCCCGGTGCGCAAGGCCCGCTCGAGCCTCGATATCGGCCTTCCCGACGGCATGGATGATGATGGCTACATGGAGGTGCTCACCCGCCACCTGCCGCAGGTGATCGAGGCCTTCGCCCCCGATCTGGTGCTCTATCAGGCAGGCGTTGATCCCCATGCCGAAGACAAGCTCGGCCGCCTTGCGCTTACTGATGCCGGCCTTGCCGCGCGCGACCGCTTCGTCGTTGCCGAGGCGCGCCGCCGCGGCGTGCCGATCGCCTCGGCGCTGGGCGGCGGCTATGGCAGCGATCCAAGGCCGGTGGCGGCACGCCATGCCGCCTCGATGCTGACGATGGCCGACGAGAACGCGCGCTGGGATCAGAAATAAAGGTCGATATAGTCGGTGAGGTGGTCGCACCATTCAAACGTGCGCAGGCGGTAATACTGGCGGTTCTGCGTCACCGCGAAGCGCCAGGTGCCTTGCCCCTCGCAGCTTGGCCCCGCATCCGGGGTGTTGGCAATGGTGATCGCGCCTTCGAGGATGAAATAGTCCGGCCCGATCTCGGTGATGGTGCCATCGACCACCAGCACCGCCCCGTCCGCGCCGCTCTGGCTGCCATGGAGCCGCCACAGCCCGGCCTCGTCGATGGTGACGCTGGCCTCGCCGCGCTTGTCCCAGCTGATCCATTGCAACGTGATGCCTTGAAGCCCGCGCAGCCTTGCGGCATCGCGCTGGCTCAGCACCCGCGGCGGGGCGAGCGGGGCTTCGGCCCCTGCCTCGGCCTCTGCCGCCGCGACCTCGGGATCGCCGGTGTGCGCGCCCGCTCCTGCCCCCACCGTTTGGGCGAGCGCCAACGCCAGCGCCAGCCCCGCCATCCCTGCCTGCCCGATCCTGCCCATCCGCGCCGCTCCCCTGTTCGCCCTCGCCCCATCCTTCATGCCGCAGATGGCAGGATCGTGCCAGAGCGCCGCGTCAGCCCATGAGCCGAGGCGCAGCTGCGATGAAGCGTTGGCAGCCCCGCTTGGGAACCGGCGCGCCGCGGGTTACGTTCTTGCTCCATGAACCGGCGTGACCTCCTCAAGGGCACCCTCGTGGCAGGCGCGGCGCTTGCCATGCCCACGCGCGCCTTTGCCAGCGTGGCGAGCGGCACCGCCCGCGACCGCATCCTGTTCCAGATCGCCCAGCGCGAGCTTGCCCGCGCAGGCGAAGCGATCTGGAAGCGCGACATCGTGGGCATTGCCGATTTCGGCCTGCATTCAGCCCGGCCGCGGTTCCACTTCGTCAACCTCGAGCGCGGCGAGGTGCGCTCGTTCCATGTCAGCCACGGCATGGGTTCCGATCCGCAGCACGATGGCTGGCTCAAGCAGTTCAGCAATGCCGAAGGCTCGAACGCCACCAGCCGCGGGGCCTATGTCACCTGGGAATGGTACAAGGGCCGCTATGGCACCTCGGTGCGCCTCGGCGGGCTTGATCCCAGCAACGAGGCAGCGCTGCGGCGCTATATCGTGATGCACCGGGCCGATTATGCCGAGCCCGCGCATCTTGAACGCTGGGGTCGGCTCGGGCGCTCGAACGGCTGCTTTGCCATGGGCACCGATGCCTTCCGCGAGGCGCTGCTCAATCTTTCGGGCGGGCGGCTGCTGATCGCCGATTCGCTCGGGCTCGAGGAGGATGGGTCGATCCTGCCCGTCCCCGAACTTGCCCATTATGAGCGCCACCCGCTCGAACTTGGGGCCCGGCCCCTCGGCAGCGCCTTCTAGGCCCGCGCGCCTAGCTGTCGCGCAGGTCGTCCTCGATCACGATCACCTCATCGCTCGGCACATAGCTGCGCTCGCGCACCCGCGGCTTGTCGAGGCTGGCCAGCACCTTGGCATCGCGCCCGTAGATGTCGGCAAAGGTGGCCAGCTCGCCATTGATGTCGGATGCCATGGTGAAATAGGTGATGTAGGCGGGCCACTGCTTTTCCAGCATCACCTTGGTATATTTGCCCGATTTGGCGATGGCGATGGCTTCCTCCTTGGTCGCGCCCTTGCCGAGGATCGCCATGGTCATCGCCAGCTCGAGCGCGCGCTCGGTGCGCACGCAGCCGTGCGAGAGCGCGCGATAATCATTGGCAAACAGGTGGCGCGAGGGCGTGTCGTGGAAGAAGATCGCGTGCTCATTGGGCATCTCGAGCTTCATCAACCCGAGCGAATTGCCCGGCCCGGGCTGCTGCACCACGGTGATCGTGCCATTGGCGCTGCGGGTGCCGACATAGCCGTTGCGCTTGGCCCAGGCGGGGTTGGCCAGCACCTTTGCCCCGAGCCCCTCGCCCTTGACGATCGATTGCGGCACCGTCCAGGTCGGGTTGAACACCACGCCTTCGACCATCTCGGCCAGTTGCGGGGTGGCGGTGCGCCCCGGCTTGCCGACGATGGTGCGATAGGTGCTGATGATCTTGTCCCTGACGGTGAGGCGCAGCTGGAACTCGGGCACGTTGGTGATGAGGTATTGCGTGCCGAGCTCGCGCGGCAGCCAGCGCCAGCGGTCCATATTGGCGCGGATGAGCTTGCGCCGCGCCGTATCGCTGGCGGGGGTGCGGGCAAGTTCGTCGCGCAGCCGCGCATAATCGGGGTGGGTGGGGTGGAGCTTGGCCAAAGTCCCGGCGATATCGCCCGAGGCCAGCGCCTCGGCCATCACCTGCGCGGTGGGATAGCGATCGCGATCGGGATCGATCACGAACCACTGCACCCGCGCGTCCATCGGCGTGCGCCCGTCGCGCAGGTCCTCGACCAGCCAGGCGAAGGCCTGCGAGGCGATCCGATCGAGTTCCGGCGATGGCCCACCGGCGAGCGCCAGCTTGAGCGGCCCCGGATCATAATCGGCAGGATCGAGCCCCTCGGCCCCGATCCCCTCGATCACCGCGACCAGCCTGGCCGCTGCTGCCACTGACCAGTTCTGCACAAGCGGCAGGGCGGGGGCCGGCGCAGCGTCACCCGGCTGCGGGCCGGGAAAGGCCTGATCGAAGGCACTGCGCGCCAGCGGCTCGGGCCCGCTCCGGCTTGCGCTTGTCACCGGCGCCGGGCGCTCCTGCGCCAGCGCGGCGCTCGCCACCAGCGCGGCGGCGGCGATCCCGCCCACAAGCCTGCCCGAAACATTGCTCATAGCCTTGCCTTCTTCCCCCGTGCCGCGCCGGGCCAAGCCGCGCGCACCATCCGTGTGGCGCTCCTAAACCCTGCGCGCACCGGCAATCAACCACCTTGGCTTGCGCGGGCATGAACGTGCTGCGCCGTGATCCCCGCAGGCCACACCCAGCGTGCCTGGCGCCCTTGCGGCGAGAGCGGGCGTGACCTTGCCCGCCGCGGCGCCTATGGGGCTTGGCCATGGTGCCTCGCCCGTCCCCGCTCGTGCCCTTTGCCGTTGCGCTCGTCGGGGTGGGATGCCTGTCGCTGATGGACGCCTTCATGAAGGAGGCGGCGCTGATGATCGGCGCCTACAGCGCCACGGTGCTGCGCGCCTTGATCGGTGCTGGCCTGGTGGCGCCGATCTGGCTGGCGCGCCGCCCGGCCATGCCCAGCGGCGCGGTGTGGCGGCTGCATTGCCAGCGCGGGGTGGTTTCGGCCTTCATGGCGCTCAGCTTCTTCTATGCCATCACCAGGCTGCCGCTGGCTGAAGCGATCGCGCTGTCCTTCATCGCGCCGCTGGTGGCGCTCTATCTTGCCCGGGTGCTGCTGGGCGAACAGATCAGCCCGGCGGCGATCCTTGCGAGCCTGCTGGGCTTTGCCGGCACCCTGGTGATCATCGGCGGGCGGATCGGTGAGGGGCGCCTCGATGGCGAGGCTGCCTTGGGGATCGCAGCGCTGATGATCTCGGCGCTGCTCTATGCCTACAGCTTCATCCTCATCCGGCGCCAGGCCCAGCTGGCCGGGCCGCTCGAGATCGCCACCTTCCACAGCGCCATCGGCGGGGTGGTGCTGCTGGTGCTGGCGCCGTGGCTGTGGCAGCCGCCCCAGGGCCAAGCGCTGCTGCCCATTGCCATCGCCGCCGCCCTCACTGTTTCCGGCTCGCTGGCAATCGCCTGGGCCTATGCCCGCGCGCCGGCGAGCGTGCTGGTGCCGAGCGAATATTCGGGCTTTGTCTGGGCCGCGGCGTTGGGCTGGCTGTTCTTCCGCGAGCCGGTGACACTGCCGACCCTCGCTGGCACGGCGCTGATCGTTGCCGGCTGCTGGCTTGCCGCCCGCGCGCCCCGCCCTGCGCCGGCGGCAGCGGGCTGAGACCGGCGCGCAGCGGCACACCCCCTTGACCTTGCGCGCGCGAAGGCGCAGGTGCGCGCGCACAACCCTACGCCCTTGGTGGATCGGGGGCGGGACAAGCTCGAAAGGACGGACCTCTCCCATGACCGCAATCGGCCAGGATTCGCTCGGCACCCGCCAGATGCTCGAGGTGGGCGGCAAGACCTATGCCTATTATTCGCTCGCCAAGGCGGCCGAGCAGCTGGGCGATATCTCGCGCCTGCCGATCTCGATGAAGGTGCTGCTCGAAAACCTGCTGCGCTTCGAGGATGGCGGCTTCACCGTGGCGCGCGAGCATATCCAGGCGCTGGTCGATTGGCAGAAGAACCCCGTCACCGGCGCGGAGATCCAGTATCGCCCGGCCCGCGTGCTGCTTCAGGACTTCACCGGCGTGCCCTGCGTGGTCGATCTGGCCGCCATGCGCGATGCGATCAAGAAGCTCGGCGGGGATACGGCCAAGATCAACCCGCAGGTGCCGGTCAACCTGGTCATCGACCACTCGGTGATGGTCGACGAGTTCGGCCACCCACGCGCAATGGAAGCCAACATGGCGCTGGAATACGAGCGCAATGCCGAGCGCTACGACTTCCTCAAATGGGGCTCCAAGAGCTTCAAGAACTTCACCGCGGTGCCGCCGGGCACCGGCATCTGCCACCAGGTGAACCTTGAATATCTCGCCCGCGGCGTGTGGTCGTCCGCAGGGCCGGATGGAGTCATGGTCGCCTACCCCGACACCTGTGTCGGCACCGACAGCCACACCACCATGATCAACGGCCTTGGCGTGCTCGGCTGGGGCGTCGGCGGGATCGAGGCCGAGGCGGCGATGCTCGGCCAGCCGGTCTCGATGCTGATCCCCGAAGTGGTGGGCTTCTACCTCGAAGGCCGGCTCGCCGAGGGCGTGACCGCGACCGATCTGGTGCTCACCTGTGTGCAGATGCTGCGCCAGGTGGGCGTGGTCGGGCGCTTCGTCGAGTTCTACGGCCCCGGGGTTGCCAACCTGACCCTTGCTGACCGCGCCACCATCGCCAACATGGCGCCCGAATATGGCGCCACCTGCGGCTTCTTCGGCATCGACGACAAGACCATCGATTACCTGCGCCTGACTGGCCGGAGCGAGGAGACCATCGCGCTTGTCGAAGCCTATGCCAAGGCGCAAGGCATGTGGTTCGATCCGGCGGCCGAGCCGGTATTCACCAAGACCTTGAGCCTCGACATGGCCGCAGTGGTCCCCAGCCTTGCCGGGCCCAAGCGCCCGCAGGACAAGGTGGTGCTCGGCGAGGTGGACGACCTGTTCAATGCCGATCTTGCCAAGGTCTATGGGAAGGCCGCCCCGGTGCGGGTGCCGGTGGAAGGCAAGGATCATGACATCGGCGATGGCGACGTGGTGATCGCGGCGATCACCAGCTGCACCAACACCTCCAACCCCGATGTGATGATTGCCGCGGGTCTGGTGGCCAAGAAGGCCCACGAGCGCGGGCTCAAGCCCAAGCCCTGGGTCAAGACTTCGCTGGCCCCCGGCTCGCAGGTGGTGACCGACTATCTCGTCAAGTCGGGCCTGCAGGAGCATCTCGATGCGATCGGCTTTAACCTTGTCGGCTATGGCTGCACCACCTGTATCGGCAATTCCGGCCCGCTCGCAGCCCCGATCAGCCAGGCGATCAACGGCAACGACATCGTCGCCGCCTCGGTGCTTTCGGGCAACCGCAACTTCGAGGGTCGCGTCAGCCCCGATGTGCGCGCCAACTTCCTCGCCTCGCCGCCGCTGGTGGTGGCCTATGCCTTGAAGGGCACCGTCACCGAGGACATCACCACCACCCCCATCGGCAAGGACAAGGACGGGAACGACGTGATGCTCGCCGATCTGTGGCCGAGCAATGCCGAGGTGGCCGCGCACCGGGCTGCCAATATCGACCGCGAGATGTTCGTGAAGCGCTATGCCAACGTCTATGATGGCGATGCCCACTGGCAGGCGATCACGGTTGAACCTTCGGATACCTATCAGTGGCGCGCAGGCAGCACCTATATCGCCAATCCGCCCTATTTCGAGGGGATGACCATGACCCCGGCGCCGGTGACCGACATCATCGATGCGAGGCCCCTGGCGATCCTCGGCGATTCGGTCACCACCGACCACATCAGCCCGGCCGGATCGATCAAGGAAGACAGCCCGGCGGGCAAGTTCCTCCTTTCCAACCAGGTGGCCAAGAAGGATTTCAACTCCTACGGCTCGCGCCGCGGGCATCACGAGGTGATGATGCGCGGCACCTTTGCCAATATCCGCATCAGGAACGAGATGGTGCCCGGGGTCGAGGGTGGCTTTACCACCTACAAGGGCGAGACCATGCCGATCTATGACGCGGCGATGCGGCACAAGGCCGATGGCACCCCGCTGGTGGTGATTGGCGGCAAGGAATATGGTACCGGCTCGAGCCGCGACTGGGCGGCCAAGGGCACGGCGCTGCTCGGTGTGCGAGCGGTTATTGTCGAGAGCTTCGAACGCATCCACCGCTCCAACCTCGTCGGCATGGGCGTGCTGCCGCTCCAGTTCAAGGACGGCGTTTCGCGCCACAGCCTTGGCCTTTGCGCCACCGACAGCTTCACCATCCGCGGGCTTGCCGACCTCAAGCCCGGACAGGACGTGACGGTCGAGGTGACGCGCGAGGACGGCACGCGCTTCACCTTCACCGCGCTGTGCCGCATCGATACCGCCAACGAGATGGAGTATTACCGCCACGGCGGCATCCTCCACTACGTGCTGCGCAAGCTGGCGGCATAGGCATCGGTTCATGCGCCGCGCCCGGCTTCCGCTGCTGCTCTCAACCGTGCTGGCCATGGCGGCCTGCGCCTCAGAGGAGCGCAGCGGCGCCAGTGCTGCCCCGCTCGGGTTTGAACTGGCAATGGCGGGCCTTGCCGATGGCGCGCAGGCAGATGACGCCGCGGAAGGGGATGAGAGCGCATCCGGGCAGGTGATCGCTCTGGCGCCCGAAGCGCTCGCCGCGCGCCTGGCCGAGGGCGCGGTGCGCCTGATCGACGTGCGCACCGACGAGGAGGTGGCGCAAGGCACCATCCCCGGCGCCGAACACATCCCGCTCGAGCGCTTCGATCCCGGCGCGCTCGATCTGTCAGACGGGCGCGCGGTGGTGCTCTATTGCCGCAGCGGCCGGCGTTCGCAGATCGCCGGCGAGAAGCTGGCGGCAGCGCTGGGCCAGCCGATCGAACATCTCGAGGGCGGCATTCTCGCCTGGGAAGCGGCCGGGCAGCCGATCACGAAACGCTGAAACGCGAAGGGCTTGGAACAGGAAGGGCGGCCCCTTGCCGGGCCGCCCCTGGTCGTTTGGCGCATGCCTGGGCCGCGGTAAGGCCCGGCGGTTCAGGCGGCGCGCTTGCGGCGCCGGGTGAGGATCGCCGCGGCCGCAAGGCCGAAGAGGATCGTCATCGGCGGGGCGGGCACCTCGTTCCCGCCCGAGCTGCCGCTGGTGCTGCTGCTCGAGGAGGAGGAGCTGCTGCTCGAGGACGAACTCGAGGAGGAGGTGCTGCTGCCCGAGCTCGAGGACGAGCTGCTCGAACTCGACGATGAAGACGAGGAGCTGGTGCTGCTGGTCATGTCGCCCGACGTCGTGCCGCCGCTGGTCGCACCGCCCGAGGACGAGGAGGAGCTGCTCGAGCTTGAGGAAGACGAGGACGACGTCGAGGTGGCACCGCCCGAGGACCCCGAAGACGAGCTGCTGCTCGAGGACGAGGAGCTCGACGAGCCGCTACCGCCCGAGCCACCCGAGGACGCCCCGCCGCCCGACGAGGACGAGGACGACGAGCTCGAAGATGAGGAGGAAGACGAGCTCGAAGATGAGGAGGAAGATCCCGAGCTAGTCACTGCCCCGGTCGAGGAACTGACATTGCCCGAGGAGCTCGAGACGTTCCCGGACGAACTGGAGACGTTGCCCGAAGAACTCGAGACGTTGCCCGAGGAACTTGAGACCCCGCCGGTGCTGCTCGAGACCGCCCCGGTCGAACTCGACACGCCTCCGGTGCTGCTCGAGACCGAGCCGGTGGACGAGCTGACATTGCCCGAGCTTGAAACCGCCCCGGTCGAGGAACTGACATTGCCCGAACTCGACACCGCCCCCGTGCTGCTCGAGACATTGCCAGAACTGGAGACTGCGCCGGTCGAGGTCGAGGTTGACACCTGCCCGGTCGAGGAACTGATCTGACCGGAGGAGCTGGTGGTCGTGGTCGAATTGTCGATGTCGATATCGATCACGATCCCGCTGCTGCCCCCTGTGGTGCCGCTGGTCCCGCCCGAACTCGAGGTCGAGCCGCCCGAGGTCGAGGTGGTGGTCGAAACCGAGACATCACCCGAGGACGAGCCGCCCCCGCCGAAGAAACCGCCGAAGAAGCCGCCGCCAAAGCCGAGGCCGCCGCCAAAGCCGCCGCCCCAGCCACCCCAGCCGCCGCCCGGGCCGCCCCCGCCCGAGATCGGCGGCAGCGGCGGCAGCGGCGCGGGCACATAGGCGACCTGCGCCAGCGGCGGGCACTCATTGGGATCGACATAGGCCTGCACCGCCCCGGCCGGCAGGCTCGCCGCGCCAGCGCGGCCCGCCGGGCCGATCGGTTCGCAAGCAATGGTGCGCTCGACGATGCGGCGGCGGCGCTCCTCAGGCATCGGCAGCTCGCGCTGGCGGGTCTTGATGTAGCGCGCGCCGGTGATCGGATCGACCGCGATCATCTTGCCGTCGATCTTGCTGCTGAACTCGGGGCTATCGGTGTTCATCGGCTCGGCCATGCGCACCGCGCCGCCCTGCAGCAGCGCCACGCCCGCCGCTGCGGCGGAAAGCTTCGCGATGGCCAGTTTGAGCGACATGATCTGGTTACCCTGCTTGCCTGGGAGGATTGGGTGCCGCCTGGCGCGCACCTGCCCCTCGTCGAGCCTTCTATTGATGGGATAAGATGCGCAGGGGCAAGCCGCTTAACCAAGCGCGCCGCGCCCGCTGTGCCAGAAATGGACGCAAATCCGGGCCTTTCGCGGACGCTGTCCCGAAGTGGCACCAAAAAAGGCGCCGCGGTTAGCACGAGGGTTAGGCTTGAGCGGCCACGCTCAGTCGGCGAACAGTCCGCCCTGCGCCGGGGGCGAATCTCCGGGCGGAGCCAGCTCGAGATGGGTCCAGCCCGCATCGTTGAGCACCCGGCCGCGGGCGGTGCGGGCAACCAGGCCAAGCTGAATGAGATACGGCTCGATCACGTCCTCGATGGTGTCGCGCGGCTCGGCCAGGCCCGCCGCCAGGGTCTCGATCCCCACCGGCCCGCCCTTGTAGGTGGTGGCGATCATGGCAAGATAGCGCCGGTCCATGGCATCGAGGCCGAGCCGGTCGATCTCGAGCCGGTTGAGCGCCGCATCGGCGATCTCGCGGGTGATCGCGGCGCTCCCCGCAACATCGGCAAAGTCGCGCACCCGGCGCAGCAGCCGCCCGGCAACCCGCGGGGTGCCGCGGCTGCGCCGGGCGATCTCGTGCGCGCCATCCGGTGCGATGGCAAGGCCGAGCAGGCCCGCGGCGCGGGTGACGACCTGTTCGAGTTCGGCATGGGTGTAGAAATTGAGCCGCACCGGAATGCCGAAGCGGTCGCGCAAGGGGGTGGTGAGCAGCCCCTGCCGCGTGGTCGCCCCGATCAGGGTGAAGGGCGGCAGGTCGATGCGCACCGAGCGCGCCGAAGGCCCCTCGCCGATGATGAGATCGAGCGCGCGGTCCTCCATCGCCGGGTAGAGCACCTCCTCGACCACCGGCGAGAGGCGGTGGATCTCGTCGATGAACAGCACGTCATGCGGCTCGAGATTGGTGAGCAGCGCGGCCAAGTCCCCCGCCTTGGCGATCACGGGGCCGGACGTGGCGCGAAAGCCCACGCCAAGCTCGGCGGCGATGATCTGCGCAAGCGTGGTCTTGCCGAGGCCGGGCGGGCCGAAGAACAGCGTGTGGTCCAT
Source organism: Erythrobacter cryptus DSM 12079 (assembly GCF_000422985.1). Lineage (GTDB taxonomy): Bacteria > Pseudomonadota > Alphaproteobacteria > Sphingomonadales > Sphingomonadaceae > Erythrobacter > Erythrobacter cryptus. The sequence continues at coordinate 29,986 of NZ_AUHC01000015.1, forward strand.
CGCCTCCCCGCGCGCGCGCGCAGCGGTGATGAAGACCGCAAGATTGTCCTTCGCCGCCTCCTGCCCGATGAACTCGGCAAGGCGCCGCGGCCGCAGCGCCGCATCGGGATCGCCGGGCTGGCGGGTGCCTGAATGGATCGGCGTGTCGAAGGGGGTATCGGCGGCGCTCATCGGGGCAACCAGCCTAGGCCAGCCGCCCGCTGCCAGCAAGAGCGCGGGCACGCGGGGCCTGCCAGCGCCGGCGCGTGCGCGCTGTCAACCGCCGCGGGCCGGTGCGGCCTCAAGGCTCTCCAGGATCGCCTGGCGCATCGGCTTGGCCGCGAAGTTCGCATCATAGGGGCAGGGCCGCAGGGGCGTGCCATCGGCGCGCGGCCCGGCGAAGGATTGCAGCCACGAATAGCGATCGCTCATCCCCCACACCAGCACCTCGTTGAGCTGGCGATAGGACAGCAGCAGGTCCATCCACCCGCGGGTCAGCACCGCGGCATCGGCATCGCGCTGGGCGATGCTGCCGGCGCGCTGGCGGTCATTGACATCGAATTCGGTGATCTTGAGCTTGTAACCCAACGCCACCACTTCATCGAGAAAGGCGCGCATCGCCGGCACCTGGGCATCGACGATGCTCTGGGCGCTGCCGCTCGAATAGAAGCCGATATGTGACTGGATCCCGAGCGTATCGACGGGCACGTTGCGATCACGAAAGCCGCGCAGCAGGTTCAGCACCCCATTGCGATGGGTGGTCGAGCCCCAGTCCATGTAGTCATTATAGAGCAGCTCGGCGGTGGGCAGTTCGGTGCGCGCGGTGCGGAAGGCAAGATCGAGCAGCGAGGTATCCCCACCCACCGCCTGGGCAAGGCTGTTGTCGGTGCGGATCGTGCCGGTCGAAGGGTTGACCGCCTCGTTGACCACGTCCCAGTCATTGATGCGACTGCCATAGTGGCGGATCACCGTCTCGATATGGGTGCGCACCAGGCGTTCGGCCTCGAGCCGGGGATTGGGCCCGAAGTCATAGGTGCGCAGCCACCCCGGGAAGCGCTCGCCGACATACCACAGCAGGGTGTGGCCGCGGATCTTCATGCGCCTGGCCTCGGCATAGGCGACCATCTCGTCGGCGCGGGCGAAATTGAAGGTGCTCGCCGAAGGGCGCAGCGCCTCCCATTTGAGCTCGTTCTCGGGCACCAGCAGGTTGCAATCGGTCTCGAGCAACGCGGCATAGTTGGGGTTGTTGAACGAGCCGGCATCGGCGCCGGGGCTGGCCCAGGCAAAGGTGCTGCCGAAGCGCAGGCCCTTGGCCGCAGCCGCTGCGGCAAGCGATCCGGTAGGCGAAGGCGTCGGCGTGGGGGTGGGGGTCGGCGTGGGGCTCGGCGTCGGACTGGGCGTGGGCGTGCCGCCCGCGATCGGGCCGGAGGAGGATGATCCCCCGCCGCCGCAGCCCACCACGATCATGCCCAGCCCCATCGCCATCACCGCGCGGCGATCCATGCCTGCCATCATCCTGCCTCCCTTCAGGTGCGATCGGTTCAGCCCGATTCGATGCAGGCATGATAGCGCTACCATTTATGGCTGCAAGAATTGCGCGTCTGCTTTCTCGTGAGAAATGTCGAGCGGTTCGAAGCCTTTCCAGTCTCCGTGAGAGGCTATCCCGCCGCCTTGCGCAGCGCCAGGCGGATAAGTTCGCTCTCGCTTGCGCCCTCGCCCAGTTCTTCAAGGGCACGCGCGGCTCTGGCGATGGCAGGGTTCTTGATTGCCCCTTGCAGCACGACGAAATCGGCCAAGTCGTGCAGACGGAAAGCCGTGCGGGCTTCGGGCAGTTGTGAAGAGAATCCAATCACTGGCGGGACGGCCACCACGGGCGCTCGACCGCCAGGAAGTTGTTTCGCCTTGCGCAAAAATCCGGGTCTTCCTCGGCATCGTCATCGATAAAGGTTATTGCTTCGATCACGGGCAGCCGCGACAGACTCTTGGGTATCTCGGCACTCTCGCCACGCGCAAACGGAAAGAGCGCGCCACACAGCTGCAGCACCTTTGATGCCTGCAGCTGATATTCCGTAAGATTTACAAGAACGCTAACTATAATTTCTTCTTCATCGAACAGAGATCGCATTCTCGCATCCAAAATTTGAATTTGGCGCAACAATTCTGCCACGAGTGCATTGGCATCTTCATTATCGCAGACCTCGATGAAGGCACCCAGTTCGCGAGGCACGTCGTTCGGGAACAAAGGGGGAGACCATTGGCCAGTCAAACTCCTCGCTCCGCCGCCTTTCAAGATGCGCCGGGCTTCGGACAATGCCCTCACCGCATTTTCCGCATAGTCGGTCGTTTCTGAAAGCACCAAAGGAAGCGTAGCCAGCCGAGCTTCATAAGCACGACGCACGCGGCGCTCTTCGACTCTCTCACTATGCTCTATTTGCTGCGAGATTTTTCGAACCGTCCAATATGCTCCGATGAGCGCCAAAACAGACCCAATCAACGTCTGCCAGTTATGGAGCCAATTGCCCAATAACGGCGAATGCGAAGCTGACCCAAATACGGTCAGCGCAATCAGAGTGAGGCAGGCAGACACGATGTATGCGGGTTGGATATTCCCCATCACCCCGCCGCCTTGCGCAGCGCCAGGCGGATAAGGTCGCTCTCGCTTGCGCCCTCGCCCAGTTCTTCAAGGGCACGCGCCACGGCTGCGGCGGCCACTGCCGGCTTGAAACCGAGGTTTTCCAGTGCGCTGGCCGCATCGGCGCCCTTGCCGCCCGCCGCGGCCACCGCCGCGCCTGGCGCAAATCCGCCAGCGCCGCCCGTGCCGCCGGGCATCGCACCCGTCTTGTCCTTGAGTTCGTTGACGATCCGCCCGGCCAGTTTCGGCCCCACGCCCTGCGAGCGGGCCACCATCGCCGCATCGCCGCGCCCGCAGGCCTCGCGCAGTTCCTGCGGGGAGAGCGCCGAAAGGATCGCAAGCGCCACCTTGCTGCCCACCCCCTGGACGCCGGTGAGCAGGCGGAACCAGTCCCGTTCCGCACTCTCGGCAAAACCGAGGAGGCGCATGTCGTTCTCGCTCACCTGCAACTGGGTGTGGATGGTGCAGGCCTCCCCCACCGGCCCAAGTGCGGCCAGCGTGCGGCTTGAACAGTGGACGAGATAGCCCACCCCGTGACAATCGACGATCGCCCAGTCCTCGCCGGTTGCATCGAGCCTGCCTGAGAGCTTTGCAATCATGGCCTGTTCGTGCCTCACGCGGGGCGGCTTGACCAGACGCCCTGCCGCCTTGTCCGCAGCAGGATGCAAGGCGACTTCGCGCGCCAATGCGCGCCGCATGCTCGACACGCACCGCAGTTCGGGTAAAGGCACCGCCCATGAGCTGGAACACCTTCGGGCGCGTGCTGCGCTTTACCACCTGGGGAGAAAGCCACGGGCCGGCATTGGGCACGGTGGTGGATGGCTGCCCGCCGGGCTTGCCGCTGAGCGAGGAGGCGATCCAGCCCTACCTTGATGCGCGCAAGCCCGGCACCAGCCGCTTCACCACCCAGCGGCGCGAGGATGATCGGGTGCGCATCCTCTCCGGCACCTTCGAGGGCAAGACCACCGGCACGCCGATTTCGCTGATGATCGAGAACACCGACCAGCGCTCGAAAGACTACAGCGCGATCGCCCAGCAATACCGCCCGGGCCATGCCGATTATGCCTATGATGCCAAGTATGGCATCCGCGACTATCGCGGCGGCGGGCGTTCGAGCGCGCGTGAGACCGCCGCGCGGGTGGCGGCGGGCGCGGTGGCGCGGCTCATCATCCCCGAGGTCACCATCACCGCCTATGTCTGCGAGCTGGGCGGCGACCGGATCGACATGGCGAACTTCGACGTGGCCGAAATCGCCAACAACCCGTTTTTCTGCCCCGATCCTGCCGCCGCGAAGCGCTGGGAAGGAAAGGTCGATGCGGCGAGGCTGGCCGGTTCCTCGCTCGGCGCGATCGTCGAATGCGTGGCAACGGGGGTTCCGGCAGGCTGGGGTGCGCCGATCTATGCCAAGCTCGACAGCGATCTGGCGAGCGCGATGATGAGCATCAACGCGGTCAAAGGGGTCGAGATCGGTGACGGGTTCGAAGCCGCACGCCTGACCGGAGAGCAAAACGCCGACCGGATGCGCCCCGGCCCGGATGGCAAGCCGCTGTTCCTTTCCAACCACGCCGGCGGGACCGCGGGCGGCATTTCCACTGGCCAGCCGGTGGTGTGCCGGGTGGCGTTCAAGCCCACATCCTCGATCCTCACGCCCGTCGAATCGATCAATTCTGCCGGAGAGGCGGTGGAGGTGGTCACCAAGGGCCGCCACGATCCCTGCGTCGGCATTCGCGGCACGCCGGTGGTGGAGGCGATGATGGCGCTGGTGCTGGCCGATCACAAGCTGCTGCACCGCGCTCAGGTTGGCTAGGCGCCAAGGCCACACGCACAGGCCAGCCCGACGAGCCCGGAGCCAAGCGGTTCCCGCGCAAAAGATGGAAAATTTCGATTTTCGCAATCGCACAAATCATCTTTTTTGCGGCGCGAAATCTCCTATCTCGGCAGGGTCAGTTTCAACCCTCTCAACCACCCAAGACAAGGACACATCGCATGGGTATCATCGGTTCGACCATCAAAGCCTTCACCGCCACCGCTTACCAGAAGGGCAAGGACTTCTTCACCGTCACCGAGGCCGATCTTGCCGGCAAGTGGGCGGTGTTCTTCTTCTACCCGGCCGACTTCACCTTCGTCTGCCCGACCGAGCTTGAGGACATGGGCGAGAAGTATGATCTGCTCCAGTCGATGGGGGTCGAGGTCTATGCCGTCTCGACCGACACCCACTTCAGCCACAAGGCCTGGGCCGACACTTCGGAGAAGATCGGCAAGCTCAAGTTCCCCTTCCTTGGCGACCAGAACCACGTGCTCGCCAACAATTTCGGCGTGCTGCGTGAAGGCGTGGGCCTGGCTGACCGGGCGACCTTCGTGGTCGATCCGGATGGCGTGATCCAGATCATGGAAATCACCTGCGAGGGTGTGGGCCGCAACGCCAACGAGCTGACCCGCAAGATCAAGGCCGCGCAGTATGTGCGCGCCAACCCGGGCCAGGTGTGCCCGGCGGCGTGGGAAGAAGGTGCGGAAACCCTCGCCCCCTCGCTCGATCTGGTCGGCAAGATCTGAGCCTGATACCTTAGGCCGCGCGGGGTTTTCTCCCCTCCCCCTCGGCCCCGCGCCGGCCGCAAGAACCCGAAGGCTTTTGTGCGCCCTCGGGTCTTAGCCGGAACCGGATGCCCGCGCCCTTCCCCCCCTTTGCCGGGCAGGGCATCCGGTTCCGCGTTCCCCTACAAAAGAATCCGTGATCAGCCTCAGCGGCGCTTGGCCGCTCCCGGAGAATTGCCATGCTCGATGCTGCCATGCAGGCCCAGCTCAAGACCTATCTCGGCCATCTGCGCGAGGGCGTGGAGCTGATCGCCTCGCTCGATGACAGCGAGAAGTCGCGCCAGACGCGCGCCTTGCTCGAACAGATCGCCTCATTGCACGATCTGGTCAGCGCGCGCTTCGATGGGACCGACGCGAGGAAGCCCAGCTTCATCATCCGCCGCGCGAATGACGCCAACAAGTGGGTGCGCTTTGCCGGCTTGCCGCTGGGCCACGAGTTTACCTCGCTGGTGCTGGCGCTGCTGTGGGCGGGCGGGCACCCGCCCAAGGTCGATGCCGACCTCATCGAGCAGGTGCGCGCGCTCGAGGGCGATTTCCACTTCGAGATGTACTTCTCGCTCTCCTGCCATAATTGCCCCGATGTGGTGCAGGCGCTGACCCTGATGGCGCTCGAAAACCCGCGCATCACCGCCACGCTGATCGAAGGCGGCACCTTCAAGGAAGAGGTCGAGCGCCGCGACATCATGGCCGTGCCGGCGACCTTCCTTAACGGCGAGCCGTTCTACAACGGCAAGATGGGGCTGGCCGAAATTCTGGCAAAGCTCGACAAGAACGCGGGCGCCAAGCAGGCCGAAAAGCTCAGCGCCAAGGCGCCCTTCGACGTGCTGGTGCTGGGCGGCGGCCCGGCCGGGACGGCGGCGGCGGTCTATACCGCGCGCAAGGGCTTTCGCACCGGCATTGCCGCCGAACGCTTCGGCGGGCAGCTGATGGACACGCTCGGGATCGAGAACCTGCCGGGCACGCCCTATACCGAAGGGCCGAAGCTGACCGAAAATCTCAGGCGTCACGTCGGCGACTATGATGTTGACGTCAACGACCAGACCCGCGCAGTCGAACTCAGACCCGCCCAGCAGCCGGGCGGCTGTCACGAAGTCCTGCTGGCCAATGGCGCCCGCCTCAAGGCGCGCGCGCTCATCCTTGCCTTGGGGGCACGCTGGCGCAACCTTGGCGTGCCGGGCGAGGCCGAATATCGCAACAAGGGCGTGGCCTATTGCCCGCATTGCGATGGCCCGCTGTTCAAGGGCAAGCGCGTGGCGGTGATCGGCGGCGGCAATTCGGGTGTCGAGGCGGCGATCGACCTTGCCGGCATCGTTGCCCATGTGACCCTGATCGAGTTTGACGTGAAGCTGCGGGCCGACGAGGTACTCCAGCGCAAGCTGCGCTCGCTGTCCAATGTCGAGATCATCACCAATGGCCAGACCACCGAGATCCTGGGACAGAACGGCAAGGTTTCCGGGCTGATCGTCAAGGACCGCGCCACGGGTGAGGAACGCCGCATCGCGCTCGAAGGCGTGTTCGTGCAGATCGGCCTCGTGCCCAACACCGAATGGCTGCAAGGCGCGGGGCTGGAGCTCAACCGCTTCGGCGAGATCGTCACCGATGCCCATGGCGCCACCAGCATCCCCGGCATCTATGCCGCGGGCGATTGCACCACCGTGCCGCACAAGCAGATCGTGGTGGCGATGGGCGAGGGCGCCAAGGCAGGCCTCGGCGCCTTCGACTACCTGATCCGCACCGAGCCGGCGGGCGCCGCGGTGGCCGAGGCAGCCTGAAACGCGCCGGGCCACCGCTGCACCCCCCAAAGGGCTCCCCGCGCGGGAGCCCTTTTTGCATCCGTGCCTCCGCGAGGTTTGATCGCCCTCATTAATCAATGGCCTCGCATTAATCGATTGGACGCAACATCCTGAAAGCGTCATCCTCTCCCCATAGACATGCCCCGCGGGGGCGAGTCTGATCCGTTCACAGGCGAGAGGAGCAAAGCATCATGGACGCAAAGACCGGAGACATCAGCGGCTGTCCGTTCCACGGCATCACCCAGACGCGCAGCCTCTTGGGCCGCACCAACCGCGACTGGTGGCCCGAGGCGCTGCAGCTCGACATCCTCAAGGAGCGTGGGCGCAGCGCCAATCCCTATGGCGAGGACTTCGACTATGCCGAAGCCTTCAACGCGCTCGATTATTTTGCGCTCAAGGAAGATCTGAAGGCGCTGATGACCGACAGCCAGCCCTGGTGGCCGGCGGATTATGGCCACTATGGTCCCTTCTTCATCCGCATGGCCTGGCACGCGGCGGGCACCTATCGCACCGGTGACGGGCGCGGCGGGGCCAATTCCGGCCAGCAGCGCTTTGCCCCGCTCAATTCCTGGCCGGACAACGGCAACCTCGACAAGGCCCGCCGCCTGCTGTGGCCGATCAAGCAGAAATACGGCAAGAACATCAGCTGGGCCGACCTGTTCATCCTGGCCGGCAATGTCGCGATCGAGAGCATGGGCGGGCCGGTGTTCGGCTTCGGCGGCGGGCGGGCCGATGTGTTCGAGCCCGAAAGCGTCTATTGGGGCACCGAGGAGCAGTGGGTGAACGAGGGCGTTGCCACCCGCATCCGCCCGCAGGATGGGGCTGACCTCGAAAACCCGCTCGCCGCGATCCAGATGGGCCTGATTTACGTCAACCCCGAGGGGCCGGGCGGCAACCCGCATGACCCCGAAGGCATGGCCCGCGACATGCGCGAGACCTTTGCCCGCATGGCGATGAACGATGAGGAAACCGTGGCGCTCACCGCCGGCGGCCATGCCTTTGGCAAGGCCCATGGTGCGGTCCCGCCGGAAATGCTCGGCGATGCGCCCGAAGGCGAGGCGCTGCATCACATGGGCTTTGGCTGGATGCTCGATGATGAGCTGATTGCCCGCGGGGCGATCACCACCTCGGGCATCGAGGGATCGTGGTCGAACACGCCGACGCAGTGGGGCGGCAACTACTTCCGCTTGCTGTTCAAGTATGACTACGAGCTGGTGAAGTCCCCGGCGGGCGCCTGGCAGTGGACCCCGATCAATCCCGATCCCGAGGATCTGGCCCCCGACGCGCGCGACCCCGCCAAGCGCGTGCCGACGATCATGACCACCGCCGACATGGCGCTCAAGTGGGATCCGGAATATCGCAAGATTGCCGAGCGGTTCCGGGATGATCAGGCCGCGCTCGACGATGCCTTTGCCCGCGCCTGGTTCAAGCTGTGCCACCGCGACATGGGGCCGAAGATCCGCTATCTCGGGCCGGAAGTTCCGGCCGAGGATCTGATCTGGCAGGATCCCGTGCCCAAGGGCACCATGCCTTCCGATGCCGAGGTGGCGCGCTTCAAGCAGGCGATCCTGAACTCGGGCCTTACCATTTCCGAGATGGTCAAGGCGGCCTGGGCCTCGGCCTCGACCTACCGCAATTCCGACCACCGCGGCGGCGCCAACGGGGCGCGGGTGCGGCTTGCCCCGCAGAAGGACTGGGCGGCCAATGATCCCGAAGAACTGGCCAAGGTGCTCGGCGTGATCGAGCAGCACCGCGGCGCGCTTTCGATCGCCGATGCGATCGTGCTGGCCGGCTCGGCCGCGGTCGAGAAGGCGGCACGGGATGCGGGTTTCGATGTCACCGTGCCCTTCCTCGGCGGGCGCGGCGATGCCGGGGAGGAGCACACCGATGCCGCAAGCTTCGCCCCGCTCGAGCCCTTCGCCGATGGCTTCCGCAACTACCTCAAGACCAAGTCGGTGGTGCGCACCGAGGAGCTGCTGATCGACAAGGCCCATCTGCTCGGCCTGTCGATTCCCGAGATGACCGTGCTGGTCGGCGGGATGCGGGTGCTCGGCGCCAATTCGGGCAACCGTCCGCACGGGGTCTTCACCGACCGTGTCGGCGTGCTCACCCCCGATTTCTTCCGCAACTTGCTCGACATGGGCACCAAGTGGACCCCGGTCGAAGGCACGGGTGATGAGGAATATATCGGGGCCGACCGCGCCACCGGCACGCCCAGGTACCGCGCCACCCGCGCCGATCTGGTGTTCGGCTCGAACTCGGTGCTGCGCGCCCAGGCCGAGGTCTATGCCGAGGCCGGCAACGAGGCCAAGTTCGTGTGCGATTTCATCTCGGCCTGGACCAAGGTGATGAACGCCGATCGCTTCGATGTGACCTGGGCCAAGTACCACGCCTGAGCCGCAATCGTCGGCTTGCACGCCATGGGGCCTCCGGCAGCAATGCCGGGGGCCCTTTCCCATCTCGGCAAAATTTTTGCGTTACTGCAGGACGTTAACAGGCTCTTCACCGCACCTCGGTAATTGCCCCGAGGTCTGTCACGCAATCTCTGCAGGGCCGCAAGCAAGGATGTCGCTGCTCGATCCCGTCTCGGTGCCGCCGCTTGCCGAAGCCTATCCCTGTGCGCCCGCGCGGCTGCGCCATTATCTGGCCGAGGAGCCGCTGCTCAGCCTGCCCGCGCTCGCCGACGCGGCGCGGGTGCTGCCACGATCCGAGGTCGGCGAATGGGGCGAGCCTTGCGAGGTGGCAGGCCTGCCACGAGCCGTGCCGCAAGCGCCGGCAGATCCGCTCGCGCTGCTGCAATCAGGGGGGCCGGGACGGCGCGGCGTGGTGCTGCGCGATCTGATGCGCCTGCCCGGCTATCGCGCGCTGGTGCTGCGACTGGTGCGCGAACTTGAGCCGGTGATCGCGCGCGCCACCGGCCCGATGCAGGCGCTGCGCGCGCGCGCCTTCATCTCCTGGACCAACCTGCGCACCCCGTTCCACTTCAATCCCGCCTACATGCTGCTGCTGCAGATCCGGGGTGACCGCGTGCTCGCCGCCTATCCCGCCGCCCCGCCCTTTCTCGATCTCGCCCGGCGCGAGGCCCATCTGCGCGAAGGCACCAAGCGGCTCGAGTGGCGTCCGGAGCTGGCCGCGGTGGGCCACCAGCACGTGCTCGCACCCGGCGATGGCCTGTGCCTGCCCCATGCCGCGCCGCACTGGGTGCACAGCGGCGAGGGCCTGTCGATCGCGCTGGCGCTGAGCTGGCAATGCCGCCGCACCCGGGCCGAGGCCGATGCGTTGGCGCTCAACCCGCTGCTGCGCAAGGTAGGCCTGCCCCCCTACGATCCGGCGGTACGGCGCGCCGCACCCTGGCTGCGCGCCGCCGCGAGCCGGGCCGGCCAGCGCCTCGGCCTCGTCTGACCCTCCCCGGGCCGATTTCCCACACCAACGCTTGACGGGCACTCCATTTCGTATAAGAATGATATCATATTTATATCGATATGGAGATTCGTCATGGCCCAGTCAGATGCCCCCGCGCTCAACCGCAGCCGCGAGGTGCCCGCCACCACCCAGAGCGGCTATGCGATGCTGCTGGTCAGCCTCGTGCTGATCGGCCTTGCCGCCTGGCTGTTTCTCGGCGCGGTTGCGTCCGAGCAGGCCGACGGGCTGAGGCTCATCCTCGCGCTCATCACCGGCCTTGTCGGCATCCTCATCCTCACCGGCTTTTACATGATCAATCCCAACGAGGCCGCGGCGATCCAGCTTTTCGGTGAATACAAGGGCACCGATCGCAAGGAAGGCCTGCGCTGGGTTCTGCCCTGGCTCACCCGCAAGAAGATTGCGGTGCGCGCCAACAACATCATTTCGGACAAGATCAAGGTCAACGACGCGCGCGGCAACCCGATCGAGATGGCCGCCCAGGTGGTGTGGCGGGTGACCGACACCGCGCAGGCGCTGTTCGATGTCGATGATTACCGCGAATTCGTCACCGCCCAGATCGAGGCGGCGGTGCGCAAGATCGCCTCGCGCTATCCCTATGACGATCTCGAACATGCCGAGGTGACCTTGCGCGGGAACCACGAGGAGGTGAGCGCCGAGTTGCGCATGGCGCTGATCGAGCGCCTGTCGGTGGCGGGCATCACGGTCGATGAATGCGGCCTCACGCATCTTGCCTATGCCCCCGAGATCGCCGGCGCCATGCTGCGCCGCCAGCAGGCCGAGGCGGTGATCGCGGCGCGCACCAAGCTGGTCGAGGGGGCGGTGACGATGGTCGAGATGGCGCTGACCCAGCTTTCCGAAAAGGAGGTCGTCCACCTTGATGATGAACGCCGTGCCACGATGGTTTCGAACCTGATGGTGGTGCTGTGCGGCGAGCGCGACACCCAGCCCGTGGTCAACGCAGGATCGCTTTATTGACGATGATGCAATGAGCGCCAAGAAAGCCTTTCCCCTGCGTCTCGATCCGGCGCTCTATGAGGCGGTGCAGCGGCTCGCCGATGCCGAATTGCGCAGCGTCAATGCCGAGATCGAGGTGCTGCTGCGCGAGGCCCTGGCGCGGCGGGGCGTAAAGGTGGGCCGCAGTGCAGCGCCAAGGCGCGGGCGCCCGCCGAGCGCTGCGAGCTAGGGAGGCAATGATGCGTGAGTCCGAGAAGCCCTTCGTGCTCTACCGGCGCGGGCCGTGGAACTTCAACATCGTGCCGCGCGGACGCCGCGGCTGGATGCTGACCGGCCTGTGGGTGGCGGGCTTGCTGATCCCGGCGGCGGCGTTTGAGCACTATGCCGGGATGCACGCGGGCAGGGGCGAGTTCTTCGTCGGCCTCGCGCTGTTCCTCGCCGCAACACTGGTCTGGGCGATCGCCATGACAAGGTGGATGAAGGCCCGTGCCGAAGTGATCGACTTGCGCACGATCGACGCGCCCGGGCGCGAAAAGAACCGGCGCGGCGGGCGCGGCCGCGGCCAGGGCCGGGGTTGAGGAACGCGCCCGCGGCGGCGCCGTTTGCCCATGGTGATCCGGCCCTTCCTGCCCGCATTGCTGCTTGGCCTCTTGCCCGCCCCGGCCCTCGCTGCGGGACAGGCGGCCGCGATCACGCCGCCGACCGCGCCGCAAGCACCATCGCCTGATAGCTTGGTGCTCGAAGGCGACAACATCATCACCCTCATCGTCAATGGCACGGCGCTGCGCTTTGAGGTCAGTGCCGAGGCCTTCGGCGCGCCGGTGGTCAATCCCGAGGTGGCCGCCGCCGGCAATTGGCTGCCCGAGGCCCGGCGCGGCTGGCGCTTCGGCCCGGTCGCTCTCGAGGGGCATGGCGCGGTGCAGGCGGTCGATTTCGGGGCCGGACCGGTGCCGCTGCTCCTCACCTGGAGCGCGCGACCGGTCTCGTCCCGGGCCGATGGCGTGATCGGGGTGCATCACCTGCCCTATACCCGCGTCACCTTCCGCCTCGGCGCGCGCGCGGAGGGCGCGCAGACCTATCGTTTCGCCCTGGTGCGCGCGGGCGGCGCCCGCAACACCCGGATCGGCACCGAGGTGCTGCTCGGCAAGGAGCGCCTGCTGGCGATCTTCGTGCCCGATCGCGCCCACACCCTGGTGACCGCCCCCACCGCCAATTTCCTCGCCACCCATCTCGACGGCGGGTTCGAGCCGGGCGCGCCGGGCGTGGTGGCAATGCCTTTCGGCATCACGCGCCCGATGCGGATGATGCGCACCGCGCGCCCGCTCGAAATCGGCCCCTTTGCCATCACCCAATTTGCCGTGCGCATCGCTGATTACGGCACGACGCGCCGGGTGGGCGAACTTGCGGCCGACGATCCGCGGCTCGATCCCTCCCAGATCCTCGTCAGCCGCCGCAAGGGCCGGGGCCGGCCCGATCTGCTCACCCGTATCGGGCGCGATCAGCTGGGGGCCTGCGCGGCGATCACCTATGATTTCGCGCTGGCAGAAATCCGCCTGACCTGCGCCGATGGCGCCGCCTAGCCCCGCGCAATGGCAAAGCGCCGGGCGAGCGGTCGGCCCGGCAGATCGCCAAGGACGCGGCAGCGGCAATCGGCGGAGACCAACTCGCGATAGAGCCGGGTGATCACCGCGGCATACCAGTCAAACAGGCTGTCGGGCGGGATCACCGGGTCGTCGGCGACGGTGCGGTCAATGGTGAAGGCCCAACCGCCCTGGGCGAAGAAGCGCCCGGCGCCGGCGAAGGTCCAGGCGTGGCGGTCGATAGCGCGCATCAGCAGCGGGGCAGCAAGCAACGGCGGCAGGCGGCGCAGCAAGCACACCGCGACGCGCGGAATGCGCCGAGCGATGAGGTAATCGGCGGTGCGCCGCCCCGCCTCCTCGGCGATCTCGTAGGCTCCTGCCGGATCGTGCAGCGCCAGCCAGCGGTGCAGCCGCAGCGCCTCGAATTCGGGGATCATCGCCTCGCCAGTGGGCAGCACCGCGATCTGCGCATCCTCGAGGATCGCCCGGGTCTCCGCGGCGCCCAGCCGCTCCTCCATCACCGCCACGGCATGAAGCACCGCGTGCGGCCCGATCAGCGCCGGGGTGCGGGGCTGGGCGCGGCGGCGGGCTTCAGCCGACATCAACTCCAGCCCCCACGCGCGCGGCGCTGCGTTCCTTCGCCCGGGCCTTCATCTGCGCGCGCAGTGCAGCGCGGCGGGCCTCTGCCTGGGCCGCACGGTCGGCGCTGGTCTGCCAGTCAACAGCCGCGGGCAGCGCGGCTGTGCGACTCTCATCGAAATGCCAGTCGAGCGCCTTCTTCGTCTGCGGGCCCCAATAGCCTGCCTTGCCCAGATCATAGAAGCTGCGGCGAAAGCCCGTGCGCAGGAAGGCCCACAGGCAGCCGAGGAGATAGCGCCGGCGAAACCCGCTGCCGCGCCAGGGATAGTGGAACAGCGCCTTGCGCATGTAGAAACGGCGGTAGTTCTTCATCACCCCATCGAGCAGCTCGCCCCGCTCCATCGCCGCCGGCTTCATGATCGGCGTGACGAATTTGTATTTGGAAAAATCGTGAACCTCAACCTGGTCCTTCAGCTCCTCGAACAGCGGGGGGTGTAGGGCCAGGGGGTGTACATCGCCCAATTGGCAAGATCGGGCTGCCAGTCCCAGGCCATGCAATAGGTTTCCTCGAGGGTTTCGGGGGTTTCATTGTCGAGCCCGACGATGAACTGGGCCTCGACGAAGATATCGGCCTCGCGCAGCAGGCGGATCGCGGTGCGGTTCTCCTCGACCTTGGTTTCCTTGTGGAAACGGTCGAGCTTCATCTGCGCTGCCGCCTCGGTGCCGAGGCTGACATGGACGAGGCCCGCGCGCCGGTAGAAGGGCAGCAATTCGCGATCCCGATAGATGTCGGTGACCCGCGTGTTGATCCCCCACTTCACCTTGTCGGGCAGGCCGCGATCGATCAGCTCCTGGCAGAAGCGGATGAAGGCCTTGCGATTGATCGTCGGCTCCTCGTCGGCAAGGATGAAGAAGCCAACGCCATGCCGCTCGTGCAGCTCCTCGATCTCATCGACCACGGCCTTGGGATCGCGCAGGCGATAATCGCGCCAGAACTTCCATTGCGAGCAGAAGGAACAGGTGAAGGGGCAGCCGCGCGCCAGATTGGGAATGGCGACCCGGGTGCCAAGCGGGATATAGGTGTATTGCTTCCAGTCGAGCACGTCCCAATCGGGGCTGATCAGGCCCATGTCCTTGATCGTCGGGGCGGAGCGCGGCCATGCGCCGGGCGAGCTCGTCATCGTCCAGCCCCTCGGTCATGGCGTCGATGAAGGTGATGTCGGTAAAGCCGGCGCGCTTCAACGGGCCGGCGAGGTAGGCGACCCAAGCCGGGGGCCAGGTGCCGGCGATCTCGGCCCCGCCCGAGCGGTAATTGGGATGAACGAACAGGATGCGCATGGCCTTTGCTCCCCCTCTTGGATGGCCCAAGGTGAGGGACACGGGGTGCCGGGGCCTTGCGCTGGATCAAATGCGAAAGGCCCGATCCCTGAGCAGAGCGGATTGGGCGCGCAGTTGCTCCCGGCCAGCGATTGCCCCCCAGCCCCGGCCCTTCCCCAAGGAGAAGGAAGCAATGTGAGGGAATGCCTTATTCCGCTTTCGCCGCGTGCTCGGCCCGGGCGATGGCGTGGAGCCAATCGGCATGGCGCGGGGCCTTTTTGGTCTGGCTCCATTCCTCCAGCATCAGCGGGGCGACGCGGGCAAGCTCGTCATATTGCTCAGGGGTGCCGATGTCAGCGGCAAGTTCCACCCGGTGGCCATTGGGATCGAAGAAATAGATCGACTTGAAGATGCCGTGATGGGTCGGCCCCAGCACCTCAACTCCTTGCGCCTCGATATGCGCCTTGGCGGCAAGCAGCGCTTCTTCCGAAGGCACCTTGAAGGCGAGGTGCTGCACCCAGGCCGGGGTGTTGGGATCCTTGCCCATCTCGGGCTGGTTCGGCAGCTCGAAGAAGGCAAGGATATTGCCACCCCCCGCATCGAGGAAGACGTGCATGTAGGGATCATATTCGCCGGTGGATGGCACGTGATCCTCGGCAAAGGCGGTGGTGTAGGCCATGCCGAGCACCCGGCCATACCATTCCACCGTCTCTTTTGCGTCCTTGCAGCGATAGGCCGCATGGTGGATGCCGGCGAGCTTTACCGGATGCGCGCTCATTGGGCCGGCTCCTCGACCTTGAGCACCCCGCGAATGATCTGATCGCGCTCCATGCTTTCAAACAGGGCCTTGAAATTGCCCTCGCCAAAGCCCTCGTCGCCCTTGCGCTGGATGAACTCGAAGAACACCGGGCCAATCTGCGCCTGGGCGAAGATCTGCAGGAGCAGGCGCGGCTGGCCGCCCTCGGTGCTGCCATCGAGCAGGATCCCGCGGGCCTTGAGCGCCGCGACATCCTCGCCATGGCCGGGAAGGCGCTCGTCGAGCATGTCGTAGTAGGTCGCGGGCGGCGGGGTCATGAAGGGCACGCCAAGCGCCTTGAGCCGATCCCAGCAGGCAACCAGATCATCGCAGATGAGCGCGATGTGCTGGATGCCCTCGCCGTTGAAGGCGCGCAGGAACTCCTCGATCTGGCCCTTGCCGCCCTCGCCTTCCTCGTTCAGCGGGATACGGATCTTGCCATCGGGCGCGGTCAGGGCCTTGCTGGTCAGGCCGGTATATTCGCCCTTGATGTCGAAATAGCGGATCTCGCGGAAGTTGAAGAGGGTCTCGTAGTAATCGGCCCAATACTTCATCCGCCCGCCATAGACATTGTGGGTGAGGTGATCGATGGTGTGGAAGCCCGCCCCCACGGGGCGCCGCTCCACCCCGGGCAGATATTCAAAATCAATGTCATAGATCGTCAGGCCATTGCCCTTCTCGGCCCCTTCGTAGCGATCGACAAGGTAGAGGATCGCCCCGCCGATCCCGCGGATCGCCGGGATGCGCAGCTCCATCGGGCCAGGATCATTGGCCACCGGCTCGGCGCCGCGTTCAACGAGATGGGCATAGGCGCGCGCTGCATCGCGCACCCTGAAGGCCATGCCGCAGGCCGAAGGCCCGTGTTCGCGGGCGAAATACCAGGCCGCACTCCGCGGCTCGTAATTGGCGATGAAGTTGATGCCGCCCTGCCGCCAGAGCTGCACGTCCTTGGAACGGTGCTGCGCCACCAGCGCAAAGCCCATGGCTTCAAACACCGGCTCGAGCACGCCCTTTTCCGGCGCGCAGAACTCGACAAACTCGAAGCCATCGAGGCCCGCGGGGTTGTCGAACAGGTCCTTGGCGTGGCGATCAATGGCTTGGGCGGTCATCGGCGATCCCTTCGTACCCTTCGCAAGGGCATGATAGTTTCAATTGAAACCATGTAAGCCATGGCGCCGAGTCGCGCAAGCACGCCAGGCAAGGCGGCGGGCAATTGCCAAAGCGCGCGCCGCGCGGCACTCTGGCCAAGCGAAAGGAGAGCAGCGATGGCCGAGGGCACGCAACTCAAGACCAAGGGCATCAACCATGTCGCGCTGGTGTGCCGCGACATGGCCGAGACGGTGCGCTTCTACACCGAAATCCTCAACATGCCGCTGTTCAAGACGGTTCAGTTGCCCGACGGCGGGCAGCATTTCTTCTTCGATTGCGGCGGGGGCAATGCGGTGGCGTTCTTCTGGTGGAAGGATGCCCCGCCGGCCGCGCCAGGAATCGCCTCGGTCAAGAAGTTCCCGTTCGAGGCCAAGACCGCGGTCGGCTCGATGAACCACCTCGCCTTCCACATGGAGGAGGCCGAGCTGGAAGCCGCGCTCGCGCGGCTCGAGGCGGCGGGCGTGCCCCACACCCACATGGTCTTCAACCATGATGACAGCCCCTCGGGCTATGCCCGCGAGATGCATGAAGGGGTGTTCATCCGCTCGGTCTATTTCTCCGATCCCAACGGCATCCTGCTCGAATTTGCCGCGACGACCCGCAGCTTCACCCCCGATGACGTGCGCCACGCCCCGGCAAGCCTGGTGGAGCCGGCCTGATGCCGCGCCTGCGCCAGGTGCCGCGTGGCGAGGCCGATGCCGAGGTTGCGCTGCCACTCTATAACCTCCTGTTCGGCGCCCGCGATCCGGTGGCCGAGCCCGGCACCGCCACCGGCACGCCCGGCGATTGGTGGACGGTCTTCGCCCTCTCCCCCGATACGCTGCGCCACGCCGCGCAGGGCTTTTCCTATTACCGCTCGCCCAAGCGCAAGCTCGATCCGGTCTTGCGCGAGCTGGGCCAGACCTGGGCGGGATGGGCCACCGGCAGCCAGTTCGTCTTTTCCCAGCACTGCAAATCGCTGCGCGGGCTGGGCGTGAGCGAGGAAAAGATCGCCGCCCTGCCCACCTGGCAGACCGCAAGTGCCTTCGATGCGAAGGAGCGCCTTGTCCTTGCCTATGCCGATCGGCTGGTGTGCCATCAGGGCCGCGTGCCCGATGCGCTTTTTGCCGAGCTCAAGGCGGCCTTCAGCGACGAGGAGATCCTCGAGCTTACCTACATCACCTGCCTTTACCTCATGCACGCGGTGATGAGCCGGGCGCTGCGCACCGAGTTTGACGACCGCGACGATCCGATCGTCGAGGTGCCCGCACCCGAAGGCTTCGACGCGCTCGATTTTCTTGGCGGCAAGCGGCGCGAATAGCCCCTTCCCGCAACGGAAGGGGTTGGGCGGGGGTATCAGACGAGCCGCCCCACCGTCCGCCCGCGATCATCCTGCTTCAAGGTCAGCCGCTTGCCGAAAGGCTCGCCGTTCTCGAAAGCTGCGGCCGTGGCGGGATCGGAAAGATCGGCATTGCCCACTACCCGCGCGCCATTTTCCGCGCGGCCGATGAAGATCGCCTCCGGCCCCTTCGGCCCGTGGTTGATGGTATAGGTCTCAACCACCGCGCCCTGCACCGGCCCCGCGGCGAGCGGCACCTTGTCGGTCAATTTGGGCAGGCGCAAGAAACGATCATTGGCGCGCCAGTCGGCGGGCGTGGTCGCATAGATGCCGGTGGCATATTTGCTCATCCACCCGCCATTAGCCCCGACCAGCGCAAAGGCGCCCCGATCCGCGCGCACGCGGGCCACCGCCTCGGCGATGGCATGGGCCGAATAATTGTTCCCCGCCCCGCCGAAGAACGGCAGGCCCCCGGTGAGCGTCAGCCCGCGCGGATCGTCATAGGCAAGGCCGAAATGGTCGCACTGGTTGAAGACCGGAATGGCAAAGCAGGAATAGAAATCGAGATAGGCCATATCGCCCATCGCCTTGCCCGCCCGCGCCAGCGCCGCCTCGACGCTGGCGATGCTGGCCGGCGCAGCGGCAAGATCGGGCCGCTCGGCCAGCTTGACCTCGGTCGCGGCAGACACCGCGTGGATATGCACCCACCGGTCTTCCGGCACGCCCAGCGCGCGCGCAAGGCCCGCGCTCGCAAGGATGATCGCCGCGGCCTGATTGACCTGATCGCGCGCCACCGTCATGCGCGTATAGGGCTCGGCAACGATGCGGTTGCGCTCCGTCACCTTGGCCAGTTCCTCGGCGCTGCGCACCACCGGCGCTGCGGCGTGGGGGTTGGCCGCCGCGACGCGGGTGAAGGGGGCAAAGAGCCTGCCGATCTCGCGCCGGTAGGCCTCCAGGCCCAGCCCCAGCCGGTGCCGCCGGGCGTTTTCGGCGAGGGCATAGAGCGGGATCGCGCCGCTTGCCCCGTGGGCAAACAGCGCCGGCTCCATCAACTCCTCAACCCCATAGCCCTGGTCCTCAAAGCTGCCGCCGATGGCCTCGGACCAATCGGGCTTCTGGCCCTTCGCCGTGAGCGCCAGCACGGTCGAGATCGCCTCGGCCCCGACGATCGCTGCACAGGCGATCTCTCCCGCCGCGATCGCCTGAGCAAATTCGCCCACCATTTGCTGGTTGGTCTGCCCGCCGGTGGTGGAAAGGATCAGCCGTGAAGGGCGCGCGCCCACGCGCCGGGCCAGCGCGCCGGGCACATTGTCGGGGGCGCCGAAGGGCGGCTCACGCCCGGGCCGGCTCATCTCGAAGGCACGGATCGCCGCGAGCGTGTCGATCGCACCCGCAAGATCGCCCCGCGCCGCGCTGTCGGCAATTGCCGCGGCAAGCGCCCGTCCGCCCAGGTCCATGTAGGAGAGCGCTTGGTAACCCGGCTCTCCCACCCGCTCGGAATATTGCCCCACCCCGATGATCACCGGGGTGTTATCGGGCACCGCGTCAGTCGCCGAAGTCATCGACGCGCTCGACGATGATCGCCGGGGCCATGCCGCCCGCCGCGCACATGGTGACGAGGCCATAGCGACCACCGCGGCGCTCAAGCTCGTCGATGATGGTGCCGATCAGGATCGATCCCGTCGCCCCGATCGGGTGGCCGAGCGCGATCGACCCGCCGTTAACATTGACCTTGTCCCAGCTGAGCCCGAGGTCGCGCACGAACTTGGCCGCCACCACCGCAAAGGCCTCGTTGATCTCGAACAGGTCGATGTCATCGAGGGTGAGACCCGCCTTGGCCAGCACCTTCTTCGCCGCCGGGACGGGGGCGTTGAGCATCAGCGTCGGGCAATCGCCCATGTTGGCGGTGGCGACGATCCGCGCGCGCGGCTTCAATCCATGCTTCTGGGCATAGGCCTTGCTGGTCACCAGCACCGCCGCAGCGCCATCAACCACGCCGCTTGAATTGCCGGCATGGTGGAAGTGCTTGATCTCGAGATCGGGATATTTCTGGTTGATGAGCTTGCGGAAGGTGGTGCCGTGCTCGTCAAGCGGCACATCGGCGATCTTGGGGAAGGCAGGTTCGAGCTTGGCGAGGTCTTCCATGGTGGTCTGCGGGCGCGGATATTCCTCGCGGTCGAGGATCACATTGCCCTCGTCATCCACCACCGGCACCACCGACTTGGCAAAGCGTCCCTCGGCGATCGCTTCGGCCGCGCGCTGCTGCGAACGGTAGCCAACCTCGTCCAGCTCCTCGCGGGTGAAGCCCTCCATGCTGGCAATCGCATCGCCGCACACGCCCTGGTGCGATTGCGGGTGCACCTTGCGCAGCCGCTCGTTGTAGCTGCCCATCATCGGCGGTTTGATCCCGGCGCGCATCTTCTCCTGCGCCATCGCCGCGGTGAGGCTCATCATCTCGGTGCCGCCGGCAACCAGGCAATCTTCCATCCCGCTCATCACCTGCGCCGCGGCAAGCGCGACGCTGGTGATCCCGCCGCCGCAGAAGCGATCGAGCGTGGTGCCCGACGAGGTGATGTCATAGCCGGCATCGAGCGCGGCCATGCGCCCCATGTCGCCCGCCTGAAGCCCGTCCTGGGTGCTGACCGACCAGATCACGTCGTCAACCGTGCTGGTGTCGAGGTGATTGCGCTCCTTGATCGCCTTGAGCACCGTGGCGGCAAGATGCTGCGGGTGGCAGCCGGCCAGCGCCCCCTTGCCCTGTTTGCCGATCCCACGCGGGGTGCGAACGGCATCGATGATGTAAGCCTCGGCCATCTGATCCTCTCCTCAATCAGCGAAATTGCGGTTGACGCGTCCGTAAACCGACTGCACGAGAGGCACAAGAATTGCGTTTCAAATCGCAATCACATTTTCGATAGGCCGCTAGAGAGGAACCTGAGCCGTGAGCGAGACCACCGCCCCCGAAGTGCTGACCGAGGTTGAGGATGGCATCCTGATCGTCACCATCAACCGCCCCGAAGCCAAGAACGCCATGACCAAGGCCGCCGCCGAGGGTATCGCCGCGGCGATGGATCGGCTCGATGCCGAGGATGACTTGAGGGTCGGCATTCTCACCGGGGCGGGGGGCACCTTCTGCTCAGGGATGGACCTCAAGGGCTTCCTGCGCGGCGAATCGCCCACCGTGGAGGGGCGCGGCTTTGGCGGGGTGGTGCAGGCCCCGCCCAAGAAGCCGCTGATCGCCGCGGTCGAGGGCTATGCGCTGGCCGGGGGCCTTGAACTGATGATCGCCTGCGACCTGGTGGTGGCGCACCAGGATGCCAAGTTCGGCATCCCCGAAGTCAAGCGCGGCCTTGTTGCCGCGGCGGGCGGGGTGATGCTGCTGCCCGACCAGATCCCGCAGCGCATCGCCATGGAACTGGCGCTGACCGGCGATTTCATCGATGCGCAGCGCGCCTATCAGATCGGCCTCATCAACCAGGTGACCGATGGCCCCGCGCTCGCGGCGGCCAAGGCGCTCGCCCAGCGCATCGCTGCCAACGGGCCGCTGGCGGTGCGGGTATCGAAGCAGGTGATGAAGGAATCGCGCGGCTGGCCCATGGAAGAACGCTACGAGCGCCAGGCCAGGCTGATCGCCCCGGTGTTCACCAGTCATGACGCGCGCGAGGGCGCCGCCGCCTTCGCCGAGAAGCGCAAGCCCAACTGGACCGGCAAGTAACAACAGCGCGGGGCCGCCCGCGGGCCTGCCCCGTCAATTTCATTCATCCCCCGGGCCAATGTTTCACGTGAAACATCCCGGCCCGGGCCGAGCTTCAGGAGAGAGAGAAATGCCCGTCATCGACGTGCCCCCACCCGCCTTCATGCAGGACGAGGAGATCGCCATCTTTGCCGATGCGGTCGGCAAGTTCTTTCAGCAGCACGCCCCGGAAAAGCGCGTCCGCAAGTGGCGCGAGGATGGCCAGGTGGAGCGCGAATTCTGGCGCGAGGCCGGTGCGGCCGGGCTGCTGGGCGTGTCGGTGCCGAGCGAATATGGCGGGCATGGCGGGGATTTCCGCCACGACATGGTGGTGATCGACCAGCAGGCCAAGCACGGCGTGGATGGCTTTGCCGCGAGCCTCCACAACACCATCATCCTGCCTTATCTGGTGCGCCACGGCACCGAGGAGCAGAAGAAGAAATATCTCCCCCGCCTCGTCACCGGCGATCTCGTCAGCGCCATCGCGATGAGCGAGCCGGATGCCGGCTCTGACCTCCAGAACATCAAGACCACCGCCCTCAAGGACGGCAACGGCTACCGCCTCAACGGCTCCAAGACCTGGATCTCGAACGGGCAGCTCGCCGATTTCATCATCGTCGTGGCCAAGACCGATCCCAACGAAGGGGCCAAGGGCATCTCGCTGCTGCTGCTCGAGACGGAAGGGGCCGAAGGCTTCAAGCGCGGGCGCAAGCTCGACAAGATCGGCCTTGACGCGCAGGATACCTCCGAGCTGTTCTTCGACAATGTCTTCGTGCCGGCCGACAACCTCCTCGGCGGGATCGAGGGGCGCGGCTTTTATCAGCTCATGGGTGAGCTGCCGCAGGAGCGCCTGGTGATCGCCATGGGAGCGATGATCGGGATCGAAAAGGCGCTCGAGGTGACGGTCGAATACGTCAAGAACCGCAAGGCCTTCGGCAAGACCATCTGGGATTTCCAGAACACCCAGTTCACCCTCGCCGATCTCAAGGCCCGCGGCACCGCGGCGCGGGTGTTCGTCAACGACTGCATCGCCAAGCTGCTCGAGGGCAAGCTCGATGTCGCCACCGCCAGCATGGCGAAATACTGGGTGACCGAACTGCAATCGGAAGTGGTGGACAAGTGCCTGCAATTCCACGGCGGGGCGGGCTATATCAATGATTACGCCATCGCCCGGATGTATCGCGACACCCGCATCGCCCGCATCTATGGCGGCTCGAACGAGATCATGAAGATGCTGATCGCGCGCTCGATGTAAGCGGCCCGGCGCTCGCGGCCCCGGGGGGCCGATCAAGCGCGAGGATCGAGATTGGAGGGCGGCTCGGGCAACCCGGGCCGCCTTTTTCGTGTCGCACGTTCGTGCCGCTGGCGCGGATTGCCTTTGCCGCGCCGCAACGCTGCGCAAGCGAAAAGGGCGGCCCGCCGATCACGGGCCGCCCCCCCTCTCCCACATGGGCTGGCGGCACAAGCCGTGCTTGGCCGTCAGAACTTGGCGCGCAGCGTCACCCCGTATTGCCGCGGCGGCAGGGTGAAGGCCGAGATTGAATTGGCCGCGCCCGAACCACGCAGGGTGGTGTTGAAGGTCACCCCGCGCACCACTTCGTCGGTCAGGTTGTTGACCCAGCCTTCGAGCGCGTAACGGCCATCGCCGAAGCGCAGGCCCGCGCGCAGGTTCACGAAGGCCTTGCCGTCCTGGATGTCGGCAATGATCCGCGGCGCGGCATCAATCGCGGCCTGCACCTGTTCGGCTGTTGCCCCGGCCGGCACGGTGGGCGGCACGATCGCCTGGGTCGAGGTGCGCTGGTCGCCCTCGATGCGGACCTGGCCCGAGAGGAAGAACTCCATCGAATCGGTGATCGGCTTTTCCCACATCCCGCCGAACAGCGCGATGAGCTGCGGCGCGTTGGTCAGGTCGTTGCCGCACAGCGAGGCGACCGTGACCACGGTTTCCTGGCCCTTGTCGCAATCATCGGGATAGCTGGCCTCGAGGATGGTGGCACCGACGTTGAAGGTCAGCTCGTCATTGGGACGGATCAGGCCTTCGATTTCGACGCCCTTGGTCTCGGCCACGGGGACGTTGAAGGTGGTGAAAGCGGTCCCGGTGAACTCGAGCACCTGGAAATTGGTGAACTCCTCGTAGAAGCCCGCGAGGTTGAGCGTGACCTTGTCGTCGAGCATCTTCGCCTTGAGGCCGATTTCATAGGCATCGACCTCTTCCGACAGGAAGCGCGGATCGGCGCCGTTCACCGCAGCGGTGGTATCGAGGTTGATACCGCCCGCCTTGTACCCGTGGGTGAAGCTGGCATAGGCATTCACCGAGGAGCTGAATTCATAGCCCAGCTTGACGGTGTAGATCAGCTCTTCGTCGTCGAAATCGGTCTGGAAGGTGCGCACCAGCGGCAGCACAGCCGCCTGCGGCAGATCGGCCGGCGCGGTGAAGCCGAAGCAGCCGAGGCCGATGAACGAAGGCCGCAGCGCCGCCGGAATCACCCCCAGCGCACCCAGCGTCGCCGGGCAGATCTGGTTGTTGACCGCGGTCTGGCTGAAGCCGCCCGACTTTTCTTCCCACGAATAGCGCGCACCCAGCGTCAGTTCGAGGCCATCGGTGATCTCGAGGGTATTATGGGTGAAGATCGCGTAGCTCTTGGCATCCTGCTGGAAGCGGTTGGTGTTGGTGGTGCCCGCCGGGTCGCGCCCGGTGAACAGGGTGAGCGGGTTGGGGCCGAGCGCCCCGCCGGTCGGCACGAACAGCAGCGCGCCGACGTTTTCGCCGTAATCCTGGCCCAGCGCGAAGCTGACCGACTGGTCGATCGTCTCGTCGGAATAGAACCCGCCGATCATGTAATTGAGCCTGCCGCCCAAGGTCTCGCCCTGCAGGCGCAGTTCCGCAGTCCAGGTCTCGAGGTCGAGGTTGAGGCCGGTAACGTTGAAGATATCGAGCCCGGTGAAATCGGAATCGTAGGCCTCGAAGCTCTCGTACTTGCGCCACGAGCCGATGAAGATGAGATCGGCATTCTCGCCCACCGGCACCTCGATTTCGCCGGTGATGCCGTAGTTGTCGATATCGGCACGCGGGGCGAAGTTGGCCGAGACGATGCGGTTGTCCATCGCCCGCTCGAAAGTGCGCTGGTCGCGCGGCGTGGTGGCCACCACCGGCTGGCCATTGCCGCCGTTGAGCCCGAGCCCCACCGCAGCATAGGCCCCGCCGGTCACCAGCGGCGACTGGTAAAGCTCGATCGCGCCGCAGCAGCTCGACTTGCTCTTGGAATAGTCGGCGATGATGCGCCCGCGCAGCCCGCTATCGGTGTCCCAGCCGATCTGGCCGCGCACCAGCCACTGATCGACATCATTGGTCTCGCCGACCTTCACCCCGTTGCGGTTGACCACGTCAAGAAAACCGTCGCGCTCGCGCCAGGCCCCGGTCAAGCGCAGCGCCAGCGTATCCTTGACCAGCGGCACGTTGATCGCGCCTTGCAGGCTCTTTTCATCGAAATTGCCGTATTCGGCATTCACGAAGCCGCCGAACTCGCTGACATCGGGGCGCACATTGGTGATGTTGAGCGCGCCCGCTGAGGTGTTGCGGCCGAACAGCGTGCCCTGCGGGCCGCGCAGCACCTCGACCCGCTCGACATCGACGAATTCAGCCAGCGCCACGCCGGGGCGCGACTGGTAGGCGCCATCGACGAAGATGCCGACTGCGCTCTCAAAGCCGATATTGTTCGAAGTCGTCCCCACACCGCGCACGCGCAGCACCACCGAACCCGAGGCAAGCTGCGCCTGGCTGGCGGTAAAAGAGGGCGCGAGCGTTGCCACCTGGCGGATATCGACCACGCGCTGCGCCTCGAGCTGCTGCGGCGCGATCGCGGTAACCGCCAGCGGAATGTCCTGCACGTCCTGGGCGCGGCGGGTGGCGGTGACAATGATCACGTTGTCATCGCGCATGGTGGGCGCCTCATCGGCCTGCCCCTGCGCGAAGGCGGGCGTGGTAAGCGCGCTACAGGCCATCAGCCCGCAGACAAGCGTGGTAAACTTGCGCGTCATGGGGTCTCCCTCTCTCCAGTCACCAGCCGGTCTTGGTGTCGGTCTTGGTGTCGGCTGGCAAAACTATCAGGCCCGGCCAGCCTGCCAAGCGTCACAGTCAAAGTTCTGGGCCGAGTAGCAAAAATGCAACAATCAGCGCCGCTGCGAAGCAAAGGTGCTCCGCTGCGCGCATCGCCGAAAGATTGTTGCCATTGGTCAAGAGAGGCTAGCACTACTTTGGCAGATTTCTAAGGATCAATCGTCGCCATCGTCTACGGCAGTGGGGGCATGTTGGCGGCGGAGGCTGGCTGAGCTGGGTCAGGATGGCCTGCCTGATGGCGGGCAAGGTTGGCTGCGGCGGCGGGCTCGGACTTCTTTTTTTTCCGACCCGCTGCCTTGAGGCGGCGGGCTTGCAGGAAGGCGAACGCGATCATGCTCATGAGGGCATGTCGGTGAAGACCCTGCCATGATCGTCCCTCGAAGTGATCAAAGCCGAGCTCTTCCTTGAGCTGTTGGTGAGCCTGCTCGCAGACCCAGCGGGCCT
>NZ_AUHC01000016.1 GCF_000422985.1 Erythrobacter cryptus DSM 12079
GCCCTGCCGGTCGCGCGGGATCTCGATCTCGATCTTACCGGTGTCCGTGGCAACCGTCTTGCGGCCATAGCCATTGCGGCTGTTGCCAGCCTGCTCTTCGTGGCCGAGATGATGATCCATCTCGGCATTAAGCGCGCGTTCGGCCAAGGCCTTCTTCAGCGAATCCAGCAAGCCGCCTTGCTGCAAGGCCGCAGCAGCATCACCGCCAGCCAAAAGTTGATCCAGCAAATCAGACGGGATCACAGGTTCTTTGCGTCGAGACATAGTGGGACTCCTTCTTACCCATTATGCCCGCCCACACACGAAATTCCTGACAGTCCGTGACCATCAGACCGGGCCAAACCAACGGATATGCAATGCCGTCTATCGTCTCGGATACAGGCGCCGGCCAACCCCATCGCTCAAAGGCGGAAAGCCAGGCCGCCGCCTCGCCATTGCGATGTGCTTCAGCAGCAGGACGATCTTGCTCGCACCGGGCCATTTCCAAGAGCACGCTGATCACGCCATCATCGCGGCGGTCGATCAATTCGTGATCGGGCTGATTGAAGTAGGACAGAACACAGCGATAGCACCCGGCAACGCAGGCGTCGTCCTTCTGCTCGACCCCCTCTTCGCCGATACGATAGTGCATCAACTCGAGCGCAACCTCGGCAAGACGGCGCCATCGCTCCGGGCCTTCCATCAATCGCTTGAGGACACCCGCTCCGCCCTCGGAGGCCTCGTAGAAGAGGATCGCCTTGCGGTTGTTGCGCGTGGGCAAGGGCTCGCCGAGGAGCTCGCCGGCCTCGAGCACATGCTCGGTTTCGATCGCCCGCACGAGCGCGTGCTGGAGCGTCGACATCTGGCGCTGATCAAGCTCAATGAGCCGGTCAAATTTGAGGAGAAGCCCGTTCTTCGTATCCTCTACCACCGGCACGATCGACTGTCGGCGCGCGCCCTTTGGGTCGGCGCCTTCGTCCTCGCCCTGTGCCTAGTTCTTCAGCCAGCGACCCGAAATGGTATCGATGTCAAAGCCTGTGCCTTGTGGGTCCGCGCGCCGTCGCAGCCCAAGATTTGCCCGGGAGAGTTTCGTCTGCGGGCCATAGCGCAGCGCGGCAAGCGGACCATCAGCGCTCTTGAGAAGCAGATTTACCTGACGCGCCGGATCCCATTCGAAGATCGTCCGCAAGTCGAAGCCACGACGCTGTCGGTCCTCGTCATTGGCGGTGATCCTTGCGGCTGGTACGGCATCGACATTCTCGATGCGATAGAGCTTGGAGAGCCGCCCGTCTTCAGTGAGCGCCACATCGCAAACGACGCAGCGCTCAGCGGTTTCGCTGCTGTGGGCCGCGCCGCATTCGTGACAGCAGCGAACCGCCTTGGTGACGAGCAGATTGTCGCTGTCGCGCGTGCCGGCGGGCAGCTTGGCCCGATTGCAGCGATAGGCCTTGCCCTCGTGATAGACGAGACTGTTGGGGCCGAATTCGCCAATCGCAAGGAAGCGGGGACGTTGCAGCACGGCCGAG
The DNA here is from genome assembly GCF_000422985.1 of Erythrobacter cryptus DSM 12079. GTDB lineage: Bacteria > Pseudomonadota > Alphaproteobacteria > Sphingomonadales > Sphingomonadaceae > Erythrobacter > Erythrobacter cryptus. The sequence goes on from NZ_AUHC01000016.1 coordinate 1,506, forward strand.
CCCCGCTCGCTGTCGATGAAGGCATAGAGCGGCAGGCGCGGAAAATTGTAGCCCGGCAGAAAACCTTCAGTCGCAAGATAGCGGTAGGTGTAGAAATCCGAGCTTGCTGACGAAACGCCCTTTTCAAGCAATTCCATTTGCTTGTCCGCGGCGACATAACGGGCACGAGCATCCTTACGCTCCTGCGAGGAGATGCCGGGACGGTCTGCAATCGCCGAAGCAATCTTGCGTTCCTCGTTGGCCGAGCGATAGAGGGTTCGCCAGCGGTCCAAGGCCCGTTCAAACGCAGGCAGGGCCCCTGCCCACCTCGATGCAACAAACGCGGCCGGCGAACCGATCGCTGGGTGGTCAGCTGGAACTGCCGATGCGACGATCCGTATGGCCCGCTCCATCGCCGCCTTGTCGGCACTCGCCTGCCGGAATGCCTCGTGAAGGCGGCTCGCCAGCGGAAGCGCCGGATCGTCCATATCGAGGTTTTCAGGGATCGATTTGCCCAGGCCCTCCTGTGCTGCTGCCAGCCATTCCGCATGAACGTGAGAAGCGAGCAGATCTTCGTTGACGAGATCGATCGCTGGAGGCTTGACAATGCCGGCCACCAGATCCCGGGTTCGCTCGAAATAATATTGGTCATGCGGGCTCTGCGCCGCACAGTAAGTCACGACCAGCGCCGCTTGCCCGCTGCGCCCGGCGCGGCCTGCCCTCTGGGCATAGTTCGCTGGGGTTGGCGGAGCGTTGCGCAGGTAGACCACGTTGAGCTGCGAGATATCGACGCCAAGCTCCATGGTCGGCGAACAATAAAGCAGCGGCAGGAAATCGCGCTTCTCGGGCGCGACCTTGACCTCAACGGCCATCTCGCTGATCCTCGCCTTGTCGCTGTCGCCAAAACGGAACCGACACTCACGCAGCTCCCGAACAAGCGGATCAACCTGCGCGGTGTGCTCGCGCGCCTCGAAGGCAAGCGGCATGTCGCCAGGCAAGGCGAGCCGCGCCGCGATATCGCAATAGAGCTCGGCAAAGAACCGATTATCCTGACGAGGCTTCGTATCACCGTCGCCCGCGACAAGACGCAAGGCGCCCGGTGCCAATTTCCATCCCAGCATTGGTCCTGCCGCAAACTCGCGCACCATCTGATGGCGCGCCGCCGCCAACAGCATCGCCTCGATCAGCGGTTCACGGTCGGCGAGCGGCAGCCCTCCGGCGATCGACGCGATCTGTCTTGCAAGCCCGCCACGGCCCGAGACACGGATGACGCGATCATACTTGCTTCCCTGTGTTCCCACCACCAGCGCGGTCTGGGAGTTGAGATCGTGACGCTCCTCCTCGAGCGAGATTGCCCAAGGATCCTTGAGAAACTGCCGCGATTTGGTTCCGATCTCCTCAAGCACGGTATGATCCAGAGCATCAGCCGCGATCGCGAGGCCTTGACGCATGTGGTCGAAAAGCAGGGCGAAGATCTTCCGTCGGGTTTCGGGAGTAAGTCCGGCGAGGATGGCAAACCCGGTTGCCTCGGTGTCGCTCTTGCGCTCGCGATGCTCGCCAGAGCAGGTCGCCTGATCGTCGGCGAGCATGGCGATTCCCGGATACTCGACCTTGATGAGGCCCAGTTGTTCGAGATTGGGGTTGGTATAGCGCCAGCCGCGCCGCAGGTCGTTCCACAGCCGGTGCGCCAGTACGCGGTTGAGCGCCTTCTTGGCTTCGTCCAGTGCAGAGAAACTCGCCGGATCCGGGTCGAGCATCCATTCCTTGCGGCGCTCACGAATCTCGGGATCGAACCCCAGCGCCTTGCGCAGGGCATTTCCGAACTCCTCGTGGGTAAGGCCCTCGTTTCCGGCAGATTGCACAGCGCGGAGCATCGCGCCGCGCAGCAGCGTGACAAAAATGAAGTCGTTGAAATGCGCGGATTGCAGCGCTGCATCCTGGCGATTGTCGGTAAAGCCGAGCAGCTTGCGCCGAAACTTGTTATCTGGTTCTCCCGATCGATCCATCCAGTCGAGCGCGGCCGAAGTGAGCAGCGTCGTTGCCGAACTTCGCCCTTCGCCCGAGAGGCCGGCCAACTTGTTGATATCGCGCGCTTGCGGGGCCGGCTCGTGCTTGCAGTTTGGGCAAAAGCGATAGGGCCCCGGAAAGAACCAGCACAACATGCCATCAGGGTCACTCTTGCCTTGCGGGTTGAGGTGCATCCTCCGACCTTCGTGCTTGCCACGATGGCTGCCCTTAAGGCGCGGCTGGCCGGTGGGGCCGGTCTCAATCCAGGAGTCGGGATAGTCCTCGATGGAACCCGCAAACGCGAGATCGCCTCGCGCGTCAGGCACCAGAAAGCCGTGTTCGATGTCGCTTCCTGATCCATCGGCACGCGGGTTGAGATCGATCGGGCGCGCGATCACCGTGCCGAAATCATCGATCGAAACGCTGTGGACCTCCTGCCCACATTCTCGGCAGAAAAACAACGGATAAAGCCGCGCTTTCTCCTCTTGTCGGTCATAGATCTCGCCGGCCAGCGATACGCGCCGGGCACCCGCAGGTGCCAAGGTCGCTTGGGCTGTGCCCGCGCCCGATATGAAGCGGTGCAATTTGAAAGCCATGAAGGCCTGGCCGCGGTCGTTGCGGCAGGCGCTCATCGCGACAAGCCGATCGGCCAGAGCGGACTTGCACTGCTCTCGTTCCAGCCCTGTCGCAAGAGCAAGGTCAGCCGACGCCTCCGACAAGGTTCGCGGCGTGCGGCGCTTCAGCACTTCACCACCTTCAAGCCCGATGTTCATCTCGATCTAGCAGGCAAGCGGATCGGCGGCGAAGCTGTCGAACCCTGGCGTCTCTGGCGGATGGAGCACGGCCGCACGAACGGCCGCGGCCGAAGGCATGCCTTCGGTCCGGCGCACAAGGCTCTCTGTAACGATATCCTCGTGGGCGACAGTGCTGCCGAACAGCAAGGTGCCGACCTCGGTAACAGCCTTGCGTCCGGCATCCTCCTCGCCCGAGGCCATGGTGGCCGAAGTGCCGATGCAAAGCATCTTGCTCGCACCCATTCGCTCGCGTACGCGGCGGACCAGCATCGCGACATCCGCACCCTGTCGCCCGCGATAGGTATGCAGCTCGTCGAGGACGAGGAATTCCAGACCCTCCATATTGGCGATCACCTGCCGGTCGACCTCATCCTGCCGGGTCATGAGCAGTTCAAGCATCATGAAATTGGTGAGGATGATATCCGGGGGGCTCGCTGCGACTGCCTCTCGCTCGCTGTCCTGCTCCTGCCCAGTGTAGCGCGCGAAGGTTGGCCTTAGCGATGGGTCAAGACCGCAGCCGTCAATGAATTTCTCGAGTTCCTCACGCTGGGAATTTGCCAGCGCATTCATCGGATAGATGACGATCGCCCGGGTGCGATGCGGCTCCCCAGCGCGGCGCGCAGCGAGAACGCGGTTGATGATCGGCACGAAAAAGCACAGAGACTTGCCGGAGCCGGTTCCGGTGGTGACGATGTAGTTTTTGCGCTGCAACGCCTTCATCAGGGCTTCGTCCTGATGACGATGAAGGTCGATCGGCTTTCGCGGTGAACCAAGGGCAAAGACGCAGGGCAAATCGGGATCGACCACCCCCTCGCTGGCCAAGGTCGCGATTGACCTTCCCTTTTTGAACTCTGGATTGAGCGCGATCAGCGGCTCGGGTCAGAATTTCCCGCTTTCGTAAATTGCATCGACCTGCTCGCGCAAGTCATTGGCCCGGATCGAGGTGAAGGAACGCGCGAACCTTTCGTATCGACCAATCAGATCGGCATCGAGCTCGAAAACGTTCATGACACCCCCTCAACCAATTGCTTCTGCATAGCCGAGCAAGAGCAAAAGCAGCTACTATTCTGATGCTTACTCTTCAACAGATCGGGTGACCAACGCCAGCCTCTCCCGCATCATGGCGCGCAATTCCTCAGGCCCCTCGATCCGCACGGTTCCGCCCCAGGTGAACAGGTGCTCGGCGATCTCGCGCAGGCCGCCGGAGAAGAACCGCACCACCAGTTCCTCGCCGTCCTCCTCGATCACCTGCTGAGGATGGAAGCGCCAGCGCCGGGCTCGCGCGGCGCCTTCGGCGCTGACACGCAGCACGATCTCGTGCCCCTCCTCGCGCCAGATGCCGAAGCTGGCGTGCATCCATGCGTCGAGATCCCAGTCCTCGGCCGGCGCGCCCGGGTGATTGCTGACCCGCACCGCGCTCATCCGGTCGAGGCGGTAGGGGACAGGTTCCAGATCGCGCCCCGGGATCTTGCCGATGAGATAGGTTGCCGGCCCGTGGATGAGGCCGAGCGGGATCACCCGGCGCCATCCGGGCGCGCGCGCGCCTTCGGCAAGATAATCGAACTCAAGGCACATCCCGGCCATCATCGCGCCCTGCACCTGGGCCACGGTTTCGGGCGCATGTTCGATCATCGGGCCGGCCGGAACATGGTGGCGCTGAAGCCGCACCAGCGGTTCAAGATCGGGGGCCATACGGCTCTTCACCTCGCGCCTCAGGCCCGCCTGCACCTTGGCCGCCAGGCTTTCGAGCAGCGGGGCCTGGGCCGAAGCTGACCGCCGCGCCGCCTCGGCGAGCGCTTGCAACGCGGCAATTTCGGCCGCGGTCGGCTGGATGAAGGCCGATGGCAGCGCATCGGGGATGCGGAAGCGCTTGTGCCGATCATCGATGGTCTCCTCGAGATCGAAATGTACGAGGATGAGATCGCGCAGGCGCTCGGCGGTGCGGCGGTTGGCGCCGATCACCGCGGCCATGTCATCGAGCGTCAGCCCCTCGGCGCTCTCGCTCAGCGCCTTCACCAGCGTCAGCAGCCGGTCGAGCTTGGCGTTGCGGGCCATGCGGCTAGGCCTCCAGTGGGGCGGGCTGCCGCTGCCCGGCGAGCATCGGGGCGGCAAGCTGCGCCAGCGCGGCCTGCAAGGCCGGCTCGGGGAGTGAGATGTCAACCGTGGCGATGCGCAGGCGCTCGCGCCCTCCGGCGATGCCGTATTGCGCGCGCTCGCCCGCAAGCTTGCCGGGCCGGCCGGGATAGAGCAGCATCAGCTCGGGCACCTGATAGAGCCGGGCATAGGCCATGAGCTGATAGACATCGGCCTGGCTCACCCCGTGCTTGCGGTCGAGCGGATCGTCGGAAAGGTGTTTCCACTTGGTGTCGATGATGGCGCGAGTCCAGCCATTCTGGCGCAGGATGAGATCGGGCTTGGTGCGAAACACATGGCCGCTTTTAAGGTGCTGGCCGGTGAAGGTCCCTAGACAGGCGCGGTGCCCGCCCTGGTCGATCACCTCGATCCCGTTGCCTGCCAGCGCCCGGCGCAACAAGGCCGCGACATATTTCTCGAACAGGTCGTTCATCGGGAACAGCAGGGTCAGGCCTTCGGGCTTGCGCGCATCGTGGTGGGTCGCCTGCCAGTCGCGCTGGAGCAGCAGCCGGGCGAGCCGGAACAGCGCGTCCCAGCGGCGGTTGGTGCGATCGATCCGCACCGCGCTCCACGGCAGGCGATTGACGGGCAGGAGCGGAATGTCGGCGAGCACGAAGCGCAGCTCGTCAAGCTTGCGGCGGGTTTCATGCGCGCGCACGTGGCGGGCGAGCAACACCACCGCCGCCGCCATGATTCGCATCAGGGGCGTATCGGCCTCGAGCTCGTCGAAGCGGCAGGCGAGCCGATCAGGCCGCACCGCATTGCGGGTGAACTGGCGGGTGATATCGAGCCGTCCGCGCAGCGCGCTCAGATCCTCCTCGCGCCTGCGATAGGCGCGCGGCAGCCCGCGCCGGATCTCTGCCAACAAGCGGGTGGCGAAGGCGTTGATGAGGATTTCGAGCAGGGTGTCGTGCTGCCGGGCAATCGCCGCTTCGGCGCCGAGATCAAGATCAAGCCCCAGCGCCACATCGAGCATCCGCACCAGGCGGGCGCGCACGGTATCGTCGCTTTCCTCGGCCCCGGCATCAGGATCGACCTTGGGCAGGATTTCGAGGCTGCATCCCCTGGCCGCGACCATCCCCACCATCTGCCGCGCCACCAGCCGATCGCGCCCGAGCACGAGGATATTGGTCGCATCCTCGCGTGCCAGCGGGTGCTGGCAGGCCTCGGCATGGAGCGCATGGGCCTGCGCGCGGGAAAGCCCGCGCTCGCCAAAGCGGGCATGGCCCCATTCGCGGATGGTGAGATGGGTCATGGGGCGAACATCCGGATGACTGCGCGGGCATGATCCGCCGCCGCGCCGGTGAAGGTGGCGAGCCAGCCGCGCCACGAACAGGCGGCAAAGCGCACCCTCCCACCTGCAACGACGGCGTGGAAATCCTCGATCTCGCGGCGATGGGTGAGAAAGGCGGCCAGCGCCGCGCTGCTCTGCGGGCTGGCGAACTTGCCACTGGCGATCTCGTTGCCCGCCGCCCGGCCATAGATCGCGCGCAGCCGCTCCTCGGGCACGCCGGGCAGGAAGATGGGCGCGGGCGCGCTCAAGCCTCGCCCTCCGCCTGGGCAGGTTGCGCCGCGGCGCCCGCGATCAGCCGTTCGTATGCCTCGGCATCGAACGCCTCGCGCACGCGCCAGCTGTTGATCGGATCGCGGCCCTCGCCGGTCGGATCGACAAGCGCCTCACATTCGAGGAAATTGCCGCCCTTGCCCTGCTTTTCGCCCAGCACCGCGGCGAGGCGGTTCCAGTCGTCGAAGAAATATTCCTGCAGCAGCGGGATGACCTTGTCGCGCATCACCGCATCGACCTCGGCCTTGGTCTTGCAGTCGATGAAGAAAGCATGGCCGATGCGGTGATCACGATCGACGAGATATTCGATCCGCTGGTTCATCGCTTTGAGCACTGCCGCAAGGTCGATGCCCTCCACCTTGCCGAGCAAATCGGGCCGCGGCGGCATTTCCTTGAAGGTGAAGCGGCGGCGCAGCGCGGTGTCGAGCAGCGCGATCGAGCGGTCAGCCGTGTTCATGGTGCCGACGATATGAAGGTTGGCCGGCACGCCGAATTCACGCTTGGAATAGGGCAGTCGCACCTTGAGCGCATTGGGCATCCCCAGCCGCTTGTCAGGCTCGATCAGGGTGATGAGCTCGCCGAACACCTTGGAGACGTTGGCCCGGTTGATCTCGTCGATGATCAGCACATACGGGCGGCGTGCGGCGGCAGCCTTGACGACCGCATCGTCACCGAAGACCAGCCGGTTCAACGCATCCCAATTGATGAGCTGCTTTTCGAGCGCATAGGCAGCGTGAAACGTCGTAAAGGAATTGGGATAAATTGTCTCGCGGGGCACCCCATCTGCGTCGTGCCAGAGCCATTCGACCCGGCGCCTGTGACGTGCCCAATCATCGGCCGCTTGCGGATGGTATTCATAATCGCCGGCAATTCGGCCGAGCGCATGCACCTTTCCCCAGCCGCTCGTAAGCATAACGTGGGTGCCGATCTCGCTTGAACGGAACAACCATGTCCCATGGATCTTGATGTTGTTGCCAAGCAGCTCGGGCTCGTCGTACTTGCGCCGTTCCTTGATCGCCGCCCAGTCTTCGAATTCGGGTGCCGACCAGTCATAATCGCCGCCGTGGGGCCAGCCGATGAAGCCTTCGCCGATGAAGCGCTCGAACGTCTCGTTGCGGTTTGCCTGCGGCAGACCAAGGCGGATCACCGGCTTGGCCTGATCCAGCAAATCAGACGCCTCCGTGCCCCCAGTATCGGCAGCGGCATCATTGGCGATGCGCTTGAAAATCCCGTCATGCACTTTCAGTTCGAAGCCGGATGCGGTGCCTTCGCCGCCAGACGCAACGTCATTCCCGCCGGTCGACGGGCGCAGCCCCTCGACGAACTCCTCGTAGGAAAAGCTCTGGTGGAAGGTGACGAAGCGGATGCGGCCTTCCTTGGAGAGTTCCTCATAGCGCTGCATCAGCGCACCGCGGTCCTTAGGCACCGCTTCGCCGCACAGGCGGACGGCCTCCCGCGCCGTGGCATAGGTCTTGCCCGTTCCGGGCGGGCCGTAGAGGATGAGGTTGGCTGGCTGCACAGTCACTTCCTTCTCCGAGAGGTCTTCGGAACCACCGAAGAGCCGATCACGCCAATAGGGGTGGCTCAAAAACCATTGATAATCCTGCGGTTCACCATGAAGGAGGAAGCGGCGCAGGCGGTCGGCAGCTTCGCTCTCGCCCGGATCGCGCAGCCTCCATACAGCGTGACTACCGGTATAGAGATACCACGTGCGCGGTTCGTCCCAGACGCGCCATTCGACCCCGACGCGCAGCCCATCCTCGCTTGCCTCGGTGATCGTGCCCTCCGCCCGGAAACGATTCGCAGTGACGATCGCGCCTTGGGCGTCAAACGGGAGATCGTGTGCCCTCGGAACGAAGTCCTTGAGGAAAATCCGATCGCCCACCTGCATTTCGCGCACGCGGCGGTTATTGGCGCTGTCGCTATCGTAAAGCAGGCTCCATTCGCCCCGTTCGACAAACCGCGGCAGCCCATCTTCCTGCCCCCAGAGCGAAGTGACCATCCAGACGGGCACAGGATCGAGATTGCTTTGCGCGGGAATGTTGATCGATTTGAGGCCCCCATACCAACTCAGGATTGCGGCAACGGCCTCTTCGCTGTGGAGCAGCAGCGACATTTGCCTGCCCGGCGCAAGCGGGGCGGCATCCGCCGTCCTGTAGGCCGAGCTGTTGAATTGCCGGTCGAGGATTTGGGCACCCGGGATGGCGGCAGCCTCATCCCATGCCAGCGAAGTTCCGGATGGCTGGGCTTCCAGCACCATCTTGCACTGCCTTATGTATTGTCCATCGGCATCCTTGTCGATTTCGACCGCGAACATCCGCCGATTGGGAAGCCGAAACAGGATGGCCTTGGTCTGGCGATCAGGGCTGCTGACCCTTTCGGCAAGGCCGTCCCGCACCAGTTGCTCAACAATTTCCAGCATCCGCTTGCTGTTCACCTGCTTCCCTCCTCGGCCACCCAGGCCAGCGTGTTGACAAGTCTCAGATGCTCAATGCTCTTTGCATCAAGCTCGAGCAATTTCGGATTGGCAAGCACCAGCGCCAGCGTGCGGGCGCGGCTGATGGCGACGTTGATGCGGTTCTTCGAGTAGAAGAACTCGACATGGCGCGGCAGGTCGTCCGGGCTCGAGGTCGTAAGCGAGACGATCACCACCTCGGCTTCTTGCCCCTGGAACTTGTCAACCGTGCCCACCCGGGCCTGCGGCGGCAGCGCCGCGCGCAGCGCGTTGACCTGCACGTTATAGGGCGCGACGATGAGGATATTGTCCCAGCCGATGATCTCTTGCGAACCATCGCGCGCGGTGAAGGGCGTACCGAGCAATTCCTCGGCAAGCTGCCTGACGCGCGCCACTTCGGCTTCGCTGCGCTGGCCGCAGCCGACATGGTCCATGGCCACGAAGCGCAGCCCGCTTGGCGCAAGGGCCGGATCGTGGGCAGGGGGCAGGTGCAGTCTCTGGCGTGCACAATCGGGGTGGGCCTTGAGCCGCCCGTCATAGACCGCCTCGGAGATAAAGCCGCAGATCGCAGGGTGCATCCGCCAGCTGGTGTCGAGCAGGATGCCGCGATCGGGCGCCACGGTCGCCTCGCCCTGCAAGAGGTAGTCGAGCGCCGAAAGCCCGCTCTCGCCCGGATGCGCGCCCTGGATCGGCTGGGCCAGCTGCATCTGATCGCCGATGAGCACGATATTGCGCGCCGCTGCCCCCATCGCCAGCAGATTGCCGAGCGAGACCTGCCCCGCCTCATCGATAAAGAGGTAATCGAAGTGCTGGTCAAAATCCCGGTCGGCAAACAGCCATGCCGTGGCGCCGACAAGGTCAGGCCCGTAAGCGTGGACATCCTCGACTGCCTCGACATCGGTGATGATGCGCCCGTTGAGCTTTTGCTCGTCCTTGCCGCGGGTCGATTTCTTCACGCCGGAGAAGCTGATCCCTTGTTGCTCCGCCACATCCTCGATTCTGGCGAGCAGGTTGTTGATCGCCTTGTGGCTGTTGCTCGACACCCCGATGCGCTTGCCCTCGGCGAGCAACGCACAGATGACGTGCGCCGAGGTATGGGTCTTGCCGGTGCCGGGCGGGCCCTGGATGAACAGCGCGGTCTCGTCCATCGCCAGGCAGCGACGGGTGGCCGCCTCGAGAAGGCTTTCGCCCGGGCGCACCAGCGCACCGCCTTCCCAGCCGGCAAGGCGCGGTGGATTGCGCTCGATGATATCGAGCAGGGCGCGGTAGGGCGGGCGCTCGGCGGATAAATCGGCTGACCCGGGATCGGCGCGTCCCTCCTCGGGGATCCCCGCCCATGCCTTGACCACCCGGCGGACCGCGGCCACCAGCACCGCGTTGGGCACGGTGGGTTGCGGGATCAGCGACCCGGATTCGGGCCAGATGCCCTTGGCGCCATTGCCGCGCTTGATCTCCACCGTTCCGGCCTGCCCATCGAGCGCGACGATGGTCCCCACGCGCGACAGCGTGGGCGCGTGCAGCACCGTATCGCCTTCGCGCAGCTTGGTTTCCTGGGGCGCAAAGCTATAGCTGGCGATGGTGCTGCGCTTTTCCGCGCGCAGCCACACGCCCTGCGCATCGGGCGCCGGGGTGATGGCGCCGATGCATTCGGCATCCTCCACCAGCTCCTCCGCCTCGCGCTCGCAGCGATCGAACATCGCCCACAGCGCAGGCTTGTCCGCCCGGCGATGAAAGGTGACGAGGTGCCCGACCAGCTCGCGCCCCGCGTCGGTTCCGGGCAGCGGCCCGGCCTCGATCGCGGCCAGCAGCCGCGCAACCTCGGCCTCCTCGGCGAGGCGTGCTTCGGACTTTTCCTCCGGCACCGCCGTTGTCGGCCCGATCTCCCGCCACGGCAGATCGTCCATGCGCAGCGACACCAGCCAGTCACGCAGGGCCTCGGTGTTCTCGCAGTCGGTCTTGTTGTAGGCGAGGATCTCATCAAGGATGCGCTGCTCGCCGGTCTGCTGCCAGCTCTTGTATTCCACCACCGACTGATCGGCCTTGGTGACGCCCCCCTCGCGCTTGTCGGCGAAGAACATCTCCATCGTCTTGAGCGAAAGGTCGGGTTCTGACGTCCGCAAGGCCTGCCGCAACACGGTGTAGAGATCGACGAAGCGCCGTTCGCGCAGCAGGCGATCGAGCATGTCCTCGCGGCTGGCGTGCAGCGTCGAGAGGCGCCGCAGGGCGGTGATCTCGTAGGGCGCGTAGTGATAGACATGCGCGCCGGGATGGCGGGCGAGGTGATCGGCCATCCAGTCGAGCGTGTCCTCGAAGGCGCGCCGCTCCTCGATCGCATCATGGCCCCAGCGGAAGCGGAATTCGCCCCGCCCGCCCTCGCGGTAATGCACGCCCCAGAGGTAATCGCGCCCGCCATCCTCGAGCGGATCGCCTTCAAGATCGAAGAACAGGTCGGCCGGATCGGGCGGGGGCAGCAGCGTGAACCCCCGCCCCGGCTCGAGCGGAAGCAGTTCCACCACCGGATCGCCGCCCGCGCGTCGGGCCACCTGCAAGCGGGCCTGCGCGCGCAGCCTGTCGAGCGTGGCCGGTGCCATGCGCGGCACCTTGAAGCCATCGGGCAAGGCGGCGAGCGCGGTGAGCGTTGCAACCCCGGCATCCCTGAGCCTGCTCGCCTGCGGCCGCCCCAATCCGGTGACGCGCGAGAGATGCTCCGCGGCCTCCCACAGCCCGCCGCAATGCTCGCGCCACGGGCACAGCCGGCAGGCGGCGCAAGGCTCGGGCGCGGTGCCCCCGGTATCGCTGGAAACGAACTGCATGAACCGCGCCATCGCCGCCGAGAGCACCTTGTCGAAGTCGGCGAGGCGGAAGGTCTCGCGCCGCCCATCGCGAAGCGCGACATGGACCCGGCGGGGCGCGCGCCCCTGGATGGCGGCGATCATCCGCGCGTAGAGACCGAGCTGGACGAGGTGCGAGGCCTTGGCCGAACGCGCAAGCTTGGTGTCGACCGGCTCGTAGGACCATTCGCCAAGCTGCGAAGGCTCCTCCACCCGCACCAGAAAATCGGCAAAGCCGCTCCACGGCGGTTGGAGGAAGGCGGCCTGAAAGATCGCCGCTGGCCCTTGCCGCATCGCTTCGGCGGTCACACGGGCGCGCTCGGCGAGCGGCGCATCGACAGGGATCTCGACCAGCCCGCCCTCATCCGCAAGCCGCGCCCGGAAGCGCTCCTCATGTTCGAGCCCGGCCTGCTGCACCAGCTCCGCCATGGCATCATCCTCCGCTGGGACGGGCGCATTGGCAGGGTCGCGCAGGCGCAGCAGATCGAGCGCGGTCGCGTGGTTGCAGCCGAGAAACCGCACGAGATCGGTCGGCGCACAGAGTATCTGTCCGTGATGCAGCTGCATGCATCATCCTTTCACGCGCCGACATAGGATGGCGATACGACAGAATTGGTCGTTGAGTGGTGAAATCCAGGGAATTTATTGGGTTGCGATCCTGCGAAACGCGTCGCCGCCTGAGGGTCAGGATCCCATCGCCTCACCCGCCAGGGCCCGCGCTACCACGACCATCGCCCAGGTGTCGCGCGCGCAATAGGCCTTGAGCGCCTCTTCCAGCGCGGCGCGGCGGGCGGGCGGGCAGGCGGGATCGGCGGCTTCGAACCAGGCGGCCTGCGCATCGCCGCCATCCTTCACTTCGAGCGCGCCGTAGTCGAGCCCGGCGGCGATGGTCGGCAGCACGGCCTTGATCGACCAGCTGCCGCGCTGGTCGCGGTGATACCAGTGGTTGCGCGCGACGGGCAGGAGATCGACCGTCGCCGCGGCCATGGCTTCAAGGCGCGGGGCAAGATCGGGAAAGGCCCCCGCCAGATCGCGCAGCACGCTGCGCTCGAAGGCGGCATTGTAGGCGATGATGGTCGCGCCTTCGGGGATGTGCGCCACCAGCGCCTCGGCGCAGGCACGGCGCGGGTCGCTACCGTCGCAGCTCAAGAACGCGTGGTGGGTCATGCGCCCGCCGCGCCGCTCGAGATGGAGCGAGAACTGGAACGGGATCTGCTGATAGGGCCGCGTGCCGATCCAGCGCGGGATTGCGGGGGCAACGGTCTCGAAGTCGAGCCAGGCCCGCGGCCAGCCCCAGTCCGCCATCGCCCGGCGCGCACCCTCGGCGTCGTGGAAGGGGGCGCCGTCGCGGGTGGCGGCAAGGATGCGCGCGTGCCTGTCACCCAGATCCTCCTCGGTCAGATCGAGCAGGTCCTCCACCCCGCGCGCCAGCCAGCGCTTGCCGCCGCCATTGGGCAGGATGGTCACCGGCCATTGCGGCCCCTGCGGCAGATTGCGGCTGCAATAGGCGGCAAATTCGCAAGGAAATGGCGTGGTGCAATGATCGCCCATCGCGCGCTCGGGTTCATCGCCCGACAGCACGGCCCGGGCTTCGGCCACCAGCGCCGGGCGCGCGGCGATGATGCCTTCAAGCTCGCCGATGAGGTCGGCATCGGTAAAGAGACCGCGATAATCACCTTCGCGCGCCAGCACGAAATCCTTGTTGATATGGCGGATGCTGGCGCGCCTGAGCGCAACCCCCGCCGCGCGCATCACCCATACCTGCGTTGCAAGGTCGCCGCGGTGATAATCCTTGACCGAAGTCGAACTCTTGACCTCGGCCGCCGCCCAGCCGCCCTCGGGCAGCCGTTCGAGCACGTCGACCCTGACCAGCACGCCGTCATGCTCGAAGGTCGCCTCGAAGATCGGCCCGGGATGCCCGCCGGCGATGAGCGATGCGGTGATGGCGAGCGCCGCCGAGAGCGTCGGGGTATCGACCATGAATCCGCCGGGATGGAGCGCGCAGGCGATCTCCCCCACGGCATTGCCCGTGGCAAAGCGCGCCTCGGCGCCGGCATCCGGCTCGGCAAGCTCGGGGCGGTGCGTTGCCAGCCACAGGCGCTTGGGACATTGCTCGAAGGCGGCGATCTTCGATTTGGAAAGGCCGAAACGGCGGATGGGGGCTTGCGTCATGCCGCGATTCCTACAGGGGCGCCGCGACAGAAATGGTCGCTCAATCCTCGATCACCGGATAAAGCGGCATGGCCCAGTCTTCGCCCGGATTGTCCATCATCAGATCGATGAACAGCGGCAGCAGGTGGCCGAGGATCGCCGCGCCATCGCGCACCTGGGCGCGGTTGGCCTTGCTGTTCCAGGTCGCCCCGCCGTGAAGCAGCTGGTTGCGCAAAACGTAGAGCCGGTCGAACAGGATCGAGAGCACCACCGGCGTATCGCCGCGGGCAAGAGCGGCATGGGCCGCGCGTTTGGCCGCCTCGAAACTGATCTCCCACCCGGCGCCGCCCGGCAGGCCCGCATGGTGCTTCCAGAACGGGGCAAAGACATAGCGGTTGTCGAGCAGGATGCGGATTTCCTGCGGGAAGCGCGTCCACAAGGCGTTGTAGATGCGCCCCTCGCCATCGAGCCGCACGAGGGTGCGGAAATATTCCTCGAAACGCGCGCGCTCGTTGCCATTGCGGGGGCGAGCCGCGGTCTCCTCATCCACTTCCAGCGCCAGCTGCAGATCGCCCGCGTAAGCCGCGTTGAACCCGATCCACAGGTGGATGAAGCGGGTGTCGAGATCGTCCTGATCGCGGTGGGCCCGAAGCAGCCAGCTCAGGGCCCGGTGGACCCGCAAGGTGAGCGGCAGGGCAAAGCCACCCCGCAGCGCGCGCTGCTTTTCTTTCAGCCGATCGGGGTGGAGCAGGTCGGCAGCCATCGTCCCATCACCCTTTTATCACCCCTGACAGCGCGGCTTCAGTCGCCGCGCCGCAGTCGCTCAGCCCAGGTGTCTTTTGCGGTGCCCCTGCGATCGACACGCGCGGCAATCTCGAGCGAGGTTCTTAGCACCATTTCCTTGTGCATGCGCGAGGACAATTCCCGCCCGACGCGCCGCGCCAGCAGTTCGATCTCGCCGATCATCGCATGGCCGCACGCAAGCCCTTCGACATAACGGCGAAAGTGCCGAAGTTGCCCTTCGATCCAGGCCTCGGCCTCGTCAAAGGCGCGGTCGCGATTGAGGCGGGCCGCGGTGGCGACGATGCTCGCGCTCCACTGGCGCGCCACCACCTCGGCCAGCGCGAGATCGCGCGGCTGCCGGCTGTTGGCAGAGCCTTCTGCCGCCGTCAGCCGCGCAACGACAGGAGCGGTTTCAAGGGAGATTCCGTTGTCGATCAGGCGCCCGCTGGCCTGCAGCGTGAAGTCGATCATGCTGCCCGCCCGGAGCGGCGGACACACAAGCTTGAGGACGAGCGCGCGCGGGACGCCATGCTGGACGGGACCGAGGTTCACGACCAGACGATCACCTTTCCGCCGCACCGAGCCGATGCCGAGCGCTTCGACATCGAAGCCTGGCGGGATGGTGAGCGCGATGCTTGCGTCTTCCACCACGGTGCCGAAGATATCGTCGAGCTCGCCGAGCAGCACGGCGGAGATCTCGCTGGTCAGCTCGGCATCATGCAAGCGCCCGCCACCGTTCTCGGCAATGCTCCGCAGCAGCTGCTCATCATAGCCATCGCCAATCCCGAGGCACGAGGTGAGCACGCCGCGCAGCCGCAACTCGCCGGCATGCTCGCACAGTTCGGCCGGATCGGTAATGCCTTCATTGGCGTGACCATCGCTCAAGATGATCACCCGCGGCGTCAGCGCCGGTTCAGCCTCGGCCATGCTGGCAGCGCATTCGACGCCGGCAAACCAGCCGCCCGAAAGATCGGTCATGCCGCGGGTACCGAGCAATCCGATCTCGCGGCGGATAACGGCGAGATTGGCCGCGGTCACCTCCACGGCATCGAGATGCACCCGCACATCCGAGGCGAAGGACACCACCGTCAGGCGATCGCGCTCGGTCAGGCGTTCGGCAAGGCCGATCGCGGCTGCCTTGGCGGCCTCGAGCTTGCCCCCGCTCATCGATCCGCTGGCATCGATCACGAGGGCAATGTTGAGCGGCGCCCGCTCTCGCGCGCGATCGGCCTCGGCACGCCGGGCCGAAAGGCGGGCAACCAGATAGCGAACCGATCCGCCCTGCTCCCAGAACAGCGGACGATCGAAGGCGGCATCGAGGGCAAAGGTCACGTCAGTCATGCTTCGATCTCCCGATCAGAATGGCGCGCAGCTGGTCTGCAAGTTGCTCGAACAGCACCCGCTCATGGCGATCGAGTTCGCCGCGAACGGATAGCTCGAGGTCGGGCGTGATCGCGATGCGCGTCCAGATCGTCCCGCGCGACCGCCGCGGCGCCGGCCCATCGAGCACGCGCTCAAGCTGCAAGATCAGCTTCTCGATGCTGGCAAGGTCGGTCGCGGAAATGCCGGAATGGCGCAGCTTGTCGCCCCATCGGGTTTGCGCATAGGCCGCGCCAGGAGGCTCCATGCGCTCCACCAATGCCTGCAGGGAATGTGCGCTCAGCAGATCGTCCGGCGCGGAGCGCGGTGGCGTGCCCGGCTTTGCGCGGCGCTGTCTGATCGCACGCAGGTATTCGCGCGCCGAGCCCTTGCCGGCGGTGATCGGGCCGGCCTCGAGCGCCCATTCGCGGATCTGTTCCTCGCTCGCCATCATGAAGCGGCGGCCGATTTCGGGGAAGGACAGGCCGTGCACTTCCTTGAGCGCGCGCACCGCCAAGGCCCGGTCGGCATTGCTGGCGGGATAACGCGCCCCGCGCCCCGGCTTGAACGGCGGGGCCAACAGCCCCTCGCTCACCCACGAGCGCAAGGTGCGCGCCTCGACACCGGTGCGCGCGCTGAGTTCTTCGAGCGTGAGTCCCTCATCATCCATGCCCGGAAAATTATGCCCTTAAATGCGACATGTCAATATGTCCTATTTATACTCCGGGAGGGCTTGCGCCAGCGGGCCGCGACACCTGGTCTGCGGCAAGCATCACGAGCAGGATTTCACCCGCGCCAACCTGCCGATCCAGGCAAGGTGGCTCGCGCAAGGGCATGTGGCCGAAGGCAACCAAGCGGGCCTATGGCGCGAAGTGGTGCGCGGCCCACAGCCCAAGTGCCATGCGGCCAGGTCCGATCAGCGACCGTCTGCGGCAGGGTTTTGCGGAGGCAGGATATGGCCTGTGCATCAACGAGATCACGACGCCCGGCCTGATAGAAGTCTATCCGCACCCGGCACTGGTGGAACTGTGCGACGAACCCAAGCGCCTCCCCTACAAGGTCGGCAAGATCCGTTCCTACTGGCCCAACCTGAAGCCCGAGCATCGTCGCACTCTTCTCGCCGGCGAATGGGGCGCAATCGGAACGGTGCTGGAGCCATATCTGCACGGCGCCGAGGCCTACTGCAATGCCTCCGACCTCAGCCCGATCCAACTCAAGGCGCAGGAAGACATGATCGACGCCATCATCTGCTGCGTGTGCGCGATCCGCGCGCTTGAGGGAGCCGCGACGCCTTATTCAGGTGACGACAAGTCGGCGATCTGGGTGCCCAAGGCAGACCCCGAAATTCAATCGCGCACCTTGCTGCCCAAAAGCCCATACTCGGCCCGCGCTGAAATGCGTCTGGAGGTGTTTGCTGATCGACTTATGGCAGGCGAGGACGAGGAATTGGCCGACATCGTTTAAAGCTCATAAGATTGCGCAGACACCGCTCGTGGATGATGTCAGGGCTGCTTGCCCTGCCCCACTTTGGGCGCGAGGGCTTTCGGGTGACGATCCGGGTGACCGGCGAGGCCGCTAGCCCCAGTCGCTCAATCGCCCTCGAAATCCCCGGCCGTGCCCAGATGCGGGGCCTCGTGCGTCGCCCAGTCGGCAGCCTCGCTCGGCGCGGCGGGGGTGCCGGCCGGGCCGGGCTCGGCCGCGCCGGGCGCGTGCCGCAGCCGGTGGAGGTGCACCTTGGCGATCATGTTGGCGCTGATCGGGGCAGTGACGAACAGGAACAGCGAGACCAGCAATTCGTGGGTCGTCCACATACCCTTGCCCAGCTGGAACCAGGCGATCGAGGCAATCAGCAGCGCCCCGAGGCCCAGCGTGGTCGCCTTGGTCGGGCCGTGGAGGCGCTCCATCAGCGAGGGCAGGCGCACCAGCCCCCAACTGCCGATCAGCGCAAAGGCGGCGCCCAGCACGATCAGCGCGCTCACCAGCCATTCGGCCCAAGGTGCCGCCCCGCTCATTCGATGATATCTCCGCGCAGCAGGAACTTGGCATAGGCCACGGTGCCGACAAAGCCGACCATGGCGAGCAGCAGCGCGGCCTCGAAGGCGGTGCCGCTGCCATGGGCGATCCCGGCAAGCACGATAAGGCCGATGACGTTGATCACCATGGTATCAAGCGCCAGAATCCGGTCAGCAAGCCCGGGCCCGCGAAAGAGCCGCCACAGGTTCATTACCAGCGCAAGGCCAAGCGCGGCAAAGCCGAAGGCCAGCGCCGCCGTGATCACGGCGCCGCTCATGCGAAGATCCTCTTGAGCCGGGCCTCGTAGCGCGCCTTGACCTTGGCCACCGCCGCGGACGGATCGGGCGCATGGAGCGCGTGGACGAGGAGATAACGCCCGCAGGCGGAAATGTCGCAGGAGACCGTCCCCGGCGTCAGGCTGATGGTGCCGGCAAACACGGTGATCGCTTCGGGGCTGGTTAGCTCGAGCGGCACGGTGAGCCAGGCCGGGCGCAGCGCGTGGTTGGGCTTGAACAGGATGATCGCCGCGACCTCGAAATTGGCGACCACGATATCGCGCAGGACGAGGGCGAGATAGGCAAGGGCGGGAAGGAAGCGCACCCGCGGGCGCCCCGGCCACCAGGGCGCGGAGAACAGCGGCACCGCCACCGCGATCACAAGGCCAAGAAAGATCGTGCCGAAGGTGAGGTCGTTGACCATCACCACCCACATCACCGCCAGCAAGGCGGAAAGGCCGGGATGCGGGAGCACGCGGCTCATGGCGCGCCCCTCCCGAGCACGGCCCGCGCACTTGCCGCGGGATCGAGCACCTGGCGCGCGGCATCCTCGGCCAGCGCGCTTGCCCAGCCCGCCCCGGCGGCAAGCGCGCCGAGCAGCGCCAGCGCCAGCGCCGGGGTGATGAGATCGGCGCGGCTGGCCGGTGCGGGCGGGCCTTCCGCCTCGGGCGCAGTCTTCCAGAACACCGCGCTTCCCACCCGGGCAAAGCCGATCACGGCAATGAGGGTGGTGCCAAGGATCACCCCCCAGGCCCAGCCCCATTGCGGCTGGGCGGCCGCGGCCTTGAGGATCATGAGCTTGCCCAAAAAGCCCGAAAGCGGCGGCAGGCCGGCCACCCCGATCCCGGCGAGCAGAAAGGCAAGGCCCACCCCGGCGCGATCGGCAAAGGCGGGGCCGGGGGCGGCGCTGTCGGCAAATGCGCCGCGCCGCCGCGCAGCAACATCGGCCACCAGGAACAGCGCGGCTGCCGCCAGGGTCGAATGGACGAGGTAGAACAGCCCCGCGCCAAGGCTGGCCACCTGCCAGCCCGAGACCGCGATCAGCAGCGTCCCGGTCGATCCGATCACGGCAAAGGCGGCCTGTTCGGCAAGGGCGCGGGCGACGAACACCCCGGCAAAGCCGATCACGGCGCTCACCAGAGCGGCGGGCCACAGCCACGGCGCGGGCACGAAGGCGGCTGCCCCCGCGCTCTCGCCAAAGACCTGCGGCACCACCCGGATGAGCGCATAGACGCCCACCTTGGTCATGATCGCAAACAGCGCCGCCACCGCCGGGGTGGCGACAGCATAGGTGCGCACCAGCCACAGGTGGAGCGGCGCCAGCGCCGCCTTGAGGGCAAAGACGCTCACCAGCAGCAGCGCCGCGATGCGCAGCAGGCCCTGGTCGGCCGGGGCGATGGCCGCCACCCGCGCTCCCATGTCGGCCATGTTGAGAGTGCCGGTGAGCGCATAGAGCAGGCCGAGCGCGATCAGGAACAGCGCCGAACCGACGAGGTTGGCCACCACATATTGCACCCCGGCCTTGAGCCGCGCCGGCCCCTGCCCGTGCAGCATCAAGCCGTAGGAGGCGATCAGCAGCACCTCGAAAAAGACGAAAAGGTTGAACAGGTCGCCGGTGAGAAAGGCGCCGTTGAGACCCATCAGCTGGAACTGGAACAGGGCATGGAAATGCCAGCCCTTGCGATCGGCCCGGGTGATGATCGCGTGGGCAAGCGCGATGAGGCCGAGCGTGGCGGTGAGCACCAGCATGATCGCCGCGAGCCGATCAGCCACCAGCACGATGCCGAAGGGCGCAGGCCAATCGCCCAGCGCATAGGCGGTGATGGTGCCATCCATGGCCCGGGCGAGCAGCGCCAGCGCTGCGGCCAGCATCAAGAGGCACGAAAGCGCCGAGATGGCCATGCCAAGCCGCCGCCGGCGGCGCATCACCAGCACGCACGCCGGCGCGGCAAGCGCGGGGATGGCAATGGGCAGGATCGTCAGGTGATCGGCCAGCGTCACGGGGCCTCGCCCTCCCCGGCGCTCTCGGCCATGCCATCCTGCCCATCGCAGGGCACGATCGCGCCATCGACATGATCGCTGCCGGTTTCAAGGAAGCTGCGCAGCGCCAGGATCACCACCAGCGCGGTCATGCCGAAGGTGATGACGATCGCGGTCAGCACCAGGGCCTGGGGCAGCGGATCGGTGTAGTGGTTCACGCCCTTGGCGAGGATCGGCGGGCGGGCCAGCACCAGCCGCCCGCTCGCAAACAGGAACAGGTTGACCGCGTGGGAGATGAGCGTGAGGCCCAGCACCACCTGGAAGGTGCGCGCGCGCAGGGCAAGGTAGATGCCGCCGGCCACCAGCACGCCGATGGCGCTGGCCACGAGGAATTCGTAGGTCATGGCGCGCTCTCCCCGGCACCGGCGCCTTCGGCCTCGATCCGCGCGGCATGGGCACGCGCGGCGCGCCGGGCGATGTGGCTGAGCTGGGCCAGCGCCAGCATCACCGCGCCAAAGACGGTGAGGAACACCCCGGCATCGAAGGCCATCGCGCTTGCCAGCTCGAATGTGCCGATCAGCGGCAGGGAGAAGTAATCATAGGCAGAGGTGAGGAAGGGCGCGCCCAGCACCATGGCGGCAAGCCCGGTACCCATCGCCACCAGCACGCCCCAGCCGATCATCTGGTGTTCGCCAAAGCGCTTGCGCGCGTCCGACCAGTCGAACCCGGCAGCAAGATACTGAACGAGAAAGGCGATCGCCACCACCAGCGCGGCGATGAAGCCCCCGCCCGGCTGGTTGTGGCCGCGCAGGAACAGGTAGATGCCCACGGTCAGCGTGAGCGGCAGGATGATGCGGCTGGCGGCGAGCAGCATCATCGGGTGGCGCTCAGGCGAATGGGGCATGTCCTCACGCCAGGTGCCAAGCCGCGCGCCCGCAGCCCCACGCGCGGTGGTGTCGAGCAGGGCATAGATCGTCAGCCCCGCAATCCCCAGCACGATGATCTCGCCCAGCGTGTCGAAGGCACGGAAATCGACGAGGATGACGTTGACGACATTGGTCCCGCCCCCGCCCGGCTTGGCATTGGCGAGGTGCCAGGCGGAGATGCTCTCGCCCGGGGCGCGGGTGAGCATGGCATAGGCAAGCCCGCCAAACAGCGTGCCGCCCAGCACCGCCAGCACCCCATCGCGCCAGCGCCGCGGCGCGCCCGAGAGGCTTGGCGGGGATTTGGGCAGGAGATTGAGCGCGAGCAGCAGCAGCAGCACCGTCACCACCTCGACCGAGATCTGCGTGAGCGCGAGATCGGGGGCGGAGAGTTCGACAAAGGCAAGGCTGATGATAAGACCAATGACGCTGACATAGATGAGCACGGCAAAGCGCTGGCGCGCCTCGTTCACCACCGCGGCGCAGGCCGTGAGCAGCAAGGCCCAGGCGATCACCGCCGGGAGCGGCGCGGCAAGCCCGGGCCGGCCACCGGGAAGCGCGCCGCCGCCGGTGAGCGCGCCCTCGATCACCAGCAACACTGTCACCGCAAAGACCGCGAGCAGCATCCGCTGGAGCGAGGGGGTGTGGAGCGCCACGATCCCCTTGCGCACCCAGCGATCGGCAAAGGCGAGGGCAGTCTCGAACAGGCGCTTGGCATCGGGCAAGGTCGCGCGCTCCCACAGTGCCATGAGCGCGCCATGGCGCCAGAACAGCAGGGCGCCGCCCCCGAGCGCGGCAAGGCTGAGCACCAGCGCGAGGTTGACCCCGTGCCACAGCGCAAGATCGAGGTGAGGGGGCGCCCCGCCCGTCACCACCCCTGTCACCGCGGCGACCAGCGGGGCGGCCAGCGCCATCGGGATGAGGCCGAGCAGCACCGCCAGCGTGGTGAGCAGCGCCGGGGCGGCGATGAGGCCGATGCCCGGATCGTGGGCGCGGGCGTGGGCTTCCGCCTCGCGCGGGGCGCCGAAGAACTGGTGGGCAACGAGCCGCAGCGAATAGGCGACGGAAAAGCCCGCCCCCAGCGTCGCCAGCAGCGGCAACAGCCAGGGCTGGCCGAAAAGGGCAAGCTTGTCGGTCTGGTAGAGCATCAGCTCCTTGGAGATGAACCCGCCCATTGGCGGCACCCCGGCCATCGAGGCGGCGGCCAGCGTGGCAATGAGCGCGGTGATCGGCATGGCCTTGGCGAGCCCACCCAAACGGCGGATGTCGCGTGTGCCGGTTTCGTGCTCGACAATTCCGGCGCCCATGAACAGCGCCGCCTTGAAGGCGGCATGGTTGAGAATGTGGAGCACCGCCGCCAGCGCCGCAGCCTTGAGGCTCATCCCCAGCAGCATCACCAGCATGCCGAGCTGCGAGATCGTTGAATATGCGAGGATGCTTTTAAGATCGTGGCGGAAAAGCGCCACCACGGCGCCGAGGATCATCGTGACAAGGCCGACGCTGGTGACCGTCACCGTGTAAAGCTCGGTCCCGGCGAGCACCGGCCACAGCCGCGCCAGCAGGAACACCCCCGCCTTCACCATCGTGGCCGAATGCAGATAGGCGCTCACCGGCGTGGGCGCGGCCATGGCGTGGGGCAGCCAGAAGTGGAAGGGGAACTGCGCTGACTTGGTGAAGCAGCCAACGAGGATAAGGCCAAGCGCGAGCGGATAGAGCGGCGCCGCGCGCACCGCTGCGCCGCGCGCAAGGATCGTGGCAAGGTCGAAGGACCCGGCAAGAAGGCCGAGCAGCACCAGCCCGCCGATCAGCGCCAGCCCGCCACCGCCGGTGATCGCCAGGGCCAGCCGCGCACCCTGCCGGGCTTCGGGCTTGTGCTGCCAGAAGCCGATGAGGAGGAAGGAGGCAAGGCTGGTCAGCTCCCAGAACACCAGCAGCAGCAGCACATTGCCGGCGATCACGATCCCCAGCATCGCCCCCTGGAACAGCATCAGGCTGGCAAAGAAGCGCCCGGTCGCCTCGCCCGGATAGAGGTAGAAATGAGCATAGAGCGCAACGAGCAGGCCAATGCCGAGGATGAGGGCGGCAAACATCAGCCCGAGGGGATCGACCATCAGGGCAAGATCAAGCCCGAGGCTCGGCACCCAGTCCCAGCGCGCCTGCATCACCGCGCCGGAAAGCACCTCAGGGGCAAGACTGCCAAGCAGCGCGAGGCCGAGCGCGCTTGCTGCAGCGGCAAGGCCCGAATGCACCGCGCGCGTGGCCCCGCCGACCAGCGCGATGGCAAGCGCCGCGGCAAAGGGCAGCACCAGCAGCGTTGCAAGCGTTGCGGCGATTGCCATGGACGGCCCGGGTGCTCCCTAGAGGGGTGGAACTCTGCTGCGAAAAAGGGCGCATCCCCGCGCCCCCAAGCGGCATAGACGCGCGGGCGCCACCTTTACAACCCTTGGCCAAGGCGCGCGGTTCCCGCCGCTTTGGGCCGGGCCTATTCGCCCTCGAACTGCATCAGCGCGCTCACCGTGATCCCCGCCGCGCGCAGGCGTTCGGCCCCGCCCAAATCGGGAAGGTCGATGACGAACAGCGCGTGGGTGACCTCGGCCCCGGCCTTGCGCAGCAGCTCGGCCGAGGCGAGCGCGGTGCCGCCGGTGGCGATGAGATCATCGACGATCACCACCTTCTGCCCCGGCGCGATCGCGCCCGGGGCCATCTCCAGCCGGTCGGTCCCATATTCGAGCGCATATTCGATCCCGATGGTCTCCACCGGCAGCTTGCCGGGCTTGCGCACCGGCACGAAGCCGAGGCCCAGCTGCACCGCCACCGCCGCCCCGAAGATGAAGCCGCGCGCCTCCATCCCGGCGATCTTGTGCGCCCCCGTACCCCCGGCGCGCGCGGCAAGGTGATGGACGGCGGCGGCCATGCCCTGGTGATGGCCGATGAGCGTGGTGATGTCGCGGAACATGATGCCGGGCTTGGGAAAGTCCGGCACGGTGCGCACCAGCGCCTTGAGTTCATCAGCAGTGAGATGCGGCGCGCTCATTTCTGGTCGAAGCCCCTGGCGTTGCGCCTTCAAAGCAGAGCGCCCCGCCATCTGCAAGCGATGACGGGGCGCCAATGGTGCACCGGGCGGATGGGATCAGCCCTTCCTGGGCTTCACCCCGGCCCAGATCTGCTTGTAGCTCAGGAAGGCCAGCGCCGTCGCAAAGAGCAGGAAGCCGAGCACGAACCAGCCGGTCTGCTTGCGCTCGATCAGCGAGGGCTCGGCCGTCCAGGTCAGGAACGCGGCGACATCCGCGGCCATCTGCGGGATCGTCGCCTTGGTGCCATCGGCATAGGTCACCTGCCCGTCAATCGACAGCGGCGGCGGCATGGCGATGTTGACGTTGGGGAAGTGCTTGTTGAAGTAGAGCCCGGTCGGGGTCTCGAAGCCCACCTTCTTGGCCTTCTCCGGGTCAGGCTCGCCATAGCCGGTGAGCAGCGCGTAGATGTAGTTCGATCCATCGTGGCGCGCCTTGGCCATCAGCGAGAGATCGGGCGGAACGGCATTGTTGTTCGCCGCCGCCGCCGCGATCGCATTGGGATAGGGGCTGGGGAAATAGTCAGTCGGCTCGCCCGGGCGGGTGGTCGCCTCGCCGGTGTTGGGATCGATGCCCGGCACCGTCCAGGTTGCGGCCTCGGCATCGACCTCCGCATCGGTGTAGCCCAGCTGCTTTAGGTTGCGGAAGGCCACGAACTTGAGGCTGTGGCAGGCCGCGCAGACCTCCTTGTAAACCTGATAGCCGCGCTGGAGCTGGGCCATGTCCCACTTGCCGAGCGGCCCGTCGAAGGAGAAGCCGCCTTCCGGCCCTTCGCCATGTTCATAGAAGGCATAGGAGGGCTGCTGCTCCGGCGCCGGGCCGAAGGCGAGGTTGTAGGCACCGGGCAGGAGCGACCACAGCACCAGCACCGCGGTGATGGCGAGGCCTGCAATGATGCCGCCGAGACGAATGGTCATGTCCGAACTCTTTCTCGTTGTCGGGTCGGATGGGCGAGGAAGGCCCGGCCGATCACTCGGCCGGTTGCAGCGAACCTTCGGGAAGGGCGCCGGGGGTGCCCGCATCGGTGCTGCCAGCGCGCGATTCAGCCGGTGCCTTGTCCTTTCCGAGCACCGCCTCGGTGATCGAGAAGGGCAGGGGCTTGGGCACCTCGATCTGGCTGACGATCGGCAGGATCACCAGGAAGTGGAGGAAATAGTAGGCGGTCGCCACCTGGCTGATGATCACATAGGGCTCTTCTGCCGGAGCGCCGCCGCAGATGAACAACGCGATCATCGCCGGGATCAGACCGAACCAGAAGAACTTGCGGAACAGCGGGCGATAGTGGCCCGAGCGCACCGGGCTCTTGTCGAGCCACGGCAGGAAGAACCACAGGAGGATCGCGCCGAACATCGCGATCACGCCAAGCAGCTTGGCCGGGATCAGGGTGATGCCGGTGAAGGGGATGGTAAGATCGCCGGTGAAGGCGCGCAGGATGGCGTAGAAGGGCCAGAAATACC
Organism: Erythrobacter cryptus DSM 12079; assembly: GCF_000422985.1. Taxonomy (GTDB): domain Bacteria; phylum Pseudomonadota; class Alphaproteobacteria; order Sphingomonadales; family Sphingomonadaceae; genus Erythrobacter; species Erythrobacter cryptus. Next base: position 27,281 of record NZ_AUHC01000016.1, read on the forward strand.
ACTCGGGCACGATATGCGCCGGGGTCGAGAGCGGGTTGGCCTCGATGTAGTTGTCCGGGTGGCCCAGCGCATTGGGCAGGAAGAACACCATCACCGAGAACAGGATCAGGAACACGCCCAGCCCGAAGCCATCCTTGGCGGTGTAATAGGGGTGGAAGGGCACGGTGTCCGATTCCTGCTTCACCTCAACCCCGGTGGGGTTGGACGAACCCGGGATGTGCAGCGCCCAGATGTGCAGGATGACGACGCCGGCGATCACGAAGGGCAGCAGGAAGTGCAGGCTGAAGAAGCGGTTGAGCGCGGCATTGTCCGGCGCATAGCCACCCAGCAACCACACCTGCAACGGCTCACCCACCAGCGGAATGGCGCTGAACAGGCCGGTGATCACCTGCGCACCCCAGAAGCTCATCTGCCCCCAGGGCAGCACATAGCCCATGAAGGCGGTGGCCATCATCAGGAGGAAGATCACCACGCCCAAAAGCCAGATCATTTCGCGCGGGGCCTTGTAGGAGGAATAGAAGAACCCGCGGAAGATGTGCAGATAGACGACTATGAAGAAGAAGCTCGCCCCGTTGGCATGGGCATAGCGCAGCAGCCAGCCGTAGTTGACGTTGCGCATGATGTGCTCGACCGTGCCGAAGGCAACCTGGGCATTGGCGGCATAGTGCATTGCCAGCACCACCCCGGTGACGATCTGGAGCAGCAGGCAGAAACCGGCGAGCACGCCGAAATTCCACATGTAGTTGAGATTGCGCGGCACCGGGTAGCCGGCACCCACCGCGTTGTACACCAGCCGCGGCAGCGGCAGCTTCTCGTCCAGCCACTTCATCAGCGGCGTCTTCGGTTCGTACTGCTTGGCCCAGGCGAAACTCATGGCGCTCTCTCGGGTTGGTGTGGTTGGGTCAGGATCGCTCGTGCCTGCGTTTCAGTTACGCAAGATCAGCCCACGCGGATGACGGTGTCGGATGTGAAGGTGTAATCGGGCACCATCAGGTTCTTGGGCGCCGGGCCCTTGCGGATGCGCGCGGCGGTGTCGTAGTGCGAGCCGTGGCAGGGGCAGAAATAGCCGCCAAACTCGCCCTTGTTCTCGCCCTCAGCCGCGCCCAGCGGCACGCAGCCCAGGTGGGTGCACACCCCCATCGTCACCAGCAGGTCTTCATGCCCCGGCTTGGTGCGTTCGGCGAGGGTCTGCGGATCGCGCAGCGATGAGACATCGACCGCGTTGGCTTCCTCGATCTCCTTGGCGGTGAGCCGGCGCACGAACAGCGGCTGCTTGCGGAACACCGCCTTGATCGCCTGGCCCGGCTGGATCGCGCTGACATCCACCTCGGTGGTGCTGGCCGCCAGCACGTCGGCCGAAGGGGCCATCTGGCTGATCAAGGGGATCAGCACCGAAGCGGCGCCCACGCCCGCGGTGCTGAGCGCGGCAATGTGAATCCAGTCGCGGCGACGCACCCCTTCTTGGCTTTCAAGGTCTCTGGTCACGGCTGTGTCAGTCGCCATCGTGTCTTACCCTGCTCGCTATGCCGCGCCGGAATTGAGCCCCGCGCGGCCTGATGTTCTGTTGCGGGGCCTTACCCGGCCCCCAAGCCCGATCCGTCGATTGATCCCTGTCCCAGACCCGGCAGGCAAAGCTTGCGCGCCTGGCCAGAAACTCGGGGCGCGCAATTAACGGCAATCCGGCGAGATTCCAACCGTGTTTTAAACAAGCCGCGTTCGCCCCCATGCAACCGGCCATCACGGCAGGGCGATCATGCTGATTTGCCTGCCATAATTGGCCGCGCCCGCCTGACTTGCGCGCCTGTGCGAATGGTAACGCGCGACCTCGGCAAAAGTATCCCGGGCCAGATCGTCCACTGTGCCAACGCCCGCCGCGACCAGCTCAGCGCCGACAAAGCCGGGCAGATCGAAAAGCCAGCGCGCCATCCCCTCGCGCTGGGGAGCAGGGGCAAAGAAGCGCGCGGCCTCGGGGCCAAAATGGGCACGGAAAGGGGCATCGACCTCGTAGCTCGGCTGGGCGATGGTCGGCCCGATCGCGGCACGGATGCGCGCGCGGCTTGCCCCCAGCGCCTCCATCGCCGCAACGGTGTTGGCGATCACCCCGCCCACCGCCCCGCGCCAGCCGGCATGGGCGGCGCCGATCACGCCGGCCTCAGGGTCAGCGAGCAGCACCGGGGCGCAATCGGCGGTGAGGATGCCGAGCACCACTCCGCGGCGCCGCGTCACCACCGCATCGGCGACCGGGCGGCCTGCGGCCTCATCGGGCCAGGGTTCATCGACCACCACCACCTCGCTCGAATGGACCTGGTGCGGGGCGGCGAGCACGGCGCCGGGGCGGATCGCCGCCGCCGCGGCGGCGCGCAGCCGGGTGATCGCGCCCGCATCCCCCGGCCCGCCGAAGCCGAACTGGTGCGCGCCCCCGGCGCTGCCGAAGAAGCCGTGGGGCACGCCCGCCAGCAGCGGCGCGGTCTCGATCGCAAAGCCTGCCACGCTAGCCTTCCAGCGAGCGGCTGACCTGCTCGAAGGTGTCGCGCGAGAGCTTGCCCGCGGCCATGATCCGCTCCAGCTCGGCGCGCATCAGCGCGGCGCGGCCCGGCTCGATCCGCTGCCAGCGCCCGAGCGCCGGGACGAAGCGCGCCGCGGTCTGCGGGTTGATCGGATCGAGCGCGAGGATGACATCGGCGATGATGCGATAGCCCTCGCCGCTCGGCGCGTGGAAGGCCTTGGGATTGCCGGCAAAGGCCATGTGGAGCGCGCGCACCCGATTGGGGTTCCTGAGGGTGAAATCGGGATGCTCGGCGAGCGCGCGGACATGATCGATCACCTGCGGGTGGAGCGAGAGCGCCTGGAGCGAGAACCACTTGTCCACCACCAGCGCATTGTCGCGGTAGCGCGCGTAGAAATCTGCGAGCCGGCCCTCGCGCTCGGGGCAGTCAAGCCCGGCGAGCACCATCAGCGCGCCCTGGCGATCGGTCATGTTGTCGGCCGCATCATATTGGGCGGCGGCAAGCGCGGCGGCCGCAGCAGGATCGGCAGCGGCGATGAGGCCAAGGGCGATGGTCTTGACCTTGCGCGCCCCGCGCCCGGCCGGATCCTCGCGCGCAACGGCCGAAGCCCGGGCGTGAAGCGCGCGCAGCTCGCCGCCAAGCGCCGCGCCGATCGCGGCCTTGAGGCCCTCACGCGCGGCGTGGATCGCGCCGGGATCAGCCTTGCGCTCGCCCACGGCCATGGCCTCGAACAGATAGGTCTCGGACGGCAGCAGCAGCAATTCGCCGCGCATCGCATCATCGAGCGCATTGTCGGCAAGGCTCGAGGCAAAGGCGGCGATGATCGCGGCCTCGCCCGCGGCCTGCTCGTCCGGCGCCAGCGTCCCAGAAGCAACGCCGACAAGATGGGCCACCGCCAGTTCCTGCAGGGCTTCGGAGCGGGCGAAGGGATCATCATCATGCGCGGCAAGGAACACGAGGTCCTCGCGCGCAAGCGTGCGCTCGATGATCACCGGGGCGGTAAAGCCGCGGTTGATCGAGACCACCGGATCGGGCCCGGCAAGCGGCAGATCGAAGCTCTGCTCAGCCTCCTCGAGCACGATCAGCCGCTCCTCCCCCAGCGCGCCGCGGCGCGAATGGACCGCAAGCCTGAGCGGGATCGGCATCGGCTGCTTGTGCGGCTGGCCCGGAGTGGGCGGCACGCTCTGGCGCAGGGTGAGCCGCAGCCGGTCGCCTTCAACTTCCTGCGAGACGGCCACGCGCGGCGTGCCGGCCTGGCTGTACCACAGGCGAAAGCGGGAAAGATCGATCCCGGCCCCGTCCTCGATCGCCTTGACGAACTCCTCGCAGGTCGCCGCCTCGCCATCATGGCGCGCGAAATAGAGATCGCAGCCTGCGCGGAACCGCGCTTCGCCCACCATCGAGCGCATCATGCGGATCACCTCGGCCCCCTTATTGTAAACGGTCGCCGTGTAGAAATTGCTGATCTCGCGGTAGGAATCGGGCCGGATCGGGTGGGCCAAGGGCCCCGCATCCTCGGGGAACTGGGCGGCGCGCAGGATCCGCACATCCTCGATGCGCTTGACCGCCTCACCGCGCATGTCCTGGCTGAAGAGCTGGTCGCGCAGCACGGTGAAGCCTTCCTTGAGCGAAAGCTGGAACCAGTCGCGGCAGGTGACGCGGTTGCCCGACCAGTTGTGGAAATATTCGTGGGCGATCACGCCTTCGACCGCATCGAAATCGGCATCGGTGGCGGTGTCGGGATCGGCCAGCACATATTTGGTGTTGAAGATATTGAGGCCCTTGTTCTCCATCGCTCCCATGTTGAAATCGCTGACGGCAACGATGTTGTAGAGATCAAGGTCATATTCGCGCCCGAACACCTCCTCGTCCCACTTCATCGCGCGGTGGAGCGATTCGAGCGCGTGATCGGTGCGGGCCAGGTCTTCCTTGCGCACCCAGATGTTGCATGTGACCACCCGGCCCGAGCAGGTGGTAAAGGGCCTCGAATTGGCGACGAGATCGCCCGCCACCAGGGCAAAGAGATAGGACGGCTTGGGCCAGGGATCGTGCCATTCGGCCCAGTGGGTGCCGTCGCCATTGTCCCCTTCGGCGATCTTGTTGCCATTGCACAAGAGCACCGGGAAGGCGGCCTTGTCGCCGCACATGCGCACCCGATAGACCGAGAGCACATCGGGCCGATCGGGAAAGAAGGTGATGCGGCGAAAGCCTTCGGCCTCGCACTGGGTGCACAGCATCCCGTTCGAGGCATAAAGGCCCATCAGCTGGGTGTTGGCGCTGGGGTCGATCGCGGTGGTGATGGTGATGAGGTGGGTCTCGCCGCGCAGGGGCACGATACAATCGCCCCCGTCCATGTGCCAATCGACCGGCGCGCCATCGACCAGCACGCCGAGCGGGGCAAGGCCATCGCCGTTGAGGCGGATGGTCTCGGCCCGATCGGCCCGGGCGTTGCGCTGCACCGTCAGCTGGGCCTCGACCAGGGTGTGGGTGAGACCGAGGGTGAAATCGAGCCTGACCTCGGGCACCAGCCAGGGGAAGGGGCGATAATCCTCGCGCCGGATCACCGGCGGCTCGTGCGGGGTGGGGGCGGCATCGGCCAGCGCGGGGCCGGCCTCGGGGGCGATGGGGGGCGTGGTGATGTCCATATGCGCCGATTTAGGTTGATTCGCCGCGCGGTCCAATCTTTAGCTTGTGGCCCATGCGCGCGCTCCTGATCTTCGGCCTCGGCTACACCGCCACGCGTATCGCCCGGGCGATGGCCGGGCAGGGTTGGCAGGTGCGCGCCACGGGCCGCGCCGGCGACATTGCCTTTGCCGATCGCAGCGCGGTGCTGGCGGCGCTGGCCGAGGCAAGCCACGTGCTCTCCTCGGTCCCGCCCGATCGGGCCAGCGGGGCCGATCCGGTGCTCGCGGCCTATGGCGAGAGCCTCGCGGGCAAGGCGCTGTTCTACCTTTCTTCCACCGGGGTCTATGGCGATCGTCAGGGCGCCTGGGTGGACGAGGCCACCCCCACCATCGCCGAAGAAGGCGAGGGGCGCCGCAATGCCCGGGCCGAGGCGGATCTGGCCTGGCTCGGCCGCGGCGCGCGGGTGTTCCGCCTGCCCGGCATCTACGGGCCGGGGCGCAGCGCGCTTGACCGGGTGCGCGCGGGCGCGGCGAGGCGGATTGCCCTGCCCGGGCAGGTGTTTAGCCGCGTCCATGTCGATGACATTGCCAGCGGCGTCGCTGCCGCGCTGGCGCAGGATGCGCCCGCCGGGGCCTACAACCTCGGCGATGACCTCCCATGCAGCGGCAATGAGGTGACCGAATATGCCTGCCGCCTGCTCGGCGTGGAGCCGCCCCCACTCGAGACGCTGGATGAGGCACAGCTCTCCCCCATGGCGCGCGGCTTTTACATGGAAAACCGCCGCATCGCCAATGGCAAGGCCAAGCGGGTGCTGGGCTGGCGGCTGCGCTATCCCACCTATGTCGAGGGGCTGGCGGCGCTGCGCGAGGCCTGAACGCGCGCCTTCAGCCGCGCTGGCGCGCCCGCAGCGCCAGACCCATGCCGAGCAACGCCAGCGCCATGCCCGCCGATGACAGCCCATCCCAGCGGAAGCCCTCGAACAGGGTGGATAGCAGCATCGCCACCGCCACGGTGAGGATACCGTTATAGGCGGTGCGCCCGGCGCCGATCTCGCGCACCAGGTTATAATGCAGCGGGAAGGTGACGACCGAGCCGATCAGTGCAAGATAGGCGGTGCCGGCCCAGAAGCGCCACGCACCGGGCACCACCGGCGCCCCGGCCAGCACCAGCGCATAAGCAAGATCGAACAGCGTACCATAGAGCATCGCCCAGGCCAGCAGGCTAACCATCGGCACGCCGCGCCCGGTGGGATTGGCCTGGATGACATTGGCGATCGAGGCGGCGAGCATCCCCCCGACCGCAAGGGCAATGCCGAGCGCAACATTGCCGCCGAGCGGCGCGGCGCGCCATTCGTGCACCAGCAGCATGACCACCCCGGCAATCGCCACCAGGCTTCCGGCGATGAAGCCGCCCGCCACCTTCTCCCCCAGAAACAGGCGGGCAAACAGCGCATTGGGCACCATCAAGAGCGCGAACATCACCGCCACGATGCCTGAGGTGATGTGCGCCTCGGCGTGATAGACGAACAGGAAATTGCCCGAGAACTGCGCGATGCCGACCATCAGGGCGAGCAGGTGTTCATCCCGGCCAAGCCGCAGCCGCCGGCCCATCGCCGCGGCGAGGGCAAAGAGCGCCGGGGTGGCAATCGCAAAGCGGTAGAACACCCCCCAGGGCGCGGGCACCCCGGCGATCTGCCCGGTGATGACGAACCAGGTCGATCCCCAGATCGCCCCGGTCAGCACGAAGGGGATCAGCACCCGGGGGCTGAGCATCGAAGGGGTGGCAGTGGCGGCCGGAGCGCTCACAGGGCAGCGATCGCCTTGCCCAGCGCCTCGGCGTCCTCGCCGCGCGTGTTCCAGGAGGTGACGAAGCGGGCGGCCTCGGCGCCCCAGTCGTAGAAGGCAAAGCCGGCGGCGCGCAGGGCCTCGCGTTCTGCCGGGCTGAGGCGCACGAACACCTCGTTGGCCTCGACCGGGTGGAGCAGGCGCGCGCCGCAGCCGCTTGCCACCTCGCGCGCGGCGGCATTGGCATGGGCGGCGTTGGCGAGCCACAGATCGCCCTCGAGCATGGCGAGGATCTGCGCGGCAAGATAGCGCCCCTTGCATTGCAGGTGCCCGGCGCGCTTGCGGCGATAGCGCACCTCATCGGCGCGCGCGGGATCGAACAGCACCACCGCCTCGGCCCCCATCGCGCCGTTCTTGATGAAGCCGAAGGCAAGGCTGTCCACCGGCCCGGCGGCGGCGCGCGCGGCGTCCTCGGCGCTGGTGGCAAGGAAGGCGGCGGCATTGGCAAAGCGCGCCCCGTCCATGTGCAGGCCAAGCCCGCGTGCGCGGGCAAAGGCGCCGAGCGCGGCGAGCTCGTCCGGGCGATAGGTGCGGCCATATTCGCTCGCCTGGGTGATGGCGATGGCATGGGGCTGCACCTGGTGCACGTCCTTGCGGATCGGATCGATCAGCGCGGCGATGGCCTCGGGCCTCAGCATCGCCCCCTCGCCCTCGGCCAGCATCAGCTTGGCGCCGTGGAGGAAGAAGCCCGGCGCCCCGCCCTCGTCAACCTCGATATGGGCCTCGCGGTGGCACACCACCCCGCCATGGGGCGCACACAGGGTGCCGAGCGCGAGGCAATTGGCAGCCGTGCCGCTCGCCACCCACAGCGCCGCGCATTCGCGCGCGAACAGCGCCGAGAAGCGTTCATCGAGCGCACGCGAGAGCGCATCGCCATCATAGGGCTGATCGGGCGCATCGGCAGCTTGCATCGCCTCCCACACGCGGGGGTGGACGCTTGCGGCGTTGTCGGACAGGAAGGGCTTGAGGCGGGTCATGCGCGCAAGGCCTCTAGCGGTGCGCGCCGCCAAGGCAAGCCGGGAGCACGCCGCCATGGACGAAACGCGCGCAGAGCTGACCATCACGCACCACCCTGAGGGCCGCGGCGGGCGCTATGTCGCGGTGCTGGCCGGGGCCGCGCCGCAGGGCCATCTCGAATGGGAGCCGGGCGCAGCGCAGCGCGGCCAGCCGGTGCGGATCGCCACCCACACCGTGGTGCCGCGCGCGATCGGCGGGCGCGGGGTGGCGCAGGCGCTGGTGGCGCGGCTGGTGGCCGACGCCACGGCCCAAGGCTTCCTCATCCGCCCCCAATGCTCCTATGTCGCGCGCAGGCTCGCCGAGAGGCCGGATTGGGCGGCGCTCATCGCCTGATCGGCGGGCACCGCGCGCCTTGCCGCGGGGGCGGCGGCGGTGATGGTCTCCAAGATCGCGGCGCGCAGGCCCCGCGCCTCGGCCAGCGCCAGCCCCGGGATCGCCAGCGTCCCCCCGGCCAGCCCGAGATGGAGCGTGGCATAGCCGCGCCAGCGTCCGAGCGGCCCTTGCGCGATCTCGACCGAATGGAGCCGCGCGCGCTTGGCGATGCGGGTGGTGGGCGACAGGAAGCCGGTGGTGGTGACGATCTGGTCGCCATCGATCCCGTGGCGGCGGAACTCCCAAGCATAAAGGTTAAGAGCGGCGACCACCACCGCAAGGCCGAGCACGATGAAGGACAGGCCGAAAGGCGCATAGAGCGCCACCGGCACGGCGATGAGTGCCAGCGCGCCCGATTGCAAGAGGACGCTGTCGGCAAGGTGGCGCCGGCTGGCGCGATGCCAGGCCAGCCCCGGCCCGGGCAGGCGGTATCCGGCAGCCTCCGCAATCGCGCCGATCTCCGCCATCCTCGCGAGCGGGGCGACCATGTGATTTTCGCTGCCGAAATCCTGCGCCAGGCTGACAAAGCGCAGATCGTGCCACCCAAAGCGATAGCGCAGCGGCCCGGTGCCGATCACCAGCGCCTGCACCCGGTGGCGCGGCATCACCACATCGGTGCGGGTGAAAAGGCCGCGCTGGCGCCGAAAGCCGCGCGGGCTGAGGCTCGAGACAAAGCCCCAGTCGCGCACGAAGCTGCGCACCACCCCGGTGGCAAAGCCGATCAGCGCAAGGCCGATCAGCCCGGCAATGACCGCGGCGGCCTGCGCATAGGGGCCGAGCCGGGCGATGGTGCTGCCCTGCCGTTCGATCCAGCCGCGCCACAATTCGACATTCCAGACATCGATGCTGCTGACATTGTCGAGATATTGGAGGAGGCCGCCCAGCGCCGCGAAGACCGCCAGCGAGAACTCGAACAGGCCGAGCGTGAGGAGCCGGCGCGGCCCCATGGCAAAGAGCACCTGCTCGCCGGCTTCGCCTTGGCCCGCGCCATCGGCGGGTGGCCCCTCGTCTGGCGCGCCCTCGCGCCGCGCGCGCACCAGCTGGCGCAGGCGCTCACCCTCGGCGGCGCTGAGGTATTCGAGCTTGATGTCCTCGGCCCCGCCCGCCCCGGTCTCGAACCGCACCGCCACCAGCCCCAGCAGGCGCGGCACCAGCCTTGCCTCGAGGCTCACGTCCTGGATGCGCTCATAGGGCACGGCGCGCGCGGTGCGGCTGATGAGCCCCTTCTCCACCCGGATATCGGCAGGGCCGATGGTGTAGGTGAGCCGCCGCCAGGCAAGATAGCGCGCCAGCGTGCCCACCAGCACCGCGGCAAGGCCAACGCCGAGCGCCACCGCCAGCCGGCTGCCCGAGCCGATGCCGGAAAAGGCGATCGCCACCGCCGGCAAAATCGCCTCGCGCAGGCTGGCAAGCGCGCCGATCACCACGCCGAGCGGCGCGGTGCGCTGCGCTGGTGGCACGCTCACAGTTCTTCCCGGCGGATATGGGCGCGGATCGCCTCGCGCATCGCCCGCGCGGTCTCCTCGGCCAGGCCCGGCAGGGCGACGCTGGCATTGTGCGTGCCCGCGGTGTGGAGCGTGAGCGTGGCAATGCCGAACAGGCGCTCGAGCGGCCCCTGGCTCACATCGATGTGCTGCACCCGGCTGAAGGGCACGATCGTGTCGGAATGCCACAGCACCCCGCGCACCACCCGCAGCCGGTCTGCCCCGAGGTGATAGCCGCGCGCCTGCCAGCGCCGCAGCGGAACGCGAATGACGAGCACCAGCGCCACCACCAGCACCGCCCCGGCGATCAGCCCCGGCGGCAGCAGCGCCGCATCGCGCAGCGCCGCCTCGATCACCAGCGCGGCCACGAGCGCGGGGATCGCCGCGAGCAGCGCCTCGATCCGCAGCGCATGGGCATAGTGGGGGTGAAGCCGGGTGAGCGCGGCCTCATCCGCATCGGCGGCGAGGCGCGGCGCGGCCTTGGCCTCGGCGGCGGGGGACGGGGCGGCGGGGGCGTGATCCATGGTGCCTTAGATGCGCAATACAGTGCCGCCGCGCAAGCGCTTTTGCCCGTCCCTGCCTTGCCCCGGCAATCCTAAGCCGTGGACTCATTAGCTGCGATCCATAGGCGAGTTGAGAAGAGTTTGGCAGCGGCGAGGAAGTTGTCGGCGCGTTTGTCGTATCGCGTGGCCAAGCCTCTGGCGTGCTTGAGTTTTCCGAAGAAGCGCTCGATCAGGTTGCGATAGCGGTAGAGGAAGGAGCTGAAGGCGAAGCCCTTCTTGCGGTTGGCCTTTGGCGGGATGTTGGCGAAGCTGCCGCGCGCCTCGACCTTGTCGCGGATGGCGTCGCTGTCATAGGCCTTGTCGGCGAGGAAGATGCTGCCTTCCGGCACGGCCTCGAGCAGCGGATCGGCCTGTTGGCAATCGCTCGCCTGTCCTTCG
>NZ_AUHC01000017.1 GCF_000422985.1 Erythrobacter cryptus DSM 12079
AGCTGCGGATCGAAGCTGCCCTGCCGGTCGCGCGGGATCTCGATCTCGATCTTACCGGTGTCCGTGGCAACCGTCTTGCGGCCATAGCCATTGCGGCTGTTGCCAGCCTGCTCTTCGTGGCCGAGATGATGATCCATCTCGGCATTAAGCGCGCGTTCGGCCAAGGCCTTCTTCAGCGAATCCAGCAAGCCGCCTTGCTGCAAGGCCGCAGCAGCATCACCGCCAGCCAAAAGTTGATCCAGCAAATCAGACGGGATCACAGGTTCTTTGCGTCGAGACATAGTGGGACTCCTTCTTACCCATTATGCCCGCCCACACACGAAATTCCTGACAGTCCGCGGCCTTGTCGCTCACCGTCGTCTTGACCGGCTTACCGCGGATCACGCCTTGCAGGCCCAGATCCCGCATCAGCCGTTCGACCGTGCAGCGGGCAATATCGAAGCCCTCGCGCTGCATCTGGCGCCACACCTTGCGCACACCGTAGACCTTGAAGTTGGCATCGAATACGCGGCGCACTTCCACCTTCATCGCCTCGTCGCGCTGAGCGCGTGGCGACAGACGCGACGGATCGCAGCGCTGTGCCACACGCTCGTGGTAGGTGGATGGGGCGATCGGCAGAACCCGGCAGATCGGCTCGACCCCATACTCACCGCGATGCTCATCAATGAAGCTCGTCATCGCTTGAACGGGCGGTCGAGCTCCGCCTGGGCAAAATATGCAGAAGCCTTGCGCAGGATCTCGTTGGCCTGCCGCAGCTCCCGGTTCTCGCGTTCCAGCGCCTTCAGCCGGTCGGCCACCTCGACCGGAACGCCGGCACGCTTGCCGCTGTTCACCTCGACCTTCTTTACCCACTCCAGCAGCGTGTGACCCGAGCAGCCAATCATCGCCGCTATGGATGTGACCGCTGCCCACCGGGAGGGATAATCGCCCTCCTGGTCCAGCACCAGGCGGACCGCCCGCTCACGCACCTCAGGGGAAAACTTGTTCGTCGTCTTGCTCATCGTGGACCCTACCTCTCAGGAGTTAGGGCCTCCGGCAATCCCGGGGCGGTTCACATCCGCCGCAGCACAGTCTCTCTCATCAGGCCAAAGCTGGAGCGGATCGGCGCATGGGAGACGCAAGGTCGGCTAATGTTGGGCCACATCCGACCGAACGTCTCGGACAAGTATGCCACCCCCTATCATGCAGAATATCTGATCGACGCGCTTCGACTGACCGAGGAGTTGATCGACCGCATCGAAGCCGCTGCCCCAGGGGCGTTCTCGTCGGATTAGCCAGGATTTCGCCGGAGTTTCGCCGGAGCTTGGCAAGCTGGCAATTCAGAAAACGGCGGAAAAGCTGGCGCCCCGCCCTGGATAAGCATAACGAATACGAGTCGCCGTTTGCACTACTATAGAACCGCCGCCGGGCACCGGTAGCTGCCCTATGGCGTAGTGCGCCGCCGCTGATTATTCGAGTAGCTTCGATGGTGGGATCAACGGCCCACACTTTCGAGCCTCCCGATGGCAAGCTGCCTCTGCCGCCGATGTAGATAGCGCTTTGTCGGTTTGCGTAGTGCAATTACCTCGGCGGATGAGGGGAACCAGATTGAATCCTTGGCCAGTGATACCCGCCGATGTTGTCGCTTGGTTCCGCGGTGTCTTCGCGGACGCAAACCGCCGCGTGTGCGAACGTCTGGTCAATCTCCCCAACATCCGCGAGACATCGCTCGATGACGGTTTGATTGAAGCGCTGATCCCCGACAGCGCGCCGACGCTCCTTCCTTCGGGTGCGATCATCCGCATGGATACTCACAACATCGGTGGTTTGCGGCGCTTAGGCGCTCCCCATTGGGATTGGGACTTTCCGCAACGCCGGCGTTGGGAAACGGCGGATATTGCGATCCTCGTCTTCGTCTATCGACGCGACAAGCTGGTGGCGAAGAAGATTGGCCTGCTCCAGTCCAAGCGCCTCTTTCCGACCAACCATGATGTCGAGGACGAGGATGAAATTGGCTTCCTTCATGGCATGAATGCATTCATCCGCCGCGACGGGCAGCAAGCAGCCGCCGCGCTCCACCGAACCTACAGCTTCGACGAAAGCTGCACCTTCGCCGCAATCCAGGCTGGACACCGACAGGTCGAGCTGATCGACACGCTCAATCGGGATTTCGGCAAGGCCGTCTTCTACCTGCTCTACGCACCGCCTGAGCTTCCCTACGCAATTACCTATCCCCTGCGACAACGAATCCGCGTTGACGACATTCCGGTTGGAAATCGGGTGGTCGATGCCGACAACGTCCACCGTGCCCTTGCAGAACTCAATGACGGCCAATCTCCTACCTTCAGCCTGTTGAAGTCCGCCTGCGTTGGGCGGGATTGGCCGCTCGAAACTTGGGCTGCCGATCTGCTGCTGACCTGTCAGGTTGGACAGCAATTCGATGACAGCAACGACGATCGCGTCCGCTATTTCCTCGAACGCCGATCGGGCCCCATTGGAGCGGCTCTCGCCGCATCAATTACCCTGCCGGACGAGGTCTGAACCATGCGAAGTGGCGATATCCCCTTCAAGTTCGATCTGACCGATCTCCTCGCCCGCGCTCGCCGCCAAGTCACTGGCCGGCTGGGGGACGTCACCTTGAACTTGCCTTTCATCAGCATTGCGGTCAGCCCTCAAGATCGCGAGCGCCGGATGGCGCGCGAGATCGTCCTCCGTTTGCGCGATCGGCGTGTCCTATCCGCGTGGGAATGTTGTGACGATTGCATCGAGAAAGCCCTCACCTCGCTCAACGAAATCCGCCAATTTATCGTCGACAAAGAGGTGGAACTCGCCGAATTGCAGGACGGACCGCTGTTCCTTCTGCTTGAAGCGATGGCGGCTGGGATTCGACAGTTTATGACTTTCGAGGAGCTGTTGCGGCGAGACAAGGATGCGCCCCTGCATCCACGGTTCGGCGAGTTTCATCGACCGCCCGACGTGCGCCAAGCCTATTTCGACGATCTCGAAATCTTGCGCGGACACCTGAGCCGGTGCCTCGGGCAAATCGCGCTCATTGCCCGCATGCCCGTGCCGACCGAGGGCATCATCGAGAACTATCAGGGGCCGTGGCAGCTAGAAGCCTATGAGGCTCCCCATCGGCTGCCAGCACCGCCCGAATGACCTGCGCCGCGGCTGCGCGGAAGCCCACGTGCTTACAGGAGGTAGCATCGCTTCCCGCAGCTACCGATCACAAGGTTGAGCCGAGAGAACCATTAGAGAACAAAATCTGCTGGCGAAGGCTCGTGGATCGGTTAGGCATAGTCCGATGGAGAGCATAACGAGCCTGAGCGAGCTATCGAGCGATGATTTTGCGCGGCGCTTTGCGCTGCGACCAGGCCAGTTGATGTGGTTGCTCGGCGCGGGCGCGTCAGTGTCCGCTGGTATTCCAAGCGCTTGGGATATGATCTGGCAGTTCAAGCAGACCTTATTCGTCGCCCAGCGCAAGGCGTCGCCGCAGAGTGTCGCCGATCTCGGCAATCCGGCTATCCGCGCGTTGTTGGACTCGCATATTGCGAGTTCCGAGCGACTACCCCCGCCGGGTTCGCCGGACGAATACGCGGCGCTGTTCGAAGCAACCTACCCGGTGGAGCGCGACCGCACGACTTTCATTCAAGGCATGATTAGCGGCGCGAAGCTGGCCTATGGCCATCTTGCTCTCGCGTCACTTCTAAAAGCGGGCCACACTCAACTCGTCTGGACTACCAATTTCGACCACTTGATAGAAGATGCCTGCGCGAGAACGTATGGCACAACGGGCACGTTGAGCATCGTTGCACTCGACGCTCCGGAATTGGCAGGGCAATTGATCGGCGCGCAGAAATGGCCGATCGCAGTAAAGTTGCACGGCGATTTCCGCTCGCGTCGGCTTAAAAACACAACCGATGAGCTGCGCCAGCAGGATGCCGCGCTTCGTCAGCAGCTCGTGGATGCCTGCCGCCGATCCGGCCTCGTAGTCGCCGGCTACAGCGGACGCGACGATTCAGTGATGGACGCACTTGAAGCGGCACTCGATCAGCCGGGCGGTTATCCTGGTGGACTGTTCTGGCTGCATCGCGGTAGCGATCCACCGCTTGAACGGGTCATCCGACTTCTCAAGTGCGCCAACGACGCGGGTGTTGAATGCGGGCTGGTGCGGATTGAGAGCTTCGACGAGATATTACGTGATCTGGTGCGGCTGCTGCCCGCGCTCGACACATCTGCTCTCAACGCGCTGGCAACGGGACGGTCGCGCGTGTCAGGCGCTCCCGAGCCCTCGGGCCAGCGAGGCTGGCCCCTCATTCGGCTCAATGGGCTTGCCGTCACCATCCCGGCCAATTGCCGCAAGCTGGTATGCACGATCGAGGGTGTCGCGGCGGCGCGCGCGGCGGTCGCCGAGGCCAACGCGCGCCTGATCGTAACCCGCACCCAAGCGGGGGTGCTCGGCTTCGGAAGCGATGCTGAGTTCCATCGAGTGTTCGACCCGTTCGGAATCACTGCTTTTGATCTGGCCACCTTCGAAAAGCGGCGCCTGCGCTATGAGTCTGGCGAACGCGGCCTGCTACGCGACGCCTTGGTAGAGGCGCTGTGTGCCGCCAAGAATGTTCGTGCGATCCGCCGCCGTAGCGCTGATTTGCTCGTGCCAGTAGATCCCGCCGACAGCGCATGGGATGGGCTTCGCGGGATAACTCGTCAGACGACTGGCGCTGTGCCCAAACACCCGAACCTGAAATGGCACGAGGGGGTCGGGGTCCGGCTTGACTGGGCGGACGACGGTCTGTGGCTGCTGCTTGATCCAAAGATCGTGTTCGAGGGCGTAACAGACGAGACTAAGGCGATCACCGCCGACTTCGCGCGCGAGCGGACGGTGAAGCGTTATAATCGTGACCTGGATCGGCTCATCGACTTTTGGGCAAAGCACCTCGCCGGCGAAGCGCTTCCGGCGCTTTCGATTGGCGACGGGATTGATGCGCGCTTCGCCGTTGGGAAGAACACGGCCTTCTCTAAGCTGGTGCAGCCATGACGAGCGAGATCGCGCCCACCATATGGTATCCCGAGCCCGAGCTGGTGTTTCATCCCGAGCGGACGAGCGAACGCGACATCCATCCGCTGCGCGGGCTCAAGCGTTTCGGCCCCCATTCGCGCGGATTGGTGCAATCACCGATCCGAGTGGCGACATTGGCGCCGGCCGGCGAGTCAGAACGCCTGTTCGCGTTCATGCGCGAGCTGAGCCAAAGCGTGCGCCCGGTCGAGCGAACCGACTATCTGCCGGACTGGCCGGGCTTCAATACGGTGTTTGACATGCGCGTGACGGCGGCAGCCAAGAAATGCCGTGTCGAGCTGGACGGATCGTTTGAGAGCGAGATGGCACAATCGGCGATGCCGCACGTGTTGCTCGCTGAACAGCTCGTCCGTGCAATCCAGCCGCTTGAAGCGTTCCGTAGCGAGTTCGATGTCTTGTTCATCTACCTGCCGCAGCGATGGGAGCGTGGCTTCTACGGCGTGGGGGACGATTTCGATCTCCACGACCATCTCAAGGCTTACACGGCCGCGCGCGGGATGCCGATCCAGATCGTGCGTGAAGACAAGGCACTCGCTTATCGCTGCCGTGCGAGCGTGATGTGGCGAGTGGGCCTGGCGCTATATGCCAAGGCCGGCGGCGTTCCCTGGAAGCTAGCCGATGTCGATCCAGAGACCGCCTATATCGGCATTTCCTATGCGGTGCGGTCGAACGGTGCCGACAAACCGCGGTTTGTGACCTGTTGCAGCCAGGTGTTCGACGCGGAGGGCGCTGGCCTCGAATTTATCGCCTACGACACCGCCGACGTGCAGGTGCAGCGCGACAATCCCTTTTTATCACAGGCCGAGATGTTCCGGGTCATCACGCGGTCGATGACGCTATATCGTCACCGACATGGTGGACGCTCACCACGGCGGGTGATGGTCCACAAGTCGACCGAGTTCAAAGACGCCGAAGTGCTCGGCTGCTTCGAGGCGTTGCCGCTGTGCGAGGCGGTCGACTTGATTCAGGTTGTCGAGGATGTGGGCTGGCGCGGCGCGCGTTGGGAACGCGATCAGGCCAATCCGGGAGGTCAGGCGGCGGCATTTCCAGTCAAGCGCGGCTCATTGATCGGGCTTGGCGAGCGCGAGGCGCTGCTGTGGATGCACGGTGCCGTCGAGACTCTTGGGCCGAAAACCTATTTTCAGGGTCAACGCGGCACGCCGCGTCCGATCCGACTTGTCCGCCATGCCGGGCACGGCACGTGGGACGACAGCGCCCGCGCGGCACTCGCCTTGTCGAAGATGAACTGGAACAACGACGGGCTGTATGATCCGCTACCCGTAACGATGAGCTATGCGAAGGTTCTTGCGCGTGTCCTTAAGCGCATGACGAATCTGGGCAGCACGCCCTACCAGTTCCGATTCTTCATGTAGGGAGAACGGGTTTCACCGGGTAGGATTCGAACTTTTTGCCGCCAGCGACCGTCGTGCCTACGATCATGCAAATCCTGAGTTTTCGCAGATCGTAGCCTGTGCGGCTTACGCGCATAAACGGCGGCCGACGGCGGAATTTGGTGCTCCGCACCGGATAAACATAACGAATATATCTCGCCGTTTGCACTACCCTAGTGCCGCTTCGTGACGACTCCCACCGCCCTGAACCGGCGAGAGTGACCGCAAGCCCTACCCGGTCCTGGGAAGTAGGGTCACGCTGGTTCCGTGAGTTTGCCGGAGACAAAGGGATGGTTGTCAAAGCGGCGGTTCCGTGCTAAGAACTGCGAATGGCTCGCATTTTGGCAACGATCATGATGTGCTTCGTTGCGCTGTCGGTGACAGCGGGCGCGGTCTCGCATGCCGTGGAGCCAGTTGTTGTCTGCCTCGAATCGGACGTGGTTTCAGGCTCTGGCCACGATGCCGGCGGAAGCGAGCAAGCGCCTTCCAGCGATAACAAAGCCACGCCGCACCAGCATGGCGGATGTCACGGGCATCATCAGGTCGCCCCGCCGGTTGACGACGGGGTCGGCGCCAGTTTGTCGCTGTCGGCGTCGCCGCCCTCCATCGGCAACGCCAGAGACCTCGTGTCGGCTGGCACAGACCCAGCACTCCGCCCTCCAAGAGCCTGACGACTCCAACCTAGCCCCGTCTGCGGGGCTTTCCGGAATCGTCAGGAGTCTTCGATCATGCACCGATTGCTCGCGGCCGTGTTGGCCGCGATGGCTTGCGCGAGCGTCGCGCAGGCCCAAGAGCCGCCGCCAGCGGAAGCTGGCCAATCCTTCACACTAGACCAAGCGCTGGAATTGGCGGGCGCGGTCTCGCCGTCGCTGGAGGCCGCATCGGCCGACGTGCGGGCGGCAGAAGCCGGTCGCCGCGTGGCTGGTCTGCGCCCCAATCCAAGCGTCACCGTCGAAGCCGAAAATGTGGCCGGCTCCGGCCCCTATCGGGGCATCGACAGCGTGGAGGCGACGACTTCCCTCACGTTGCCGATCGAGCTTGGCGGCAAGCGATCGGCGCGGATCGCCGTCGCCAATGCGCGCAGTGATCGAGCGGCTATCCAGGCGGCGATCGCGCAGGCTGATCTCCGGCTGTCGGTCGTCCGCGCCTATGCCGAAGCCGCCGCCGCAGAGAGGCGGCTTGTAACGGCGCGCGATCAAGTGCGTATCGCGACGGAGGCGCTGCGCGCCGCGCAGGTTCGCGTCCAGGCGGGCCGAGCCTCGCCGATCGAGGTCCAGCGCGCCGACGTGGCTCGCGTCAATGCCGAGACGGCCCTTGCCCGCGAAGAACGCGCCGTCGAGGTTGCGCGCTACAGCCTCTCACGGATTGTCGGGCAACCGATCACAGGGCCGCTCGATGCGGGCTGGTTCGGCCAGGTGCCGGCAGGCTATGGGCCGCTCCGTCCGATCGAGAGCGCCGGCACATTGGCGCTCGCTGCGGCCGACGCCGACCTCGCCATAGCCGACGCAGGGGTTCGGCTCGCCCGTTCGCAGCGTGTGCCCGATCTAACTGTTGGCGCCGGCGCCCGTCGGTTCGAGCAGACCAACGACACGGCGGCGATCTTCAGCCTGTCGATCCCGCTCCCGCTGTTCAACAATGGGCGCGCGGCGCTGTCACAGGCTTCGGCCGAACGGCAGCGGGCAGAGGCGCAACGCCGGGTCACCGCGCTCGACGTCGATCAGGCCATCGCCCGCGCACAAGCGGACGCTGCCAATGCCGCGACCAGCGCCGCGACCGCGAGCGGTCCTGCGCTGGCGGCGGCCGAGGAAGCCGCCCGCATCGCCCGCATCGGCTACCGGGAAGGCAAGTTCGGCCAGCTCGACCTGCTCGACGCCGAACGCACGCTTGCCGAGACGCGCGCAGCCGCAATCGACGCGCTGCTCTCCTACCACATCGCCCAGGCGCAGCTCGAGCGGCTGACCGCACGCGCGCCGACTACCCAGGGGGAAAACCCATGAAGACCCGTTTTGCAGCGGTCCTGCCGCTCACCCTCGCCGCCGCCCTCGCTGTCGCGGGATGCTCCGGCGGCGACCCCGCGCCGGAGAACGCCGATGCCGGGAACACCGCGCAAGCCGGCAAGGAAGGCGGTCACGCGGAAGAAGAAGGCGAGATCGAGTTGACGCCGCAGCAGATACGCGCGGCAGGCATCGAGCTGGTCCGTGCGGTGCGCAGCGGTGGTGGCGCGCTCACGCTGCCGGCGACGATCGAAGGCGATCCGCAAGGCATGCAGGTGGTGTCGGCCACGATCGGCGGGCGCGTGGTGTCGCTCACCCGCAATCTCGGTCAATCGGTCGGCCGGGGGCAAACGCTCGCGGTGATCGAAAGCCGTGAGGCGGCGTCGCTTAACGCCGAGATCGAGGCAGCACGCGCCAGGCTCGGACTTGCTGAATCCAATCTTCGCCGCGAACAGCGCCTGTTCAACGAGCGCGTCTCGCCCGAGCAGGATCTGATCGCCGCACGAACGGCGGCGACCGAGGCGCGGATCGCGTTGCGCCTCGCGCAGCAGCAGGTCGCCGCGGCCGGTGGCCAAGGCGGCGCGCTCAACCGCGTCAGCATTGCATCGCCGCTGTCCGGCCAGGTGGTCGCGCGCAGCGTGACGCTCGGCCAGACGGTCGCGGCCGGCGCGGAGTTGTTCCGGGTCGCCGATCTTTCGCGCGTGGCGGTCACGCTCGCCCTCTCGCCGGCTGATGCCGGCAGGGTGCGGCCGGGATCGGACATCGAGGTCGTCGCGGGGGAACGCAGGTCGGTGGCGAGGGTCGATTTTGTCTCGCCGATCCTCGACGAGGCGACGCGGCTCGTGACGGTGATCGCGGTGATCGACAACCGCTTGGGCCAATGGCGGGTCGGCGAGCCGGTGACCGCGTCGATCCGGCTGGCCGGCGGCGATGCCGGCGCCGGTTCGGTGCTGGTCCCGCAAAGCGCGGTGCAGACCGTCGAAGGCCGACAGATGGTGTTCGTGCGCACCGAGCACGGCTTCCGGGCAACCCCGGTCACGCTCGGCGCGCCCAGCGGCGACAATGTGGCCGTGACCTCGGGCCTTCGCGGCGACGAACAGCTCGCCGGCGCCAACAGCTTCACCCTCAAGGCCGAACTCGGCAAGGGCGAAGCCGAGCATGGAGGCCATTGACCGCCATGATCGACCGCATCGTCACATTCTCCGTCGAGCGCCGCTGGTTCATCCTGCTGCTGACGCTCATCGCCGCGGTGATCGGCGGCTGGGCCATCAGTCGCCTGCCGATCGACGCCGTTCCCGACATCACCAACAATCAGGTGCAGGTGAACATCACCGCGCCGGCGCTCTCGCCCGAGCTGGTCGAGAAGCAGGTCGCCTTCCCGATCGAGAACGCGCTCGCGGGCGTTCCCGGCCTTGAATACACGCGGTCGCTGAGCCGCAACGGCTTTGCGCAGGTCACGGCGGTCTTCTCGGATTCGACCGACATCTACTTCGCCCGCCAGCAGGTTGCCGAGCGGCTGCGGGTCGCCGAGGAAAGCCTGCCCGAGGGTGCGGTCCCGACCATGGGGCCGATCGCGACCGGCCTCGGCGAAGTCTATATGTGGACGGTCCATCTCGAACATCGCCGGGAGGACCGGCACCGGCCCGGCGAGCCGGGCATCCAGCCCGACGGCAGCTACATCACGCCCGAAGGCGAGCGGCTCGTCACCGAAGCCGACAAGGCGACCTATCTGCGCACCGTGCAGGACTGGATCGTCGCTCCGCTGCTCAGGAACACGCCCGGCCTCGCCGGCGTGGACTCGATCGGCGGCTATGTGAAGCAGTTCCAGGCCGTGCCGGACGTGCAGCGCCTCGCCGCCATCGGCATGAACCTGTCCGACCTCGCCCGCGCGCTCGAAGAGAACAATGTCGGCGTGGGCGCCGGCGTCGTGAACCGCGGCGGCGAAGGTCTGGCAGTCCGATCGGATGCACGCATCCGCAATGTCGGAGAGCTGGCGAGCACCGTGATCGCGACGCGCGAAGGCGTGCCGATCCGGCTTGATTCGGTGGCGCAGGTGCGCCTTGGCCAGGCGATCCGCTACGGCTCGGCGTCGGAGAATGGCGAGGAGGTCGTCGTCGGCACCGCGATCATGCGGATCGGCGAGAACAGCCGCACCGTCGCATCGGCAGTCGCCGAGCGGCTGAAAGAGATCAACGCCTCGCTTCCGACCGATGTCGTGGTGCAGCCGGTGCTCGACCGCACCGCGCTGGTCAATTCGACCATCAAGACGGTCGCCAAGAATCTCACCGAAGGCGCGCTGCTCGTCATCGTCGTGTTGTTCGTGCTGCTCGGCAACTTCCGGGCCGCGCTGATAGCGGCGCTGGTGATCCCGATCACCATGCTGATGACCAGCTTTGGCATGCTGCGCGGCGGCGTCTCGGCCAACCTGATGAGCCTTGGCGCTCTGGACTTCGGCCTGATCGTCGATGGCGCCGTCATCATTGTTGAAAATGCGCTCAGGCGCATCGCAGAGCGGCAGCATCACTATGGCCGCACGCTCAGCCTCGACGAGCGGCTGTCGGTCGTCGCGACGGCCGCGCGCGAGATGATCCGCCCGTCGGTGTTCGGGCAGGCGATCATCATCCTCGTCTATGTCCCGCTGCTGACGCTCACCGGCGTCGAGGGCAAGACGTTCACGCCGATGGCGCTCACCGTCATCATCGCGCTCGTCTGCGCCTTCGTCCTCTCACTCACTTTCGTGCCGGCGATGCTGGCGATCTGGCTGTCCAAGCCGGTGGAGGAGAAGGAAGGCCGCATCATGGCCTGGCTCAAGCGCAGATATGAGCCCGGATTGGACCGGGCCATGAAGCGCCCGAACATGACGATGGGGATCGGCCTCGGCGCGTTTCTTGCCGCCATCCTGACCTTCTCCTTCCTCGGCCAGGAGTTCCTGCCCCAGCTCGATGAGGGCGATCTGACTGCGCAGGTGCTGCGCATCCCCGGCACATCGGTCGATCAGAGCCAGGCGATGCAATCGCGCATCGAACGGGAGATCGCGCGGCTGCCGGAGGTGCGATTCGTGTTCTCCAAGACGGGCACGGCGGAGCTGGCCTCCGATCCAATGCCGCCCAACATCTCCGACACCTTCATCATCATGAAGCCGCGCGACGAGTGGCCAGACAGCAACCTCTCGAAAGCCGAGTTGGTGGCCAAGGTCGAGCGCGTGCTCGAAGGGCTGCCCGGCGGCGCGTTCGAGATCAGCCAGCCGATCCAGATGCGGTTCAACGAGCTGATCGCCGGCGTGCGGGGCGATGTCGCGGTCAAGGTGTTCGGCGACGATACCGAGGCGATGACCGCGACGGCAAACCGGATCGCGGCGATCCTCAGGCAAACCCAAGGCGCGACCGATGTGCGCGTCGAGCAGACCGAGGGTCTGCCGATGCTCGACATCCGCCCACGCCGCGACATCATGTCGAGGCTCGGGATCACGGCGCGCACCGTGCAGGACACGGTGTCGGCGGCGATCGGCGGCCGCGACGCCGGCATGATCTTCGAGGGCGATCGTCGCTTCGCCGTCACGATCCGGCTATCGGATGCGGCCCGAGCCGATCTCCAGACGCTGGGCCAGGTGCCGGTGCCGCTACCCGACGGCGGTTTCGTGCCGTTGCAAAGCGTTGCCGAGATCGGCGTCACGGACGGTCCCAACCAGATCAGCCGCGAGAACGGCAAGCGGCGTGTGGTCGTTCAGGCCAACGTGCGTGGGCGCGATGTCGCCAGCGTCGTGGCGGACGCGCAAGCTGCGATCGAAAGCCAGGTTCGGCTCCCCGCCGGGCAATATCTCGATTGGGGCGGCCAGTTCGAGAACCTCCAGTCGGCCAGCCAGAGGCTCATGCTGGTCGTGCCGGCCTGCTTCGCGCTCATCATCCTGCTGCTCTACGGCGCATTGGGTAGCGTGCGCGACGCGGCGATTGTCTTCACCGGCGTGCCGCTGGCGCTGGTCGGGGGTGTGCTAGCGCTCGCTTTGAGGGGCATGCCCTTCTCGATCTCGGCGGCGGTCGGGTTCATCGCCCTGTCCGGCATCGCCGTGCTGAACGGCCTCGTCATGGTCTCGTCGATCCAGGACCTGATGGCGCGCGGCATGGACCGCGCCAGGGCCGCCCATGAAGGCGCGATGATGCGATTGCGGCCGGTCGTCATGACGGCGCTGGTGGCGAGCCTCGGCTTCGTGCCGATGGCGATCGCCACCGGATCGGGCGCGGAGGTGCAGAAGCCGCTCGCCACCGTGGTGATCGGCGGCCTGATCTCGGCGACCCTGCTCACGCTGTTCGTGCTGCCGACGCTCTACGCCCGCTATGGGCGCAGGGAAACGGATATCCCGGCACGGGAGGAGCGGGACGACGCGCCACCTGCTGATCCGGTCGAGGCTCCGCTGTGAGTCTCGACAATCATCGCACCCTTGTCTTCGCCGTCCGGGCTGAACGGCGGGCGGCTATGCCGTCCGCCGCAAGGCCCACCAGCGAAGAGGGGCGCGGACCATGAAGGAGATCACCGCTTTCGCCCTGACCATCACGCCGATCCGGGTTTGGACTTATATCGCCGATCTGGCCGCGTTCGCACTGTGGCATCCGACCTATCGCTTTCGCGGCGTCGCTACCCCACACGCCGAAGTCGGTTTGACCTTCGGCATGCTCAAGGGGGAGCTGCCGCTAAGCACCGAAGCGAGGATCGTCGCCTACGATCGAGCGCAGCGGTTCGCCTGGCGCATCGGCCTCGGCGGGGTGTTCACCCTGAGCGAGGAATATGCGCTCGAAGAGGCCGGCCCGCAGACACGAGTTCGCCATACGGTCACGATCGAAGGCGCGCTGAGTCCGCTCAGTTATCTTGTGCGGCGACGCCTTCGCCGCTCCATGCGGACGCAAGATGCGGCGCTAGTGCGCTACCTCACCAGGGAGGTGCGCGGCAGCAGCTTCACCATCAATCGCCACCGCCGGCGCGCCCGCAAAGCCCAGCCCCCCCGAAAGGCTGCGAATGACTGACCCTGCTTCCGCGGGCGCGCCCAGCGAGCGCCGCACGCTCTGGATCGTGCTCGTCCTTAACGCCGGTATTGCAATCGCCTTCTTGGTCGCCGGAGTGACGGCCGACTCCAGCGCGCTGCTCGCCAATGGCCTCGACAATCTGTCGGACGCGGCAGTCTACGCGCTCAGCCTGGCCGCACTCGGCCGGGCCGCCAAGTGGAAGGTCGGGGCCGCAACTGTGTCGGGTGTCATGCTGCTGGTATTCGCCGGCGGCGTGCTGCTCGACGTGGGTCGGCGCTATCTCCAAGGGAGCGAGCCGATCGGCGTCACCATGATGTTGATGTCAGCCGTGGCTGCGGCCGTGAACTATGCCTGCCTGAAGTTGCTTCAGCGGGTCCGCGAGCCCGACGTCAACCTACGTGCGGCGACGACATTCAGCTTCAACGACTTCATCTCGAACGGCGGCATTCTCGTCGCCGGCGCCCTGGTGTGGTGGTTGGGATCGAACTGGCCCGATCTGGTTGTGGGGTTCGCCACTGCCCTTATCGCCGTCAAGGGCGGCATCGAAATCCTGCGCGATGCACGGCGCGAAGCCCATGAAATCAAGGAGAAGGACGCATGACCGAGACGTTTCGGCTCGATCTGCCGTTGTTGTTGCCCGAGATCCCCGACGAGTCCGATGCGTGCATCGGCAGATTGACCGAGATGCTGGGAGCGCGGCCGGGAATCGGGACGGCGCATGTCGTTGCTGCTGCCGGCGGCGCGCCGGCACAGCTCTGCGTGCATTACGATCCCGACATCCTTTCGCTCGCGCGCATCCGCGAGATCGTCCGCGCCGCTGGGGCCGCGATCAGCGACCGCTATGGCCATATTCTTTGGGAGGTCGCCGGCATTGGTCATGCGCGCCGCGCACGCACGATCGCTGAAAGCCTCCGCGCGCTGACCGGCGTGATCGAGGCGGATGCCTCGGTCGCGGGCATGGTGCGGGTCGAATATGATCGCGAGCAGCTCTCCAGCGACGACATTCGCGCCGAGCTGACGAAGCTGGGCGCGGTCGCCCAACCTGCACCGAAGAAGGCCGGGGACCATCATGGTCATGATCATGCCCGCGATCGACCCGAGCCGGAGCACGCCCCCGGTGACGGCCACGACCATGCGCATGGCGGCGTTCTCGGTCCGAATACCGAACTGATCTTCGCGCTGGCCTGCGGCACCCTTCTGGCGATCGGGTTCGGCATCGAAAAGCTGGTCGCAGGTGCCCCGGAATGGCTGCCGACGGCACTCTATATCGGCGCATACGGCTTCGGCGGCTTTTTCACGCTGCGCGAGGCGATCGACAACCTTCGCCTGAAGAAGTTCGAAATCGACACGCTGATGCTGGTCGCTGCCGCTGGCGCCGCCGCGCTCGGCGCGTTCGCCGAAGGCGCGCTGCTCCTGTTCCTGTTCAGCCTGGGCCACGCACTCGAACACTATGCGATGGGCCGCGCGAAGCGCGCGATTGAAGCGCTCGCCGAGCTGGCGCCACGGCGCGCCACGGTCCGTCGAGCGGACGGCGGCACGAGCGAGGTTCCGGTCGAAGACTTGAAAATCGGGGAGATCGTCGTTGTGAAACCCGATGAGCGGGTCGCGGCGGACGGCTTCGTCGTCAAGGGCACAACAGCCATCGACCAGGCTCCGGTGACGGGCGAAAGCATGCCCGTCGATAAGCGACCCGTCATGGATGACGCCGCCGCACGCGCCAACCCCGATCGGGTCGATGCGGCGCATCGGGTGTTCGCCGGCACAATCAACGGCAGCGGCCTCATCGAGATCGAGGTGACGCGGCTGTCCACCGAAAGCACGCTCGCCAAGGTGGTTAAGCTCGTCAGCGAGGCGGAAACTCAGAAATCGCCGACGCAGCGGTTCACCGACAGGTTCGAGCGCGTCTTCGTGCCGGCCGTCCTGACGCTCGCTTTCGTCCTGCTGTTCGCATGGGTGGTCGTGGATGAACCGTTCCGCGACAGCTTCTATCGCGCGATGGCGGTGCTGGTCGCCGCGAGCCCCTGTGCACTCGCCATCGCTACGCCGAGCGCCGTCCTCTCAGGCGTCGCGCGAGCGGCGCGGGGCGGCGTGCTGATCAAAGGGGGCGCCCCGCTTGAGCTGCTTGGCTCGCTTGATGCGATCGCCTTCGACAAGACCGGCACGCTCACCAAAGGCAAGCCGCGCATCCAGCAGGTCATCACTGCCCCCGGCGTGTCCAAGGAGGACATGATGGCCGTCGCGGTGGCGGTCGAATCGCTGAGCGATCATCCACTTGCGCAGGCAATCGCGCGAGATGGGCGCGAGCATATCGGCGCGCGTCAAGTTCCCCACGCGGAGAACCTGAAGAGCCTCACAGGTCGCGGCGTCTCGGCCGTTGTCGATGGACGAGAAGTCCTCATCGGCAAGGCCGAGATGTTCGGCACCGACGGCATCGCGCCTCTCTCGCAGGACGTGCGCGACATCCTGTCGCCGCTCCGGGAGACCGGGCAGACGATCATGATCGTCCGCCACGGCGAGCGGGATCTCGGCGTCATCGGGTTGCTCGACACGCCACGACAGGGAGCGCGGGAAGCTCTCGAACGGCTGCGCGCAATCGGCATCCGGCGCATGATCATGATTTCCGGCGATCACCAGCTTGCCGCCGAAGCAATCGCCAAGGACGTAGGGCTCGACGAAGCCTGGGGCGATCTCCTGCCAGAGAACAAGGTCGACGCCATCAAGAAGCTGCGCGCCGATGCCAAGGTCGCGATGGTTGGCGACGGTGTGAACGACGCACCCGCTTTGGCGACGGCGACGGTAGGCATAGCGATGGGCGCCGCCGGATCGGACGTCGCGCTTGAGACAGCCGACGTCGCGCTCATGGCCGACGATCTATGGCATCTACCGTTCGCTGTCGGTCTGAGCCGCAGCACGCGGTCGATCATACGCCAGAATGTCTTCGTCAGCCTGGGCGTTGTCGCAATCCTCGTGCCAGCCACAATCTTCGGGCTTGGCATTGGACCAGCGGTGGCGATGCACGAAGGGTCGACCTTGTTGGTCGTCTTCAATGCTTTGCGACTGCTGGCTTATCGCGATCCCGCGCATAGAGTTACCCAGCCGTCCGCGCTCCCAGGCCGCGAAGCTCTGTAGCGGTTGTGAGTCGCGCTCCCGATGCCATTTGACATCCGCCAACTTCGCTACGCCATTGCGGCTGCGGATCACGGCAGCTTCTACCGCGCTGCACGTGCTTTAGACATCGAGCAATCCACGCTTAGTCGTAACATTCTCAAATTGGAGCGCGCCGTCGGCACGCCCATATTCGAGCGATCGCGCGCGGGCGTCACGACAACGCTTGCAGGCAACACCTTTCTGCGAGGCGCGAGGTCAATCGTGGTGAACGCGGACAAGCTTGTAGCGATGATGCGCGCTGCTGGTCAGGGCCGCGCTGGTGGTCTCCGGTTGGGACACAATAGCTCAGTTTCAGCGGGCCACCTTCGGGCGACAATGATGAACTGGAGCCAAGCGCATCCTGCTGTGGAAGTCGAATGTGTTGAGGCGGACCGCAACGTCCTGCTCGCCGGGTTGGATACCAGCGAGATCGACATTGCGATTTTGATGGGTGCACTTAGCCACGATGGCTTTCGCTGCGAGGCGTTGTGGAGCGAGCGGGTGCTTGTCGCGCTCCCGGCATCTAGTCCTTTGGCCGAACGCGAAGTAGTTCATTGGACAGACCTGCGGAACGAGCGATTTCTGCTGCCCGCAGCCGACCCCGGCTCCGAAATCCGCGACATGCTGCTTGGCAGATTGCCGGCGTCAGCCTCTAAGCCGGACATTCGAATGCACCAGTCGAGCCGCGAGACGATCCTAAGCGTATTAGGCGGGGGCCGCGGAGTGACCATCGTTTGTGAGGGTGCAACGGGGGCACGTTATCCCGACGTGGTGTATCGCCCGATCCACGGGGAACAAGGGCCGGCGCTGCTTGGCTATTCGGGCTATTGGCGCGATGACAACCGCAACCCCGCGCTCCGGCGATTCCTTGGATTTATCAAGACGCGCTATGCGCTCTCTTTTGATTTGGTGCAGCAATTCCAGTAAGTTACGCATACATCTCTCGGGAGTAATCACCGTGTTGCCAGGCAAGACAATCATCATCGTGCTAGTTACCTTGGCTATCGGGTTCGCAGGAGGTTTCGTCTTGCGGCCGGTGATCGCGCCACCGCAGCAAGCCGATACTATTGCTGTTGCATCGCCGGCGCCGCCCGTAACAGGCGAGGCGCGCGGCACGCAGTATTTCGTGGCTCATATCGACGAGGCCCGTCAGGTCGTCGCCGGATGCCGCGATGGATCTGTGCGTGGCGAAGAATGTGCCACAGCGGAGGAAGCAATCATCAAGGTCGATGCGCAGGAACGTCGGAAGCGCTTCCTCGGCAACTGATCCTCGCGGGACGATTAGCCCTTCGCGCTGCGCCGTCCGCGCGCAAAGCCTCGGTCGCTCGCCATGAAACGCACAAGCATCGGCGCGACCAGCTTCTCCGGCGTCACGGCCTCGCCGCCAGTCTCTGCCGCCAGAGCGGCGGCATAGGCGGCAAGATCGCGGTGCACGGTCGCAGGCAGCTCTACGGTGAGCTTTACCGGCCGGTCGTCGGCGAGCGGCCCGAGCTTCAACTTCGTCATCGCGTTCCTCCGATGGGTTCAAGTACCAGATCGCGCGTGATGACCACACGCAGCGGATGCCCAGGCCGGATGGTGAGCGTCGGTTGCACATTGAGTTGGCGACGCACGATCTGCTGCCCGGTCTGGTTGATGGTGTCCTGCGATCCCCGACGCAGAGCGCGGGTCAGGGCATCCTCACTATCCACGCTCAGCTCGGCGCCCACGCCGAGCAGCGTCGAAACCGCAGCAGCTTTGAGCAGATTGCCCCAATGCTGGTTCACGCGGTCCTGTAGCCCCGCGAAGCCCGATCCGTCCGCGCCGGGCTGGCGCTCGAGAACGATCGAGCGCCCATCCGGCATGATGAGGCGATCCCAGGCAAGCAGCACGCGGGTCTGCCCGGCGGCGACCTCGCTGTCATATTCGCCAATCAGCCGCGCACCCTGCGGAATCAGCAGGATGCGGCCGGTGGGGCTGTCATAGACGTTGGTCGTCACCTGGGCGGTGATCTGGCCGGGCAGGTCGGAACGGATGCCGGTGATGAGCGCGGCCGGGATGACGGCGCCGGCCTGCACGATGTTGGGCGATGCCGGCGCAACTAACCGCTCGACGCTGACCGTGCGCTGGTTGGACGTCTGCGCCATGAAGGCGCGCTTGGTGGGCGGGTCGCCCTGCGCCGCTGTCGCCTGCTGCGGCTGTCGGGCGGCCGGATCGGGCAGCGCCAGCGTCGGCGCGGCGGCAGCTCCGCCAGCATTGGCCGAGTTGCCGCCGAGGAACACGCCGCTCATACGGGCGGCGTCGCGCTCCTGTTGCGCGCGCTGGCGCGCGGCCTCAGCCGCCTGCGCGCGCGGATCGGGCTCCCCCGGCTGCGCGCCGACCGGCGGCACCGGCACGTTCTCGCCGCGCTGCTGGGCCGATACGATCGGGCCGCCAAGGTCGCCTGGGAGCGGCGGACCCAGCCGGGGCGCCTGCGCATAGTCGCGCGGCCCGGACGTGATGGTCTCGGCGGTCGAGCGGTTCTCGGTGTTGTAGAGTTCCTCGGCCTGCCGATCGCCGGGCGGCTTGAGCGCGTAGATCAGCGAGCCGCCGATGCCGAGGCCAGCGGCGACGCCAACGACGGCAAGCGCCTTGCGCGAGAGGCGCATGACGCGCGGCGGATCGCCCCGAAGCTGGAAGGCTTGGGGATCGGAACGCGGCCCGGCCGGCTCTACGGTCGGTGTGTCGATCGGATCGCTCACGGCCGCCCCCGCCGTCCATCGTCGCGCACGATGCGAACGCGCTGCTCGCTGCGGCGGTCGCCCAGGCGCAGCTCGGCGGCGGCGAACAGGTGATCGACCGCCATGTAGCGGCCCTGCACGCGGTAATTGACCAACTCGGCGTCGCCGGCCGCGCCGGTCACGAACAGCGGCGGCATCTCGCCTTGCGAAATCCCAGCGGGAAACTCGATGAACACCTGCCGGCCGTCATCAAACGCTCGGACCGGACGCCACGGCGCGCGGTCGCCCTCGATGCGGTAGCGGAAGCTCAGCGCCGTTACGTCCACACCGGCCGCAACCGGCGCGGCGGCTGCGGCGGCGGCATTGGCGCCGCGCAGCGCGATGAGCTGGTCCTGCGGATAGGTCCAGGACACCGACGCCATATAGGTCGAGGCCGTCGCCCGCAGCTCAAGATGGTAAGTGCGGCGGTCGGTGTTGATGACGAGGTTGGTGGCAAGGTCGGGCCGGGTGGGCTTCACCATGATATGCACGCGCGCCGTGGGGCCGCTGCCGCTAATAGTGTCGCCGATGATCCAGCGCACGGTATCGCCCGCCGCGACCGGCCCCGGCCCCACGAGCTGCTCGCCTTCCTGCAAGGCGATGTCCGTCACCTGGCCGGGCGCGGCATAGACCTGATAGAGCGCGCCCTCCGACCAAGGATATTGCTGGATCGCGTTGATGAAGCCGTCGCGCATGGGCTGCACGCGCGCGGCGGCGTTGGCCGCCCCGACCCGGCGGCGCGGATCGGCAGGCTCGGTCGATGACGCGGCCTCTACCACCGGCTTTAATTGTCCAGGCAGAGGCAGCGGTTCGGGAATAGTAACAACCTCGATGGGCCGTGACGGCGCCGGCGCGGGCGTCGCCGCGATGGTGGGCGGCGGATCGTCATAGGCGATGGAAGGCGGCTTCGCCGTTGTGGTGGCGCAGCCGGCAAGCGCGGATGCGGAAAGCAGCATTGCCGCGCTGGCGGCATGGCGGCGGGACATGCGTGTCATTGCGACAGCTCCTTTGACCAGTTGAGGGCGTTGACGAAGACACCGAGCGGGTTCTTGCGCAGGGCGTCAGGCGTGCGCGGCGGCTGCACGACGACGGTGAGGATCGCCGACCAGCGCTCGGTCGCGGTTAGGCTGCCGTCCTGATAGCGGCGCTCTGTCCAAGCGACGCGGAAGCTGTCGGGCGACGCGCGGATGACGCTCGACACGTCCACCGCAACCTGCACCTTGCCGACCTGCGTGAACGGGTCGTTGGCGCGCGCATAGTCGTTGAGCGCTAGCGCGCCGCGATCGGTTGTGAAGTCATAGGCTCGAAGCCAGTTCTGGCGGACGATGACCGGATCGGCCGGGATGCTCCGGACCTGCTCGATGAAGCGGGCGAGATGAAACGCGATCTGCGGATCGGTCGGGCGGTAGCCGGCTTCGGCCGGCGCGACCGCCTGCGCCTCGCCGAGCCGATCGACCTGCACCACCCACGGCACGATATGGCCGCGCGCCGATTGCCAGACGAGGCCGGCGGCCAGGCCGCCAGACAGCGCGAGCGTTCCGAAGAAGGCGAGCCGCCAGTTCTTGGCCTGAACACGGGCCGAGCCGATGCGGTCGTCCCAGGCTTGCGCGGCGCGCTGGTATGGCGTCGTCGGTTCGGGCGTCTGGCCGTAGCGGATCGAGGGTCGTCGGAACATGGCAGGTCAGTCCTTCTGGCTGAGATCGACGGACGCGCCGCTGCCCCCACCGTCGCCGGATCGGAGCGTATGGGCGGCGATGGTCGCGCCGTGGGTCATGGTCTGGCGGCGCTTCATGGCGGCCGCCCAGGCAGGTGAGCCGCCGCTGTCCGGCGCGGGAGTCGAACCGCCCGAAATCGTGCCGCCGGTCGCGGTAATGGCGGCGCGGCCGCCGGAGCGATAGCTGTCCTTGAGCGATGCGGCCGCCTTGCGCAGCGGTGACATGGCGGCGCCGGCAACCGCGCGGCCGACGCCGGCCGTCCCGCCTGCAACTGCGGCCGCGCCGGCTTTGCCGGCCGAGCCGAGGGCATAAGCGCTCTTCGCTGCGCCGCTGGCGAAGGCGGAGCCGCGTGCTGCGCCAGCCGCCGCACCGGCCGCCGCGCCAGCACCGAGCCGAGCGGCGGCGGCTCCGCCAACCAGTGCGCCGCCGGCCGCAAGCACGGTGCCGGCCGCGGCGCCTGCGCCAAGCGCTGGGCCGCCGGAAACGATACCATTGGCGATGGATGGGCCGAAGATGCCGAGGCCAAGCAGACAGAGCGAAGCGAGCGCGACGGCCATTGCGTCTTCGATGCTCGGCTGTGCGCCGCCAAAGCCGGCTCGGAACTCGTCGAACAACGTTGAACCGATGCCTACGATCACCGCCAGAACCAGCACCTTGACGCCGGACGAGATGACCAACCCGAGCACGCGCTCGGCCATGAAGGCGGTTTTGCCGAACAGGCCGAACGGGATGAGCACGAACCCGGCGAGTGTCGCCAGCTTGAACTCGATCAGGGTGATGAAGAGCTGGATGGCGAGAATGAAGAAGGCAAGGATAACCAGCGCCCAGGCGAACAGCAGCACGGCGATCTGGATGAAATTCTCGAAGAACGAGACCCAGCCCATGAGGTCGGAGATGGACTCGATGATCGGCTGGCCGGCTTCAAGTCCGACCTGTGCGACGCGGCCCGGCTGTAGCAGCTCGGCGGCGGTGAACCCGGTTCCAGACGCCTTTAGGCCAAGCCCGGCGAAGCTCTCGAAGACGATACGCGCCAGGCTGTTCCAGTTGCCGATGATGTAGGCGAAGACGCCGACGAAGAGCGTCTTCTTGATGAGGCGCGCCAGGATGTCGTCTTCCGCGCCCCAGCTCCAGAACAAAGCCGCCAGCGTCACGTCGATGACGATCAGCGTGGTGGCGATGAACGCCACTTCGCCGCCGAGCAGGCCGAACCCGCTGTCGATGTAGCGGGTGAAGACATCCAAGAAACGATCGACGACGCCGGTGCCGCCCATGTCAGTTCTCCTGCGGAGTGGCCCCATCGGCGATGCGGGCGGCGGGACGCGCACCGAGCGCGAGGAAGCGGCGACGGTTCTCCGCCCAGGCGCGCAGGCAATCGGGATCGCTGGCGCCGGCTTGCCCAAGCGATTGGCAGCGACGCAGCTCGATCAGCAGCGGATCGGTTGACGCGGAGATGTCGGCAATGGCCGGGGGCTCCTCGCGCGGCGGTTCCGGCGCGCGCGCCATTTCGATCGCGGTCATCGTGATGGCGATGGCGACGAAGACGATCGCGCCGAGGCGGGCGAGAAGCTTGGTATCCACGGCGATCAGTCTCGGAACATCCGTGCGTTGCCGGGCTGGTATCCGGTGCGCGGGGTGAGGAACCGCCTGAGTTGCTCGCGGGCCTGGGCCTGCGCGGCGGCGCGCTGCGCCATGTCGAGCGACTGTGCCCGGCCCTGCGCGGCAACGAGCGCGGTAAGGTCGGCGAGTTGCTGTGACTGAAGCGCGATGAGCTGGTTGCCGGCCTGTGCCGCTTGCAGCGCCCCGTCGGCCGACTGGCTGGCCGTGACGAGCCGATCGAGCGAGGCGCGCGATCCGTCGAGGTTGCCGACGACGCCGGCCTGCACCTTCAAGGCGTCCTCGAACGCGCCGACGCTGGCCTCCCAGCGGCTGCGCGCGTCGGCGACGAGCGACTTATCGGAGCCGCTGAGGTTGGTGCCGCGGTAGCGCTGCGAGAACGCCTGGTCGATCGACTGCACATCGTAGGCGATGCGCTGCGCCTCGGAGAGAAGCTGCTGCGTCCGCTGGAATTGGTTCTGGAGCTGCTGGAGCTGGCTAAAGGGCAGCGAGGTCAGATTGCGCGCTTCGTTAAGCAGGCTCGTCGCCTGGTTCTGGATTTGCTGAATCTGGTTGTTGATCTGCTGGAGCGACCGGGCCGCCGTCAGCACGTTCTGCGCATAGTTAGTCGGGTCATAGACGATGCCGCCGAACTGCGCGTGCGCGGGCGTCGCAACGGTGATGCCGATCATGCTCGACGTGGCGATGGCGCCGGCCAGGACGGCGCGGCGCAGGATGGAGGGCTTCATGGGGTCGTGTCCTTCAAGGCAAGGGGAAGCTGGCCGGTATCTTCCCGGTGGCCGGCCAGCGGATCGGGTTGGGGTTCGGGAAGAAGTTCGACCGCCCACGCGCAGCCGCGACGCCGCAGCCACTCGGCGGCGAAGCCGGACTGGCCGTGCGCGGCGATGATGTCGGCGATGGCGAGCTGATCGGTCTTGGCCGAGGCCGCGGCGAACGCCAGCGCAACCTCGCCCAGCCCCAACTCGAACAGACGGTTTCCGCGCCGGCTTTGGCAGTAATAGTCGCGCTTGGGCGTGGCGCGGCTCAGGATTTCGATCTGTCGGGCATTGAGCCCGAACCGCTCATAGATGGCCGCGATCTGCGGCTCAGCGGCCCGCTCGTTCGGCAGGAAGATGCGCGTCGGGCAGCTCTCAATGATCGCGGGCGCGATGTCGCTCGTCTCGATGTCGGCGAGGCTCTGCGTGGCGAAGACGACGCTCGCGTTCTTCTTGCGCAGGGTTTTCAGCCATTCGCGGAGCTGCGCGGCGAAGTCGGGGCTGTCGAGCACCAGCCAGCCCTCATCGATAATGATGAGCGTGGGCGAGCCGTCGAGCCGATCGCCGATGCGATGGAATAGGTATGACAGGACCGCGGCGGCCGAACCGGCACCGACCAGACCCTCGGTCTCGAACGCCTGCACGTCGGCCTCGCCGATGCGCTCGGCCTCGGCGTCGAGCAGCCGGCCCCACGTCCCGCCGATGCAGTATGGCGCGAGCGCCTGCTTGAGCTGTTGGCTCTGCAACAGGACCGCGAGCCCGGTCAGCGTCCGTTCTGAAGCCGGGGCCGAGGCCAGCGATCCGAGCGCCGACCACAGATGCTCTTTGGCCTGCGGATCAACCGCAACGCCTTCGCTGGCGAGGATCGCCGCCAGCCAGTCGGCCGCCCAGGCGCGCTCGGCCGGATCGTCGATGCGCGCAAGCGGCTGGAGCTGCACGCCGTCGCCGGCCTCGTCGGCGAGCATCCCGCCGAGATCCTGCCAGTCGCCGCCCATGCCGATCGCGGCGGCGCGAATGCTCCCGCCGAAATCGAAGGCGAAGACTTGGCTGTTCTCGTAGCGACGGAACTGCATCGCCATGAGCGCGAGCAGCACCGACTTGCCGGCGCCGGTCGGGCCGACGATCAGCGTGTGGCCGACATCGCCGACGTGAAGGGAAAACCGGAACGGGGTCGAGCCTTCGGTTCTTGCGTAGAGCAAGGGGGCTGCACTGAAGTGCTCGTCCCGTTCCGGCCCCGCCCATACTGCTGACAGGGGGATCAGGTGGGCGAGATTGATGGTGGAAATCGGGGGTTGCCGGACGTTGGCGTAGGTGTGACCGGGAAGGCTCCCCAGCCATGCCTCGATCGCGTTCATGCCCTCGGGAATCACGGTGAGATCGCGGCCCTGGATGATCTTCTCGACCAGCCGCAGCTTCTCGGCGGCGATGGCGGGATCGCGGTCCCAAACAGTCACCGTCGCGGTGACGTAGGCCATGCCGGCATAGTCGGCGCCCAACTCCTGCAGGGCGATGTCGGCGTCGGCCGCCTTATTCGAGGCGTCGCTGTCGAGCAGCGTGCTCGCCTCGTTGGTCATCACCTCCTTCAAGATGGCGGCGACGGACTTGCGCTTGGCGAACCACTGGCGTCGGATGCGAGTCAGCAGCTTGGTTGCGTCGGTCTTGTCGAGCATGATCGCGCGGGTGGACCAGCGATATTCGAAGGCGAGCCGGTTCAGCTCGTCGAGCAAGCCGGGGAATGTGACGCTCGGGAACCCGACGATGGTGAGCGTGCGCAGGTGATGTTCGCCCAGGCGCGGCTCCAGTCCGCCGGTTAGCGGCTCGTCGGCGAGCAGCGCGTCGAGGTGCATCGGGGTCTCGGGCACACGGACGCGCTGACGACGGGTCGAGATCGTGCTGTGCAAGTAGGTCAGCGTCTCGGCGTCATCGAGCCAGCGCACCTCGGGCACGAAGCCTTCGACCAGATTGAGCACGCGGTCGCTTCGGTCGCGGAAGCCGGCCAGCAACTCCCAGGGATCGACGCCGGTGGTCGAGCGGCCTTCGTAAAGCCAGCCCTCGGCGCGCGCGGCTTCCTCGGCCGGCGGCATCCAAAGGAGGGTGAGGAAGTAGCGGCTCTCGAAGTGCGCGCCCTCCTCGCGGAACTGCTCGCGCCGTTCCATGTCCACCAAGGCGGAAACGGGATCGGGGAACGCTGCTTCGGGATAGTCGAGCGCGGGCGTGCGCTGCGCCTCGACGAAGACCGCCCAGCCAGACCCGAGCCGGCGCAGCGAATTGTTGAGCCGTGCCGTGACCGAGACTAGCTCGGCGGGCGTGGCGCTGTCGAGATCGGGACCGCGGAAGCGCGCGGTGCGCTGGAACGAGCCGTCCTTGTTGAGAACGACGCCTTCGCCGACCAGCGCGGCCCAGGGCAGGAAGTCGGCGAGCGTAGCCGCCTTGCTGCGGTATTCGCGCAAGCTCATCATGGCTGCATCCACGTCGGGTAGCGGAGGTGGCGGCGGGCCACGTCCACGAATTGCGGGTCGCGGCGCGCGGCCCAAACGGCAAGGGCGTGGCCGATCGCCCAGATGACGAGGCCGGCGATCCAGAGACGCAGGCCGAGGCCGATCGCGCCCGCCAGCGTGCCGTTGACGATGGCAAGCGCCCGCGGGGCGCCGCCCAGCAATATCGGCTCCGTCAGCGCCCGGTGGACTGGCGCGAAATAGCCTGCGATCGGCTCGACGTGATCGGCCGGGCTGGTCACGCGATCAGCGCTCCGCCGCCGAACGAGAAGAAGGACAGGAAGAAGCTCGACGCCGCGAACGCGATGGAAAGGCCGAACACGATCTGGATCAACCGGCGGAAGCCGCCCGACGTATCGCCGAACGCCAGAGTCAGGCCGGTCACGATGATGATGATGACGGCGACGATCTTGGCCACCGGCCCCTCGATGCTTTCGAGGATCGACTGGAGCGGCGCTTCCCACGGCATCGACGATCCGCCGGCGTGCGCGGGCACCGCATAGAGCAGCCCGGTGGCGGTGACGCCGACATGCCCGAGGCGGTCGAGCATGGTGCCCCCGAGTAGGCGGCGCTTGGCGTCCGCGACGGGCTTGGCGAGTAGGATAGGCTTGGTGTTCTTGGTCATTACAGGTCTCCGGGCTGGGGTGTGGAAATCGGCGCGAGGCGGTAGTTGCCTGTGGCGGGGTCGAGCCCTTCGACGCGGGCCAGCTCGGTGAGGCGGCGGCCGTGCCCGTCGCGGACCAGCACGGCGATCAGGTCGATGGTCTCGGCCAGCAGCGCACGTGGGACCGTCACCACGGCCTCCTGAATGAGCTGCTCCATGCGGCGCAGTGCCCCGAGTGCGGTGCCGGCGTGGATGGTGCCGACGCCGCCGGGGTGTCCTGTCCCCCAGGCTTTGAGGAGGTCGAGCGCCTCGGCGCCGCGCACCTCGCCGATCGGGATGCGGTCGGGGCGCAGGCGTAGCGAGGACCGCACGAGATCGGACAGCGAGACGACGCCATCCTTGGTCCGCATGGCGACGAGATTCGGCGCTGCGCATTGCGGCTCGCGTGTGTCTTCGATCAGGACGATGCGGTCGGCGGTCTTTGCCACTTCGGCGAGCAGCGCATTGACCAGCGTGGTCTTGCCGCTCCCGGTGCCGCCGGCGACGAGGATGTTGGCGCGGTCGACGACGCCTTCGCGCAATGCCGCCGCCTCGGCCGATGACATGATCCCGGCGGTCGCGTAATCGTCGAGTGTGAACACCGCGACGGCGGGCTTGCGGATTGCAAAGGCCGGCGCAGCGACGACGGGCGGCAGCAGACCCTCGAACCGCTCGCCCCCATCCGGCAACTCGGCGGAGACCCGCGGGCTTCGGGCATGAACCTCGACGCCGACATGATGTGCGACCAGGCGGACGATGCGCTCGCCGTCGGCGGCGCTCAGCAGCTCGCCGGTGTCGCTGATGCCTTCGCCAAGGCGGTCGAGCCACAGCCGCCCGTCCGGGTTCAGCATCACTTCGATCACGGCGGGGTCGTCGAGCCAGGACGCGATCGACGGCCCGAGCGCCGTGCGGAGCATTCGCGCCCCGCGCGTCTTGGCCTCGGATCGGATCGGACGGACGGTCAAGGCGCTGGCCCCTCAAGTGGACCGGGCGAACCGCCGCCCGGCTGTCGGGGCACATCAAGAGACGCAGAAACCGGGACGCTGCAACAGATAGCTTGGAGCGTAGTAGAGGCGGCGGCAGATACTTGCGGGGTGCGGATCGGACTTCCCGTGGCGCGGCCGGTCGGAGCGCGTTCACTCCGAATCGGTCGGCGACTTCGGCCAGACATCTTCGGGGATTTCATCGAGCAGGCTCTTGCCGCTCGCGTAGCGCCGGCCGAGCGTCTCGATGAAGCCCTCATAGCGCTTCCGCCCTTTCACCTGAGCGGCGGCCTGGTCTTCGTCGGGGAGCGGCGGGGTCACGGACAGCCAGAAGCGGACGAACAGCGCCAGCGCCTCGGTCGAGAGGCCCGTGTTGCGCTCCAGCCGCTGCACCTGTCGCGAAAGCCGATCGAGCCGGCGCGCGAACGCCGCCTCCATCCGATCGGCGCCGTCCGGCGACAGATAGGACGCGACCGCCGCCTCCACGATCGCCGAGCGCGAGATGCGTCGCCGGATCGCCAGCTCGTCAACCTGCTTGGCGAGCGCTGGCGGGAAATACACATTAAGCCGCACGCGCATCGCGGTCTCCTAAAGCTCGATGCTGTCGCCGGGGTCGAGTGAGGCCTGCCGCGCAAGTCCCTGCATCCGCCGCCGCACCGCCGCCTGCCGCGCAGCGTCGTCGGGCTCGTCATCGACGATCGCAAACTCCTGGCTCGGCGGGGCCGGCGTCTCCGGCGCGATGGCGACATGCTCCGGCAACTCGGGCTCGCGGCGCAGCCCGCCATTGGCGGCGTCCTCCTGGGCGCGCACGATCCGCGCCACGTCGGCCGGATTGGCGACGGCCGCGCGGCCGGTCCAATCGTCGGGCCGGGGCGTGCTGCTCGCCGGCTTCGGCGCGTCCATGATTCGCTCGGCGAACCGGGGGTCGCGGAAGTAGCGGGCCTTCTTCGCGCGGATCGGATGGACGCCCGCGACCATCACAATCTCGTCGTCCGGCGGGAGTTGCATCACCTCGCCCGGCGTGAGGAGTTGGCGGGCGGTCTCCGATCGAGACACCATCAGATGCCCGAGCCACGGCGACAGCCGATGTCCGGCATAGTTCTTCATCGCCCGCATCTCGGTCGCGGTGCCGAGCGCGTCCGACACGCGCTTCGCGGTGCGCTCGTCATTCGTGGCGAAGCTGACTCGCACATGGCAGTTGTCGAGGATCGCGTTGTTTGGCCCGTAAGCCTTCTCGATCTGGTTGAGGCTCTGCGCGATCAGGAATGCCTTGAGTCCGTATCCGGCCATGAAGGCCAGGGCGGACTCGAAGAAGTCGAGCCGGCCGAGCGCAGGAAACTCGTCGAGCATCAACAGCACGCGATGCCGGTTCCGCTTGGGCGTCAGCTCCTCGGTCAGCCGGCGCCCGATCTGGTTGAGGATGAGGCGAATCAGCGGCTTGGTCCGCGAGATGTCGCTGGGCGGCACGACCAGATAGAGCGTCGCCGGCCGTTCGCCCTCGACCAGATCCGATATGCGCCACTGGCAGGCGCGCGTGACCTGCGCGACGACGGGATCGCGATACAGGCCGAGGAACGACATGGCGGTGCTGAGCACGCCCGACCGTTCGTTGTCCGACTTGTTCAGCAGTTCGCGCGCGGCGCTGGCGACGACCGGATGCACCCCTGCTTCGCCAAGGTGCGGCGTGGCCATCATCGCCGCCAGCGTCTGCTCGATCGTCCGCGACGGGTCCGACAAGCATCCCGCAACGCCGGCAAGGGTCTTATCCGGCTCGGCATAGAGGACGTGCAGGATCGCTCCGACCAGCAGCGAGTGTGAGGTTTTCTCCCAGTGGTTTCGGCGCTCCAAGCTGCCTTCGGGATCGACCAGCACGTCCGCGACATTCTGCACGTCGCGCACCTCCCACTGGCCGCGCCGCACCTCCAGCAGCGGATTGTAGGCGGCGGACGTGGCGTTCGTCGGATCGAATAGCAGCACCCGGCCGTGCCGCGCGCGAAAGCCGGCGGTCAGTGTCCAGTTCTCGCCCTTGATGTCGTGGACGATCGCCGACGCCGGCCAGGTCAGCAGCGATGGCACGACCAGGCCGACGCCTTTGCCCGATCTCGTCGGCGCGAAGCACAGGACATGCTCGGGGCCGTCGTGGCGCAGATAGTCGGCGGCGAGCTTGCCGAGCACCACGCCGTTCGCCCCCAGCAGCCCGGCTGCGCGCACCTCCCGCTCGGTCGCCCAGCGGGCCGAGCCGTAGGTCTCGGCATTCTTCAGCTCGCGCGCGCGCCAGACCGACATGCCGATGGCCACCGCGATCGACACGAACCCGCCCGACGCGGCGATGAACGCGCCGGTCTTGAAGATGTCCGGCGCGTAGGCGTCGAACGAGAACCACCACCAGAAGAAGGCGGGCGGAGGATAGACGGGCCACTCGCCGAGCATGAACCAGGGCGGTCCCAGCTCGGGCTGATAGGCGAGCGCGGCGGCGGTCCACTGAGTCGCGCCCCACACTGCGGCAAGCACGATCAGGAACACGGTGATGACCTGGCCCCACAGTATCTTGGTCGCGGACATGGGTTCTCCTGTCGTTAGAGGCCGAGGCCGCGCTTGCGGCCGAGTATCCAGTCGATCCCGCCGCCAGCGCGGACGACGCCCGCGACCTGACGGCCGAGCTGCTGTTCGAGCGTGCTGGCCCACGGCACGAGGCTGAAGCCGAGCCCGTCGTCGATCATGGCGAAGCGGCCAGAGGCGAGCGCGAGCCGCTGGCGAACGACGCCGGCGACCTTCTCGCCGGTGGCGGCCGGGTGGTAGGCAAGGCCGGTCTCGCCCGCGATCTTCGCGCCAACGGCGTCCAGTTCGCGCTTGCGCAGCGTGTCGAGCAGTCCGCGCTCGAACACCGTGCGCTGGCCGTAGCGCCGGGCCAGCCCTTCGCGGACGAGATGATCGGTGCGGGCGTCCATCGCGCGGCGCACCTCGGCCCCGAATCCGCCGTCCGCGACGCCTGCGCCCCGCTCGATCAGCCGATGGTCGAGCCAGGTCGCGCCCGGCGCCTTGATCTGCGCGGCGAGGTCGAGGCCAAGGACCGCGCCCGGCACGGCGCGCAGCTGGCCGGACAGGCGCTGCGCCAGATCCCAGACCAGCCAGCCCTCGAGCGTATGCGGGCGGTTCAGGACGGCAGGGCACTGCCCGCAGGCGGTGCGGCAGCCGCGGCAATAGTGCTCCCCGCCGCCGAAGTGCCACTCGGCAAGGGCGGCGAGGCGTTTTTTTCCTCCTCCAGCAGCAGACCCTTCGTCACATAGCCGAGCTGGAAGGCCTCGAAGAACGGCAGCAGGTCGAGCAGCGCATCGAGGCCCTCGGCGCTGAGCGGCAAGGGATTGCCATTGGCATCGCCCACGCCCTCCCAGTCGCGCACGGCGAGCCGCGCCAGCGCCTTGGCCATGGCAACGGCAAGCGCCTCGCTTGAGGCATCCTCGCCGAGCGCGGCGAGCGCCGGATCGCTGCGGGCCGCGGCCATCAGCGCGGTGGTGAGTGGTGCTACCAGCAGGCGCACGCCGTGGCCGAGATCGAGCCAGACAGGCTCGCGGGCAAGGTCGAGACGGATCATCGGGAACACTCCTCCTCAGGCATAGCTGGCGACATCGTTGAGCAGGCGGACGCGCAGCATGGTGTCCTCGCTCTCGTCAAAGGCGGCGCGCCACTCGAAGCGGGCCTCGATGCCACCGGGGCCGGAGACGGCATATTTGGTGCGCGGCAGGAACACCCGCGGCAGCTCGAAGCGCAGGGCATAGCCCTCGGGCATGGTCAGGCCATATTCGAGCGCGACCGGATCGCCGTCGCTCGCCTCGGCGAGCAGCGTCGCCCCGTCGAAGCGCAGCGCCAGCGTGCCCTCGGCGGTCGCCAGCGTCGGATCGGCCGCCTCGATGCGCCCGTCCTCGCGGATCACCCGCACCCGCTCGAGATTGTTGGAGAAGGTGAGCCCGCCGCCGGTCACCCCAGCCAGCGCCGAACCGCCGCGACGCACGTAGCCACGCGCCTGGGCGAAGCGCCGCGGCGCCCAGGCGGCCGGTGCGGCATCGACGGTGGTGGCGGAGCGCTCCTCGCCCTGGGCCACCAGCTGCAGCCGGGCATTGGCCGGGCCCTCCTGGCCAAGCTCGATCTCGATGCTCTCGGCCACCGTGCCGAGATGCCGGAAGAACACCGGGGTGGTGAGCTTCGGATGACCGATTTCGAGCGTGTGGCTCGGGATCTCGTCGGCCCCGCTCTGCCAGACATGGAGGTGCCCGCCGCCGGTCAGCCGCGGGCCGGAAGGGGTGGCGTGCGAGGCCGCGAGGGTGAAGCCGTTGCCGTTCGGGCCGGTGGTGTCGAAGACGATCTCGAGCCGCTGCGTGCTCGGCGGGCGGCTGTAGGTGCATTTGGAGACCTCGGGATTGGCCGAGGCGTTGAGGTTGGTGACCAGCTGGTCGATGGTCTGGGTCACGGTCGCCTGGATCTGGGTCTGCAGCGCCCCCGGCGTGCCGGTGACGAAGGTCCAGACCACGCCGTTCAGCGTGATCGTCTGCCCGGCGGCGGGATTGGCGGCGAAGGTGATCGATCCGCTTGCCGCCACGCTGCTCGTCGTCGGCAGGCCGAACAGGGCGGTGAGCCAGTAGCCTGTGCCGCGCAGGTCGAGCGGCACGTCGATCTGGCCCTCGTCGGTGACGAGGCCGCGATAGGGATCCTGCGCATTGCGCCCGCGCCCGAGCAGCGGATCGGCGGCGAGCGGTTGCGTGGCGGCAAGGTCGGTCGAGCGGAAGTCGAGGCTGCGCCAGCCGCTCGACGGCATCACGCCATAGCTCGTCTCGCGGGCGATCTTGAGCGTCGCATCCGCGCCATAGGCACGCAGTTTGGGCATGGGTCATCTCCGATGGGGATGGGGGACGGGAAGGCCCGCGCGAGCCACCCGCGCGGGGCAGGATTATTGTTTCAGATCATGTGCTTAATCGCTTGATAAGCAGGGCGGACAGAGCGAACACGCTTCTACCGGATGCATCGCCAACGGAGGAAGCAGATGACCCTGACCACCACCGCCCGCCACGAGGCCCGCGCCGAGAAGGCCCGCCGCAACAGCAAGGCAGCGCTCGAAGCCTTCATGGCCAACAAGCTCGAAATCGACAGGCTGCTCGAACGTCTGCAGGCGCTGAGCGAGGATCATTTCCACGCCGAACCCGACAGCGTGCACTGGGGCCATGTCGGCAGCCTTGCCCATGTCCGCGACCAGCTGCGCGAGATCGCCCGCTTCCTTGGGATCGAGGCATGACCATGACACAGAGCAGTCCCATGCCGGTTTCCGACACCCAGCGTATGGTCCTGAGCGCCGCCGCCCAGCGCGCGGATGGCAATGTCCTGCCGCTTCCCGGATCGCTGCGCGGACCCAATGCCCGGCGGGTCGTTGCCGCCCTGCTGCGGCGCGGGCTCATCGCCGAGACCGTGACCCGCAGCTGGACCAAGGCCAGCGCCAAGCACAACACTTTCTGGCGCAATGACGAGGACGGCCGCGCCACCCTGCTTCACATCACGCCCGCAGGCCTTGCCGCCGTCGGCAGCGCCGGGGGAGCCAAGGCTGCAG
This sequence comes from Erythrobacter cryptus DSM 12079, assembly GCF_000422985.1. Classification (GTDB taxonomy): domain Bacteria; phylum Pseudomonadota; class Alphaproteobacteria; order Sphingomonadales; family Sphingomonadaceae; genus Erythrobacter; species Erythrobacter cryptus. Next base: position 33,140 of record NZ_AUHC01000017.1, read on the forward strand.
CCCCGCAAGGATCTGGCGCTGCGCACGAGGAGTCCCAATGCCCGCACTGCAACGGCGCAGGCCGCAGGCTCCATCTGGCTGGCACCGAGCTTGCACACACCACGCGCTGCCACATCTGCGATCCTGAGCCCGAACCACCCGCTTCGCAGGAGGCTGTCGCCACGCCTGCCCCGCCGCCGCGCCGCCAGCGCGACGGCACCAAGCAGGCCGCGCTCATCGCCATGCTGCAGGCACCCGAGGGCGCCAGCGTGGCCGAGATCGCAGCAGCACTCGGATGGCAGAGGCACACGGTGCGCGCCGCGCTCTCGCATGGGCTCAAGCGCCGCTTGGGCCTTGGCGTGGCCTCGCACCGGGACGAGACCCGCGGGCGGGTCTATCGCTTGCAAGCGGAAGGCTGAGCCATGGCCAAGGCCACGCTCCACGACCGTCTGGTCGCCGCTCTCCTCGCCTCGGGCGAGCGCCTCGTCCCCGATGCCGCCACGCAGCGCTACACTGTGCTTACCTGCAGCCATCCCAAGGCGCCGCAGGGCTGGCACTACTACGTCGGGCGCGCCGGGGCCTTGCGCGTCGGCCCATCCGCCAGCGCCAGCCGCGCGGTGAGCGAGACGCTGAAGGACACACTGCTCGGGATCGCCCGCCTGAAGCAGGCGTGACGACTCCGCAGTCGCAGCTTGATGATCCGCCGCCTCCGTCCGGGCGGCGGCTCCCGTTCCGGCCCATTGCCAGCCCATCCTGATCCCATCGCATCTCATCCAGCGAGCGGATCGCTGACCAGATACTCGGCGGTCAGCACGAGCCGCGCGGTGAGC
>NZ_AUHC01000018.1 GCF_000422985.1 Erythrobacter cryptus DSM 12079
GATCTGGTAATCTCGCATCACGCCGAGCGCCACGTCCCGTCGCTGGCCTGGCGTCGTCAGACTTTTCCCAAGAGATCCTTCAGGATCGCATTGTCCAGCACGCTCTCCGCCAGCAGCCGCTTGAGCTTGCTGTTCTCCTCCTCAAGCAATCGCAGGCGCCGCGCATCCGACACCTCCATACCGCCATACTTGGCCTTCAGTTTGTAGAAGGTCGCAGGGCTCAACCCGTGCTTGCGGCAAACCTCGGCAGTCGGCAGTCCGGCCTCCTGCTCCTTGATCATACCGATGATCTGCTCCTCGGAAAAACGACTCTTCCTCATTCATCTGCTCCTTCGCTCAGGGCAGACTCTACATCAAATCGAGGGAGCCAGCGGGGGGCAGGTCACCGCCTACAACCGCACGGCCTATTGGGACGAGCGGGTGCAGATGATGCAGTGGTGGTCCGACGAGCTCGATTCATTGAAGAGGCTCGGCGCCCGCTAGGTCGAGGTGGAAAGGAGCCCCCAAAAGGCCCCCAAATTGGCCCCCAAATCACTGCGGCAACACGCAACCAGCTGCAACCAGCCGCGGACAAGATGCCTAGTTTTCCGGTTCGTTTTCAGTGATTTGGGGGTTTGCCGCGGACCGCGGTGAAAAGGGAGATGGTGCCCAGAAGAGGACTCGAACCTCCACGGGGTTACCCCCGCCGCCACCTGAAGACGGTGCGTCTACCAATTCCGCCATCTGGGCACGGATGCTTCCGGTCGTCGTTGCCGGAGGCTGGGTAGGCGCGCGCCATTAGCCGTGCTGGTGGGGGGCTGTCAATGCCGGGCTATTCCTGCCGCGCCGCCCCCGCCACTGGCACGCCGACCCGCCACGCCCATCCGCGCCTGCGTGCACTGCCGTCCCGGCGATCAAGCCCCCCGCGCGCCCACGCCCATCGCGGCGCTTGCCTCTGCGGGCGGCTTGACGCAAAGCGCCCCCGACATACATCCCTTTTGCACCAACAGCAGCGCAGAGCCATGCCCACCAATTCCCCCCTCTCCGGCCAGCTGGTCACGATCTTCGGCGGCAGCGGCTATCTTGGCCACTATGTCGCGCAGCGCCTGCTCGAACGCGGCGCGAGGCTGCGGCTCGCCAGCCGCGCGCCCTACAAGGCACACAGATTGAAGCCGCTGGCCAATCTCGGCCAACTCCAGTTCCTGCCCTGCGACATCACCCGCGCGGATCATGTCGCCGAGGCGCTTGATGGGGCAAGCCATGTCGTCAACCTCGTCGGCGCCTTTGGCGGGGATCTCGACGCGCTGATGGGCGAGGCCCCGGGCACCATCGCCAGGCTCGCCGCGGAGCGCGGCGTAAGCGCGCTGGTGCATGTGAGCGCGATCGGCGCCGATCCTGCTTCGCGCGTCGCCTATGCCCGCGCCAAGGCGCTGGGCGAGGAGCGGGTGCGCGCCGCCTTCCCCAATGCAACGGTGCTGCGCCCCTCGGTGATCTTTGGGCCAGATGACCAGTTCATCAACCTCTTTGCCGGGATGATCGCCGCCCTGCCGGTGCTCCCGGTGTTTGGGCCCGAGGCGCGGCTGCAGCCGGTCTATGCCGATGATGTGGCCGAGGCGGTGGCGGTGGCGCTCGAACATCCCGAACAGCATGGCGGCAAGACCTATGAACTCGGCGGCCCCGAACAGCTTACCATGATGCAGCTCCACCAGATGATTGCTGCCGCGCAGGGGCGCAAGCGGCGCTTCCTCGCCGTGCCCGATGGCCTTGCAGCGGCCTTTGCCGCGCTGCCCGGCACCCCGATGAGCCGCGACCAGTGGCACCTGCTCAAGGCCGGCAATGTCGTGGCCGAAGGCGCGCTGACGCTTGCCGATCTCGGCATCACGCCAAGGCCGCTCGGCCTGTTCCTCGACAAGTGGATGCTGCGCTACCGCAAGCATGGGCGCTTCGGCGCTGCGACCGAAAGAGCAAGGGCGCACTGATCCCCCTCACGCAAGGGGGCGAGCAGGTGCCTGGCACGGTGCGGAAGCGCTACAGCGCGCGGGCGTAGAGCGCCTTGAGGTCGGCCTCGCCCGTGGCCGCGGCGGCCGCGTCGAAGGCCGGGCTGTCCGAGACCATCCAGCCATGGTTGGCGGGATAGACCTTGACCTCGGCCTTGACCCCGGCAGCCCTGGCGGCCTCGGCAAAGGTGGTCTTGTCGGCGGGCGCCTTGGCGTCATCATCCTTCGCCACCGCGATCAGCAGCTCGGCCTTGACCTTGCCGAGCAGCTTGTGCGGGCTCATTGCGGCATCGCTTCGCACGAGGCCGCCGCCGTGAAAGCTTGCCGCGGCCCTGATCCGCTCGGGCACCGCGGCGGCGCTCCAGATGGTGAAAGGGCCGCCCATGCAATAGCCCTGCGTGCCGATCCCGCGGGCAGGGTCAACGCCCTGCTGCCCATCGAGCCAGCTTGCGATCGCCGCGGCATCGCGCATGATCGCCTCAGCGGCGAGCCTGGCGCGCCAAGGGCCGACCTTCTGGAAGCCGCCATCAGCGATGAAGGCGGCAAAATCGGCAAACTGCTCGCCCGCCACGTCGCGGTAATAGGGGTTGACCACCAGCACGGCATAGCCCTGAGCAGCAAGCTGGCGGGCGATGTTGCGCTTGGACTCGCGCAGCCCGGCGATGTCGGGCCACAGGATCACCCCCGGATGGCGCCCTTCTGCCGGATGGACGAAAAAGCCGTCCAGCGTGCCATCGGGCGTGGCAAGGCTGGCCGCGCTTTCGGCCAGCCCGGCGATCGGCTGGGCCTGGCTTTCGCCCGCCGCGCAGGCCGCCAGCGCCGCCGCGCCGGTGAGCGCGCCGAACTGGCGGCGGCTGAGCGCGGCCTGCGCCCATTGGTGAAGCTTGCTTTCCTCGCACATCAAACGCTCTCCTGCCGTGCCTCCCGCGCTTCTGATAGGCGCGGCGCGCGGGCATGGACAAGCCGGCAATGACTCGGCAACATGGGTTGCAAAACGAAACATGTGGGAGAGCGGGATCGATGAGACGGGCACCTTTCGCGGGCGCGGCCGCGCTGATGCTGGCGGGCGGTTTGCTTGCCGCGTGCAGCGGCCTCTTGGGCGGCGCTGGTGATGAGAGCGCCGCGGGCGGGATCACCGCGGCGATGCTGGTGGGGGCCGATGGCGACAGCGCCAACTGGATCAGCCACGGGCGCACCTATTCCGAACAGCGCTATGCCCCGCTCGATCAGATCAACCGCGAGAATGTGGGCCAGCTAGGCCTTGCCTGGTATGCCGATATGGACACCGCGCGCGGGCAGGAGGCCACCCCGCTGGTGATCGATGGCAAGCTCTACCTCACCACCGCCTGGAGCAAGGTCAAGGCCTTCGATGCCGTCACCGGCAAGCCGCTGTGGAGCTATGACCCCAAGGTGCCGGGCGAAACCGCGGTCAAGGCCTGCTGCGATGTCGTCAACCGCGGCCTTGCCGCCTGGGGCGACAAGCTCTTTCTCGGCACGCTTGATGGGCGGCTGGTGGCGCTCGATCGCAACAGCGGCAAGGTGGTGTGGGAGACGGTGACGGTCGATCAGACCAAGAGCTACACCATCACCGGCGCGCCGCGGGTGATCGATGGCAAGGTGATCATCGGCAATGGCGGGGCCGAGTTCGGGGTGCGCGGCTTTGTTGCGGCCTATGATGCCGAGACCGGCAAGCGCCTGTGGCAGTTCTTCACTGTGCCCGAGGGCGGGCAGGGCAAGGAGGCGCCGGCCTATCTGCAAAAGGCCGCCGAGACCTGGAACATGGACGCACTTGCCGCTTCCGATGCCATCGGCGGCGGGGGCACGGTGTGGGATTCGATGGCCTATGATCCCGAGCTTGACCTGCTCTATATCGGGGTGGGCAATGGCTCGCCCTGGAACCGGGCCTATCGCTCACCCGGCAAGGATGGCACGGGCGCAGGCGACAATCTCTATCTTTCCAGCATCGTTGCGATCCGGCCCAAGACGGGCGAATATGTCTGGCACTATCAGACCACCCCGGGCGAGACCTGGGATTTCACCGCCACGCAGCATATCATCCTTGCCGATCTCACCATCGACGGGCGCTTGCGCAAGGTGCTGATGCAGGCGCCCAAGAACGGCTTTTTCTACGTGATCGACCGCGAGACCGGAAAGTTCATCAGCGCCAAGCCCTATGTCACGGTCAACTGGGCAAGCGGCATTGATCCTGTAACCGGTCGCCCGATCGAAAACCCTGAGACGCGGGTGGACAAGACCGGCAAGCCCGCACTGGTGACGCCCGGTGCGCTCGGCGGGCACAATTGGCACCCGATGGCGTTCCACCCGGGCGAGGGGCTGGTCTATATCCCGGCCTTCGAGGCGGGGATGATGTATGCCCCGGAAGCCAACTGGAAGCCTGATCGGGCGCGCGGCTTCAATGTCGGCTTCAACCTGGGCGCGGGCGATCTGCCCCCCGATGGCGGCTTTCGCCGGCAGGTGGCTGGCTCCTTGCGCGGGATGCTCGTCGCATGGGACCCGGTGGCGCAGAAGCCGCGCTGGACGGTCGAGCATCCGGGGCCGTGGAACGGCGGCCTGCTGGCCACCGGCGGGGGCCTGGTCTTCCAGGGCACTGCGGGCAGCGAGTTCAATGCCTATGACGCAGGCACGGGCAAGAAGCTGTGGAGCTTTGCCGCGCAGACCGGGGTGGTCGCCCCGCCGATCACCTACAGCGTGGGGGGCGAGCAATATGTGGCGGTGCTGGCCGGCTGGGGCGGGGCCTATGCCTTGAGCGTCGATGGCGACATCATCCGCCGCAAGGCGCCGGTGCGCAACATCAGCCGCCTGCTCGTTTTCAAGCTCGGCGGCACCGCCAAGCTGCCGCCCGAGCCGGCGCTCGCCGAACTGCCGCTCGATCCGCCGCCGAGCAGGGCCTCTGCCGAAGTGATCGCGCTCGGCCAGGCCAAGTATGGCCGCTATTGCGCGGTGTGCCATGCGCCGGGCGCGGTGGGATCGACCGTGCTTCCCGATCTGCGCCGCGCCGGCTCGCTCGAAAGCGCCGAGGCCTGGGCCGCGGTGGTCGAGGGCGGGGCCCTGAAGGACAACGGCATGGCGAGCTTCAAGGGCTCGCTCACCAAGGCCGAGATCGAGGCCATCCGCGCCTATGTCATCAAGCGCGCCAACGAGGACAAGGCGCTCGAGGCAGGCAAGAAAATCGCCCGCAGATAGCGCTGCCCAGTCCTTCCGCATGCCCTGTGCGCCTGCCCCGGGCGCCGCGCTTGCGCCCCGGCGCGGTCAATCCCCCGCCGGGCCGAGGTAATCCGCGCCATAGACCGCGGCGCGAAATTCGCGGTGCATGTCATTGTCGAAGGGCACCTTCTGGGTGGCAAGGATCACCGCCATGTCCTGCGCCGGATCGACCCAGAACAGCATCGAGGGAAAGCCATCCCAGAAGAATTCGCCGACGCTGCCGCGGTTTTCCTCCGGCGATTGCGGTGCGGCAGTGCGCACGAACAGGTTGAAGCCAAAGCCGCCGCTGCCCTTGCTCGGCAGCCACATGCGGTTCTCGCTGCCGATGCGCGGGTCGAGTTGGTCGGTTGCCATCAGCGCGACGGTCGAGGGCTTGAGGATGCGCACCCCATCGAGTGTGCCCTTGCCGAGCAGCATCCGGGCAAAGCGCATGTAATCATCAAGTGTGGTGACGATCCCGGCGCCGCCCATCGTCATCGGCTTGCCCATGAAATTGGCCTCGAGCAGACGTTCATCGCTCCACGGGGCGAGCGCGCCGGGCGCGCCCTCGTAAATGCGGGCAAGGCGTACCCGGTCGGCTTGCCCGCGCTTCCAGCCGCTGTCCTTCATCCCCAGCGGCTGGAAGATGTGCTGCGCAACGTAATCGTCAAAGCTCTGGCCCGAGAGCACCTCGACAAGCCTGGCCTGCACGTCCACACCGGCGCTGTAGTGCCAATGGGTGCCGGGATCGTGGAGCAGCGGCACCTTGGCCATGGCCTGCGAGAACGCGGCCAGTGTCTTGTCTGGCGAGAGCGGCTGGAGCTGCTGCCACACCCGATCAGCGGCGTTCTGCGGCGCTCCGCCCGGCCCATAGGTGAAGCCCGCGGTGTGGCGCAGCACATCGCGGATCGTCACCTTGCGGGCCGGCGCGCGCAGGATTGCGGAGCCATCGGGGTTCTCTCCCGCCAGCACTTTCAGCCCGGCATATTCGGGCAGGTGCCATTCAAGCGGATCATCAAGCCCGAACTTGCCCGCCTCCCACAGCTGCATCAGCGCGACTCCGGTGACGGGTTTGGTCATCGAATAGATCTGGAACAGCGTGTCGCGCGCGAGGGGCCGGCCCGCCTCGCGATCGGCATCACCTGCCTTTTCGAAGCAGGCCTCGGCCCCGTCCTTCCAGACGAGCGCCGCAGCGCCCACGGTGCGCCCATCGGCCACCATCCGTTCGAGAAAGGCCCCGATGCGCGTGCAATCGGGGGTGAAGGGCCGGTCCCCGGCGGATGCTGGTAGCGCTATCACAGCGAGCGCGAGTGCGGCGGCGGCTCTGATCATGTCCCTCTCCCTTCCATATGGGCCTTGCCCCCTGCGGCTGGCCTTATACCCGCGCGCCCGGATGCTGACGCATCGCGCCTTGGTATCAGCCCCTGAACACCACCGTGCGCGCACCGTTCAGCAGCACCCGTTCCTCGACGAACAGGCGCACCGCCTCGGCCAGCACCCGGCGCTCGATATCGCGGCCCTTGCGCACCAGATCGGCCGGGCTATCGGCATGGGTGATGCGCTCGACATCCTGGTGGATGATCGGGCCTTCGTCGAGATCGGCGGTGACGAAATGCGCGGTCGCGCCGATGATCTTCACCCCGCGCGCATGCGCCTGGTGATAGGGCCGCGCGCCCTTGAAGCCGGGCAGGAAGGAATGGTGGATGTTGATGCAGCGCCCGGCAAAATGCGCGGCCTGGGCATCGGAAAACACCTGCATGTAACGCGCCAGCACCACCAGTTCGGCATCCCTCTCGGCCGCGAGCGCGCGCAGCGCTGCCTCGGCCTCGGGCTTGGTTTCGGGGCTTACCGGAATGTGGTGGAAGGGGATGGCGCCGATATCGATGCGGATCGCGGCCTCGCGTGGGTGGTTCGAGACGATCGCCACGGGATCGATCGCCAGCTCCCCGGTGCGCCAGCGGTAGAGCAGGTCAACCAGGCAATGGTCAAACTTGCTGACCATGATGATGGTGCGCCGCGGGCGGCCCTGGCGCGCCATCTTCCATTCCATCGACAGGCTTTGCGCAAGGCTGGCAAATTCGGCGCGCAGTGCCCGGGCATCGCTGCCATCGGGATCGAACACCACCCGCATGAAGAAGCGGTCGGCCCCGCCTGCCTCGGCCCGATCATTGAACTGCTGGGCATCGAGGATGTTGCAGCCGCGTTCGAACAAAAAGCCGGTGACCCGCGCGGTGATGCCGGGCTGGTCGGGGCAGGCGAGAGTGAGGATCAGCGGGTCTGCCATGCTACTTCGCCAGCGCCGCCTCGCACTGGGCCATCAGCGCGGCGATGATCTCGGCCACCGGCTCCTCGCGCGTCACCATGCCCACCGATTGCCCGGCCATCACGCTGCCATATTCGACATCGCCCTCGATCACCGCGCGGCGCAGCGCCCCGGCCCAGAAATGCTCGACCTCGAGCTGGGCACTGGCCATGTCGATCTCGCCCGCATCGAGCCTCGCGGCGATCTCGCGCTGCTTGGCGGTGAAGGCCTCGGTGCCCTTGTTCCTGAGCGCGCGCACCGGGATCACCGGCAGGCGCGGATCGACCTGGACGCTCGCCACAGCATCGCGCGCGCTGGCGCGGAAGAAGGCCTGCTTGAAGGCCGGGTGGGCAATGCTCTCGGCAGCGCAGGCAAAGCGGGTGCCAAGCTGCACCCCGGCGGCGCCCATCTCGAGATAGCTCGCGATCGCCTCGCCCCGGCCGATCCCCCCGGCGACAAAGACGAGGTGATCGGCGCCAAGCTCGGGCAGGATTTCCTGGGCGAGCACCGAGGTGGAGACCGGGCCGATATGTCCGCCCGCCTCCATCCCCTCGATCACAAGCGCATCGGCGCCCGAGCGCAACAGCTTCTTCGCCAGCGCCAGCGTGGGGGCAAAGCAGATCACCTTGATGCCGCTGGCATCGGCCTTGATCGCCTCGATGCTGCCCTTGGGCGGGATCCCCCCGGCCAGCACCACGTGGCTCACCCCATGCTTGCGGGCAACCGCGATGAGATCGAACAGCTGCGGGTGCATGGTGATGAGGTTGACGCCAAAGGGCCGCTCGGTCAGCGCGCGGGTGGCGGCGATCTCGGCATCGAGCAGTTCGGGGCTCATCGCCCCGCAGGCGATCACGCCGAAGCCCCCGGCGTTGGACATCGCCGCAACCAGGTTGCGCTCGGACACCCAGCTCATCGCGCCGCACAGGATCGCACTGTCGCAGCCGAGAAAATCGGTGCCGCGCTGCATCAGCGCAGCGGTCTTGGGATAGGTGGTCATGGCCGGGCCGCTTAGTCGCTGGCAGGCGAATAGACAATCCGCACGCAAGCGGCGGCCTGTTTGGCAAGGCTCACCGCCGCCTCGGCGCTCTCGGCCCGGGCGAGCGCCACCCCCATGCGGCGCCAGGGCCGGGTGACGGGCTTGCCGAAGAGGCGCACATCGGTGTCGCCGAGGGCCAGCGCCTCGGCGATCCCGGTGAAGGCGAAGGCCTCGCTGTCCCGGTCAGCCAGGATCACGGCGCTCGCCGCCGGGCGCGCGGTGATGCTGGCAGGCACCGGCAGGCCGAGGATGGCGCGGGCGTGGAGATCGAACTCGGACAGGTCCTGGCTCGCCAGGGTCACCATGCCCGTATCGTGCGGGCGGGGCGAAAGCTCGGAGAAGATCACCTCCTCGCCCCCTGCGCTGTTGCGGGCGACGAAGAACTCGACCCCGTAAAGCCCCCAGCCGCGGCCCTTGCCCTCGAGCGCGGTGACGATGCGCGCTGCCATCTCCTGCGCGCGGGCGAGCGCGGCGGCACTCATCGCGGCAGGCTGCCAGCTTTCGCGATAATCGCCGCGTTCCTGGCGGTGGCCGATCGGCGGGTAGAAGCTGATCCCGCCCCGGTGCCTGATGGTGAGCAGGGTGATCTCGTAATCGAAGGCGATGAAGGCCTCCAAGATCACCCGGGCCCGGTCGCCGCGCATGTTGGCGACGGCATGGTCCCAGGCCGCGGCCAGCCCATCCGGCCCCTCGACCTTGCTCTGCCCCTTGCCCGATGAGGACATCACCGGCTTCATCACCAGCGGATAGCCGATTGTGCGCGCGGCCTCATCGGCCTCGGCAAGGCTGGTGGCATAGGCATAGCGCGAGGTGACAAGGCCAAGCTCGCCCGCGGCCAGATCGCGGATGGCATCGCGGTTCATGGTCAGCTGCGCGGCCAGCGCGCTGGGCACCACGGTGAAGCCTTGCGCTTCCAGATCGCCCAGCACCTCGGTGCGGATTGCCTCGATTTCGGGGACGATGAGATCGGGCTGGTGGCGGATCGCCGCGGCGCGCAAGGCCTCGCCATCGAGCATGGAAAAGACCTCGCGCCCATCGGCCACCTGCATCGCCGGGGCATCGTCATAGCTGTCGCAGGCGATAACCCGGGCGCCGAGGCGCTTGGCTGAGATGGTGAACTCGCGCCCCAGCTCGCCCGAGCCGAGCAGGAGGATGGTGGCAATGTGGCTCATTCGCCGTGGCGCTCCAGCACGATGTCGCGCCGCGCCAGCAGGGTGCCATCGGCGCTGCGCGCGAGCGTGACGATGCCGCTCCCGCCGCGCAGTTCCTGCCGGGCGCGATAGGCCTCATCGACCAGGAACTCCCCGGCAAAGACGATGTCATCGATGTAATAGGGGCGCCGCCCCGGCTCGCCCACCATCAGGTGGATGTGGGCGGGCATGGTCCTGTCGGGATAGGGCGCGGGCTTGATCGTGTCGAAGCGGTAGCGCCCATCGGCCCCGGTGCGCACCCAGGCGCGCAGCCGCCCGTTGCGGCGGCTCCATTCGCTCTCGTCGCTGCCCCCGGCATAGAGCCCCTCGGCATTGGTCTGGTGGAGATAGATCACCACGCCCGCCTGCGGGGTCACGCCATCGGGGGCAAAGACCGTGCCGGTGACGACCAGCCTTTCGCCCGGCTCCTCGGGGCCGGCCACGCGCGCGTGCCAGGTGAGGCTGGCCGGATCGCGCTCATGCACGGCCTCGCAGCCCTCGCAGGCATAAAGATCGGGGCGCACCCCGCTGCCCGTGGCCTCACCGGCGGCGCTGCCCTGGCAGGCGGCCGCGCCGAGCAGCAGGGCGAGCACGCGGGCTGTGCGCGCTGGCGACATTGGCCTAATCCTCCCGAATCATGACATCCGCCCGCTATACCGCGCCCGCGCGCATCCTACACTGGCTGATCGCCGCGCTGCTCATCGTCCAGATCGCGCTCGGGCTGGGGGCCGATGGCGCCCCGCGCGCGCGGGCCGAGGTGCTCGGCAATATCCACGCCCAGCTGGGGGTGGTGCTCCTTGCCCTAATCCTCGTGCGGATCGGTTGGCGGATCGCGGCGCCGCCCCCGCCCCTACCCGCAAGCCTTGGCGCATGGCAGCGGCGGGGCGCCGCGGCGGTGCATCTGGCGCTCTACGGACTGCTCCTCGCCATGCCGATCAGCGGCCTTGTGGTGTGGATGTGGATCGGCGGGCCGCTGGTGCTCATCGGGCTGGCGGCGCTGCCGCTGCCGCGGCTTGCCGGCAAGGACGAGTTCTGGCTCTCGGTTGCAGGCTATGCCCATGAATGGGGCGCCTGGGCGCTGATCGGCCTTGCCGCCGGGCACATCGCCGCGGCGCTGTGGCACCAGCTGGTGCGGCGCGACCGGCTGATCAGCGAGCGGATGCTCTAGGCCGCGCGGCGGCACCCTGCCACCGCCACCTGCCCGCCCCCGCCCGCGCGCGCCAGCACCAGGCCAAGCTCGGCCTCGCGCAAGGTCCAGTCCACCGTGCATTCGACCCGTGCGAGGCCCGCGCTGGCGGTAAGTTGCGGCGCGCGCGGCGAGACCGGGGCGGCGAGCGCGGCGAAGGTGGTGATCACCTCCTCGGCCCATTCGCGCGCGCGGCGGCCCGAGACCTCGGGCAAAAGCACGCCGAAGCGCTCGCCATCGAGCTGGGCCAGCTCGCAGCCGGGCAGCGCCATGGTCTCGAGGAACTTGGCAAAGCCCCACAGCACCTCATCGGCGGTGCGCTGGCCATAGCGCAGCAGCAGCGCGCGCATCGAATCGACCGCCAGCACCGCCAGCTGCTGCCCCCCGCCCTCGGCAAGGTGGCGCCTCAGGCTGGCGCAAAAGGCGTGGCGATTGGCCAGCCCGGTAAGGGGATCGGTGATCGCCCGGGCGTGAAGCTCGCCTTCAAGGCTGCGCAGATGCTGGACCGAGCGCATCAGGCCGAGCGCCCCCTCGGGCGTGCCGTCCTCCCCGGCAAGGGGTTTCAGGCTCAGCGCATACCAGCGCTGGCAGCGCGGATCGTGGCACGCCCCGTGGCCTTCGCAGGCGGCCACCGGGAACTCGACCCAGCCGCCCAGCGCCCGCCCGGCGAGCGCGGCGCCGACATGCTCGGCCACCAGGCCGGCATGGTCGCGCGCGGCCAGATCGGTGATATGCGGCAGCAGCAGCGCCGCCTCCACATCAAGGCCGAGCTGGGCAATATTGGCCGAGGCGTGGACGATGAAACCGCGATGATCGAGCCTGACGACGATATCGCCCGCAGATTCCTCGATCAGGCCGCGCAGCAGGCGGCCATCCACGTCATTGAGCCCCATTTTCATGTCAAAAATTGCCCCAGCGACGCACAAGCGACTTTGCCGACTCGTCCCCAACCAAGTTTACAAGTAAAAAGAACCTTCTTACTGCGAACAGCAATGTTCCCCTAACTGTTCGCCTGGGAAAGCCATTCTGTTAGTTTTGCAAACTTACTTGACTAAAAAACGAATCACCTCCGGGTTCTGTTTACCATATTTTTCACACAGCACACCGCATCCAATACGTATTTGCTGCGATAAGGGTCTGTCGATAAGCGCGGCAACGGGGCTGGGCTCATGCGCCCGCGCGCCGGTGTGAAAAAGGGGCTCGCTGCCTCAAAGTTCGAGCATGATCTTCACCGCTGCGGGCGCGGTGCCGCAGGCCTCGGCGATGCGCGCGCGGCAGGCGGCGATCACGCTGGCCGCATCATCGCGGGAGTGCGCCGCAGGGGCGAGCTCCTCGGGCGCAACGCCAAGCGCGGCGGCAATCGCGGGCAGGCGTTCGGGCAGGGGCCTGGCCTTGCCCTTTTCCCAGGCCCACACCGTGGGCTTGCTCACCCCCAGCGCGGTGGCGACATCGGCGAGCGTCAGCCCGGCCTTGCGCCGCAGCGCGTTGAGGCGCGCGGGCAGGGCGTCCACCGGCGCGGCTGCAGGCAGCGCGGCGGCGGGCGGGCGGGGCGCCGCGGCGCGCAATTGCGCGGCTGCCAGCGCCGCCGGGGGGAGCGCGGCGGCAAAGGCGCAGCCATAGAGCCTTTCGCTGCGCCAAACCACGATCGCGCTCACCACCCCGGCCTCGGGCAGCTCGAGCGCCAATTCCTCACCCTCGGAGAGCACCATATCGGTCTCGAGCAGCAGCCCGATGGCCGAAAGATTGTGGACGATCACATTGGCAGGCCCTGCCGCGGCATAGCCGCTCGTTTCAAGCCGCAGCGCCCTGCGCGGTGCGGCGCGCTGGCCGGGGGCGGGATCGGGCTGGTCGAGATGGGCCCTGATGGCCATGGGCAAGGCTCCGCGCGCGGGGTGGACACGCGCACAGTCTTCCGGCCCCAAAGGTTAAGATGGCCTTGGCAAACATGCTTAATTCAGCCGCAAGGGGCTGACAGTCAGTTAACGCGAGGCCGGGGCAGCGCTCGCTGCCGCAGCGGGCAAGGGCGCTGCCGCGCAGGGCCATCAGTCCTTGGCATCAAGCCCATAGGCGGTGTGCAGCACCCGCACGGCAAGTTCGGTCTCGTCCTCGTCGATCATCACGCTGATCTTGATCTCGCTGGTCGAAATCGCCTGGATGTTGATGCCGCGATCCGAAAGCGCGCGGAACATGGTGCTCGCCACCCCGGCATGGCTCTTCATCCCCACGCCCACGACGCTGATCTTGGCGATCTTGCTGTCGGTGATGATGCGGTTGAAGCCGATCTCGCCGCGGCGATCCTCGAGCAGCGCCTGGGCGCGGGCCAGATCGGCCTGGGGCACGGTGAAGGTGACGTCGGTCTCGCCCTTGTCGCGCCCGACGTTCTGGATGATCATGTCGACATTGATCGAGGCCGCGGCCAGCGGCTCGAAGATATTGGCCACCGCGCCGGGCCGGTCGGGCACGCGGGTGAGGATGATCTTGGCCTCGTTCTTGTCATGCGCGATGCCGGTCACAAGCTGGCGTTCCATCAGACCCTTCTCCACCAATTCGTCCATTTCCTCGTCCGAGACGATCATCGTGCCCGGCAAATCGTCGGCCGGCGGGGCGCCCTCGCCGATGAAGCTCGAGAGCACCTGCACCCGCACGCCTTCCTTCATGGCAAGGCCGACCGAGCGGGTCTGGAGCACCTTGGCGCCCACCGAGGCGAGTTCGAGCATTTCCTCGTAGGTCACCGCCTTCTGCTTCTTCGCCTTGGCGACGATGCGCGGATCGGTGGTATAGACCCCATCAACATCGGTGTAGATGTCGCAGCGATCCGCCTTGATCGCGGCGGCTACCGCCACCGCCGAGGTGTCCGAACCGCCGCGGCCGAGCGTGGTGACGCGCCCATCGGCCGAAAGGCCCTGAAAGCCCGGGATCACCGCGATCTCGCCGGCTTCCATCGCCGCAATGAGCGCTGCCGATTCAATCGATTCCACCCGCGCCTTGGCGTGGGCCTCGCTGGTGCGGATCGGCAATTGCCAGCCCAGCCAGCTTCGTGCCTTGCACCCCAGCGCCTGGAGCGTGAGCGCGAGCAACCCGCTCGTCACCTGTTCGCCGCTTGCCACCACCACGTCATATTCGGCCGGGTCATAGAGCGGGTTGGCCTCGCGGCAGAAATTCACGAGCCGGTCGGTCTCGCCCGCCATGGCGCTCACCACCACCGCCACCTGATCGCCGCGTGCCGCCTGCGCGCGCACGATATTGGCGACGCGGCGGATGCGCTCCGTCCCGGCCATCGAGGTGCCGCCGAATTTCATCACGATCCGGGCCACGGTGCCAAAGCTCCTGCTGGTGAGTGTTCGCGCGCGCTGTTAGGGTGGCTTCATGCGAAAGGCAAACCCATCGAATGTTACCATCCGCCCCGAGGAGGCGGATTTTTTCGCAAAGCTGGCGCGCGATTGGTGGAATCCCAGGGGGCCGATGGCCTCGCTGCACGAGGTCAACCCGGTGCGCCTTGCCTTCATCAGGGAGGCGATCGATGCCCATTGGCCCGCGGCGCGCGGGGCGATGCGGCCTCTGGCGGGCAAGGCGGCGCTCGATATCGGCTGCGGGGCGGGGCTGGTGTGCGAGCCGCTGGCGCGGCTGGGCGCGAACGTGACAGGGGTGGACGCGGCGGCGGAAAATGTCGCCGCCGCCAGCCAGCACGCCGAGGCCATGGGGCTTGATATCCGCTACATGGCCGGCGAGGTCGGCGCGCTCGATATCGGCCAGTTCGATCTTGTCACCTGTCTTGAAGTGATCGAGCACGTGGCCGACAAGCCAGCCTTCCTTGCCGAGGTGGCGGCGCGGCTCGCGCCCGGGGGGCTGCTGGTCATGTCCACCCCCAACCGCACCGCGGCGAGCCGGGTGCTGCTGGTGGGCGTGGCCGAGGCGGTGGGCTATGTGCCCAAGGGCACGCACCGCTGGGAGGATTTCCTCACGCCTGATGAGCTGGCGGTGCTGCTGGGCGATGTGGGCCTCGAAGTCACCGCGCAGCGCGGGATCGCCTGGCGCCCGGGCCGGGGGCTGCACCTGTCGGATGACCTTTCGCTCAATTACATCCTGTCAGCAAAGCGCGTTTAGGGACAACTCCGCCCCTTGAGCGGCCCATCGGAAAACACCCCGGCAACCCCCGCCGCCTTGAGCAGCGCGGCAAGCTTCACATCGCCGCAGCCCTTGGCGCGCGGATCATCGCCGCTGCGCAGCGCCGCGGGGAGAAACTCGTTTTCGGGCCTCAATGTCCAGGCGTGGACGGCAAGGCCGGCGGCGCGGGCATCGCGCACGAGATCGGTGGGCCTGCCATCGGGCTTCAAAATCATGGCGATATGCGCGCCGATGGCATCGGCATATTTCGCCACCTCGGCAAGCCCGGTGGGGCTGACCATCTCGGCATAGCGCATCCCCGGCTCATCCGCCGGGCCTTCGCCAGGGGCGACGAGCTGCACCAGCCTGAAGCCCGGCCCGCGCGCCTTGAGGCGCTGGAGCGGCCCCACCTCGAAGCTCTGGATGAACACTGGATCCTCAGGCGTGATCCCCAATTGCCGCAGGTCGCGCAGCAGCAGATCGACAAGGTCGATCCCCTCGTTCTGGAGCAGGAAGGTGGGGTGCTTCAATTCGGGATAAAGCCCGATGCGCCGCCCGCTCTCGGCCTCTTTCGCGCGCAGCAGCGCGACGATCTCGGCCAGGGTGGGCACCTGGTAGAGCCCGTCGAAGCGGGCATTGGCGGGGCGCAAGCCGGGGATGCGCTCGCGCGTGCGCAAGGAGCGCAGTTCGGCAAGGGTGAAGTCCTCGGCAAACCAGCCCGAAACGCGCGTACCATCGATGGTCTTCTCGCGCCGACGCTCGGCAAATTCCGGGCGCGAAGCGACATCGGTGGTGCCCGAAAGCTCGTTCTCGTGGCGGGCGATGAGCACCAGGTCCCTGGTCGCCACGAGATCGGGCTCGATATAGTCCGCGCCCTCGTCGATCGCGCGCTCATAGGCGGCGAGCGTGTGCTCGGGCCGCTCGGTGCTGGCGCCGCGGTGGGCGATGATGAGCATCTCGCCTTCCTGCGCCGCCACCGGCATGGCGGCGAGCAGCGCTGCCAGGATCGTCACGCTTCGCCTCATCGCATCGCTCCTATCGCGGCGCGCGCGGCGGCGAGCCGCGCCTCGCCCTGCCCGGACACCCGAAGAAAGGGCACGCCGGCATCCACCAGCACCTGCTCGACAATCATTGCGAACCTGTGACGCGCAGCCGGATCGCGGAAAAAGCGGGTGCCATCATCGACCCAGGGCAGATCGGGTTCGAACAGCAGGTAAAGATCGGCCTTGGGCGCGGCCATCAGTTCGGCCGGGCGGGTGCCGAGCAGCATTTCGCACCAGGCCGCGGTCATCAGCGCATCGGTGTCGGCGATGAGCAGCGGCCCGGCCCATTCGGCGGCGGCGGCGATCATCGCACTCTGCGCGCGGCCGATGAGGAGCAGGTCATCGAGGCGCAAGGGGCCGCGGTGGGCCTCGCAGTGGCTGCGGCCATATTCGCCGACGATGAGCGCGCCGGTCTCCCGCGCGAGCGCCGAAGCAAGCGTGGTCTTGCCGGTGCTCTCGGCGCCGTGGAGGCAGATGGTGCGGCGGTAATAGGCCCGCACCACCTGCGGCAGATAGGCCCAGTGCGCCGCCGGATCGGCGCGCACCGCACTTGCGGAAAGGCCGGCAACCGGGTCCTCGGCCAGCCCCAGCACCCGCCCGCCCAGCGGCACGAACAGCCCGCCCACCTGCCGGGCGAGTTCGGCGCCATAGGCCTCGCCGGCAAAGACATAGTCGATCGGCTCCGGGTGCGCCGCGGCGATGATCTTGCGCCAGATCGGCCAGAACGCGGGGCTGTCCTCGGGCGCCTGTGGCACCACCTCGCCGTGGCCGATGACGCGCGCGGCGGGCGCGAGCGCGCGCATCCATTCGAGCCGCAGCGCGCCGGGGATGGGATCATCGGGCAGGTGGCAGACCAGCACTGTCAGCACGTCCACCAGCGCCTGCGCCGCGCCGATCAGCGCCAGGTGCCCGGCGTGCGGGGGCATGAACTTGCCGAGCAGGAAGCCGCGCTTCATGCCGCCAGCGCCTTGCCCTCACGCGCCGCGCGCGCCCAGGCGATCAACCCGGCGATCGCCAGGCCCAGGAACGCGCAATAGAGCGCGGCAGTGAGATAAAGCCCGCGGTTCACATAGACCCCGATCGCCAGCACATCGACCGCGATCCACAGCAGCCAGTTTTCCACCCGGCGCAGGCCGAGGAGCACCTGCGCCACCACGCTCGCCCCGGCGATCGCGGCATCGGCATAGGGCAGCGCCGCAAGGGTGTAGGTCGCCATTGCCCAGCCGATGCCGAGGCTGGACACGAGCGCGAGCGCGAGGGCAATGAGCCGCGCGCGCCAGCCCATCCAGGCGACCGTGATGCTCTCAGCGAGCCCCCCGGCGCGCGCCCACAAGAGCCAGCCCCAGCCCTGCACCACGAAGAAGAACACCTGCAATCCCGCCTCGCCATAGAGCCGCGCCTCGCGGAAGATGACGAAATAGAGCGCCACCATCGCCATGCCGAAGGGGTAGTTCCAGATGCTGCGCCGCACGAGCAGGCCGACATTGGCAAGCCCGAGCGCGACCGCGATGATCTCGAGCAGGTTCATCGGGCTCAGACGCGGGTCAGCCGAGCGCGGCGGCCCAGTCGTCGGCGTTGAACCCGATGAGCAGCCCGCCCGGATGTTCCACGATCGGCCGCTTGATCAGCGAAGGCTTGGCGGCGAGCAGCGCCGGGGCGCTCGCCGCATCGGCGGCGCGGGCCTTGTCGTCATCGGAAAGGGCGCGAAAGCTGGTGCCCTTGCGGTTGACGACCACATCCAGCCCCGCCGCGGCAATCCAGCGCTCGATCTGCTGCGGATCGGCGCCGGCCTTCTTGTAATCGTGGAAGGTGTAGGCCTTGCCCCGGCTTTCGAGCCAGGCGCGCGCCTTCTTCACCGTGTCGCAATTGGGAATGCCATAAAGCGTGATCATCGCGCGCCTTCCTGCCTGTGCCGTGCTGCCGGTGCCGGCCTTGCGCTTAGCAGGCCTGCCGCCGCGCGCAATCACCGCGTCGCGGCGCGCACCGGTGCGGCTGGCGGGGCAAGGGTGAGCGGCGCGGTCTCGAGCAGGTCGCCAAGGCTCAGCGGCGCGGCGATGAGGCTGGGGTGGGGCGAATAGCCATCGTGCCAATATTTGGGCTCGATGATGTCGCGCGCGATGCTCATGCCGAACAGGCGCCGCGGGCGGGGCGAGCGGTTGTCCGGCCCGGCATGGATCATGTCGCTGCGGTAGAGGATCACCGTGCCCTTGCGCGGGGCGCTCTGCACCAGGCGGAACAGGCGCTTCATCTCGGCGCGGTGGCGATAGAGCCGCCACAGCGTGCGCGGCCCCAGCATGGCGAGCCTGAACTCAGCGTTCTTGCCCAGAACAAAGCGCAGCAGATTGGGCTGGTGCTGGTCCCAGCGGGTGGAAAACACCCTCTCGCGCAGCTCGCCGGGGGCAAGCGCGGGCGCGCGGTGGCGGTGCATGTGCCACAGCTTGGCAAGATTGTGGCAGAGCACGGCGATATTGGCGCGGCGGCGGAACAGCTCCATCATCGCATAGGTCGCGCCCGCCTGCCGCATCTCGGCGCCGGGGTGCATGTGGGTGCCGGGCACGAACACCGTGCCGCCCTGTTCTTCCGAGACATCCTCGACCGCGGCGATCAGGCTCAGCACCCCGGAAGGATCGCGGTGGAGATATTGGTGCGAGGAGCCCTCATAGCTCGTGAGCGTGATGATCTCGAGCAGCGCTCGGCTGCGCCCGCAATATTCGCCGATCACCGCCTCGAGCCGCTGGGCCAGCAGCGCGGCAAAGCCGAGCACCGGGGGGCTGGCGGGCAGGGCGCAGAAATCGCGCCGCAGGTGGCGGTTGTCGGTCTCGCTGGCAAAGGTGCAGCGGCGCCGCTCGGGATCGGCGATGGTGGCGGTGATGAGCGCAAGGCCCTCATCGGCCTCGGCCGCGCTCAAGAGCCCGGTGAGCACGACAAAGCCATGGGCATCGATCATGGCGCGTGCCGCCGCGGCGCAGGCGGGGGTGAGCCGCCCTGCGCCATCGAGCGCGGCGGGCACCTCGAAGGCGCTGGTATCGCTGGAAACTTGAAGCCGCGCCATGCTGCCCTTCTTGCCGCTTTGCTCCCCCTCAGCATCCCGCGGCGCGCGCACAGGGCGCCCGCGGGCGATTGGAGCGGTGCTAGCAAGCCCGTTTCACCATCGCGTTAACGCGCCGGCGGGGCGCGGAAGCCTTGGGGCGGGGGACGCTCAGCGGCAGGGGGCAAGGTGCGCATCGGCGATCGCCACGGCGAGCGCATCGGCGGCATCGCCCCCGGCAATGGCCACGCCCGGCAGCAGCACCTTCACCATTGCCGCGACCTGCGCCTTTTCCGCCGCGCCGGTGCCGGTGAGCGCCTTCTTGACGAGCCGCGCGGCGTGTTCGTTCACCGCCAGCCCCGCCGCGCCGCAGGCGGCAAGCACGCTCCCGCGCGCCTGGGCGAGCTTGAGCGTCGATTGCGGATTCCTGTTGACAAAGACCTCCTCGATCGCCGCGCGCGCCGGGCGGTGGGCGGCGATCACCGCGGCGATCCCCGCGTGCAGCAGCGCCAGCCTTTCGGCCATGGGCGCTGCCGCAGCGGTGGCGATCTCGCCATGGGCGATATGGGCAAGGCGCGCGCCCTCGGCCCGGATCACCCCCCAGCCGGTGGAGGAGAGCGAGGGATCAAGGCCGAGGATGATCAGCCGAGCTTCTCCATCACCTCGTCGGGGATCTCGTAATTGCCCCAGACGGTCTGCACGTCATCATCATCCTCGAGCGCATCGATCAGCTTCATCAGCGTGGTGGCGGTCTCCTCGTTGACCGTGACCGAAAGCGTCGGCTTCCACGCCAGCTTCACATTGTCTGCCGGGCCGAGCACCTTTTCGAGCGCGTTTGCGACGCCATGGAGCGCCTCGGCGGCGGTCCAGATGGTGTGGCCATCTTCCGAGCTTTCGACGTCATCGGCGCCCGCCTCGATCGCGGCCTCGAGCACCTTTTCCTCATCGCCCACCTCGGGTTTGTATTCGATCAGGCCGCGGCGCTCAAAGCCGTGGCTGACCGAGCCTTCCGAGCCAAGGTTGCCGCCGTTCTTGGAAAAGGCGGTGCGCACATTGGTGGCGGTGCGGTTGCGGTTGTCGGTCAGCGCCTCGACGATCAGCGCCACCCCGCCCGGGCCATAGCCTTCGTAGCGCACCTCGACATAGTCCTCGCCGCCGGCCTGGCTGGCCTTGTCGATGGCGCGCTGGATGTTGTCCTTGGGCATCGACTGCGCCTTGGCGGCGTTGACCGCGAGGCGCAGGCGCGGGTTCATGTCGGGATCGGGCAGCCCCATCTTGGCCGCCACGGTGATCTCGCGCGAGAGCTTGGAGAACATCGCCGCGCGTTTCTTGTCCTGCGCACCCTTGCGGTGCATGATGTTCTTGAACTTGGAATGGCCTGCCATTGGACGAACTTCACCGGGATGAGGGAAAACTGGTGGCGCGCCTTACTCCGCCAGCCGCGCGCGATGCAAGCGCGCGCGTGGCGCAAGCGGCGGGCTTTGCCGATCGGGCGGGCGATATGCTCGCCTTCCTGCGGCGCCCCACCCCTGCCCCTGCCTCCCTTGGCGCGGCGCCCCTGGCCGGGGCCGGGGCGCGCGGGGCGATGCTGGCGCTGGCGGCGGTGCTGGCGGTACATCTCGCGCTTGACCTGCCGGCTCGCCTGCTGCTCGCCCTTGCTGACGCGCGCGCCGCCTTCCTGCCCGCGCCCGCCCTGCCCGATATGGGGCCTGCCCGGCAGGCGCTGGTGGCGCTGCTGATCGCCCCGGTGCTTGAGGAGCTGGCCTTTCGCGGCTGGCTTTCGGGGCGGATCGCCGCGCTGCGGCTTGCGCTTTATGGCTTTGCCGCGCTGGGCGTGCTGCTGGCGCGCTTCCTCGCCCCGGATGGCTGGCAGCCGGGCCTTGCCATGCTCGCGCTGGGGCTGGTGTGTGCGGGCCTCGTCCAGTGGCAGCGCAGCCGCGCGCGCGATGCGGCGGTGCCGGGCTGGTTCACCCGCCACTTCGCCGCGATCACCTGGGCCTCGGCGCTTGCCTTCGGGCTTATCCACCTTGGCAATTATGCGCCGCTCACCCACCCCCTCGGCGTGCTGGTGGTGGCCCCGCAGGTGCTCGGCGGGCTGTGCCTTGCCTATTCCCGCACCCGGCTGGGGCTGGGCGCGGCGATGGCGCACCATGCGCTCTACAACCTCCTGTGGCTGGCCGCGCAGGGCGTTGGCGGATAGGGCCGGTCAGACCTTCACCGCCGTGCCGGTGGCGCTTACCATCAGCATCGAGCCGCTGGCGCCGATCACCTCGTAATCGAGATCGATGCCGACCACGGCATTGGCGCCGAGCGCGCCGGCCTCGGCCTGCAATTCCTCGATCGCCTGGCGCCGGGCATCGGCAAGCACGCGCTCGTAGCTGCCCGAGCGCCCGCCGACGATGTCGCGCACGCTGGCAAACAGGTCACGAAACAGGTTGGCGCCGACGATCACCTCGCCGGTGACGATGCCGCAATATTCCTGGATCGGCCGGCCCTCGAGCGTGGGGGTGGTGCTCACGATAATGCCGCGCGCGTCTTTCCAGGGGGATGCCATCGTGCCTGTCTCCTTGAGGGCCGTGCTGGCGAGGATAACACGGCCCGGCGCCGTTGCAACCGCGCCCACCCCGGCGCCCGACCCGACTCAGGCCATCCCGAGCGCGGCCTTGTAGGTTTCAAGCAGCATGTCCTGCTCGCTGCGATCGGCCGGCTTCATCTTCCGCAGCCGCACGATCTGGCGCATGATCTTGGGATCATAGCCCGCGGCCTTGGCCTCCATATAGACATCGCGGATATCATCGGCGATGCCCTTCTTCTCTTCCTCGAGCCGCTCGATCCGCTCGATCAACAGGCGCAGGCGATCATCGGTGGCGGCGGCGCTGGTGCTGCCCGGCGCCGGGCTGCCTGAGGCTTGGGGTTCGGCCATCGGGGTCTCCCTCTGCTGGAAAGAATCACTTGGCCGGGGCGCATAGAGGGGCGGGCCGCGCGATTGAACCGCCCCGCGCAATTATTCCTGTGCGTTCTTTGCGAGGCTCGCCTCCATCGCCGCGAGCTGTTCGGGCGTGGCGGGGGTCTGGAAGCGCGCCTTCCATTCGGCGCTCGGCATCCCGTGGATGAGCGCACGCGCGGCCTCCTTGTCGCCGGGCCAGCCGGCCTCGCGGATCCAGTCGGCCAGGCAATTGCGGCAGA
The DNA here is from genome assembly GCF_000422985.1 of Erythrobacter cryptus DSM 12079. Taxonomy (GTDB): domain Bacteria; phylum Pseudomonadota; class Alphaproteobacteria; order Sphingomonadales; family Sphingomonadaceae; genus Erythrobacter; species Erythrobacter cryptus. The sequence goes on from NZ_AUHC01000018.1 coordinate 22,256, forward strand.
AGCCCGCCAGCGCCATCAAATCGATGTTCTGGGCATCGTGGCGGCGGCGCAAATGCCGCACCAGCCGGCGGAAGGCGGCAGCGGCATGGGCATCATCGAGCGCATCGAGCGGATCGGCATTGCTATTCATCGCGGCTTGTCCTTGTGCTGCAAGACACCTGTGCCATAGGCCGCGACACCGAAGGACAACCACGAATGTCACGACGCGAGCAGTCACGAATCGACCCGCGCGGCCGCAAGGTCAAGATCCTCGCCACCATCGGCCCGGCCAGCCGATCGCGCGACATGCTCGAAAAGCTGGTGCGCGCCGGGGCCGATGCCTTCCGCCTCAACATGAGCCACGGCGCCCAAGCCGATCACGCTGAGGCGATCCAGGCGATCCGCGCGCTCGAGAAGCAGTTTGCCAAGCCCATCGCCATCCTTGCCGATCTGCAGGGCCCCAAGCTCAGGGTCGGCACCTTCAAAGAGGGCCAGGCGGTGATCCGCCATTCGGGCCACTTCGTGCTCGATCGCGACGAGACTCCGGGCGATGAGACGCGCGTGTGCCTGCCGCATCCGGAACTTTTCGGCATTCTCGAACGCGGCCAGCGGCTGCTCATCAATGATGGCAAGATCCGTTTGAAGGTGCTCGAGGCCGATGACAGCCGCATCCTGTGCAGCGCCGAAGTGGGCGGGGTGATCTCCGATCGCAAGGGCGTCAACGTGCCCGATGCCGAGGTGCCGATCCCGGCGCTGACCGAGAAGGACCGCCGCGATCTGGCCTTTGCCGCCGAGCATGGGGTTGACTGGATCGGCCTGAGCTTCGTCCAGCGGCCCGAGGACATCGCCGAGGCGCGCAAGCTCACCGGCCCCCACGGCCCGGCAATCTGCGCCAAGATCGAAAAGCCCAAGGCGATCGCGCGGCTCGGCGCCATCATCGAACTGGCCGATGCGATCATGGTCGCCCGCGGCGATCTGGGGGTGGAGCTTGAGCCCTACGAAGTTCCCCCACTCCAGAAGAAGATCGTCAGCATGGCCCGGCGCGCGGGCAAGCCGGTGATCGTGGCGACGCAAATGCTCGAAAGCATGATCGAGAACCCCACGCCCACCCGGGCCGAGGTCTCCGATGTCGCCAATGCGGTTTATGACGGGGCCGATGCGGTGATGCTTTCGGCCGAGAGTGCGGCGGGCGCCTGGCCCGAGGAATCGGTGGCGATGATGGACCGCATCGCGGTCCAGGTCGAGCGCGACGAGGGCTACAAGGCGCGGGTGCGCTTTCTCGACACCCCGCCCGATGCCACCACCTCCGACGCGCTTGCCCATGCCTCGATGACGATTGCCGACACGCTGCCGATCAGCGCGATCACGGTGTTTACCTCCTCGGGCGCGACCGCGCGGCGCGTGGCGCGCGAGCGGCCGGCCACCCCGGTGCTGGTGCTCACCCCCTCGATCCGCACCGCGCGGCGGGTGGCGCTGCTGTGGGGCGCGCACGCGGTGGCGACCAAGGATATCGGCAGCTTTGAAGAGATGATCGGCAAGGGCAAGCGCATGGCGCTGCGCCACGGCTTTGCCGAGGCCGGCGCCAAGCTGATCGTGCTTGCCGGGGTGCCCTTCGGCACGCCGGGGGCAACCAACCTGCTCCATGTCGTCACCGTCAGCGGCGATGAACTCGCCCGCCACGGCGGCTGAGGGCCTTTAGAAATTGCGGCTGACCCTGAGGTTGAGCCGCGGGCTCCTGTCAAGCGTGTCATAGCGCGGCTCGCTGAGCGGCAGGGCCACCTCGACATCGAGATCGAGCCTGCGGGTGATATCGGCGCGCAGGCCCGCCCCGCCCGAGGCGAGGCTCTCCTCCCCCGCCGGCCCATCGCGGTTCGACACCATGCCGCCATCGGCAAAGGCATAGAGCTGGAGGCTGCGCACCCCGCCATGGGGCTTCGGCCAGTCATAGCGCAGCTCGGCAGATCCGGCGATGCCTTCATCGCCCAGCCCTTGCGCGAAGTCATAGCCCCGCAGGAAGCTGCCCCCGCCAAGGGTGAAGCGCTCGCCGATGAGGAGCGGGCCCGAGGCGATCTGGCCGATCGTGCCAAGCGCGAGGCTGAGCCGGGGGGCAAGCGGGCGGCGCCATTGCAGCCACCAGCCGAAGGTGGTGAAATCGGGCGCGGCCGCAAGGCGCGAGGAGCGCGGATCGCCGGTATCGGTGGCGCCGAGCAGCGGCAGGCCCTGGCTCAGCGTCGCCCGGCCCTGGAGCGTGCCCCCGGCAAAGGGGCCAAAGCCATAAAGGCCGATCCGGCCCAAGGTGATGCGATCGTGCCGGACAAGCGCGCCGAGGGCATCCTGGCGCAGATCGTTCACCTCGCCGCTTGCTTCGAGCCACAGCCCGCGGCGCTGGCGGCGCAGCAGCGGATGGCGCAGCCTGAGGCCGCCCTGCCAGCTTTCACCGAGCAGCTCGCGCGCGGCCAGATAGGCCCCCGGCTCGGTGCGCGAATAGGAGCCAAAGGCGCCAAGGCTGGTGCCCGCATCGCTGACAATCACCGCATAGCGGGCGCTGAAGAAGGCCTGTTCCTCGGGCTCGAGCGGGGTGAGCGAGAGGCTGAGATCGACCCGGTCACGCGGCGAGATGAGCCCATTGGCATCAAGATCGATCCGCGCGCGCACCGGCCCCAAAGGCTTGGTGCCATCGCTGGCCAGCTGGAGGCTGCCCCCGGCATCGCTTCGCCGCGCCTCGACCACCAGCACGCGCGAGGCGCCCTCGCGCTCGAAACGGGTGGCGCCGATCCACACGCCCGGAAGGTCATCGGCGAGCAGCACCGTGCGCTCGATCTGGGCGAGGGTCACCGGGCCGCGCCCGACGAGCGCCTCGAGCTGGCGGCGCAGCGCCGGATCGTCATCCCCCTTGATTCGCAGCGCATCGATCCGCCCCTCGTCGATGCGCACCCGCAAGGTGCCGGCCACCAGCCGCTGTTCGGGGATCCAGGCGGTGGCGAGCGCATAGCCTTGCGCGCGGGCGCGTTCGGCGATGGCATCGGTGAGCCGGGCAAGCTCGGCGTGCGTGAGCGGGCGGCCGGCAAAGGGCGCGATCACATCGGCAAAGGCGGCCGCGGGCAGGGCCTCGAGCCCCTCGATCAGAATCGCGCCGACATCGAGCGTGGCCCCGCCCGCCTCGCCCGGCGCCATGTCGAGCACCGGGCGCACCTCGATGCGCGGCTCGTTCGGCGGGGCTAAGGAGGCGTCCTCCTCCGGTGCCTGGCCAGCGGGGTTGGTGCGGTCGAGCGCGTCCTGCGCGGCCAGTGGTGTGGCCGCCAGCAGCAAGCCTGCCCATGCGCACAGCTTAACCTGATCCGGCTGTTTCATCCCGCCCTGCACCTGATGCGAGCGGATTTGCATAGGCCCAAAAGGTTAACGAGGCCCTCGCGTAAGGCCGGATTAACCAATGCGCTAAACTGGATCGGCAGGCCTTGAGGCTATGTGGCAGGCGTGGAGACGATTATGCGCATCCTGTCACGCCTTATCCTGCCGCTCCTTGTCCTGTTGCTTGGCGGCGCCCCCGCGCTTGCCGAGGCAGGCGGGGCGAGCGGCTGGAGCATCAGCGAAGCCAAGGGACATGTGGTGGTGATCGACACTGCCGGCGAGCGCGCCGCGCGGGCCGGGATGGCGCTCAGCCCTGGCGCCACGGTGCGCACCGCGGCGCGCGCCTCGGCGGTGCTGGTGCGCGGGCGCGAATTCGTGACCATGCGCCAGAATGCGCAGCTGCGCATTCCCTTGCCTGCCGAGCGGCGCGCGGGCGGGATCATCCAGATCCTCCAGGATTATGGCAGCGCGCTGTTCAGCATCGGCAAGCAGAAGAACCCGCATTTCGGGGTGGAGACGCCCTACCTCGCGGCGGTGGTGAAGGGCACGACCTTCATCATCACCGTGACCGGTGAGGGCGCGAGCCTACAGGTGACCGAAGGCGCGGTCGAGGCTTCGACCCGCGATGGCGGGGCGCGCGAGCTGGTCCGCTCCGGGGCGGTGGCGATGATCGCCGCGGGCGATCCGCTGCGCATGGTGATCGAGGGCGAGGGGCGGCGGGTGATCGATTCGCCCGCACGCGGCACCAGCGGTGCAGGAGCGAGCGGTGCGGCGACGGGCGGTGGGGGCAGCGCGGCGCCTGCGTCCGCGCCCGCGGCGGCCGAGGCTCCGGCCCCGGCTGCGCCTGCCCCTGCTGCGCCGACCACGCCCGCACCCGGGCCGCTTGGTTCTTCCGCGCCCCCGCTGGCTGGGGCGGGCGCCATTGGCGGCGATGGCTGGATCGCGCAGGCGGTGCTGAGCACCCCGGCGGATCTCGGGCAGGCCTCGGGCGGGTTCGTTGCGGGCGAAGTGGCGGTGCTGGCGACAGTGGCCGCGGCGGGCGGGAGCCCCGGGCGCAGCGGCGATGCTCCGCTCTTCGGCAATGCGCCTGTGAGCGAAGTTCCCGAAGTTGGCGCAAATGGCAACCCCAACCCTGGCAACAGCAACGGCGGCAATGGCAACAGCGGCAACGGCGCTGCGGGAAGCAGCGGCAGCACCGTCATCGAGGATGCCATCGCCTGCGCGCTCGGCGTCTGCGCCAGCGCGGGCAGCGGCAACTCCGGCAACGGCAATGGAGCGCCGGCTGACCCTGGC
>NZ_AUHC01000019.1 GCF_000422985.1 Erythrobacter cryptus DSM 12079
GTCGAAAGCCCGGGAAACCGCCGCCAGAAGCCGATCCCATACCCCCGCCTTGCGCCAGCGCACGAACCGGTTGTAACAGGTCGTGTAAGGCCCATAGCGTTCGGGAATGTCCGCCCAGGGGCTGCCGGTGCGAAACCGCCACAATATCCCGTTGATCACCCGGCGATCATCCACCCGAGGCACGCCACGGCTCTTGTTCGGCAGCAACGGCTCAATCACCGACCACTCGAAATCTGTCAGGTCAAAACGACGGCGCATATCCAAGGCTCCTTTCCCGAACCTTGAATCAATCACTTGCCGTCCACGCAAGCCAGTTTATGAGTTTACGGCCTAGAGCCGCACCAGCACCTTGCCCATATGCGCCCCGGCCAGCAGGTGGCGATAGGCCGCGGGCGCCTCGGCAAGGGCAAAGACACGGTCGATCACCATGGCGATGCCGTGGTTGGCCATGGCGTCAAGCGCGCTGGCGATCATCCCCCGGTGGCCCGAGGCAATGCCCTTGATGCTCACGTTCTTGGCGATGAGCGCGCCCTGATCGAAATCGGGCCTGTCCTGCGGGCTGCCGGCGAGCGCGCCGAGCGTGGCGATCCGCCCCTCGGGCGCGGTGGCGGCGAGCGTCTGACCGAAGGCGGCAAAGCCGATCGTGTCCACCACCACATCCGCCCCGCGCCCCCCGGTCGCCTCGAGCAGCGCGGCGGCCCAATCGGGCCGCTCGGCATAATTGATCGCATGATCGGCCCCCATGGCGGTGAGCCGGGCGAGCTTGCGCGGATCGGATGAGGTGATCGCCACCTTCGCGCCCAGCGCCTTGGCGAGTTGCAGGGTGAAGAGCGCCACCCCGCCGCTGCCCATGGTGAGCACCAGAGCGCCGCGCTTGACCTGCCCAAAGGCCACCAGAGCATGCCACACCGTGCCCGCCACCACGGCGGTTGCGGCCGCGGTCTCATCGCTCACGCCTTCGGGCACGCGGATCGCCGCGGCTGCGGGCAGGACGATCCGTTCAGCCAGCCAGCCATCGCGGGTGACGCCAAGGTCGTTGGCAAAGACATGGAGGCCATAGCCGCCATCGGCAAGCCAGGTGGTGAAGTGCGAGGCGATCACCCGATCGCCGAGGGCAAGGCCCTGCACCCCCTCGCCCAGTGCCTCGATCCGCCCGACCCCATCGGTCAGCGGGATGCGCGTGGGCGGCAGATCGCGGCCATAGGCGCCGCACAGCACCATGAGATCGCGGTGGTTGAGCCCGGCGGCGATCACCCGCACCGCGATCTCGCCCGGGCCGGGCACGGGATCGGGCCGCTCTGCCAGCGTCAAGCCGCCAATCGCCTCGGCCGCGGGGATGGGCGCGGCCGGGCGCGGGCCGATCTGCCAGGCCTTCACCGGCGCGGCTCCACCTGCGGCTCACCGGCAGCGGGAAAATCAGCGAGGTAGCGCCCCGCCTCGACCTTGCCGATCATGTCGCTCCGCAGGGGCGCCTCGGCATAGACGGTGACGGTATAGTCGCCCGCCGCAGGGTTCTGGCGCAGCGGCAGAATGGTTTCTTGATAGACACGGCTGTTCCAGAAGGCCCTGGCATTGGCAAGGCAGGGAAAGCGCACGGTGAGGTTGACATAATCGGGCGGCACCTCGCCCTCGAACACCGCGATCGGCTGCGGCAAGGTGATGTAATAGCCGCCGAGGCGCTGATAGATGGCGCTTTCAGCGAACGCCTTACCATAGGCGAGCATCCGCGCCCGATCACGGGTGCGGCCCGATACCACCATGTAAACCGGCTGGTCGCACGGCTCGGCCGCGGCGGGCGCGGGCGCGGTTTCAACCTCAGCGCTTGCCGCCTCGGGGGCAGGCGCGGCTTCAAGCGGGGCGGCGCCGAGCAGCAGGGCAAAGAGCAAGCTCATCCGGCAATCCTTTCCTCATCGCAGCAGGTGCGCTTCCATGGGCGGCCAGCCTTAAACCATTGCCAGGTGCGCGCGCGGCTCTGGCAATCGGGGGCGATGGTGATCATCTCGATATAGTAAGCGTCGGGCACATCGGCCCGGTCGAGCTTCAGCATCAGCGTGTCCTCATGCGTCTGCCAGCCGTGGCCACTGAAGCGATCGGTGCGCCACACCAGCCGCGCGCCTTCCAGCCGCCCGCCGAATTCGTAATGGGCGCTGCGGCCATCCTCCCAGTTGAGCCAATTGTGCTGGACATAGTGCCAGGGGCCGGAATCGGGAAATTCGCAATGGGTCTTGACCCGGTGGGCATCGATCAGCCGGCCTTGCCCATCGAAGTGGCGATACCACCCGTCCCACCAGCCTTCGTGGAGCAGCATCGCCGGCATCACGGTGGCCAGCGCCGCGCGGTTGCTCATGGCGCTACCCTTTCGGCATAGGCGGAAAGCGGCAGGGGCGTACCCTTCTGCACGATCAGCGCTTGCTGGCGCAAGAAACGCAGCATCCCCGCATCGCCGCTGCGGCTGGGGCCGAGGCCCGATCGCTTGCGCGACATGTTGGGCGCATCGCCGACAATGCTGGTGAGCGCCCCGTCCTGGATCGAGACCGCCCCGACATCGAGCAGCGGGGCGATTGCCGCGGCCTCCTCGATGCTGCCCGCCAGCACCGCCCCGGCAAGGCCATAATCGCTGGCATTGGCGAGGCGGATCGCTTCCTCGATGGTGTCGAAGATCGTCACCGGGATCACCGGGCCGAAGGTCTCCTCGCGCATCACCGCCATTTCGGGCGTGACATCGACGAGCACCGTGGGGGCAAGATAAAGCCCGCCGCCAAGCTCCTCGATGCGCCCGCCGGTAAGCAGCCGGGCGCCCTTGGCGAGGGCCTCGTCGATCTGCGCGGCGACCTTGCGCGCCTGCGGCGGGAAGATGAAGGGGCCGAGCGCGCCGCCCGCGCCGGGCGGATAGGCCGGGCGCACCGCGCGCGCAGCTTCGGTGAGGGCGGCAAGGAAGGGCGCGGCGATGGCACGCGCGACATAGACCCGCTCGATCGACTGGCACGCCTGCCCGGTGGCGACCACGCTGGCGCGCAGGGCAATCTGTGCGGCCCAGCGCGGATCGGCGCTGGCGGTGATGATCATCGGATCCTTGCCGCCAAGCTCGAGATTGGCCGGGATCAAGCGCCGTGCCGCCGCCTCGGCAACCTTGCGCCCGGTGGCGGTGGAGCCGGTAAAGCAGATGTAATCGACCTCCTCGACCAGAGCCGCGCCCACCTCCGGCCCGCCCAGCACATAGGCAAGCGGCAGTTCGGGCACCTGCGCGGCGCAGTGGCGCAGCGGCGCGACACAGCGCGGGGTGACTTCCGAGGGCTTCACCAGCGCGGCCGAGCCAGCCATCAGCGCCGGCACGGCATCGACATGGGAGAGGATCACGGGAAAGTTCCACGGCGCAATCGCCCCGAACAGCGGAAAGGCGCTGTGATGCGTGCGGATCTCGATCCCCGGCACCGCCGAGGGCCGCGGCCCCTGATCGAGCGCGGCAAAGAGCTCCGGCCCGCGCCCCGCCCAGCGGCGGATATTGGCGATCATGCCATTGACCTCGATTCCCGCGATGGTCTCGCGCCCGGTGTCCTGCGCCAGCGCGGCGATGATCGCGCCCGCCTCTGCCTCAAGCACGTCGGCCCAGGCGCGCAGCACCGCGGCGCGGCTTTCGCTCCCCAGCGCTTCCCACGGCCCCTGGGCCGCGCGCAGCCGCGCCGCCTCGGCCGCGATTTCGGCGCGCGAGGCCGCGGCAAAGCGGTAATCGGCCTTGCCCGTGCGCGGGTTGATCGCGGTGAGTTCAGCCACGCCCCGCCTCCTCAGCCTGCGCCTGCTCATGCGACTCCCACGCGGCGATGATGGCATTGCCCGGGGCAAACCAGGCCTCATCGCGCGCCGCGATCGCCGCCAGCCAGCGCTCGAGCGCGTCAATGCGGTAGGGCAGGCCCATGATATAGGGCGTCAGGTGCACCGGCAGCATCCGCCCTGCCCCGCCCTGCGCGCGGCCCTCCCCCGCCAGCCAGTCGAAGGCATCGGTGAGCGATTCGGCCCAGCTTTCGGCGCTTTTCTGCTGCACCGCGACGATCTGCCGATCAGACAATTCGTGGTTGAGCGGCAGGCTGACAAGCCCGTTGCGGAAGCGATAGGGCAGCTCGTCGTTCACCCAGTCGCAGCAATAGGCAAGGCCGTGCTCCTTGAGGAGGTCGAGCGTGTTCCAGCTCTGCTGGCGCGCGATCGACAGCCAGCCCGAGGGGCGCACGCCTGCGGCCCGCACAATGCGCGCGATGGCCTCGCCGATGAGCGCGCTCTCGGCCTCGCGCGAGAGCGAGGAATCGATCGTCCCGTTCATGTCGGTCGAATGGGCGATGATCTCGTGTCCATCGGCAAGGATCGCTTCGATCAGCTCAGGGTATCGCTCGGCAATCGCGGCGTTGGTGGCAAAGCTCGCCTTCACCCCTGCCGCGGCGAAGGCATCGAGAAAGCGCCAGACCCCCACCCGGTTGCCATAATCGCGCGCGGTGTAGTGGCGAAAATCGGGATAGGCGGTCTGCATGTGCCCCGGCGCCTTGAACGGCCCGCCCGGCACGATCGGGAACCATTCGAGGCTGACGCACAGCCACACCGCTACCGTCTTGCCGTCCGGCCAGCGCACCGGGGCGCGGGTGTGAAGGCACGACCAGTCATAAAGCTCATGGTCATAGCCGTGCCGGCGATGGGGATATTCGAGATAGGCCGGATCGAGCGCCATCAGCCCTGCCCCCCCGTCTGCGCGCGCCAGTGATCGACGATCTCGCCGGCCCGGGCGATCCAGGCCCTGCCATCCGCGGCGATATGGCGCAGCGCCTGTTCAAACGGGCCGATGCGGTGCGGCTGGCCGATGAGATAGGCATGGAGCGGAATGCACATCACCGTGCCCGAACGCGCGCCCTCGGCCGCGAGCCGCTCATACTGGCGGATCAGCGCCTCGGCATATTCGCGCGGCGACATGTTATAGACGAAGAAGCCATAGTGATCATTGACCTCGAGGCTGTAGGGGATCGAGGCGAGCCGCCCGCGCCGCACCTTCACCTCCTGCACCTGATCGTCGTGATAGAGGTCGCAGGTATAGGTAAAGCCATATTCGGCAATGAGATCGAGCGTGCGCGGGGTGTGGGTGAGCGCCGGGGCCAGCCAGCCGCGGATGCGCTGTCCGGTCGCCTCCATCACCGTGCGGATCGAGTCCTCGATGATCGCGCGTTCCTGCGCCTCGCTCATCCCATAGGCATAGCGGGTGTTGTAAATGCCGTGGCTGAAGAACTCCCAGCCCCGCGCGCGCGCATCCTCGACCACCTCGGGATGGTGCTGGCACAGTGCCACCGAGAGGCTGACCGAACCGGGAAAGCCGTGCTTGGTCATCACCTCGGCCATGCGCCAGTGGCTCACCCGGTTGGAATGGTCGCGGTGGGCAAAGCCGACCACGCTGGGATGCAGCGTGGGCCAGGCCTTGCGGCTGGGGTGCAGCGGGGGATCGATCTCGTAATATTCAAGATTGGGCGCCACCCATACGGCCACGGTCTTGCCCCCCGGCCAGGTGATCTTGGGCCGGCCGCGATAGGGGTGGTAATCGTACAGATCAGGATCGGGAGCGCCTTCCTGCATCTTCAGCGCCCCTCGAGCCAGTCGATCACCGCCTGCACCGGTTCGACATCGGCATATTTGAGCTGGAGATCGGTGAGATTGGCGTAGTGATAGCTCTCGTGCTTGTCGGCGCAGGTCTCGATCGGCACGATCGTGCGATAGCCGTGGCTCAAGGCATCAACCGCAGTGGCGCGCACGCAGCCCGAGGTCGATCCGCCCGTCATCACCACCGTATCGACCCGGTGGAAGGTGAGATAGCTCGCCAGCGGGGTTTCAAAGAAGGCGCTCGGCATGCGCTTGGTGAATTGCAGATCGTGCTCGCCGATCTCGCAGCGCGGATCGAAGGCGTGGCGCTCGGACCCGTATTTGATGTTCTGCAGGCTGTCCTCGGTATCGGTGCGCGTGCCCCACACCCCGGCATCGCTGCCGTCCTCCTTGTAGGCCACCCGCGTCCAGATCACCGGCATCCCGCGCGCACGAGCAAGGCGGCTGATGGTGTTCACATATTCGATCTGCCTCGGATCGGTCTCATAGGCGGTGCGGAACAGATCGAGGCGGGTATAGGCCTGCTGGAGATCGACATTCACGATCGCGAGTTTCTCGCCAAAGCCGAACTTGCGCCGGGCCGGATTGGCCATCACCTCCTCGAACAATTGCCGCGCCGTCTTGCCGTCCGAGACCATCCTGGTGCCGAGCATGGCTGCCACTCACCCCTCATCCGATTCCGCTTTGACAGCCAGTCATAATCGCGGTTATGGGGTTGTCGAGCAAAATTTGTCCGGACAACTTTGATCTGGGAGCGCGTGGGGCCCATGCCGATCACCCGGCACATGCTGACCATTCCGGCCACCGGGCGCCGGGTGCATTATCGCCGCTGCGGCAAGGGCCCGCCGCTGCTGATGGTGCACCAGAGCCCGCGCTCGAGCGGCGAATATGAACCGCTGATGCAGGCCTGGGGCGCGCATTTCACCTGCATCGCCCCCGATACGCCGGGTTTTGGCCAATCCGATCCGCTGCCCGGCGCGCCCGAGATCGGCGATTTTGCTGCGGCCCTGCGCGAATTCATGGATGCCGCGGGACTCAAAAGCTGCCCGGCCTATGGCTTTCATTCAGGGGGGATCATCCTCGTTGCCGCGCTCAAGCAGGAGCCTTCGCGCTTCACCGCGCTGGCGATCGGCGGCTATGCGATCTGGAACGCGGAGGAGATGCGCCGCTTCGGCGAGGCCTATCTGCCCCCGTTCCAGCCCAGCGCCTATGGCGAGCACCTGGTGTGGCTGTGGCACCGGATGCTCGAGCAATCCTGGTTCTTCCCCTGGTTCGATTGCCGCGACGAAGCGCGCCTGCCGCAGCCCCACGCCGATCCGGTGCGGGTGCATCTGGCGGTGATGGAAATGCTCGATGCCGGCGATGCCTACCGCGCCGGCTATGGCGCGGTGCTGCGCGCGCCGCGCGACATCCCCCCGCCCGGGGCCAGCACGGCGCCGGTGCTGATCAGCGCCTATGCCGGCGATCCGCTGCAGGCGCATATCGACCGGCTCGGCCCCATGCCTGCCACTTGGCAGGCGCAGAAGCTCGCCAACCCGGCCGAGCATCACGCGGCAAGCCTTGCCTTCCTGCGCCAACACGCCGGCACACTGCCGCCCCCGGCGCTGGTCGAAGATCCGCAAGAAGGCTGGATCGCGGTCGATGACGCCCTCATCCATTGGCGCGGCGCGCGGGGCGCGGGCGAACTGGTGCTGCACCCGCCCGCAGGCGAACTGGCCGAGCCGGGGCCGGGGCAGGTGGCAATCGACGTGCCGGGGCACGGCCTTTCCGACAATTGCGCCGCGCCTGGCGAGGCGATTGCGGCGGCGCAGGAAGCGCTTGGTGCCGGCGCGATCCGCTGGCCCGCGCTTCCCGTGGGCGATCCCGATCTGCTCTATCCCGATCTTTCGCCCGACCGCTTCGGCAGTCATCTCCTGCGCGCCTGGGCGGCGGCGCGGGCCGAGGCGATCTTTGCTCCCTGGTATGTCGCCGGGGCCGATCATGCGCGCCCGATTGCCGATGGCGCGCTCGATCCCGAAGCCATCGCCCGGCGTGCCCGCGCGCGCCTGCGCGCCGGCGCTGCCGCACGCGCCTGGCACGACCATCTCGCCACCATCCAAGGAGCTTCATGATGACCGATCTGCGCCAGCTGATGCCGCTGCTTGCCCGCCACGAAGGGGTCTGGGATGGCACCTACTCCTATTTCAACGCCGCCAACGAGAAGGTGGACGAGCACGCCAGCCGCCTCCTGTGCCGGATCACCGACGATCCTGAGACGCCCTATCACCAGACCAATTACTACACCTGGCCCGATGGCCGGCGCGAGGTGCGCGATTTTCCCGCCACCTATCGCGATGGGCGCATCTGGTGGGACAACGAGCTGATCCAGGGCTGGGCCGCCGAGGTGCCGCTTGATGAATACAACCGCACGGTGATGCTCTATTGGCAGCGCACCGGCGATCCCACGCTCTATCTTTACGAGCAGATTCAGATTTCCGATTGCGGCCAGCACCGCTGCCGCACCTGGCACTGGATCCGGAACGGCAAGCTCGAAACCCGCACCGCGATCCAGGAGCAGCTGGTGACGCGCGACTGGCGCGCGGTCGAGACCGAGATGAAGACCGAGGCCTGATCGTCCCGAAGCCATGGCTCGCACCCTCTTCGACAAGATCTGGGACGCGCACCGGGTGGCAAGCCTGCCCGGGGGCGCTGACCTCATCGCGATCGACCGGGTGTTCCTGCACGAGCGCACCGGCGCGGCGGCGCTGCGGCACATGGCCGAGCTGGGGCGCAGGCCCATCGATCCGGCGCGGGTCTTTGCGGTGATGGATCACATCGTCGATACCCGCGCGGGCCGCGGCGATGGCACGCTGATGCCGGGGGGCGAAGGCTTCATCACCGAAACCCGCCCCGCCTGCCGGGCCGCGGGGATCACGCTGTTCGATGTCAACGACCCGCGCCAGGGCATTGTCCATGTGATCTCGCCCGAACAGGGGATCGTGCTGCCGGGGCTGACGCTGGTCGCGCCCGACAGCCACACCTGCACGCAAGGCGCCTTTGGCGCGCTTGCCTGGGGGATCGGCTCGTCCGAGGCGGAACACGCGATGGTCACCGGCACGCTGCGCCTTGCCCGCCCGCGCGCGATGCGGGTGCGCTTTGCCGGCACGCTGCCCGCAGGCGTTACCGCCAAGGACATGGTGCTTGCCCTCATCGCCGCCCACGGCGCCGCCGGCGGGGCGGGCCACGTGGTCGAATTTGCCGGGGATGCGGTGCGCGCGCTCGACATGGAAGGGCGCATGACCCTGTGCAACATGGCGACCGAGTTCAGCGCCATGACCGGGCTGATCGCCCCGGATGACAAGGCCTTTGCCTATCTTGCGGGGCGCCCCTATGCCCCCGATGATTTTGCCGCGCCCTATTGGCAGGGCCTCAAGAGCGATAGAGGCGCGCGCTTTGATGCCGAAATCACCATCGATGCCGCCCGCCTTGCCCCGATGGTGAGCTGGGGCACCAGCCCCGAACATTCGATCCCCGTCACCGCCCGCGTGCCGCAAGGGCCGGCGCGCGCGCATGACTATATCGGCCTTGCCCCGGGAACGCCGCTCGCCGGGACGCCCGTAGATGCCGCCTTCATCGGCTCGTGCACCAATGCCCGCCTTGCCGATCTGCGCCGCGCCGCGGCGATCCTCAAGGGCCGCCGCATCGCCCCGCGGATCAAGAAGGCGCTGGTGGTGCCCGGCTCCATGGCGGTGCGCCGCGCCGCCGAGGCCGAGGGGCTGGACAAGATCTTCACCGCAGCCGGGTTTGAATGGCGGCTGAGCGGCTGCTCGCTGTGCTTCTATGCCGGCGGCGAGAGCTTTGCCCAAGGATCGCGGGTTATCTCCAGCACCAACCGCAATTTCGAGGGGCGCCAGGGCCCGGGCATCCGCACCCACATCGCCTCGCCCGAAACCGTGGCCGCAAGCGCGATCGCCGGGGCGATCGCCGATCCGAGGGATTACCTCGCATGAGCGCCTTTCCCCAGCCCCTCACCAGCATCGCCGCGCCGCTGCTCACCGACAATGTCGATACCGACACGATCATTCCCAGCCGCGAGATGAAGAGCACCGCGCGCACCGGGCTTGCCGCCGGGCTGTTTGCCCCGTGGCGCTACCGCGATGCCGATACGCGCGCCGAGAACCCCGATTTCGTGCTCAACCAGCCGGCCTATCGCCGCGCCGCGATCCTCGTTGCCGGGCGCAATTTCGGCTGCGGCTCAAGCCGCGAACATGCTGTCTGGGCGCTCGCCGAGCACGGGATCAGGGCGATCATCGCCGAGAGCTTCGCGCCGATCTTCCGCGCCAATTGCATCCGCAATTTCCTGCTGCCGATCACGCTCGATCGCGCCGCGATTGCCACGCTCGCCGGCAAGGAAGTGACGATCGACCTTGCCCGTCTCACGCTTACGTCCGGCGGGGTGGAGCACCGCTTCGCGCTCGAGCCGGAGGCGCAGGAGATGCTCTTGCACGGGCTTGATGCGATCGATCTCACCTTGCAGCACGCCCCGGCGATCACCGCCTGGCTGGCGCAGGATCGCAGCCTTCGCCCCTGGGTCTATGAGCTTGCCCCCCGCCCCTTGCCCGCAACCACGGAGCCAGCCCGCTGATGAGCTTTATTCTCGTATCCGAAGTCGGCCCGCGCGACGGGCTGCAATCGATCAAGAGGATCATGCCGCTTGAAGCCAAGAAGCGCTGGATCGCCGCCGAGGCCGCCGCCGGGGTGCGCGAGATCGAGGTCGGCTCCTTCGTGCCGCCGAGCCTGCTGCCGCAGATGGCCGACACCGCCGAACTCGTTGCCTTTGCCCGCACCATACCGAACCTGAGGGTGGTGGCGCTCGTGCCCAACGCCAAGGGCGCGGCGCGCGCGGTGGAGGCCGGGGTGCATGGTATGAGCATCCCCTTCTCGATGAGCGAGAGCCACAGCCTCAGGAACGTGCGCAAGGGTCACCCCGCCATGCTCGCCGAGATCGCCGCGGCCGCGCGCATCGCCAGGGCGGGCGGGGTGCATTTCGCGGTCGGGCTTTCCACCGCCTTTGGCTGCACCATCGAAGGGGCCGTGCCCGAGGACCGGGTGGTGCGCCTCGCCGAAGCGGCGGTGGCGGCAGGGGCAGAGGAACTGAGCCTGTCCGACACCACCGGCTATGCCGATCCGGCGCAGGTGCGGCGGCTGGTGCGCCGGGTGCGCGCGGCGGTGGGGGCAGAGCGGCTGACCACGCTCCACCTCCACAACACCCGCGGGCTTGGCCTTGCCAATGTGGTCGCCGGGCTCGAGGAGGGGATCACCACCTTCGATGCCTCGCTCGGCGGGCTGGGCGGCTGCCCCTTCGCGCCGGGGGCGAGCGGCAATCTCGTCACCGAGGACCTGGTGCTGATGCTCAACGCCATGGGCCTCAAGACCGGCATTGACCTTGAAAAGCTGATCGCGGTGCGCACCATCCTCAAGGAGGCCATGCCCGATGAACCGCTCTATGGCTTCACCCCCGAAGCCGGGCCGATGCGCGACTATCACCAGAGGATCGCGGCATGAGCGCGCCCGCCCCGCTTGCCGGCATCCGCGTGGTCGAGTTCACCCACATGGTGATGGGGCCAACCGTGGGCCACATCCTTGCCGGGCTCGGCGCCGAGGTGGTGCGCATCGAGCCGATCGGCGGGGATCAGACCCGCCGCCTGATCGGCTCGGGCGCAGGCTATTTCCCGATGTATAACCGCGGCAAGCAATCGATCTGCCTCGATCTCAAGAGCGCGGCGGGCCTCGGGGTGGCCAAGGACCTTGTCGGGCGTGCCGATGTGCTGGTGGAAAACTTCCGCCCCGGCGCGCTCGAGCGGCTCGGGCTGGGCTACGAGCCTTGCGCCGCCTTGAACCCGCGGCTCATCTATTGCAGCGAGAAGGGCTTTCTGCCCGGCCCTTATGAAAACCGCACCGCGCTTGACGAGGTGGCGCAGATGATGGGCGGGCTTGCCTATATGACCGGGCCGCCCGGGCGCCCCTTGCGCGCGGGCGCCAGCGTGATCGATGTCACCGGGGGCATGTTCGGGGTGATCGGGGTGCTCGCCGCGCTCGAGGAGCGCCACCGCACCGGCAAGGGCCAGAAGGTCACCGCCAGCCTGTTTGAGACCACGGTCTATCTCGTCGGCCAGCACATGGCGCAATATGCCGTCACCGGCACGCCCGCCGCGCCCATGCCGGCGCGGGTTTCGGCCTGGGCGATCTATGACGTGTTCGAAACTAAAGACGATCCGGTGTTCATCGGGGTCGTCACCGATGCCCTGTGGGAGAAGTTCTGCAAGCTCTTTGCGCTGGACGAGCTGTGGGCGGACGAGAGCCTGAGGGTCAACAATGCCAGGGTCAAGGCGCGCGATCGCATCCTGCCGGTGATCCGCGCGATCATCGGCGGGATGACCAGAGCCGAGGTGATCGCCAAGCTTGATGGCACCGGCCTTCCCTTTGCCCCGATCGGCAAGCCCGAGGAGATGTTCGACGATCCCCATCTCCAGCACGGCGGGCTCGAGGAGGTGACGCTCGATAATGGCACGCAGGTGCGCCTGCCCACCATCCCGCTCGAACTCGATGGCAAGCGCATCGGCGCGCCCCAGCAGCTGCCCAGGCCAGGGCGCGATACCCGCGCGGTGCTGGCGGGGCTGGGCTATAATGAGGCGCGGATCGCCGAGTTGCTGGCATCAGGGGCAGCGGAGGAAAGCCAATGAGACGATTGCTGATGGGCGCGGCGCTGGCCGCCAGCCTTGCCGCCTGCGCCCGGGCGGCAGATGCGCCGCAAGGCGCTTCCGCCGCGCCAGCCCCCGCCGCACCCGCCGCGCCGGGGGTGGAGGCGCCGAAGATGCGCCTTCCCACCGATGTGCGCCGCGCCACCATCATCGTGCGCGACATGGAAAAGTCGCTCGCGCTCTACCGCGACGTGATCGGGCTTGCGGTCAATTATGACACCGTGGTCGAAACCTCGGGCGTTGCCCTGCCCGCGGGCGAGCCGGGGGCCAAGGCGCGCCTCGTGCTGCTCAATGCCAACGATCCCTGGGTCGGCTGGATCGGGCTGATGCAGTGGATCGACCCGCCGATCCCGGCGGGCGACTATTCCAAGCGTCTGGGGCCGGGCGATGTGGTGCTGATCCTCAACACCGATGATGCGGCGCGGCGCTGCGAGATGGTGAAGGGCCTTGCCGGCATCACCTTCACCGCCGACGCGCGCCTCCAGGTCTATCCCGGGCGCAATGGCGGGCCCGACATCCGGGTGATGGGGTGCAATTTCTTCGATCCGGATGGGGTGCTGATCGAACTCAATCAGATCCTCACCGAGTGATACGCCGCGCCCGGCAGGCGCGATTTCGCGCTTGCCGGGCGGCACTTGTCCGGACAAATTACCGGTTCTGCCCAAGCGAGAGGAATCGCCATGCCGATCGTCACCACCCCCTTGCGCCCTGCCTTCATGCTCGGTTGCCTTGCCCTCGGCCTGCCCGCGCTGGCGCTGGCAGAGGCACCGGGCGCCCCGGCCGCCGCGACCGCGCCGGCCGAAGCGCCGCTTGCCCCTGCCAGCCGCGCCGCCGCGCCCGAGGAGTTCCGGATGTGGATCGATGCCCGCGCTGGCACCGGCGATCCGGTGCACTGGGTGTCGGAAGGGGCGGTCTATGAATATCCCAGCGGCAGGAAGCTGGTGGGCATGATCGGGTTTGATTCGAGCCGGGTGATCTGGCCCGAAAAGCCCGGCGATCCGGTGATCCACCTCACCCGCAAGACCTATGCCTATACCGATCCCGAAACCGGCGAGGTGCTGAGCGAATTTAATGGGCAGAAGGTCGAGCCGATCGCCTATCCCTATCAGCTCATCAGCTATCGCTACGAGAACGGGCGGATCTATGGCGATGTCGAGCAGGGCGTGGGCAAGGCGGTGCAGAAGATCGCCGCCAAGACCGGGATGAGCTGGCGCTGGTTGGGCAAGGACACGCTGGCGATCACCGCGCCGGTGTTCCTCGATTTTCCGCTCCCCAACGGCACCCGCTACGAGGCCTGGGAGAATTACGACTTCTTCATCCACCGCGCCGGCACCAATGCCGAACCGCACCAGATGGCCTGGCAGCGCTATGGCGCCCTGCCGCCCTTCCTCGGACAGGGGCAGGGCATCTATCACCTCTTGTCGTGGCGGGTGGAGAGCAATGCCGATCTGCCGCCACGCCTGCGCGCCTGGGCTGAGCGCGAAAAGCCGATGTGGCTCAACCCGCCGCGCGACATTGCCGAGATCCGCGCGCTGCAAGCCGGCGCGGCCATGGAAGGCTGGGCGCGCTGATTTGCCGCGCCCTTCACGCTCCACTATGATCCAGATCAAAGACGCGCGCGGGAATCCTTGACAAGTCAGCCCGCACAGTCAATTTGTCCGGACAAATTTGCCGGACCAGCGAAAGGTGCCGCCGATGGCTTCAGACCTGCCTCCGCCCTACACCGCGATGACCCGCCATCCGATGATGCCGCGCGTCAACCATGACGAGGCCGCGCGCTTCAACTTCCTCACCCATTTCAACCGCTACCTTTCGGGCACCATCGGGGCGGGCAACAAGCTGGCTTACGAAAAGCGCGTGCTGCCCGCCTTCCGCGCCGAGCACGGGCGCGATCCTGAGCACCGCTATGAAATCCGCGATGCCATGAACCGCGACCCCTGGCACCGCATGTGGTCGGCGCTCAAGCGCAATTCGATGGAGATGCGCCAGCATTTCGGCCGCCAGGTGGTGCTGCGCCAGCTTGACGAGCTTGATGCCATGGCCCGCCAATATAACGAGCATTCGGGCCAGCTCGAGCTTGATCCGGCGATCGCCCAGCCGCCCTATCAGACCGCGGTGGATATCCATTGCCAGCCGGGCGGCTATCACGGCGAGGAGCGCCCCGGCGATGTCACCGTGGGGGCCAATTACGATGTTGGCCTGTTTGCCACCACCGGCGGGGCGCTCGGCGGGCTCAATGATGGCGGCGGGCAGGCGGTGGTGGCCTGGGTCAAGGCCGAAAGGCCCGACTGGAGCCCCAGGCGCATCCTCGATATCGGCTGCACTATCGGCCACAATGCCGTGCCGATCGCCCAGGCCTTCCCCGAGGCCGAGGTGATTGCGATCGACACTGCGGCGGCAAGCCTGCGCTATGGCGCGGCGCGGGCGGCGGCGCTCGGGGTGAAGAACATCCGCTTCGTCCAGGCCTCGGGCGAGGATCTTTCGCGCTGGGCCGATGGCACCTTCGACTGGGTGCAGACCACCATGTTCCTGCACGAGCTTTCGGCCAAGGCCATGCCGCGCATCCTCGCCGAAGCGCACCGCGTGCTCGCCCCCGGCGGGCTGATCCTGCATATCGAGCAGCCCCAATATTCGGACGATATGCCGCTGTTCGAGCAGTTCATGCGCGATTGGGACGCCTTCAACAATAACGAGCCCTTCTGGTCGGCGATGCACGGGCAGGACCTGAAGCAGGTGATGGCCGAGGCCGGCTTCCCGCGCGAATGCCAGTTTGTTGCCGGGGTGCGCGCGGTGGTCGATCCCGAGATCTTCCCGCCCTCGCCCGACAAGGGCGAGGAAGATTATGGCCGCGCCGCGATCTGGAATGCTTATGGCGCGTGGAAGCCGCTGGCCGCAGAAGCGCAGGTGGCGGCATGAGCGCGCCCGACACCCCGCTCGACTGGGTCACGCTCTCGGGCCGCAGGGCCAAGGGCCGCCGCCCGGAATATTTTGACGAGCCCGCGCTCGACCGGCTCTATTCCACGGTCTTTGCCCTCGCGGCCGAAGTCTCGGCGCTGCGCGAGCGGCAGGACACGCTCGAGCGCCTGCTCGAAGCCAGGGGTACGCTCACGCGCGCCGAGATCGAGCAATATGTGCCCGACCGCGAGGCGGGCCGGGAGCGTGGCCTTGCCACCCAGGCCTATATCGCGCGCATCATGCGCGGCTTCCAGCAGGAGGTCGAGGCGATGGCGGCAAGCGATCCGCCGATCATGGACGTGGTCGAGCGTCTCTCGCGCGAATAGCCGCGCCGAGGCTCACTGCGCGCGGGCAAGGACGGGGCCGCGCGCAAGCTGCAAGCATGTCAATCACGCCCGGGGCCGGGCGATTGCGCCGGCCCCGCACAAGGGGGGAGCGATGGAATTTCTGATCGAGAATGAACTGAGCATCCTGCGCTGGGTGCATATCCTTGCCATGGTCTATTGGCTGGGGGGCGAATGGGGCGTGTTCCAGACCAGCTATCACGTCACCAATCCCGCGCTCTCGCTCGAGGAGCGGCGGCGCCACATGGAAACCGCTTATCGCATCGATATCCTCGCGCGTACCGGCATCGTGCTGCTGCTGCCGCTGGGGCTGCACATGGGCAAGCTCTATGGCTTCGTGCCGCTGCTCGAGGGCGCGGGCGTGTGGTGGATGTGGCTGTTCTTCGCCGTGTGGCTGGCGATGACCTGGACCGCCTTCATCAAGCGCGAGACCGATCTTGGCCTTGCCGTCACCCGCACCGAGGAATTGTTGCGCTATCCACTGATCGCGGCGCTCGTGGTGGTCGCGGGGATGGCCTTTGCCGGCACCGGGCCGATTGCAAGCGGGCCGAGCAATTACTGGTATCCTTCCAAGATGGCGCTCTATGCCTTTGCGCTGGTGATCGGCCTGTTCCTGCGGGTGGTGATGCGACGCTGGACCGAAAGGTTCCGGATTCTCGCTCAAGGGCCGGATGCGGCGCAGGAAGCAGCACTCGCGCGCGAGATCGGCCAGGCCCGCATCGCCGCCTATATCTATTGGGTGACGATCGCCTCGGTGTGCTTCCTCGGGGCGGTCAAGCCGTTCTAGCCAGCAAGAGGACGCCATGCCCGCCTACATGATCATCACCGCCAAGGTGCACGATCGGGAGAAGTTCATCACCGGCTATGGCGCCGCCGCCGCCGCGCTGATCCCTAAGTTCGGCGGCGAATATCTGCTGCGCGGCCCTGGCGCCGAGCTGCTTGAGGGCAGCTTTGGCGAGGGCGCCTCGATGGTGATCTCCAAGTGGCCGAGCCGCGAGGCGGCGCGCGCCTTCTGGAACAGCCCCGAATATGCCGAGGTCAGGAAGCTGCGCGAGGGCCTTGCCGAGGTGCAGGTGCTGCTAATCGACGGGCCCGATCTCGTCACGGCCCAGACCTGAGGCGCCGGGGACGAACCCTTGCCCTTTTCCAATGCCGGACGCCCCACCATCAAGGCAGGGCGCCTAACGGCATTTGTCATCACCATGACAGGGGATGTGTGTGGCGGGCAGGGCCGCCGCAAGGCAGGCTTGCCCCATCCACGGCAATGGGGAGAACGGCAATGTCACGACACATCCAAACTCTGAGCACCGCCCGCCGCGCCGCCGCGCTGCTGGCCTCGGCCGCGCTGATCGCCGCAGGCCCGGCAGCGGCCAAGGACGGCGCCAAGGACAACAAGGCGATCGAGCTTGCGCGCTGCAGCCAAAGCCTCGGCACCATCGCGGTGGTCGAAGGCGATACCCAGGGCTGGTCGGCCTATGGGCTTGGCAGCCCGCGCGCCCTCATCAACGCGCTCGCCAGCGAGAGCGGCTGCTTTACCCCCCACAATCCCGCGAGCGGCGCCCCGGCCGATTTCCTGATGAACGTGATCGCTGGTGACAGCGAGGAAGTGGACAAGTCGATCGAAACCGCCAAGGGCCTTGCCATGCAGGGGCTGGTGCAATCGGGTGCGGCCAGCTCGATGCTGGCGCGGGTGCCCGGTGCCGGCCAGCTGCTCGGCATGTTCGGCGGGCTGGGCGGCAAGAAGAAGCAGCTTGCCGCCGGGATCAAGCTCATCAGCCCGGCCAATGGCATGACCATCGCCACCGGGCAGGGGGTGGTGAAGAAGTCCACCCTCACCTTCGGCGGGGCCGGCGCCTGGAATGCCGGTGCCGCAGCGGCTGGCTATGGCCAGAGCAAGGACGGCAAGATGCTGGTTGAAGCCTTCGTGCTCGCCTTCAACAACCTTGTCGCGCAAGAGCAGGCGATCGCCAGCGCCCCCAGGGCAAGCGCGGCGACCAGCCCGGCACCCGCCCCGGCCGCCAGCAACCTTGCCACGGTGGCGGCAACCACGGCCATGCTCGAGGCCCCGGCGCCCGATGCCAAGGTGGTGCGCAATCTCAGGGTCGGAACCATGCTCACCCCCACCGGCCGGCGCGACGGGCTGTTCGTCGAGGCCCGCGACAGCTTCGGTACCACCGGCTGGGTTTCGGTCGAAAGCCTCAACTGATCGCCACTCTCCCGCCGCGCCCGCTGCCATCGCTTGCCTCGCGGCAGAGGCGATGGCAGCAAGGCGCGTGAGGGGTAGGAGGCGGGTTTCATGCACGCGCGCAGGACGGAGCCAGAAGCGATGCGCATCCTCTACGTCGAGGACGATCCCCGCTCGGCCGCCGCGGTGGGCGATATCCTCGCCCAGAGCGGTGATGTGCTGGTGTGGGAAAGCAGCGGCAGCGCGGCGCTGCTGCGCGCCGGGATGGAACGCTTTGATGTCATCATCCTTGATCGGATGCTGGGCGATATTGATGGGCTGACCATCACCCGGCGCCTGCGCGAGGGCGGGATCGGCACCCCCATCCTGATGCTCTCGGCGCTGGGCCGCAGCAGCGACAGGGCCGACGGGCTTGATACCGGGGCCGATGATTACATGGCCAAGCCCTTCGAGCCTGAGGAACTGATCGCCCGGCTGCGCGCGCTGCACCGCCGCGCCAGCGGGCGCGAGCACAATGCGGTGATCCTCTACGGCGCCTTTGAATGCCATCTCAAGGCGCGCACCGCCTTTCGCGACAACCGCCACCTTCCCTTGAGCCCGCGCGAGTTCGAGCTGTTTCGCTATTTCATGGAAAACGCCGGCGAGGTGGTGACCCGCGAGATGCTGCTCCACCATGTCTGGAAGATCGACTTCGATCCCCAGACCAATGTCGTTGATGTCAATATCGGCCGGCTGCGGCGCAAGCTCGAGGACGGGTTCGATACCCCGGCGCTCGAGACCATCGTGGGCGCAGGCTACCGCCTGCTCGACGGGCGCTGATGGCGCTTTTCCCCAGATCGATCTTCACCCGGCTGGTGGGCGCGGCGATCCTGCTGTCGCTGGTGCTGCTTGCCGGCTTGTGGTGGCTCACCCATCTCAGCGTCAGCGCCACCATCCAGCAGGCGACGCTGAGCGAGGTCGATGTCGATCTTGCCGGGCTGGTCGATATCTATGCCAGCGGCGGCGAGCGCGAGCTGGCCGCGCGCATCGCCGATCGCCTTGCCCTGGTTCCGGCCGAGGGCGGCGCCCCGCACTATCTTCTCGTCGATGGCAAGGGGCGGCGCATCGCCGGCGATCTTGCCGAATGGCCCCCGCTCGACCCGGCGATCTCGGAAAGCGGGATCATTGCGATCGGCGCCGGATCGCGCGCCAATGCGCGGGCGGTGCAGCTGTCCCCCGATCTGAAGCTGGTGGTGGCGCGCGGGATCGAGCTTGAAACCCCGGTGCGCGCCAGCATCGCCATGGCCTTTGCCGCCGGGGGCGCGGTGTTCGTGACGCTGGTGGCGTTGCTCGGGCGGCTCGCCGCCTACCAGCTTGAACAGCGCATCGCGCGGATCAACCTTGCCTTTCGCGCGCCCCAGGATGCCGCCGCCCTGCTGGCGGCGCGCAAGGGTGCGGGCGACGAGATCGACGAACTCGCCGCGCACAGCGCCGCCGCGCTGCTGCGCGTGAGCGACCTGATGGCGGCCTACAAGGACACCTCCGAACAGCTCGCCCACGAGATCCGCACCCCGCTTGCCCACCTCAATCACCGCCTGGTAAAAGCGTTGGCCGCCCGCCCATCGGAAGAGATGGCCGCAAGGCTGGCCGAGGCGCGGGGCGAAATCCGGCGGATCGTCCAGATGCTCGAATCGCTGCTCGACATCGCCTCCAGCACCGCCCAGCGCGGCGACCGCAGCGGGCTTGCCCCGGTCGATCTGTCTGCCCTGGTGAGCGAATTGTGCGAGCTTTATGCCGGCAGCGCCGAGGAAGGCGGGCTGGAATTGACCTGGGCGATCGCGCCCGAGGTGACGATCCCCGGCGATCCGCGCCAGCTGCGGCGGCTGGTGACCAACCTCCTCGACAATGCGATCAAATATGTCCCTGCCGGCGGGCATGTCACCGTCACGCTCGAGCCGGGGCCGGTGCTGGTGGTGGCCGATGACGGGCCGGGGATCGCCCCTGCCGATCGCGCGCGCATCTTCGAGCGCTTCTACCGCGGCCAGACCAGCGCCGATGCCGAAGCACCGGGCAGCGGGCTTGGCCTTGCCCTCGCCCGCGCGATCGCCGAGCGCCACGGCCTTGCGCTCACGCTTGAGCGGCCGGCAGATGGCAGGCAGAAGGGCGCGGTGTTCCGCGTGGCGAAGGCATCATGAGGCTGCGAGCCTGGCCAGGCCTTGCCGCGCTTGCCGGCCTCATCGCGGTGCTCGGCGCCTGCGCCTCGCCGCGGCCCGTGGCCGCGGGCGCGCCCGCACCGCTTGCCCCCGGCGCCGAGCGGGCCGAGCGGGTGGCCGAGGCGCTGGTGATGGCCGCGCGCGCCGAAAGCGCGAAGGACGCAGCAGCGCTGAGGCAGGCCGCCGCCCGGCTCGCGCGGCTCGGCGCCGAGGCCCAGACGCCCGAGGATGGGCAGGCCATGGCGCGCTGGCTCGAAGCCCTGCCAGAAGATCCGGCGGCGATGCGCGGCCGCGCGCTCGGCCCTGCCTATCGCTCGGGCCGGCTTGGCCCGGGTGCCTCGCAGCAGCTCAACCAGACATTTCTCGGCGGACGCAGCGCGCAGGTGGTGCTCAAGGTCGCGCGCGGGCCGACCCCGCGGCTCGAGGTGCGCGACCAGGCCGAACGGCAGGTTTGCCGGCCTGTAGCCACCGATCCGGTCAAGTGCCGCTGGGTGCCGCTCTACACCCAGCGCCATGTCATCGAAATCGCCAATACCGGGCCCGAGGCGTCGGAATTTTACATCGTGTTTGACTGACATCGGCCTATCCATCCACCGGGAGCGATGCGGGAGACGCGGCGATGACAATGTCGGCAGGCAAGCGCGGCGCAAAGCGGTGGGGCATGACCGGCCTTACTGCCCTGGTGCTGGCGCTGGCACAGGGCGCAGCCCCTGCGCCGCTCGCTGCCGCGGGCACAAGCGAGGCCGAGACCGAACTTGCCCGGCTGATCGAGGCGGCCGAGACCGCCTTTGCCCAAAGCGCCAATGACGCGGCGGGCGCCCAGCGCGTGGTTGCTGCCTGGCAGGCCGTGCGCGCGGCCGCAGGCAGGATCGCACCCGATCACCCTGAGGTCGCCCGCGCCGATATCAAGATCGCCTCGCAGCTCTATGTGCTCGGCCGCAATGCCGAGGCGCGCGCACAGGTCGAGCGCGGGCTTGCCGCGCTCGCCACCAGCGATCCGGACAACCTGGTGCTGCGCGCCGAGGGGGTGGCGCTGCTCGGCACCATCCTTGCCCATGGCGGCGAGGCCGAGAGCGCGGTTGCCACGCTCGAACAGGCCTATGCCCAATACCTTACCGCCTTTGCCGCCCTGCCCGAAGCCGAGGTGTCGCGCGATACCGCGGTGGC
The DNA here is from genome assembly GCF_000422985.1 of Erythrobacter cryptus DSM 12079. Classification (GTDB taxonomy): domain Bacteria; phylum Pseudomonadota; class Alphaproteobacteria; order Sphingomonadales; family Sphingomonadaceae; genus Erythrobacter; species Erythrobacter cryptus. The sequence continues at coordinate 21,209 of NZ_AUHC01000019.1, forward strand.
GCGCTCCAATCTCGAGTTCTCGCTCTCACAGGTGCTGCTGCAACTTAGCCGCATCGATGCCGCGCTGGCCTATCAGAAGGCCAGCCTCGAGACCCGCGAACGCTTTCTCGGGCCCAATGATCCCGATACGATCGCCTCATATTATGGCTATGCCGGGGTGCTCCGGCGCGCCGGGCAAATGGAGGAGGCCGAGCGCTATGCCCGCATCGCGGTCGAGCGTGCCGTGGCCCATGTCGATCCGGCCCATGCAAGCTATGCCCGCGCGCTCGAGATGCTGGCGATCATCCTTGCGCGCACCGGCCGCCCGGTCGAGGCGACCGGCTATCTGGCCCGCAGCCTCGAGCTCAAGCGGCAGCACGAAGGGGCCGACAGCCTGTTCTTCGGCTATGGCCTGCACCTGCTCGGCATGACCTATCTCCAGCGCGAGCGCTATGGCGATGCCCTGCCGCTGCTCGAGGAGGCCGCGCCGATCTTCGCCCGCTACCAGGGTGAGAACAGCCCCTTCGGCCTTGGCGCGCAGGCCTATGCCGCCCAGGCCACCTTTGCCCTGGGGCACTGGCAGGAGGCGCTCGAACGGCTGCGCGCGGTCGATGCGCGGATGCAGGCGAGCACCGTGGACAACGAGATTGCCAAGCGCATCGGGCCCGATCTGGTGCGCGCGCTCATCCGCCAGGGCGAGACCGCCGAGGCCGCGCGGATCGCCGCGCGCGACTATGCCCGGCTGCTCGAGAGCGAGAACGCCGAGGCGCTGACCCTGCGCCACGCCCGGCTGGTGGAAGCGCGGGCGCGCAGCATGCTTGCCGCCCGCCCCGCCGATGCGCTTGAGGAAGCGCGCGCGATGCTCGCCTTCCTCGGGCGCGAAGCGGCCCGCACTGCCGCGGGCCCGGTGGTGGCCGAACAGCGCGCCGCGCTCGATCTCGTCATGGAGATCGCGGTCGATTGCGGCGATGCCGATCTCATGGCCCAGGCGATGGCGCGCATCACCGGATCGGGGCTGGCGCAGGCAACCGCGCTCAGGGCCGAGCGGCTTTCGGCCAGCGATCCCGCGCTCGCCGAGGCGCTGCGCGCGCTGCAACAGGCCGATGCCGCGATCGAAGCGGCCGACCGCGAATTGCTGCGCGCGCTTGCCGCCGGCACCTCGGCCGATGCCGCCCGCGCGGCGCTTGCCGCGGCCGATGAGGCGCGCCGCGAGGCGCTTGCCGCCCTTGCGGCGCGCGATGCCGCCACCGCGCGGCTGGTCTCCTCCGATCCTGTTGATGTGGCCACGATCCGCGCCGGGCTGGGCAAGGGAGAGGCGCTGCTCGCGCTCGCCCCGGCCTATGACGGGGCCTACAGCCTCGTCGTCACCGCTGATACCGCCCTGATCCGGCGGCTCGATCTGCCGCGCGCCGAGCTGGTGGCGCTGGCGGCAGCGGTGCGCGAGAGCGCGGTGGCGCTCGATTTCGATGCCGCGGCGGCAGCCCGGCTCGCCGCGGTGCTGCTCCCGCCCGAAACCCGCGCCGCGCTCAAGGGCGCACAGACCTTGCGGATCCTTGCCGGCGGGCCGCTCGCCTCGCTGCCCTTTGGCCTGCTGGTGCTCGAGCCCGGCGAGGAGGCGCGCGCGCCGACGTGGCTGGCTGACCGCTTTGCCCTCGTCAATGTCGCCTCTCTTGCCGATCGCGCCCGCCGCGCCCGCCCGCAGGCGCGCGGGCTGGTCGCCTTTGCCGCGCCGGTGCCCTTCGCCTCTGGCGGCGCACAAGGCGCGGGCACCGGTGCCGAAGGGGTGATGAGCCCGGCTGCCTATTTCGCGCGCCGCGGCGCCGATGCCGCGCGCCTCGCGCTGCTGCCGCCGCTTCCTGGTGCCGCGCGCGAGGCCCGCGCCATCGCCCAAGCATTCGGGCCCGAACGCAGCCGCCTGTTCCTCGGCGCCGAGGCGAGCGAGGCCAGGCTTGCCGATCCCGGGGTGCGCGAAGCCGAGGTCCTGGTGTTTGCCACCCACGGGCTGGTCGGCGGTGAGCTTGAGGGCGTGGCCGAACCGGCGCTGGTGCTCTCGCCCCCGGCGGAGGGTGCGGGTGATCAGGGGTTTGACGGGCTGCTCACCGCCAGCGAGATCGCCCGGCTCGATCTTTCGGCGGACTGGGTGATCCTCACCGCGTGTGACAGCGCCGCGGGCTTCGAGGGCGGCGCCCCTGCCTTCTCGGGCCTGGTCAGCGCCTTTCGCTTTGCCGGCGGCGGCACCCTGCTTGCCACCCATTGGCAGGTGCGCGACGATGTTGCCGCATATGTCGCCACCGAGATGCTGCGGCACTATAGGAGGCACGGCGACAAGGCCAAGGCGCTGCGCCACGCGCTCGATCGCCTGCGCCGCCAGAGCGGCCTTCCCGGCGCCGATCAGCCCGACATCTGGGCGCCCTTCGTGCTGATCGACTGACGCGCGGCGCCGGGCGGCCCGTTGTGGTCAAGGACGCGGCGCGGGCCAGCCGATCAGGTGACAGGCCTGTGCTGGGGCAAGTGGCGGAGGGGATCGGACCGATACCCGACCTTATCCATATCAGCCTTGCCAGCAGGGCCGTGTTTCCCAGTCGTCAGGGAAACCCATGGCGCGTTGATTTGAACCGCCCCGGCTTTTTTCCGGAGGCTCCGATCTGTGAGAAGGAGCCACTATGAGCAATTTGAGGAACAAGTTTTAGCTTTGCTCATCTTCGATTCCGCCTGAGTATCGCGACCGTGCGGTGCGGATGGTGGGTGAGCACCGAGGTGATTATCCGTCGGAGTGGGCAGCGATGACCTTGATCGCCGGGAAGGTCGGCTGCACGACCGAGACGCTGCGCCGCTGGTGCCGCGAGGAGGCGAGCCCCAAAGGTTCTTGGCTCGCGGGGCCAGCGGCGCAGGCTGTCAGTGAACGGGATCGGGTCAAGGCGCTGGAGCGTGAGGTCAAGGAACTGCGCCGGGCCAACGAGATCCTGCGCAAGGCCTCGGCATATTTTGCTCAGGCGGAGCGAGCCAGAGAACCTTGGCGCCACGGCAAATGGTGATGTCGATTATCGACGCGCACCGCGAGGATCTGGGTATCGAGCCGATCTGCCGGGAACTGGCGATCGCCCCGTCTTCCTACCACGAACACGCTGCCCGCCTTGCCGATCCCGGCAAGCGCCCAGCCCGTGCCCGGCGCGACGAGGAGATGCGCGAGGCGATCAAGCGCGTCCACGAGAACAGCTATGGTCTCTACGGCGCCCGCAAGGTCTGGCACCAGATGCGCCGCGAAGGGATCACTGTGGCCACATGCACCGTGGAGCGGCTGATGCGCGCCATGGGACTGTCGGGCGTGCGCCGGGGCAAAACGACGGTGACGACCATCAGCAATCCGAAGGCCCCATGCCCGCTCGACAAGGTCAACCGCGAGTTCCGCGTCAGCCGACCCAATGCGTTGTGGGTGGTCGACTTCACGTACGTCCACACCGGGGCGGGGTTCGTTATGTCGCGTTCGTGATCGATGCCTTCGCCCGCCGGATCGTGGGGTGGAAGGTCAGTACCAGCGCCACGGCAGGCTTCGTGCTGGATGCCCTGGAGCAGGCGATCCATGCCCGCAGGCCAAGCGCCGAGGATGGCCTGATCCACCATAGCGACAGGGGCGTTCAATACCTCGCCATGAACTACACCCAACCCCTGGCCGAAGCCAAACTGGTGCCCTCGGTCGGCAGTGTCGGTGACAGCTATGACAACGCCTTGGCCGAGACCATCAACGGTCTGTGCAAGGCCAAGGTCATCTGGCGGCAGCGTTCATGGCCGAGCGTATCGGCCGTGGAAATGGCAACGCTGCGCTGGGTGGACTGGTTCAACCATCATCGCCTGTTCGGCCCCATCGGGCATATCCCGACGGCCGATGCCGAGGCCAACTACTATGCAGCCAGCAAGACCCTCGATATGGCTGCATGATCCAAATGAAAATGCCTCCGTGAAAGCCGGGGCGGTTCAAGGCCCAGCGCGAGGCTTGCGAGGCCTTCGTGACGCGCCAGAAGGCGGAAGGCTGGGCCACCATTCGCGAACGCTACGACGATGGCGGCTTCTCCGGTGGCACGCTGGAGCGCCCAGCCCTGAAGCGTCTGCTGGCCGACATCGAGGCCGGGCTGATCGATGTGGTCGTGGTCTACAAGATCGACCGATTGAGCCGCTCGCTGATGGACTTCGCAAGGCTCATCGAGATCTTCGACCGCAATCAGGTGACCTTCGTTTCGGTCACGCAGGCGTTCAACACCACGACCTCGATGGGGCGCCTGACCCTGAACATCCTCCTCAGCTTCGCCCAGTTCGAGCGGGAGGTCACGGCCGAGCGCATCCGCGACAAGGTCGCGGCATCGCGCAAGCGCGGCATGTGAATGGGCGGTCACGTGCCCGTGGGCTACGACGTCAAGGACCGCAAGCTGGTGGTCAACGCAGCCGAGGCCGAGCAGGTGCGGATGATCTTCGAGCGGTTCGTGCGGCAAGGCTCAGCCACGACGCTGGCAAAAGCGCTCGCGGCCGAAGGCGTCGTCACCAAGCGCGGCAAGCCGATCGACAAGGGCTTCCTCTACAAGCTGATCAACAACCGGGTCTACCTGGGCGAGGCCGTGCACAAGGGCACGAGCTATCCGGGCGAGCACGAGGCCATCATCGATCAGGCCCTGTGGGACAAGGTGCACAGCATCCTGCGGACAAGCCCGCGCCTGCGGGCGAAGAATACCCGTCGCCAGACTCCGGCTCTGCTGAAAGGGATCATCTTCACCGACACCGGCACGGCGATGACGCCGACGGCGACGAAGAAGGGCACGCGCCTCTACCGCTACTACGCGTCGATGGACCTGATCCGGAACCGTCCGATGGGCGAGACTTGCGGCCCGCTCCGCCTGCCCGCAGGCATGGTCGAGGACGCCGTCGTCGGCGAAATCCGCCGCATGATCCGCGCGCCCGAGATCGCAGGCCGGACGATCAAGACCTTTCGCGAGGAGAGTCCGACGGTCGATGAGAAGGCGGTCGTCCAGGCGCTCGGCGAATTCGACCAGCTCTGGGCGGCGCTCTATCCGGCGGAGCAGACCCGCATCGTCCAGCTTCTGGTCGAGCGGGTCACCGTTGGCCGCGAGGGCATCGCCATCGACCTGCGCAGCGACGGGCTTGGCGCGGTGGTCCGTGACATGCTCGCAGCCGAACGGGAGCTTGCCGCATGAGCGATCCGACCACCCTCCGCATCGTCATTCCGCTCGCCATCCGCAAGCGCAATGGGCGGCCGAAGATCCTGCCGCCAGCCGATCGGGCGCCGGATATGGGCGGA
>NZ_AUHC01000020.1 GCF_000422985.1 Erythrobacter cryptus DSM 12079
GCGCTGAGCGGCGATCTCGCGCATCTCCTCGCGGATCTCGGCATTGTCAGGCAGACGTTCTCGCCGGACCGTCTTGGGGGCGACGCCAACCAGCCCGCAGGCACGGCGCTGTGAGATCTGGTAATCTCGCATCACGCCGAGCGCCACGTCCCGTCGCTGGCCTGGCGTCGTCAGACTTTTCCCAAGAGATCCTTCAGGATCGCATTGTCCAGCACGCTCTCCGCCAGCAGCCGCTTGAGCTTGCTGTTCTCCTCCTCAAGCAATCGCAGGCGCCGCGCATCCGACACCTCCATACCGCCATACTTGGCCTTCAGCTTGTAGAAGGTCGCTGGGCTCAACCCATGCTTGCGGCAGACCTCGGCAGTCGGCAGCCCAGCCTCCTGCTCCTTGATCATACCGATGATCTGCTCCTCGGTGAAACGACTCTTCCTCATTCATCTGCTCCTTCACTTGGGGCAGACTCTACATCAAATCGAGGGAGCCAGCGGGGGGCAGGTCAATCGCGAGATCGCTGACTTGCGCGCAAGACTGGCACAATCCTCCTGAAACCTTGCGCGGCCCTGCCAGGCTGCCGCCCACCGACCAAGCCGGCACCGGCGGCCAGACAATGGTGCACAAGCCTTTGATCGGGCGCGGCCGCCAACGCCGGAGGTTCAACGCATCCGGCCTCGGGCAAGGTCTGGATTGATGCCCATGGCTTGCCCGTGGCGCCCTGCAAGGTTTCAGAGCCCCAGCTCGGTCAAGCCCGGATGGTCAGCGAGCCGTGCGCCAGGCGGCCAGCGGAACAGGCGCTCGGCCTCGGCGATCGGCAGATCGTTGATGCTGGCATGGCGGCGCCGCATCAGTCCATCGGCAGCAAACTCCCAATTCTCGTTGCCGTAGGACCGGAACCAGTGCCCGGAATCATCGCGCCATTCATAGGCAAAGCGCACGGCGATCCGGTTGCCGGAAAAGGCCCACAGTTCCTTGATCAGGCGGTAATCGAGTTCGCGCGCCCACTTGCGAGCAAGGAATGCGGCGATCTCGTCCCTCCCGGAAATGAACTCGGAACGGTTCCGCCAGCGGCAATCAGGCGTGTAGGCCAGCTTGACCCGTTCGGGATCCCGGCTGTTCCAGGCATCTTCCGCAGCCCGCACCTTGGCCATGGCGGTATCGCGCGTAAACTGAATTTCGGAACTCATTGACTGTCCTCCCGGCGCCGACTTGCGTGCTCAACCGACGCGATGAGCTGGTGAGCAAGGCCCTGGCGCTGTTCTATCGTCATGGCTTTCAGGCAACGGGTATGGACCTGCTGGCGGCCGAGACGGGTATTTCCAAGACGGCGATCTACAAGCACTTTGCCACCAAGGATGATCTGGTGATCGCCACCTTGCGCCTGCGTGACGAACAGATCCGGACATTCCTGTTCAATCGCATGGCGGAACTTGCGCCCGATCCGCCGGGGCAGCTGCTGGCCATGTTCGATGCCTTGCACGAATGGTTTGCCAGCCCCGATTTCTGCGGCTGCATGTTCATCAAGGCCAGCGCGGAGTATCAGGAGGACGGCAATCCCGTGTGGGCCGAGGCTGAGGCTCATGTTCAGCGGATTACCGACCGGCTGGAAGGCCTCGCGCGTGCGGCCGGATATTCCCGTCCGGCCGCCATTGCCCGGCAGCTGGCAATCCTGAAGGAAGGCGCCATCATCATGGCCACGCTTGGGTACGGCGGATCGACCGCGCGCGATGCTCGCGATATTGCAATGCAAATCCTGGCGGAGCGGCTGTAACCTTTCCGGCGATCCGCGCGAACTGCCTTGTGTGAGAGCGCTTGCCGCTCTCACACCAGATCAGGAAGGATTCTCGGATGAAGACCACTACCAGCATCGCCGCCGCGGCTTCGGCTCTTGCCGCCGCCGCCCTCCTCGCCACCGCGCCATCGGCCGCCAAGGAGGCAAGCGCACCCAAGGAACGTTGCTATGGCGTTGCCCTGAAGGGCAAGAACGATTGTGCCGCCGGTCCGGGGACCAGCTGCGCGGGCACCTCGACCGTCGATTATCAGGGCAACGCGTGGAAGTATGTTGATGCCGGCACCTGCGTGCGCATGGGCGGTTCGCTGACCCCGCGCGAAGGCAATGCCCGCCCCGTGCCCAAGCGCAGTTAAGGCAAGGGGCCAACGGATGAACCTTTTGCAGATTCCTTCGTCCACCTGGGCCATCGCCCTGGCCAGTGCCGCAACCCTGGCGGCGTGCGGCAGCGGCTCCAGCGCATCCCGCAACGATGCTGCAGCCGATGACGGGACGACCGAGATCGCCGTGCAGGAAAAGTGCTATGGCATTGCTCTGGCTGGCCAGAACGATTGCGCGGCCGGGCCGGGAACTACCTGTGCCGGCACCTCGACCGTCGACTATCAGGGCAATGCCTGGAAATACGTGGCGGCGGGAACCTGCGAAGAACTTGGCGGCACGTTGACCGCGCATGAAGGCAACACAGCCCCCAAGGCTCGAAAGGGCTGAGGCCCTCGGGTCGCCTGAGAATGCTGGCTGACATGAACTCCCGTTCTGCCATGCCCCCCCATCCTGCAGTCGGGATCGGTTTGAAGCCGCAACATTATGCTGCGGTGCTCGAAGCGGTGTCAGCCAGCATTTCTTCATCACAGCCAGCACCTGCCTGGGTTGAGGTGCATCCGCAGAACTTTGCCGGGGCAGGCGGTCCGCCGCACCGCTGGTTGACGGCTATCGCCGGCCATATGCCGATCAGCCTCCATTCGGTCGGCCTTTCGTTGGGCAGTGCCGATGGGCTGGATCAGCATGAACTCGAACAGCTTGCGGCGATGTGCGATCGCTATCAGCCCTGGTTGGTATCCGATCATCTGAGTTGGAGTGGCATGGCCGGCAATCGCTATCCAGATCTGCTGCCCATGCCATACACCCAGGAAGCGCTGGATCATTTTGTCATCCAGGTCAGCCAGGCACAGGATCGCCTGAAGCGGCCGATCCTGATCGAAAACCCATCGCGCTATCTGGCCTTCGCCTGCGACGAGATGGACGAGGTGACCTTTCTCCACCAGCTGTGTGCGCGCACCGGCTGCGGCCTGTTGCTCGATATCAACAATATCGAAGTGTCGGCCACCAACCTGGGCCTTGATGCCTGCGCGATGATCGATGCAATCGATCCTGCGCTGGTGGGTGAAATCCATCTGGCCGGCCATGCGCGCGAAGAGCGCGAGGATGGCCCATTGCTGATCGATGATCACGGTTCGCCGGTTTCGGCAGAAACCTGGGCCCTGTTTGTCCGCTTCATCCGCCGGGCCGGCCCGCGCCCGGTATTGATCGAATGGGACACGAATGTTCCCCCGTACGAAGACCTGATGCGCGAGGCCGGCAAGGCAGAATGCCTGATCGCCGACTGCATCTCGTCAGGCGCGGATTGCCCGGAGTGCGAACATGATCTCGCTCGCGCATAGCCAGAAGTTGACCATGCTTGCGCTTGAGCGCGGACCGCAATTTCTCGACATCGAGACATTTCGCGGCCCTGCCGCACGCATCATCGCCGGAATGAAGGTGCACGCCAACACCATCAGCCATGGTCGCCTGGTGGCCTTGGAAGAGACCTTTCCGCGAACGCGCCGCCTGTTGGGCGAAACCAGCTTCAATCTGCTTTCGCGGCGATTTCTGGAGAACCGGCCAATGCCCTGGGGCTCGCTGGCGCGGATCGGCGCGGGCTTTCCCCGCTTTCTTGAACAGGCCGCTGCGGGCGAGGCTGCGACCGACATGGCCCGGTTCGAATGGCTGTGGCTGCAATCCTACCATGCCGCCGATGCCGCCCCCCTGACCCTGGCCGATCTTGCCGGAATCCCCCCGGAAGGGATTGTGGCCATGCAGATCGTCAGCCACCCGGCAGCGCGCATCGAACGGTTCGGGCGCGCGCTCCGGTGTGAGCTTGCCCGCGAGGCACCCGTGCTTGAGCAGGCTCATGCCCTCCTCATCACCCGGCCTGGGGGTGAAGTCCTGGTCCATCCAGCCACGCGGGACATGCTTTCGCTGCTGTCTCTCGCCAGGGCGCCGATTGCAATCGGTAACCTTTTCTCGGCCTTGACCGAACCGGGGTGCAGCGGGTGCAGCACCAGCGACGATCTCATGGCGCCCTTCCTGTCCCTGCTTCAGGCAGGCGCGTTTGTCCTGGTGCAAGCCGATCTTGAGGAAAAGGAGCTGGCATGACCGCGATCCTCAAATTCTATGACCGGGCCGTTGCCCTGGTAACGAGCGGCCCACTGCAGCACCTGACCTTGCTTTTCGTGCGCGTGGTGCTGGCAGGCATCTTCTGGCGATCGGGGCGAACCAAGGTGGAAGAGGGCAGTCTGCTCGACATCAGCGATACGACGCGCTTCCTGTTCGAGAACGATTATTCGGGCGTGCCCCTGCCGCCTGATCTGGCCGCGGTGATGGCAACCTATTCCGAACACCTGTTTCCCATACTTCTGGTGCTGGGCTTGTTCACCCGGCTTTCGGCCCTGGCCCTGCTGGGAATGACGCTGGTGATCCAGTTCTTCGTCTATCCCGATGCCTGGTGGCCAGTGCATTCCTTGTGGGTGGCGCTGGCGCTGGTTCTGATCATGCGCGGTGGTGGCGCGCTTGCGCTTGATGCGCTGCTGTTGCGTTGGTGCAAGCGGTGAAGCCCGACGACACCTCGATGGCCCGCCTGATGGCGCTGGCCCAGGCGGGTGACCGGCAGGCCTATGGTGTGCTGCTGGACGAATGCCAGACCTGGCTGCGCCGCTATTTCATGCGTCGGGTTGCCCCTGGACAGCTTGATGATCTTGTGCAGGAAACCCTGCTGTCGCTGCATCGCAAGCTGGCAACCTGGGACAGTTCGCGACCGTTCCTGCCGTGGCTGGCGGCCATTGCCCGCTATCGCTGGGTCGATCACCTGCGCCAGTTCTACCGCGCCGAAGAGGGTGAGCTGGCGGATGATCTGCCCGGCTATGATCAGGAGCCTGCCATTGCGGCGCGCATCAGCCTGGATCGCCTGCTCGCGAGCCTGCCTGAACCACAGGCGCGGGCGATCGAGCTGGTCAAGATTGCCGGCCTGTCCGTGGCCGAGGCAGCCCAGGCCTGCGGCCAGAGCGAATCGCTGATAAAGGTGAACATCCACCGCGGTCTGAAGAAGCTGACCGCGCTGATCGAGAAAGCATGAATGTGATGAATCGAGATACGAATCTGCTCATCGCCGAACTGGTCGACGACCTCAGGCCCGTGCGCCCGCTCAGCTTTTGGCGCGGCCTGGGCGTGGTGGTGGCCAGCATGGCCGCGATGATCGCAGGCGTGGCGACGATGGTGGGCCTGCGGTCCGATTTGCTGACCGGATCGCCCGATCCCCTGTTTCTCCTGGCCAACGGGCTGTTCCTCTTGCTGGGACTGGCGGCGAGCGTGAGTGTCCTGGCCATGGGCCGGCCGCGGGTTGGCAGCGACCATTCAGGCTGGGCCTGGGCCACGGCCATGGCCGCCCTGTTGCCGGCAACAGGGTTCGCCCTTGCCCTTGCCGGGAAGACTTCCGCGCTCACCGGCAAGGCTGCGGGCCATGGCCTTGATTGCCTGATGATGGGCAGTGCACTGGGCTTGCTGGCCTTTGCGGTGCTGGTCATCTGGTTGCGGCGCGGGGCGCCGACATCGCCTGAACGGGCCGGTCTGGTCGCCGGTATCGCTGCCGGGAGCCTGGGCACCTTCGCCTATTCGCTGCACTGCGCCTTCAATGACATCGTGCATATCGGCCTGTGGCATGGCGGCGTGGTGGCTCTGAGCGCCCTTGCCGGGCGTATGGTGGTGCCCCGGCTGATCCGTTGGTGAACCGAATCGAGATTGGTCATCCTGCCTTACCTGGTCAGGCGGGTGAAGGCGCGGTCTCGCGCGTGATCCTTGCGGGCGGCGGCCATGCCCATCTGGCAGTCCTGGCCGACTGGGCGCGGCATGAATTCCCGAACACGCAGCGGGTGCTGGTCACCGCTTCCCGCTTCACTGCCTATTCGGGGCTGCTGCCGGCCTGGATGGCGGGGATCTGTCGCAGGCAAGACCTGATGATCGATCTTGAGCCGCTTGCCCGCAAGGCGGGGACGACGCTCATCATCGATCGGGTCTGCGGCTTGGATGCCGACAAGCGCACGCTTCTCCTGGCCGGCGGCTTGGCACTTGAATTCGACCTCTTGTCTTTGGCCACGGGCGGTGAGGCCGATCTTTCGGCGCTTGCCAGTCTTGGGCCGCGCGTCCTTGCGGTGAAGCCGGTCGATGACTTCATGCAGGGCTGGGCCGTGCTCGTCGCCAAGGTGCGCGCTGGCGCCTGCATCCGCCTTGCCGTGGTCGGAGGCGGGGCGGCAGGGGTGGAAATGGCCTTGGCGGCAGAGGTTGCCTTGCGCGGAATCGGATCGCCGGTTGCGCTGATCGTTCCGCAAGGCGAGTTCCTCAAAGGCCATGCCGATGGCGTCCGCAGGCGCGTGCTGGCGGAATTTGCGCGGCGCGGGATCGCCCTGCACCACGGGCACGCGGTTGGCGCGCAGGATGGCCTGTTGCTGTCTGATGGGATAAGCCTGCCCGCAAGCCATGTCATTGCCGCCACCGGCAGCAGGGCGCCAAGCTGGCTTGCGCGTTCTGGCCTCAGGACGACGGACGCAGGCTTCGTGGCGGTTGGCGCGGATTTGCGCAGCGTGTCGCACCCGAACATCCTTGCTGCTGGCGACATCGTCGAGCGGATCGACCGCCTCCTGCCGCGGTCGGGCGTTCACGCGGTCAAGTCCGGGCCAGTGCTGGCCGCCAACCTCCGGGCGGCCCTGGCAGACCGGCCGATGAGAACCTACCGGCCCCGCGAGCGGACGTTATACCTGATGGCTACGGGCGAACGCCGCGCAATCGGTTCGTGGGGCAAGCTGGCCTTCGGCGGGCGATTGGCCTGGTGGCTCAAGAACTGGATCGATCGGCGATTCATAGCCCGGCAGCGTCCGGGTGGCCCGCCAGACGCTCTGCAATGAAGCCGATCAGCGCCTCGGCCTTGAACGACAGGCGCCTTCCGCCGGTCCAGATGGCGCGCGCTTCTTCGGCCTCGCCCTTCCACTCGGGCAACAGGCGCACGAGCCGGCCAGACTGCAGATCGCGACTGACCAGATAATCGGGCACCAGCGCCACTCCCAGTCCGGCCAATGCCAGTTCGTGGGCAATTCCGCCCGAGCTGGCCTTGACCGGGCCTGCAACCACCACTTCCTCGGTCCGTGCGCCTGCCGACAAGCGCCAGCGCTGGGCTGCCTGCTCATAGCTCGTGATGATGCACGCAAGTGCGGCAAGCGCAGTGGGATCAGCGACCGGGCCGGTGCGGGCAAGGAAGTCCGGCGCGGCCACCACGATCCGTTCGAATCGGCCAACCAGGCGCGATGAATGGCTGCCTTCGCGGAACGGGCCGGTGACGAAGGACAGGTCAACCGCTTCCTCCACCAGATCAATCGCATGATCGGCGGTTACGAAGTCGATCTGCACCCGGGGATGCAGGCGGACGAAATCGGCTACCAGCCGCGCCAGCACATAACGCGCAAAGGCAACCGAGGCATGGATCCGCAGCAGGCCCACCGGCTCGCGGTCGGTCTCGCCCACCAGCCGGTCCAGCTCGTCCAGCGCATCAAGCGCAACGCGCGCCCGCTCCACTGCCAGCGCGCCGGTCTCGGTCAGCGTCACGCGGCGGGTGGTGCGCTGGAACAGCGTGGTTGACCAGCGCTGTTCCAGCCCGGCAATCACCTTGCTGACGGTGGACTGACGCAGGCCCCGCTCAGCCGCCACGCGCGAGAAGCTGCCCAGTTCGGCGGTGCGCAGCAGAATGCGCAGCGTTTCGGCATGATCCATTTTTATTCCCTTTCAGAATATATTTTCTGCCAAATTGAGGACTTCTCGCCAAGTGTGCGATTCCTAGAATGAATTGAGCAAGATCCGTGTTTGTGGTGCACGAACAGGGAGGAAGAGATGCCAAGCCATGCCGGCAAGCCACGTCCCGAGTGGGCGGTTGACTATGAATTCACGTAGGCCATCAAAAGGTCGGAGAGCGATCCGGCGCTGGAGGCTCTGCCGCCTTATCAGCGCCCCACCATCCGGCCCGGCGATCCGCTGCGCTTTGCCATCAACACCGTGGCCGAGCCGACCAATTGGCAGGGCAAGCGCGGCTATCTGATCAGCCCGATGCCGGGCTGGAGCGGATACGAGATCTTCTGCGACGAAGGCACGGTGATCGGCGGCACGGACCTTGCTCCTTCGCCGCTCGGCTATCTGACCAGCGCCATTGCCTTCTGCATGCTGACGCACATCACCGGCTATCTTGCCCGCAACCCGCTGAAGATAAAGCGCATCAAGGTGGAGATGCGGGGCGAATTCTGGTCCTCGCTGGGTGTTGCGGGCGATGGTGGCCAGGGCGCAGGCGGTTGCGACGCCTTTACCTGCGCGGTGATCATCGACAGCGATGAGCCGGAAGAGAAGATCATCCACCTGACCGAAGTGTGCCGCAAGGCGTGCATGGCGTTCGAGACGGTGGCAAAGGCCGTGCCGACCAGCACCACCCTCGTTCTCAATGGCACGGCGCGCCCGATTGGCCTCGCAGCCGGATGACCGGGCACCAGCGTGGCCTGCTGGCTATGATGTTCAGCAAACCGGTGGCGGGCAATGCCCTGCGGGTGTCGCTGGTGGTGGGCCTGTGCCTCAACCTGATCAACCACGGCCCGGCGCTATGGCATGGCGCATCGCCAGACTGGCTGAAGCTGGCCTTGAACCACGTGGTTCCCTTCCTGGTCGCCAGCTACAGTGGCGCGCGCATGGCTATCGCTCCAGGGGGCTGAATGATCCCGAGCGCTACCCTTGCAGCCCGCGAAGAGCTGTCCATCGCCCACATTCGCGAAGACATGCTGCGCTTTGCGAGGTTGCAACTGGGCAATGACAGTGAAGCTGAGGACGTGGTTCAGGAAGCGCTGGCGGGTGCGATGAGGAACGCGGCCAGCTTCCGCGGGCAGGCGGCGCTGAAGACCTGGCTGATCGCGATCCTGAAGAACAAGATTGCCGACCTGATCCGCCAGCGCCAGCGCCGGCCTCTGCCGGCCAGCACACTGGCCAGCGCAGCGGATGAAGGCCCGCTTCCCGCCCTGTTTGATCGACGGGGAATGTGGCGGGATGAGACCCGACCAGCGGTCTGGGAGGATCCGGAAGCCGATATCCACTCAAGCCATTTCCTGCGCCAGTTCGATCATTGCCTGAACCGCCTCCCGGCCCAGCAGGCCAGAGTATTCCTCATGCGCGAAGTGGTTGAACTGGAGACATCCGAAATCTGCACCGAACTGGGCCTTTCCGCCACGAATGTTCACGTCATCCTGCATCGCGCCCGGCTCGCCCTGCGGGCCTGCCTGCAGACCCACTGGTTCGGCGAGGAGGCTGAGCCTGCTTGATTGCCACGAAGCCACCTTCCTGATGTCGCAGGCGCGTGACCGCAAGCTGGGCCTTGCGGAGCGCATGAAACTGCGGCTGCATATCGGCCTGTGCCGCGGATGTGCCCGGTTCGAGCGGCAACTGCCTCTGCTGGGCGCGGCTGCGCGCGCCTTCGCCCGCGAGGACGATCCGCCTGGCACGTAAGGAATCCCAGCTTCCGGCGACCAATCACCAGTTCGAGCGAACAGGAGACAAGACCGGATGAAGCGTATCGTTCTCGCCCTGGCACTGGTGCTTGCCATTGCCGCCTGGTTTGCCTTCGATCTCGGGCAATACCTGACGCTCGCGACGTTGAAGGAGCAGCGCGATGCAATCCGCGGTCTTTACGAGGCGAACCCACTGCTGGTGCTGGCGCTGTTCTTCATCGCCTATGTCCTCTTGACCGTGCTGTCGGTGCCGGGCGCAGCGATCATGACGCTGGCGGCGGGGGCAGTGTTCGGCCTGGTCACGGGCACCTTGCTGGTGTCCTTCGCCAGCTCCATCGGCGCGACACTGGCTTTCCTTGCCAGCCGCTACCTGCTGCGCGACTGGGTGCAGCAGAAGTTTGAAGGGTCTGAACCAGGGGATCGAACGCGGCGGGGCCTTCTACCTCTTCTCGCTGCGGCTGGTGCCGGTCTTCCCGTTCTTTGCGGTCAATCTGCTGATGGGCCTGACTCCGATCCGCACCGCAACCTTCCATTGGGTCAGCCAGGCGGGCATGCTGCTGGGCACCGTGGTCTATGTGAATGCAGGCACGCAGCTGGCCGCGATCGAGAGCCTGGCGGACATAGCCTCTCCTGCATTGCTCGGCTCGTTCGCAGCGCTCGCCCTGCTGCCGTGGATCGGCAGATGGATCATGGGGATCATCAAGCGTCGCCGCGTCTATGCCCGCTGGCGGCGGCCGCGCAAGTTCGATCGCAATCTGGTGGTGATCGGCGCCGGGGCGGCGGGCCTTGTCTCCTCCTACATCGCCGCCACCGTGCGGGCGAAAGTGACGCTGGTCGAGGCATCGAAGATGGGCGGCGATTGCCTGAATTACGGCTGCGTGCCCAGCAAGGCCCTGATCAAGAGTGCGCGCGTGGCCGAGCAGATGCGCCATGCCGATCGCTATGGGCTGGCGGCTGCAAGCCCGCAATTCAGTTTCAGGGCGGTCATGAGCCGCGTCCACGACATCATTGCAGCCATTGAACCGCATGACAGCGTCGAGCGTTATTCCAGCCTGGGGGTGGACGTGGTGCAGGGCTATGCCACGATCGTCGATCCCTGGACCGTGGACATTGCCCTGAACGATGGCGGCACCCGGCGGTTGACCACGCGCGCCATCGTTATTGCCGCAGGCGCCGCGCCCATTGTGCCGGACCTGCCGGGGCTGGAGGGATCGGGCTATGTTACCAGCGATACCTTGTGGGAGGAGTTTGCCAGGCTGGACGAGATGCCGGGCCGCATCGTCGTGCTGGGCGGTGGCCCGATCGGATGCGAGCTGGCTCAGGCCCTGGCCCGCCTTGGCGCACAGGTGACGCAGGTGGACCGCGGCGCGCGGTTGCTCCCGCGTGAGGATGCCGAAGTGTCAGCCCTGGTGCGCGCGGCGCAGGAAGCCGCGGGCGTGACCGTGCTGACCGGCCGCGATGCCTTGCGGGTTGAGGGCAAGAGCCTGATCGTGAGCCATGAGAGGCGGGAGCAGGCCCTGCCTTTCGATGCGCTGATCCTGGCCGTGGGCCGCAAGGCGCGCCTGACCGGCTACGGGCTGGAAGCGCTGGGCATCGAGACCGAGCGGACCGTGGTGACCGACGCATACCTTGCCACGCTCTATCCCAACATCTATGCCGCCGGGGACGTTGCCGGCCCCTATCAATTCACCCACGTTGCCGCGCATCAGGCCTGGTATGCCAGCGTCAACGCGCTGTTCGGCCAGCTCCGCCGATTCAAGGCGGACTATCGCGTGATCCCGTGGTCCACATTCGTCGATCCCGAAGTTGCTCGCGTGGGCCTGAACGAACAGGAAGCGCGCGAGCAGGGCATCGCCCACGATGTCACCGTATTCCCCATGCACGAGCTCGACCGCGCCATTGCCGACAGCGCCACCCAAGGTTTCGTCAAGGTGCTGACCCAGCCGGGCAAGGACCGCATCCTGGGCGTGACCATCGTGGGCGAGCACGCCGGCGAACTGCTGGCCGAACATGTGCTGGCGATGAAGCACGGCCTTGGGCTGAACAAGATCCTCGGCACGATCCATTCCTATCCGACCATGGCCGAAGCCAACAAGTATGCCGCCGGCGAATGGAAGAAGGCACGCAAGCCCGAACGGCTGCTTCGGCTGGTGGAACGCTATCATGCGTGGCGGCGCGGGTGAGGTGTAAGATTACGGGCACCTTGGACGACAGCACCCCACCGCCAACAGATTCCCGGAGATTTTCTTTGTCCTGCATTTTCCGTCGCCTGCTGGTCTCCTCAAGTCTGATCACCGCTGTGATCGCCATGCCTGCGCAGGCCCAGCAGGCTGGCATCCGGATTGCGCTGGTCGATGGCGTCACCGGAGAGCCAGCCGCCAATGTCGAGGTTCGCGTCGAGAACTCCGCCATCGGCTTTTCACGTCAGGTGCGCTCGGACGCACAAGGCTTCGTCCGGATCGAAGGCCTGACCACTGCGGGCAGCTATGTCATCACGGCCCAGGCGAGCGGGGGTTACGAGGCCAGCCTGCCCACCTCGATCGACCTGCGCGCCAATTATACCGGCAGCGTCACCCTGCGGCTCTCGCGCGCAGGAAGCGATACCATCGTTGTCACCGGTGCGCGATCGGTGACCGGGCTGAACACGGTGAATGCCGAAGTATCCGCTTCGCTTGGCCGGGATGAGCTGGTGGCCCTGCCGATCGAGGGGCGCGATGTATTGGGTGCGCTGGTGCGGTTGCCCAACGTGGTGCCATCCACTGGCTTCTTCCCCGAGGCACCGTCGATCTCGATCAACGGCGCCAATGGGCTCGATACGAATTACCTGCTCGACGGGCTGGACAACAACGAGAACTTTCTGGGCGGGATCAAGTTTCCCGTGCCGCTGGGCTTCACCCGCGAGGTGACCGTGCTCGCCAATTCCTATTCGGTGGAATATGGGCGAACGGCCAATGGCGTGGTCAATTACACCTCGCCTTCGGGCAGCAATGATCTGACGGGTGAAGTCTATGCCCTGGTGCGGCCCGGCCGGCCACTGGATGCGAGCAGCCCGTTCCCGCGCCGCGACCTGTCGGGCAATCCGGTGGGCGAAAGCTTTGAGCGCTACCAGGCCGGCTTCGCTCTTGGCGGACCGATCGCACGCGACCGGACATTCTTCTACGCCAACCTGGAATATACCCGCGACCGCAATGAGCAGCTCGTCGATGCCCCCGCGCTGGGCGTGACCGAGAGCGTGACCGGCAACAACGAGTTCGTTCTCGGCTCGCTGCGGATCGACCATCGGCTGACCGACGAATGGACTCTGGGCCTGCGCGCCAGCCATGGGCGCGTGACGATCGAACGGCCCGGTGGCGGCCTTGGCGGCGGCAACGTCACCTTTCCTTCCGCTGGATCGGATCAGGACCGCATCTCCACCCTCGCCGCGGCGACCATCACCCATTCCGGCGATGCCTGGTCCTATGATGGCGCGGTGCAATACAGCCGCTTTCGCTGGAACTATGGCGAACCGGTGGATGGCGCAGGTCCGCAGGTGACAATCCGCGATCCTTCAGGGCTGACCGTGGGCGTGGTCGGCCATCCCGGCTTCGTGTTCAACGATCTGGAGGAAACCTGGCAGACCACCCATCGGTTCGGGCGCGAGCTTGGCTCCCATCGGCTGACCTTTGGCGTGGATGCGATCCATTCCGATTTCGATCTGTTGGGCGGCGGCAACCCTGATGGCAACTTTACCGTGGACCTCACGGAACAGCAGCTGGCCAGCTTGCGTGGCAGCGGCGCCGGACTCGGTCTGACCGCGCAGCAGGTGCTGGCGCTGAATCCCGCGGTCGCCAACTATACCGTCGAATTGCGCCCCGCCAGTTTCGGCACCAGCCAGAGCCAGGTGGCGATCTATGTCGAGGACGAATGGCAGCTGTCGCCGCAGGTCACCGCCACGCTCGGCCTGCGCTGGGATTATGACAGCCTGACCGGCAAAGGTGGCGGCAGCAGCGATACCGACAATCTGGCGCCGCGCACTTCGCTGAATTGGCGGCCTGATGCCCGTTCGGTCGTGCGGCTTGGAGCCGGGCTGTTCTACGGCAAGCTCAGCTATGCGGTGATTTCCGATGCCCTGCAGCGCAACACCACTGCCCCGGGCTTTCTTGGCCAGTTGCGGCAATTGCAGGCGCTTGGCCGGATTCCGGCGGGCACCGATCTGGCCGACATCACCTTCGCCGGCAACCTGACCGTATCTCCTGCCTGCACCACCGTTGCCGCCTGTCCTTCACCGCAGCAAGTGCAGGACCTGCGCGAAAGCGCGACGATCAACGAGGCGCGCATCCTCAGCCCGACCGGCTATGACAGTCCCTACTCGGTGCAATTGAGTGCGGGTTACCAGTTCCAGGCAACTGACAGCCTTACCCTGTCGGCCGATGTGATCTATGCACGCAGCCACAATCTTGTGCGCCTGCGCGATCTCAATGCGCCTGCCCGCTTCACGCCCAACCTGGCCAACCTGACTCCCGCCAACATCGCCATGCTGCAAGCCTTGCCCGACAATGCGGCGCGCTTTGCCGCTGCCGAGGCGCTGGGGCTGGTCCGATCGCAGGCCGCGGCTGATGCCACCCGCCCGGTGGCGCAGGTGCCCGGCGGCGCACGGCAGATCACCGTATCGGAAACGGAGGGCGAGGCCGAATACAAGGCGCTGATCCTGCAAGCGGTGAAGGTGCGCGGTGCCGATCCCTATGCCTTCCGGCTGGCCTATACTCTGTCGAGCCTGAAGAACGATACCGACGATATCAACTTCCGCGCCGAGAACAACGACTTCAGCACCGAATGGGGGCCATCGGCCAATGATCGGCGCCATGTGATCTCGGCCGTCGGTTACCTTTATCCGGTAGAGGGGTTGACCATCAGCCTGGCGGGCCTGTTCCAGAGCGGCCAGCCGGTCAACCTGGTGCCCGATGCGCGGATCTTCGGCACGCAGGATCTGAACGGCGACGGGGCCAGTTTCGGTGAGAACTTTGTCGGCAATTCCGATCGTTATCCGGGGGAAAGCCGCAATTCGGCACGGCTGGGCTGGTCGGCCACGGTCGATCTGGGCCTGGACTATGCCTTGCCCGTCGCCGGCGGCGCGCTGGAATTGCGGGCGGACGTGTTCAACCTTTTCAACACCAACAATGAAAGCGGCTTTGCCAATGCCGCAACCACCAGCAACCAGGTGCAGTTTGGCGGTGGTGCGCCCTTCGTGCAACGCAATGCCGGGCCGCCGCGCCAGTTCCAGTTCGGCGCCTCATACAAGTTCTGACGGAGGAATGGGGGATGGCGACAATGCAGCACGTTCAGGGCCTGATCGGGGTTGCCGCCATCCTGCTGCTGGCCTGGGGCCTGTCGGAAGACCGCAAGGCCAGGCCCGGCTGGCGCTGGATCGGCGGGGCCTTGCTGTTGCAAGTGGGCATCGCCCTGGTGGTGACCCGCGTGCCCCTGGTGTGGACACTGGTTGGCTATGCCAATGAAGCGGTGTTCGCACTGGAGCGGGCGACGCTGGCGGGTTCGTCCTACATCTTCGGCTATCTGGGCGGGGGACCGGTGCCCTTCGTGCTTGCGCAAGGCGCATCACCACCCACGATCATCGCCTTCCAGATCCTGCCGCTGATCATCGTGCTTTCCGCCATCTCTGCCTTGCTGTGGCACTGGGGCGTGCTGCGGGCTGCGGTGCGCGCCCTGGCCTGGGCGCTGCGCCGCACGCTGGGGGTGAGCGGCGTGGTGGGCCTTGGCGGAGGAGGCACGATATTTCTTGGCGTGGTGGAAACGCCGCTGATCCTGCGCGCCTGGTTCGACAGGATGAACCGGGCCGAGCTGTTCGCGATAATGGTCATGGTGATGGCAACCATATCGGGCGCCATCCTGGTGCTTTATGCCACCACCCTGTCGGCCACCGTGCCCAATGCGGTAGGGCACATGATCGTGGCCTCGCTCATCTCGCTGCCGGCTGCGCTCCTGGTGGCGCGGCTGATGGTGCCAGGCGATGGCACCCCCGGAACTGATGCAGGCGAGCCGGACCTTGCCTATAACAGCACGATGGATGCCGCCATGCGCGGGACGATGGATGGGGTGCAACTGGTGCTGGCGGTGATCGGGGTGATCATCGTGGTCTTTGCGCTGGTGGCGCTGGTGGATCAGGTGCTGGCCCTGCTACCCGTGGTCGATGGCGCGGCGATCACGCTGCGGCGGCTGTTCGGCTGGGCCTTTGCCCCCTTGATGTGGGCCATCGGCGTTCCGTGGGATGAAGCGCCGGCGGCAGGCGCCCTGATGGGCACCAAGGCCATTCTCAACGAATATGTTGCCTATCTCGACCTTGCCGCGCTGCCCCCCGGCACCCTTTCCCCGCGCAGCCTGCTGATCGCCACTTATGCGCTGTCGGGCGTGGCGAACCTCGCCAGTGTGGGCTTGATCGTGACCACCGTGGGCCAACTGTGCCCCGCGCGCCGCGCCGATGTGGCGGCGCTGGGACTGAAAAGCTGGCTGGCAGGCAACCTTGCCACGCTGATGACGGGGGCCGTCATCGGCCTGGTTACCTGGAGTTAGCCGGGTGTTCGACGCAAAGCTGCGCCCACTGATCGATCCGCCGCTGAACGCGCTGGGCCGGGGGCTGGCGCGGGCAGGCATCGGGGCCAATGTGGTGACGCTGGCGGGCCTGGTTCCGGGGATCGCGGCTGGTCTGGCCATTTCCTGTCAGCACTATCCGGCAGCGCTTGGGCTGGTGCTGCTCAACCGCCTGCTGGATGGTCTCGATGGTGCCGTTGCGCGGGCGCGCGGACCGAGCGATCTGGGCGGCTATCTCGATATCCTGGCTGATTTTGCCTTTTACCTCGCGGTGCCACTGGGCTTCGGCTTTGCGGCAAGGGCGAATGCCCTGCCAGCCCTTGTGCTGGTGGCCAGCTTCACCCTCACCGGGGTCAGCTTTCTGGCCTTTGCCACGCTGGCGGCCAAGCGCGGGCAGCAGACCAGTGCTCATGGGGTCAAGAGCTTCTTCTATTCTACCGGCCTTGCCGAGGGCACCGAAACGATCGCCGTGTTCGTGGCCATGTGCCTGTGGCCAGAACATTTCCCGCTGCTGGCCTGGAGCTATGCCGCGCTCTGCCTGCTCACCGTGTTCCAGCGCAGCGCGCTTGCCTGGGCCAGCTTCGGCCCCGGGCGAGGCTGATGATTGTAACCTTGGCACCGAGATCGCCGAACAAGAGCCCACAAGGAGCAGCAAGGATGGGACGAAAGATCATGATGGCACTGACCCTGGTGGTCGTTGCCGCAATTGCGACCTGGTGGCTTGCGCCTTCAGAAACAGAGGCGCCCGCTGCTACCCGTGCTGCGAGTGGACAGGCGCAGCCGGCCGTATCGGGAATTTCAGTCAAGGCGCCCTGGAAGCTTTACCATGAAGCCGGCTTCGCGGCGGCGCAGGCGGCGGGCAAGACCATCGTGGTCGATATTTCGGCAAGCTGGTGTCCCACCTGCCGGGCACAGGCGCCGATACTGGATGCAGTGGCACAAGACCCGGCGCTGGCTGAAGCCATCCTGTACAAGGTGGACTTCGATACCGAGAAGGCGTTCCTCGCGCAACATCGGATACCCCGCCAATCGACCATCCTGGTGTTCCGCGGACGCCGGGAAACCGCCCGGTCCGTTGCCGAGACGGACCCGGAAAGGTTGCGCAAGGCAATCCTTGCCGGCGTTCAGGCCTGACCCAGGCAAGACCGGATAATGATCGGCGCATTCCTGCTGGCCTTCGTGGCCGGCCTGGTGACTATCCTCAATCCGTGCGTCTTGCCGCTGGTGCCGGTGCTGGTGGCATCGGCGCTGGGCAAGCACCACCTGGGGCCGGTGGCCCTGGCGGCAGGGCTGGGGGTTTCGTTCACCATATTCGGCTTCACCATCATTGCCTTTGGCTTCCAGTTGGGAATTGACGAAGCGCTGATCCGCACGCTGGCGGGCGCATTGCTGGCCGGGGCGGGCCTGCTGCTGCTCGTTCCGGCGGCGCAATCGGCACTGACGGCGCTGGCCGCACCCTTGACCAGTCGCGCCGGGCAGCGTCTGGAAGCCATCGACGGCAACGGCATTACCGGGCAGTTCATGGTCGGCCTGTTGCTGGGGCTGGTCTGGGCGCCTTGCGTGGGGCCGACCCTGGGAGCCGCCATTGCCGCCGCCAGCCAGGGCGAGGGCTTGCTGGAAGCTTTCTTCACCTTCGCCTTCTTCGCTCTGGGGGTGATGCTGTCGATCCTGGCGCTGGCCTTCGCTTCCCGCCGCGCCTTGGGCTGGAATGCCAGGCGGTTGCAATCGGTGGCACGGATCGCCAAGCCCCTTCTTGGCGTGGTGCTGCTGGCGGTCGGTCTGCTCGTCGTGACCGGGTTGGACAAGCCCCTGGAAGCCGCCGTGCTTGGCATCATGCCCGATCAACTGGTGCGATTGACCACACAGTTTTGAGGGTTGGAACCATGCCGATACTGCAATCCGTGCTCACCTGCCCTCATTGCGGAACCAGCAAGGAAGAAACCATGCCGACAGATGCCTGCCGCTTCTTCTATCGTTGCAGCCACTGCGGCGAAAATCTGCGGCCGCTGCCGGGAGATTGCTGCGTGTTCTGCTCCTATGGCACGGTGCCCTGTCCGCCCAGGCAATAGTCAAGGAGAGTGTCATATGCCCGTTTTCCCCTCGATCGAGGGCGAGCCCGATCTTGCCAAGGTATTCAGGCGCTTTCCCCACACCGTGCTGCCACTGCTCGATTACCATGATCGGCTGCTGCGCGACTGGTCACCCCTGACCGTCGCCGAGCGCGAGCTGATTGCGGCCTATGTCTCGGGGCTCAACGCTTGCACGTATTGCCACGGCGCGCATGTGGTGGCGGCCCGGGCCTTCGGCATCGACAGCGACCTGTTTGAAGGACTGATGGCCGATCTGGCGACCAGCGCGGTGGACGAGAAGCTGAAGCCGATCCTGGCCTATGTCGGCAAGTTGACCCGCACCCCGGCGATGATGACCGAGGCCGATGCCGCAGCGGTCTATGCCGCAGGGTGGGATGAACAGGCATTGTTCGACGCGGTGAGCGTGTGCGCCCTGTTCAACTTCATGAACCGTATCGTGGAAGGCTGTGGCATCAAGGCCAATCCGCTGGCCGCTTCACCCGCTGAGCTGGAAGCCCGCCTTGCCCGGATGGGTGGCAGCACCGCCGATCCGCACGTGGGCGAGCCGAGTTACAAGCGGCTGGCCGCGATGTGGGGCATCGATCCGCAGGCCTGACCGTCAGACAAGGCCAAGGCCTTCGATCTTCTCGTCGAGATCGATCGGCATGAAGGCCAGGACCGCATTGTCCCGCTCCAGCGCGGCCGGCCCGCCCTGGGCGTTCAACTCGGCCTGGCGCCGGTCACGCACATGCAGCAGTTCCCCAAGCTCGGCGCGATAGAGAGCGACCATGGCGGTGAGAAATCGGTTCACCAGATCGTCTTCGGCCGTTGCATCGACGTTGTAATGGGGGAGATGGGCGGCCATGATCTCGGCCGGGTAAAGAAATTCATCCGTTACCCAGCGATTGGTGGCAAACCAGCCAAGCGGAACCCCATCATGGGCGATGGATAGCCCCGCAATATGTGTGACATGCGCCGGCGCATTCTCACCCAGGGCCGGTCCGGCAAGCGTGGCCGTCGGGTCGGCAAGCTGGCTGCGGTGCAGGAACAGGTGGAAATGGCCATGTTCCGCCGGATCGCGATCGCCCGGCGGATGGACATGATAATACCAGCGCGACCGGGTCACCGCGTCGCGCGCATCGTTTTCGGGATAGTGCTGCCAATGGTGGATCTCGTCCCCAGGTAAGACCCGCAGCATCAGCGGCCGCCGTTCGGCTGCCATTCGGGTGATGGCATCGATAACGGTGCGGGCTGCCTCGATTTCGCTCTGCAAGTTTCCCCCCGCTCTGGTGTGCCCGTGCCGGCGGCGCCTCGATGCAGCACCGGCACGGGCAGCGGCTTCATGAATATGAATCAAAGAATATGAATCAGCGCTTGGCAGCACAACCTGCTGGCGCACACTTCGCCGCGCTGCAACCAGCCGCAGCACAGCCGGCGGGAGCACAGCCGGCGGGAGCACAGCCGGCCGCGGCGCAGCCCGCTGGAGCACACTTCGCCGCGCTGCAACCGGCCGCAGCGCACGATCCTGCGGCACAGCCAGAACCACTGTCGGCTTTGGTCATCTGGTCTGCCGCCGCCGAACAGTCCGCAGCCTGGCAGGTCTGTGCGCAAGCGCTCGTGGCAATGGCCAATCCGCCTGCGACGGCAAGCATGGAGGCAAGTCTGGTTTTCTTCATAATGCGGCTTCCCCGATCAGACAGGCGCAGATCATACATGTGCCGTGCAGCGCCCATGCCCGGCACCGGCAGATCCACAGGGATTCTGCCGCTTGTCGGGGATGCGTGGCGATCTGGCGCCGCTGCGCCTGCTCGCTTCCCCCCAGTATCCAGTTCGGTGGGATCGGCCATCCGGTTACAGCACCATCGTCAAATCCAGCAATTGCGCAACGGAGAGACGCGCTGGCCAGGAAATCAGGATTACCGTGCCGCGCGAAACAAGCCTGGATTGGCTGCCCACTTTGCCGACGTGCCGAGAGTGCGACGGGTGGAGGGCGGCGGGGCGGCCCGATCTTGACCATGCCAAGCGCGTGCTGATCCTCGCCCGTGGCGGCACCTTCCTTGCTATCTCGACGGCCCCATGTTGGCACTATCACCACGGCCAGCGCCATTGCCGAGGCGCGACGCCTGATCGACGCCAACACGCGCCGCCCTTGACCACCGAAGCAGGAAGGGCGCCTGCCATGCGCGATTGCGCTGACTGGCCGTCACCAGTTTCGACCGTGGCGGGCGCCTTCCCTTCTGATGAGTGCACAGTCGGATCAGGATCATGAGCTGGGGTAAGGTCTTGCGGGCGTCATTGGAGAAGGTTCGATCCCGGTTCCTCTCCCTCCGCCAGCGCTGCCCTTCCCTTGACCATCAGCGTGCCGCGCGCCGCATTGGCGCAAGCGGAGCATTGCGCGGCGCGCGCAAGTGTCGGATGTGGGCCTCTCACACGCGCAGGAGCCTTGCATGCCGCCGCCTTCCTCCCCCCGTCACCCCGATCCGCTGCTGCGCCGCCTGTGGGCGGTCGCGCTTATCGCCGCCCTGCTCATCGGCCTGTGGTACCTCATGCCCGTGCTGCGCGAGCGGCTTGCCCCGTCCGCAGCCTCAGGCGCGCCGGATGCGCAAAGCCGGGTGGTCACCGCCCGCGGCGATCTGGCCGAGGATGAGAAGGCCACCATCGCGCTGTTTGAAAAGGCGCGCGATTCGGTGGTGTTCATCTCAACCGCTGAGCTTGTGGCCGATCTGTGGACCCGCAACGTGTTCGAGGTGCCGCGCGGCACGGGTTCGGGCTTCATCTGGGATGATGCCGGGCACGTGGTCACCAATTATCACGTCATTGCCGGGGCCTCGCAGGCGCGGGTGCGGCTGGCCGATGGGCGCGATTACAAGGCCGCGCTGGTGGGCGCCTCGCCCGCGCATGATATTGCGGTGCTCAAGATCGGGATCGATTTCCGCCGCCCGCCGCCGGTGCCGATCGGGACCAGCGCTGATCTCAGGATCGGGCAGAAGGTCTTTGCCATCGGCAATCCCTTCGGGCTTGACTGGACGCTGACCACCGGAATCGTCTCGGCGCTCGACCGCAGCCTGCCGAGCGAGGACGGGCGCAGCCGCATCGATCACCTGATCCAGACCGACGCGGCGATCAATCCGGGCAATTCGGGCGGGCCGCTGCTCGATTCGGCTGGGCGGCTGATCGGCATCAACACCGCGATCTTCAGCCCCTCGGGCGCTTCGGCAGGGATCGGCTTTGCCGTGCCGGTCGATACCGTCAACCGGGTGGTGCCGCAGCT
>NZ_AUHC01000021.1 GCF_000422985.1 Erythrobacter cryptus DSM 12079
GAGCTGGGCGCGGATCGCGCGCAGCTGGGAGGCGGCACAGGGCGCTGACGAGGCGATCAAGGTGTTTCGCAACACCGTGCTGGGCGAGACCTGGGTCGAGAGCGGCGAGGCGCCCGACTGGCAGCGGCTCTACGATCGCAGGGAAAGCTGGCCGGCCGGCACCGTGCCCGCGGGCGGGCTGTTCCTGACCGCTGGGTCCGACGTGCAGAAGGACCGCATCGAGGTCGATGTCTGGGCCTGGGGCCGCGGCCTCGAAAGCTGGCTCGTTGATCATATCGTCATCGAGGGCGGGCCGGACCGGCAGGAAGCCTGGGAGCGGCTGAGCGCGCTCCTCGACCGCCCCTGGCCGCACGAGCACGGCGCGCAGCTGCGCATCGCCCGGCTCGCGATCGACACGGGCTACGAGGCCCCGGCGGTCTATGCCTGGGCGCGCAGCGTCGGCTTTGCCCAGGTCGCCGCCGTCAAGGGGGTGGAGGGGTTCAACCGCTCCAGCCCGGTCTCGGGGCCCACCTATGTCGATGCCACCGAGAACGGGCGGCGCCTGCGGCGCGGCGCGCGGCTGTGGACCGTCGCGGTCTCGAGCTTCAAGGCCGAGACCTACCGCTTCCTGCGGCTCGCGCGCCCGACTGCCGAGGAGCGCGCGGCCGGCGCCGGCTTCCCGCCGGGCACGATCCATCTGCCCGACTGGATCGAGAGCGAGTGGCTGCGCCAGCTCACCGCCGAGCAGCTGGTCACCGTGCGCAACCGGCGCGGCTTTGCCCGGCTCGAATGGCAGAAGCTGCGCGAGAGGAACGAGGCGCTCGACTGCCGGGTCTACGCCCGCGCTGCCGCCTGGATCGCCGGCGCCGACCGCTGGGGGGAAGCCCGGTGGCGCGATCTCGAAGGCCAGGTGGGTTCGCTCGATCGGTGTGCCCCGGTGGCGCCAGAGACTGCTGGTTCTCACCACGGCACGCCAGGGATCGCCTCCGCGGGTCTGGTGCGACGCGCGCCAGCCCGGCGCGGCCGACGGGTGATCACGCCCAGCTATCTCGTTTGAGACCAGGACCATGACGCTTGAGGACATGATCGCGCGCCGCGATGCGCTGCTCGCCGCCCGTTGGCGCGGCGTGCGCACCGTCGAGATCGAGGGGCGCCGCATCACCTATGCGACCGATGCCGAGATGGCCGCCGCGCTCGCCGACCTCGAGCGTCGCATCGCGGAGACCAAGGCGGGCGCCCGCCGACGCATCGTGCGCACCGCGGCGAGCAAGGGACTGTGAGCGGCATGTTCGGCACGATGCGGCGCTGGCGCCGGCAGGTCGGCGCCTTCATTGGCGGCTTCGAGGCGGGCGAGGCGAGCCGGCGGCTCCGGCACTTCCAGCCGAGCCGGGCGCATCTCAACACGCTGATCGCCGCCGCCGGCGCCGACATCACCGCGCGCGCCCGCTGGCTCGTGCGCAACAACGGCTATGCGGCGAACGCGATCGAGAGCTGGGCCGGCAATGTGGTGGGCGACGGCATCAAGCCGTCGTCGCTGATCACCGATGCCGATCTCAAGGCGCGCGTGCAGCGGCTCTGGCTCGACTGGACCGACGACAGCGATGCGGAGGGGTTCACCGATTTCTACGGTCAGCAGCGGCGCGCCGCGCGCGAGGTGTTCATCGCCGGCGAGGTGTTCCTCCGCTTCCGCCCACGCCGTCCCGAGGACGGGCTCGTGGTGCCGCTGCAGCTGCAGATGATCCCGTCGGAGATGCTGCCGCTCACGAGGAACGAGCAGATCGCGGGCGGCAACGTCATCCGCCAGGGCATCGAGTTCGATCGCATCGGAAGGCGCGTCGCTTACCACTTCCTGCGCCGCCATCCGGGCGACGTGACCGATCCGGGCCTCTCCGGCGAGACCGTTCGTGTTCCTGCGTCCGAGATCATCCACGTGATCGATCCGGTGGATGCCGGGCAGCTCCGGGGCGTGTCCCGCTTCGCGCCGGGGATCGTCAAGCTGTTCCTGCTCGACCAGTACGACGATGCCGAGCTCGACCGGAAGAAGGTCGCGGCGATGCATGCGCTCTTCATCACCACGCCGGCACCGGCCGAGCCCTTTGACATCGCCGAGAGCGACGAGAGCGGCGAGCGGACGATGGATCTGCAGCCCGGCCAGATCGTGATGCTGGAGCCGGGCGAGGAGGTGCAGACCTCGGCGCCGGCGGATGTCGGGCAGACCTACGAGCCGTTCCAGTACCGCACGCTCCTGCAGGTCTCGGCGGCGCTCGGCATTCCGTACGCATATCTGTCGAACGACATGTTGAAGGCGAACTACTCGAACTCGCGCCTCGCGCTCCTCGAGTTCCGCCGCCGCATCGAGGCCTATCAGCATTCGGTCATGGTCTGGCAGATCTGTCGGCGCGTCTGGGCGCGCTGGATGGATACGGCGGTCATGGCCGGCACTCTCGACCTTCCCGATTACGAGGCGCGCCGCCGTGACCACATTGCCTGTTCCTGGCTGCCGCCCAAATGGGACTGGGTCGATCCGCTGAAGGATGCCCGCGCCGAGATCGAGCAGATCGAGGCGGGGCTCAAGAGCCGCACCCAGGCGCTCGCCGAGCGCGGCTATGACGCCGACCAGGTCGACGCCGAGATCGCTGCGGACCGTGCGCGAGAGCGCCAGCTCGGGCTCGCGTTCTCCGGCGCGCGCACCGATCCGGTTCTGGCCGATACGGAACAGCCGGCAAGCGCACCAGCTGCCGATTGAGGACTCCCATGAGATCATACCTTCCTGTGCTGGCCCGGCTTGTCCGCGGACCGCTGGCGATCGCGCCGCGCGCCTTGCGCGCCATTGAACTGGCCGCGCAGGCTTCGCCGGCGCGGGGCGCGCTCGACGGACTGCTCGCCGCCGATCTGACCGTCCATGCGCGATCTGCAATCACGCCGATCCTCCCCGACGCCGATCGGGCGGCATCGCGTGGCTTCACGGTGACCGAGAGCGGCATCGCCGTGGTGCCGGTGCTCGGACCGCTGGTGGGCCGGGGCGACTGGCTGACGGCGCTCTTCGGCGCGACCGACTATGGCGCGATCGGCAGCGCCGTCGCGGCGGCCTTCGCGGAGCCCTCGGCCCGCGCCGTGCTGCTCGAGCTCGACTCGCCGGGCGGCGAGGTCGGCGGTCTGTTCGATCTGGTCGATCGCCTCGTGTCCCTGCGCGAAGCCGCGCAGAAGCCGCTCTGGGCGGTGGCGAGCGAAAGCGCGCTGTCGGCCGCCTTCGCCATCGCGAGCGCCGCCGACCGTCTCTACGTTACCCGCACCGGTGAGGTCGGCTCGGTCGGCGTCGTCGCCATCCATGTCGACGAGAGCGCCGCCGACGCGATGGCCGGCCTCAAGTGGACGCTCATCCACGCGGGCGCGAAGAAGGTCGATGGCAATCTCCACGAGCCGCTCTCGCCTGAGGCCTTCGCCGACATCCAGGCCGATGTCGATGCGCTGCATGACGAACTCGTCGCGCTCATCGCGCGCAACCGGAACATGAGCCCGGACGCGGTCCGCGCAACACAGGCTGCCATCTATCGCGGCCGGCGCGGTATCGACATCGGTTTCGCGGACCGCTTGGGCAGCGTCGACCAGGCCCTCGCCGACCTCGCCGCGACGCTCGATCGACCGGTCCGAAGCCGGGGTCTCGCCCCGGCGAAGGCAGGCGCCCAGCGGCGCACCTCTGCCGTTCAACCTCCAAGGAGCAAGCTCGACATGACCACCGATACCGAAGTGGCGAACGATACAGCCGCCAACATCGAGACGGATGCGCCCGCCTCCAATCCTCCGGAATCCCAGGTGGACGACGGCCAGGCACCGGAACCTGCACCGGCGGCTCCCGTCTCCGCACCGGCTTCGCCCGAAGCCCCGGCTGAGGCTGCAGCCGAGCGGCTCCGGGCCGAATATGCCGAGATCGCCGCGATCGCCGCCCAAGGCGCCCGGCTGGGCGTCGCCATCGACGCCGCCGACGCCATGGCGAATGGAGTGGCGCCGCATGCGCTGCGAAGCTCCATCCTTGACGCCCTCGCGGCACGCGCTGAGGCGAGCTCTGTCGTCGCCGTGGCGCCGTCACCGGCCGGTTCGCCGGCATCGAACGGCGGCGACAGCCCCATCGTCCGCCGTGCGCGAGAGCGCGCCGCGACCACCAACCGCAACGCATGAGGAGGTGATCCATGCCCGCGCTGACCATGCCGCCCACGCTGGGCGATCTTCTCAAGTATGAGCTCAATGCGAGCTACTGCCGCGAGACCGTCACGCTCAAGGCCGGAACGAGCTATGCACTCGGTTCCGTGCTCGGGCGGATCACCGCTTCGGGCAAGTACCGGCTCTCGCCGGCGGCCCAGGTTGTCGGTGACGAGGGCGCGGAAGTCGCAAGCGCCGTTCTGACCGAGGCGGTCGACGCCACGGCCGGTGACAGGACCGGCCTCGTCATCGCCCGCGGGCCCGCGATCGTGTCCAGGGCGGCGCTCGTCTTCGACGCCTCCGTCGATGACGCGGCCAAGGCGGCCGTCAAGCACGCCGAACTGAGTTCTGCGGGCATCGTGCCGCGCGACACCGCCTGATCTTCACGTTTCCCCTCTGACTCTCTGACCGGCTCCAAGGCTTCCGCCTCGGGGCTTTTTTCATGCCCGTTCCAGCCCAAGGAGACCCGACCCCATGGTCGCCATGATCAACCCGTTCGACGCGGGCGGCTACTCGCTCGCCGAGATGACCCAGGCCATCAACATCCTGCCCAACGTCTATACCCGCCTCGGGCAGATGGGCCTGTTCCGCTTCGAGGGCGTGACCCAGCGCTCCGTCGTCATCGAGCAGGCCGAGGGCGTGCTGAACCTCCTGCCGACCGTGCCGCTCGGCGGCCCGGCCACTGTGGCAAACCGCGACACGCGCTCGATGCGCTCACTAACCGTGCCCTGGATCCCGCACGACGATGTGATTACGCCCCAGGACATCCAGGGCGTGCGCGGCTTCGGTGTGGCCGACGCCGCCGATCCGCTCGCCACCGTCATGGAGCGCAAGCTCACCCGCATGCGCGTGAAGCACGCCCAGACGCGGGAGTACATGGAGGTCAATGCGCTCAGGGGCATCGTCAAGGACGGCGCCGGCGCCAGGCTCTACAACTACTTCACCGAGTTCGGGCTCACGCAGCAGGAGACCGACTTCGTGCTCGGCACCGCCGGGACCCAGGTCCAGGGCAAGGTGCGCGATGTGCTCAGGAAGGTCGAGACCGAGCTCAAGGGCGAGACCATGACCGGCGTGCTGGCGCTGGTGAGCCCGGAGTTCTTCGACAAGCTGATTGGCCACGCCAAGGTCGAGGAGGCCTACAAGTACTATTCCTCGACCGGCGCGCAGCCGCTGCGCGAGGACACGCGCCGGCGCTTCCCTTTCGCCGGGATCGTGTTCGAGGAGTACAACGCCACCGTCACGCTCTCGACCGGCGCCACCGAGACGCTGATCCCGGCGGGCGAGGGCATCGCCTTCCCGCTCGGCACGCTCGACACCTTCGTCACCTACGGCGCGCCGGCCAACCTGATCGAGACGGTCAACACGGTCGGCCTGCCGATCTACGCGCGGCAGATTGCACGGCTCGACGGCAGCGCCATCGAGGTCAAGACCGAAGCGTCGATCCTGCCGGTCAACAAGCGTCCGCGGCTCGCGGTGCGCATCTTCTCCAGTAACTGACCATGAGCATCTTCGCCGAGGCGATTGACGACCTCTTTGCCGACCCGAACCTTGCCCGCGATGGCCTCTGGCGTGCCGGCGGCAGCGGCCCGCCCGTCCCGGTGCGCGTGGTGCTGCGCCGACCGGACCGGGTGGCCGACTGGGGCGAGACCCGCCTTCACGCCGCAACCGCGCTCGCCGATCTGCGCATGGCCGAGGTGCCAGTGCTGGAACCAGGCGATGTCATCGCGGTCGCAGGCCAGGACTGGATCGTCCAGGGCGAGCCGCTGGGCGATGCCGAGCGCCTCGTCTGGACGGCGGAGCTGGCCCCCTCATGAGGCTCGCGCTCACCACCATCGGCGATCTCAGGCAGATCATGGCCGAAGAGGTGGCTGCGGCCGAGCAGGCGGTGAGCGGGGCTGTCACCGAGGCGACCGCCGGGCTCAAGGGCGAGCTGCGCGCGCAGGTGACCGGCGCGGGGCTGGGAGCGCGCCTTTCCCGCACCTGGCGCTCGCAGGTCTGGCCGAGCGGCGAGGCGAGCCTCGGGGCGGCGGGACTGGTCTGGTCGAAGGCGCCGGCGATCATCCGCGGCCATGCCGAGGGCGCACTGATTCGCGCGCGTGGCGGCACCTTCCTTGCCATCCCGACCGAGGCGGCGCTCTCCATGCGCGCCGGTGACCGGCGGCTCACGCCGCAGCTGTGGGAGCAGCGCATGGGCTCGGCGTTGCGCCTCGTGCCGGGACGAGCGGGCCGGCCGGCGCTGCTGGTCGGCGAGAACCTGCGCGCGCGCAGCGGCCGGCGCGGCGGCTATGCCCGCGCGAGTACTACGGCGATGCGCACCGGTCACGGACTGGTGAGCGTGGTGCTGTTCGTGCTGGTGCCGCAGGTGCGCCTCAGCAAACGGCTCGATGTGGGCGGCGCGGCCGAGCGCTGGATCGCCCGGCTCGAGGACCGCATCGTGCGGCGCTGGAACTGACGACGATCGGGAAGATGCCATGTCGAAGCGGGAGGCCATCCTTGCCGCGCTCGCCGCGCAGCTCGGCGCTCGGCTGTCAGCGCCGGTGCGGCGCAATGCCGCACTACCGGAGAAGGTGCCGGCAGAGGGGCTCGTCATCCTGCGCGACGGCGAGCCCGGCGAGCCCGAGGTGACGCTGAACCCGCGGCGCGAATGGTACCGCCACCGCATCGAGCTCGAGGCCTATATGTCCCAGCCTGCCGGTGGCGGCGGCGAGGCGGGGCTCGATGCCCTGCTTGGCGCGATCGGCGCCGCGCTCACGGCAGACGAGACGCTCGGCGGGCTGGCCGAGACGCTCGTCCCCTCCGCCCCGGAGATCGGCGTGCTGGCCATCGAGGGCGCCGCACCGCTGCTCAGCGCGAGGATCGTGCTGACCGCCGAATATCTGGTCAGCGATCCGCTCGGCGGCTGAGCGGCAGACGGTCAGGCAATTGGGCAGAATGGGCGCGTCATGAGGCCCGAAAAGCAGGGGCCTCCCGAAGAGGCCCCGCGCCCAGCGGTCGAAACCACCGGAGGTGCGGCGGCGTCATAAGGCAATGTCCCGGCAACGTCCATGAGCGATCAGGCCGCGGGGCGCAGGTCCTCGACCACGATCTCGTCGGCCCGTGCGCGGGCACGCGCCATGTCGTGAGCCGTCTGCATGCGCATGAGCGTCTCGGCCCGGATACCGAAGGCCTTCTCGAAGCGGATCGCCATCTCGGCCGACAGCGCGGCCCGCCCGTTGAGCAGGCTGCTCAGCGCCTGGCGCGAGACATGGAAGCTGCGCGCCAGCCGATTGATGCTCACCCCGTAAGGCGTGAGCACCTCGTGCCGCAGCCATTCGCCGGGATGAACCGCCAAGGAGGGATGCATGGAAAGCGCCATCAGTGGTAATCCTCCAGATCGACTTCGGCGATGGTGTAGGCATCGCGCTTCACAAAGGTCAGCCGCCAGTTGCGGGTCACGCTCATGGCCCAGCGTCCGGCCTTGTCGCCGCTGAGCGGATGCAACCCGAAATTGGGCGGAAGCGCCAGTTCTTCGAAGCTTGCCGCAGCATCGATGAAGGCGAGCATCCGCCGGATCCGCGCGACATCGCCGACAAGGCCCTTGGGATCGCCCGTCTCGAAAAAACGGCGAAGGCCCTTGTGGACGATGCTTTCGATCTCCATGACCCACCCTGTCAAGCCTTGCTTGACATGTCAAGTCAGGCTTGTCGAGTCAGCCCGTCGGAGTCCACCTGCTTCAGCCGCACGATCCCGAGCAGCGTCTCCCTGAGCGTCTCGCTCGCCCTAGCGGCTGGCGCTGGCGGTGGGACCGACGCGCAGGGCCCCGGCGTGGCCGACGTGGTAGTGCCAGCCCTGCGGCGCCTTGGGATGGCTGCAGGTGGGCACGGTGGTGCGCTGCGTGGCCGCTTCGGGCACACGGCGCTCGCCCGCGGCGAGGAGAGCGGCGAGCAGACGGTCGTGCAGCTTGGCCTTGGCCATGGCTCAGCCTGCCGCTGCCAGACGATAGACCCGGCCCCGGCCCTCCTCCTTCTGCGAGGAGACGGCAAGGCCGAGGCGGCGGGGGAGCGCATGGGAGAGCGC
Organism: Erythrobacter cryptus DSM 12079; assembly: GCF_000422985.1. Classification (GTDB taxonomy): domain Bacteria; phylum Pseudomonadota; class Alphaproteobacteria; order Sphingomonadales; family Sphingomonadaceae; genus Erythrobacter; species Erythrobacter cryptus. Next base: position 8,233 of record NZ_AUHC01000021.1, read on the forward strand.
GGCGCGCACGGTGTGGGGCTGCCAGCCCAGCGCGGCGCTGATCTCGGCCACGCTGGCGCCTTCGGGCGCCTCGAGCATGGCGATGAGCGCGGCCTGCTTGGTGCCTTGGCGAACGCGGCGCGGCGGCGCAGCGGCAGGCGGGGCGTTGACCGTTGCGGTCTCCGGTTCGGGATCGCACACATGGCAGCGGGTGGTGTGCTCCAGCTCGGTGCCGGCCTGATGCCGGTGGCGGCCCGCACCATCGCAGTGCGGACAGCCAGTCGCCGTTGGCGCTGCGGCATCGGGCGCGGCGCTGGTCTTCGGCGGGCCATCCGGTTCCGGTTCCGGCGCGATCCCGATCGCGGCAAGGCCTGCGTGGGTGATGTGGAGCAGGGTGGCGCGGCCGTCCTCGTCGTTGCGCCAGAAGGCGTTGCACGCAGGATCCGCCTTGGCCCAGCTCTTGGTGACGGTCTCGGCGATCAGCCCGCGACGCTTGAGCGCTTCCACCACCCGCGCGGCGTTGCGCGCGCGCAGGCCGCCGGAAAGGCTGGCGGGGAGCGGCAGGAGATTGCCATCCTCGCGCTGCGCGGCTGCGGCGAGCACCACGAGCTGCGTGTCGGAGAGTTTCATGATGCTGTTCCTTCCCTGTCCTGTCAGATGAACCCGACCCAGCCATTCCATGCCCGGCCATGGGTGATGACGTCCCCGGTCTGGCTGTCGGTCACCCGACCGTGGATGGTGCGGCGCGACGAGGCGGACGCTGCTTCGAGCGCCTCATGCAGCGCACGTCGCGCGTCGATATGGTCGCTGAAAGCCGCAAGCTCGCGGCTGCGGCGACGGCTTTCGATTGTGACCACATAGCGGGGCATGGCTTGGTCTCCCTGCCTCTCAGCCTTCGATCCCGAGGAAGCGGGCGACCTCGCGCAGCTGGTTGCGGGCGTGGGCGATGCTGCCGACATGGGCCCAGTTCACGCTCTCGGGCGCGGCATGGAAGTGCTCGTCGCTCAGCGCCCGCAGCTGGCCCAGCAGCGTGTCGATCTCGGCCTTGACGGCGATGAAGGCGGAAAGGGCCTGTTGCTGATTGCGGCGGGCCCCGTCGGCGCACCCCCCGTCGGCGCGGGCCTCATGGCGGGCGGTGGTGGTCTGGCTCATGGCTTGGTCTCCCTTGCGATGCACGTCCGCAACTCGCGGCGTGTCATCCTGTTCGCTCTGTCCGCGCTGCTTATCAACTCACCAAGCACATGATTTGGAACAATAATCCTGTCCCGCGCGCGCATGGCCCGCGCGGCATTCCCGTCCCCCAGTCCTGCCGGAGATGACCCATGCCCAAACTGCGTGCCTATGGCGCGGACGCGACGCTGAAGATCGCCCGCGAGACCAGCTATGGCGTGATGCCATCGAGCGGCTGGCGCAGCCTCGACTTCCGCTCGACCGACCTGTCCGCGATGCAGCCGCTCGGCGAGGATCCGCTGCTCGGGCGCGGGCGCAATGCGCAGGATCCCTGGCGCGGCCTCGTCACCGACGAGGGGCAGATCGATGTGCCGATCGACCTGCGCGGCACCGGCTTCTGGCTGACCGCGCTGTTCGGCCTGCCCGTCACCAGCAATGTGGCCGCGCGCGGATCGATCACCTTCGCCGCCAACCCTGCCGCGGGGCAGACGATCACGCTCAACGGGGTGGTGTGGACCTTCGTCACCGGCACGCCGGGGGCGCTGCAGACCCAGATCCAGGCGACCGTGACCCAGACCATCGACCAGCTGGTCACCAATCTCAACGCCTCGGCCAATCCCGAGATCAGCAAGTGCACCTACAGCCGTCCGGCCAGCACCCAGCGGCTCGAGATCGTCTTCGATACGGCCGGGCCTTCTGGCAATGCCTTCACCATCGCCGCCTCGCATGCTTCGCCCTCGGGTCCGCGGCTCACCGGTGGCGGGCATGAGCACCTCTGGCAGAGCGGGGCCGACGAGATCCCGAGCCACACGATCGAGATCGGCCATCCCAAGCTCACCACCCCGGTGTTCTTCCGCCATCTCGGCACCATGGCCGAAAGCATCGAGTTCGAGCTCGGCCAGGACGGCCCGGCCAATGCCCGCCTGCAGCTGGTGGCGCAGGGCGAGGAGCGCGTTGACCCGGCCACGGGTGCGCGCGATGTCCGCCTCAGCCTGGCCGATGCGGCGGTAGACGCGCCCTCCGGCCTCACCGTGACGGTCAATCTGGTGATCGAGCAGCGCGAGAGCGCCATCAGCGTGCCGCGCAGCGCCATCATCCAGTCCGGCGGCGAGGCGCGCGTGCGCGTCGTCCCCGCCGATGGCATTGTGATCGAACGCGCGATCAGCTTCGTCGACTGGCCCGCCGAAAGCGTGATCGTCACCAGCGGCCTGCAGGCGGGCGAGCACATCCTGGCCGATCCCGATACCGCCCAGCCGGGCGAACAGGTCAAGGTGCGGACAGCGCCCCAGGGATGAGCCCCTACGCCGTCAAGCTCGCCTTCCGGCATCTGCTGTCTCATCCGGGGCAGTCGGCGCTGCTGATGTCGGGCGTGGCGCTGGGCGTGGGCGTGTTCATCTTCATGAGCGCGCTGATCGGCGGCCTTGCCACCTTGCTGACGCTGCGCACGGTGGGCAGCATCCCGCATATCGTGCTGGAAATGCCCGACCGCGATCCCGCTGTCCTGGCCCCGCAATCGGGTGCGCAGGTGGTCTTGCAGAAGGACCTCAGCCGCCGCCAGCAAATCGCCATCTGGCAACCGGTCGTGCCGATCATCGAGGCGGAAGCAGGCGTCACCGCCGTCTCGCCGCAGATCCGTGGTTCGGCCTATGTCGAACGCGGACAGGCGCTGGCGCCGGTGGGCGTGATCGGGGTGATGCCGGGCAAGCTGTCCGACATTGCCGATATCGAGGGCGCCATTGTTGATGGCAGCAGCAATTTGCCGACCGACGGCATACTGATCGGCAGCCGGTTGGCGGGCGATCTGGGCCTGCGCACCGGGCAGGTGCTGCGCCTGACATCCGAGCGCGGGCGGGCGCGCAGTTTCCGCATCAGCGGCATCTTCACGCTGGGCGTCGCCAGCGCCGATCGGCAGGCGGTCTATATGGATTTCACCACGGCGCGCGCGCTGTTCGACCTGCCCACGGGCATTTCGCGGATCGAGATCAAGGTGGAACCCGCCACGGACGCCGCCGCCATCGCCGCGCGGCTGCGCCGCTCGACAGGCCTCAAGACTACCGCGTGGACCGAGGACAACAGCCAGCTGTTCGAAGGGCTGGACGCGCAGGCGCGCACCGGCACCATCATCAAGGCCTTTGCGCTGATCACCATCGTGGTCGGCATTGCCAGCGCCATGCTACTGTCGATCGTGCGGCGGCAGGCGGAAATCGGCATCATGCGCGCAATGGGCGCCAGCAAGCGGCTGGTCGTGTCGATCTTCGTGCTGGAAGGGACGCTGATCGGCTTTATCGGCGCGGTCGTGGGCGCGCTGGTGGCCTGGCTGGTGCTGCTGCCCCTGCCGCCCGTCAGCGAAGTGGAGAGCGGCGGCTTGCCGATCGACCAGGCGCAGGGCGATTTCCTGCTGGCGATTGCACTGACCACGCTCGCCGCCGCGCTGGCCTCGATCCTGCCCGCCCGCCGCGCGGCGCGGATCGACCCGGTGGAGGCGATCGGATCGTGAGCGCCGAACCGATCCTTTCCGTGCGCGATCTCACCAAGGTCTTTGGCGAGGGAGAGGCGCAGGCAAAGGTGCTGAAAGGCATCGACCTGACGATGGCCCCCGGCGAAATGGCCGCGCTGCTGGGCCCGTCGGGTTCGGGCAAAAGCACGCTGCTCACCATTCTGGGCACGCTGATGCGCGCCAGCGGCGGCCGCCACGAGATGCTGGGCGTCGACCTGATGCAGGCCAGCGATGCCGAGCGCACCGCGTTTCGCAGCCGGCATCTGGGCTTCGTGTTCCAGTTCCACCACCTTCTGCCCGATCTGACCGCGCTGGAAAACGTCATGATGCCCGCCGCCGCCGCGGCCGGGCGCGAGAGCCGCGCCATGCGGGAGCGCGCCGCCGAACTGCTCGACGCGGTGGGCCTTGCCGACCGGCGCGACTACCGCCCCGGCGCCCTCTCCGGCGGGCAGCGCCAGCGCGTGGCCGTGGCCCGCGCGCTGATCAACCAGCCGGTGCTGGTGCTGGCCGATGAGCCGACGGGCAATCTGGACCGGCAAGCGGCAGACCAGGTGATGCAGCTCATCCGTTCGATCAACCAGACGCTGGCAACCAGCTTCCTGATTTCCACCCATGACGAGCATATTGCCGGCCAATGCCCGCGCCGGATCGAATTGCTCGACGGGCGGATCGTGCGGTCCTGAACTTCGTTGCCTTGCCGCCACCATTGCCAGCCAGCGCGACCGTCGGATCATCGGCCTTCGCCGGGGCAGGCCAAGGCGCAGCGTCACCGTGCCTGTGCTGCAGCCGGTGCCGGTCATGGCGCTCGCTATCCGGTTCCAGGTAGCATAGGCCCACCCCATAGGCGGTGTTCGCACTGGCATGCGCGGTGAACGCATATGCGCTTGGCAAACCGGCTTCCGCGCGGCAAGCTTGGAAAAAATTACAGGTGCAGGACTGGGAGCCTGCGGGAGGGGAAATGGCCATGCGGCTGCAGTCTTGCTTGCCCAAATTCGCCGTGCTTTTGGCGATCGCAGCCCTGCTGGGGACAGGATCTGCCGCTTTGGCCCAGCATGATCACGCGTCCCACACAGGCATGGAGATGCCGGTCGATGGCGCGCCGGCAGCACGGCGGGCAGCGCGCTGGTCCGATCCGGCCGCATGGCCCGATGGCCGCGTGCCGCGCGCCGGCGATGCGGTGACCATTGCGCGCGATGTGGACATGACGCTGGATGTCAGCCCGCCCGCGCTGCGCAGCCTGACCGTGCAGGGCGCCCTGCGCTTTGCCGACGATCGCGACCTCAATCTGACTACCGAATGGATCTATGTTGCCGGGGGCGAACTGGAGATCGGCACCGAGGCCCGGCCCTATACCCACAACGCCACCATCACCCTGACCGACGAGGTGAAGGGCGAGGACATCAACACGATGGGTGACCGGGGGATCATCCTGCTGCGCGGGACGCTGAGCCTGCATGGCAACCGCAGCCACAGCTGGTCCAAGCTGGCCGTCACTGCCGCAGCCGGGGCGACCGCGATCGAGGTACTGGACGCAAGCGGCTGGCACGTGGGTGACGAAATCGTCCTTGCCTCGACCGATTTCGACCCGCGCCAGGCCGAACGGCGCACGATCACGGCGGTGCGCGGCAACACGCTGCATTTTGCCGAGCCGCTGGAATACATGCATTTCGGCGAGATCACCTTTGGCGTGGACGAGCGGGGAGAGGTTGCCAATCTGACGCGCAATATCCGCATCGAGGCATCCGAGGATGCCAGCGAGAGCTATTTCGGCGGGCACATCATGGCGATGGCGGGCTCGCGGCTGTTCGTGGACGGTGTCGAGCTCAACCGGATGGGCCAGCACCTCACGCTGGCGCGCTATCCGATCCACTGGCACCTGCTTGGCGAAGGCCAGGGCCAGTATGTGCGCAACTCATCCATCCACGACACCTTCAACCGCTGCGTAACGGTGCACGGCACCAACAATCTGCGCGTGGAGAACAATGTGACCTACAACACCGTGGGCCATTGCTTCTTCATGGAAGACGGGATCGAGACGGGCAACGCCTTCATCAGGAACGTGGCGATCCAGACCAAGTGTCACCCCACGCTGGATTGCGTGCCCACCAACCTTGCCGCCAACGGGGAGAGAGACGCCAGCTTTGCCGATGCGGCGGCCTACAGGCAGGCCAGCTTCCACGGCGGCAACACCCTGCTCCCTTCGGACAACACCGTGGCGTCCTTCTGGATCACCAACCCGGACAACAGCTATATCGACAATGTGGCGGCCGGTTCCGACCAGGTCGGTTTCTGGTTTTCGATACCCGAGCACCCCAATGGCGCCTTCCTGGACACCGAGATCAGCCGCAACACCTGGCCGCGCCGGACGCCGCTGCGGGCGTTCCGGGGCAATGTGGCCCATTCCAATTTCGACGGGTTCCTGATCGACCGGCACATCGACCACGACAACACGTTCGGGCTGGCCTCGATCCCCTTGCTGCCCCTCACAGATCCCACCGATCTGGAAAGCGAAGTGATGGAAACGCACTAAGAGAACCTGACCGCCTACAAGAACCGCAATGGTGGTTTGTGGGGTCGGGGCGATCTTTACGTGTACAGCAACCTGAAACTTGCGGACAATGCGATTGGCATGACGCAGGCCGCTGGCGACATCGGCAGCCTGCCCTTCAGTTCGCGCCTGGTAGACTCGCTGGTGGTGGGCGAAACCGCCAATATCGGCAATCCGCGCACCGCGGAGGAACGCGCCTATGGCCGCAGCCTGCCGAAGCCGGCGATCCCCGATTTCCCCATTCGCGGCTACGAATATTATGATTACCGCGATGATGTGGTGAACACGACATTCGTGAATTTCCAGGACAATGACCGACGCAAGACCGGAGCACTGTCCTTCCTGCTGTTCACAAGCGCTGGGCTGAGCACCGGAAGCACGATCAGCGGTGCTCAGTTCGTTAACGCCAAGCCGGTCTATTTCCCGGCCTTCGACGCCCGGTTCGATAATGACAACCGCGGCGGCAACGCCTACCGGACCCTGTCGTTTCGCGACCTCGATGGATCGGTGACCGGCATCCCCGGCTCCCAGATCCTGCTCCACGATGGCGAGAATGACAGCGTCGCCACCGACGACACCTGCGACATCCGTCCCACCTGGAACGCGGCGGTGTGCACCGGCGATATCGGCCGCCTCAATCTCTCGGACGCCAGGGGAGAACTTCCCGCCGCAGTCGATCTGGAATCGCGGACCGCGCGCTTCGCCCTGCTTGCCTCGCTCGGCCCGAATGCTCCCGACACACCGCTCGTCCGGGCGCAGCGTACGGCCCTGTTCTCGCGCCGTGCCCCGCAGGCCCCCATATCGCTGGTTCGGGGTGGCAGGGAGTTTCGCGTCTCCGGCGACCAGAGCACGGTGCGGGCAGGCACCGAGATCCAGGTCAAGACCGAAAGGCCGCAAGTCACGCTCAGCCTGGCCGAAATGGACGAGGGCTCATGGGTGCTGTTCGAACTGCCGGGTTTCACCAATGCTGCCTCCGGAACGGAACAGGGCAGCATGGACGCCTTGCGCGCAGCGAACGCGACATCCTATTTCCGGGACGGGGACACGCTGTGGGTCAAGCTTGTGGCCGATGCCCCGCTCCTGCCGGTTATCCGTCCAACCGATCTGCAAGCCAGCATCACGGTCAGCAGATGACCGGCCAGCAAGGCGCTGCCAGCCTGACCGCAGCTCGCCTCCGATTGGCGGAGCATGACCTGCCCGGTGCTGTCCGGGAAACATTGACGTGTCTCCGCAGCTTGACGTTCGTCGCATAGAGAGGCGAGAACTTACCCCATATCCTTCAGGCGCCACCGGGTTCCGCCCGACACGATCCGGCTGGCTGTCTTGGCCCTATTTCCGCTTCACGACGAGCCTGCGCGATGTCGAGGGGATGCTCGCCGAATGCGGGACGGCGTGACGCATGAGACCGTTCGCTGCTCTGCGGACAAGTTCGGTCCGGCGAAGGGAACCGAAAATGCGGCGTTTCACCTCCCAGGATCAGGCCGGCCTCATCAATGCCCGCTACCGGGATTGAGCGCCTTTTTCGGCCGGGGAGCCAGCCAGATCGTAAGCGCCGCAATGATGAACAAGGCGAAGGTGAGCCCAAACACATGTAACGCCGATCCGGTAAGTGCCTGCGTTTCGAGCACGCGTTCCACGACCGCGTAGCTCTGCTCCTGGCTCAGGCCGTAGCCTTGCAGCATTCCGGTGGTGCCCTGCGCATCATTCATGCCCTGCACCATTTCCGCGCGCTGGATGCGTCCGTTGTCGATCCAGAGTGTCGAGGCCAAGGCAGTCGCGACGGCTCCGGCCATCGTGCGGCTGAAAGTGACGATCCCGGCTGCTGACGCGACCTGATCGGGCCGCATGGTAGCGATCGACAGAGCCGTCAACCCGACGAAGAAGAAGGGCATCCCGATTCCCTGGAGGAGTTGCGGAAGCGCGAGCGACCAGAACGAGGAATCGGTATTCCAGCCAAGCCGCAGCAAGGTGGTGAAACCAAGCCACAAAACCCCGATGCTGACCGTCAGGCGCACATCGACCCGGTTCAGCAACAAGGCCGCAATTGGGGCAACAAGGATAGCCAGAACGCCCTGAAAGCCGGTGACAAGACCGGCATCGGAGGCCGTGTAGCCCAGCACCTGCTGCATCCACAGCGGCACCAGCACCACCGAAGCGAACAGGGATGCAAAGCCGACTGATATGGCCAGGGTGGACACGGCCAGCGTTCGATCCTTCAAAAGCCGGATGTTGACTACCGGATCGGGTTCATACCACTCCCAGACCACAAAAGCGGCAAAGCCGATTGCCGCGGCAATCGCCATTGCGACGACCACATCCGAATTGAACCAGTCATGCTCCCGGCCCGTTTCCAACATCATCTGGAACGCGCTGACCCAGACGATCAGCAAAGCCAGGCCAACCTTGTCGAGGCGGGGCCGGCGAATGACCGTCTCATAACGGCCAAGGCTGCGCAGGAAGATGAAGAGGCAAAAGCCATTCACCGGAAGGTTGATGAAAAAGATCCAGTGCCAGCTCCAGTTGTCGCTGAGCCAGCCGCCGAGGATCGGCCCGAAGATCGGTGCTGCAATCGTGGTGGTAGCCCACAGACCCATGGCCATCGGCACCTTTTCGGGCGGAAAGATGCGGGTCAGCATGGTCTGTGTCAACGGCATGATCGGCCCGCCGGAAAGGCCCTGGAAGACGCGGGCGATAACCAGCATCTCGATCGAGGTCGATATGCCGCACAAAAAGGATGCGAGGCCAAACCCGCCCACGCAAAGTATCAGCATGCGCACCGTCCCGAACCGGGAGGCCAACCAGCCGGTAAGCGGAACGGTAATCGCCTCGGCCACGGCATAGGATGTGAGCACCCACAGGCCCTGGCTCGGCGAAACGGCAAGCCCGCCCGATATGTGCGGCACCGAAACATTGGCAATGGTGATATCGAGGACGACGACAAAGTTGCAAAGTGCCAGCGCAAAGGCGGCCAGATAAAGGGCCACACCGGTCAGTGGCCCAGGCTCTGTTGCGCCTCCGGACTCGGCAGATTGGCCGCTCGCACCCACCGCCTCAGCCCTTCGTATCGATTTCGGCCTCCATCGAGGCGCCAACGGGAAGCGGGTGCTGCGTAAGCTCCGCCGGATCGAGCGCTATGCGCACCGGGATGCGCTGCACCACCTTCACCCAGTTGCCCGTGGCATTTTGTGCCGGAATCAAGGCCGTCGCCGCGCCGGAAGCGGCCCCGATCCCGGCAACCCTGCCGCGAAACACGACGCCCGAGCCGTAAAGGTCCGATGTCAGCCGCACGCTTTGCCCAACCTTCACGTCACGCAGCTGCGTTTCCCGGAAATTGGCATCGACATAGACCTGCGCAAGCGGGATGATCCGCATGAGCGGCGCGCCGGGCGTCACCTGCTGACCGACCTGCACCTGCCGCTGGGATATCACCCCCGCGACTGGCGCCCGGATAATGGTGCGCTCCAGCATCAGACGGGCGGCATCGAGCCGTGCCTGCGCGGCAACCACATCCGGATCGGCTTCGATGCTGCCCACCCCGGTGACGACCGCAATGGCATCGGCGCTGCCCGAAGCCGCCGCGCGCCCCGCTTCGGCCGCCCGAACCGCGCTGCGCGCAGCTTCGACATTGGCACGCGCAACGGCGGCGGCGGTGCGGGCCTGCGCCAGTTCCTCACCGGCCACAGCCCCCGATGCAGCCAGCCCCTCGCGTCGGGCAAGGGCGTCATCAGCGCGCCGCAGATCCTCCTCGGCCAAGGCCAGACGCGCCCGCGCCTGAGAGGCTTCTGCGCCTGCCCCGGCAACGCGCGCGTCCTGGCTGCGGCCGTTGGCCTGGGCTTGCTGGAAGCGCTGGCGTGCCTGGCGCAGGGCCGCTTCAGCCGCAGCCACTTCTGCACGGGCATCCGCATCGTCCAGGCGCACCAGGATGTCCCCGACCGCGACTTCCTGAGTATCTGATACCTGCACTTCCACCACCGCTGCAGCGATGCGCGGCGTAATCACCGCGCTTTCCGCACCGACATAGGCGTTATCGGTGCTGACGATCCCACGCTGGAACAGGAAATACCAGCCCGCCCAGGCGGCAGCGCAAAGAGCGATGATGAGGCCAAGACGGATCAGCGCGGTCTTGCGGCGATTGGCCGGCGGCGCATCGTCCGGGGTGGCGGCCATGTCGGGCGAAGCGGAGGTGTTCATCGTTCAGGTTCCGATGTGCTGGCCGAATCCGCCATGAACCCGCCGCCAAGAGCGACGGCAAGCGCGGCATCGGCCTGATGATTGCGACTGTTGAGAGCGACAAGTGCGGCCCTTGCGGCGATCAGTTCGCGCTCTGCTGCAAGAACGCTGCGACGATCGACAAGCCCCGCCGCGTAGCGCTCGCTTGCCACGGAAAGGCTGGCCTGCACCCCATCTGCGGCGCGCCGGGCAGCACCGATCTGATCGGCCAGGCTGCGCTTGCTTGCCACCGCATCGGCAACCTGCCGGACCGCGTCGATCAGCACCGCATTGTATTGGGAGACGGCCTCGTCATATTCTGCCCGGGCCGAACGATAGCCGGCCCGCGCCGCACCGCCATCGAACAGGGGCAGGCGCAAAGCTGGCCCGACATTGGCAATCAAAGAGGAGCCGGAAAAGAGGTTGTCGATGCCGATGGCCTCAAGCCCGACAAGGGCGGCCAGATTGATATCGGGATAGAAGTTCGCCCGGGCTGCCCCGATGCCCGCCGCCGCGCTTTCGGCCCGCAGGCGGGCAGCGACAAGGTCGGGCCGCCGGCCGACCAGATCAACGGGCAGATTGGCCGGCAAGGCGAGCGAGCGGGGCTCGGCCAGCGTTGGCCGGACAATCGCCAGGCCGCGATCCGGGCCGGCACCGGCCAGCGCCGCCAGGGCGTTGCGGGAAAGGGCAATGGCCTCGTCAATGGCCGCAAGTTCGAGTTCGGCACGGCTGGTCTGACTCTCCGCGCGGCTTGTGGCGGCATTGTTCTCAAGCCCCTGCGCTGCGCGCGATGCGACCAGAGCCTGTTCCTGCCGGGCAATGTCCAGCGCCGCCTCGGCAAGGCTCCGGCGGGCAAACAACTGGTCAAGATCGATATAAGCGGCAACGATCGCCGAGATGAGGAGCAGCCGAGCCTGGGCCATGTCGGCCTGCGCCGCTTGCGCGGCAGATGTTGCCGCCGCAAGCGCGGAACGTTTGCGGCCCCACAGATCGAGATCGAACTCCGCCAGAGCCGCAATCCGGCCCCGGCTCAGCAGGCTGCCAGGGATCAGACCGGGGGGGAAACCCTGGTTCTGGCTGATCCGCACCCCGGCGCCGTTGGCTTCCGCTGCCAGGGTCGGCAGCAGTGCGGCCTGCGCCTGATCCTGAAAAGACGCGGCGCGCCGTGCCCGCGCGGCGGCCCCGGCCAGATCGGGAGACGCGGCAAGACCCTCCCCCACCAATTGGTCAAGCGCCGGGTCGCCCAGCATCAGCCACCAGCGGTCGGTCGGGAAATCGCCCTCGTCCGCCGCAAGCACGGCAGCGCCGGCCAGTCCTGCCGGATCGCGCAGGGCCGGCGGCGGATCCAGCTGTGGCAGCGATGCGCAGCCGGACAGCACCAGCCCCATCACCAAAATCGCAGTCCGCATCATCACCCTGCCGTACTGACCGGTATCATTGGCGGCGAACTGAACCCGAGAAAGGCGGTTGTCAACACAAATGATACTGCATAGTATCATTTGGTGGGAAAAGACGGACACAAGGGCAGCGCGGCGCGCAGGGCAGCTATTCTTGCGGTGGCGCGAGAGCTGTTTCTCTCGCAGGGCTATGAGGCGGTGTCGATGTCGGCAATCGCCGCGCGGGCGGGGGGATCGAAAACCACCCTATGGTCGTATTTCCATGGCAAGCCCGCCTTGTTCATGGCGGTGGCCGAGGATCTCATCGACGAATATGGCGCACGTATCGAAATCGCGCTGGTCCGCGATCGGCCGCTGGAAGAAGCGCTCGGTGAGTTCGGGCGCCATCTCCTTGCTGCCCTGATGTCCGAGCCGATCACGGCGCTGAGGCGTATTGTGACTGCCGAGGCGCATGGGATTGCCGGGCTTGGCGCCGCGTTTCACGAACAGGGAATGGCCCGCGGCTGGCGCATCGTGGCGCAATATTTCGCCGATCTTCAGCAACTGGGGCGCATCCGATCGGATGCCGATTGCATGCGTGCGGCACAGCACTTTATCGCACTGTGCCAATCGGGTTGTTACCAGGAATTCATGGCGAAAGGCACACGCAAGCCCAATGCACAGATGATCGCGGAAGATGTCGAGGCGGCGGTCAACACATTCTGCGCGGCCTATGGGCCGAACTAAGCCGTGGACTCATTAGCTGCGATCCATAGGCGAGTTGAGAAGAGTTTGGCAGCGGCGAGGAAGTTGTCGGCGCGTTTGTCGTATCGCGTGGCCAAGCCTCTGGCGTGCTTGAGTTTTCCGAAGAAGCGCTCGATCAGGTTGCGATAGCGGTAGAGGAAGGAGCTGAAGGCGAAGCCCTTCTTGCGGTTGGCCTTTGGCGGGATGTTGGCGAAGCTGCCGCGCGCCTCGACCTTGTCGCGGATGGCGTCGCTGTCATAGGCCTTGTCGGCGAGGAAGATGCTGCCTTCCGGCACGGCCTCGAGCAGCGGAT
>NZ_AUHC01000022.1 GCF_000422985.1 Erythrobacter cryptus DSM 12079
CCAGATCGTCGGGCGGGAGAATCTTCGGCCGCCCATTGCGTTTGCGGATCGTGAGCGGAATGACGATGCGGATGGTGGCCGGATCGCTCATGCGGCAAGCTCCCGTTCGGCTGCGAGCATGTCACGGACCACCGCGCCAAGCCCGTCGCTGCGCAGGTCGATGGCGATGCCCTCGCGGCCAACGGTGACCCGCTCGACCAGAAGCTGGACGATGCGGGTCTGCTCCGCCGGATAGAGCGCCGCCCAGAGCTGGTCGAATTCGCCGAGCGCCTGGACGACCGCCTTCTCATCGACCGTCGGACTCTCCTCGCGAAGGGTCTTGATCGTTCGAGCCGCGATCTCGGGCGCGCGGATCATGCGGCGGATTTCGCCGACGACGGCATCCTCGATCATGCCTGCGGGCAAGCGCAGCGGGCCGCAAGTCTCGCCCATCGGGCGGTTCCGGATCAGGTCCATGGACGCGTAGTAGCGGTAAAGGCGCGTGCCCTTCTTCGTCGAGGTCGGCGTCATCGCCGTGCCGGTCTCGGTGAAGATGATCCCTTTCAGCAGGGCCGGCGTCTGGCGGCGGGTGTTCTTCGCCCGCAGGCGCGGACTCTCCTTGAGGATGCTGTGAACCTTGTCCCATAGGGCCTGATCGATGATGGCTTCGTGCTCGCCGGGATAGCTCGTCCCCTTGTGCACGGCTTCCCCGAGGTAGACCCGGTTGTTGATCAGCTTGTAGAGAAATCCCTTGTCGATCGGCTTGCCGCGCTTGGTGACGACGTCCTCGGCCGCGAGCGCTTTCGCCAGCGTCGTGGCGGAGCCTAGCCGCACGAACCGCTCGAAGATCATCCGGACCGTCGCGGCCTCGGCTGCGTTGACCACCAGCTTTCGGTCCTTGACGTCGTAGCCCAAGGGCACGTGACCGCCCATCCACATGCCTTTCATGCGGCTGGCCCTGACCTTGTCGCGGATGCGCTCGGCCGTGACCTCCCGCTCGAACTGCGCGAAGCTGAGGAGGATGTTCAGGGTCAGGCGCCCCATCGAGGTGGTGGTGTTGAACGACTGCGTGACCGAAACGAAGGTCACCTGATTGCGGTCGAAGATCTCGATGAGCCTTGCGAAGTCCATCAGCGAGCGCGACAGCCGGTCGATCTTGTAGACCACGATCACATCGATCAGCCCGGCCTCGACGTCCTGAATGAGGCGCTTCAGGCCGGGCCGTTCCAGCGTGCCACCGGAGAAGCCGCCATCGTCGTAGCGTTCGCGAATGGTGGCCCAGCCTTCCGCCTTCTGGCTCGTCACGAAGGCCTCGCAAGCCTCGCGCTGGGCATCGAGGCTGTTGAAATCCATGTCGAGCCCTTCCTCGCTCGACTTGCGGGTATAGATGGCGCAGCGCTGGCGGCGCGGCAGACAAGCGACGGCTTCCTGAGGACGGCTCATCTTGCCCCTCCGCTCTCGCTACGGGCGCTCGTCGCTGCCAACGATCCCCCGGATCGTCGTCTCGTCCCTGGCCACCGCTCCTCACCCCTCCTCGCCTCGCGCAAGCCGAAGAAGCGCCAGCCGTTCCACTGCGTGCCGGTGATGGCGCGGGCCACCGCCGACAACGACTTGAACTTGCGCCCCTGCCAGGCGAAGCCGTCAGACAGCACTGTGACGGTGTGCTCCACCCCGTCCCATTCACGCAACAAGCGGGTGCCGACCACGGGCCTGCGGGAATCCGCGATGACGCCCGAGCGCGCTGGCCTGCCCTCGATTTCGCTCGCCAGCAAGTCCAGCGCAGCCCGCGTCTCGCGGGACAGGCCGCCCAGCGTCAGTTCCTGGATCCGGTAGCCGAGCCTCAGTTCGAGATAGCTGCGGCTGTTGTTCGGAGCGGGCGTGCCGAAGAGGCTTTCCCACTTCGCCTTCAGCTCGACCACCGTCATGCGCTTCAGCGCTGCAAGCTGCGCAACCACGCTCGCCTCGCCTGCGCCCTGTTCGCCCGCCTGCCATGGCGCAGCGCCAGTCTTTCTCCTCGTTCCTGGCATCATTGCCCTCCAACTCGGCCCATCGGTTTGCGACGACCAACACGGCGTTTGAGGGCGAGAATGTCGAATGAACTCTCTGCGCTGCCTGCAGATAAAGAACTGGACTGTTCCGCCCACACACGCCTCAGCCCCGCGGCAAGAATTTGCGCGAGTTCATCGAGGCGTTCGCCCGCCGACAGACGGGCGGGCAACAGAGGGTTCGGACCGGATCGGGCGTCTTGCATGAGACCGTTCGCAACAGAAGATGGCTGGCGAAACGGTAATTGCGAAATTAAGATAATCAATTCAATTCAGATACTTATCGAAACCCGCCGCAATCATTCGAAGAGTGACGCAATTTGTCCCGGCCAATAGGTGGTCGACGATGACACGGGTGTCGCCAGTCGCATGTTCGTAAGCTTGCATTATAGCAACTCGGCAAAAGACCCAATCCGGATCGTGAATCGGTGATTGAGATGCCAGTCTTCCTTGATCGCGTCGGCTGCCTCGATCTCCAGCAACTTGGCCTTTATCAGGTGCACGATCACGTCTTGTGTGCGGAGAATCGTCAGCGGGTTGCCGGCAATGTCTGCCTCCTGGACGGCCCGTCGAATCGCACGTGAATCGTCGATCGCCAGCGCGCACCCCCTATTGAGCGCTACAGCGATGGCAGAACGCTCGCCCGCGCCCAGCCGTCCTTGCACGGAGAGGCGCAGGAAGATCTCCACCTCGGCGGGATCGTCGATACGGTGTTGCGTGATGTGACCGACCCCCAGAGCCGCGTGAAAGCGCGCCTGCTGCTCGGGGTAGGAGTCGGCGATCTCGTCCGCCACATGGTCGGTCACGATGAACGGGCTGGGGTGCGCACCGATCAGATCCATGCGGTCGACCCGCAGGAAGTTGATGATGACGGATGTGTCCGCAACGACGATCGCCGGTCCCATATGCCGCTCTCGCCATCAGTCCGTCCGCGTCGCATCCGCGAGCTCAAGGAGCTCAGCGCCGTCGACTTCGAGTTTTCTAGCGAGCTCAAGTAGACGACCGCGCGAGATCTCATCCTGACGATATGCCTCGATGGCGAGCCGCATCAGTTGGCTGCGCGGTTCCTGCTCCGGTGGTGGTGGAGCCTCTCCTTCGTCGAGCAGGTCGAAGAACCCGAACAGCCGGATGTATCGTTTGCCCATCTCCTTCTGATCGATGAGCGCTGCGGTCTCGGCCGCGCTGATATGATTGAGGCTCTTCAGGCGCCAGACGGCGGCCTCATAGCTCACACCAAAATGGCGCGCGAGCGAAGCCACGTCCTGATAGGTGATGGCCTGCGATCCGGGACGGGGGCGGATTTCAGCCTCGATACCCTTGTTTCCAGCCACGTCGAAGATGATCTGAGCCAGCCGGCTCGGTTGTCCTTTGTCCAGTTGGCGCAGTTCGTCGAGCACGCCTTCAGCCGGCATGAGAAACGCGGCGGCAAAGGCATTCGCGCGCTTCTCGACCAGCTCCGAGGCATTCTCGCGCCGCGTGGTCGTGACCGTCTCCTCGCGATCGAAGAGCGCGTGGGCATACTCGTGAGCATAGGAAAAGCGCCGTCGAACGGGCCAATGCTGAACGTTTACGAGGATCGCAAGGCCGATCGATGGATGGTTCACGAACAGTCCGGAGAGGCCGTCCGGCAGATCGGTTGCGGCCGTCCAGATGCCTTGCTCGCTGATCGTCTCTGCCATGTTGACGATCGGAGCGATGCCGAGACCGAGACGCCGCCGCTCCTCCTTCGCAACGGCCTCGCCTTGCCGTATCGCGTCGCCAACCGAGGATAGTCGGGCGGCATAGTTGGGCACGGTGAGCTCGATCGCCTGGCCAAGCAGGCCCCGGAGCCCGGCGCCTTCCCGATAGAGGTCGAGGATGTGGCGTACCTCCTGGTCGATCTCGGGCGAGCCGGCCATCTCTGGCAGCGCCCGATGGAGGACTATCGACAGGTCCTCCGCCTCCTGGCTTGGGGACAGGAAGAACGCGGTGGACTGGCCGTAGAGCTCTGCAAGCTTCGTGAGCTCCAGCGTCGATACCGCTCGGTTCCCCGATTCCATGTTGGTAACGGCCGTTCGCGGAAGTCCGAGAGCATCCGCCACGGCCTGCTGGCTCAGGCCGCGGCGCTCGCGCGCGGCCCGCAGCCGAAGCCCAAGCTGTGCTGCATCGATCATCGTTCTCATCCCTCTGCTTGGCGTGCGAATCCAAATCGGTCGGCAGCCAAGGGGCTGTCGACCACATGACAATGGTCTATCGGACATATAATGTCAACTTTTTCCTTGAAAGTCCGATTAACAGACATATGATGGCCGTCTCGGAGTCGCGGCCGCTGATGCCGCGCGTTGATGCAAGCTGTGGTTCCCGGATGGGAGGCGCCGGGACACGGAAGCCTGAAGGAGCGGTTTTCTCATGCCCGTTGTCATGCGCCTGCTTCGGAACACGCCGGGATCCGAGCTGCAGGCTTATTTCGCAGAGCGCCCCGTCGAGTTTCCCGAGCCGGTGGACTGGACCGGCTCCAACGGCGCGCTGGTCAAGCCCGTGCTGAAGGCAATCGACGCATTGAGTGAGGTCGAGCGCGAGCGTATCCGGATCGATTTCGAGCGGGCCGACCGCATGACGAGCGATGTCGGGCAGACGGCTCTCATGGACATCGCCAGTCCCGAGCAACGGGACATTCTCCGGGACATCGCCACCCGTCATGCTCGCGCCCTGTGGCTGCTTCGGAACGACGAAAAGCGCTTCCGCCGGGCCGAGGAAGCGTCGTTCTTCGAAAATTCCCGGCGCGGCAGACTGTGGGATGGCTTTGTCGCCCCCACGGGCCTCAAGGTTGGTCGGGAGGTGGTGCACCTCGAGGCTCTTGCAGGGGAAGTGAAGCAGTTCTTCCGTGAGGGCCAAAAGATCAAGATCGAGGTCTTCGATCGCAGCCGCATGGATCTGGACGGCGAGATCAAGGAGCTGGTCCAGGTCACGATCTACCGTGAGGGACTTCCAGACAGCGTCTCCGTCTTCCAGGGTGATGACCTCGAACCGCTCGTCTACAGGCCGGTCTACGAGCTGGCGTTCACTTATGAGCCGGCCAGCGGCGTGATCGAGGTGGTGGCGCAGAAGAAGGCGCGCCGCACGGAGCTCGCGCGGATGTTCGCCAAGACTCTACTGGGCCATGCGATCGAGGGGCAGCGCATCCCGCTGCGCCGTTATGATCTTTCCGTGTTCATGACGGAACGGGAGTTCGAGCGCGATCCCGAAGACGGGATCGACGACGTGCGTCTCCGCCTTGTCAAATTCGAGACCTTCGACGAGCGCGCGTTCGTTTCGATCGAAGCGAGGACGGAGGAAGCGACCGTGCATGGAGAGGCACGCCGACTGTTCGGCGAGCGCGACCCGTTTCTCGGTGGTCATCGCATCGTCGAAGCGGTCCTGTCCGTCCGTTTCAAGCCGGATACGGTCAACCCGCGGGGCCGCACCATCACCATCAAGCTGCGCCATCCCAATGGCTGTGACCTCAAGGACAAGACCGAGAAGGAGCGGCTGATCGGCGAGAAATACTTGCGGCGCTGGCGGGTGATCGAGGACCTGATCGTTTGATCGCCAAGACCGCAATCTCGACCCGCGCGTTCCGCTTCTTGCTCCAGCTGGCCGAGCAGGAGCAGCCGATGGTGACAGCGCGCGTCCTCGACGACGAGATCGGCGCCGAGGGGCGAACGCTGACCGGGCGAGCGCTTCTCGTGACTGGCAAACCCCTCGATTCGATCGATCTGGAGCTCGCTGATGGTGAAACACGGGCCCCGATCGAATTCGATCATGCCACTGGAGCTGCCCGCTGCTTCCATCCCGAGGCAGGCTTCGTCGATGTCGCTGCCGACGAGCTGCGGACCTGGCGCCTGGACACTGCCGCCTTCATGGCGCTGGTCTGCCGGCTGCTTGGGCTGCCGTCGACCCGCAAACCAATTCCCCTGGTCGATGGGCACCTCTGGGACCTGGGCGCGCCACGGCTCGGCCGACGCACGGGAATTCCAGTCTTGTTCGCTCGACGACTCGTCGCGTCCGATGTGCGAGCGTCACTGTATCCGGAGCTGAAGCTGCGGCTCGGGACCAAGCCATCCCTTCTGTTGACATCCGCTCGGTGGGTGCCGGATGACCTTACGCTTCCTGCCGTCAGCAGGATCGTTCCTGTCGAGACAGTTCTTACCTGCGGCTCTCACAACGCGGAGCTGGATCTCGATCGCCTTGCCGCGATGTCCGAGCCGAGGTCTGCTGAGGACACGCGTGAGGTCAGCCCCGTCGATTGCAGTCCGGACGGATCGTGGCTTCGTATCCACGAGCGACAGTACTTCTTCCGCGGCAAGAAGAAGCGACTTATCCGGTTGCTCTATGAGGCCTGGGCCAGAGGCACCGAATGGGTGGGCGAGGCGTGGCTTTTGGCCGAGGCTGAGTATGATTCGGACCGTATCGAGGACGTATTCAAGGATAGGCGTCCCGAGAAGCGCAACGCATGGAAGGAATACATCGAAACGCATGACGGGCAGGTTCGATTGAAAGTGCCCGCGCGCCTCTGAAAGGCGCAATCCACCGATCTTTACGCCGCCGCCCTTCGGGGCGGCTTTTTTGTCGGTGACGCAATTCCCCCTCGGTTTCCCCCCTCGCTCCCCCAGCCTTTCCCCCCGACCCGTCTGCCATCGTCTCCGCAGGTTTTCGACCAAAACCGAAGGAGACACAAATGGCTACGAAACACCTCAACCAGATCGACCTGGCTGCGCGCTGGAACATCAGCCACCGCACGCTTGAGCGCTGGCGCTGGACGGGCGAAGGTCCGCGCTTCGTCAAGCTCGGCGGTCGCGTCGTGTACCGCCTCGAAGACGTCGAGGAGTACGAGCGCGAGCAGATCCGCGCGAGCACCGCCGATCACCGGAGCCAAGCCTGCGGCGTGAGGGGGCGGTGATGACGATCTCCAACCGCATCTCCCTCGATGAGCTCCATCGCATGGCCGTCGGCGACATCGCCGCTCTGCCGGCCGAGCAGCTCGCCCTCCTGCTGGACGAGGCCACCGACGCCCTGCGCCGCGCCAGGACCGTCTGCGACTGGCTCGATGGGGCTGTCGCGCTCAAGTACGGCGATCGTGCCCACGCAGCGCGCCAGGCCGCCGGCAAGGACACCGGGACCATCCGCTTCGACGACGGCGCGGTCACCGTGATCGCCGATCTGCCGAAGCGCGTCGACTGGGCCCAGGACAAGCTCGCCGCTCTCGTCGAACGCATCCGGGCCGAGGGCGACGACCCCACCGAATACGTCGATGTCGCGATCAAGGTGCCCGAGCGCAAGTTCGCGGCCTGGCCGAGCCACATCCGCTCCGCCTTCGAGGACGCGCGCACCGTCCGCACCGGCAAGCCCAGCTTCCGTCTTTCCCTGAACAGCGAGGTGACGTCATGAGCATCACGAAGAAGCTCGCGGTGCTCCGCGAGCACCATTACGGGCTGGACAAGCTGCCCGAGACCATCCGGGTGCCGGCCCTTGGCGAGCGTCGCGACGAGACCGTCAAGCCGGTCGGGGCGGCCTCGATCGACGACCTGGCCTTCGCCCTCATCGGGCTGAACGAGCAGGCATCGGCCCTCTACCGCGAGATCGACGCGGTGCGCACCCTCCACGACGAGGCCCGCAAGGCCGGCGCGCTCGGCGCGGACATCGCGATCGACGCCCTGATCGCGGCGAAGGGAGGCAAGTGATGGCCCTCCCGATCATCTCCGCCGATCAGCGTCTCGCCGAGCCGCGCGGTATCAAGGGCACGATCTTCGGCAAGTCCGGGATCGGCAAGACCAGCCTTCTCTGGACGCTGGAGCCCGCCACTACATTGTTCATCGACCTTGAGGCGGGCGACCTCGCCATCGAGGGATGGCCCGGCGACAGCGTCCGGCCGCGCACATGGGCCGAGTGCCGCGATTTCGCGGTCTTCATCGGCGGCCCCAATCCGGCGCTGCGGGACGACCAGGTCTACAGCGAGGCCCACTTTGCGGCGGTGTGCGAGCGCTTTGGCGATCCGGCTTCGCTCGACCGCTACGAGACGATCTTCATCGACTCGATCACGGTGGCCGGACGGCTCTGCTTCCAATGGTGCAAGGGGCAGCCCGAGGCGTTCTCGGAGAAGACCGGCAAGCCCGATGTCCGCGGCGCTTACGGCCTGCACGGCCGCGAGATGATCGCGTGGCTCACGCATCTCCAGCACACGCGGGCGAAGAACGTCTGGTTCGTCGGGATCCTCGACGAGAAGCTCGACGACTTCAATCGGCGCATCTTCCAGCCGCAGATCGACGGCTCGAAGACCGGCCTCGAGCTGCCGGGCATCGTCGATGAAGTCCTGACGATGGCGGAGATCAAGGACGAGTCCGGCGCGCCCTGCCGTGCCTTCGTCTGCCAAACGCTCAACCCCTGGAACTTCCCGGCGAAGGATCGCTCCGGCCGTCTCGACCTGATCGAGGAGCCGCATCTCGGCCGCCTGATGACGAAGATCCGCGGGCCCGTGAAGCCGGCCGCCGAGCGGCTGGCCTATCGCAGCCCGCCCCCGAGCGCGACGGCGCCGACCTCCGACGCCCCCACCATTTCCGATAACGCCTGAACGAGGAGACCCCAGCCATGACTGGATCCTGGAACGATTTCAACGACGCCAAGCAGAACACCCATCTCATCCCCAAGGGCACGCTCGCCAAGGTGCGCCTGACGATCCGTCCGGGCGGCTACGACGATCCGGCGCAGGGCTGGACCGGCGGATACGCCACGCGGGGGACCACCGGCTCGGTCTATCTCTCGGGCGAGTTCACGGTTCTCGAAGGGCCCTACGCCCGGCGCAGGATCTTCACGCTGATCGGGCTCTACAGCCCCAAGGGCCCGGACTGGGCGAACATGGGCCGCAGCCTGATCCGCGGCATGCTCAACTCCGCGCGGGGCATTTCGGACAAGGACATGTCGCCTGAGGCCCAGGCCGCGCGCCGCATCAGCGGCTTTGCCGATCTCGACGGGCTCGAGTTCGTGGCGCGGATCGACATCGGCACCGACACCAACGGCGAGGAGAAGAACGAGATCCGTGCGGCCGTGACGCCCGATCACAAGGACTATGCCGCCCTCATGGGTGGCGTGCCCGGTGTGGCGGCGCAGCCGCAGGCTCAGCCTTCCCAACCCTCCATGCCCCAATCTTCCGCACCGGCGGCGGGCACGCGCCCATCGTGGGCGCAGTGAGAAAGGAGACCGGCCATGCTGCTGCGTCCCCGCCAGAAGCAGTTCGTCGAGCGCAGTCTTGCCGCGCTCGACACTCACGGCAACACTCTCGGCGTCGCTCCGACCGGAGCCGGCAAGACGATCATGCTCTCGGCGGTCACCGGCGCGATGATCGCTGGCGGTGCCAAGGCCTGCGTGCTCGCCCACCGCGACGAGCTGACCGCGCAGAACCGCAGCAAGTTCGGCCGGGTCAATCCCCGCATCACGACCTCGGTCGTCGACGCGAAGGAGAAGTCCTGGGCTGGCCAGGTCACCTTCGCCATGGTGCCGACGCTTGCGCGCAGCCGCAATCTCGGCCAGCTGCCTGCGCTCGACCTCTTGGTGATCGACGAGGCGCACCACGCGGCCGCCGACAGCTACCGGCGGATCATCGATGCTGCGCTGCAGCGCAATCCCGCCTGCCGGATCTACGGCGTCACGGCGACGCCCAATCGCGGCGACCGCAAGGGCTTGCGGGAGGTCTTCGACAACGTCGCCGACCAGATCCGGATCGGCGAACTGATTGCCTCCGGCCATCTCGTGCCGCCGCGCACCTTCGTGATCGACGTCGGCGTGACTGACCAGCTCACCAGGGTGCGCCGCACGGCCGAGGATTTCGACATGGCCGAGGTCGAGGCGATCATGAACCGCGCCCCGATCACGCAGGCCGTCATCCGCCACTGGCGGGAGAAGGCAGGCGACCGGCAGACGGTGGTGTTCTGCTCGACCGTGGACCACGCGCGCAGCGTGACCGCCGCTTTCAACGCGGCCGGCGTGCCTGCGGGGCTGATCCACGGCGACATGGCCGATAGCGACCGCAAGACGACCCTTGCGGCCTACGCCGCCGGAGAGCTGCGGGTCGTCGTCAATGTCGCGGTGCTGACCGAGGGGTGGGATCATCCGCCGACGGGCTGCGTCGTGCTGCTGCGGCCGAGTTCCTGCAAGTCGACCATGATCCAGATGGTCGGTCGCGGCCTGCGTACGGTCTCGCCCGAGGAACATCCAGGCGTCATCAAGACCGACTGCATCGTGCTCGACTTCGGCACATCGACCCTGCTGCACGGATCGCTGGAGCAGGACGTCGACCTGAACGGACGCGAGCCCTCCGGCGAGGCGCCGACCAAGGATTGCCCGGACTGCGGCGCCATCGTGCCGCTCGCCACCACCGAATGCCCGCTGTGCGGTCATGTCTGGGAGCGTCCCGAAGGCGGCGAAGCAGCGCCGCTCGGCGACTTCGTGATGAGCGAGATCGATCTCCTCAAGCGCTCGAGTTTTCGCTGGGTAGAGCTCTTCGGCGACGATGCCGCATTCATCGCCAACGGCTTCAATGCCTGGGGCGGTATCTTCTTCCTGAACGGCCGCTGGTACGGCATCGGCGGTCTGCAGAAGCAGCGGCCTCATCTCCTGGCCGTGGGCGAACGCACCGTATGCCTCGCGGCGGCGGACGACTGGCTCAACGCGCATGAGAGCGACGAGAGCGCCCACAAGACGCGCCGCTGGCTGAACCAGCCGCCCACCGAACGGCAACTTGCCTTCCTGCCGCCGGAGTACCGGCAGGACTATGGGCTCACCCGCTACCAGGCCTCGGCACTGCTGGCCTTTCGCTTCAACCGCGAGGCCATCCGCGCGCTCGTCTTCGGCGCAGCAGGCCAGGCGGATGCAGCGCTGATGCGGAGGGCGGCATGAGCCATGGCCTGTCCTACCCCCATCACGGCGGCGGATCGTCTGCGGCTCTGGCATCCGCGTGGAACGCTCTGTGCCGTCTGCCGGCGACCCACCCGTGGATTTGGCTGGTTCGACCCGGTGCCATCGAACTGGCCGCGCCCCTCGGTCTGGTTCTGCTCGATGTCCTGCCAAGGCTTCTGGACACGCTTGGCGCGGGAGCGCTGGGCCATGGTTGATCTCACGCAGCAGGAGCAGGCGGCGATCCGCGCTGCCATGAAGCCGGTCGCCGCGATCATGGAGGAGATCGGCTGGCAGGCGCGCTTCTCCGACCTCACGGAGGCGCAGGTGGTTATGCTCATCGAGGCCGCCGTCGGCGGCTTCCAGGACGCCATGCACGCCATGGCCGCCGAAGACGAGGATGTGCCATTCTGATGCTCGACTTCAATCCCCGTTCAGGCTTCGCCAACCGGCTCAACGCCGCCATCGATCGGGCGCTTGAGCTCGATCAGGCCACGCTGCCGCCCCGCGACTACCTGGGCGCGTCCCGTCTCGGGCACCCCTGCGAACGCGCGCTCCAGTTCGAGTTCGCAGGTGCGCCCAAGGATGAGGGCCAGGAGTTCTCTGGCCAGACGCTGCGGATATTCGAGATCGGACACGCGCTCGAGGCTCTTGCCATCCGCTGGCTGCGCGGCGCCGGGTTCGATCTCTATACCCGCAAGGGCGACCGGCCCGATGGCGGCCAGTTCGGCTTTTCGGTCGCGGGCGGGCGCATCCGCGGTCATGTCGACGGCATCATCGCGGCCGGGCCCGAGGGCTTCGGTCTCGCCATTCCCGCGCTCTGGGAATGCAAGACGATGAACGCCAGGAACTGGCGCGAGACTGTGGCCAAGGGCGTGGTTGTCGCGAAGCCCGTCTATGCGGCCCAGATCGCCCTCTACCAGGCCTACATGGAAGGCTCCGTTCCCGGCATCTCCGCCAATCCCGCGCTGTTTACCGCCATCAACAAGGACACCGCCGAACTGCACCACGAACTCGTGCCGTTCGACGCAGGGCTCGCCCAGCGCATGAGCGACCGCGCCGTGCGCATCCTTCAGGCGAGCGATGCAGGCGATCTGCTGCCGCGCATCGCCACGAAGCCAGACTTCCACGAGTGCCGGATGTGCCCCTGGGCAAAGCGCTGCTGGGGTCTGCCGGCATGAGCGACGACACCATCGTCCACTTCAATCCCTGGCGGGACTTCAACGATGCCGTCCCGCTCGAGGATCCCCTGGCGATCGCACCGGACGCGGACCAGATCGCCTGCTTCGTCGAGATGGTCTTCGGCCATTGCGAGGGCCTGATCCCGGTCCGCGGCTTTCCCGAGAAGGGCCGGGACGCCGCGTCGACAGGCCGCGCGCACACCATCTGGATCGAGGCGGATCAGGCGGCGCCCGAGCGGCTCGCCACCTTTGCCGCCTGGGCCGTGCGCGAGGGCGTGGCGGTCTATGTCATTCCCGGCACGGTCGAGGATGCCGGCAGGGCGAGGGCCGCCGATATCCGGCAGATCCAGACCGTCCTCGTCGATCTCGATGCGGGCGACATCGCGGCCAAGCTCGATCATCTCGTCCGCCATCTCGGGCAGCCGACCATGGTGGTCGAGAGCGGCGGGCGGACGGCGGACGGTCTCGACAAGCTGCATGTCTGGTGGCGGCTGAGCGAACCGGCCGAGGGCGAGGACCTCGCGCTGGTATGCCGCCTGCGCGGCGACATCGCGGTCAAGGTCGGCGGCGACACGCATTTCCGGTCGGCCCACCAGCCGATCCGCATGGCCGGCTCCGTCCATCACAAGGGCGGCTTGGGGCGCCTGGTCAACATCCGCAGCCACGACCCGCGGCACGAGGTGCACCTCTCCGACTTCGCGGAAGCGGTCGCCGACATGCCGCCGCTCGCCGGGGTCGGATCCGAGCCAGGCCCCTCGACGGACAAGCCCTCGATCACCGACGTCCTGACGACGCCGGTCCGTGAAGGCGGATCGGACGACTGGACCCGCTTCCAGGGGGCAAGCGCGGCGATCGGCCACTACGTCCGCATGGCGCACGAGGGCCGCATGAGCCGCGACGAGGCTTGGGAGGCGATCTGCCAGTACAATGCCGCCCAGCTGCGTCCCAGCTGGCCGCTCGAGCGGCTCGCGACCGAGACCGACCGGCTCTGGACGCTGCATGTGCAGCGCAACGGCCCGCCGCTCCTGCGCGCTGCCAATACCGAAGCACCCAGCATCGCGCTGCCGACCTTCTCGCTCGGCGCGCTGCTCGATGACACCGGTCCGATGCCCGAGGACATCATCGCGCCGCGGCTGCTGACGCCCGGAGGCATGCTGGTGCTCGGCGGCGCGCCCAAGGTCGGCAAGAGCGACTTCCTGATCAGCCTGCTCGTGCACATGGGGGCAGGCGTGCCGTTTCTCGGCTTCGCGCCGCCACGGCCGCTGCGCGTGTTCTACCTCCAGGCCGAGATCCAGTATCACTATCTGCGCGAGCGCATGCAGCAGATCGCGCTGCCCGCCGCGGTGATCACCGCTGCGCGCGACACCTTCATCGCCACCCCGAAACTGAAGATCCTGCTCGATGCCCACGGCGTAGCCTGTGCGGTCGAGGCGATCCGCGCCGCGTTCCCTGATGCCCCGGCAGACATCCTGTGCATCGACCCGATCCGCAATCTCTTCGACGGCGGGCCGGATGGTGGCGGGGAGAACGACAATGCAGCCATGATGCATTTCCTCAAGGAGCGGGTCGAGGCCCTGCGCGAGGCCGTCAACCCGGATGCAGGCGTGATCCTCGCCCATCACACCCGCAAGGCCGGCAAGCACCAGATCAAGGACGACCCCTTCCTTGCGCTCTCCGGCGCCAGCGCGCTTCGCGGCTTCTATACCTCGGGGCTGCTCATGCACCGTCCCGACGAGGACAGCACCATCCGCAAGCTGGAGATCGAGCTGCGCAACGGCCCCGCCTTGCCCCCCAAGCTGATCGACAAGGTCGGCGGCGAATGGGTCGAACTCAACCCCATCAACGAGCGTCTCGTGCGCAAAGCGCTGGGCGACAAGCTGGATGCGGAGCGCGTGCGCAAGCACGATGTCATTCTGGGCATCCTGCTCGATGAAGCGACAGAAGGGCGGCTCTACACGATCAATCAGTTCGCCGAAGCGTTCGAAAACAGGTCAGGTCTCGGCGGCAAGGATGCAATCCGCGAGCGTGTGAATGTCCTGGCGACAAAGGGCTTCGTGAAGTTCGTGCGCGACGGCACACCTTATGGGCTCGGTCCATCCAGGTCTCGTTTCGGTTTCCTGTGCGTCGAGGGAATGGTGGCTCCGGCTGCCAGTGATCTGGTTGACTCCCAAACCGGTGAGATTCTGCCAGCAACCGTCGCTGTACTGCCCACCCATTACAAATCACCGCAGACTGGCGCGCTTCTCGAAGTCGAGAACCCGCATGTGTGGGTCTATCCGGAAGGCGAGCAGTCGTGACCACCAGCATGACACCTCGCCCGAAGGTTTGCGCTCTGACCAGTTTGAACCAGATGGGGTTCAGTCCCGAAACTGCTCCGCCAACGCTGCGCGGCCCTTCGCTCCGGCTCGTTGCGACCAGATTGGGCGCCTTGCCGAAACTACCCCGTCAGAACTGCGCAGCAACCAGAACGGCTGCGTTGCAACCAGATTGGGTCGGTGGAGCCGTCAGGAACTCCCCAAACTGGAAATTCCCATTCCATATCAGCGCTTTGATGGGGGCGCTAAGTTTAGGGGGTGAAAGCCACCCCCTTCGGGGGTGGGGGAGAACCGCGCCGAGCGGGTTCTCCCACTCCCACCCCCAGGGGCTTCGCGCGCGCAGGTACCTTGCCGTCCATCCCCTCACCGACATCAGACGAGAAGGACCCACCACCATGAGCCAGTGCCCATCACCCCGCCCCAAGAGCGTGCCCCATCCGACTCCGGTCATCTCGACATCCGCGGGCGGCGCCATTCTCGCCCTGGATCTCGGCACCACCACGGGCTGGGCGAGCCTGGCGGGCGGGATCGTGCA
This sequence comes from Erythrobacter cryptus DSM 12079, assembly GCF_000422985.1. GTDB lineage: Bacteria > Pseudomonadota > Alphaproteobacteria > Sphingomonadales > Sphingomonadaceae > Erythrobacter > Erythrobacter cryptus. Next base: position 14,960 of record NZ_AUHC01000022.1, read on the forward strand.
CAGCGGAACCGCAAGCTTCCGCTCCGGCCGCTACGATGGCGGCGGCATGCGATACCTGCGCTTCCAGCACTGGCTCGAACAGCTGGCCAGCGACTGTGGCGGTCTTGCCGCGATCCATTTCGAGGAGGTCCGGCGCCATGCCGGAACCGATGCCGCCCACCTCTACGGCGGCTTTATGGCGACGCTGACTGCCTGGTGCGAGCGCGAGGGCATCCCCTATCAGGGCGTGCCCGTGGGTACGATCAAGCGCTTCGCCACGGGCAAGGGCAACGCCGGCAAGGCCGCTGTCATGGCCGCCGTTCGCGCCCGCGGCTTCTCGCCCGCAGACGACAATGAAGCCGACGCCATCGCCATCCTCCTCTGGGCGCTTGCGACCCGGGGAGGTGTGCGGTGAGGTGGACGCCGATCATGGTCGAGGAGCGTCTCACCGAGGCCGCATCGGTCTTGCGACGGCTGCCCGAGCCGCGACGGCAAGGCTATTTCAACCTCTGGCCTGCGATCCGCAGGAGCGCCGAAGAGATGGCCCAGATGGAGCCGCGGCCCCTGCGCATCGCGCCCTCGCCGGTCGCGATCAGCCGGATGGAGGAGACACTCGGCTGGACCACAGGGCTCGACCCCGTCGACAGCCGGATCGTCTGGCTGCGTGCCTATGGCGCACGCTGGAAGACGATCTGCTGCACCGTGGGATTGCAGCGCTCAGCAGCGCATGAGCACTGGCGCTATGCGTTGTGCGTGATCGCATGGCGGCTGAATCAACGGAAAGTCCCGCAGCTCCGATCGCGACGCCATGTGATCGAGATGGTCACGACCGCGTGCCAGGATCCGGATAGTTCTCATGGCTGACGCCTTGTCCGTACACTGTCCGTATGTTAGGGAGCTCCACAGGAGATCAGCCATGCCTGCAGCCGAAGCCAGATCCGAACGTATCGAAGTGCGCACCACGCCGAGCATGAAGGCGCTCCTGCAGCAAGCGGCCCGCTTCTCGCGCAAGAACGTGACGGAGTTCCTGCTTGAGGCGGGCATCCAGGCCGCCGAGGAGGCGCTGGTCGATAGGCGCTTGTTCCGGCTGGACGATGCCCAGTGGCAAGCCTTCCAGGATGTTCTCGATCGTCCCGTCCAGAGCAAGCCGCGCCTTGCCAGACTGCTTGCCGAAAAGAGCGTGCTTGAGTGACGGCACAAACCCAGGCGTTCTCTCCCGTCAAGAAGCTCGATGCCTCCCATGAGGTCGATGCGTTCGATTGCGGCAAGGAGCCTCTGAACCGTTTCCTGCAACGCCATGCACTGGTCAACCAGAAGGCGGGCAGTGCGCAGACCTGGGTTGTCTGCCGCGGCGAGCAGCGTGTCGTGGGCTACTACAGCCTTGCGGTCGGCGCCGTCGAACATGCCGGTGCACCTGGTCGGGTCAGCAAGGGGCTTGCCCGTCATCCGATGCCGGTGATGCTTCTCGCGCGCCTTGCCATCGACCGCTCCGAGCAGGGCAAGGGGCTGGGCAAGGCCTTGCTCAGGGACGCGCTGCTGCGCACGGCGCAGGCGGCAGACATTGCCGGCATCCGGGCACTGCTCGTTCATGCCAAGGACGATGAGGCCCGGGCCTGGTACGAGCGGTTCGATTTCGAGCCGAGCCCTTCCGATCCCTATCATCTCTTCCTGCTGATGAAAGACCTGCGAGCGATACTCGGCGCGTGAGCGCAATCTTGCTAAGCGAGGCGAAAGGTGTCCGCCGGACACTTTTCGAAGAGACAAAAAGCCCGGTTCTTGGGTAGTTTCTGCCTATCCTCAGGCGAGGCGCGCGTCGCGGTCACGAGCGCGGCTTGCACGGGCATGTTATAACTGTCATAATAACAGGCATTCTGGAAGCAGGCAGTGCAGCGATGACGACTCAACTCAAGGTCACGACGATCGGCAATTCGGTCGGGGTGGTCCTGCCCCGCGATCTGCTGGCGCGCCTGCGGGTGGCAAAGGGCGATATGCTCTATGCGATCGAGACACCGAACGGCATCGAGCTGACCCCTTATGATCCGGACTTTGCTGTGCAGTTCGAACTGGCCGAGGCGCTGATGCGCGAGGATCGGGACGTGCTCAAGAAACTGGCGGAATGACCGAGCCGGTCTGGCTGCGCGAGGACGTCGTGCGGGCCATTCATCGCCGCCAGATTGCCGAGCATGGTGGGCTGGATGGCTTGCGTGACGCAGGGCTGCTTGCCTCGGCGCTCGAACGGCCGAAAGCGCTTCTTGCCTATGGCGAGCCTCCGCCTGATCTGGCAGCGCTGACCGCAGCCTGTGCCTGGGGGATTGCCCGCAATCATCCCTTTGTCGATGGCAACAAGCGCGTGGCTCTCGTGGTCCTGCGCCTGTTCCTGCGGCTCAATGGCCATGATCTCATCGCCAGCGCGGCCGAGAAGTACGAGATGATCATGCGGCTGGCCGCCGGCACGCTGGACGAGGCGGAGCTGGCCGAATGGGTGCGCGGCCATCTGGCAACATGCAGCCGATGACACTCTGATCGGTTGGTTCCTTCCCGGGCATTTTCGGATGCTGGCGGGCGAGGCGCGGCGTAGCGCCAGCGACAGGGCCGATTTTTTGGGAAGCCACCCCCGTCTGAGGGAAGCCACCGGCTGCCGGAGGGCACAGGAAAACCGCGTGATTTCTGCTGGATAGCCGCAAGTCCGGGCGAGCTGCCGGGTGGCTTCTTACTGGATTCCGGAATCCACCCGGAGTCCACAGGCAATCCACCGTGGAGTCCACCGTGGAATCCACCCTCCCGTTCGCCCATTCGAGCACGCTGGCCATCGGCCGCATGCGCATCGAGGCTTCGCCCGCTGAGCCAGCCTGGCCAATCAGCGGCCACCCGCGCGGGTGCGCCCCTCCCGCGTTCCTGACCCTTTATCGTTCCTTTCTGCCCATGACCCTTGCCTTTGCCCCCGACCGCATCGAGACGTGGCCGCTCGAGCGCCTCAGGCCCTATGCCCAGAACGCGAAGCAGCATGGGCCCGATCAGGTGGCGCGGATCGCTGCCAGCATGGCCGCGTTCGGCTGGACCGTGCCGTGCCTGGTTGCCGAGGACGGCGAGTTGATCGCCGGGCACGGGCGGGTGCTCGCCGCGATGGAGCTGGGGCTGACCGAGGCTCCGGTGATCGTGCTGGCGCATCTGACCGAGGCCCAGCGCCGCGCCTACCGCATCGCCGACAACCGGCTGACCGAACTCGGCACCTGGGACGAGGCGCTGCTGGCGGGCGAACTGAGGCACCTGCTGGCCGAGGACTTCGATCTGGGGCTCACCGGCTTTGCCGATGGCGAACTCGACCGGCTGCTGGCGCTCGATCCCGAAGCGGGCGATGAGGATGGCGGCGCTTCGGTTCCGCCGGTGACCATCCCCGAGCCGCCGCGCAACCCGGCCTCGCGCAGGGGCGACCTGTGGATCCTCGGGCACCACCGGTTGCTCTGCGGTGACAGCACCAACCATGAGGACGTCCGCCGCCTGATGAACGGCGAGCGGGCGATCCTGTTCGCCACCGATCCGCCCTATCTGGTCGATTACGACGGCACCAACCATCCCACGCAGAACAAGGACTGGAGCCGGTCCTATGGCGTCACCTGGGACGACAGTGCGCAGGGCGCCGAACTCTACGACGGCTTCATCGCCGCCGCCATTGCCGAGGCGATCGCCGAGGATGCCGCCTGGTATTGCTGGCATGCCTCGCGCCGCCAGGCGATGCTGGAAGCATGCTGGGAGAAGGCCGGCGCCTTCGTTCACCAGCAGATCGTCTGGGTCAAGGACCGCGGGGTGCTCACCCGCTCGCATTACCTGTGGAAGCACGAGCCCTGCTTCATGGGCTGGCGCCGTCCGCACCGCCCGCCCAAGGTGGCCGAGGAGACGCTGCCCTCGACCTGGGAGATGGCCGTGCCCGCCGGTGAGGAGCGGCCCGATCATCCCACGCCCAAGCCGGTGGATGCCTTCGCCATCCCGATGCGCCAGCATGTGGCGCGCGGCGGCCTGTGCTACGAGCCGTTCTGCGGCTCGGGCACGCAGATCATCGCCGGCGAGGAGAACGGCCGGCGCGTTCATGCCATGGAGATCAGCCCGGCCTATGTCGATGTGGCGGTCGAGCGCTGGCAGGCCGCCACGGGCCGCGCCGCCATCCTTGAGGGCGACGGCCGCACCTTCGCGCAGGTGAAGGCCGAGCGGCTGAAGGGCGCGCAGCCGCCTCCCGCGGACGGCACCGAGGCCGAAGCTGGCGAGGCAGTGTCCGAAGCAAGACCCAGGCGCAGGCGGGCGAGGTAGGGCCATGTGGACCGTCCGGGAGATGTGCGAGGCCTGCGGGCTGGGCACGTGGCAGTTGGGCCAGTGGATCACGCGGGGCCATTATCGGCCGTCACAGGCGGTCAGGCCGGGCCAGCGGCGGCTGTTCGACTGGTGCGATCTGGCCTGTCTTGCCGTGATGGCCGAGCTGTGTGCCCTGTCGCTGGAGCCGCATGAGGCAGGGCGTCTGGTCGCCGAGCTGCGCGGCCTGCTGGAGCAGCGCGGTTGTGTGCACCAAGACATGGCGCTGTTCCTCGTCCTGGCACGATGGGATGAGAGCAGCGACTTCGCCGAGACGGTCTGGCTGAGTGATGACGCTGGTCTGCCCGCCATCGTGTGCCGCCGTCCGAAGACCTGCCTGATCGTCGACGTGGCCGGTGCATATCGGGCCGCGCTGGCGCGGATCGGGCAGAGAGAGCGGCCATGAAGCAGTCCCGCGTGATGTCGCTGATGGAGTCGCTGGCCAATGTGGTGGTGGGTTATGGCGTGGCGGTGGTGACGCAGCTTGTGGTCTTCCCGCTGTTCGGCCTGCACACGACGCTTGCTGCCAACCTGATGATGGGCGCGGTGTTCACGCTGGTGAGCGTGGTGCGCTCCTATGGGCTGCGGCGGCTGTTCGAGCATCTGCGCGAGCGCCGGGCGCTGACGGGAGGTGACCGGGTCGGGACATGACGAAGGGCATGAGCGAGCGGCAGTATGCGGCCCATGCCGGCATCTCGCGCGGCGCGGTGCAGAAGGCGCGCGCGGCCGGGCGGCTGGTGCTGCATCCCGACGGCTCGATCGATGCCGCCGCGTCGGACGCCAGGCGCGCCCAGTTCACCGATCCTGCCAGATCGCGGCGCGCGGCCAGTTCCTCGATCGGGACCGAGGGCGCCAGGCCCGTGCCCGAGGCGGCGGTGGCGGCGGTGGGCGAGACCCTGCGCGAACAGGGGCTGGCCAGCACCAGCGGCTCGGGAGGCACGACCTTCCTGCAGGCCCGGACCGCAAACGAGGTGCTGAAAGCCCAGGAGCGCCGCCTGCGGTTGCAGAAGCTCAAGGGCGAGCTGGTCGAGCGTGACCGGGCCGCGGCGCTGGTGTTCCGCATGGCGCGCGAGGAGCGCGAGGCGTGGATCACCTGGCCGGCGCGGGTGGCGGCGCTGATGGCGTCGGAACTGGGTGTGGAGGTGGCGGCGATGCAGAAGATCCTGGAGGACCATGTCCGCAGCCACCTCGAGGAGCTCGCCGCACCGCGCGCACCCGACTTCGCCTGAGGCTTCGGGCGGGAACGAGGCCTTCGCCGGCGCAGAGGCGCTTCGGCGTGCCTGGTCGCGGGGGCTGGCACCTGATGCGCGGCTGAGTGTCTCGCAATGGGCTGATAGCCACCGGGTGCTCTCGGGCCGGGCTTCGGCCGAACCGGGCCGCTACCGCACGGCGCGCACGCCCTACATGCGTGAGGTCATGGACCGGCTGAGCGTGCACGATCCGGTGCAGCGGGTAGTGTTCATGAAGGCCGCGCAGGTCGGCGCGACCGAGGCCGGCAACAACTGGATCGGCTATGTCATCCACCAGGCGCCGGGGCCGATGCTCGCGGTCCAGCCCACGGTGGAGCTGGCCAAGCGCCATTCGCGCCAGCGCATCGATCCGCTGATCGCCGAAAGCCCGGCGCTGCGGGAGCGGGTGAAGCCTGCCCGGTCCCGCGATGCCGGCAACACCATGCTGTCGAAGGAGTTCGCGGGCGGCATCCTGATCATGACGGGCGCGAACTCGGCC
>NZ_AUHC01000023.1 GCF_000422985.1 Erythrobacter cryptus DSM 12079
GGCCTGGGCCGAGGTCATCCCTTTCTTCGCCTTCCCCGACGAGGTCCGCAGGATCGTCTACACGACCAATGCTATCGAGGCTCTGAACGCCCAGCTTCGGCGGGCGGTGAGGGCCAGGGGGCACTTCCCCAGCGACGAAGCAGCAACCAAGCTACTCTATCTGATCTTGAACCGCTCCGAGAAAGAGTGGAGAATGCCGCCACGTGAGTGGTCCATGGCCAAGGCCCAGTTCGCCGTCCTGTTCGGTGAGCGCTTCATCAAGGCCATGGCGGCCTAATGTTCAACCGCCCGCCCACACACGAAATTCCTGACAGTCCCCACCCTGGGTATCCACAAACTGCCCTTTCTTGCTCCGCAAGCTGGCATCAACAGCGATTTTGACCTGATCGACCAGCATACGGTCTTCTGGGTCGAGGCCCTTTTCGGCCACAACCAGTTCGGCGATGGTCCTTGAACCCATCGGCCGCGCCTCTTTCCTCATCACATCGAATGCCATGCGAGTCACCTCGCCACCCTTGAAGGGTAATTTCATCGCATTCTTGCGGCTGGGGCGAACCGACTCTGGCCTCCAGTGGGGAGCGATCTCTTTCATGATGACCTTGGTGCTCGCCAGAAGGTCATCGACGGTCTGTAACCGGTCACGCTTCTCGCCGAGCGCTTCATACGCAGCGGTCACATCTTCAATGTGCTTCTCGAGTTCCTTCTTCTCGCCAAGCCAGTCGGCAAATTTGCGCTGAAGGTTCTCTTTCAAATTGGATAGTCCCATGTCGAACACATACGGCGCATCAGCTTCGAGAATCAATCACGCTCGATCAGGAAAAATCCTGAGAACATAACTTGTTGTGGAAATGGGCAGAGTTAGTTCCTCTGCGCCATAATGCCGCAGCCGTCCCCACTTCATCGCCCTGATCGCGCCGCTCCTTGCGATCTTGCCTTGCGCCTTGGTGCGGCAAGGCGGTTGCCGCGGCCACGGGGGGCGACTAGGGCGCCAGAGATGACCGAAAAAGACCTCACAGATCGCAAGTTCTACCGTGCCGGCGAGGAGACCCGCTTTGCCGAAAGCGGGCCCGAGCGCACCCCGCAGACCCAGCACCCGGCCTACAAGCTCGCCTTTCGCGACACCGATTTCCTGCTGCGCGACGAGCTGCGGCCGGTGCGCTTCCAGCTCGAGCTCTTGAAGCCCGAGATGCTGCTCGATGAAGCCCGGGTCGGCTCCACGCTGGTGATGTATGGCTCGGCCCGGATCCCTTCGCCCGAACAGGTCGAGGCCCGGCTGAAAGCCGCCGAGAACGGCAGCGAGTGGGACCGCAAGGTGGCCGAGCGCCTTGCCGCCAAGGCCAAGTATTACACCGAGGCCTATCGTCTTGCCCGGCTGGTGAGCGAGAAGGGCATCATCGAGAATGGCCTGAGGCAATTCATCGTCACCACCGGGGGCGGGCCTTCGATCATGGAGGCCGGCAACCGCGGGGCTTCCGATGCGGGCAGCGAATCGATCGGCCTCAACATCGTGCTCCCGCACGAACAGGCGCCCAACCCCTATGTGACGCCCTATCTCTCCTTCCAGTTCCACTATTTTGCGCTGAGGAAGATGCACTTCCTGCTGCGCGCCCGGGCGGTGGCGGTGTTCCCGGGGGGGTTCGGCACATTTGACGAGTTCTTCGAGCTCATCACTCTGGTGCAGACCGGCAAGATGAAGCCGATCCCGATCCTGCTGTTCGGCCGCGAGTTCTGGACCCGGGTGGTCAATTTCGAGGCGCTGGCCGAGGAAGGGGTGATCGCCAAGAGCGATCTTGACCTCATCACCTGGTGCGAAACCGCCGAGGAGGCCTGGGCCAAGATCGCCGAATTCTACGACATCCGCGAGCCTTCGCCCCAGGATTGAGGCCGCACCGCCTGGTGGCCGAGCGGGCCATGCCCGGCGCCATAGCCGGGGGCGGCCGTGATCGCGGCGAAGACGAAGCGACGGGCCTGTGCCACGGCGTCGGCAAGGCTTTCGCCTCGCCCCAGCAGCGTGGCGATGGCGGATGAGAGCGTGCAGCCCGTGCCATGCGTGTGGCGCGTGGCGATGCGGGGGTGATCGAAGCAGCGCGGCTGCTCACCCGGCACGATCAGCACATCGGTGATGCGCGCGCTGTCGGCGTGCCCGCCCTTGGCGAGCACCGCCGCCCCGCTCGCCGCGGCGAGGTCTTGCGCCGCGGCGATCATCGCATCGCGAGTCGGCAGGGTGCGGCCTGAAAGGTGCGCAAGCTCGGGCAGGTTGGGGGTGATGAGCGCCGCGCGCGGGAACAGGGCGTGGCGCAGCGCCGCCACCGCCTCCGGTCCCACCAGCACCGCGCCCGAGGTGGCGATCATCACCGGATCGAGCACGATCGGCGCGGCCACGCCGTCCAGGGCTTTGGCCACGGCCTCGATCACCGCGGGGCTGGCGAGCATCCCGATCTTCACCGCATCAACCCCGATGTCGCCCGCACAAGAGGCGATCTGCGCGCGCACCATGTCCGCCGAAATCGCCTCGACCCCCTGCACACCAATCGTGTTCTGCGCGGTGATCGCGGTGATGGCGGTCATGGCATAGCCGCCAAGCATGGTGATGGTCTTGATATCGGCCTGCACCCCGGCCCCGCCCGAGCAATCCGAGCCGGCGATGGCAAGGATGCGGGGTGGGCGGGGCGCGCTCATGCCGCCCGCCACCAGCGCCGCCCGCGCGCCCGGGCGCCGCGGCTCAACCGAACACCGCGACGCATTGCAGCCCGTCGAGCACCTGGCGGCCCTCGGCGTCCCACATCCTGAGGCGTTCCGACGAATAGCCGGCATCGGCGTGCTGGCTGGCGTTCTCGGCCAGATACCAGCCGCCGGGCGAGCGGCTGTCGGGATCGAGCAGGTTGAACGACCAGTTGACCGAGCTGATCGGCCCGGGCCGTTCCATCGCCCGCATCGCCCCGGGGGGCATGACATCGCCCATCAGGATCAGCGTCGAGACCGGATCGAGGTCGTGGGCTTCGGCGAGCCGCGCCCAGCGCCGCACCACCGCGCCGCGATCGCTCCCGCGCGCCTGGCCGTGGCGCAGCTCGAAATTGTGGCGGATGAAATCGGGCATCGGCCCGCTCGCCACCGGGGCATTGGCCTCGGGCGGGCCGGGCCAATCGGCCGGGGCGGGTGCGGCGACGCGGGCATTGGCCGGGCGCGCCTCGGCAAAGACCCAGAAGGCGCTGAGCGCCACCTTGCCATCGCAGCGGATGGCGCTGCGCACCTGGGTGACGTTGCGGCCCTGGCGGACGATCTCGGCCTCGAGCGCGAGCTGGTCGCCCACCGGCGCGACAAAGGCGATCTGCCCGGCGCGCAGGCAGGGCAGGCCGGGAAAGGCGCGCACCGCCATGGTATAGGCGATGAGCGCCGAGGCGCCGCCATAAAGCGTGCGCCCCTGCATCCATTCCTGCGCCCTTAAAAGCTGCACGGGGCCGGGCTTTCCGCTGATGGGTTCAATCAGGCTCGCGATGCTCATGCCCCCGCCATGCCGCGGCCCCGGGGCGGCGTCCAGCGTGACGTTGCGTCAACCCTTGCCCCCCGGCCTTGCCCAAGCATTCGCGCATTGCCTTTGTCGCCCCGAAGCGCTAGGGCGCCGCTTCCGTCCGGGGCGATTGGCCGCGGGCGGTCTGGCCCGATGGCGGAGTGGTGACGCAGCGGACTGCAAATCCGTATACGCCGGTTCGATTCCGGCTCGGGCCTCCACCTTTGCATGGCCGGTGCCGCGCCTTGCGGCAGGGCCGCGCCGGGTTGCCGCAGTAGCTCAGTTGGTAGAGCACGACATTCGTAATGTTGGGGTCGGGGGTTCGAGTCCCTTCTGCGGCACCAGTGCGCTGGTGGCCGGGGGTACGGCGCGCCCTCCTTCCGGCCTCTCCTGAGGCGCGCGTTCATCGCCAGGTAAGGCGAAGCGTGTATTCCTGTCGATGAACCGAGCCATCGCAGCCACAGGAGACCCGCACATGAGCGCCTACTCCTTCCGCTCCTCGCGCCCTGATCACTGGGTCAGCCCGCGCCCCACGCGCGATCCGGCGATGAGCCGCCTGATCCACGGGCCGCTGCAGCCGATGCAGCGCCCCGGATGGCTGGCGCGGCTCCTCGGGCGCGCCTGAGGCGAGGCGCCCCCGCCCCCGGCCAGCCCCGCGCGCCAGCCGGCCCGCCAGCCCCGCACCCCAGCCCCGCGCCCCCGCAGCCTCGCGCGCGCTTGCATTTGCGCTTGCCCGGGCGTATGGGCGCCTCGGTCCTTTCCGACATCGGCATTTCGCTCCAGCCCCTCCGGCGACCTTGTCCCGGGCGGCGCGGCGCCCTACCTCAAGGCCGATCGGGAATGACCCGAAGCAATCGCGAAGGAACCGGGCGCGCATGGCCGAACTGAACAATGCCTCGAGGGACGCAGGCCCCGAAAAGAAGCGCAAGACCTCGCTTGCCGAATTCGCGCAGCAGGTGCGCGCCGAAACCGCCAAGATCGTCTGGCCGACGCGCGAGGAAACCGTGCGCACGGCGATCTTCGTGTTCATCTTCATGCTGATCCTGTCGATCTTCTTCCTCGGCATCGACAGCCTTTTCGGCGTGATCGTGCAGGCCGCAATCGGGCTGTTGAAGTAAGCGCCCCGGCAGCTGCCCGCCGCCCCATATCCCAAGGACAAGACATGGCTCGCTGGTACATCATCCACGCATATTCGGGTTTCGAGAACAAGGTGCGCGACGCGATCATCGCCGAGGCCGAAAGGCTCGGCCTGTCCGAGGGCGTGATCGACGTGCAGGTGCCCACCGAGACCGTGATCGAGGTCAAGCGCGGCAAGAAGGTGCCGGTCGAGCGCAAGTTCATGCCCGGCTATGTGCTGGCCAAGCTCAACCTCACCGATGATATCTATCACCTCATCAAGAACACCCCCAAGGTGACGGGCTTCCTCGGCTCAGGCAACAAGCCCCAGCCGATCAGCGAGAAGGAGGCGGCGCGCTATTTCGGCGGGGTGGAACAGGCCAAGGCCGCGCCCAAGCGCGATGTCAGCATCGATTATGAGATCGGCGATTCGGTCAAGGTGCTCGAAGGCCCCTTTGCCAGCTTCAACGGCGTGGTCGAGGAGCTCGATTTCGACAAGCAGAAGGTCAAGGTCTCGGTCTCGATCTTCGGGCGCGCCACCCCGGTCGAGCTCGATTTCGATCACGTCGAGCTGGCCAAGGCCTGAGGCGCGCCGCGGGGCGGGGAGGCGATGCGCACCCGGCTGGGGATCTGCCGCCGCAAGCGCCGCTTTGCATCCCGCGCCGCGGCCGATGCGGCAGCGCTCAAGGCCCGCGTGAGCTTGCGCACCTATGCCTGCCCGCTGTGCCGCGGCTTTCACCTCACCAGCCGCACCAAGGGCCTGTGGGCGCCGCGCCCGCAGCGCGGGGAGGGCGCGGCGGGTTGATTTTGTGCGCCCGTGCGCCTATGCGCGCCGCTTCGCCGGGGGCCTTCGCGCCCGGGTGATTCCCTGCGGGAGCCTTGCGGCCATGCCGGCCCGGGCGCTTGACCGCTTACCATGACCTTGCCGCCCCGGCGGCTTGGAACAGTGCGAAAGGAGTGGCCACATGGCCAAGAAAATCGAAGGCTATATCAAGCTGCAGGTGCCTGCCGGCTCTGCCACGCCCTCGCCGCCGATCGGCCCGGCGCTGGGTCAGCGCGGCGTCAACATCATGGAGTTCTGCAAGGCGTTCAACGCCGCCACGCAGGATCTGGAAAAGGGGATGCCGATCCCGACCGTGATCACGGTCTATGGCGATCGTTCCTTCACCTTCGTCACCAAGACCGCGCCGGCCACCTACTACATCAAGAAGGCGGCCAACCTGAAGTCGGGCTCGAAGGAACCGGGCAAGGTTTCGGCCGGCACCATCAAGCAATCGCAGATCCGCGAGATCGCCGAGGCCAAGATGGCCGATCTCAACGCCAATGACATCGAAGCGGCGATGAAGATCATCGCCGGCAGCGCCCGCTCGATGGGCCTTGAAGTGGTGGAGGGCTGATCTCATGGCCAAGATGACCAAGAAGGCCAAGGCGCTGGCCGCGATCGACCGCGAGAAGTTCTACACCATCGAGGAAGCGCTCGGGGTGCTGCGCCAGTTCAAGAGCAAGTTCGACGAGACCGTCGAGGTGGCGATGAACCTCGGCGTCGATCCGCGCCATGCCGATCAGATGGTGCGCGGCATGGTCTCGCTGCCCGCGGGCACCGGCAAGGAAGCGCGCGTGGCGGTGTTCGCCCGCGGCGAAAATGCCGAGAAGGCGCTGGCGGCCGGGGCCGACAAGGTCGGCGCGGAAGACCTGATGGAAGACATGCTCGCCGGCAATCTCGATTATGACCGCGTGATCGCCACGCCCGACATGATGGGCCTGGTTGGCCGGCTCGGCAAGGTGCTCGGCCCCAAGGGGCTGATGCCCAACCCCAAGCTCGGCACCGTCACCCCCAATGTCGCCCAGGCGGTCAAGGACGCCAAGGCCGGCCAGGTCGAGTTCCGGGTGGAAAAGCAGGGCATCATCCATTCCGGCATCGGCAAGCTGAGCTTCCCTGACGAGGCGATCAAGGCCAATTTCAAGGCGCTCACCGATGCGGTGGTCAAGGCCAAGCCTTCGGGCGCCAAGGGCAAGTATGTGCGCAAGGTCTCGCTCTCCTCGTCGATGGGGCCGGGCCTCAAGGTCGATCTCGCCGAGGTCGAAGGCGCGTGAACTGATCCCGCGCGGGCGCCTGCCGCGCCAGTGCAACGAGCAAGGGGGCCGGGTGCAGCGCGCGCCCGGCCCCTTTTGCTTGCGCGCGCATGATAAGCTGTTTGCCCCTCTTGTCTTTCGCCCGGCCCGCGCCATGTTGAGATGCAGGAGCGCAGCCCCTCTCCCCCCTCTCCTCTCCCGGCTGCGCTGCCAAGAACAGGAGGTCGTTCATGCCCACTTCAACCGATGATGGCGCGTGGCTCGATCCCAAGTGGCTGGTGATCGGCTTTGCGCTTGCCGCCTATGGCCTGATTGCGAGCTATGACTGGCGTCTCGGCCTCGCTGCGGGCGCGCTTCTGGGCCTTGCCGGGCTCACCTGGCTGGCGCTGGCGCTGCACTATCGGGCGGGCCCGCCCACCGCGCGCAGCCGCCTGGTTGAACTTGCCCGCCAGCAGATGCGCAACCGCCGCCTTGCCGCGGCGCGCGTGCCGGTGCGCTCAGGCGCGCAGCAGCCCCCGCAGCCGCCCCAGCGCCCCTGAACGCTGCGCCAGCGCCTTGGCCTGCGCCACGGTGCCATCGAACCCGGCGCGCGCCGCCAGCAGTGCGCGGTTGGCCAGCGTCGGAGTGAGCAGCACCAGGCTGGTGCAGGCGGCGTGGTGGGTGCCGAACAGCGCCTTGTGCGCGCCTTCGCCCTCGGTGAAATCGAACCAGCGATAGCGCCGCTCGGCAAACAGGCGTTCGAGCGCCTCGAGCTGCAAGACCGTGCCGGGCGAGAGGCGGGCATGGGCCGGATCGTGCCCGACATGGGCATAGACCAGCGTGGCGCCCGTCACCGGCAGCGCGAGATAGGCGATCGGCGCGCCGGCGGCATGGAGCAGGAAGGCGCGCAGCCGGTCATCCTCGGCCGCCTCGAGCATGGCGCGGCGGGCATCGGCCCCCTCGGGCAGCCCGGCGCCGAGCAGGCGGGCCTGGTAGGTCTTGGCCGACAGCGGCAGCGCCGCGGCGAGAAAGGCCTCGATCTCGGCCGGGGTGCGGTGCGCGGTGACGGCATAGCCGCCCGCGGCCGCGGCAAGCTTGCGTGCCTTGCGCCGCAGGGTCGCGCGGGTCTTGCCCGAAAAACGCGCCATGTAGTCGGCAAAGCTGCCGCGCATGTCGATATAGTGGCGGCGGTAATCCTGCCTGCCCCCGGCAACCATCCCGGGATAGGCGGTCATCACCGCCGCGAGCCGCGCTTGCGGGGCCGAGAGCACCCGCACCCCATCGCGCCCCGGCGGCGGGGCGGTGGGCAGGGCCTCGCCGAGCACCTCGGCAAGGCCGAAGGCCCAGGTGGAAAGCTGACGTGGCACCGCGACAAGGCGCCGGGCGCCGAGGGTGAAGTCGATTGCCGTGCCTGCCATCGCCCACGCCCACGCCGGTGCTAGAGCGCGCCGTAGAGCGCGTTGGAGACCAGCTGTTCGGCCAGCCGCGCGCTGGTGCGCACCGCGCTCGGCGGCAGCAGCGCCTGGTTGCTGCCGGTCAGACGGATGCGCGGGGGGGTGTCGCGGTAGGTGCCGGTTTCCACCCCGCGCAGCCGCGCCAGCGCCTTGACGAGGCCGGTAAAGCGCCGCCGGACGATCGGATTGACCGCAAGGCTGCGGCGGTTGATAAGCTCGAAGGAGTGGCTCACCAGGGTGAAGCTGTCGCGCCCGCTGTCGCGCGCGTGGCGGATCGCGGCGAGCATTTCGGCAAGGGTGAGCGCGGTGATCTGGGCGTGGCGCTGGCCCCCGCCGACCGCGCCGATGCTGCCTACGGGCACCTCGATCACCCCCATGTGCCCCACCGGATCGCGCTGATCCGGGCCCAGGCTGATGCGGCACGGGCCGCAAGTCAGCGCCGGGCAGTGGCTCGAATCATAGGCCAGCCCAAGCTGCGCCAGCGCCCGCAGGGTGTTGTCATCGGCGCCATAATTGCCCGCGCGAAAGGCGACCGGGGCGCTTGCCCCGGCAGCGATCAGGGTGTCGCGGGCATAGCGCAGCACCTCGCACTGGTCATCGAAGGGAAGATCGGCAAGGTTCTTCGCGGTGCGCCGCGAGGCGAGCGGATTGGCCGGCCCGGCAAGCTCGAGCCACTCGGTGTGGCAATGCAATTGCACGTCCTGCCCGGCCTCGAGGATCGGGCCGATGATGTCCTCGATCGCCGCCACGCCCCACACCAGCGCCGGCATGGGATCGACGAAGAACACCGCCTTCTGGCCGTGGCGCGCGAGCAGATCGAGCTTGTGGGGGATGCCCGCCGGCCCTTGCGGCGTGAGGCAGGCGATCGAGCGCGCGAAATTGTCGGCCCGGTCAGCCGCGCCCGGCCCGGTGTAGAGCCCCGAGGAATACTCGGTGTCGATGGTGATGAACACCCGCATCCTGCCTTTCCATAGGCAGGAGAGGTTAAGACCGGGTGACCTTGTATCCTCGCGCGCGAAGGGCGCGTGCTCAGATCCCGCCCGGAGTGGGGGCGTGCCCGCCGGCCTCAAGGCCCGCCATCAGGCTCTCGCAGCAGGCCTTGAGCGCCGCGGCATCGACCGAACGCACCACGAAATTGGCCCCCACCCGGCCTTCGCGGAAGAAGGGGTAGGAACCGATCTGGCAGGCCTCGTGCGCCGCCTCGGTCTGGCGCAAGAGCTCGGCGACCTCGCTTTCGGCAACCCAGCAGCCGATGGTCTCGGACAGGAGCGGGGCGCCGCCCTCGAGCTGGCCGGTGAGCGCATCGAGCATGCCCGCGGTGATGTGCGGCACGCCCGCCATCAGGAAGATGTTGCCGCGACGGATGCCGGGCGCGCCCGACATGCGGTTGGGGATCAATTCCGAACCTTCGGGCACCCGCGCCATGCGCAGCCGCCCCTCGTTGAGGCCGCCGCGCGTGGCATAGTAGCGCTCGAGCAGGGCGCGGGCCTCGGGGTGGATCACCACCGGCACGCCGAGCGCGGCGGCCACCGCATCAACCGTGATGTCGTCATGGGTGGGCCCGATCCCGCCGGTGGTGAACAGATAGTCATAGGCGGCGCGCAGATCGTTGACCGCGGCGATGATCCGCGCTTCCTCATCGGGCACCACCCGCACCTCGGCAAGGCGGATGCCCTGCACCTGGAGCCAGCTTGCCACCTGGGCGATGTTCTTGTCCTGCGTGCGGCCGGAGAGGATTTCATCGCCGATGACGATAAGCCCGGCGGTCCAGATCTTGTCGGAAGAGGTCATGGCCCAAGGTTAGGAGAAGCGCCGCGCGAGCGGAAGCGATTCCTTGCCCCCCGCTTGGGGCGCCTCTCCGATCTCCTATTCGGCGGCCTCGAGCTGCTCGGCCACCTGCTGGGCATTGGCGCCGGGGCGGGTGAAGGTGAGGATGCCGTCAAGGATCGGATCTTCCTTCATCCGCTTGCGATCAACGAGGTATTCCTGGTTGAGCCGCCAGGGATAGCTGATCGAATTCTTCGGCATGATCGCCTTGCCCCGCTGGATATAGCCCGAGGAGAAATCGAAGATGTCATCCTCGATGATTTTGGCCTCCTCCTCGGGGGTGAGCACCGGGGTGACGATGCTGGTGCCGGTTGCGCGCATGTGTTCGAGCACGCGGCAGACATAGTCCGAATTGATATCGGCCCGGAGCGTCCAACTGGCATTGAGATAGCCGAACACCACCGCAAGATTGGGCAGGTTCGAGAACATGCAGCCCTTGTAATAGAACCGCTCGTTGAACTTCACCGGCTCGCCATCGACGCTGACCGCGATCTTGCCGGCGACGGCAAGCTTGAGCCCGGTGGCGGTGACGACGATATCGGCCGGCAGGAAGCGCCCGTCGGTGAGCCTGACGCCGCCCTTCTCGAACCGGGCGATATGGCCGGTGACCACGCTGGCCTTGCCCGCCTTGATCGCGCGGAACAGATCATCATCGGGCACCAGGCAAAGGCGCTGTTCCCAGGGGTTGTAAGGCGGGGTGAAGGCGGCCTTGTCGTAATCCGGCCCGAGCGCGGCGGCGATCTTCTTGTGCAGGGTCTGCTTGACCTTCTCGGGCTTCTCCCGCGCCATCTTGAAGCTTAAGTCCTGCATCTTGATGTTCTTGAAGCGGGTGATGCGGTAGGCGAGCTTTTCCGGCAGGATCGCGCGCAGGAAATTGGCGATGCGGTCCTTGGCCGGGCGGGCGAACATCCAGGTCGGGGTGCGCTGGAGCATGGTGACATGCCCGGCGTCCTTGGCCATCGACGGCACGATCGTCACCGCGGTGGCGCCCGAGCCGATCACCACCACCTGCTTGCCCTTGTAGTCGAGATCCTCGGGCCAGAACTGCGGGTGAACAACCCGGCCTTCGAATTCGCCGAAATCAAAGCCCGGATCATAAGGCTCGTCGTAATCATAATAGCCCGCGCCGAGATAGAGGAAATTGGCGGTCATGTGGGTGCGGCTGCCATCGGCCTTTTCCAGCTCGACATGCCAGCGCGCCTCGTCGGAGCGAAAATCGGCGCTCAGCACCTTGTGGCCGAAGCGGATATGCGGGCGGATGCCGCGCTCATCGACGATGCGATCAAGATATTCGAGGATCGCCGGCGCATCGGCGATCGATTTCTCGTGCCGCCACGGCTCGAAATCATAGCCCAGCGTGTGCATGTCGCTGTCCGAGCGGATGCCGGGATAGCGGAACAGGTCCCAGGTGCCGCCGAGGTTGTCGCGCCGCTCGACGATGCAATAGCTGTGGTGCGGCGCCTTCATGCCCATGTGCGCGGCCATGCCGATGCCGGAAATCCCGGCCCCGACGATCAGCACGTCGAAGTCTGGCGGTGAAGCAAGCATCTTGTCTCTCCCTTGTGGGGAGTGATGTAACCACAGGCCCCGCGCAAAAGCGAGTCTTGAATGGCAAAGTGCAACTGATTTGCTGCGCTGTGCCGGCGCGGCGCCCGCCGCGCTCAGGCCGCCACCGCGGCGAGGGCGGCGATGAAGCGCGGCAGGTTGGTGCTGGTAAGGCCGGCGATGTTGATGCGGCCCGAGGCGGCCATGTAGATCGCGTGCTCCTCGCGCAGCTGCGCCACCTCCTCCTTGGTGACGGGGAGCATCGCGAACAGCCCGTTCTGGCTTCCCAGCGGGGCAAGATCGATCCGCCCGGCGCGGCCCGCTGCGGCGAGCGCGGCGCGCACCTCGCGCATCCGCGCGCGCATGGCATCGACCTCGGCCAGCCACTGCGCGGTCAGATCAGGATCGCGCAGGATGATGCGCACCACCGCCCCGCCGTGATCGGGGGGCATCGACCAGGCCGCCCGCGCCAGCGCATTGGCGTTGGAAAAGGCGGTCTCGAGCGCGCCCGGCTCACCCGCCATGATATAGAAGGCGCCGACCCGGTCGCGATACTGGCCGAAGTTCTTGTCGCAGGAATAGGCGATGAAGGCCTCGGGCACCGCGGCGAGCACCGCGCGCAGCCCGGCGGCGTCCTCCTCCATCCCCTGGCCGAGGCCCTGATAGGCGGCATCGATGATCGGGAAGGTGCCGCTTTCGGCCAGCGCCGCGGCGATCGCGGCCCATTGATCGGCGGTGTAATCGATCCCGGTGGGGTTGTGGCAGCAGGCGTGCAGCAGCACCGCCTCGTTCGGCCCGGCGCCGCGGATCGCCGCGAGCAGGGCATCGACATCGGCGCTGCCATCGGCGCGGGCATGGTCGAAGGGCGCCAGCTCCATGCCGAGATCGGCGAGGATCTGCGCATGGTTGGGCCACGAGGGCACCCCCATGTGCACCCGCCGCACCCCGGCCTTCTGCGCCAGCGCCAAGGCAAGGCGCACCGCGCCGGTGCCGCCCGGGGTCTGCATCCCCGAAATCCGCCCGCCCATGGTGGGATCAGCGCCGAAGATATGCGGCATCAAGGCATGGACAAAGCCCATGTCGCCTTCCGGGCCGAGGTAGGACTTGCTGTCCTGCTCGGCCAGCAGCTGCGCCTCGGCCGCCTTGACTGCGGCGAACACCGGGGTGGTGCCTTCCTCGGTGCGATAGACCCCGACGCCAAGGTCGATCTTCTCGGGCCGCGGATCGGCGTTGTGCAGACGGATCAGGGCGAGCAGCGCATCGGGCGCCTGGGGCGTGAGTCGGTCGAGCATCATGGGCCAGCGCCATGGCGCGATGGCCGCGCCGGAGCAACCGGGAATTGCGGGTGGGCGCCCTAGAAAGGCGACCAGCGCTGCTTGCGCGAGAACTTCATGTAGCCGGCATTGATCCCCAGCCGCAGCCCGGCGCCAACCCGGATCGGGATCAGCACAATGTCGCCGCGGCGCAGGTAACTCGCATGGAGGCCGCCGACGAAATAGGCCTGCCCCTCGCCCGCGGGAAAGCGCTTGAACAGCTCCTCGCTGTCATAAAGGTTATAGACCAGCACGAAGGTGTTGGCGGCATTGGCCCCGACATCAAAGCCCAGCGAAGGCCCGGTCCAATAGACCTGGCGGGTGCCTTCGACCTTGTGGTGCAGCGTGCCCGAGCCATAGCGCGCGCCGAAGATGAAGGCCCCGCCGGCCTCGCGCCCGACGATATAGGCATTGGGCCGACCCTGCTTCTTGAGCAGATCCTCGATCAGCTTGGCGAGGCCCTCGGCGCCCTTGCCGAACAGCCCTTCGGCCGCGCCGATGAGATCATCCGCGCCATAGGTGCTCTGCGCCTCGGCCGCAGATGGCTGGGCCGGGCTGGCCGCGGCCGGGGGGGCGATGGTGGGATCGGCGGCGAAGGCGGTGAATTCCTCGTCGAAACGCGGATCATCGGGCACCGGGGCGGGAGTGGGCGCGGACGGCGCGGCGCTGGTGCTGGGTGGGGTGGCAAGATCGGCATCGATCCCGCCCGCGGCATCGCCTGCCTGATAGGCCTGATCGGGGTCGAAGGTTTCGAGCTGCTGCGCCAGCGCCGGCGCGGCGAGCAGCGCGGCGAGCGCGGCCAGCAGCAGCGCCGCGCGGCGCAGGAGGAAGCGGAAGGTGGCGGCGATCACGGCGATCATCATGCTCTCCCCAGCACGGGCGTGCCAGCCCGGGAATGGCCCTAACCCAGCAGAATCACTTGGCGCGCGCCCCGCAACCGCCTGGCGCCGGGGCGAATCGAAAATGCGACGAGCCGGGAGACATGCCTGCCCCACGCTGGCTGAACCGTGCCCGAACCGCGGCGGCCGCGCTTGCCCGCCCCCACGGCGCGCCCGCGGCGCGCGAGGGCAATGGGTTCGGCGTCAGCTTTTTCGCCAAGCCACCTTGCCGCTCGCCAAGTGTGCGACTATAGCCCCGCGCTCACAGCCATATGGGTTGCCCGGAGACGTGGGTGAGTGGCTGAAACCAGTTCCCTGCTAAGGAACCGTACTCTACTAGGGTACCGAGGGTTCGAATCCCTCCGTCTCCGCCACTGGCTCTTCCAGAGCCTTCCAAATCCTTCCAACTGAACGGTCAAGGCCTTTACTTTTCACGTCTTTCCCGTCCAGTCTGTTCCACCCCTGTCCATCCCTTGCCAGACGCACTTCGGGGTAGATTGGGGGTAACCAACGCGAGCGTTGGGGGGTCTTGGATGCTTACGGACAAGGCCGTTCGCGCAGCAGCGCCGAAGGACAAAGCCTACAAGCTGTCAGACAGCGGCGGGCTTTACCTGCAAGTCTCGCCGCAGAATCATAAAAGCTGGCGGTTCAAATACCGGTTCGAGGGTAAGGAGCAGCTGCTGACGATCGGAGCTTACCCGGAGGTCTCGCTGGCCGAGGCCCGCGAGAAGCGGAACGATGCGCGCAAGCTGCTGCGCGAGGGGCGTGACCCCCGCCATGCAGCCAAACGGGCCAAGCTCATCGGCGAGAAGAGCAAGTTCCAGACCTTCGAGCAGGCCGCACGCGAATGGCACCAGATCCAGAAACCGCGCTGGAAACCCGTTCACGCAGATGATGTCATCACGAGCCTGGAGCGGGATATCTTCCCGGACCTGGGGGCGATGCCCGTTGATGAGATCGACAAGCCCCTGCTGCTGGCCGCGCTTCGGAAGATCGAGGAGCGCGGGGCAATCGAGACCGCTCGCCGGGTGAAGCAAAGGGTGGCGGCCGTATACCGCTTTATCAATGCGCATGGTGCCGGGCTGGTCAATCCGGCCAGCGAGCTGAACGATGCGCTTGCCCCGCTGCCGCCGTCCAAACGCTATCCTGCGCTGCTTGATGTTGCGGCCATCCGGGTGATGATCGGCGACATTGACCGGGCAGGGGCTTCGCCGGTCAATCGCCTGGCATCACGCTTTCTGGCTCTGACAGCACAGCGTCCGGGCATGGTGCGCACCATGGAGTGGGGCGAGATCACCGGGGTCGATTGGACCAATCGCGACAGTGATGTCAGCGAAGCGATGTGGCTGGTTCCTGCGGACAAGATCAAGCAGGAGCTGCACCTGCGGTCCGATGAAGCCTTCGATCACCCGGTGCCGCTATCGCGTCAGGCGGTTGATACGCTCCGGGCAGTCCGCCTGTTCACGGGCAAGGCCAAGTACGTCTTCCCCAGCGCGCGTTCCGGGCAGGAGCCGATCAGCATGAACACCCTTGGCTACCTCTACAACCGGGAAGGCTATCAGGGACGCCATGTGCCCCATGGCTGGCGTTCGAGCTTCTCGACGATCATGAACGAGCTTGCCGAACGCGAGCCGGGTCGGGACGAGCGGCTGTTGATCGACCGGATGATCATCGACCTGATGCTTGCGCACAAGCCGGCGGGAATGAGTGCGAGCGAACTGCGCTACAACCGTGCTTCCTACATGACCCGGCGGCGCGAACTGGCTCAGCGCTGGGCTGACATGATCATGGAAGGGGCCATTGCCGAGAGCGAGATCATCGACAGCCCCCGGCGCAAGCGGCGCTAATCGGGGTCAACGGCCCCGCTTTGCGGCCTGTTCCTCAATCCACAGAAGCACCTCCCGCTTGTTCCAGCGGGCTGCTCCTCCCAGAGCGATGGGCGCAGGGAAGCCTGTAGATTTCCGTTGAGATTTGACCCGGGATTTTCATCGAGAAGTGACCTGGGTTGTTGTTAGCTATGTCCGCTTGGACTTGTGTTTGGTCAAGGGCTGGACGTTCTCCTTTCTGGTTTTCCGCTGGGCGGCAGATGCCTTGAACCGGAAGCTATCGTTACCGGTTTCGAGGATATGGCAGTGGTGGGTCAGCCGATCGAGCAGCGCGGTGGTCATTTTGGCATCGCCGAACACGCTGGCCCATTCGCTGAAGCTCAGATTGGTGGTGATGACCACACTGGTGCGCTCGTAGAGCTTCGAGAGCAGGTGGAACAGCAATGCTCCGCCTGACGGGCTGAACGGCAGATAGCCCAGTTCATCGAGGATGATCAGGTCAAGCCGCAGCAGGCGCTCTGCGAGCTGGCCAGCCTTGTTCTGGGCCTTTTCCTGTTCGAGCGCATTGACGAGGTCGACCGTGGAGAAGAAGCGGACCTTCTTGCGATGATGCTCGACCGCCTGAACACCGAGCGCAGTGGCGATGTGGGTTTTGCCCGTCCCCGGGCCGCCCACGGCGACGACGTTGTGCGCTCCATCGATAAAGTCGCAGCGATGCAGCTGGCGCACCAGGGCCTCATTGACCTCGCTGGCAGCAAAATCGAAGCCGGCCAGATCCTTGTAGGCGGGGAACCGCGCGGCCTTCATCTGATAGGCGATCGAACGCACCTCGCGCTCGGCCATCTCAGCTTTGAGCAGTTGAGACAGGACCGGGATGGCTGTCTCGAACGCAAGGGCGCCCTGTTCGATGAGATCGCTGGCCGCCCCTGCCATGCCATACATCTTGAGGCCGCGCAGCATCACGACAACAGCCGCGCTGGCAGGGTCATGACGCATGGGCCGCCTCCTTGGCGCGCAAGGTGTCGTAGCGGGCGACATCGGCTATGGGCTCGTGCATCAGCGACAGCGCCTGCGGAGCAGCGATAGGATCGGGGCCAGCGGGCTTTCCATCGACCAGACGGTGCAACAGGTTGAGAACGTGGGTCTTGGTGGCAACGCCTGCCTCAAGTGCCAGTTCCACCGCGCACAGGACCGCCTGCTCGTCGTGCTGGAGCACCAGCGCCAGGATCTCGGCCATTTCCTTGTCGCCGCCGGGGCGCTTCAACAGCTGCCCCTGCAACTGCCTGAAGGCATCGGGCATCTCGGTGAACGGGGCACCATTGCGCAGGGCACCGGGCTTGCGCTGGATCACCGCCAGATAATGCCGCCAGTCATAGACCGTCTGGCCACCGCTGCGGTGAGAGCGATCAATAACCCTCTCGTGCTCACACAGGATCTGCCCCTCGGCGGCGATCACGATCCGCGCGGGGTAAACCCGCAACGATACCGGCCGGTTCGCAAAGCTGGCTGGCACGCTGTAACGGTTGCGCTCGAAGTGCCAAAAACCGGCGACTTGGGCAGATCGGGGAGACCCGCTTGGTATGCTCGACGAAGCCGTCGAACAGCCCGCCCAGCGGCATCAGGCTGGGCAGTTCCTCCGCATGCACCTCGGCGATGGTGCCCGGCAAAGTGCCGTGCGGGATATCGGCCCATTGCGCGATGCATTGCTCTTCGAGCCAGGCATTGAGGGCTTCCAGATCAGCAAAGGCTGGCATGCGCTGCCACAACCGGCGGCGTGCATCCTGAACGTTCTTCTCGACCTGACCCTTCTCCCAACCGGAAGCAGGATTACAGAACTCAGGCTCGAACAGATAATGGCTGGCCAGCGCCGCGAACCGCGCGTTGACCTGTCGCGCCTTGCCAGTGCCGACCTTGTCTACCGCAGTCTTCATGTTGTCGAAGATCCCGCGGTGCGGAACGCCGCCCAGAACCCTGAACGCCTGTGTCAGCGCATCGAACAGCATCTCGTGGGTCTGCAGCGGATAGGCCCTGACGATAAAGGCCTTGCTGTGCGCCAACTTGGTGTGGGCAGCCTGTAGCTTCACACGCTCGCCGCCGAGAACCGCCCAGTCCTCGCTCCAGTCGAACTGGAACGCCTCCCCCGGCGCAAACACCAGCGGCACGAAGGTCCCGCGCCCGCTGGTCTGCTGCTCATATTGCCGCTGCGCCTTCCATGCCCGCGCAAAAGCGGCAACCCGGCCATAGGAACCGTCGAACCCCAACGCCACCAGATCGGCGTGCAACTGCTTCACCGTGCGCCGCTGTTTGCGCGACTTGGCAGCCTCGATCCGCAGCCAATGCGACAGCTTCTCAGCAAACGGGTCCAGCTTGCTGGAACGCTCGGGAACCCGAAACTGCGGCTCCACCGCGCCGCTGCGCAGATACTTGCGGATCGTGTTCCGCGACAAGCCAGTGCGCCGCGCGATCTCTCGGATCGGCATCCGATCTCGCAGATGCCAGCGACGGATTACACTCAGTAACGCCATGTCGATCACTCCTGTCTCCCTCGCTGCTCGCAGCAAGGAACGGGTCAAAACATGGGTCAAATCTCAATGAAAACTCACCGCCCTCCCGGGTCAAATCTCAACGGAAATCTACAGGTTTCGAAAGTCATGCTGAGCGTGCCAATCGGCGTAACAAGAGCATGGCGGCGGCGGCGTAAAGGAAGGCTGCGGCGAATTTGAGGGTGGCTTCGACGTCCTTGGCGAGGCGGCGGTTGCGGTTGATCCATGCGAAGAAGCGCTCGACCACCCATCGCCGTGGCAGGACGACGAAGCCGGATTGACCGGCGGTCTTGCTGACGATCTCGACGGTGATGCTGGTCGCCTCGTTGACACGGTGATGGTTATAGCCGCCATCGGCCCAGATTTTCTCGATGAACGGGAAGAGGCCGCGCGAGATTTGCAGCAATGCGCCGCCGCCATCACGATCCTGGACATCGGCGGTGTGCGGCTCGACAAGCAGCGGCCTGCCGTCAGTATCGACCAGAGCATGGCGCTTGCGGCCTTTGGCTCCGCTTTGGAGACTGCCCCCGGACTGTCAGGAATTTCGTGTGTGGGCGGGCATAATGGGTAAGAAGGAGTCCCACTATGTCTCGACGCAAAGAACCTGTGATCCCGTCTGATTTGCTGGATCAACTTTTGGCTGGCGGTGATGCTGCTGCGGCCTTGCAGCAAGGCGGCTTGCTGGATTCGCTGAAGAAGGCCTTGGCCGAACGCGCGCTTAATGCCGAGATGGATCATCATCTCGGCCACGAAGAGCAGGCTGGCAACAGCCGCAATGGCTATGGCCGCAAGACGGTTGCCACGGACACCGGTAAGATCGAGATCGAGATCCCGCGCGACCGGCAGGGCAGCT
>NZ_AUHC01000024.1 GCF_000422985.1 Erythrobacter cryptus DSM 12079
CCACCGACAAGCGCATCGGCCTGCCGACAGAGTTCCTCCTCCAGTGGCGCGCTGTCCCACAGGGCACCACCGATAAAATGGTGCAGCTGATCATAGCCGATCCCCGGCGCACGCATCGCCATCGGCTGCACACTCTTGCGGTCACCAGGGCCGATCAACCCCTCAACATAGGCCGGGCACATCCGCGCCCTGCGCCGATCGCCCAACATCCTCACAAAGGGCGCAAGCCACTCCGTCAGCTCATCCCGCCAACCATCCGCCATCGCCAGCCTCCAAAAGCTGGCACCATATGAATCACCATAAGCGACTCTTGGGAATCCAGAAAATGCACTTCTGCCAAAGTAGTGCTAGGCTCAAGGATTGCTTGGTTTGCATTGAAGGGTTATCCCAGCATTGGAGGGTTATAAAGAACGGGATTCGATATGAAGAACGGGATTCGAGTGGCAATAGTAGGTGTCGGTAATTGCGCCAGTGCTCTGGTGCAAGGCACAGCTTATTATCGTCGTACCGGCGATGTGACCGGCCTCATCCACTTGGACATCGGCCCCTACCGTCCCGGCGATGTCGAATTCGTACTCGGCATTGATGTCGACGCCCGCAAGGTCGGCCTCCCGCTCGCCGAGGCGATCTTCGCCGCCCCCAACAACACTCAGGCGTTCGAACGAGATTTGCCGCCCACCGAGGCGCGGGTAATCATGGGCCGTATCCTCGACGGGGTGGCCCCGCATATGACCCAGGCAGGCGAGCGCGGGTTTCAGCCCGCCGATCTGCCGCAGCCGGGCAAGTCCGATATTGTCGCCGCGCTTCGGCAGGAACGGGTCGACGTGCTGATCAACTTCCTGCCTGTTGGGTCGCAGGCGGCAAGCGAGTTCTACATGGACTGCGCGCTCGAAGCCGGGGTTGGCGTGGTCAATGCCATTCCCGTTTTCATCGCCAGCGATCCCGCATGGGAAGCGCGCTTCCGTCAGCGCGGCTTGCCGATCGTGGGCGACGACATCAAGGCACAGGTCGGTGCGACAATCATCCACCGGATGCTCTCCAGCCTGTTCTCGGCCCGCGGGGTCACGGTGGAGCGAACCTACCAGCTCAACACCGGCGGCAATACCGACTTCATGAACATGCTCGATGCCGGTCGGCTGACCCGCAAGAAGCTGTCCAAGACCGAGGCGGTGCAAGCCGCCCTCGCGCAGCGGCTGGAGGACGAGAACATCCGCGTCGGTCCGTCGGAATATGTGCCATGGCAGAAGGACAACAAGATCGCTTTCATGCGGATTGAAGGCACCGGCTGGGGCCGGGTGCCGATGAACCTCGAACTGCGCCTTTCGGTCGAGGACAGCCCCAACGCCGCGGCCTGCGCGATGGATGCGATCCGTTTCTGCAAGCTCGCCCGCGATCGCGGCGAGGGCGGCGCGCTGATCGCTGAAAGCGCCTATTTCTGCAAGCATCCGCCCCAGCAAATGGCCGAGGAGGCCGCGCTCTGTCTGCTCGCGTCGCGGGCCCTGCCCCATCTGCCGCAGCTTGACGCCGCCGAATAACCCATGACCTCGCCAACCTGTCCCGCTCAACCTCTCCTGCCAAGCCGCTGATGAATGCGCTGATCCTTGCCGCCGGGTATGGCAGCCGCATCGCAGCCCTTGCCGTGCCCAAGCCGCTGGTACCGGTTGCAGGCATATGTTTGCTGGAATGGTCGGTGCAGCAGGCGTCGCTTGCGGGCATCACCCACGCGGTGGTAGTGACCGGCCACCGCGCCGCCGAGGTCGAGGCGCGTCTGGAGGGCATCGCCGATCGCACCGGCGTGAGCATTGAAGCCTGCCGGATCGCCGATTGGTCGCGCCCCAACGGCCATTCGGTGTTGGCGGGCGCGGCGCGGATCGAAGGCAATTATTTGCTGATGATGGCCGATCACATCTTCGCCGACGGGTTGTTGCAACAGCTGGTCAAGGACATGGGCCGCACTCGCGGCGCGGCGCTGGCGATTGATCGCGACGTGACGGGGCCGACTATCGATCCTGAAGATGCCACCTGGGTGCGCTGCCACGCCAATGGCCGGATCGCACGGATAGGCAAGCATCTCACCCGCTTTGACGCGGTCGATTGCGGCGCCTTTATCGCCACCCCCGATCTCGCCGAAGCGATTGCCGAAGCGGTGGGTGAAGGCGCGGCGGGAAGCCTTTCTGAAGGCATGCAGCGCCTTGCCGATCGCGGTCTGGCGGACACGGTCGATGTCACCGGCCAATGGTGGATTGATGTCGACGATCCGGCAATGCTCGCGCTCGCAGAAAGCATGGCGCCTGCGTTCCTTCCGCTGGCTAAGCCGACGGCACCCTCCACGGTGGTACCATGAGTATCGAGCGGCCCTTCCTGCTCGATTGCACGCGCATGGTCGCGCAGCGCTGGTTGGGCTTGACGCCGACCGGAATCGATCGGGTCTGCGATGCCTATCGCGCCCATTTCGCGTCGCGTGCGCAGGCGGTGGTGCAGTTGCGCGGGCGCGCACGCGTGC
The DNA here is from genome assembly GCF_000422985.1 of Erythrobacter cryptus DSM 12079. Classification (GTDB taxonomy): domain Bacteria; phylum Pseudomonadota; class Alphaproteobacteria; order Sphingomonadales; family Sphingomonadaceae; genus Erythrobacter; species Erythrobacter cryptus. Next base: position 2,504 of record NZ_AUHC01000024.1, read on the forward strand.
TCGACCGCGACCAGTCGGATAGCCTGTTCGCCATGCTTGAAGCTCCACACAGTGCCTTTCGCAGGCGCTTTGTGGGGCTGGCGGCGGTGATCGGGACAGCCGGTCGCGCTCGCGCCGATGCGTACGGCGCGATCTATCTTAATGTTTCGCACACCGATTTCGATCTCGACCGCCATTTCGACTGGGTCCAGGCCAGCGGCGTACGCTCGGTCTATCTTGTCCATGACCTCATTCCGATCGAGCATCCGCACTTCACCACACCGCACAAGACCCGCCGTCATGCCGGTCGGGTCCGCCGCGCGCTCGAGGCAGCAAGCGGCATCATCGCCAATTCGCACACCACTGCGCGCGCACTCGATGCCTATATTCGCACCCGCGGTCTTGCCCCGCCGCCGATTCTCTGCGCCCCGCTGGGCGCGCCGGAACTGCCTTCGGTGCACCCGGCGACGGCGCGGCATCGGCAGCGGGCGACCTTCGTTTGTGTTGGCACAATCGAACCGCGCAAGAACCACATGCTGCTGCTCGATATCTGGGACAGGTTGATTGCTCGAGACGGCGAAGCCGCGCCGCGACTGACCCTGATCGGACGCTGGGGCACGGGATCTCAGGACGTGCGGCGGCGCTATCTCGCTGATCGACGGCTGCGACGCTTCGTGCAGGTGATCGGCGACTGCTCAGATGTGGGGATCGTGCGACACTTGTGCTCTGCCACCGCGCTGCTCGCCCCGTCGTTGGCGGAGGGTTTCGGCCTGCCCGTGGTCGAGGCGCTGGGGTTAGGCGTACCGGTCATCGCCAGCGATATTCCCGCGTTCCGCGAAGTCGGTGCAGGCATCCCGACTTTTGTAAATTCTGCTGCGACTGAGGCGTGGATCGGGCGGATCGACGAATTTTGCGCCAATGGCCCTGAGCGGAGGCGCCAGCTGGCTGCGTTGGACTCCTATCGTGCGCCCGACTGGCGCGATCACTTCAGGCTGGTCGAGGACTGGTTGGCCGATCTTCCCTATGCCGGCGCGGTGGCAGGGCTGCTGCGCGCTGCTGCCGGAACCCATGCCGCGCAGGGCGCATACCGCCTGCGCGCAGGAGCGATGCAATGAGCCGGATGGACCCGATTGCCGATCCGCGGCGCGTGGATATCCCGGGGGAGGATGCCACTGCCGCGCGACACAGCCTGCTGGGGCGGCTGAAGGCCATTAACCCGCTTTTTGCGGTGCTGGTGATTTTACCGACCTTCATCGCCAGCCTGTATTTCGGCCTCTTCGCCAGCGACGTTTATGTGTCGGAAAGTCGCTTCATCGTGCGTAGCCCCTCGAAACCCAATTTGTCGCCGCTGGGCGTGGTGCTGAGTGGCGGGAGCCTGGTCGGCGCCAGCGAGGAAAGCGAAGCGGTGAGCGAATTCCTCAAATCCCGGCAGGCTTTGGCGGCGGTCAACGCGGACGGCTACGCCGAGCGCGCTTGGGGCAATACTTCGATCTTCTGGTTTGACCGTTTCGGCGTATTGGGGGCGGATACCAGCGAGGATCTGTTCGAATTTTATCGCGACATGGTAGCGGCCGAGGAGTCACCAGGCACAGCGGTGACCGTGCTGACCGTGCGATCCTTCGATCCCCGAAGCGCGCAGGCAATCAACCGGCGGCTGCTCGAAAAGTCTGAAGAGCTGGTCAACGCCCTGTCTAGCCGTGCACGGCGTGATGCCATCGCCTTTGCCGAAGCCGAACTCGCTCGCGCGCGCTCTCAGGCACAGACGGCGGCGCTGGCACTTGCCAACTTCCGGAATAGTGAGGGCGTGATCGATCCGGAACTGCAGGTCAGCGCCGGACTGCAAATGATCTCCAAGCTTCAGGACCAGTTGATTGCAGCGCAAACCCAGCTGTTGCAGATGCAGACTTATACTCCGGAAGCCTCGCAGATCCCTTACCTGCGCACTCAGGTCCGGAACCTCGAACGCGAGATTGCCGAGCAGACCGCAAAGCTGGCCGGCGGGCGCGGTTCCCTATCATCCGCCTCTGCGCGTTATCAGGATCTAAAGCTCGCTTCAGAATATGCCGAAAGGCAGCTTACCACCTCGCTGTCCGCCTATCAGGAGGCGCAGGCTGAGGCGCGTCGCAAGCAGGCCTATGTCGAACGGATTTCAGAGCCGAGCCTGCCTGATGATGCTGCCTTTCCGCGCCGGTTACGCAACATCCTCGCCACCTTCGTGCTAGGCTTGCTGGCCTGGGGCGTCGCCTCGATGCTGCTGGTTGGCATCCGCGAACACAGGGACTAGGCATGGCCAGCATCGTGCAGCCTTCGCTCGTAAACAGTCTCAAGGTTCAGCGCCGGGTGCTGGCAGCGCTGTTGGTGCGCGAATTGCTGACGCGTTACGGGCGGCACAATATCGGCTTCCTGTGGCTGTTCGTCGAACCGATGATGTTCACGCTCGGCGTGACAGCGCTGTGGACCGCCACCAAGTCGGTCCACGGCAGTGACCTTCCGATCGTCGCCTTCGCGTTGACCGGCTATTCCAGCGTGCTGTTGTGGCGAAACATGCCCGGACGCTGCATCGGTGCGCTGGAGGGCAATCTATCGCTCATGTACCACCGCAATATCCGCGCGCTGGACATCTACATCGCGCGGATCATGATCGAGTTTTCCGGCGCGACGATCTCGTTCTTCACGCTTTCGCTGGTGTTCATCCTGAGCGGCTGGCTTGAACCGCCGGAAGATTTCCTGAAGGTCGCCGCAGGCTGGATGATGATTGCATGGTTCGGCGCTGTGCTGGCGATCACCCTTGGCGCGCTGAGCCACGAATATGAACTGGTCGATAAGTTCTGGCACCCGATGTCCTACCTGATGTTTCCCCTGTCGGGTGCTGCCTTCCTCGTGTCGGCCCTGCCGCCCTTCGCGCGGGAAATCGTTCTTTATATCCCGATGGTTCACGGGGTGGAAATGATCCGCGAGGGATTCTTTGGCTCCAAGGTTCAGGCGATTTACAATCCCGGCTATGTGCTGGTGTGTTCGCTCGTGCTGTCGGTCGCCGCGCTGATCGTGGTGCGCTGGGTGGAAAAACGACTGACCCCGCAATGATCACTGTCGAAAATATCACCAAGGTTTACCGCACCCGCACCGGGCCGAAGCGTGTGCTGGACGATATCAGCTTTACGCTCGCCAAGGGCGAACGGCTCGGGGTGCTGGGCCGCAACGGTGCGGGCAAGTCCACCTTGATCCGGCTGGTCAGTGGTGCCGAGCGACCGACGGCGGGCCGGATCACGCGCGGGATGTCGGTGTCGTGGCCGTTGGCCTTCGGCGGGGCGTTTCAGGCGCAGCTCACCGGGGTCGACAATGTTCGCTTCATCAGTCGGCTCTACGCCCAGGATCCGGAGCACAACCTCGCGTTCGTCGAGGAATTCGCCGAACTCGGGCAGTATCTGCGCGAGCCGGTGATGACCTATTCCTCGGGGATGCGGGCTCGGCTTGCTTTCGCGATCTCGATGATAATCGAGTTCGACTGCTTCCTGATCGACGAGATCGCCGCGGTCGGCGATGCACGCTTCCACGAGCGTTGCAATTACGAGTTGTTCGACAAGCGCGGTGATCGTGCGATGATGATTATCTCGCATGACCCTGGCTATCTGCGCGATCATTGCAATCGCTGGGCAGTGATTGATTCCGGACGGATGGCCACGTTCGACGATTTCGAAACCGCCCATGACCATTTCCTCGCGCAAATGCGGGTGGGCAAAGGCCTGCGGGCCGTGGCCCAGCCATTCTCGCGCCGGTTGACCGCGATCGACTCGCTGCGCCGCGTCGCGCACGAGGACGAGCATTTCATGGCTCTCGTGCGGCAGGCCGACGCCGCGCGTGACCGGCATGACTGGGCTGCGGCCGAAGCAGGTTATGCCGCCGCGCTCACCCTCCATCCCTACGAACGCAGCTACTGGGTGCAGTTCGGCCATGTCGCGCGCGAACAGGGGCGGCTCGTGCGGGCCGAGATCGCCTATCGTACTGCCTGCGCCTTCGGGGAACCGGTGCGGGCGCTGGCGCCTTTCATCGCTGCGGTCGAGCGGACCGGCAACGCGGTTCCTTCGGTACCTGTCGCTTCGCCGGACGGCGGAGAGACACGACGGCAGCCGCCGGGCTACACTGATCTTGCGCTGCTGTCGGCGCTCGCCGGCTGCGGGCCGCTGAGCGACGATGCGGCCCTTGCACTGCTGCGTGCAGGGCACAGTATGGAAGACGTCCTGGCGATGATGCTGGCCGAGCAGAACAGCGATGCGAAACCGGCTGCATTGCCCGAAGCCATTGCCGTCGTTCCGGGCGATGCCGCAGCGCGCCGCGAGTGGCGCGAGGATCTCGTCCGGCTCGCGGGTGCGAGGCAGGAAGCGTTCGACGTTGCACTCGAGCAGGGCGAGCAGCCACTTGCTGCCCTGCGCCGCGCCGGCGGGTTCGCTGGCTGGTCGTTGCCGGCATTAACATCAGCAGAGGTGACAAGCGCATGAGCCAACTCCGATCGCTGCTTCTCAGACAGAGCAGACCAGCTGCCGAAGAATTTTTTATCGCGCGCACTCGCAGCCAGTATCTTGGCAAAGGCACCCTGCTGTGCCGGGTGCTCGGTGGGCTGAAGCTGTTCGTTATCGGTGATGATGTCGGCTTCTCGCCGCATATGATCTTTGAAGGATATTGGGAGTTCTGGCTCACCCGCCACTTTGCCGAAGCGATCCAGCCCGGCAATACGGTAATCGATATCGGCGCGAACCTCGGCTATTATACCGTCCTCGCCGCCGACCTTGTCGGTCCGGAAGGCCGGGTGGTGGCGATCGAACCCAATCCCGAGGTATTCCGCTGTCTTTCAGCCAGTGTTGCCGTCAACGGCTTTGAAGGTCGCATTGATGCACGCAATGTCGCGCTGGCCGGGCCGGGAGAGATCGGCAAACGGGCCTTCTTCGTCCCTACGGGCGAGCCGAAGAACGGTCGGTTTATCGACGCGAAGGAAAATCCCGAATGGCTCGCCGCCCACGGCAGTATCAGCGAGGTGGAGCTGGGCCGTATCGATCCTGACAGCTTCGCGCGGGTCGATTTCATCAAGATCGACGTCGAAGGCGCGGAACTCGCGGTGCTCGAACATCTGCATCCGGTGCTGGAGAAATTCCACCCCAAGGTCGTGTGCGAAGTGAACTTCAAACGCGGATATAGTTGGGATGATGTCGTGGCCGCCTTCGGTACAGGTGAAATCGGTTTCCTCGATTTCGACAGCACCGTGAAGCCGCTGACCCGTGAAATGGCCGAGACCCAGCGTTTGGGCGAGGATTGGTTGGTGTGTGTTGATTTTGCCCGTGTCGAGGGTTGAGCCGTAGTTGATTCACGAGTTGGTCGTAAAGACATTTTATGAAAAAGGGGGGCAAGGAGATGTTCAATATCCCAAGGCGTGGTGCAGCACAGGCTGATGCCACTGATGCAAGGGCAGCGAGGGTGCTGACGATCTCATGCAACAGCCGCCTTGAGCTTATCGAAACTTCGCAGGTAGCGGCACTGACAGACCCGCGCTTCCGCGAGTTTGTCGAACGCGGCGACCGGGCACGCGACCAGCGCAACTGGATCGAAGCAGAGGCTGCCTATGCCGCTGCACTTAATCTCTACCCATATGAAAGGAGCTACTGGGTCCAGCTGGGGCACATGGCGAAGGAGCAGGAACGCTTCGTCGCCGCCGAGATCGCCTACCGCACGGCGTGCGCGCTGGGCGCGGCGCCGCAGGATGTGGATACGCATCTGCGCTTCGTGCTGGCGCGGCAGTGGATTCCCGAACATCGCCATCCGATCCGGCATTTCGAGGCCGGACCGCAGCCCCGCCAAGTGCCGGGCCGGCCGGATGTGCTCGCCTACGCCCGTATGTTGTGGGGCGCGTCAGGCATGGACGACGATGATCTTGTAAGCTTCCTTCGGCGCTACAGCACCATTGACGAATTGGTGGCAGCAATGATCCGAGACGCCCGCTTCGAACGCGCTAATCGGCCTTGGCTTGAATTGGTTCGAGAGGAAGAGTTGTGACCCAATTTCTTTCCGATGAAAAATCGCCGCCGGTTTCGGTGGTGATCAACACTCTCAACCGAGCCGACCTCCTCGATGATGCGATCACCGGTGTGATGCAACTCGACTATCCAAAGTTCGAGCTGGTGGTGGTCAACGGCCCGTCGACCGACCATTCGGAAGACGTGCTGGCGCGCTGGCGGGGACGGATCAAGCACCTGCGCTGCGACGTGCCTAACCTGTCCGTCTCACGCAATGTCGGGATCGCAGGTGCGGCGGGAGAGATCGTCGCCTTTCTCGACGACGATGCGGTGCCGCATCCCCACTGGCTGCGTTATCTGGTTCGCAATTTCGCCGATCCTGCGATCGGCGGGGTGGGCGGCTTTACGGTGGATAATACCGGGGTTCGCTGGCAGGTACGCAAGACGGTATGCGACCGGTTTGGCAATGCCCATTTCCCGGCGGACTCCTTTGACGAACGGGTGCTCAACTGGCCAGGCACCCCGCTCTATCCCAGCCTGCTGGGCACCAATTCCAGCTTCCGCATGGCGGCGCTGCGCGAGATCGGCGGGTTCGATCACACCTTCGCCTATCTGCTGGACGAGACCGATGTCTGCCTTCGGATGGTCGATGCCGGGTGGAAAGTGGTCTACGAACCGGCGGCGCTGATCTTCCACCAGTTCGCCGCCAGCCACATCCGCTCCAGCACGCGCAAGCCCAAAACGCTCTATCCGTCGGTGGTCAGCAAGACCTATTTCATCAATCACCACGGTCGCACCGAAGGCTATGGCAAGGTCGCGCAAGCGCTGCAGGATTATCGCGCCGAATTGCTGCGCGCCAACGCCTGGCTCGAGGAACATGGCGAGATTTCCTCGCACCATCGCCGGGCGCTCGACAGTGACGTGGAGGCCGGGATCGAGGCGGGGATGGAAGCGAGCAGCCGCGCGCGGCTCGAACGCAAGACCCGCGGAGACATGGTGCCCGACTCCGCGCCAGGTGCATTCCTTGCTTCCGAGGGGCGGCGCCCGTTGCGGGTGGTGCTGGTCTCTCAGGGTCTGCCGCCCGACAACGAGGCGGGGATCGCCCGCTGGACGATGCTGCTCGCCGAAGGGCTGCGCGACGCAGGCGTGGCGGTCCACATCATCACCCGTGCCCGCGATCTGCCCAGCCGCCGTTTTGTCGACGGCATCTGGTTCCACCGTATTGCCGCAGCGCCGGAGGACGCGGACGCACTCGCCGCGAACTATCGTGTGCCGCGCAGCGGAGTGGCCGACTGGATGGCCGGAGTGATGCGTGAAATTGCGTTCCTCAAGACCTTTGGGATCGATCTGGTGTCCTTCCCGATCTGGGATCTCGAGGCATTGCCGGTGCTCGACGATCCCGAGGTGACGAGCGTGCTGAGCCTGCACACGACCTACGCCCTGGCCCGACCGTTCAAGCCCGAATGGACCTCACGCATCATCTACGGGCGCAGCTTTGTCGAGCCGATGATCGAGGCTGAGCGGGCAGCGCTGGAACGCGCGCCGCATATCCTGGCCAACAGCCGCGCGGTCATCGATCAGATCGAAAGCGAATATGGCGTAGCACTTGGCGATCGGGTGCGGATCGTCCCACATGGAACTCCGGATATACTTGCCCGACTGGGTGTCACGCTTGAGGACAAGCTGACCCGCCAGAGCAATGGCGAGCCGCTACGCGTGCTGTTTGCCGGACGGTTTGAGCTGCGCAAGGGCTATGATCTGGCGCTGAGGGTCGCAGCGCAGCTGCGCGGCGATTCGCGCTTTTGCTTCGATTTCGCCGGAGCGACGCCCGATACCGCCTTACTTGAGCGGATCAAGTCGGAGCACGGCATTGATGCCCCTCGCGATCCGTCTGTGCACTTTCATGGCGAGGTCGATCGGGCTACGCTTGAACGGCTCTATTACAAGGCAGACCTTGTGATGATGCCGAGCCGGTTCGAATCCTTCGGCCTCGTTGCGATCGAGGCGATGTCTGCCGCCACGCCGGTGCTGGCACTGGCGCAAGGCGGGCTGGCCGAGGTGGTAGAAGAGGGCGTCTCGGGCTTCCTTTTCGACGATGACGAAGCTTTCGTGAACGGAGCGGTGCAGCGGCTTGGCGCGCTGGCGGGTGACCGTGCGGCGCTCGGTCGACTTGCGGAGACCAGCCATGCCGTCTTCCTCGCCCGCTACTCCGAGGCAGTGATGGCCCGCGACGTGGCCGATTTCTACCGAAGCATCCTTGCAGCATCAGGAAGCGATGATGATTGACCCTAACTGGTTCGCCCAAGCGGCGATGATGGCCGACGTTTCTCTTAAGGAAGAAGAACCTGAACGCTTCTCGCAGGAACTGGGTGACGAGCGCGAACTGCTTCCTTGGCTGCTGATAGTCCGCAAGGGTTTTACCGACTGGCCCGAAACGCGCGCGGCGCTGGCGGAGGCGGCAAAGTCGGTGATTCGCCCGCGATCATTGGCACAGCAGGTCCGATGCAGCGCAATGACCGAGGAGCGCGAGGCATGCAAGCAAGCCCAATTGCGCGCAATCAACGTGAGCCAGGAAAACGACCGCTGGGCAGTGGATGAGACGATCGGTTATCGCCAGCGCTTCTCGCACCGCCCGCAGCCCAATGATTTCATCGCGACGAGTTGAAACTTCCGGGGCCAAACTGCGCCCTACTGACAAGCTTATCGAGAACCGCGTGCCGAGCATCATCAATTATCACCGGGTCAACACAAAGAACATCGGCGACCTGATGTGCGCGCCGACCCTGTGGTTTCCTGAACTGGCCGAGGCTGGACGAGAGGAAATACTCGGCTTCAAGCGAGACGAGAGTCCGTCACTGGAGGCAGTGGCTGGGTGGAAGGAGCGGCTGAGCCATGCCGAATTGCTGATTGTCGGCGGGGGCGGCCTGCTGGAGATCGATTTCTTCCGGCGCGGCCTGCAATTCCTCGCCGAGAACCGAAAGCCGGAAAGCCGCTTCGTATTGTGGGGGGCAGGACATAACAACTGGCAGGTTGGGGATTGGCGTAAGCTCAAGCAGGGACTCGATCTCGGCGGGTATGGCTTCGACCTCATCGGCGTGCGCGATTTCGGTTGCGGCTACGACTGGGTGCCCTGTGCTTCCTGCATGGCTCCCGAACTCGACCAACCGCCGGAGCCGGTGTTCGATGTGGTGATGTATGCCCACACCGGCACGCTGACTAATTCGGCCCGCGCCGCGACACTGCCCGCCGGGATACCGATGCTCGATAATTCGGCGCCTTTCGAACAGGTCATCCCCTTTCTCGCCAGCGGCGATCTGGTGCTGACCGACAGTTTCCATGGGATGTACTGGGCCACTCTGATAGGTCGGCGGGTGATCGCCTTTCCTTCGTCCTCCAAGTTCTACAGCATGAAGCACCCTGTGCCGCTGTGCGATCCGAGCGACTGGCAACGTTTCGAGCCGCTGGCCCGGCGCTATCCCGAAGCACTGGAGGAATGTCGCGCCAGTAACCGCGCGTTTGCCGACAAGGTGATGGGCCTGCTGCATGGCTAGACTGCTGATCGACGCCTACAACATCGCCCGCCCGCACGGCACCGGGGTGGCGACCTATGCTCGTATTGGGGCGCTCACGGTTCCAGGTGTGACAGGGCCGCGACCTTATATCGTGCAAGCAGGCGGGTCCGAGAGCGAGCGCTTTGCCGGACCAAATGAAGACTTCAGGCTACTGAAGGAGCACGGCCCAGTTTGTCAAGTTGCACCGGCCCGAATTGATCCCATCGATCTCGAGCAGGTAGATTTATCAAGATCGGCGCCGAAGAAGATGATCTCAATGTGCTGAGCATCTGTAAACAGTGAACGACAGTATAAGAACACAAATGTTTTTGCAAATTATTTTATATATTTAAGAAACGTTTATGGGGCGAATACTTATTGATGGGTACAACTTGGGGCTTGAAAAGGGCACGGGGGTTGCAACCTATGCGCGCAACCTCAGCTACGAGATCGCCAATCTCGGGCACGAGGTGCAAGTGCTCTACGGTAACAATGCCAGCGCCACCCGCAATGATCTGCTGCGCGAGATCTACTTCTTCGATTCCGCCGTGGACGAGCGGATCAAGTGGCTCGAAATGCTCGATCGCGCCTATCAGGCGGTGCAGGGGCCGCTGGCGGTGGGCGCGCGCCCTATCCCGGTGACGGGCAAAGTCATCACCCGCACCTTCCAGTCGCGACTGCCGAAATTCGACCGGCTCTATAACGCGCCGGACGTGTTTTCGCGCGCGCAGGCGGTCTACCGGCTGTGGAAGCTCATGCTGGCGGTCCGTCTGCCGCACAAGCCCGATCTGGCGCACTGGACCTATCCCATGCCCATCAAGGTGCGCGGCCGGCCGAACATCTACACCCTGCACGATGTCGTGCCGCTGCGCCTGCCCTACACCACGCTCGACCAGAAGCGGCATTACTTCCGCCTGATGAAGAAGCTCGGCCGCAGCGCCGATCACATCGTCACCGTTTCGGAAAGCTCGAAGCGGGATCTGATCAATCTCGTCGGCATCCCGGCGGAACGGATCACCAACACCTACCAGTCGGTCAGCATCCCCGACAAATACCGCTTCAAGCCCGAAGACCAGGTCGCGCGCGAGGTCGAGGGGCTGACGGGCTTCGATTACAAGGGCTATTTCCTGTTCTGGGGCTCGCTCGAGCCTAAGAAGAACATCGGCCGGCTGATCGAGGCCTACCTCTCCTCGCAGGTCGAAACCCCGCTGGTGATCGTCGGCGCGCAGGCGTGGAAGTCGGAACAGGAATTGAAGTTGCTGGGCGAGACGGGCACGGTCTACGGCAGCCTCGAACGCCGCCGCGGCGCACGCAAGCGGATCATCCAGATGCCCTATGCCCCCTTCCCGCTGCTCGTCAGCCTGATCCGTGGGGCCAAGGTGGCGATGTTCCCCTCGCTCTATGAAGGCTTCGGCCTGCCGGTGCTGGAGGCGATGCTGCTGGGGACCCCGGTGATCTGTTCCAACACCTCTTCACTGCCCGAAGTGGCCGGCGATGCGGCGCTGATGGTCGATCCCTATGACACCCAGGCGATCACCCAGGCCATCCGCACGATGGATGCCGATGCGGGCCTGCGCGAGCATTACGCCGCAGCCGGACATCGGCAGGCAGAGCTGTTCAGTCCAGAGAGTTACCGCAAACGCCTTAAAGTTGTGTATGACCGCTATCTGTAAATCATCGCTCGCAAGGATCATTGCTATATTTATGTGCAATCTGTTACTTTCACCCTTGTGCGCTTGGCCCGTTGCATCGCCGCTGTAATAGGCTTGGTTGAGGCTTACCCCCTCTCGAACAGCGCCCCAAGGCTACCGCCACATCACCAGGTACGCAAGCTACCAGAGAAGTCAAAACCGCATGATCCGTGAACTGCCTCGCCTTGCCCTTGCTCTCCTGCTGGCCGGAGCGGCCACGGGCTGCACCACCTTGGGTGCGACCGGGCCTTCGTCGGGGCAGGTGCGCAAGATCGACGGCGCTGCCTATGCCGGCGGCCAGATCGCGCTGGTTGATCTCAATCCCGAAACCTGGAGACGGGTCGCAGCCTTCGAGGAATCGCGCAGTCTTGCCCGCAAACTGGGGACAAGCGGTGCAGGCGATCTGTTGATCGGCCCGGGCGACGTTCTCGACATTACCCTGTGGGAAGCTCCGCCCGCGGTACTGTTCGGCGGGGGCGGAGTGATCTCGGGGCTGGATGCCGGAGCACAGAACCGAACGGTGGTGCAGCAGGTGGTCGATGGCTCGGGGGCGATTACCGTGCCCTTCGCCGGGCGCATCGAGGCAGGCGGGCACACCCCCGCCGAGGTCGAGCGGATGATCGTTGCCAGGCTTACCGGTCGTGCCAATGACCCGCAGGCAAGCGTGCGCCTGACGCAGAACGATTCGCGCACTGTCACCGTGCTGGGCGAAGTCGCGCAGAGCCGCCGCGTCCCACTCGGCCCGCGCGGCGAACGTCTGCTTGATATTATCGCCAGCGCGGGCGGCACCCGCGCGCCGGTGCACCAGACGACGGTGCAAGTCAGCCGCAGCGGCACCTCTGCCACGATGCCGCTTGATGCGATCATCGCCGATCCGGCGCAGAATATCCGGATGCTTCCCGAAGACGTGGTGACCGTGCAGCACCAGCCCTATAGTTTCATCGCCTTGGGCGCCGTTGCCCGTAGTGCCGAAATACCTTTCGAGGGTCGCGGTATCTCGCTCGCACAGGCGCTTGCACGGATGGGAGGGCTGCGCGACGATAAGGCCAATATCCGCGGCGTATTTGTATTTCGGCTCGAAGATCCTGACGCGCTCAGCCCGGCCGAGCGCGCCGCCACCCCGGCAATCGATGACGGTCGGATCCCGGTGGTTTACCGGCTCGATCTGTCCGACGCACGCAGCTTTTTCTTGGCGCAGGATTTCATGGTCCGCAATCAGGATGTGGTTTATGTCTCGACCGCACCGGGCGCCGATTTGCGGGAATTTCTCGCCACAGTGACGAACCTCGCGTTTTCTGCCATTTCCATCGGCAACGTCATTTCGCCCAACAACAACGGCAATTAAATCGGACTGCGTAGGTTTGTCGCGCAACGGAAGATTTTATGCGCACCGTACTCGTCATCAGATCAACCGGTGACCTGTGACCTGCCCCCGCTGGCTCCTTCGATTTGATGTAGAGTCTGCCCTGAGCGAAGGAGCAGATGAATAAGGAAAAGTTGTTTTTCCGAGGAGCAGATCATCGGCATGCTCAAGGAGCAGGAGGCTGGGCTGCCGACTGCCGAGGTTTGCCGCAAGCACGGGTTGAGCCCTGCGACCTTCTACAAGCTGAAGGCCAAGTATGGCGGCTTGGAGGTATGTGCCGGGCACGCCTTCGGCTCCGGAGGCGCGGCGCCTGCGATTACTTGAGGAGGAGAACAGCAAGCTCACCCGAAGGGAGGCGCAGCCAACCGCTGCTGGCGGAAAGCGTGCTGGACAATGCGATTCTCAAGGACCTCCTGGGAAAAGTCTGACGACGCCAGGCCAGCGACGGGACGTAGCGCTCGGCGTGATGCGGGATTACCAGATCTCACAGCGCCGGGCCTGCGGGCTGGTTGGCGCCGCCCCCAAGAGCGCAGGCGACGGACATGCCGGGGGCATGGCCCAAAGCCGAGCCAAGCGAGAACGTCTGCCAGACCATGCTGAGATCCGCGAGAAGATGCGCGAGATTGCCGCTCAGCGTATCCATCCGGTGAAGGCCGCACCCGTTTCAGTTAGCGGTCACTGGGTTTGATGATGCGTTTTGCTGCGGCGTTACGACGAGCGGCGATCCGGCCGAGGATGCCGTTGATCGGGAAGACATCGAGTTCGTCTGGATCGTAGTCGTCGAGCCATTCGCTGACATCGGCGTGATCTGGATGGTCCGGATCGTTTCTCGCCTCGAGCATTTCGTAGAACCCCGGGATGCCGCCGCAGTCCTCGGGAGGGCAGTTGCGCTCACCGGCGATGAAACGCGGATATGCCGTGGAGCGATCCCCAGCTCGGACATCCCTGATGATCAAACTGTGTTCCCAGTAATCGCCGAAAT
>NZ_AUHC01000025.1 GCF_000422985.1 Erythrobacter cryptus DSM 12079
CCGCAGCCTCAGGCGCGCCGGATGCGCAAAGCCGGGTGGTCACCGCCCGCGGCGATCTGGCCGAGGATGAGAAGGCCACCATCGCGCTGTTTGAAAAGGCGCGCGATTCGGTGGTGTTCATCTCAACCGCTGAGCTTGTGGCCGATCTGTGGACCCGCAACGTGTTCGAGGTGCCGCGCGGCACGGGTTCGGGCTTCATCTGGGATGATGCCGGGCACGTGGTCACCAATTATCACGTCATTGCCGGGGCCTCGCAGGCGCGGGTGCGGCTGGCCGATGGGCGCGATTACAAGGCCGCGCTGGTGGGCGCCTCGCCCGCGCATGATATTGCGGTGCTCAAGATCGGGATCGATTTCCGCCGCCCGCCGCCGGTGCCGATCGGGACCAGCGCTGATCTCAGGATCGGGCAGAAGGTCTTTGCCATCGGCAATCCCTTCGGGCTTGACTGGACGCTGACCACCGGAATCGTCTCGGCGCTCGACCGCAGCCTGCCGAGCGAGGACGGGCGCAGCCGCATCGATCACCTGATCCAGACCGACGCGGCGATCAATCCGGGCAATTCGGGCGGGCCGCTGCTCGATTCGGCTGGGCGGCTGATCGGCATCAACACCGCGATCTTCAGCCCCTCGGGCGCTTCGGCAGGGATCGGCTTTGCCGTGCCGGTCGATACCGTCAACCGGGTGGTGCCGCAGCTGATCCGTCACTTCGCCAAGCTGGTCGAAGTGTTCGACCGGAACGATGTGACCTTCGTCTCGGTCACGCAGAGCTTCAACACCACCACCTCGATGGGTCGGCTGACGCTTAACATCCTGCTCTCCTTCGCCCAGTTCGAGCGGGAGGTGACCGCCGAGCGCATCCGCGACAAGTTCGCCGCCTCACGCCGGAAGGGCATGTGGATGGGTGGCGTCCCGCCCTATGGCTACCGGGTCGAGAACCGCAAGCTGGTGATCGATGAAGAAGCCGCTGCACATGTGCGCTGGATCTTCGCCCGCTTCCTCGAGGTGGGTTCGGCCACCCTGCTTGCCCGCGAGATCGCGACGCGCGGCATCCGCACACCGCGCGGCAACCCGATCGACAGGAAGTACCTCTACCGCATGCTCAGCAACCGCGCCTATATAGGCGAGGCGGTGCACAAGGGCGAGAGCCATCCCGGCGAGCACGAGCCGATCATCGCGCGCGAGACCTGGGAGCATGTCCACGCCATCCTGCGGACAAGCCCGCGCCAGCGCGCCGCCAGAACTCGGGCAGACACGCCTGCGCTGCTCAAGGGCCTGCTGTTCGGTCCCGACGGCGCCGCCTTCTCGCCGAGCCACACGCGCAAGGGCGACCGGCTCTACCGCTACTATGTCAGCCAGACGGTGCTGAAGCACGGCGCCGGTGCCTGCCCCGTGGGCCGCGTGCCCGCAGGCGCGATCGAGGCGGCAGTCATCGACCGGCTGCGTGCCGTCTTCCGTCAGCCGGAGATCGTGGTGGGCACCTGGAAGGCGGCCCGCGCCCAGGCCGCCGACATCACCGAGGCCGAAGCCCGCATGGCGCTTCGCCAGCTCGATCCGCTGTGGGACGAACTGTTCCCCGCCGAGCAGGCGCGCATCGTTGCGCTGCTGATCGAACGGGTCGACATCGGCACCGATGGCCTTGCCATCCGGCTGCGCGTTGATGGCCTTGCCGCCATGGCCCGCGAAACGCTGGCAGGCGAGGCACGGGCGGCAGCATGAGCCGCGCAAGCCAAGCCTCCGAGACCGTCACCCTCCACGTGCCCTTCCGCCTCGTCCGGCGCGGCGGGCGGAAGGAGATGCAACTGCCCGAAGGTCACACTCCCCCGCGCAAGCCCGACAGCGCCCTGATCAAGGCGCTCGCCCGCGCCTTCCGCTGGAAGCGCATGCTGGACACCGGCCAGTTCGCCACCATCGCCGAGCTGGCCCAACGCGCGGGCATCGCCCCGTCCTATCTCACCCGTATCCTTCGTCTGACCCTGCTCGCACCCGACATCGTCGAGGCAATCCTCGACGGCAGGCAGGGGCCGCAGGTGACGCTGGCAAGGGTGATGGACGGGTTCCCGGTAGAGTGGGAGAGGCAAATTTTCTCGTTTCTACGAACGAAATAGTCTTCAAGCTATTTCGCAGCGAAGTGGCTCCGTCGGGATTGATCTATTTTGCAATATAGCATACATATCAAACATGACAGATAAACAGACCATCGCTGCCACGCTGTGCGCCATCCGCGCCAATCTCGACCTCACGCAAGAGCAGCTCGCCGAACGGCTTGGTGTGTCCTTCGCCACCGTCAACCGCTGGGAGGGCGGCACCAACATGCCGCAGAAAGCCGCCCGCGCCACCATCGCCGCCCTCGCCGCCGAGGCCGGGGTGGACATGGACGAGCCTAGCGCGGATTCGGCCGATGCGGCAGCGAAAGTAACGCGCCGCCGCACTGGCACGCGCTCAGCACCGCCCTCCACAAAGTCCATGGAGCAGATGCTGTGGGATGCGGCCTGCTCGATCCGCGGCGAGAAGGACGCGGCCAAGTTCAAGGACTATCTGCTCCCGCTCCTCTTCCTCAAGCGCCTATCAGATGTCTTCGACGACGAGATCGCGCGGTTGGCCGAGGAATATGGCAACCGCGAAACGGCGCTGGAGATTGCCGAGGAGGACCACGCTCTCCTACGCTTCTATTTGCCGCCGGAAGCCCGCTGGGTGGTGATCAGCGGGCGCGAGACCTACGACTGGCCGAACGACGAGCAGGGCCGCCCGACCCGCCCGAAGGATATCGGCGAGCATCTGACCAAGGCTGTGCGCGCGGTGGTGCGGCAGAACCCGTCCCTGTCCGGCGTTATCGACGTTGTGGACTTCGCCGCCGAGCGCAACGGCGAGCGCGACATCAACCCGGCCAAGCTGCGCGAGGTGGTCGAGACCTTCTCCGATCCGCGCTATAGGCTCGGCCTCGCCGACGTGCAGCCCGATTTCCTCGGCCGCGCCTACGAATACCTGCTGCGCAAGTTCGCGGAAGGCTCGGGTCAGAGCGCCGGCGAGTTCTTCACGCCGACCGAGGTGGGCTTCCTGATGGCGCACATCATGCGCCCGAAGCCCGGCGAGGAATGCCACGACTATGCCTGCGGCTCGGCGGGGCTACTGGTCAAGCTCCAGCTCGTCGCGCGCGAGCTCGATCCCATCAGCAAGGTGCCGCTCAGGCTTTACGGGCAGGAGCTTACCGCTGAAAGCTATGCCGTCGCCCAGATGAACGCGATCATCCACGACATGAGCGTCGAGATGGCGCGCGGCGACACAATGATCAATCCGAAGTTCAAGACGGCGGACAGCAAAATCCGCACCTACGACATCGTCGTGGCCAATCCGATGTGGAACCAGCCGTTCAACCCGGACATCTTCGCCGACGATCCGTTCGACCGCTTCCGCACGGCAGGCGGCGCCACCACCGGCAAGGGCGATTGGGCGTGGCTCCAGCACACGCTCGCCTGCCTGAACGACAGGGGCCGCGCGGCGGTAGTGCTCGATACTGGCGCGGTGACGCGCGGCTCAGGCAGCAAGAACGAGGACAAGGAGCGGAACATCCGCAAGTGGTTCGTCGAGAATGATCTGATCGACGGCGTGATCCTGCTGCCTGACAACCTGTTCTACAACACCACTGCCGCCGGCGTGATCGTCGTGCTGTCCAAGCGCAAGCCTGCCGCGCGCAAGGACAGGATCGTCCTTCTGAATGCCTCACGCCGCGTGCAGAAGGGGCGGCCGAAGAATTTCATCCCTCAGGAGGACATTCGCCCGCTGGCCGCGGCCTACCTGAAGGGCGAACCGGTCGAGGGCGAGATCGCCGTCATCACACGGGAGCAGGCGGCTGAGGCGGATTACAACCTCAGCCCGAGCAGGTGGGTCGGCAACGTCGATCAACAGGACCAACGACCGATCGCGGATATCATCGCTGACCTGTTCAAGCTGGACGATGCCGCTCGCGAAATTGATGCCAAGCTGGCCAAGATGCTGGCGCCCTTGGGAGAACAGAAATGATCCCAGACGGATGGCGTGCGATCCCGTTCGCGGAACTTGCAGACTACAAGGCAGGTCGGACTCCAGCTCGCGCGAACCCTGACTATTGGCAGGGCGCCGATGATGGCGTTCCTTGGGTCGCGATTTCTGACATGACGGAGTTCGGCACCGTCACTGAGACCAAGGAAAAGATCAGTCGAGCGGCGTTTCGAGAGGTTTTTCGCGGGAAGACCGTGCCCGCAGGGACGCTGATCATGAGCTTCAAGCTCACGATCGGACGGGTCGCAACCCTTGGTATCGATGCTTGCCACAATGAGGCAATCATCGCCATTCACCCCCGCAATGGTGTGGACCAGCGCTTTCTTGGCTACTTCCTAGCACAAGTTGATTATGACGCGCTGCAGGATCGGCAGGTAAAGGGAAACACCCTTAACCAAGAGAAGATCGACCGCATCGAAATCTGGCTGCCGCCGAATGATGAGCCGAAGCAGATCGCTGACGTCCTCGATCTCGTGCGGCATGCCATCAAGCTGCAGGACGACGGACTTGCTACTGCCCAAGACCTCAAGCGCGCTGCGATGCAGACGCTTTTTACGCGCGGGCTGCGGGGCGAGGCGCAGAAGGAAACCGAGATCGGCCCGGTGCCGGAGTCCTGGAACATACCGGCTCTCGAGGAGATTGCCGCGATCTACTCCTCTAGTCGGTTGAACTACAGCGAGCTACTCAATCGCGAGATCGAGGCACCAACCGCAGAAGCTTTTCGTGTTCTGGGTATCAAGGTCATGGACATGAATAGATGCGAAGCCGAAGCCACCCTTGAGGACGCTGAGCTAGCGCGCTTGGTCGACGCCGACGAGGCAATACGCAGGTGTATTCCGCCAGGGGCAATTGTCTTCCCGAAGAACGGAGCGGCGGTCTCTACAAACAAGAAGCGCCGCGTTGGGGAATGGTGTGTTCTAGACCCTAATGTCATGGCTCTGCATGCCAAGAACGGGACCGATCAAGGTTTTCTGTTTCAATGGATCCAAAAATTCGATCTTAAGTCGATTGTAAAACCCGGCCCTGTCCCGAACTTCGGGAAGGGTGATATCTCAGGCGTCCGGGTTCCGATGCCGCCCACGGTGGATGAACAACGCGAAATCGTCGCCGTCCTCGAGGCCATCGACCGCAAGATCGACCTGCACCGCCGCAAGCGCGCCGTGCTCGACGAGCTGTTCAAAGCGCTGCTGCACAAGCTGATGACCGGCGAAATCCGCGTTGCCGACCTTGATCTTGCCGCGCTTTCGCTCACCCCTGCCGCCATCTCGGCAACGGAGGCCGCCGCATGACCACGAGCCTTGCCGAAGCTCTTTCGCCGCTGACCGCGCGCCTGCCACGCATGGTGCGCGAGCACGAGGTGCTGCGCATTGCCGCCACGCTGCAAGGAGAGGATCCCGAGGCCGCCGCCCGCGCCGCCGCAGCCGAAGTGCTGAAATGGGCAACAAGACAGGCAGGAACAAAGCTTCCCGAACAGGCCTGGGCGGGCGAGAGCTTCGACCTGCCGCTGCCGGGCCGCGACCCCACCGCCATCCGCCTGCGGACCGACAATGCCGATCTTTGGGCCTTCCGCCTGCACCGGCCGGACCGGGATGTGCCCGGCCGCGCCTGGACCACCGAGGTGGTGCTGGGCCACATCCCCGGCCAGCCGGCGCGCTTCAGCACCCGCCTGATTGTCGCCACTGACGAGCCCGGCCTTGCCATTGCGCCGGCCGTGCCGGGTTTTGTCCGCCAGATCGCGCAGAAGTGTGGTCTTCTGGCGGGATCGCAGCGGCTCAGAACAGCGCCGAGCGTGCTTCGCAGCCGTGAAGATGGCGAGGCGCTCATCGACCATCTGACCGATCCGGGGCGGGTCTTGCCAACCATCGTGCTGACCTGTTTCACTGGGGAGGAAGCGCCTTTCCTCGACGCTGCCAGACTGAACCAGCATCTCTTGGGCCTGGCCCATGTCACGGTTGCTCATGCCGATGCCTGCTGGGCCTTGACCGAAAGGCTGGGCAAGCGGCTATCAGTCTTTGGCGGGGCGGCGCGCATCTACCAACCGGGTTTCGACGAGGCATCCGACCCTTATGCCCACCGGCTGGTGCTTGCAGAGACACTCGCTTCCCAACAAAGCGCGGCCAGAGCCGACTCCTGGCTTCGTCAGGCAGCGGCGGGAGCCAGTCTGCGCCGCAGCCGCATCGGGCGGGATGTGCTGACCTTCGCGGCCATGCGCGCTGCGAGTCTCGAGACCCGGCAGGCTGAGCTGAGGGATTCCGGAAGCGAAGGCGAGAAGCTGGCTGCTGCCCTGGCCCGGGTGGATGCCCTGGAGGAGCAACTCACCTCGATCCGAGCTGAAAACGACTATTATGTTGAGGAGTATGAAAGCGAGAGGGCCCGCGCAGAAGCGGCTGAGGCGCAGGCCCAGGCGGCCGCTTGGCGCATCCAGGATCTGATTGCCAAGCTACGCGAAGCGGGAGGCGATCCAGATAACACAATGGTCTGGCCGAACGCCTGGGAGCATTTTGCCGACTGGTGCGAAAACCAGTTTGCGGGCCGTCTTGTGCTGACTCCTGCCGCGCGCCGCGGTGTCCGCAAGCCCGAGCTGATTGACATCCAGACAGCTGCGCGCGCCTTGCATTGGCTCGCCACACAAGCTCGAGACCGTTTCATTGATGGTGGCGGAACTCTCGCGAACATCCCGATCTTCGAGGGCGTTCAGAATGCGCCCTGCGGTCAGGACAGCTTCGATTTCAACTGGGCGGGACGTCGCTTCTTGGCAGACTGGCACGTCAAAAATGGTGGCAACACGCGTGATCCTTCGCGCTGTTTGAGGATCTATTACTGTTTCGACCCGCAGACCCGGCAGATCATCGTCGCAGAGATGCCGACGCATCGCCGAACAGGTGCGACATGACTGGACCGGTGCATTATCATTTGGGTCAGTTCCCGCCTGCGCCGGAGCTGTTGGACTGGCCGCGCCTTGTCCCACTGATCGGTCCGGCAAATGCCGCGCTCGCCCGCTATGACGGTCTCGTTGCGGCCATACCCAATGCCAGCGTGCTGCTGTCTCCGCTGACGACCCAAGAAGCGGTGCTCTCATCGAAAATCGAGGGCACGAACGTCACCATGGGTGAGGTGTTGGAAATCGAGGCCGGGGCCGATGGCGACGTGGACCAGCCCAAGCGCGACGATGCCGAGGAAGTGCTCAACTACCGCGTGGCCCTGAGTTTCGCCGCGAATGCACTCCAGGAGCGGCCCCTTTCTCTGCATCTCTTGCGCGAAGCACATGCCTTGCTTCTGCAGGGGGGGCGCGGGCGCGACAAGAACCCCGGAGCATTCCGCACCGAACAGAACTGGATCGGACCAAAAGGTTGCACCATCGATCAGGCGAGCTTCGTCCCCATCCCGCAGGAGCATCTTCTCAGCGGGTTGGACACTTGGGCAGCCTACACTGCTGATCGCGGGCAACCTGATCCCCTAGTTCAGCTAGCCCTTATACACCTCGAGTTCGAAGCACTTCATCCTTTCAAAGACGGCAATGGTCGACTTGGGAGGATGATCATTCCCCTGTTTCTAATGCATAGGGGGGTCCTCTCTAGTCCAAGCTTCTACATGAGCGGCTACCTTGAAGACCGACGAGAAGAGTATGTCGAGCGTATGCGTGCGGTGTCGCGCACCGGCGCATGGACAGATTGGTGTTTATTCTTCCTCGAGGGTCTCATTGAACAGGCCCACCAGAACCAGGAGCGCGCCCAGCAGATCATTGCGCTGAACATCCGAATGCAGCGCGAAGTTGCCGAACGCACGCATTCTCAGTTCGCTGGGCTTGCTGTGGACTTCATCTTTTCGAGGCCCGTGTTTCCCACCCCGCTCTTTGTCGAGAATGCGGGGATCCCGCGTGAATCGGCGCAGCGGCTGCTTCGCCTGCTGCGAGACGGAGACAATCCGATTCTCCGAACGATCCGTCAGGGTTCTGGACGGAGACCGGCCATACTCGCCTTCCCCGAGCTTCTGAACATTGCCGAGGGGAGGAACGTGCTTTGAGCGTTATCCGCTACACACAACTATACTTGCGTGTAATAAATCCCTGCTTCACTACATGCAAATGGGCTTGCTGTTCGTCCGTGACACACAACGGCAGGCTAACGGCGCGGTGCGATGTCTGAGATCCGGATCAGTGAGGCTGGCACCGTCCAGTTCCCGATGGTGACCCACGCCGTGGGCATCGGCTGGACGCCGATCACGCCCGAGGTCGCCAAGCAGAAGCGCGGCGGCGAGGCCGGCATGATGCTCCGCGATGAGCTGGAGGCAGCGCTCGCCAAATTCAATCCGTGGATGACGGCTGATGCCATCCGCCAGGTGATCGAGAAGCTGGAGGCAATCCCACCCACCATCGAGGGTAATCGCGATGTGCTCGCCTGGCTGCGCGGCGAGCGGCAATGGTACGACGAGGCCGAGAAGCGCCACCGCCATGTTCAGCTCATCGACTTCGAGCATCCGGGCGAGAACGTCTTTCACGTCACCTGGGAATGGAAGCTGAAGCCGCCGGCGCGCAAGGGCAACCGGGCGGATGTGATGTTCGTCGTCAATGGCGTGCCTGTCTGCATCGTCGAGCACAAGAACCCCAAGGATGGCGGCGCCATCGACCAGGGCGTGACCCAGCTCAAGCGCTACGAGAAGGAGACGCCGGAGCTGATCGGCGCGCCGCAGCTCTTCAACGTCACGCACCTGCTCGATTACTGGTACGGCGTCACCTGGAACGCTAACCGCCGCTTCATGGCGCGCTGGAAGCAGCAGCCCGAGGAGACCTACAAGTTCGCGGTGCAGGCCTTTTTCGAGCCGACCGACTTCCTGCGCACGCTGCGCGACTGGATCCTGTTCTATGTCGAGGACGGCGAGACGCGAAAATCGATCCTGCGCCAACACCAGCGCATCGCCATCGACAAGATCGTCGCGCGCTGCGAGGACAAGGAAAAGAAGCGCGGCCTCGTCTGGCACACGCAGGGGTCAGGCAAGACGTTCACCCTGCTCACCGCCGCGAAGCTGATCCTGGAAGACAAGGCGCGGTTCCAGAACGCCACCGTCATCCTGGTGGTGGACCGCACCGAGCTCGAGGGACAGCTCAAGGGCTGGGTCGAAAAGCTGCTCGGCGAGATGCAGCAGCAGGACATCCCGGTCTGGCGGGCGAACTCGAAGGCCGAGGTGCAGGAGCTGCTCAAGACCGACAAGCGCGGTCTGATCATCTCGATGATCCACAAGTTCGAGGGCATCGACAAGGACGCGAACACCCGCGAGAACATCTACGTCTTCATCGACGAGGCACACCGCTCGGTCGCCAAGGACCTCGGCACCTATATGATGGCGGCCGTGCCGAACGCCACGATCATCGGCTTCACCGGCACGCCGATCGCCAAGACGGCGCAGGGCGAAGGCACTTTCAAGATCTTCGGCACCGAGGACGAGCAAGGTTATCTCGACAAGTACTCGATCCGCGAATCCATCGAGGACGAGACCACGCTTCCCATCCGCCACACCATGGCGCCGAGCGAGATGACCGTTCCGGCCGAGCGGCTGGACAAGGAATTCTTCGAGCTCGCCGCAGCCGAGGGCGTGACGGACGTCGAGGAACTGAACAAGGTGCTCGACCGCGCGGTTGGCCTGCGCACCTTCCTCACCGCCGATGACCGCATCGAGAAGGTCGCAGCCTTTGTCGCCGAGCACTTCAAGGAGAAGGTTTATCCGCTCGGCTACAAGGCGTTCCTGGTTGGCGTGAACCGGGAAGCCTGCGCCAAGTACAAGCGGGCGCTGGATAAATTGCTGCCGCCCGAATGGTCGGAGGCCGTCTACACCGAGAACGCCGCGGACATCGTCGACCGCCCGCTGGTGGCCGAGGTTCAGCTCTCGCCCGAGCGCGAGGCCGATGTGCGCTTGCTGTTCAAGAAACCGAACGAGGACCCAAAGATCCTCATCGTCACCGACAAGCTGCTGACCGGCTACGACGCCCCGCTGCTCTATTGCATGTATCTCGACAAGCCGATGCGGGATCACGTGCTGCTGCAGGCCATCGCCCGCGTGAACCGGCCCTATGTCGATGCCAATGGCGTGCAGAAGCGCGTCGGCCTCGTCGTCGATTTCGTCGGCGTGCTGCGCGAACTGAAGAAGGCGCTGCAGTTCGACAGTTCCGACGTCAGCGGCGTGATCGAGGACCTGGACCTCCTGCTCAAGGATTTCTTGGCCAAGATCGAGAAGGCCAAGATCGATTACCTCGACGCCGGCGATGAGGGCAGCGCAGATGAGAAGCTGGAGAAGCTGGTCTATGGCCGCTTCCTCGATCCCGAGCCGCGCAAGGCGTTTTTCGAGGCCTACAAGGAGATCGAAGCCTTGTGGGAGATCCTTTCGCCTTCGCCTGAACTGCGCGATTACATTACGACCTTCAAGCGGCTGGCGCAGCTCTATGCCGCCGTTCGGAACGCCTATGCGGACCATGTCGGCTACGTCGCCGACCTCGCCTACAAAACCCGCCGTCTTGTTGAGGAGAGCGCGACGCAGGAGGGTCTCGGCCGGCTGACCAAGACGGTCACCTTCGATGTCAAGACTCTGGAAGGGCTGCGCGGCGAGCCGGGATCAGACGAGGGCAAGGTGTTCAACCTCGTGCGCGGGCTCCAGAAGGAGATCGAGGACGAGGCAGATGCCGCGCCTGTCCTGCAGTCGCTGAAGGACAGGGCCGAGCGCATCTTGAAGGATCTGGAGAACCGGAACACCACCGGCCTCGCCGCCATGGACATGCTGGCCGCGCTGGCAAAGGAAAAGGAAGAGGCGATCGAGGCGGCGAAAGACAGCGGCCTATCGACTCGGGTGTTCGGGATCTATTGGAATCTAAAGGACGATGAAGCGCTGCGCAATGCCGGCATCTCCGCGATGGAGCTGGCGAGGGATGCAGAGACTGAAACACATAGGTACCCTAATGCCAGGGTCAATGACGATGAGCGCCGAAAGCTGCGGGCCGCACTGTACCGCCCGCTGCTCGGGCTCTGTAAGGAAGATCGTGGCCGGGTCGTCGATGTGGTGCTCGCCATCCTGCTCAACGGCGATCACGATGCGGACAAGTGAAGATCGACGCGTCCAGCTTCGTCACCGTGTTGAGTATTGGTCCAAGCGTCTAAAAGTGGCGCCCCGCATCGTCCGGATCCAGCGTATGACCCGCAAATGGGGCTCATGTTCGACCACTGGCATCGTCACGCTTGCCGAGGATTTGGTCGATCAAGAGGTGAGTTTCCAAGACTTCGTGATTGCCCACGAACTGCTGCATCTGCGTGTGCCCAACCATGGCAAACTGTTCAAAGCGCTATTGACAGCGCATATGCCCCAGTGGGGCGATTACGACAAGAATCGATCGGGTGGCAGTTGTCTGGTATTTCTCGACGATCAGGAGAAATAGTAAACACTCCTCTCGACTGAGCTTCGCCACGGTCAGCCTTTACGCCGCGTGGTCTTGCGGTGTCTGAGTTCCTGCAGGTTCACGCTATTGCCCATGGCCATGATGTGCGATGCGATCGCAACGCCGCGCATGTTAGCGGAGGCCCACAGAAGGTAGTAGAGCGGATTGCCCTTGGTGTTGGTGACCAGGCTCGGCTTCACCGTATGCCCGAAAGCATGCGCAAGTCGGCCATGATAAAGCGCCAGCAGACGTTCGGCCGCCGCTTCGCTCTTTCGAACGGTATTCGAGCCGAACAGGTCATCCTTTGCTTCGTAGGCGAGGCTGTGCCAGTCGTGTGTGCCAAAACACGCATCAAGCATCTGGACCCAATTCTCGCGGATCTGACCATCGCGCGTGATGAGCCGATTGATCGCCATCGCGAGCGGAAAGTTGATGATGACATCGACCTTTCGCGTCTCGGCCAGCGCCTGCACGGTGGCCCAGTGCAGATGCGGGCCGTAGGGATCGAGGAAGGCCACGCCGCGTGCCATCGGTCGCTTGTGGAAGTGTGCTGCCAGTTTCTGCACGCCTGCATTCGCGTCACCGGTCTTGATCCGGATATCCTTCTGAGGATGGTCACGCTTCAGCTGCTCCAGCAATGCGGCACGGCGCGGATCGGCATCGAAGAAGAAATAGTGATCGAATCCCCGCCCTGTCGCCAAGGCACGGACGGGCGACCCGGCGATGAATTCCTCCTCGGCTTCGGCCTGGTCGTCGTCGATCGGCAGGTCGAGACCAAGAGCCTCAGCTGGTGCGGTGCGCACGCGCGACCATCCGGCCCCGGCGAATGCGTCGATGTAGATCAAATTGAACCGCTGGTTCTGCATCACCTTGTGATAGGCTGCGAGATATTGTTCAAGCGCGTTGAGTTTGCGCCTCGCCCATGGCCCGACCGTGTTCTGCCGGTGCGCCTGCCTCATCCGGTCAGCGCCTCGAGGATTGGCTTGGGTACGACCTTGGTCGGGAAGCCGTTCCATTCTTCTCCGTCAAGCAGCCGCCCGCCGGATTTCGGGCGCGCGCCGCCCCACTGTTTGAAGAAGAACGCTACCCCATCCCGGTTGCAGATGTCCCGAAGTCGGCGTGCCCAATCGGGGTGCATCGGCCGCGCGCCGGGGCCACTCTCGCCACCGACGATCGCCCAAGCAATTCCCCGCAGGTCGACATCGTCGATTGCGCCGAGAAGCGGCTCGAACGAGATGAAGCGTGCTTCCGATCGGATGTCCTTCAAATGGGCTATCCGGGCGGCGTGGGCAGCGTCCTCGACCGAGACGCCGAGCCAGATGTGCAGCGGCACGCCACGTTCCCCATAGCGGGCCCGAACATAGTTCCGCATCAGCGAGCTGCGCTTGGTGAGCACCTGGAAGACATGCCAGTCGGCACGCTCCATTACGTCGAAGACCCGGTCCACGAACGCGCGGTCGATGTCCTTATGGAACAGATCGCTCATGGAGTTCACGAAGATCATGCGCGGCTTTTTCCAGCGGAGCGGTTGCTCGAGACGCGTGGGCCAAAGTCTCAGATCGAAGCCTTGCTCGTAGGGATGCCCCGGTATGCCACGCCACCGCCCAGCGAACCGCTCGGCGTAGCAGTTGTCACAACCGGGACCGATCTTGGTGCAGCCCGTCACCGGGTTCCACGTCGCGTCCGTCCATTCGATGTCTGACTTCTGGGCCAACTGCTCGCCTCACGCTTTTTTGCAATGCTAACACGCGGTTGAGTCAGCACAAAGCACGAACGGTTGCTGTGGCGAGATTGGTTGCCGGCCGCAGCCGAACCAGCGCGCAACGGGCGGCGTTCGATTTCTGTTCCGTTCGCCATCCAGATGGGTTTTCCAAATCGCGTGCATCGCGAACTTCGAAATATCACTTGAAAGCAATGACTTGAAGCTGTTCACCGAAAGCGCGGCGGTTAACAGGTCCGGAGAATATCGGCCCGGAGAGAACGCGTGTGGGCCCTTCGGGGCGCGGGCCAGTGCTCAGCCCCACCCGCATAACCCTCGAAAACAACGGAAAAATCCGGCCGCAGCCGGATCGGGAGAACGCTTTGTCGCGGGCAAGTGGCGGAGGGGTTGGGCCTGATATCCAACCTTCGCTGCCCTATTGCGGCTAAGAACCATAGCCCCGAGCGGTGAAAGCGAGGTGGCATTGGCCGCGCCGAAGCCCGGGGCAGGCGCAGGGTCAAGGGGTCCGGTACGGCGTGGCGCGGCGCCTGCTCCTCGCGCCCGAGATGGTGATCCATCTCGGCATTCAGCGCGCGTTCGGCCAAAGCTGGACACCTCGAAGAACCGGCTGTTTTCGGCCTGATGGGGGCGCGAAGGGTCTGATCGCGGTCTTTGGCGCGTGACGGCTGGCCTTTTCGGCCTCGTTTTCATGGTTTGCGGGGCCGGAGCGCTGCTCGGCTGCCCGTTTTCCTGCTATGCGGGCGCACCTCGCCGCTCGAGCCAGACGAGGCGCTGGAAGTTATAGGCGAGGTTGGCCATGCCGATCTTGATCCGGGCGCGGGCGATGCCGATGGTGCGGATGAACAGCCCCATGCGGTGCTTCTGACCGGCGAACACGTGCTCGACCGCCGCGCGGACGGCGGAGCGTTTGGCGTTGGCCCGGGCGATGTGCTCGGGCAGCGGCCGACGCGGCATGCGCCGCTGGTGGATATGGCTCTTGAACATGCCGCGCTCGAGGAACGCCTCGTTCTTCCTGGAGCGATAGGCCGTGTCCGCCCACACGCCCGAGCCGGTGTTGTGCTTGCTGATGAGCTCCGGCAGCCGCGCCCCGTCATGCGCATTGGCCGCACTGGCATCCCAGGTGCGGATCAGCCCATGCGCCCTGTCGATGCCGATGTGGTTCTTGTAGCCGAACATCGGGATGGCAAGGTCGACCGGCTTGAAGCCGGACTGTCAGGAATTTCGTGTGTGGGCGGGCATAATGGGTAAGAAGGAGTCCCACTATGTCTCGACGCAAAGAACCTGTGATCCCGTCTGATTTGCTGGATCAACTTTTGGCTGGCGGTGATGCTGCTGCGGCCTTGCAGCAAGGCGGCTTGCTGGATTCGCTGAAGAAGGCCTTGGCCGAACGCGCGCTTAATGCCGAGATGGATCATCATCTCGGCCACGAAGAGCAGGCTGGCAACAGCCGCAATGGCTATGGCCGCAAGACGGTTGCCACGGAC
>NZ_AUHC01000026.1 GCF_000422985.1 Erythrobacter cryptus DSM 12079
AGTTCGCCGTCGAAAGCCCGGGAAACCGCCGCCAGAAGCCGATCCCATACCCCCGCCTTGCGCCAGCGCACGAACCGGTTGTAACAGGTCGTGTAAGGCCCATAGCGTTCGGGAATGTCCGCCCAGGGGCTGCCGGTGCGAAACCGCCACAATATCCCGTTGATCACCCGGCGATCATCCACCCGAGGCACGCCACGGCTCTTGTTCGGCAGCAACGGCTCAATCACCGACCACTCGAAATCTGTCAGGTCAAAACGACGGCGCATATCCAAGGCTCCTTTCCCGAACCTTGAATCAATCACTTGCCGTCCACGCAAGCCAGTTTATGAGTTTACGGCCTAGCGATCGCCCAGCCAGGCGAAAGCTGCACCTGCAAGACGCACATCGGGCCGAACCTGTTCCACCAGAAGCGGACGGTTTCGTGGCAGATGTCGATCCCGCGCTCGAACAGCAGGTCTTCGACATTCCGCAACGACAGCGGGAAGCGGACATACATCATCACCACTAGGGTCCAGACTCGTTCAGAGCCAGAAGGCCACGGCTGCGGCGAGGCTTACGGCTGACAGGAAGTTTCTGGCGAGCTTGTCGTAGCGGGTGGCAATCCGGCGGACCCGAAGGGCGGCGAAGCCAACTCCTTGAGACGGCAGAACATGGCCTCGACCCGCCAGCGGTCCTTGTAACGGCGTTCGTCATATTGGATTGGGCGCTTGCGGTTGCGCCGACCTGGTATCACCGGGATGGTGCCCTGCTCGCGCAAGGCAGCCCTGATGCGGTTCGCGTCATAGCCGCGGTCAGCGATCACGCGCTTCATGCCGATGGTCTCGCCGATCAGCAGGTCTGCGCCCTTCACGTCAGATGTATTGCCGGGCGTCAGGACGAGGCGGAGTGGTCGCCCGAGGACATCGACAAGGGCGTGGATCTTCGTTGTCCTGCCGCCACGCGAGATGCCAATGGCATTGGCCCGCGCCCCCCTTTTGCGCCACCGGCAGAGCGGTGTGCCTTGATATAGCTGCTATCGATCTGGCCTGTTTCCGCGATCCAGCCTTCCTCTGTCAGCGCCGCCAGGATACGTGTCCAGATGCCCCGGCGGCTCCACCGGTTCCAGCGATTGTAGACCGTCGTCGAAGGGCCGTATTCGGGTGGGCAGTCCGCCCAGCGGCCACCGCACTTGAGCATGTGGATGATGCCCGAGATCACCCGGCGATCATCGACACGCCGCGCTCCGGGCTGGTTCTTCGGCAGGTGCGGCTCGATCGCAACCCATGCTTCATCCGACAACCAGAACAACGAACGCGACATTCCCAACAGCCTCCTGTTTCAGCGGAGTGTCCTTGAATCAATGTGCTCGCAGACTTTCAAGAGGCTGATTGGGTTTTGACCCTAACAGGGTCATAACGCAATCCTCCTGAGACGCAGCGAATTGCCGATGACGCTGACCGAGGAAAGTGCCATTGCAGCCGCTGCGATGATCGGTGAAAGCATGATGCCGAACAGCGGGTAGAGCGCGCCCGCAGCCACCGGGATACCAGCGACGTTGTAGGCAAAGGCGAAGAACAGGTTCTGCCGGATGTTGGTCATGGTTGCGTGGCTTAGGTGCCGGGCACGCGCTATCCCTGTCAAATCGCCCTTGAGCAGTGTGATGCCCGCGCTTTCGATCGCAACGTCTGTGCCGGTGCCCATGGCGATGCCGACATCGGCAGCAGCAAGCGCGGGGGCGTCGTTCACACCGTCGCCTGCCATCGCCACGATCCTGCCTTCGTCCCTCAAGCGCTTCACGATCGCGCTCTTCTGATCGGGCAGGACATCGGCTTCGATGTCGTCAATGCCGAGCCGCCGCGCGATGGCCTCAGCTGTGATGCGATTGTCTCCGGTCAACATGATGACATGGATGCCCGCTTCGGCCAGCGCCTTGAGCGCGGCAGGCGTGGTCTGTTTAACCGGATCGGCAATGCCGATGGCACCCGCAGCACGGCCATCAATGCCAAGGAAAATTGCGGTCGCCCCTTCAGCGCGCAGGGCGTCAGCACGCCTCGCCAGTTGGGCAGTCGAGATACCCTGCTCCTCAAGAAAGCGGGCATTGCCAGCAACAAGCCGATGTCCATCGACGATGCCGGTGATGCCCTTGCCGACGGGCTGATCGACGTCGCCAGGTTCACTGATTGCGAGACCCTTGGCTTCTGCATCCCGGACAATGGCCAGGGCCAGCGGATGCTCGCTGCTGCGTTCGAGGCTGGCGGCAAGGCGCAGAACCTCTTGGCTGTTGAACCCCTCGGCCGTCTCGATCGCGACCACCGCAGGCTTGCCTTCGGTGAGCGTGCCGGTCTTGTCGACGACAAGGGTATCGACCTTTTCCATGCGTTCGAGCGCCTCGGCATTCTTGATAAGGATACCGGCCTGGGCACCGCGTCCGACCCCCACCATGATCGACATCGGGGTTGCTAGACCAAGCGCACAGGGACAGGCGATGATCAGCACGGTCACCGCTGCAATCAGGCCATAGCCCATCGCCGGCGACGGGCCGACCAGGGACCAGACGACGAATGCGATCACCGCGACAGCGATCACCGCCGGCACGAACCAGCCAGACACGGCATCTGCAAGCCGCTGGATTGGCGCACGACTGCGCTGGGCTTCTGCCACCATCTGGACGATGCGTGCCAGCATGGTGTCGCGCCCAATCTTCTCGGCGCGCATCACGAGGCCACCGGTCTGATTTATCGTGCCGCCAATCAGCTTCGACGCTGCCTCCTTGATCACCGGCATGGACTCGCCAGTCACCATCGATTCATCGACCGTGCCGCGGCCGTCCAGCACCACGCCATCGACCGGCACCTTTTCGCCAGGGCGAATGCGCAAAGTGTCGCCGACCATTACCTGGTCGAGGGTGATCTCCTCGTCGCTGCCATCGGGACGAACCCGGCGGGCGAGCTTGGGCGAAAGGTCGAGCAATGCGCGGATTGCGCCACTGGTCGTCTCGCGGGCATGCAGTTCAAGCAGTTGGCCAAGCAAGACCAGGACGGTAATGACCGCTGCCGCCTCAAAATAGACCGCGACCGAGCCGTCCATCGCGCGAAACGCGGCCGGAAAAATGCCAGGCGCGAGCGTCGCCGCCATGCTGTAGGCCCAAGCGACTCCGGTCCCCATCGCGATCAGGGTGAACATGTTGAGATTGCGGCTCTTGATCGAGGCCAGGCCGCGTTCAAAAAAGGGCCAGCCAGCCCAGATAACCACTGGCGTTGCCAGCACCATCTGAACCAGGTTGCCGATGTTCCCATCCAGATAATGGCGCAGTCCTCTCAAGTGTCCGCCCATCTCGAGTGCCACTACCGGCAAGGCGAGGATGAGCCCGATCACAAAGCGCCGCTTCATGTCGGCATATTCCGGTGACGGTCCATCGCTGAGCGTCGGGGTCATCGGTTCCAGGGCCATGCCGCAGATCGGGCAGCTTCCCGGCCCTGCTTGCTGAACCTCCGGATGCATCGGGCAGGTCCAGATCGCGCCTTCTGGCACCGGTTCTGTCGGGCGCGGCGCATCAATCACATAGCGCGCCGGATGAGCTTCGAACTTGGTCAGACAGCCAGAGCTGCAGAAGTAGTGATGGGCGCCGTCATGGGTGGCGACATGCGTCGTCGTCGCAGGGTCAACGCTCATTCCGCAGATGGGGTCAATCACCATTCCTGGAGCCTTCGATCCGGAATGGGCGCATTTCGCATGGTCGTGATGCGACTCGGTCATACTTCGTGCTCCTCTGGTCGCACCTCTCATCAACCTTGACATCACGTCAGGGTCACGAGGCAATTTACCCGTTCGCCATGATCGGCTCCAGCGTACCCAACAAGGCCACCACGGCGAGGATCAAAAGTGCTGCGCCCATTTCCATAACAAGGCTTTGTTGAAGGCCACGTAACGCGGTGGCCGGATTGCCGTCGGCGATGGCTGCACCAAGAGCGGGTGTCAGCCGCCAGCGGTTGGCACCCGCCAGCACCAGCATAGCAGCAAACAGGACGAGCTTGATGAGCAGGAGTTGGCCGTAGCGCGAAGCGAACAAGGTGTCCGGGTGAGGCAAGCCCATCAGGATCAGGCTATTGGTGAGGCCCGTGAGAACGATCAACCCGACCGCAAGCGTCCCGACCCGCGAAAATCGTTCAAGGGTCCGATGCGCGATCCTGATCTGCATATCGGATTGGCGGGCCAATGGCTGAAAAAGCAGCCAGGAGAAGGCGGCGATTCCGCCGATCCATACAGCTGCCGCCAGCATGTGAACGATGTCGCTCAGGCGGTGGAGGGAGCCGGTCCACCCTTCGGTTGCGCCGGCATGGCCCGTCCAGACCAGCGTGGCGACCGCCAGCGCAGTCGAAGCAAGCAGAGAGTGCCTGGCAATATGTGGGCTTCGGTCGAGCGCGAGCGCGGCAACCAAGGCAATTGATAGTGCTGCCATGCGCACGATCCAGGCACTGCCTAGGGCGCTTTGCGTAACTATCTGCCCGAAGGTTGAGGCATCGACTGCCCAGAAGCTTGTTCCGATCATGGCTGCGACAAGCGCAATCATGCCGGTGCCAGACAGCAGCAGCCCGAGTAGCGAAAGGATGAGGGCAGGTTTGGCCAGCGGCAGCAAGGCAGTGCCTCGCTCTTCGGGTTCCAGCGCGTAAAGCGAGAAGGCCGTCACACCTACCAGCACCATCAGGTCGGCGTAAAGCGCAAACCGGAGGGCGATAACAAGCGGACTGTCCATGCCTTCAGCGCACGGTGAAGCTGAAGTTGCCGTCCATGCGATGCGTGTCGGCTCCGGCCGCGCTCCAGGTCACGCGGTAAGTGCCGGCGGCGAGCGGGCGGCGGAGCAGCAAAGTCATCGATTTCCGGTCCTTGCCCAGCTGCACGGTGAAACCCGTGATCGGCATCGGCGCATGGTTTGCCATACCCGGCATTCCCGTCATCGCGATCTCGGCCCGTGCCGTTGCGCCGATCACCGCCTCATTAAAGCGCAGTTCGATCCTCGTTGGTGCTTCGACCGTTGCATTGGCGGCCGGGGTCGAGGACACAAGCCGCGTATGCGCGCTGGCAAGCTGCGGGACCATAAGACCCAGAGCCGCGGCGGCGAGGGCAAGGCTGATCAATCGCATGAGGAAACTCCTTGGAATTGGCTACCAGGATGAAATACGCGCGCCGGAACAGCATCCCTCAAATTGGGCGGGTTCGGTTTTTCTGAGGGATCGGGGAAATGGCTTCGTATTGGATGTCGACACCTTGGGAGACTCACCATGTCAGATCTTGATCAGGCGCTCCGCCGTTTGGCCACACTTCCGGCCCCTTCGGGGCTGGCGACAATCGACGACAAAGTGCTTGCCGGAGTGGCTGCGAGCCGCCGCGAGGCTGCGGCCGGGTCTCGGCTGACGGGCTTTGCCGCAGCCCTCGCCCTGGCGGTTGGCATAGCGGGTGGTGGACTGGCGGGCGGCGAACCCGCCACAGCTCAGCCACTCTCACCCTTTGCCCCCGACAA
The DNA here is from genome assembly GCF_000422985.1 of Erythrobacter cryptus DSM 12079. Lineage (GTDB taxonomy): Bacteria > Pseudomonadota > Alphaproteobacteria > Sphingomonadales > Sphingomonadaceae > Erythrobacter > Erythrobacter cryptus. Next base: position 5,498 of record NZ_AUHC01000026.1, read on the forward strand.
TCTGCTCGCACCTTCAACCTTGCTGGATGTGCACCCGTGAATTGGACCAGGCGGCTGATCGTTATCGGGCTTGTTGCATTTGCGGCGGCGCTGGCCGGAACTTATGCCGGTCGCGTCCTGTTCGCTCCGGAAGGGCAGAGCGAGACCGAACTCCACGCACTGCTGCACCGCGAACTCGAACTCGATGCCGCACAGGAAGCAAAGATTGAAGCAATCGAGCAGCGTTTTGCCACCCGCCGCAAGGTGCTTGAGCTGGAGATGCGGGCGGCCAATGCCCGTCTGGCCGAAGCGATAGAAGCGGAACATGGCTATGGTCCGGAAGTCACCGCCGCCATCGACCATACCCACAAGGTCATGGGTGAGATGCAGAAGGAAACACTGGAGCATCTCTTTGCCATGCGCGCCGTCCTGAGGCCCGATCAGGCGGCCAGGTTCGACCGGTCGGTTACCAGAGCCCTGACCCCGGAATTGCCGTGAGCCTTTCGCTGTCCGACGGAAGCGACGGCGAGCTCGCGGCACTGGCGCTCGCCGGTCGGCAAGACGCCTATCGCGAACTGCTGGCGCGCCACCGTGAAACTGTCTTTCGTCTGGTGCGAGCGTCGGTCGGCGACCCGCACGAGGCACTTGATATCACCCAGGAAACCTTCATCGCCGCGTTCTCGTCGCTTGGACGCTACGACCATGAGCGCCCTTTCCTGGTCTGGCTTAAGCACATCGCGCTCAACAAGTGCCGGGACTGGGCGAGGCGGAGAAAGGTTCGGGCTTTCTTCACGCGAGCAGCGCCGCTGGAGATGGCTTTCGAAGTTTCGGATGATTCCATTCCTGCCGACGTGCAAGCCGCGGACCGGACCGAACTGGCGCGCGTGACCGCGGCCATATCGCGCTTGCCGTCCCGTCTGCGCGAGGCGCTGGTCCTCCGCACGATCGACGGCCTCGGCCAGGCTGAAGCCGCAGAGGTGCTGGGAGTCAGCGAGAAGACGGTCGAGACCCGCCTCTATCGGGCCAGGGGAAAATTAAAGGCGATGCTTGGCAACCAGATCTGAGGGGTAGGGAAAGCGGCTGCGTATAGGACGTTGAAGCCGTCAATCTCACCGGACACCATTCATGCACTCTTTTGCGCTTGATCGCCGTACACTCATCCGTTCGGCTGCCTTGGGAGGCGGGGGCCTTGCGCTTTCGGCAGCGCTCCCGGCCTGGGCGCGCAGCGGAACTTCTGGTCTTGGTGCCCCGATGGCCGTGTTGTCCGGGGAGCAAATCGCACTATCCATCGGCCATGCCTCGCTCAGGGTCGGTGGACGTGACGGGCATGCCATCGGCATCAATGGTGTGACACCTGGCCCGGTCATCCGGCTGAAGGAGGGCCAAATGGTTCGCCTCGCAGTGAACAACACACTCAACGAGGAAACCTCGATCCATTGGCACGGGTTGCTCGTGCCTTTCCAGATGGACGGCGTGCCGGGAGTGAGCTTTCCCGGGATCAAGGCCGGACAGACCTTCGTGTACGAGTTTCCCGTCAGGCAGTCTGGCACCTATTGGTATCACAGCCACTCCGGCATGCAGGAAGCGTTGGGCATGTATGGCGCGATCGTCATCGATCCCGCCGCGCCCGATCCGGTGGTCTATGACCGCGAACATGTAATCATGCTCGCCGACTGGAGCTTCATGCATCCGCACACCCAGTTGCGGAAGTTGAAGGCCCAGCCCGGCTATTTCAACATGCAAAAGCAGACCTTTTCGGGATTGCTCGATGGCAAAGACCAGTCCGCTTCCGAGCGCCGTATGTGGGCCAAGATGCGGATGGACCCGACAGACATTTCGGATGTCACCGGCGCAACCTATCATTTCCTGGTCAACGGGCATGACAGCGCCGCGAATTGGACCGGACTGTTCGCCCCCGGCGAGCGGGTGCGCCTGCGCATCATCAATGCCGCCGCCATGACCAATTTCAATGTCCGGATTCCGGGCCTTGCGATGACGGTGGTTGCCGCCGATGGGCAGAACGTGCAGCCAGTCGAGACCGACGAGTTCCAGATCGGCATTGCCGAGACCTATGACGTCATAGTGGAGCCCAGGAGTGATGAGGCTTATGGCTTCATCGCCGAAGCCATCGACCGCTCCGGTCAGGTGCGCGCCACGCTTGCTCCGCGCCTCGGCATGGTCGCGCCAATCCCGGCGATCCGCGAACGCCCGCTGCTGTCCATGAAAGACATGGGCATGGGCGATATGTCTGCACCCGGTGCCGATGCGAGTGTAGCTGATCACGCAGCGATGGGCCACGCGATGCCCGGGGTGGATCACGGCTCGATGAAGATGCGCGATCCGGCGGTCGCGCCGCAGGTCAAACTGGGGCCAGGCGTGGCAACGCTTTCGCCAATGCCGATGGACCGCACAGGCGAACGCCCGACGGGCCTAGAGAAAGTCGATCACCGGGTGCTGACTTATCGTGACCTCAAATCGCTGACCCCCAATCCCGACAAGCGCACGCCGTCGCGAGAGATCGACATCCATCTGACCGCCAACATGGAGCGCTACATGTGGTCCTTCGACGGCGAAAAGTTCAGCGAGAACACTGAGCCGATCCCGTTCCGCCACATGGAGCGGGTGCGCGTCAATCTTATAAACGACACGATGATGCCGCATCCGATTCACCTGCACGGTCATTTCTTCGAACTGGTCACTGGTAATGCGGGCCATCATCCGCTGAAGCACACGGTCAATGTCCTGCCGGGCGGTAAGGTCTCGTTCGACCTGACGGCCGATGAACTCGGCGACTGGGCGTTCCACTGTCACATGCTGCTGCACATGATGTCGGGGATGTTCCGGGTCGTGACCGTGCGCCACGAGGAAGACGCGGCGTGAAGGCGACCCATATCATCATCGCTTGTGTCTTGCTGGTGACGCCCGGCTTTGCGGGGGCCCAAGCCACCATGCCAGGCATGGAAATGAAGGATGCGGCCGGCACAGTTGCTCGAGGCGAGGCCCCGCCGGTTGCAATGGACCATTCCGGCCATAGTCAGCCCGAAGCTGCCGTTCCCGCGCCTGTCGCAGTCGATCCCCATGCCGGACACGCTGCCGAGCCTAAGCCAGCGACTGCGCCACGGCCTGAAGCGATAGATCACTCCGGCCATGATATGAATGCCATGGCGGGCATTCCCGAGGGTGATCCGGGAATCGGAACTGCTCCCGCCCCTGCGCCGCCAGGCGACCATGCCGCCGACAGCTTCTTCGATCCCGTCGAAATGGCGCGTGCGAGAGAGGCCCTAGGGCGGGAGATTGGTGCCTTCATTGGGTCGATGGTGCTCTTCGATCTCGCCGAATTCCACGTGCGCAAGGGCAGGGACGGTTATCGCTGGGCTGGCGAGGCCTGGTTCGGCGGCGACGTCAATCGCCTCCTGATCAAAACGGAGGGCGAGGGCGCATTCGGCGAGCCGATCGAGAATCTGGAAATCCAGTCACTCTATTCACGTGCCATCATGCCGTTCTGGAATGCGCATGTCGGCTTGCGGCACGATATAGCACCCAATCCCTCGCAAACGTATGCCGTTGTCGGCGTCGAAGGGATCGCGCCGTACTGGTTTCATTTGACGGGGCAGATGTTCCTCTCCGACAAGGGTGACATACGGGCTCGCCTTGAGGGAAGTTACGATGAGCGGATCACCCAGCGCCTGATCTTCCAGCCCCGCGCGGAACTCAATTTCTCGGCTCAGGACATGCCTGCGATCGGCGTCGGATCGGGACTCACCGATTTCGAACTGGGTGCGCGCTTGCGCTATGAGATCCGGCGCGAGTTCGCGCCCTATGTTGGCGTGGAATGGAGCCGGAAGGCGGGCGACACCGCGCGGTTGGCACGGTTCGCAGGAGAAGATCCGGATGTGGTCAGTTTTGCCGCTGGCCTGAGGGTGTGGTTCTGATACCGATAGCAAGGCACCAAGGCTTTGGCTGGACCGACGGGTCGCAATGAAGCAGGACTTGATCCTATGAAGTCGGTCGTCGCTCTCATGGTTACTCTAGGACTGGCGTTCGGCGCAGGACCGTTTTGCGCCACCCCGGCAGCGGCTTCGATCCAGTCCGCCAACATGGCATGTGGCGACATGCCAGAACGCGGCGACCGCTCACATGATCATGGCGCACCGGACGTGGTGCGGGTCTGTCACGCGTGCCTTTTTGCTGCGCCTGCCATTGGCACCAATCTGAATGTCATGCGATGGGACCGGGTCGGCCCGGAGATCCGGGCGCCCCGAAGCCTGTCCGGCTTGAAGCAAGAGCCACCGACACCGTCCCCGCGCCAGCCGGTTTCCTGATCCGCTTCAATCTTATCTGGAGAATACACATGAAGTCCAAGTATCTGCTGGGCGTCCTCGCGCTCTCGCTTTCTACTGCCGCGTTTGCAGCCGAGCCTGCGCCTACGCCAGAAAAGCCGTGCTGTTGCTGCAAGAAGGGCGAACACGGCCAGATGGCCTGCTGCAAGGAGCATGGCGAGCAGGCTGGTCAGCATGCTCGTCACGACATGAGCGGCGTGGATCACAAGTAAGCAATGGTGCGCGGAGGGTGCTTAGCCACCCTCCGCGCATTGCCATGTGACTACCGGCCAAAGCGCATTCTGGCTATAATTGACAGTTGACGCCGTTGCGATTCAGCGCCGCCTGCGAATGAGGAGATTATACATGCGAAAGCTTGTCCTGGCACTGGCGTTGTTTTCGACCCCCGCACTCGCGGCAGGTGACATCCTGATGCACCGCGATCCAGGATGCGGTTGCTGCGAACAATGGGCCGCCCGGGTCCGCCAAGCCTTCGGCAGAAATGTGCGGATCATTGATGACGCGGACCGTGCTGCGTTCCAGCGGCACGTGGGTCTTCCGGCAAGCCTGGCGTCATGTCACACTGCGATTGTAGACGGGATCGCCTTTGAGGGACACGTTCCCATTATTGACATGCGCCGCGTGCTGGCGAACCGCCCGAATGGTGTTCGCGGGCTTGCGGTCGCAGGCATGCCGATCGGTTCGCCCGGCATGGAGGTGTCCGGCGTTCGCCCACAGCGGTTTAACGTCATAGCCTTCGGGGCCGCGCGCACCAGCGTATACGCGCAGCACTAGTTGCCGCATTGATCGGTTGCGGCGCTCAATTCACCCTCGGCCTGGTCCCCACAGGATCAATCCCGCCCCGGCGAGACAGATCAGCCCGCCCAGTATATCCCAGCGATCGGGAGCTACACCCTCGATGACTTGGAGCCAGACCAGCGACGCGACGATGTAGACGCCGCCATAGGCGGCAAAGGCGTATCCATCCGGCGGGGGCCGCCTTGCGCGGGTAGGTAGCGAGCGCTCTTTAGCGTGCTCTTTTGAGCGCGCTTAGGAGTGGTCGATGGGTCAGGTGACGGTATTTTCGGGGCCGGAGCGGCGGCGCCGGTGGAGCGAGGAAGAACGGCTGCGGATCCTTTCCGAGGCGTTCGCGCCTGGCGCCTGCGTTGCCGAGGTGTGTCGGCGGCACGATATCTCCTCGGCGCTGATCTACACTTGGCGGCGCAAGTTGCTCGATGCAGGCGCGGCGCAGGAGGCCGAGGCGCCGGATGCGCTTCCCACGCCGGTATTCGCCGAAGCGGTGATCGACGGGGACGCGGT
>NZ_AUHC01000027.1 GCF_000422985.1 Erythrobacter cryptus DSM 12079
ATTTCGGCGATTACTGGGAACACAGTTTGATCATCAGGGATGTCCGAGCTGGGGATCGCTCCACGGCATATCCGCGTTTCATCGCCGGTGAGCGCAACTGCCCTCCCGAGGACTGCGGCGGCATCCCGGGGTTCTACGAAATGCTCGAGGCGAGAAACGATCCGGACCATCCAGATCACGCCGATGTCAGCGAATGGCTCGACGACTACGATCCAGACGAACTCGATGTCTTCCCGATCAACGGCATCCTCGGCCGGATCGCCGCTCGTCGTAACGCCGCAGCAAAACGCATCATCAAACCCAGTGACCGCTAACTGAAACGGGTGCGGCCTTCACCGGATGGATACGCAAAGGCTCGCCCGGCGGCTTCCGCTTCTACCCTGGTCAGGGCGTAGGCAAAGACGACCAGTGACAGGATCCCGGCGGCCAGCCAGACCGGCGATCGCTCGAGCCGAAGGACTGCCCAGAAGGCAAAGCAACCGGCGATCTCGGCGATTGCCGCGAGAACGTACCAGGCAATTGTTGGGAGAGGCGCTGTCACAGCCGGATATCCCAACGAGCGAGTACCGCCGCCATGCCGACGTACAGGACGATGGTTAGGACGCAGCCGGCCGCGAGTGTGGGCCAGAATGCGAAGCCGCGCTTGAGCAGAACAGGGATCAGCAGGAACATCGGCAGGCTCGGAAGAACGTACCAGAATGTGGCCTGCGAATAGCTGGCCATGCGCGCGGCGTCGCCAGTGTCTCGCCAGAGCCAGATCATGCTGAGCAAGGCGACAAGCGGGAGCGATGCCAGCAATGCGCCTAGTCCAGCGCTCCGCCGCGCGACTTCGGAAACCACGACAATGATGATCGCCGTGATTGCGGTTTTGACGACCAGATAGATCATTCGTGGTCTCCGTTGCACATGGTGTGGTCCCCGAGGGCCTCGATCACGCGGCAATCGGCGGCAAGTCCGCCCCGGCAGCGACCGATGATGCGCGATAGTTCGTCGCGCAGGGTGACGAGCTGGCCGATCTTTTCTTCGACTTGCGTCAGATGCCGGGTGGCGATCCTATCGGCCTCCGAGCACTCGCGCTCGGGATGGTCGGCCAGATCGAGCAGCGAGCGCACTTCCTCGATGGTGAAGCCCAACTCGCGTGAATGACGGACGAAAGCGAGCCGCGTGCGATGCGCTTCGCCATAGGAGCGATAATTGCCCGCAGTCCGGGCCGGTTCGGGCAACAAACCGATCCGCTCGTAATAGCGGATCGTCTCGATGTTGGTGCCGGTCGCCCTGGACAGTTCGCCGATTTTCATCGCTTGACCCTGTAGTTGCTACAGGGTGCATATAGAGGGCCGACTCGAACGAACCAAGGAGTTTCGGCCATGGCGGACAGTTGCTGCGCCAGTTCCTGCAGTGACGACACCGCGCGCAATGATCCTGCGTGGCGCAGGGCGTTGTGGATCGCGCTCGTCGTCAATGCCGTGATGTTTTTCGTCGAGATCATCGCGGGTGCCGCATCGGGATCCCGCTCGCTACAGGCTGACGCGCTCGATTTTCTGGGCGATGCCGCAAACTACGCGATCAGCCTTGGCGTCGCCGGAATGGCGCTTGTCTGGCGGGCGCGGACCGCGCTGGTCAAAGGGCTGACCATTCTGGCCTTTGCACTCGGGGTGATGGTCTCGGCGGTCTGGGGCCTTGTTGCTGGAACCCAGCCCGATCCTTGGGCGATGACAGGCATCGGCGCTCTCGCGCTGGTGACGAACATCTCGGTGGCGCTCCTGCTCTATCGTTTCCGGTCGGGTGACGCCAACATGCGATCAGTCTGGGTCTGCTCGCGCAACGATGCGATCAACAACCTGCTGGTGATTGGCGCGGGCTTCGTGGTGCTGTGGACGGGCAGCGGCCTCCCCGACCTCGTCGTCGCGCTCATCATGGCGCTTCTCGGGCTTCAAGGTGGATGGCAGGTGGTTCGGCAGGCTCGATATGAACTTGCGGCAAGAGGGGTTCCGGTATGAAGCAGCTCGAAACCGCATATTGGGCGGAGATCGGTGCTTTCCGGCAAGCGAGGGCTGGCCAGGACGCGGCCGATGCCTGGCACTATCTGGAACGCGCGCATATCCTTTCTCAGCAGATCCTGCGGCTTCATCTCCATGCCCATGCGCTCATGCTAACCTTTGCCATATCCCGGCGCGAATGGCGGGAGGCGCGCGGACAGGTGCTGCGTCTGATGCTTGCGCCCCTCGGCGCTCTGCTGGGGCGGATCCCACTTGGAAACACCGGGCGAGCAGCGGTCAGTGCCTTCGTGACCATGCCCATACCGGAGGAGCTTCGTCATGCTCTGGGCCAGGAACAGTGCAAGTGATGCGCTTGCTGCTGCTGTATTGCCCTGCTAGGTGGGCACTATGAGGGGCATTGTTCTCCAGTTCCTGATTCTTTTCTCGGTGCTTTGCGCCGGTTTTCATGCGCCTGCTGCGGCGCATGGGGACGATCACGATCATGGTCAGGCCAGTGTTCTTGTGGCTGATGCGCTCCATGCTGATGCCCACGAAGATTTCTCAGACAATTCATCCTCTGATCCGTCGCAGGAGATCTTCCATCATCACCATTGTCCGGCAGCGATGATGGTCGGATGCGGGTATAATGTAGACGGACCTTACGCGAACCGAGACAAGCTCCGTCCGGGCGAGGTCACAGATCTCCTGTCACGAGCATCGGCACCACCGATCGAGCCCCCGCTAGCCTGAAACCTGCCACTTTGGCGGGCGTCTTTCTTCGCCCGCGATTGCCAAGTGTTTCAGGAGTTGTCCCATGTCATTGACGTTGCGCGTCGGCCTATTGGCCGGATTGGCGCTGGCCTTGCCCATAGCGGCAAGTGCGGAACCTGTAAGTCTGGACGAGGCCGTCCGCCGCGCCATTGCGGCGTCGCCCGTGATCGAGGCCCAGGAGGCAGGCATCCGGTCTGCAAGGGCGGGGCGCAGCCAAGCCGATGTTCGGCCCAATCCGGTCCTGTTGGTCGAGGCCGAGAACATCGCCGGCACCGGCGCCTATGATGTCTATCGGCAGGCCGAGACGACCGTCACATATACCCAGACCATCGAACGCGGGGGCAAGCGCGATGCGCGGATCGCCTATGCCGATCGCGACATCGGTGTTGCCGAAGCCTCGGCGCGCCTCGCCCGGCTCGACCTTGCCGAGGCGGTGCAACGCGCATTCATCGACCTGCAGATCGCCGAGGAAGTTGTCTGGCTTGCCGAACGACGCCTCGAAACCGAGCGCGCCATGCAGACCGAAGCCCTGCGCCGGGTACGCGGCTACAAGGATCCGCTCTTCGTCGAAACCCGCGTCGAAGCCCGTTTTGCCCAGGCACGGCTTGCGCTCGACGAGGCTCGGTCCCGCCGCAACGCCGCTCGCGCGAGGTTGGCCTCGTTCTGGGGCGGAAAGGCAGAAGACGTCGAGGTGCCGCGCGGGATCGAGAAGCCTGATGATCATCTGCACCAGTTGGCTGCGGCCGACAGTGCGCTTGCGTCTGCCACGGTGGAACGGGCGCAGGCGGCGGTCGTGGTCGAACAGACCCGCGGCGTGCAGGACTACACGGTGAGCGTCGGCGTGCGGCATCTGCGCGAGACGGGCGATGTCGCACTGGTGGCCGGAATCTCGATTCCACTCGGCCGTTTCGACCGCAATCGGGGCAACATCGAGCGAGCGCAGGCCGAACGGCAGCGCATCGAACTGCTGGCCGAAGCGGCCCGCCTTGACCGCCTGCGTCAGTTGGCCTCGCTCAGGGCTGAGGCGGATGCCGCCCGGATGCGCGCCGACGGGATTATGCAGGATGTCTATCCCAAGGCGGTCCGCACGCTCCAGCAGATCCGCGAAGGCTACAATCGCGGCGGTTTCCGTTTCAGCGATGTGCAGGACGGTGCCGACGCCATCATCGAGGTTCAGTCGCAGTGGGTCGAAGCAATGACCCGTTACCGCGACATCCAGTCCCAGATCGACCGGCTGACCGGACGCTTCGACGTCGTCGCCGGGGAGGAAGTGCAATGAGGAATATCCGTTCTACCGCCGCTATTGCGGCACTCGCACTCGCCCTTCCGCTTGCCGCCTGTGGTTCGGATCCGGCACCAACGGAACATGGCGAGGAGGGAGGCGAAGCCAAGAAAGGCCCCAATGGCGGGCGCCTCCTCAAGGATGGCGATTTTGCCGTCGAGGTCACGGTGTTCGAAACTGGGCAGGAGCCGCAGTTCAGGGTCTATGCCACGCGCGGCGGCGAACCGGTCGATCCGGGGACCGTGCAACTGACCATGACGCTCCGGCGACTGGGTGGCGAGGTCAACACATTCGCCTTCAAGCCCGAAGGCAAGTTCCTTGCCGGGCAGGGCGTGGTCGAGGAGCCCCACAGCTTCGACGTCGAGGTGGTCGCGACCGAAAACGGCAAGCGACACGTCTGGAAATACGCCAGTCCCGAAGGCCGCACCCGTATCGACGCAGAAGCGGCCAAGGCAGGCGGTATCGAAATAATGATAGCAGGTCCGGCGACGATCGTCGAGACACGCGAACTGTTCGGCACCGTCGCACTCGACCCATCTGCCCGTTCGGAAATCCGCGGCCAGTTTCCGGGCCGCGTGGTCAGCGTGACCAAGGACGTGGGCGACTATGTCCAGCGGGGGCAATTGCTGGCGCGCATCGAGTCAAGCGAGAGCCTGCAAGTCTATCCGGTCTATGCGACCGTCAGCGGCGTGGTCGCCGAACGCAATGGCAACCCCGGCGATGTGACCGGCGACCGCGCGCTCTATGTCATCACCGACCCGGCCCAGACCTCGGTCATCTTCAATATCTTCCCCAAGGATCTGGCGGTGATCCAGCCCGGCATGCGGGTGGAAATCGAAGCCATGGACGGCACGCCCGTCGCGGCGAGCCAGCTCGGGGACTACCTGCCTGAAGGCAATGCCGAGGCCGGAACGGCGCTGGTGCGAACCTCTGTCCCCAATCGGGCGGGGCGACTGCGCGCCGGCATGGCCCTGCGCGGCAAGGTGGTGGTGAATGCCGTCACCGTGCCACTGGCTGTGCGGACCGAAGCCATCCAGCCGTTCCGTGACTTCAAGGTCGTCTTTGCCAATTTCGGCCAGGACTACGAAGTTCGCATGCTTGAGCTGGGGCGCTCCTCGCCTGAGTGGACTGAAGTGCTGAGAGGCATCAAGCCGGGTACGCCTTACGTCGCCAAGGGCTCCTTCCTGATCCGCGCCGACATCGAGAAGTCGGGCGCGAGCCATGATCATTGAGCGGGAGAGAAAGCGCCATGCTTGCCCGTATCATCGGCTTTTCGATCCGCCAGCGCTGGTTCGTGCTCGCGGTTGTCGCCCTGTTATGTGTCATCGGCGTGTGGAGCGCGACCAAGCTGCCCATCGACGCCGTACCCGACATCACCAATGTCCAGGTCCAGATCAACACCGAGGCCGAAGGCTATTCCCCGCTCGAATCCGAGCAGCGCATCACATTTCCCATCGAGACGGCCATCGCTGGCGTTCCGGGCCTATCCTACACGCGCTCGATCTCGCGCTATGGGCTGAGCCAGGTCACGGTGGTATTCGAGGACGGCACCGACACCTATTTCGCCCGCCAGCAGGTCAACGAGCGCCTGCAAGCGGTCAGGTCGCAACTGCCGACCGGGATCGAACCTGAAATGGGACCGATCGCCACCGGGCTCGGTGAAATCTTCATGTTCGCGATCGAACCAAAGCCCGGCGCCACCAAACCCGATGGCAGTCCCTGGACGGCAACCGATCTCAGAACCCTGTCCGATTGGGTGGTGCGGCCGCAGATGCGCACCATTCCCGGCGTGGCCGAGGTCAACACCATCGGCGGCTACGAACGGCAATACCATGTCACGCCCAATCCGGCCCAGCTGGCCGCGCTCAGTCTGTCACTGAACGATCTTGTCGAGGCGCTGGAACGCAACAACGCCAATCGCGGCGCGGGCTATGTCGAGCGCGGCGGCGAGCAGATCCTGATCCGCGTTCCCGGGCAGGCGGCTAATGAAGCAGACCTCTCGCAGATCCTCGTTGCGACCCGCGGCGGCGTGCCGATCCGCGTCGGCGATGTGGCCGAAGTTGTGATCGGGTCCGAACTGCGCACCGGCGCGGCAACCGAGAATGGCAAGGAGATCGTGCTCGGAACGATCTTCATGCGGACTGGCGAAAACCCCCGGATTGTTGCCCAGGCTGCTGCGGAGAAGCTCAAGCAGGCGACAGCATCGCTGCCCGCAGGCGTGGTGGCGCACCCGCTTTATGACCGCACCAAATTGGTCGACCGCACGATCGCTACTGTCGAGAAGAACCTCACCGAGGGTGCATTGCTCGTGATTGTGGTCCTGTTCCTGCTGCTCGGCAATTTCCGGGCGGCTCTGATAACTGCTGTGGTGATCCCGATCGCCATGCTCATGACGCTGACCGGCATGCTGGCAACCCGAACCTCCGCCAACCTGATGAGCCTGGGTGCGCTCGACTTCGGGCTGATCGTCGATGGTGCGGTCATCATCGTCGAGAACTGCCTGCGACGATTGGGCGAAGCCCAGCATCGAATGGGGCGCTTGCTCGATCGCGACGAGCGGTTTGGCCTCGTGGCCAAGGCGAGCGCTGAAGTCATCCGCCCCTCGATCTTCGGCATCATCATCATCACCGCAGTGTATCTGCCGATCTTCGCACTTGAAGGTATCGAGGGCAAAACCTTCCATCCCATGGCGATCACCGTCGTACTGGCCCTGACGGCGGCGCTTATCCTCTCGCTGACGCTTGTGCCTGCTGCCGTTGCCATCTTCGTCACCGGCAAGGTGGAGGAAAAGGAAAACCGCGTAATGCTCTGGATGCGCGAGCGGTACGCGCCGCTCCTCGACAAGACCTTGGCTCGGCCGAAGCTCGCTGTTGCCTTAGCCGTCCTGCTTGTCACCCTCAGCGCTGCGGGAGCAACACGGCTAGGGTCGGAGTTCATTCCCAATCTCGATGAAGGCGACATTGCGATGCACGCGCTGCGTATTCCGGGCACCAGTCTTGGCCAGGCAGTGCAGATGCAGGAGTCACTGGAGAAACGTATCCGGCAGTTCCCGGAGGTGGAGCGCGTCTTTGCGAAGATCGGTACGGCCGATGTCGCGACCGACCCCATGCCACCATCGGTCGCGGACAATTTCATCATGCTCAAGGACAGGAGCGAATGGCCCGACCCGCGCAAGCCGCGTGACCAGCTTGTGGCCGAACTGAACAAGGCGGTGTCGGAGATTCCCGGGAACAACTACGAGTTCACCCAGCCGGTGCAGATGCGCATGAACGAGTTGATCGCGGGCGTGCGCGCCGATGTGGCGATCAAGCTGTTCGGCGACGACCTCGAGCAGCTGCTAAAGAGCGGCGATGCCATCAACGACGTGGCGGCGTCTATCCCCGGGGCTGAGGATGTGAAGCTCGAGCAGGTCACGGGCCTGCCGATGCTCTCGGTCACACCGCGCCGTGACATGCTCGCACGCTATGGCATCAGCATGGCCGAGGTTCAGGATGCCGTGGCCACGGCAACTGGCGGCCGCAAGGCGGGCGAGGTGTTCGAGGGCGACCGGCGCTTTGCCGTCGTCGTGCGCCTGCCCGAATCGCTGCGAACCGACCTGCCGGCACTCGGCAATCTGCCCGTTCGGCTTGCAGCTGGCGGGACAGTCCCGCTGTCGCAGCTGGCTGACATCTCACTCTCGACCGGACCCAATCAGATCAGCCGTGAGAACGGCAAGCGCCGCGCCGTGATCACCGCCAACGTGCGCGGCCGGGATCTGGGATCTTTCATCACGGAGCTGCGTGAGAAGGTCGGCGCCGAAGTCGAACTGCCGACCGGCTACTACGTTGAATACGGCGGCACGTTCGAACAGCTCCAGTCGGCCAAGACACGGCTGCAGGTGGTCGTACCGCTTGTGCTGCTGCTGATCTTCGGGCTGCTCTTCACCCTGTTCGGATCGACCAAGGATGCGGCTATCGTCTTCTCGGGCGTGCCGCTCGCATTGACTGGCGGGGTGGCGGCCCTGGCATTGCGCAGTATCCCGATGTCGATTTCCGCCGGGATCGGGTTCATCGCCTTGTCGGGTGTTGCGGTGCTCAACGGTGTCGTCATGCTGTCCTTCATACGCGACCTGCGCGAACGCGGATCGGGAGTGCTGGAGGCAGTGCGCGAGGGCGCTCTCACACGCCTGCGGCCTGTGATGATGACGGCTCTCGTCGCATCGCTCGGCTTCGTGCCGATGGCGCTCAACGTCGGAGCCGGTTCGGAGGTGCAGAGGCCACTCGCGACTGTCGTGATCGGTGGGATAATCTCCTCGACGATCCTCACATTGTTGGTGCTGCCGGCGCTCTATCGGCTAATACATGGGCGCGCGGATGGAACGGAGATCAAAGTCGTCGAAGGCGTCACTCAAGGGGCATGAAAGTACTCGCTGATCATCCCGCCAATGATATGAGGGTGGCATCGTGGACCCGGAGCAGCTGACCATAATGGGGTATCCAGCTACCCTGCAGTGCTCGCGAAAGCGGCGAGCAGAGTGACGCAACAGCGCCCCCAGCAAGCCTTCAGGTTCGGCGCGCTTCGTAATATTCAGCCCGGCTGAGACGTCGCAAGAATTTGGCTTGACCCCTGCGGTATCGGACGCGCCTTGGTAAGATTGTAAACCATAATTTATGTTGCAGAGAAGGTTGGATCCGGGTCGACTTCCCACCGCCAATCCATCAGTCACAAACCTTCAGCAGGGCGCTGGATAAGCCCGATTTTCCCGTTGTTTCAAAGGGATTTGGCTGGCCTGAGCGAACCTCGGAGACTGGCCTTCTGGCGCTCGGCGGTCTCTGAATGGCCTTTCGTCTCTATCCAAGCGAACCTCGCGTCAATCGGTTCGGTTGAAGAAGATCAAGCAATTTCAGCCTATTGCCTTGCTTGACCAGCCAGCCGGTTTGCGCCGTTTCCTTCGCCTCAAATGCGCGCGCTGAGACAACCCCAGATAGGCGTGCTGCCCCGCATCGCCACGAGATGATGCGCAGCGCCAAGCACCTCAGGATTGCCGTTCGGCGGTGTTCATCCTGATTTCAGACAGCTCTTGGCATTCATACCGGCAAAATGATCGCTCAAGCAAGGGAGGCATCCGCCATGAAAACCATCACTCTTGCCGCAGCATCTCTTGCCACGGCGCTGGTGCTGGCTGCTGGTAATGCAGCTGCCGCCAATGACCGGCCCAGCAACCGTGGCTATGAGGTCGGTGCTGGCGGCGTGGCGCGACTGGCAAATGACGCTGGAACGCAAGACGAGACGACGCCTGCGGATCAGGCAGCGGGGGTTGACACGCAAGCGCAACGCCTCGTGATCAAGACCAAGAGCAGCCCGCCGGTTGCAGAGCCGATTGGCGTCAACGAGCCAGGGGTGAACCGTGCTGCGCCCGCCCTCGCTGCCGGAACTGACACGGGTCAACAAACGGACCGTGCAGAAGGTGAAGACGCAAAGGTGACAACGCCGTCAGGCAACACGATAGTCAGGAGTATTCGTAAGCCCCACTGACTGGCCTTGGCAGCGCTGGCTCTGCCTTTGAAGCGCGCTTTTCGTGAGGCTGGTGCCAGGCAGCGCTTTCTTCTACCCCGCCACCGCTTCGATCTGCTCCGTCCACGGCCGGTCGGCAAGGGCGATGAGGTCGGCAAGCGACAGCGCCGGTGGCACGCGCCTGATGGCCAGGTGTTCGAGCACCTCCGGCGACAGATAGGCGAGCCGCACCAGGCGGCCGACATAGCGGTCGGAGAGCTTCTCGGCCGCGGCGATGTCGTGGATGGTGGAAGCGGCACCCGATTCCAGCTGCCATCGCCAGCGCCATGCGCGGGCGATGGCCTTCAGGACATGCGGGTCCACGCCGCCCGTGTCCGGCACCAGATCGTCGGGCGGGAGAATCTTCGGCCGCCCATTGCGTTTGCGGATCGTGAGCGGAATGACGATGCGGATGGTGGCCGGATCGCTCATGCGGCAAGCTCCCGTTCGGCTGCGAGCATGTCACGGACCACCGCGCCAAGCCCGTCGCTGCGCAGGTCGATGGCGATGCCCTCGCGGCCAACGGTGACCCGCTCGACCAGAAGCTGGACGATGCGGGTCTGCTCCGCCGGATAGAGCGCCGCCCAGAGCTGGTCGAATTCGCCGAGCGCCTGGACGACCGCCTTCTCATCGACCGTCGGACTCTCCTCGCGAAGGGTCTTGATCGTTCGAGCCGCGATCTCGGGCGCGCGGATCATGCGGCGGATTTCGCCG
>NZ_AUHC01000028.1 GCF_000422985.1 Erythrobacter cryptus DSM 12079
CGCAGCTGGCCGGACAGGCGCTGCGCCAGATCCCAGACCAGCCAGCCCTCGAGCGTATGCGGGCGGTTCAGGACGGCAGGGCACTGCCCGCAGGCGGTGCGGCAGCCGCGGCAATAGTGCTCCCCGCCGCCGAAGTGCCACTCGGCAAGGGCGGCGAGGCGTTTTTTTCCTCCTCCAGCAGCAGACCCTTCGTCACATAGCCGAGCTGGAAGGCCTCGAAGAACGGCAGCAGGTCGAGCAGCGCATCGAGGCCCTCGGCGCTGAGCGGCAAGGGATTGCCATTGGCATCGCCCACGCCCTCCCAGTCGCGCACGGCGAGCCGCGCCAGCGCCTTGGCCATGGCAACGGCAAGCGCCTCGCTTGAGGCATCCTCGCCGAGCGCGGCGAGCGCCGGATCGCTGCGGGCCGCGGCCATCAGCGCGGTGGTGAGTGGTGCTACCAGCAGGCGCACGCCGTGGCCGAGATCGAGCCAGACAGGCTCGCGGGCAAGGTCGAGACGGATCATCGGGAACACTCCTCCTCAGGCATAGCTGGCGACATCGTTGAGCAGGCGGACGCGCAGCATGGTGTCCTCGCTCTCGTCAAAGGCGGCGCGCCACTCGAAGCGGGCCTCGATGCCACCGGGGCCGGAGACGGCATATTTGGTGCGCGGCAGGAACACCCGCGGCAGCTCGAAGCGCAGGGCATAGCCCTCGGGCATGGTCAGGCCATATTCGAGCGCGACCGGATCGCCGTCGCTCGCCTCGGCGAGCAGCGTCGCCCCGTCGAAGCGCAGCGCCAGCGTGCCCTCGGCGGTCGCCAGCGTCGGATCGGCCGCCTCGATGCGCCCGTCCTCGCGGATCACCCGCACCCGCTCGAGATTGTTGGAGAAGGTGAGCCCGCCGCCGGTCACCCCAGCCAGCGCCGAACCGCCGCGACGCACGTAGCCACGCGCCTGGGCGAAGCGCCGCGGCGCCCAGGCGGCCGGTGCGGCATCGACGGTGGTGGCGGAGCGCTCCTCGCCCTGGGCCACCAGCTGCAGCCGGGCATTGGCCGGGCCCTCCTGGCCAAGCTCGATCTCGATGCTCTCGGCCACCGTGCCGAGATGCCGGAAGAACACCGGGGTGGTGAGCTTCGGATGACCGATTTCGAGCGTGTGGCTCGGGATCTCGTCGGCCCCGCTCTGCCAGACATGGAGGTGCCCGCCGCCGGTCAGCCGCGGGCCGGAAGGGGTGGCGTGCGAGGCCGCGAGGGTGAAGCCGTTGCCGTTCGGGCCGGTGGTGTCGAAGACGATCTCGAGCCGCTGCGTGCTCGGCGGGCGGCTGTAGGTGCATTTGGAGACCTCGGGATTGGCCGAGGCGTTGAGGTTGGTGACCAGCTGGTCGATGGTCTGGGTCACGGTCGCCTGGATCTGGGTCTGCAGCGCCCCCGGCGTGCCGGTGACGAAGGTCCAGACCACGCCGTTCAGCGTGATCGTCTGCCCGGCGGCGGGATTGGCGGCGAAGGTGATCGATCCGCTTGCCGCCACGCTGCTCGTCGTCGGCAGGCCGAACAGGGCGGTGAGCCAGTAGCCTGTGCCGCGCAGGTCGAGCGGCACGTCGATCTGGCCCTCGTCGGTGACGAGGCCGCGATAGGGATCCTGCGCATTGCGCCCGCGCCCGAGCAGCGGATCGGCGGCGAGCGGTTGCGTGGCGGCAAGGTCGGTCGAGCGGAAGTCGAGGCTGCGCCAGCCGCTCGACGGCATCACGCCATAGCTCGTCTCGCGGGCGATCTTGAGCGTCGCATCCGCGCCATAGGCACGCAGTTTGGGCATGGGTCATCTCCGATGGGGATGGGGGACGGGAAGGCCCGCGCGAGCCACCCGCGCGGGGCAGGATTATTGTTTCAGATCATGTGCTTAATCGCTTGATAAGCAGGGCGGACAGAGCGAACACGCTTCTACCGGATGCATCGCCAACGGAGGAAGCAGATGACCCTGACCACCACCGCCCGCCACGAGGCCCGCGCCGAGAAGGCCCGCCGCAACAGCAAGGCAGCGCTCGAAGCCTTCATGGCCAACAAGCTCGAAATCGACAGGCTGCTCGAACGTCTGCAGGCGCTGAGCGAGGATCATTTCCACGCCGAACCCGACAGCGTGCACTGGGGCCATGTCGGCAGCCTTGCCCATGTCCGCGACCAGCTGCGCGAGATCGCCCGCTTCCTTGGGATCGAGGCATGACCATGACACAGAGCAGTCCCATGCCGGTTTCCGACACCCAGCGTATGGTCCTGAGCGCCGCCGCCCAGCGCGCGGATGGCAATGTCCTGCCGCTTCCCGGATCGCTGCGCGGACCCAATGCCCGGCGGGTCGTTGCCGCCCTGCTGCGGCGCGGGCTCATCGCCGAGACCGTGACCCGCAGCTGGACCAAGGCCAGCGCCAAGCACAACACTTTCTGGCGCAATGACGAGGACGGCCGCGCCACCCTGCTTCACATCACGCCCGCAGGCCTTGCCGCCGTCGGCAGCGCCGGGGGAGCCAAGGCTGCAGCCCCGCAAGGATCTGGCGCTGCGCACGAGGAGTCCCAATGCCCGCACTGCAACGGCGCAGGCCGCAGGCTCCATCTGGCTGGCACCGAGCTTGCACACACCACGCGCTGCCACATCTGCGATCCTGAGCCCGAACCACCCGCTTCGCAGGAGGCTGTCGCCACGCCTGCCCCGCCGCCGCGCCGCCAGCGCGACGGCACCAAGCAGGCCGCGCTCATCGCCATGCTGCAGGCACCCGAGGGCGCCAGCGTGGCCGAGATCGCAGCAGCACTCGGATGGCAGAGGCACACGGTGCGCGCCGCGCTCTCGCATGGGCTCAAGCGCCGCTTGGGCCTTGGCGTGGCCTCGCACCGGGACGAGACCCGCGGGCGGGTCTATCGCTTGCAAGCGGAAGGCTGAGCCATGGCCAAGGCCACGCTCCACGACCGTCTGGTCGCCGCTCTCCTCGCCTCGGGCGAGCGCCTCGTCCCCGATGCCGCCACGCAGCGCTACACTGTGCTTACCTGCAGCCATCCCAAGGCGCCGCAGGGCTGGCACTACTACGTCGGGCGCGCCGGGGCCTTGCGCGTCGGCCCATCCGCCAGCGCCAGCCGCGCGGTGAGCGAGACGCTGAAGGACACACTGCTCGGGATCGCCCGCCTGAAGCAGGCGTGACGACTCCGCAGTCGCAGCTTGATGATCCGCCGCCTCCGTCCGGGCGGCGGCTCCCGTTCCGGCCCATTGCCAGCCCATCCTGATCCCATCGCATCTCATCCAGCGAGCGGATCGCTGACCAGATACTCGGCGGTCAGCACGAGCCGCGCGGTGAGCAGCGGGACTGCGCCCTCGATGGCCAGCACCCCGATCTCCGGCGCGGCCGGAGTGAGGGTCTCGGCAAGGCCGCCGAGCGTCTCGTCGGCGCGGAGTGCCGCACCGATCGCGCCGAGCAGCCCATCGAGCGCCGCCTCACCGCCGCCAGCATTCCCCTGCGGCACGAACAGCTCGAGCTCGATGCGGTGGCGATACCATTCGCGGCGCGGGTTCAGCGTCACCTCGGGCTCGCCCGGCTCGCCGTCGCGCAGGATGACGAGCCCGTCAGCCGGCACCTTCTCGGGCAGGGCCGCATTGCGCCGCACCGGCGCCGCGAGTGCAGCGCCGAGCTGCGCGGCGAGCGCTGCCAGAATGGCCTCACGCGTCGACATCACCGATCCTCACCTCCAGCGTCCCACCACCCGGTCCTCGAGCCGGCCGATCCAGCGCTCGGCCGCGCCTTCGACATCGAGGCGCTTGCGAAGCCGCACCTGCGGCACCAGCACGAAGAGCACCACGCTCACGAGGCCGCGCCCGGTCCTGAGCGCCGTGGCGCTCGCCCGGGCATAGCCGCCGCGCCGGCCGCTGCGCGCGCGCAGGTTCTCGGCGACCAGCAGGGCTGGCCGGCCCGCTCGTCCCGGCACGAGGCGTAAAGGCGTGCCCATGCGCTGCTCCCACAGCTGCGGCGTGAGCCGCCGGCCGCCGGCGCGCATGGAGAGCGCCGCCTCGGTCGGGATGGCAAGGAAGGTGCCGCCACGCGCGCGGATCAGCGCGCCCTCGGCATGGCCGCGGATGATCGCCGGCGCCTTCGTCCAGACCAGTCCCGCCGCCCCGAGGCTCGCCTCGGCGCTCGGCCAGACCTGCGAGCGCCAGGTGCGGGATAGGCGCGTTCCCAGCCCCGCGCCGGTCACCTGCGCGCGCAGCTCGCCCTTGAGCCCGGTGGTCGCCTCGGTGACAGCCCCGCTCACCGCCTGCTCGGCCGCAGCCAGCTCTTCGGCCATGATCTGCCTGAGATCGCCGATGGTGGTGAGCGAGAGCCTCATGAGGGGGCCAGCTCCGCCGTCCAGACGAGGCGCTCGGCATCGCCAAGCGGCTCGCCCTGAACGATCCAGTCCTGGCCTGCAACCGCGATGACATCGCCTGGTTCCAGCACCGGCACCTCGGCCATGCGCAGATCGGCGAGCGCGGTTGCGGCATGAAGGCGGGTCTCGCCCCAGTCGGCCACCCGGTCCGGCCGGCGCAGCACCACGCGCACCGGAACCGGCGGGCCGCTGCCGCCAGCACGCCAGAGACCATCGCGGGCAAGGTTGGGGTCAGCGAACAGCACATCGAGCGCGGCGGCAAAGGCGCTCATCAGAAGCTGCCGTTGAGCCGCACCCGGCCGACGACATCCTCGGCCCCGCCGGCAACCGCCTCGGTGGCAACGCCGATGAGCGTGTTGCCCGAAGCCGTGGTGGTGCAGCGCCGGTTGGTGTTGTCCCAATAGACCCTGGCGCCCACGCTCCAGGCCTGGCTCGGCGCCTTGGCCAGATCGAAGACGCCGACGAGCGCGGCCTCGACATTGTCACCGGATTGCGCAGCACCGCTGGCGACGCCGAAGATCGCGCCCACCAGCAGGCCGTCGCCGGGGGCAAGGGCATGGGGTGCGGCAAGGGTGATGGTCTTGCCGGGCTGGACGTAGTTTTTCATGGGGAAGATCCTCCTGGAAAGACGAAGGGCGGCCCGTCAGGACCGCCCATCTCGTAGGGGTTCAGGTGTCAAAGACGGGACCGGATCAGGCGCCGGGGTTCCTGTAGAGGCCGCGCCAGTCGATCGCCTTGGCGCCGAAGTCGAGCCGGCACTTGATCTCGACCCCGTCGACATCGAACCCGTTGCGGGTCTCGATGTAGGCCCCCTGCTGGCCCTCGAGATAGGCATATTCGATGGTGTCGATCTGGGCGGGCGAGGCGGCGAGATACCAGGCGGTCTCGCTCGCGGCATCGAGCCGCGGCTCGGCGATCGGCACCAGCGTGCGGATCGAGGCCGGCACGACATTGCCGCTGGAGGCCGGCACGAGGTTCTGCGCCAGCAGCTGCTCGGCCTTGAGTTCCAGCGCGGCGGGCACGATCAGGAAGGCCGGGCGGATGTTGAGCACGGTCTTCTTGTCGAGCCCGGTCTGCCTCGCCATGGCCGCGCGCGCCGCCCCGAGGCTCGTGACATCGAGCGCCGTGCCGGTGGCGGCAAGGTTCCTGTGGCTCGCATGGAACAGCGCCTGCCCGTCGGCCATGGCGGGGTTGGAGGTGATGATCGACCAGACGACATCGCTTTCGAGCTGGGCGATGGCATTGCCATACATCGCCGGGATCCGGGTGAAGGCGTCGAGATCGTCGTTGATCAGCACCTGACGGGTGATCGCCACCACCCGGCCATAGGTCTTCACGCGATAGCTCTCCTTGCTCTCCCCGAGCGTGCCGCGCTTGAACTCGCCGCTCTCGGCCACTTCCAGAAGCTGCGGCGCCTCGCCCAGTTGCACCCGGTGCATGGCCTTGAAGTCAGTGGCCAGCACCTGGCGGCAGAAGGCGGTGAAGGTGCGCGGGGCAGCCTCATAGGCCTGGCGCAGGGTGCGGTTGGTGACGGCCGCGAGGATCTCGGGGAAGTCCGAGGTCGCATGCAGCGCGCGGGTCGCCACCTCGTCGCGCGAGAGCCCGCGCGTGCTGGTGCCGGCCAGCTCGAGGCTCTCGCGCGCGAGTTCCATGAGCGTCATGCCGCGATAGGACCGCGCGGCATCCTCGAGCGGGAACAGGCCCGGGCTGTAGCGGTGGAGCAGGGCATTGGTCACCGCCTCGCGGCGGGTGACCCGCTCGTCGCGCCCGCCGAGCGGGATCGCGACATGGGGGAAGCTGCGGGTCTCCTCGGCCTTGGCAGCAAGCTCGTCGAGGATCAGCTGCCGCGCTTCCTCGAGCGGGGTGCCGCGCCGGACCAGATCCTCGGCGAAGCCGCGCTCGAGCCTGAGGCGGCTTGCCAGATCGTGGATCGCGGCGACCCGCGCGCGTTCCTCCTCGCGGGCCCGGCGCGCGATCGCCTCGGCATCGGACGGCAAGCCGGCATCGGCCTCGCGCAGCGGCGTGGGAATGGGGGCAACAGCGGGGGCGCCATCGGAAGCGACGGCGCTGGCAGCCGCGCGGGTTTCCTCGCACGGGGCGCTGGCGGCCGCATCGGCGGCGGACGGATCGGGGACGGGGTCGTGCATGGTCAGCTCTCCTTCGGGGCTTGGGCGTGCGTCCCGCCGGACGAGGACGCAGGGGGAATGGGGGACCGGGCTGCTGCGGAAGCCGGCCTGCGGGTCGGCGCCCACCGGCACGGCCGAGATCTCGAAGGGGGTCCAGTCGATCGCGCGCCACAGCTCGCGCCCGTTCTCCGGCCGGCTCACCTGGTAACGGTGGACCTGGTAGCCGATCGAGACCGCGCGGATGTGCCCGGCCTCGATGTCGCGCCAGATCGGCTCCACCTCCGCGCGCTCGGAGAAGCGGATCAGCGCAAGCCCGCGCCCCTGCTCGATCCGCGCCGAGCCGGGCACCACCGAGCCGATGATCGCATCGAGGCTGTCGGTCTCGTGCACCTTGAGGAACGGCGCGCCCGCATTCAGCCGCTCGAGCCGGACATGGGCGGGATCGAGGCTCAGCTCCTCGTCATAGGGCGCATCGAACCAGCGCTGGCGCAGCACCCGTGCACCGGTCGACCAGACCACCTCGACGGTGCGGGCGGCAGGGTCGATGGTATGGGGCGCAAGCTCGCCCGCCCGGCGCAGCGCCGGAAGCTCGATCGTCGTCTCCATTGCCTGTCACTCCTGTTCGCTGTCGGTGGCGAGCGGATCGCTGCCCTGCACCCCGCCAGTGCGGCTCACCCGCCTCGGATCGCTGTCGAGCACGAGGCCGAGCGCATCGAGCCGGGCATTGGTGGCGGCGATCTCGGCCAGCACCGCCTCGGGATTGCGCCCGGCACGCGCGATCGCCTCGGCCAGCGTCATCGTGCCCGAGCGGATGGCGATGAGGTTGGCCATGGCATCCTTGTAGGGATCGACCGCCTCGAAGCGCGGCGGCGACCACTCGACCGGAACCTCGGGCACAGGGATTGCCCCTGCCGCCCAGGCGCCTTGCGTGAACCAGCGCCAGACGGGCAGGCAGAACATCGGGATGAACAGCTGCCACTGCACCGCATCGATCATCCGGCGGAACTCGACGAGGCCGGCGCGGATCGAGGAGTAGTTGACCTGGGAGAGATCCCCGGTCAGCAGCTCGTAGGGCACCCGGAACCCGGCCGCGATGGTGTGCAGGCTCGCGCGGCGGTACTCGGCATAGCCGCCGGTCGCGGCAGGCTGGTTGAAGCGGATGTCCTTGCCGCCGCGGGCATAGGCGATCAGCCCCGGCTCGAACTGCTCGACCCGGTTGCCGTCGGCATCGACCACCGCCGGGGCAATGCCCTGCTGCGTCTCGTCGTCGCCGACGACGATCGCGGTGACGCAGGCCTCGGTCTTCTTCCTCACGATCTCGGCGACCTCGTAGTCGTCGAGATCGCGCAGGACCCGGATC
This sequence comes from Erythrobacter cryptus DSM 12079, assembly GCF_000422985.1. Taxonomy (GTDB): domain Bacteria; phylum Pseudomonadota; class Alphaproteobacteria; order Sphingomonadales; family Sphingomonadaceae; genus Erythrobacter; species Erythrobacter cryptus. The sequence goes on from NZ_AUHC01000028.1 coordinate 7,863, forward strand.
ACCGGCGCGCCCCAGGGCACGCCGCGCACCTGCGTGCGCTGCTTCTCGTAGACATGGGCGATGTCTTCGGCCGGCACCGGACGGCTGCCCTGCCGCAGCGTGGCCAGAGGCCCGCCGTCGCCGGGATGCTCGGCATGGAGCCAGTAGGCCCGGCGGCGCCCCAGCGCATCGAACTCGACCCCCTGGACGATCCGCCCCGCGCCGGAAGCGCCATGGCGGGAGCCATCGAGCAGGTCGGCCTCGATCATCTGCAGCTGCAGCGGCACGGCCAGACCATCCCCGGCGCGGCGCGGACGGCGCCGCACCAGCACCTCGCCGGCCTCGACCATCTCGCGGCAGACCAGCGTCTGCAGGCCGTAGAAGTCGAGCTGGCCATCGGCGTCGCACTCGGCCGACCAGCGCTCGAACAGGGCATCGACCCGGCGGTCGAGGGCCGCATCGCCGCTCGCAGAGCGCGGCATGATGCCCGCGCCTACGATATTGTTGACCAGCACCGCCACCGCCTTGGCGGCATGGGGATTGTTGCGCACCAGATCGCGCATGCGGTCGCGCAGGAGCGGCCCGGCCGCGCCGATCTCGGCATCGGCCGAACTGCCGGTCGCGCGCCAGCCCTCGGTGCGCCGCCCGCGCGCCGCCCCGTCATAGCCGCGCGCAAGGCTCGCGAAGGCCTCGCGCGCCAGCACCCGGCGCGCGGCCATGCGCGGCGCGATCCAGCCCAGCGCCCGGTCGAACCAGCCCAGCGCCATCAGCGATCCCCGCGCGAGAACCCGGCAAGGCCGGCAAGCGGCAACGGCCGCGAGGCGCTGGCGAGCGCCTGCTCGAGCGTGCGGATCCGCGCCAGCAGATCGGCGGCCGAGCCGTATTCGACGGTTCTGCCGTCATAGCTCACGCGGGTCGTGCCGCTGGCGTAGGCGCGGCGCAGGGCCGCCAGTTCCGTCTCGCTCCACGCGCTCATCTCACAACCACCCTTCTCTTCGCCCGAGCCAGTCGGAGCGGCGCTTGCCTTCAGGCGCCCGTCCCGGCCGATGGATCTGCCCGGCAGGATCGCTTGCGCCGGGCGCCACCTGAAGCTGCGCCTCGAGATCGCGCCACTTGTCCTCGCCCCAGCGATCAGCGCCCGCGATCCAGGCCGCCGCTCTGGCATAGACCCGGCAGTCGAGCGCCTCGTTGCGCTCGCGCATTTTCTGCCACTCAAGCCGCGCAAATCCTCTGCGGTTGCGCACCGTTACCAGCTGTTCGGCGGTGAGCTGGCGCAGCCACTCGCTCTCGATCCATTGCGGCAGATGTATCGTGCCGGGCGGGAACGCTGCACCCGCGGCAATCTCTTCATCCGTCGGCCTCGCAAGGCGCAGGAAGCGGTAGGTCTCGGTCTTGAAGGTCGAGACCGCCACGGTCCACAGCCGCGCGCCGCGGCGCAGCCTTCTGCCGCTCTCGGTCACGTCCACATAGGTCGGACCCGAGACCGGGCTTGACCGGTTGAACCCCTCCACGCCCTTGATCGGTGCAACCTGGGCAAAGCCTACGCTGCGCGCCCAGGCATGGACCGCCTGGGTCTCGTAGCCGGTGTCGATGGCGAGGCGCGCGATCCGCAAGTGTGCACCACCTGCGTGTCGCCAGCTGCGGTCGAGCAGGGCAGAGAGCTGCGCCCAGGCTTCCTGCCGGTCCGGCCCGCCCTCGATGACGATATGATCAACGAGCCAGCTTTCGAGGCCGCGGCCCCAGGCCCAGACATCGACCTCGATGCGGTCCTTCTGCACGTCGGACCCAGCGGTCAGGAACAGCCCGCCCGCGGGCACGGTGCCGGCCGGCCAGCTTTCCCTGCGATCGTAGAGCCGCTGCCAGTCGGGCGCCTCGCCGCTCTCGACCCAGGTCTCGCCCAGCACGGTGTTGCGAAACACCTTGATCGCCTCGTCAGCGCCCTGTGCCGCCTCCCAGCTGCGCGC
>NZ_AUHC01000029.1 GCF_000422985.1 Erythrobacter cryptus DSM 12079
CCACGCGATACGACAAACGCGCCGACAACTTCCTCGCCGCTGCCAAACTCTTCTCAACTCGCCTATGGATCGCAGCTAATGAGTCCACGGCTTAATGTTCAACCGCCCGCCCACACACGAAATTCCTGACAGTCCCGACTGCCCCCGGCAGTCTCGTCGCCTGCGCTCTTGCCAGCATCATAGCCGCGCGGCCCGCCGCTTTCGGTAGTCTTGACGCTCTGACTGTCGATGATGGCTGCGCTGGGTGAGGCCTTCCTTCCGGCTCGCTCGCGGTCGCGCGCGACCAGCGCATGGTTGATCCGCTCGAACAGGCATTCGTCACGAAACCGGGCAAACCAGCGGTAGACCGTCTGCCACGGCGAGAAGTCCTTGGGCAGCAACCGCCACGCAATCCCGCCGCGCAGCACATAGAAGATTGCGTTCATGATTTCGCGCATCGGCCATTGCCGTCGCCGCCCCGTCGTGCGCGCCTCAGGGACAAATGCCGCGATCAACGCCCACTCGGCATCGCTCAAATCGGTCTGGTAACGCTTCGAAACCCCCGTATGCTGCGCGCGGGTGGCTGGGGTCCACATCAAGATCTCCGGGTTGTCTGCAAAACCCCCGGAAACACAGGAACCTCAGTCACTCAACCCCTTTCGAAACAGGCTCTGAACCACCAGCACCTTGAACATCGCCACGGGGTCGAACGCCGGGCGACCACCCTTGGCGCCGTCGCCATAGCCGAGACCGCGGACCAAAAGCGGCCGGAAACGCTCGAACTCTACCGTGCCCGCCAACACCTCCAGCGGGTCACCATCCTTGCTCAGCCGCTCCAAGTGCTCCGCCAGCGAAAACAGGCTGCGTGGGTGCATCGAAACTCTCCGTCCAATGCGCCGAGTCAATCAGATCATGGCCTCAAAGGCGAGGGGTTTTTGCGGGTGTCCAGGTGCACATTGGTGTGCGAAGCCTGTTCACGAGCAATTTCAATGGCAGCTCCAATCAAAAGCAAAACTAATAGACCCATCTGCTTCAAAACTATAGAAGATCTGGGCATTACCACAGTCACCCCATATATATGGCCCTTGACTGTCAAGAGCGAGCAAGCACGAAGGCATATCGACAGGATCGTATTGTACAGGGGCACAGATTCCAAAAAAGTGCGGTGTCGGCGTTGGAGATATAGAGGGAATAAAATTAAGAAATTCATTAATCGGCGCAGCCCTATCATCCTCTATATTGTGCGCTAAATGCATTAACGTGTCAACCAAACGAGGATGCCAAGTTATTGTCGGCAAACCAATTTCTGCCATAATAACCGACTTTCCGCCGTTCTTTCTATCGAGCCATGAGTATTCATCTCCAGCAAAGAAGGATTTGTTTTTAAAATATCTCCTATTTATTTCTTTTGGAACAGGGGAAAGCATTTCAAGGATGAATTCATCTTTCGGTATCACTCTAAATTCGGGGTGCACTGATGCAAAATCACGAGCATCAAGCCAGAGCTGCAAGATGCCCTCCCCGAGATTGACGTCCGCTAATTTTGGCGATTATGCACTTGACGACACCAATCGGATGGCGTAATCGAGATGCATGTCCAGCGACGCCGACCTGACCCTCGTTTCGATCATGAGCCGGTTCTCCACGGAGGAAGCGGCTCGTGCCTATTTCGAGCGCATGCGTTGGCCGAATGGCCCCGTGTGCCCGCACTGCGGAAGCTCGGATAAGATTTACGCTCGCACTCCAAACGCTAAGACCCGGACGCGGCCGGGCCTGTATAAGTGCGGCGAGTGCAAAGACACCTTCACCGTGAAGGTGGGCACCGTCATGGAAGACAGCAAAATGCCGCTGAACAAGTGGCTGATCGCGTTCTACATGATGTGCGCAAGCAAGACGCAGGTTTCCGCGCTACAGCTTCAGCGGCAGCTTGAGCTTGGCTCGTATCACACCGCCCTGTTCCTGTGCCACCGCATCCGTTTTGCCCTGAAGGATATCAGCCCCATTGGCCAGCTCGGCGGCGAGGTCGAAGCCGACGAGACTTACATCGGCGGTAAGACCAAGGGCAAAGGGCGCGGTTACACGGGCAACAAGATGTGCGTCGTTTCGCTGGTCCAGCGCGGCGGCAATGTCCGCTCGACGGTAGCGGAGCGCGTCAACAGCAAGACGATCTCGGCGCTGCTCAAGCGGCATGTTGCCGAGGAAGCGCACCTGAATACCGACGAAAGCCCGCTCTACACGAAGGCAGGCAAAGGCTTCGCCTCGCACGCGCGAGTGAACCATTCCGCCGAGGAATACGGCTATTACGACTACCGCACAAAGCGCACGGTCACCACCAACACGGTCGAAGGCTTCTTCGGCAACAGCAAGCGGAGCCTCGACGGCACGCACCATCAAATCAGCCGCCAGCACTTGCATCTCTATACGGCGGAACTCGACTTCAAATACAACACGCGGAAGTCGACGGACGGTGAACGCACCGCCGAAGGCATCCGGCGCATTGAGGGGAAGCGCCTGATGTATAAGCCGAAGGTAGCGGGCTGATGGCCCGTGCTCGCGTATCCGAGGTCCGGGCCGAGCTTCTCCTAACCGAGCTTCTCCAAGCGCAGGGCTGGGATTGTCGGCGGCCGCCAAACGGCGAGATGCTTCGGCAGCACGAATACAAAGACCACGGCCATCTGCGCGACGTGTTCCTGCACAAGAGCAAGGTGACCATGATCGGTCACGGCTTGCCTGAAGCGGTGCTAGTGGACCGCCAATCGCTTCAACCGGTGCTCGTCATTGAGGCGAAGGCTTCTGCCGCCGATCTCGACAAGGCGGTGCACGAGGCAACGGACATCTACGGCACCGCGTGTATCGAGGCGGGCTATTCCCCGCTGGCGGTGGCGATCGCCGGGACCAGTGAAGACGATTTCAAGGTCCGAGTCTTCAAGTGGAACGGCTCCGCATGGAAGCCGATCACCTACGAAGGCAACCCGATCAGCTGGATTCCCAACCGGGAAGATGCGGAGCGCCTTCGCGTCCCCTCAACTACGGCAGAGCTGCGACCATCCGTTCCCAGCCCCGAAGTGCTCGCGTCGTTTGCCGACGAGATCGACCGGCTGCTGCGCGAGTCCAACGTCAACGACCGGGCGCGTCCGTCCGTTGTCGGCGCTTGCATGCTGGCGCTGTGGCAGTCGAAGGGCGGCATCCGCAAAGATCCACAGAACATCTTGGCCGACATCAACCGTGCATGCGAACAGGCGTTCTGGAACGCGGGCAAGCCGGTGCTCGCTAAGAGCCTCCATGTGGACGAGGCGAACGAGAAGCTGGCGATCAAGGCTCGCCGCATAATCAGCATTCTGGAGCGCCTGAATGTCTCGGTCCTGACCGCCGAGCACGACTACCTTGGCCAGCTTTACGAGACGTTCTTCCGGTATGCTGGCGGGAACACCATCGGCCAGTATTTCACGCCGCGCCATGTGGCGAATTTCTGCGCCGACCTGCTCGCCGTATCGCGCGAAGATGTGGTGCTAGACCCGACCTGCGGAACTGGCGGGTTCCTGATTGCCGCCATGGAGCGGATCGGTCGCGAGCATCAGATTTCGCGCGCCGAGATGGTGAAGCTCGTCAAGACCCGGCTCATTGGCTTCGACGACGAGCCGATCACCGCCGCACTGTGCGTTGCGAACATGATCTTGCGCGGCGACGGGTCGTCTAGCGTTCACCGCGGCGACGCCTTCACTGCTCCTGAATTTCCGCTCGGCACCGCAAGCGTGGTGCTGATGAACCCGCCATACCCCCACAAGAAAACGGACGCGCCGAGCGAGGCTTTCGTCGAGCGGGCGCTTGAGGGCTTGGCACAGGGCGGGCGGCTCGCCGCAGTCATTCCGCAATCCCTGCTCGTCAAAGGTCCGAAGGCGGCGTGGCGGAAAGGCATCCTCGCCAAACATACGCTCGAAGCCGTCATTCAGATGCCCGACGAGCTGTTCGAGCCTTACGCGAGCGCCACAACGGCAGTTATCTACGTCCGCAAGGGCGTCCCCCACCCCAAGGGCAAGCCGGTGTTCTTCGCGCGGGTGGCGAACGACGGGTTTCGGCTCAAGAAGGGCGTTCGTATCGCCGTGGAGGGGACCGAGCTTCCCAAGGCGCTGGAACATTTTCTCGCGCACACAACCGAGCCCGGCTTCTCTGGCTGGTCGGTGCTAGACGACGAAACCAGCTTCGCGCCCGGCGCTTACATTCCAGCTCGCGAGATGTCCGAGGAAGAGACTGACGGCGCGGTGCGCGAGGTCATCCGCGCCCGCTCTGCCTTCGTCGCCTATCACGCGTCCGATCTCGTCACCCTCAATACGGACAACCCGCTTCCGCCCCGGCAGCTCCGCAAGGTGCGCCCGTTGCGGGCAACGAAGGCGGGCACGGTCGGCGAGTATTTCGACATCATCTACGGCCAGAAGGCGCTACACAGCAAAGACCACCTGTCGGCGGGCCGTTCGCTGGTGATCTCGTCCAGCGGCATGGACAACGGCTGCTATGGCTTCTTCGACTTCGACGCAATCATGGAGCCCGCCTTCGTGACGGTGCCGAGCACCGGCTCAATCGCCATTGCACACGTTCAGGAGTGGCCGTGCGGCGTCACAGACGACTGCCTTCTCTTGCTCCCTAAGCCCGGCGTCCGGCACGCAATGCTGTATGTCGCAGCGGCGGTAATCCGCAGCGAGCGTTGGCGCTTCAGCTATGGAAGGAAGGCGACGCCGGAGCGTATCGGCCATTTCCCACTGCCTCACACCGACGAGCTGCTGGACCGCATCGACGACTATCTTGAGCGGGCGGCGCGAGTCGAAGACCAGATGCTCGCAAACGCCGAAGACGCGCTCGATAGCCATGTTGCGCGAACGCGGCTTGCCCAGGTGGGTGCAGGTGCGATCCGGCTTGTGTCCGGCTCGGCACTCGACGGGCGACTAGCGGCGCTTATGGACGACTGACGGCGTGCCGTTCGTGGGCTTCGCCTTCACCGACGCGGCGCTGGATTTTCTTGAAACCCTGCCTCCCAAAATCCGGCGGCAGGTCATCAAGAAGGCTAGGGCGCTGCACACCAACCCGCATCCGCAGGGTGCGAAAAAGCTCAAGGACGTGGAGACACTGGAGGGCGATCCGGTGTATCGTGAGAGGTCCGGCGACTACCGCATTCTCTACATCGTGCGGGAGAAGCCTGCCGAGGTGATTATCCTCGATATTGATCACCGGAAGGACGTGTATCGCATGCCTAAAACGAAGACCGAAACGGCTGACGAGATGCGGATGAAGGAGTCCGATTTCGACGCGATGATGAGCAAGGCACTCGGTGTTCCCGCTCCCCTTGGCGAGGTGACGAACGACAAGCCTAAGCCGTGGACTCATTAGCTGCGATCCATAGGCGAGTTGAGAAGAGTTTGGCAGCGGCGAGGAAGTTGTCGGCGCGTTTGTCGTATCGCGTGGC
>NZ_AUHC01000030.1 GCF_000422985.1 Erythrobacter cryptus DSM 12079
GATCTTGAGCACCGCAATATCATGCGCGGGCGAGGCGCCCACCAGCGCGGCCTTGTAATCGCGCCCATCGGCCAGCCGCACCCGCGCCTGCGAGGCCCCGGCAATGACGTGATAATTGGTGACCACGTGCCCGGCATCATCCCAGATGAAGCCCGAACCCGTGCCGCGCGGCACCTCGAACACGTTGCGGGTCCACAGATCGGCCACAAGCTCAGCGGTTGAGATGAACACCACCGAATCGCGCGCCTTTTCAAACAGCGCGATGGTGGCCTTCTCATCCTCGGCCAGATCGCCGCGGGCGGTGACCACCCGGCTTTGCGCATCCGGCGCGCCTGAGGCTGCGGGCGGGGCAAGCCGCTCGCGCAGCACGGGCATGAGGTACCACAGGCCGAACAGCAGGGCGGCGATGATGGCGATGGTCCACAGCCGGCGTGATTGCAGGCTGCAGGGACATGACAAGCTCCGGCTAAGGCTCAACCATTTCCCGATCCCGCAAACCTGCATCTGGTGCAAGCTTCTGGCGCAGCGCTCGGATGTTTGCTTCCACCTGCTCTTCGGCCATGCCCGATGCACGCATGGCTGCGCGTGCCAGGGCGAGGGCAGCGGCAAGGTTTTCCGGAAAGACATAGTCCACCCCGGCATCGAACAGCACCTGCGCCGCACGATTGTCGCGGCAACTGGCGATGATGGCCCGCTCGCCATTGTGCCGCTCGGCAAGCGTGGTCATGAGGCGGATGGGCGCTTCGGCCTCACGCAAGAACAGCACCACAGCGCTGGCATGATCAACCCCTGCCGCTTCAAGCAGGGTCTTGCGATGGCCATCGCCGAAGATGACGTTGAGGCCGCGCTCTCTGGCGCGCATGAACCGCTCGTGATCGCGTTCGATCGCGACATAGGGAGTGCCACTGGCATGCAGCGCTTCGGCCAACGTGCGTCCGATGGTGCCGCACCCCACAAGAATGATGTGCCGGTTCAATCCCTCGGTTGCGCGGATCGCCTCTGCCTCACCGGTGTGGTCCGGTTCCTCCTCTGCCGAATGCGCAATCCATTCAGCCAATTGTGGACTGAAATGAACGATGACCGCGCCCAGCATCATGCTCAGCGCAATCATTCCCAGCAAGAATTGTCCCTCGTCTTGCGCGAGCAACCCGGCCGCTCCGATCTGGCCGAGCAGCAGCAAACTCAATTCGCCGCAATGGGCCAGCAGCAGTGCCGTGCGCACGCGCTCGCGGCGCGGTTGCCCGCTGATCCGGGCAATCGCCCACACAAGGGAAAATTTGGCCGCGATAATCGCCAGCGCACCACCGATCACGATCAGCGGCTGGGCAAGAGCGATACCCAGATCAAGCGACATGCCAGTGGCAAGAAAGAACACCCCAAGCAGCAGATCGCGGAAGGGTCTGATTTCATCCTCGAGCAGGTGGCGAAAATCGCTTTCGGCAAGGATCACGCCGACGGCGAAGGCGCCCAGCGGCAAGGACAGGCCAATCTTCTCTGCGCCCAGAGCTGCGCCGAACAGGATCGCCAAGACGGCGATCAGAAACACCTCGTTCGAGCGGGTGCGGGCGGCAAAGGCGAGCACCCGGCCCAGCGTGGGGCGCGCCAGCAATGCCGCCACGAAAAGTATTGCGATGCCGCTCAGAAGATGCGTCAGGCTCGCTAGCAAGGTGATATCGCCCTTTGTCCCGCTAAGGACAGCAAGCACGCCCAGCAGCGCAAGCGAGACGACATCCTGCAAGACCAGGGCGCCGGTGGTGGTTGTGCCATAGCCGGTCGCGCCTTCGCCGCGCTCGACCAGATGCTTGTGCACCATGGCGGTCGATGACATGGCGACCGCGCCTCCAACCAACAGGCTGGCAATGATGCTGGCGCTGCTGAACAGCGATACGACTGCGCCAGCCAGCACCGCGGTCAATGCCACTTGGGCCCCGCCGAAGCCGAACACCTTGCGTCGTTCGGAAATCAGACGTGACCAGGAAAATTCCAGCCCGATGAAGAACATCAGCACCGCGATGCCCAGTTCCGACAGCAGCGCCATGGCCTCGCTGCGGTTTACCAGTCCCACCGCGCCAGGCCCCACCAGGATCCCGGCAAGCAGATATCCTACCGTAGGCGAAAGGCGCAGACGGACAGCGGCCAGCACCGCGGCCAGCGCGGCCATCAACAGGATGGAAAACTCGACCACAATCTGATGCATGAAAGGCCCTTCTGGCTCAGGTGTTGGCAATTCTGCTTGCCAGTCTTGCAGTGCAGCACTACTCCACAACCAACCGCTGCGACAACGCGAGAAGGTTCTGACAGCTGCGGTTGAGGCAAGGTGTTGATCGCATGACCCAGATTGTCCAGCACTGCTCGTTGACACGCAATTGGTGGGTGTTTGCGCTGCGTGGTCTGTTGGCGTTGATCTTCGCGGCCCTGGCCTTGGCATTGCCAGGATCAGCCCTGTTTGCCCTCACGATCGTGTTCGGCGCCTTTGCCTTTGTCGATGGCGCGTTCAGCCTGGTGGCGGCCTACCGGCGGATGCGTGCGGGGGAAAGCTGGGGTGGTTTGGCGCTGAGCGGCGCCTTTGGTGTGCTGGCTGGGCTGGTCGTGCTTATCTGGCCGCTCATCGCCACCATTGCCCTCGCTTTGCTGTTCTGGTGGAGCCTGGTGTTCTGGTCAGTCACCACAGGGATCTTCGAACTGGTGGCAGCCGTGCGCCTGCGCCGCGAGATCTCCGGCGAAGTCTGGCTTGCGCTTTCGGGTGTGCTTTCGGTGGTGTTCGGCGGCCTGCTGATCTGGTTGCTGTTTACCTATCCGCTTGCCAGCCTCATCTCGCTGGGATGGGTGATTGCCTTCTATGCGGCCCTTTCCGGCGCGTTGCAGCTGTTGCTGGCCTTGCGCCTGCGCCGGCTCGACCGCACGGGTGGGAGCCTTGAGGTCACCATCGCTGCGGCAGACAATCCGCGCTGAACAACGCTCATTGGCCCCGGGTTCAGTCCGGGTCTTGAAATCGTCAGACGCGCTTCCTTTATCTGTTGCGAATGCCCGAATGGGGTTCATGACAAGAGGCGGGTCTGGCCATATTGGCAGGCTGGCTGGAAACAGGAAGCAAGCGCCCAGCCAACGCCCTGACAATAAAAGCGGTTAAGCCGCGTCGGTCTGACTCGTCCTCTATGCGGCCATGTTCGGGCGCTGTTGGGAGGATGAGACGATGCTTTATCGAACTGCACTTTATCCGGCTGATCCCTTTGCCTTGATGCGGCGACTTTCGGATAGTCTTGACCGTATAACGGCCCGCGCAAGCGCTCCTTTTCCCGCCATCAATATCTGGCAGAACGGAGAGGCAGCCGCGATCACAGCTGAACTGCCCGGGGTTGAGCCCGATTCCATCGACGTTGAGGTCAAGGACAATGTCCTGACCCTGTCTGGAGAGCGCAAGGCGCCCGATAACACCGAAGGCGCGACCTGGCATCGGCGTGAGCGTGCCTTTGGCCGGTTTACCCGGGCCATCCGTCTGCCGTTTCGCGTCGATCCGAACAAGGTTGAAGCGCGTCTTGCCAATGGTGTGCTGCGCATCGCCGTGGCACGTCCCGACGAGGACAAGCCGCGCCGTATCGCGATCAACGCTGCGTGAGGAGGGAGGAAAGCAATGACCAATCAGGTGATGACCACGCACGAGAACCCCGCGGTTCAGACCTTGGCGGAACCGGCCAGCAATCGCCCGGTGTGGCGCCCGCTGGCCGATATCCTCGAAACAAGGGACGGCTTTACCGTGATGCTCGAACTGCCTGGGGTGGCGGCCGAGGATGTCGAGGTTTCGCTCGAGAATCGACAGCTCAGCATCCGCGCCCGCGCGCAGGGGCTGGAGAGCGATGAGCTCCAGCTCGTTCACCGGGAATATTTGCCCGGCGATTACGAGCGCGCCTTCCTGCTGTCCGACGATCTGGATGGCGAGAGGATCGAGGCCGAGCTGAAAAATGGCGTTCTTACCGTGCGCGTCCCGCGCCTTGCCGAAGCCCGGCCCCGCAGCATCAAGGTCAAGACCGCTTGAAATACAAGGGAGGATGACATGAAGATCAAGGATCTCATTCCCTGGGCGAGCAAGGACGACCTGCCGCAAACCGCCCAGAGCGATGAACAGGCAAACCCCATTGCCAGCTTGCAGCGCGAAATGAACCAGGTGTTCGAAGGGTTCTGGAAACGCATGAGCAAGGGCTTTGGGGAACTCGACTGGCCATGGGGCCAAAGCGAGGCACGCTCCGATGTCGTGCAGACCGACAAGGGCGTGGAAGTATCGATCGAATTGCCCGGCATGTCGCCTGACGATATCGAGGTGAGCATTGCCAACGAGACCCTGACGGTGAAGGGCGAGAAGAAGGTTGAGCACCAGGAGGAAAAGAAGGGCTATTATTTGTCCGAGCGCAGCTATGGCGCGATCTGGCGTTCGATCCCCCTGCCGCCGGGGGTGGATGGTGACAAGGCCGAGGCCAGTTTCCGCAACGGGGTGTTGACCATCCGCTTGCCGCAGGCTGCCGATGCCGAGGCCAAGGTGAAACGGATTGCCGTGAAGACGGACTGACAGCAGATCAGAGGGGGTAATTGTGACGTAACCCCCTCTGAATCATCTTGCGACGGAGATTTTTCGGACCTGCTATACAGCCTACCCAGCCACCGTTTCGATCTGCTCCGTCCACGGAGGGCCGGCAAGGGCGATGAGCTCGGCGAGAGAAAGCGCCGGTGGCATGCGGTGGATGATAAGGCGTTCGAGCACTTGCGGCGCGAGGAAGGCGAGCCGCACCAGGCGGCCGACATAGCGGTCGGAGAGCTTCTCGGCCGCCGCGATATCCTGGATGGTGGAAGCGGCACCGGATTCCAGCTGCCGCCGCCAGCGCCATGCGCGGGCGATTGCCTTCAGGGCATGCGGGTCCACTCCGCCCATATCCGGCGCCCGATCGGCTGGCGGCAGGATCTTCGGCCGCCCATTGCGCTTGCGGATGGCGAGCGGAATGACGATGCGGAGGGTGGTCGGATCGCTCATGCGGCAAGCTCCCGTTCGGCTGCGAGCATGTCACGGACCACCGCGCCAAGCCCGTCGCTGCGCAGGTCGATGGCGATGCCCTC
>NZ_AUHC01000031.1 GCF_000422985.1 Erythrobacter cryptus DSM 12079
CCTCCTCCAGTGGCGCGCTGTCCCACAGGGCACCACCGATAAAATGGTGCAGCTGATCATAGCCGATCCCCGGCGCACGCATCGCCATCGGCTGCACACTCTTGCGGTCACCAGGGCCGATCAACCCCTCAACATAGGCCGGGCACATCCGCGCCCTGCGCCGATCGCCCAACATCCTCACAAAGGGCGCAAGCCACTCCGTCAGCTCATCCCGCCAACCATCCGCCATCGCCAGCCTCCAAAAGCTGGCACCATATGAATCACCATAAGCGACTCTTGGGAATCCAGAAAATGCACTTCTGCCAAAGTAGTGCTAGTTTCTGGAGTTTTGTTCAAGCTATCCGAGAAGTGGTGTGAGTTCAATCGAAATGGGCAGGGTTTGCAAGCAAGGTGAAAGGCGGGGATGGCGATGACGCCTCGGTCGACCGCCATCCCTGGGCCATCGTCAAGCGCCTACCTGCTGAGCCTGGCCGGGGTCCGAGGTGCTGGAGCGGACGATCGACCGCTCGTATTCCTCGACGTCGGACAGGCGATAGACCACCCTGCCACCCACCTTGAGGAATTTCGGCCCCTCACCCGTCCAGCGCCACCGCTCGAGCGTACGATGGCTGATCCTCCAGCGGACGGCCAGTTCAAGTTGGTTCAAATGGGTTTCCTTCATTTCCGCTTCCTTCGCTCGTGCAAACTGGACTGCGATACGACGAAGGCGCGGGTGGCCAACACTATCAAGGTAATACTGGCGGGATCAGTAAAACCGGGATGTCCCCACCTCTCGACTTGAACAGAGAAGTTCCTCGAAAGCGAAGTTTCATGTGCTAATACGAGGGCGTACTGGCGCGATGTGGGGCATACTTCGAGCCAGTTTGTCAAATATGTCTTTCCCTCCGCCATTATCTTGTAGCGAACCCGAGATGAGGCTCCCGTTGGGGGCCTTTTTCTTTTTGTTTCAAAGGCGCTTAGCCGAGACGCCCGAGCCTCGGAGACTGGCGCCGGGTCCAATTTCCGTCTCCGAACAGCCCTCCGTCTCTAACCGAGCGAACCTCGTCCGGCCCGGTTCGGCTTCGCGAAGGCCAGTGTTTCCAGCCAGTTCCATCTATCGGATCGGCGCGCGTTCTGCGGCGGCTTTCCCGGTGGGCATCGTCGGTCAGGGAACACGAGGTAGGCGTTTCGCCGGGTATTACTGAGAACCATCAAGGACGTGGTCAGTCGAGCGTGAACTCCCGCGCACCGTCTATAAACTCGCTTATGATGCCAGCGCCTCCAAAACCGGGCATTCCGGCACCTGCTTGCCCGAGCACTGCGCAGCCGTGGCGGCGAGCACCTTCTCGATGCGCTTCAGGTCGGCGATCTTGGCGCGCACGTCCGCAAGATGTTGCTCCGTCAGCGCCTTCACCTCGGCGCAGGTCTGAGTCCCTCGATCTACGAGCTGTAAGAGCCCGCGCAACTCCTCGATGGAGAAGCCCAGCTCCCGGCCGCGCAGGATGAAGCGCAAACGCCCAACGTGGGTTACGTCATAGACGCGGTAGCCGGATGCGGTGCGCGGTGGATCGGGCATCATGCCGATCTTCTCGTAATAACGGATGGTCTCCAGATTGCAGCCCGTGCGCCGCGCAAGGTCCGCGCGCTTCAGTCCTTTCCCGGAAACGTGATCTCCCATTCAATCAAAAACCCCCTTGAGTCTGTAGTTACTACAGACCCTATCTTAAAATCAGAACCAAGGCGAGGACGATGACGCATGAGCACACCTGAAGCAGGAATCCAGACGGTACAAGCCGCTGAAGAGGCAGACGATCGGAAGCGGAACATCTTTGCGGCGGGCGGTGTGATCGGCGCCATTCTGGCCTCGACCTGCTGCGTGGTGCCGCTGCTGTTCGTAATGCTCGGCATCTCCGGGGCCTGGATCGGCAACCTTACCGCGCTTGAGCCCTACAAGCCGTATTTCGCAGGCATTGCGCTGGTCTTCATCGGCCTCGGCTTCCGGCAGGTCTATTTCAAAGCCAAGCCCGCCTGTGTGGACGGTTCCTACTGCGCCAAGCCGCAAACGGCCGTCATCACCAAGACTGCGCTTTGGCTCTCCACCGTGGTGGTCCTGCTTGCGCTGACCATCAGCTGGTGGGCGCCGCTCTTCTACTGAGACCAAACATAGGAGTAACCGCCATGAAACGACCCCTCATCCTCGCTGCTGCCCTGCTGGCCCTCGGCGGACTCGGCTGGACCATCGGAACGGCCGTGGCCCCGGCCGGCGCCCAGTCCGCCTCCCAACAGGTGCCGGCCACCCAGACCCGGACCTTCGCTGTCGAGAACATGACCTGCGCCTTGTGCCCCGTCACGGTGAGGAAGGCGATGGAAGGCGTTCCTGGCGTGAAGTCGGTGGCGGTGGATTTCGACGCCAAGACGGCGACGGTGGTCTTCGACCCATCGGTGACGAACGCGGACGCCATTGCCGCAGCTTCCACCAACGCGGGCTATCCGGCCGCGGTCAAGGGCTGAGACCGATGAAAGACGCAACGATCCTCAAGACCGGTATCGTCGGGGCCGCGATCGCCGCGATCTGCTGCGCCACGCCGGTGCTCGTCATTGCCCTCGGTGCGGTTGGCCTTTCGGCGTGGGTTGGCGGACTCGACTATGTGCTGCTGCCCGCGCTCGTGCTGTTCCTCGGCGTGGCGGCCTACGGCCTGTGGCGGCAGAGCCGCGCGGCGGCTTGCTGCGATACGGATATTCAGACGAACAAGGAAAGAGCCTGACATGGCGGACTGCTGCACCCCCAACGCACGATCCCGGACAAGCTACGACCTCGCCGTCATCGGCGCGGGGTCGGCGGGCTTCTCCGCCGCCATCACGGCGGCCGAACAGGGCGCCAACGTGGCGCTGATCGGCCATGGGACCATCGGCGGCACCTGCGTCAATGTCGGCTGTGTGCCATCGAAGACCATGATCCGGGCGGCCGAGGCGTTGCACGGCGCCCGGACGGCGGGCCGGTTTCCGGGCCTGTCAGGGGAAGCACAGGTGGATGACTGGCGGCGCCTGATCGCCGCCAAGGACGACCTTGTCTCGACGTTGAGGCAGAAGAAATACGCCGACCTGCTGCCCGCATATAACGGCATCGCGTATATCGAAGGCGCGGCGCGGCTGAACGGTGGGGGCGTCATCGTGGACGGCAACGCCATCGCCGCCGGCAAGACCATCATCGCCACGGGTGGGCGCCCGTCCGTGCCGCCGATCCCGGGTATCGAAAAGGTGCACTACCTGACCAGCACGACGCTACTGGCGCTGGAAGATCTGCCGAGGAGCCTGATCGTCATCGGCGGCGGCTATATCGGCGCGGAGCTTGCGCAGATGATGGCGCGCATGGGCGTCGCCGTGACCGTCATCTGCCGGTCGCGGCTTCTGCCGCAAGTGGAGCCCGAGGTTTCCGAAGCCCTGGCGGCGGCTTTCCGCGCTGAAGGCATCGCCCTCCATTGCGGCATTGCCTACGATGCCTGCCGTGAAGACGAGACGGGCGTGACCGTCTGCGTCAAGGATGATGGCAGACTGATCGAACTGAAGGCGGAGCGGCTGCTGGTCGCCACGGGGCGCACGCCCAATACCGAAGCGCTGGGCTTGAACGAAGCGGGCATTGCTCAGGACGGCCGTGGCGCCATCGTCGTCGATGACCGCATGCGCACGTCGAAGCCGGGCGTCTATGCGGCCGGCGACGTGACCGACCGCGACCAGTTCGTCTACATGGCCGCCTATGGTGCCAAGCTGGCGGCGCTCAATGCGCTTAACGGGAATAGCCTCGTCTATGACAACAGCGCAATGCCTTGGGTGGTGTTCACCGACCCGCAGGTGGCGGGCGTTGGCTTGAGCGAGGCGGCGGCACAGGCCGCCGGACATGACGTCAAGACGTCCATCGTGCCGCTCGACCAGGTGCCGCGCGCGCTGGCCGCCCGTGACACGCGCGGACTGATCAAGCTGGTTGCAGATGCAAATACCGATCGTCTGTTGGGCGGCGTCATCATGGCGCCCGAGGGCGCCGACAGCATCCAGACGCTGGCGCTGGCGCTCAAGTTCGGCCTGACCACGAAGGCACTCGGAGAGATGATCTTCCCCTACCTGACCACTGTTGAAGGGTTGAAGCTGGCCGCCCAGACATTCGACAAGGATGTGGCAAAACTCTCCTGCTGTGCCGGTTAAGCCAGTCCCTCAAACACTATCCCCATCTGCTCCGTCCACGGCCGGTCGGCAAGGGCGATGAGGTCGGTAAGCGACAGCGCCGGTGGCATGCGGTGGATGACGAGGTGCTCAAGCACCTCGGGTGACAGATAGGCGAGCCGCACCAGGCGGCCGACATAGCGGTCGGAGAGCTTCTCGGCCGCCGCGATATCCTGGATGGTGGAAGCGGCGCCGGATTCCAGCTGCCGCCGCCAGCGCCATGCGCGGGCGATTGCCTTCAGGGCATGCGGGTCCACTCCGCCCATATCCGGCGCCCGATCGGCTGGCGGCAGGATCTTCGGCCGCCCATTGCGCTTGCGGATGGCGAGCGGAATGACGATGCGGAGGGTGGTCGGATCGCTCATGCGGCAAGCTCCCGTTCGGCTGCGAGCATGTCACGGACCACCGCGCCAAGCCCGTCGCTGC
>NZ_AUHC01000032.1 GCF_000422985.1 Erythrobacter cryptus DSM 12079
CGCCATCGCCAGCCTCCAAAAGCTGGCACCATATGAATCACCATAAGCGACTCTTGGGAATCCAGAAAATGCACTTCTGCCAAAGTAGTGCTAGATCGGATGCATCCGCACCCTCCGCAATCCGGGCTACTTCGACTACGTCGCTGTAGTGGAGCAATTCGGCAAAAACTTGCTCTTGGTCTCTTCCACTAAGATTGCCAGCGAGGGGAGATGATGCAAGAACCCGCAATGCCTCAGCTAGGCGATACGGAGTTCGAACGGTCGTGTTGCCAATGTGCCAAAGCATGAGTCAGTAGCCTACGAAGATGTATTCCTGAACGTCATTACGCATGCCTTCTGCCTGACGCTGGTTAGCGAAGGAATATCGATAATCCACCTCTACGACTTCGACGCGGTCTTTATATTTTGACATTAGGTGAACAATTTCGTCACGCCCTGGTTCAGAATTAGAAGAATAGGAAACAACCAGAATGCTGTTACGTAGGCGGCGGAAAAGAGCATCAAATGCTTCGCTCGCACCCACCCTCGAACTAAAGGGCGTGGGATAGCTCTTGAATTTGCGTGTCTTCGTATGCCATTGAATATCGACACCTTGCCAGTCACGAGCGAGGCCTTCAACAAAGTGATATCTCCGGACATACTCATTGTCCGAAAGCGGGCTGTAATAAGGGGGGTCAATATAGGCCAAATCGACCTGCTTACGGAACGTCATCGCATCGCCGTTTCTAGCGCTACAGGTCTTTCCATTATCGAAAACTGCAGCGTTCACAGCATCAGCAGCGCGCCTGATTTGCTCCTCCATCGACATCGCAAGATCAGCTCTACCGTCGTCGTAGCGCAACCCTGTGTAGGTAAAAATCCCCCTCGCCCGCTTCTTAAGGCATGCACGCATCAGTGCCGAAAGCGCCAGAGAACGCTTTACCGGGTTTGCAATGGTCTGAATGTTTGATCGCACAAGATCAATGACCGCGTTCTCGGCATTCGTGTAATAGAGCCCCTCGAACGTCTCCTGCACAAATGTCGAAGCGTTAGGGTTGGGGTCAAAGAGACTATCGATATCGCGTTGATCGAGCGTTACAGTGCTATTTTCGATCATAGCCCGAGCGAAGGTCGCACTCATTGCCATGTAGTCGTTAGAAACGACCTCCTTGCCCATAGCCTTCATCATGTATCCAACAATACCTGAGCCGGCGAAGAGATCGACTTCGGAATTGAACTCGAAGTTATCTAGCACCGCCTTGATGTGGGGCAGTAGTTTTTCCTTTGAACCCATGTAACGCGTCGAAGGATAGGCCTCAACTTGAGCGGGAAGCGGTTCTGGCACGAGCTTCAGTCTTGCCCGAGCAATAGGCTTAGCCGTTACAATCACGTCTTCTCCCAGGCGAGAAGATCCCCGCGACGAGATATTTCGCTTTGTGCGCACAACCTCGATGTCAAAACCCCTATAGAGCTCATGAACTAGCGGATGGTTGGAATTGGTGAGCACCACGTGGCAACCGATCTTCTGAAGGCGGCGGACTTCAGCAGCCAAATCCCTGTGGTCCTCCTCATAGAATTGTTCTTTTGTGTAGCGCTTAAAGTCAGCATATTTGGAGATTGGAAGATATGGTGGGTCCAGAAAGATGAAATCCCCCGCCTTTGCATGTTTCTTCAGGACATACCGGTAATCACCTTCCTCGATTGTCACCCCTTGAAGCGCATTGGATGCGGCTCGTAGGGCATCGGGATCGCAGAAATTAGGGTTCTTGTATTTACCGAAAGGGACATTGAATTCACCCCTTTTATTGACGCGGTAGAGGCCATTAAAACAGGTTCGGTTCAAGAAGATTGTTCGGGCTGCAGCGTAGAAAGGCTCGAGTCTTTCGAATTTTTCTGATCGGATCGCGTAATAAAAATGCTCTTGGTTTTTGAACGTGTTGAGATGGCTCAGGATTGAGGTGTAATCGTCGCGAAGACAACGATAGAGGTTAACCAATTCGGGGTTAGAGTCGGCGATGATCGCCTGGTCGGGCATCAGATCGAAGAAAAACGCCCCTCCTCCAATGAACGGCTCGATGTAGCGTGTGAACCTTTCGGGCTTGCGACGATGAAGATCAGCCAAAAGCTGCCCCTTACCACCAGCCCATTTGATGACCGGCTTCGCTTTTGTGGTTCGGATTGTGTCCGGGGCTGCTTTCATTGCCAAACTCCTTCAACACCAATTGTTCTCTATATGTTCTTGGGCGTCAAGAGTGCCCGATACGCCTTTTAGGATGAAAGTGGACCAAACCAAATTTTCAGCTTTCTGGCGATTTTTCAGACGCCTGCCCCATCGGGCTTTTCTTGGAGAGAAACTGTGCGCCGTATTTGCCTGTCGCCTCCCCTAGATCTTTGGGGAGATGGATCCACTCGACACCAAGCACGTGCAGGCACTGCATCAGGAAGACGGCGGTGAACCTGCCCCGGCTGACCTTGTTTCGAAGGTTAAGCTCGTTGTCTTCGACGCCGATTGCCGACAGCCGTTCTGCCAAAGCGGCATAAGAGACGCCCTTGCTCATCATGGCCCCCCGCAGGGTGTTCTTCAATAGCTCTTCCCAGACTTTCTCGTCGCTCGACACCGTGTGCACTCCATCGTGACCCTAACCACCTTGTAGGAGACTTCAGCGCGATCGCAAAGCCAGGTGCAATCCAAAACGATGGCGGGCATCACTAAATTTGATTATTTTCGCTGGACAAGCACAGGCCATAATCATATGTGATGACGTAGAGCATCACATTTCATGGCGCAGCATTTCCTCCTTTCTCCACAGGCACGAACGGTCAGCATCCTGTCCGTTGCCTCGATGTCGGAGAAGCGCGCCTACGCCAAACTCAAGCGGATCATCTGGGATGCAAATGGCGGCAAACCCATCTGCCCTCATTGCGGTGGGTTTGAGCATTGGGAGCTGGACGACGACAAGAAGTGGCGTTGCATCAGCTGCCGCAAGTCCTTTTCGCTCACCAGCGGCACGATCTTCAAGGACAGGAAGCTACCCTTCCGCAAGATGCTGGCGGCATGCGTGATCTTTGCGAACGGCGTCATGGGCGTGTCAGCCTGTCGCCTCTCCCGCGAACTGGATATCACCTACAAGTCCGCGTGGGTGCTCTTGCAGAAAGTCAGAGATGCCTTGGGGCAAGATGGCGAAACGGCACAGCTTGCCGGTGTGGTCGAAATCGACGGTGCTGTATTTGGCGGGAGCTTGCCCCGCCTTCCGAACAGCAAGAAGTTGTGGGAGGAGTTCAAGCGCAAGAACAAGGCTGCAGCCAAGAAGCGCCAGAAGCTGATCGTCGTTATGCGCGAACGGGATGATCCACAGACAGGCAAAACCGGTAAGCTCCGCACCTTCCTGCTGCCCAAGGAAGGGGATGCGATCGAGATCGCCCGCAACATCCTACTGCCTGATACGGTTGTGCATGCCGATATGAGCCCGCAGTGGGAACCGCTCCAGTTGCTCTTCAACACGAAGCGGATCAACCACTCCGAGCACTTCTCACATGACGGCGCCTGCACCAACATGGCGGAAAGCTTCTTCGAGCGCATGCGGAGCGCTGAGCGTGGCGTTCATAAGCACATCTCAGGAGCGCACGTGCACCGCTATGCGATGGAGCTAGCCTGGAAGGAACAGAACCGGCGTGTATCGAATGGCGAGCAGACTGCCATGATGATCAGAGCGATCGGGAAAACGCCACCATCAAGGACGCTTGTGGGTTACTGGCAAGGCCGTAAGGCCAAGCCGGTCGGAAATGACAATCAGCCGGGATCTGCAAACGATCACGACGACGATGATGCGATCGCTTACCTTACTGGCCGGAAGGGGTAGGCCTGTCGCCTTGGATGATAAACCAAGTTTGGCTGTATCGCTCACCCTGGCGGACTGTCAGGAATTTCGTGTGTGGGCGGGCATAATGGGTAAGAAGGAGTCCCACTATGTCTCGACGCAAAGAACCTGTGATCCCGTCTGATTTGCTGGATCAACTTTTGGCTGGC
This sequence comes from Erythrobacter cryptus DSM 12079, assembly GCF_000422985.1. GTDB lineage: Bacteria > Pseudomonadota > Alphaproteobacteria > Sphingomonadales > Sphingomonadaceae > Erythrobacter > Erythrobacter cryptus. The sequence continues at coordinate 4,007 of NZ_AUHC01000032.1, forward strand.
GGTGATGCTGCTGCGGCCTTGCAGCAAGGCGGCTTGCTGGATTCGCTGAAGAAGGCCTTGGCCGAACGCGCGCTTAATGCCGAGATGGATCATCATCTCGGCCACGAAGAGCAGGCTGGCAACAGCCGCAATGGCTATGGCCGCAAGACGGTTGCCACGGACACCGGTAAGATCGAGATCGAGATCCCGCGCGACCGGCAGGGCAGCTTCGATCCGCAGCTGATC
>NZ_AUHC01000033.1 GCF_000422985.1 Erythrobacter cryptus DSM 12079
GCCTGCGGGCAGTGCCCTGCCGTCCTGAACCGCCCGCATACGCTCGAGGGCTGGCTGGTCTGGGATCTGGCGCAGCGCCTGTCCGGCCAGCTGCGGGCAGTGCCCGGTGCCGTCATCGGGCTCGACATGGCCGCAGCGCTTGCCATGGCCGAGGCGCTCGGCATCGACCGGCGCGCCGCAGCCGAGTTCCTGCCCGCGATCGAGGCCATGATGGTGCGCGCCATCAATGCGCAGATCGCAGCCGAGGGGTGAGGAGCGCCGGTCACGCGCTCCGGTCACGGAAGTTCTCGGCCCTTGCGCCCTTCGCCATGCCTTCGAGGCTTGCCTTGTCGGGCACCGGCATCAGCAAGACGCCGGAGCCTTTCGGCACAAGGGCAAACCGTTGCCCCGGCTGCCAGCCCTGCATTGCTCGTATGCTTTCCGGAACCGTGAGCGTGAACCTTTTCGAGAGAACGCCCGTCGCTGTCATAGTCTGATGCCGCACCTGCCATACCTCTCCTTTGTGCCCTTCGGCTTTGCCTGAAAGCAAGGATATCCCGGCCCATGGCTGACAAACGCGTCTCGGTTCGCCTTGCGGTGGTGGGCGGGCGCGAGGTGCGCGCTGAGCTCGAGGGGATCGGCGAGGCCGGCGAGCGCAGCACCCAGCGCCTCGCGCGCGGCATGGACGCGGCCAGCGACCGCACGGCGGCGCTGCAGGCCCGCATCCGCATCGCCGCGGCTGCCATGGCCGCAGCCTTTGCCACCGGGGTGGTGGCCATGGTGCGCTCCGGCCTCGAGCTCGTCGACTCCCAGGCCAAGCTCGCCCAGTCGATCGGCACCACGGTCGCCAGCGTGCAGACGCTGCAATGGGCGGGTGAGCTTGCCGGCGTGTCGATGGGGGAGATCGAGCAGGCGACCTTCCAGCTCACCCGCCGCCTGAGCGAGGCGGCCGCCGGCAGTGGCACGGCGGTGAGCGCGCTGCAGCGCCTGCGGCTCTCGGCCGAGGCGCTCCAGGCCCTGCCGGTCGACGAGCGGATCATTGCCATCCGCGCCGCACTCGAGCGCTTCGTGCCGCCCGCCGAGCGGGCAGCGGTGGCAAGCGACCTGTTCGGCAACCGGGCTGCGCTCGCCTTCATGCGGATCGATACGGCCACGCTCAGGCAGGCCGCGCGGGATGTGACCGACTTCGGGGTGGCGGTCTCGCAGACCGATGCCGCTGCCATCGAGGAAGCGGGCGATGCCATCGCCCGGCTGCAGCTGGTCTGGCAGGGGCTGGTCAACCAGCTGACCGTGGCTGCTGCCCCGGTGCTGACCGCAATCGCCGATGGCCTTGCCGAGCTTACCCGCCGCTCCGGCCCGCTCGGACAGGCGCTCGGGCTGCTGATCGACAATATCGGCCGGCTGATGGCCATCGGGCTTGCCTTTGCGGCCTTCATGGCCGGGCGCTGGGTGGCAAGCCTGGCCGCAGGCGCGGCGGCAGAGTGACGAGGCCCTTGCCCGGGCTGACGATCTGCGAACGCGGGCGCTGGCGCAAGAACGATTGTCGCTCAGCGAGACAAGCGAGAAGAAGCTGGAATGAGCGGATTAATGGCAGGAAAGCGCGGCCTCATAATAGCGCTTGCCAATGACAAGTCGCTGACCTAGGAGTGCCCGCAAGCTAAGGGAACAGGGGATTGACCTCGCCTCCTTCTATAAGGGCGAGGTGCTGGTCAAGCGGGTGATCCCGCTTGCCAAGCAGCTCGGCAGCGATTTCACCGTATTTATGCGATGTTTCGCGAATAATGTCGCTCGATGCGGCCTTCGCCACGTTCAAGGCGTGGTGGGAGACGATCGATTTCGTCGTCAACGCGATCAGCGCCGAGCCGATCAAAAACCTGGCAGCCAGCGGGATCGGTAGGATCCACTATATCCTCAAAGTGGAATGAGATCAATGCGCCGCTTCGCTGCAACGTCACGATCAACGATGTCGGCGGGGCCGGGCTTTATCTGCTCTCCAATCTCGCCTCGGGCGTCATTGGTGAGGTGCACCATGTGGACGCACGCTATCACCTTGTCAGCATGAAGAAAGAAAAATACACCCGACATCGCGCTCACCTAACACTACTTTGGCAGATTTCTAAGGATCAATCGTCGCCATCGTCTACGGCAGTGGGGGCATGTTGGCGGCGGAGGCTGGCTGAGCTGGGTCAGGAT
>NZ_AUHC01000034.1 GCF_000422985.1 Erythrobacter cryptus DSM 12079
AAACGACTCTTCCTCATTCATCTGCTCCTTCGCTCAGGGCAGACTCTACATCAAATCGAGGGAGCCAGCGGGGGGCAGGTCAGGACGACTGCGGGCCAACGTCCGCGCGACCATCGAAGCCGTGTTCGAAGAGGAATTGGCGGACTTTCTCGGCCGCCTTCGCTACGGTCGGAGCGAGGGCTCGGCGAAAGGCTATCGCCACGGACACCGTGAACGGCAACTCACCGGCACCTTTGGGACGGAAACGGTGCGGGTGCCGCGCGCCCGGATCGAGGATGACGCAGGTCAGGTGACAGAATGGCGGTCGAAGGCGCTTCCCCGTTATAAGCGGCTGACGAAGAAAGCCGAGGCCCTGATCGCCGCGGTCTATCTCGCCGGCACCAACACGCGGCGCGTGAAGCGGGCGCTGTTCGGGCTGTTCGAGGGCGCCGTCAGCAAAGACGTGGTCAGCCGCGCCTGGCGCAAGGTGAAGGTCGACTGGGACGCCTGGTGTGCCCGCAGCCTGGCCGACGAGGACATCGTTCGCCTGATCCTCGACGGCACCGTGATCAAGACCAAGCTGGATCGGAAAGCCACGAACATCTCGGTGCTGGCCGCCATCGGCGTGCGCCGCGACGGGCATACGGTGCTGTTATCCATCAGGAATATGGGCGGGGAGAGCACGGCGGCCTGGCGGCAGTTCCTCGATGATCTTGATGCCCGCGGCCTGAGGCGGCCCGAATTCGTGATCGTCGACGGCGCACCAGGGCTGGAGGCCGCGCTCGTGGGGTTGTGGGGCGATGAGCTTCCGATCCAGCGCTGCACGGTTCACAAGCACCGCATCCTGCTGGCGCACGCCCCCAAGCACATGCACGACGAGCTGACCGAGGACTACCGGGATATGGTCTACCCCGACACCGCCGCCGAGGTCGAGCGCCGCCGCAAGGCCTTCCTGCGAAAGTGGCGCCTGAAGTGCCGGGCGGTGGCCGAAAGCCTCGAAGAAGCTGGGGCCAGGCTGTTCACCTTCACACGCCTCGATCCATCGCAATGGAAGTCCGCCCGGACCACCATCGCCATCGAGCGCTTGAACGAGGAGTTCCGCCGCCGCATCAAGACCCAAACCGTGCTGCCCTGTGCCGAGACCGTGCCGATGCTGCTCTGGGCGCTGCTCGCCTCCGGCCAGATCCAGATGCGCAAGGTCGACGGCTGGGAAACCCTCTCTCAGCCCATCGAGCCCATGCCCCTTGACCTCGCCGCCTGAAAAACGGAGCCTTCTCATGCCCGGAGCGCGCCGCCAGGAATTTCCACAGAATTCGCGACACGACCCCGCAAGCCTTCCAGTTTGGCTTCTACAGATTACACCAAAGGCCGCGTGAAAATGCCGCCCGCTGGCCACACCCGAATTTAAACCATATTGACGGACACGACCAGCGAGATTATTGATTTTACTGCCACCGATGCCGACAAATCTGATTTGAGGTCCATGAATTAATTTCTGCTGTTAATTATATTCGGAGGTGTATTTGATGAAGAAGAAGAAGAATAATATTTGCGAACGCACTCAGGATTTTGAATTTGCCAATGATTTGATTGAGAGATCAATCAATTTATCTTCGTATCTCAAATCAATTGAGGGCAACTATAAAGATCGCGAAGATTTTGACATAAATTACCCTTTTGAAGACATTTACGAAATGCTTAAACTCATTGCATGGGCATATCCAATAAATTCAAAAGAAATACCTACGCCTGATGTCGACAGAATGGCGCCAATGCTAATTGGCCCCTTATTTACATCAGAACGTCACCCATGGCCGAAAAAAAATGGCATGTTTCTTGAACCCCTAATTCAATTTGACCTTGAGTGGGCTGGAAAATTAGGGCGATTATGCACTTTGCGACACCAACAGTCGCGACGCCCCTCGCCGCGTAAGCCCGGCTTCGCGATCAGCCCTCGCTCTTGGGCTTCTTCGGGTAGGCGCTTAGCCGCTTAGGCCGTAAACTCATAAACTGGCTTGCGTGGACGGCAAGTGATTGATTCAAGGTTCGGGAAAGGAGCCTTGGATATGCGCCGTCGTTTTGA
>NZ_AUHC01000035.1 GCF_000422985.1 Erythrobacter cryptus DSM 12079
GCAGCATCAGCCCCTCAACCGTCAGGCCGAGCGGTTCGCTCGCGAAGGCGTGCCGCTCAGTCTCTCGACCCTGGCCGATCAGGTCGGCGCCGCTGCTCACGCGCTGATGCCGATCTACAAGCTGATCGAGGCGCACGTTCTGGCTGCAGACCGCATCCACGGCGACGATACCACCGTGCCGGTCATGGCCAAGGGCAAGACCGATGTGGCCCGATTATGGGTCTACGTCCGCGATGATCGGCCGTTCGCCGGGTCTGATCCACCGGCGGCGCTGTTCCACTACTCGCGCGATCGGCGCGGCGAGCACCCGCAAGCCCATCTCGCAGGCTGGTCCGGGATCCTACAGGCCGATGCCTATAGCGGCTACAACGACCTCTATCGCGAAGGACGCGACCCCGGCCCCGTGCTCGAGGCAGGCTGCTTCGCCCATGCGAGGCGCAAGTTCTTCGAGCTGGCCGATGTCGTAAGCTCGGCCCGCAAGAAGAGTCGCGGACAGAGCGCCGCCATGATCTATCCGATCGCGCTCGAAGCCGTGCAGCGCCTCGATGCCCTGTTCGACATCGAGCGCGGCATCAACGGCAAGAGCCCGGCCGAGCGGCTTGCAGTTCGCCAGGAACTCAGCGCGCCGCTCATGGCCGAGCTCCACACCTGGCTGACCGAGCAGGTCGCCAAGCTATCGCGCGGCCATGATCTGACCAAGGCCTGCTTCTACATGCTCAAGCGCTGGGACGCGTTCACCCGCTTCCTCGACGATGGCCGGATCTGCCTCACCAACAACGCAGCTGAGCGCGCGCTCCGCTGCATCCCGCTTGGCCGCAAGGCATGGCTGTTCTGCGGATCCGATCGCGGCGGCCAGCGTGCCGTCATCATCTACACCCTGATCCAGACCGCCAGGCTCAACGATGTCGATCCGCAGGCCTGGCTCGCCGATGTCCTCGCTCGCATCGCCGATCATCCCGCCACCAGGCTCGATCAGCTGCTGCCTTGGAACTGGCGCAAGAGTGAAGGTCTGCTATCGCAGGCGGCATGACCCGCCAAAGCGCCATCGACAGTTTTACCGAGATCGCCACGCTGCGTATCGAGCTGAACGATTCCGACCCGCTCATCTGGCGAGAGCTCGAAGTCCCAACCTCCATCACCCTCAAGGTGCTGCACGAGATCGTCCAGACCGCCATGGGATGGCTCGACTATCACCTCTGGGAGATGGTCATCGATCACCAGACCTACGGCCTGCCCATGGACGAGGACTGGGGGACCGCTCCCCGCAAGGTCGCCTCCCGCACACGACTGCGCGATGTGCTTGCTCCCGGCACTACCCGGATTCATTATGTCTATGATTTCGGCGATTACTGGGAACACAGTTTGATCATCAGGGATGTCCGAGCTGGGGATCGCTCCACGGCATATCCGCGTTTCATCGCCGGTGAGCGCAACTGCCCTCCCGAGGACTGCGGCGGCATCCCGGGGTTCTACGAAATGCTCGAGGCGAGAAACGATCCGGACCATCCAGATCACGCCGATGTCAGCGAATGGCTCGACGACTACGATCCAGACGAACTCGATGTCTTCCCGATCAACGGCATCCTCGGCCGGATCGCCGCTCGTCGTAACGCCGCAGCAAAACGCATCATCAAACCCAGTGACCGCTAACTGAAACGGGTGCGGCCTTCACCGGATGGATAC
>NZ_AUHC01000036.1 GCF_000422985.1 Erythrobacter cryptus DSM 12079
AGCAGAATGCGTTCATTGAATCGTTCAACGGGTCGCTGCGCGACGAGCTGCTCAACGAGGAGCTGTTCGACAGCCTCGCCGATGCCCGGCGCAAGTTGGCGGTCTGGCGCTACGACTACAACAATGTCAGGCCGCACTCATCTCTGGGGAACCGAACGCCGGCACAAGCGCGCCGGGCGTTCCTGCAAGATGGAAGCGTCCCGCCCGGCGCGCTTGTGCCTGTGGGGCAGCGCGAATATTAGATTGACAGATCCGCGTTATGACCGCGGGAACAGCGAGGGCAAGTCACAAGCGGTGGCAGACAAAGAAGGCCGAATGAGATGTCCATGACCATTTTTCTGACCGGGGGCGCCGGCTACATCGGGTCACATGTCCTGCTTTGCTGTCTTGAGGCGGGGCATAAGGTAGTCGTGCTTGACGACTTCTCCAACAGCTCACCCGAGGCGATCACCCGGGTGGAAGAGTTGACAGGGGAACGGGTGACGATTTGGCGCGGTGACATCCGCGATGGCACCCTGCTAAGGCAGATATTTGACCGACACCACATCGATGCCGTACTGCATTTCGCCGGACTGAAGGCCGTGGGCGAGAGTGTCGCAGACCCGCTTGCCTATTATGATGTCAATCTTGGCGGCAGCGTCACCTTGGTGCGGGCCATGGCAGCGGCTGGGGTCTTCCGGCTGGTCTTCAGCTCGACGGCGGCGGTCTATGGTGATCAGGTGCTAATGCCGCTGACCGAGACCTCGGCACTGGCCCCCTCCAGCCCCTATGGCAGGTCGAAACGAATGGTGGAACAGGTGCTTGCCGATCTTTGCGCCGCCGATTCGCGCTGGTCGGTGGCAGTACTGCGGTATTTCAACCCTGCAGGCGCCCATTCGTCGGGACGTATCGGCGAGGATCCGCGGGGTGTGCCGGCCAATCTGATCCCCTATGCGATGCAGGTTGCAGTGGGGCGGTATCCTGAACTGGTGATCTTCGGCGATGACTATCCGACCCCGGACGGCACGGGCATACGCGACTATATCCACGTCATGGATCTGGTGCAGGGGCATCTGGTGGCGATGAAGTATCTGGCGGATCGAACAGGATATCACGTATGGAACCTAGGTACCGGACGGGGCCATTCCGTGCTTGAGGTGATCCGGGGGATTGAGCGGGTGATCAACCGGCCGCTACCTTGGAGGATCGCGCCGCGCCGTCCGGGCGACACGGCACAATGCTGGGCCGATCCAGCGCGCGCCGCAGCAGACTTGGGTTGGCGCACCAGTCGTGGTCTGGATGAGATGCTAGCCGACCATTGGCGCTGGCAGGCACAGAACCCGGAAGGCTATCTGTCATGAGGATTGCCGTCATCTCCAATAGTGCGCAGTCGCTGCTGAGCTGCCGCGGCCTGCTGTTGGCCAAAGTGGTCCGGCGCAGCCATCAGGTCGACACCTCGGAAAACCCTCGCCTTTGATGCGCCAATCTGATTGGCTTGGCCGTACTTTGTTTCATTGAAACCGCCAATGTGTAGGGGCGAGCATGGTGCCTAAGCCGTGGACTCATTAGCTGCGATCCATAGGCGAGTTGAGAAGAGTTTGGCAGCGGCGAGGAAGTTGTCGGCGCGTTTGTCGTATCGCGT